>CAJIYG010000001.1 GCA_905181585.1 uncultured Flavobacteriales bacterium
AAAACATTATATGCATAATCTATTAAATACCCTGTATTATGCAGTCGCGAAGCTAGTTCAACATCTTCGTTTTCAAACCAAGCTAAATTATTATTTAATGGAATTTTTATTAGAATACTTCTCTTAAAAATCATACAACCTCCATCGATATATACTTGACCATATTTGAGTTTATTTAAATAATTATATGGTTTGTAATTAGATGAAACAAGCTTACCCACTGTAATTCTAGTTGGGTCATATGATCCCATATGATTGAAATCTATATAACGCTTTTTAATATCACCCTCAATTAGATTTATCTGAGGTGATATAAACTCAAAATTAGTGTTTAAGTTTTTTAAAGTATTAGGTTCAAATTGTATTCTAGAGTGAATTAAAATACAATTTTCATACTTTAAATTGTTGATTAAAAAAATTCTTCTTTTTAGAAATTAGAAACCTTCCATCTTTAGACACATCATCTAAATAAACAACTCTTAAAGAATCTTAGAAGAAAACGAAAACCCATCAGAGCCAAATGAAGCATTAAAGGAAGCAGTTTCTGAGTTTGATTTATTAAACTCTACTTGACTGTAAAGACCTCTAATAGCCTTATTTAGTAATTCTATCTCACTTGAATTTCCAGAATAAATTATTCCACCTGACCAGCCTTTGTTTACATCGTAAGAGTTTTCTAGGTTAACCTTATATTCTAAAATTCCATTTCTAAAATCAGTTTTAATAGTTTTTACCTTTGCTTTTAAAAATTGGTGTACACATTGATTAACCTGATAAATTGAAATTAAATAAGGCCTTATAACTACTTCATAGGGTCCATTATCCTTAATAAGAAGTATCGCGTTTTTTTTTAAGCTCCAAGCCGCATATTTTATTGCGTAATGGAGCACCCCTTGATACTTTATTTTTTTTGTATGAATAATTTTCAAGTCTAGTAAATTTTAAGATTTACTAGTTTTTCAATATCTTTTATTGTTTTAACTTCAAAATTCATATTAATTATACGTTTTTCTTAAAACTTTGTATTCTTCAGGAGTACCAGCAAAAAGAGTATTCTTTGCATCAACTTTAACATATTTCACAATCTTTGAATCTTGAATTAAGAAATTATACATTGGAGCAACAAATAACTCATTGTAATCATTATCTAGTTCCATTTTTCTAAAGCACTCCTTAAATTTTAAGACTGTATTAAAGTAATACAATCCGTTTGAACATAAATTTGATATTTTAATTTTTTCAGTGGTTTTATTTACGATTTCGAAATCTATTGGGTCTACAAAAGACCAATGATTACCTTCTCCTTCGAATACTTCTAAATAACCTGTGATATTTTTCAGAAATGAGATGCTTGGTTTTTTAAAATTTAATCTAATACTATCAATATTAAAGATATAAACCTCTTCATTACTTAAATATTTATCACTAATTGTCAAACCTTCATAAACAGTATCTGCCTGACCTCTTGTATCAAAATCAATTGTTACTATTTCATAATTTATGATTCCTAAATTTTTACAGCTATTATTAACAAAGTCCAAAACCTCCTCTTCATCACGAATAATAAATAAGAATAAATCTGTACGAAAATATCTTTTAAAACTTTTAGAGTTGGTAAAGGTTTTTCATTATTAATAGATTGTTTTTTTTCTATGAAACCGGCCTTAAAAAAACGGCTACTTAATCCAGCCATAGGAATTATAAACATAATTTAATTGTAATAAAATTTATAAGCATTTACTAATATTGCTAACTGCCTTTCTTTATCTTCATTGTGAAGTGGAAGCATAGATAAAAATAGATTTGTAATTGATGCTTTTATAAAGTCTTTTGACACACCAGTTGCCTCCACTTTATCATAAAAATATTTCACAAGATCATCTCTATTTTCATGTTCTATATTCAACTCGAATTTGTAATTATTCATATCATATTTTAAAATATAAAATCCAGATACAATAAAATCATAATTACCTATTAAGGAATGGCCTAGTTTTGCAATATCATACTGGAAATCGCCAGAGATTTTATCGTCACTATCAAATTTATCATTTAGCCCTCCCCTTGGGTCTATCAACTTCAAAGAATTATTTCTAGAATCAAATAAGATATTACTAAAACACAAATCACCATGCGTTATTGTTAGTCTATAATCTGCAGGTAAATTATCTATAACTTTAGTCAACTCATTAATTATTTCTTCTTTAAATTTATTTAATAGTTTTATAATTTTTATTGTTAATGCTTATTGAAGTAATCTGGCATCGAATTTCACTTGCTTTAAAAAAGTATTGATACGCTCTTCGGTTTTCTTATCGTAAATATCTTTTAAATATTTTTTAACAGCCAAGTAAGAAAACTTGTTTTGAGAATACATTTTTTCTTTAATAATAAAGTCGAAAATATGATCAATAATCTTATAATATGAATAATTAGGAAGATTACCGAATACAAATTTCTCTTGTAATGTTGGCGCACCAATAAATTCAATCATGTAAGATGCAGTTTCTTCATCATCTTTAAAGCCCCAAACAGCAGGAGTATACACTTTTAAATTTTCGGGGAGTTGTTTAAACCAATTGTATTCACTTTTTATTTTTTCTTTATTGGGACTCTCTTTTTTGATATGGTTATTTACAATATTAGTGGTATTGAAATTTCTTGTTACATTCAGATTTCTTTTAGATTTGTAATACAAATTTGAATGTCCAAAATCAAGCCAATCATTTTTTTCTTTAACTTTAAACGGAATTATATTACTGTATTCTTTTAGTGCAATCTCAAATGAATTAGATTTATTTAATTCTTTTTTAATTAATGGAATATCATTAAATGTAAAAGAAACCGAAATTACTGATTTCAATTTTGTTTCTTCTACAATAGAATTTGTAAAACTAAAACCATCAATGCCACCCCATTTATAAAATGTATTGGTTTTCCCATAATTCATCAGGCTCATTTTTATCCATCAACTCAGCAGCTAGTCTCATAACGTTAAAAGTACCAACTAAATTTAAATCAATTATAAAGTTTAAAATTGATTGTGACAAGCTTAAATTTGGGTTGCAGCGATGTATTGTAACCTTATTTATTTCGATTAATCTTTTATCTCTTTTAGTTAAACAGAAATTTTCGGGTAACGTTATGAATTTTGCACCATCAAAACTTGAAATCAAATCTAGTTGTAATTCAATTAGACGTTTATGTCCAACTGGCAGAAATGAAGTTGGTAATAAACCAAAATCAGATGATTATTTCATCATTAGAGAAAGCCCCAGATGTAATTAAAAATATTTTGTGTAAATCCACTAATTTATAAGTTTAGTAATTTCTTCATAGCTTTTTTCAATAAACTCACTAGGTCTAATCGCTTTATCATCTACATAAAACCCATTGTTACCACACCAAGGCTTACCGACATAAATTTCATCAAATGGTACATTATGTTTTTCTAGCCATTTGAAAATTATTGGAAGAGTCTTAGCAGTTATTTTACCAATATTATTGTCATGAGCACGCATATTTCGAGAAGTGAATAAAATAATATTAAAACCATTATTTTTATATTCTATTACTTTATTAATTATTTTTAGGTTAGGAGACACCAAACCCAACTCCCAAACCTAAAGTTAATGTTTTATCTATACCAGACATTAAATACCAAAGTGATTCTATTTATTTATCATTTTTCTTATTTATATTCATAATTTTTAACTTATAATTTTATAATATGTTTTAAACCAATCAATAAATGAAGAAATTTCCGTGTGCGACAGAAGTATCTGGGTTATAATTATAATTTTCTAATAGATTTGCAGTGTTAGCCCATGTTTGATTAACGTCTCCAGGCTGCATTGAAACCATTTTTTTTTCAGCTACCTTATTTAATTTTCTCTCTAATGCTTTTATAAACCCTAAAAGTTGTATCGGTTTCCCATTACCAATATTATATAGTTTGTATAAGCTATAATTTTTAGAATCCTTTAAAAGGGTATTAACAACGCCTTCAATAATATCATCTATATAAGTGAAATCTCTATACAAATTTCCATTATTAAAAACATTACCCAGTTCATTGTTTATAATGGCATCTGTAAATAAAAACATAAGCCATATCTGGTCTTCCCCATGGACCGTAGACTGTGAAAAATCGTAAACCTATTGTTTCAATTTTATATAAATGACTATAGGTATGCGCCATTAATTCATTACTCTTTTTTGTAGCAGCATATAAACTAATTGGTTGGTCAACATTTGCAGTTTCTTTAAAAGGAGTCTTTGACAAGAAAAAGGGCAAACCTTCCTCTGAATGGAGATTTCACCAAGATATTTACTTTATGATGGCGGCAACATTCTAAAATATTTAAAAAGCCATTAATATTACTATCAATGTACGCTTCTGGATTTTCTATGGAGTACCTAACCCCTCCTTGCGCCGCCAACTTATGAAGTTGTTGCTAACTTAAATCTTTTAAACAGTTCTGGTAATTGAGTCCTGTCTTCTAGATTAATTCGAATAAATTGCATCTGGTTGCCGTGAATTTTACTTTCTGATATTTCTGCAAATACCGTGGCAGCCTCTTTTGTAATGCCTAGCTCACTCAGGCGGGCATATTTAAGGTTTACATCATAATAGTCATTAATATTATCTAGGCCAATAACTCTGTGGCCTTGTTTTATCATAGCGCTTCACATAAGTGATATCCTCCAATAAACCCAGCAGCTCCAGTAACAAGTATTTTTTTTGACTCCATCATTAACTCCCTATGGCCGTATATACAAACCCTATAGCCTCCAGTCTCTGTTTCGTCCAGAGATATTACGCCCGTCAAACACAAAGGCGGCTTTGTGCATGGCTTCGTAGATAGCCTGCCAATTATAGCTTTTAAACTCATCCCACGCGTGTTAGTGCTGAGCCACTGCGTGTAGCTGCCTTCGTAACGCCTTGTATGGGTCCTCAGCTTTAGTTTGCAAAACTTGAATCAATTTTTTTTGCAATGCTTGCTCCCGCTACTAAATCTGTATGACCGCCTTCGTATACAGGCAAGTTGTCTAGATTGTCATTGTTCCAAGCGGCTATTTGTGTTTCATTAAAATCAACAACAGCGTCATTGATGTTTGGGCATTTGAGTGCAATCACTGACATGTTAGGCCTTCCAACATATCCCGCTCCTAAACTACAAATATTTGTTCGCAAAAAAGAATACAATAGTGCAAATGACCATTGGAGGCCATTTGCAATTTGTGTTTATAATATTATGTCCTGCTTTTATTAGAGTAACATCTTTTTTCATTAGCGATACATCACCTTGCATCATGTCTTTTATCAATGAAGCTAAATCATGCTCTGGTATCCATCCAAGCTTTTCTTTTGCTTTTGTAGGATCTCCAATTAATAAATCTACTTCAGTTGGTCTAAAATAAGTAGGGTCAATTGATAAAACTTCTTTACCTATTTTGATTTGAAAATCTTTATGATTACATGCTGTAACATATGCTTTCTCATCTACTCCTTCTCCTTTAAATTCTAATTCAATTCCAACTTCTGAAAAAGCCAAACGTACAAAATCCCTAACTGTTGTAGTAACTCCTGTTGCAATTACCCAATCTTCTGCCTTGTCTGCTTGTAATATCATCCACATCATTCTAACATAATCTTTGGCATGTCCCCAATCACGTTTAGCTTCTAAATTTCCTAAATATAATTTATCTTGCAACCCTAATGCTATTTTTGATACCGCACGGGTAATTTTTCTGGTTACAAAAGTTTCCCCTCTTCTTGGCGATTCATGGTTGAATAAAATACCGTTACAAGCAAACATATTATAGGCTTCACGATAGTTTTTAGTAATCCAAAAACCGTAAATTTTAGCTACTCCGTATGGAGAACGGGGGTAAAACGGAGAAGATTCATCATAAAAACCTTTTCATTTTTATTCTCAGGCATTCCTCCATACAATTCAGAAGTTGAAGCTTGGTAAATTCTTGTTTTCTTTTCTAAACCTAAAATTCTTACGGCCTCTAATATTCGTAAAGTTCCTAATCCGTCAATATTTCCTACATATTCTGGAGTGTCAAAAGAAACAGCAACATGCGACATAGCTCCTAAATTATAAATTTCATCCGGTTGTGTTTCTTGGATAATACGGGTCAAATTCATTGCATCTGATAAATCTCCATAATGCAATTTAAATCTTTGGTTCGGATGGTGTGGATCTTGATATAAATGATCGATACTGTCTGTATTAAATGAAGAAGCTCTTCTTTTTATTCCGTGCACCATGTATCCTTTTTCTAACAATAGTTCAGCTAAATAAGATCCATCTTGTCCTGTAATTCCTGTAATTAACGCTACTTTCATATTATTTTATTTTTATTAAACTATCTACGTGATAGTTTACATTTTAACTTCTTTTATATTTTCTATATTCTCCAAAAACCAAGAATATGTTTTTTCAATTCCTTCTTTTAATTCGGTCTATATTCCCAGCCTAATGTTGCCATTTTAGATACATCCATTAGTTTCCTTGGTGTTCCATCTGGCTTTTCAGTATCCCAAATAATTTCACCTTGATGTCCTGTTACTTGTTGTATGGTTTCTGCCAATTCTTTTATAGTAATGTCTTTACCTGACCCTACATTGTATAAATATTCTGGCAATTTATTTTCTAATGCATAAACAACAGCTTCTGCCATATCATCTACAAACAAAAACTCTCGCATTGGTGTTCCGCTTCCCCATAATTTTACAGGAGTATTATTTAATTTTGCTTCATGGAACTTGCGCAGCATTGCAGGCAAGACATGAGAGGTTTCTAAATCGAAATTATCAAAATACCCATACAAGTTTGTAGGCATTAAACTTACATAATCTTTATTGAATTGTTTTCTAATCGCTTGGCAGGCTTTTACACCTGTTATTTTTGCAAGGGCATACCATTCATTTGTAGGTTCTAAAGAATCTAGTAAGTAGATACTCTTCTTTTAATGGCTGGGGTGCAAACTTTGGATAAATACAAGAACTGCCCAAAAAAATAAATTTCTCTATTCCTGCATTTAATGCGCCATCAATTAAGTTATTTTGAATTTGCATGTTCTCCATTAAAAATTGGTAGGGATAATCGTTATTAGCGAGTATTCCACCAACTTTTGCTGCTGCATCAATCACTACTTCAGGTTTTTCAGATTGCATAAAAATTATATAACTGCCTGTTGATTTCTTAAATCTAGTTCACTACTTGTTTTACCTAATAAATTTGTATATCCTTTCTGCTTCTAAAGCTCTCCATACTGCAGACCCAACCATACCTCTATGTCCTGCAATATATATTTTAGTTTTCTTATTCATTATCTCTTATCTATTAAAATCATCTTGTACCCTAATAATATCATCCTCATTAGATGGAATTTCATCTGTGTGCTGCCAAATTTCGGCTACCACTCCATAATCAGCCAGTCCAACTAAACGGTGCCTTTCACCTTGTCTTAATTTGATTTGATCACCCGGCATATAATTTTTTAACTCATTTTCAATATCGGTATCACTTTGCACAACACCCACTTGACCTTTATATACTTGCCAAATTTCAGCACGTCTGTTATGATATTGCCATGATAATCTCATATTTGGTTTTACAATCAAGATTTTAGGGCTCAATTTATTTTCAATTTTTAAGCTATCTACATCTATACCATCAAAAAATTTATCAGAAAATTCTTGAGCTTGATTTTCATCAATACAAAAATAAGCACCCCAAGGTTTCTCAAGATTTGAGTCTACAATTTGAAACCCCAAATTAGTTAACTCATCTTCAATATTTTTATAAAACAATTTACTCATGTGTTATTTTACACTATTCTTAAGTGTAATTCAAAGACTAGGGCCGGTAGTTTATTTTCTTTTTTCTTCTATTTTTTAGTACCAAAAAATTCGTTTTTTTCACGGCTTCGCCCTTACTACCCACAGTAATAATTTTTACTAATAAACAAAATTTCAATTGATTAATTCAATTGAAATGATATTGTCGCTCCTAACATCTGCAATCTAGCAATACAGTTTTTTCCATTAAGCGCAATTATTCTTGCATCCTGATCTAATGAGTTAATTTTTACATAATCACCTACTACCTAATCCTTTTTCTTCAGATAATTGATAAGTATTTTTAATAAAACTTTTCATTGCTAACACCTCATGATCAAAAACTACAGCCCGAACACCATTAAAAAACAAATATCTTTTTACCCCAGGCACGTCAAACACCTGATTTATTTCCGACTCATGCAAACATACTAATACCATAGAGGGTAACAAACAAGTTTGAATTTTCTTTTTTCGGTCAGACCATTTTCGAACCTCAATTTTAGTGGGAGTATATGCCTTAATACCCAAATGTGTTAAACGTTCTAAAACTTTTAATTCTTGTCTTGCTTTAGTATATAAAACAAACCAATCATTATTATTATTTTGTTTCATAGTTATAACATCTTAGAATTTTGCCATTTCCAAGCAGAAATTAAAGCATCCTTTGTTGATCTCATTGCTTCCCATCCAAGAATATTTTTTATAAGACTCCCATCAGAATAAATTTTTTCAATATCCCCTTCTCTTCTAGGGCCAATTACATAATTAACTTTTAAATTGTTTACTTGTTCGAAAGTATTTACAATATCTAAAACGCTTAAGCCATTACCGGTTCCAACATTAAAAATATATTTACCTTCTTTTGCTAGTAAATAATCTAAAGCTCTAACATGAGCTAACGCCAAATCTTGGACATGAATATAATCTCTAATACAAGTTCCATCATGAGTGTCATAATCATTGCCATTAACAATTAATCTTTCTCGTATTCCAAAAGCAACTTCAGCAACTATTGGAACTAAATTACTTGCGTTATCAGAAGAACAATCGCCTATTAAGCCTGAATCATGAGAGCCAATAGGATTAAAATACCTTAAAGACACGCTATTACATGCATTATCTTTGATTAAAACTTCACACTTCTGCTTTGTTTCTCCATATGGAGATTCCGCTCTTTTAAACGGTGAACCTTCATTAACCGGAAGTTTGTCTGGCATTCCATACACAGTACATGATGATGAAAAAATTAAATTTTTAAGTTTTTGTTTTTCTAAACATTTTAATAATACTTCAGTGGAACCAATATTATTTTTATAATATTTCTCTGGATTTTCAATAGATTCTCCAACAGATTTATAAGCAGCAAAATGAATGACAGCATGTATATCTTTATGGTTTTCAAAGAAAATATTCATCTGATCTAAATCTGTACAATCTATATTATGAAATGGGATAGTTGTTTTTAGAAGATTATTAATTCCGATTATATTTCTTTCTGATGTATTACACATATTATCAACTATTATAGGTTGATAGCCAGAAAGGAACAACTCAACTACAGTATGTGAACCAATATAACCCGCCCCTCCAGTAACTAAAATCTTCTTTTTCATAATATTGTAAAAATATTATTTAAAGATGTGACTTACTTTACGTATTTACACTTAAATTAAAAAAAATTATTATGTAATATATGTTAAAAACTTTAAACGCCACAAAAATCAATAAGAAGCTGATTTTCATTCAATACTAGAGATTTAAATTCATCATGCTTAACAAGAACAACTATTATATCACACAACTTAATAGCCTGCTTTAAATTTGTTAAATCAAAAAAATCATGGACAGAAATATTAGGCTCAACAATCATACATTTTTGAGGGCTTTTATAAATTTCTTTAGCAATATATAAGGCAGGAGATTCTCTCAAGTCATCAATATTTGGCTTGAATGCTAAACCTAGCACAGCAGTTTTGGGCTTAATTTTATTTTTTAACTCAAATTCTAATTGAGCATTTTTAATTTTTTCAATACACCATTCTGGTTTAAAATTATTAACCTCTCTAGCCATAGCAATCATCTTTGATTCCTGTGGGAAATCCGAAACAATAAAATAAGGATCTACCGCTATACAGTGACCTCCAACTCCACAGCCTGGCTGTAGAATATTTACTCTAGGGTGCTTATTTGCTAATTTGATTAATTCCCATACATTAATATCTGCTTTATCGCATATTAAAGAGAGTTCATTGGCAAAAGCTATTTGAACATCTCTAGAGGAGTTTTCTACAAGTTTACACATCTCAGCTGTACGAGCATTGGTTTCGTGCAGCTCACCTTTAACATACTTACTGTAAAACAAGATTGCTTTTTGAGTAGAAGCCTTCATCTACACCTCCAATAACACGATCATTATGAACGAGTTCATGCATTACATTTCCTGGCAATACTCTTTCAGGGCAATAGGCAATATGAATATCTCCTTCTAGTTCAGGTCTTAATGCATAAATTAATTTTTGCATCTTTTCTGTCGTACCAATAGGAGAAGTTGATTCTATAATATACAAGTCTCCTTTTTTTAAAAGTGGAATAATACTCTTTGTTGCTGCCTCAACAAAAGAAATATCTGGCTCATGATTTCCCTTAAATGGAGTTGGAACTACTATTAAATATACTTCAGCAGTACTTGCTTTGGTTGCAGCTTTTAAATTTCCTTTTAAAACAGCTTCAGATACAATCTTATCTAAATCTGGCTCTACAATATGAATTTTTCCTTGATTAATAGTATCAACAACTTTTTGGTTTATATCAACACCCAAAACATTTGTACCGTGAGAGGCTATTAGTGCAGATGTGGGCAGTCCTATGTATCCTAAACCTATGGTAACTACTTCTGGATTCATTATTTTATATTTTTTATAAAGTCTACAATTCTTTTTGATGCCAAGCCATCTCCATAAGGATTATGAAGCTTTGACATTTTAACAAAGTTATCTTCATTATTAAGTAAGTCCAATGCTTTAGAAACAATCAACTCTTCATTTGTTCCAACTAGTAAAACCGTTCCTGCTTCAACAGCCTCTGGCCTTTCTGTTGTATCTCTCATCACTAACACAGGTTTTCCTAAACTTGGCGCTTCTTCTTGAACACCACCGCTGTCTGTGATAATAATTTTAGATCTATTCATTAGCCAGATGAAATCTTGATATGCTAAAGGGTCTATTAAAATTACATTTTTAACTGTTGATAAGATTCTGTTAACTGGTTCTTGGACTTTTGGATTCAAATGAACAGGATATATAATTAAACGAGTTGTATCATCTTCAGCAATTCGTTTTAGAGCTTGACAGATTCTTTCAAAACCACCTCCATGATTCTCTCTTCGATGTCCTGTTACTAAAACTACTTCTTGATCACCTATTTTTTTTGAAAGATCTTGAATTAATTTACTTGGATTCTCATTAACTTTTTCTACAGATTTCAAAAGTGCATCTATGACAGTATTTCCAGTAACTAATATTGAATCTCCAGAAATATTCTCTTTTAATAAGTTAGCTTTTGAAGTTTCTGTTGGAGCGAAATGGTAATCACAAATCCTACCCGTGATTTGACGATTTATTTCTTCTGGAAAAGGAGACAACTTATTATTTGTTCTAAGTCCTGCCTCTACATGGCATACTTTGGCCCCAGAATAAAAACTTGCGATGGACCCTGCCATAGTAGTGGTAGTATCTCCATGAACAAACACATAATCTGGATTAAATTCTTCTAGAATTGGTTTTAAGGACTCAATAATAGTAGCGGTAAGGCCATATAAATTTTGACCAGGCTTCATTAAATTCAAATCATAATCAGGTTTGATATCAAAAAAATCTAATACCTGATCAAGCATTTCTCTATGTTGGGCTGTTACACATACTTTCGTATCAAAGGTCTCTGTATACTTTTGAAACTCTTTAACTAATGGAGCCATTTTAATCGCCTCAGGTCTAGTTCCAAATATTAATAATATTTTTTTCATATTGATTTAAAGAGAAAGTTGAGTTCAATCCACAAATTTAACATTAAATAAAAATAACTTGCTAACTATCAAAATTTAAAAAAAATTTCTTCCTTATTATTATATATATAAACTTTAAATTGCCTACAAGATATCTTTTCCACATTCTTCGAGGTTCTTGCAATAGTCTATACAACCATTCTAAACCAAGTTTTTGCGCCAATATAGGAGCTCTTTTTACTTTGCCGGCAATCACATCAAAACTACCTCCAACACCCATGATAAAATTTATACATTTTAGATCTTCTTTATGTCTATTTAAAAATATTTCTTTTTTAGGGGAAGTAATGGCAACAAATAAAATATTAGCTCCTGAATTAGTTATTTCTTCTACAATATCTTTTTCTTCATCTGAGTTGAAATATCCATTTCTATATCCAGCAATCATATTCTTAGAATATTTTTTAGAATATTTCGCCACTAGCGCTTCAATAACTTCTTTAGATGCCCCTAAGAAAAAACATTTGTAACTATTTTTATAAGACAAGGAAATTAGATTTTCCATTAAATCTATACCAGCAACTCTCTCTGGAATTCTTAATCCAAGAAAACGAGCTGCCCATACAATACTTTGTCCATCTGCATTTATTAAATCTGCACTAACAACACTTTGAGTTAAAAGCTGATCTTTTTGCATTAAAACCACCTTACCAGCATTGATCACAGAATGATGAATACACTTATTATTCACAACAGCATCGTCTACTTTTTTTAATGTCTCTTCCATTGTGATTGCATCAACAGGAATTCCTAAGAAATCAATTCTATTTTTCATTAATTAAATCATTATAAATCTTAGTATACTTAAGAGAATTTATCTGCCAATTTCTATTTTCTAGAATTTCATTATAGGCATTATCAATTACAACATTAATCTTTTTATTTTTTAGAACATCAATAATAATTTTCTTTAGAGCAGATTCGGATTCCGCTTTAAAAAGAAAACCAGTTTTTTCATTTTTAATTAACTCATGCATTCCACCCACATCACTTGCAATAACTAATTTTCTATACGCCATAGCCTCCAGAGGTTTTAAAGGGGTAACAGAATTTGTAAGTAAATTACTTATTCTTGGATTAACAACTATATCAACATTACTGTATACTTGTGAAACTTGAGAGGGTAGAAAGCTACCTTTAAATTGAATTAATGGATTATTTAATGCCAGAAGCTCTAAATTTTTCCTTTCAATACCGTCTCCATAAAAGATAAGCTTATTAGTCAACCCATCAGCATGTAATTGATTAAAGACTTTAATTAATAAATCTAAACCCTCTAATAGGACTTAAAGTCCCAATATATCCAAAAACTAAGTCCTTATTTTTTTTTTCAATTATCTTTATATTAGAAACATCAACAGCATTCGGAACTATAGATATTATTTTATTTTTAAGCAAATACCTTTTGAAATATTATCTTTTAAAGCATTATTTATTACAATAATACGATCACTATAGTACATAGAAAATGTTTCTAAATAAGTGATTATAGAAAAAATAACATGCTTAAAAATATTTTTCCTTTTATATCTCTCTTCCCATAAAGATCTAACTTCATAAGCCATAGGAATCTTTAATATAAACTTGTAATTAAAGCTGCTATAGCACAAAAAAACATTGCATGAGCATGAACTAATTGCACTTTTTCTTTTTTAGCAATACCATAAACTGTTCTGGTAAACTTTACAATTGAATAATCTTTTTTAACTGAATAACCAGGCTAGTTTTCCTTCAGCTACAATTTCATTCTATTTGAATTTGAAAATGTTCTATAATAAATAACTCCTTCAATATTTTCTTTTTTCGAGTCCACTTCTAAAGGAGGCTGGAATGGAGATGTAATGACAACAGGTGTTATACCGTTTTTTAATTGAGAATTAATTAAATCTCTAGACCTTATACTTGAACCGGCAGTATTAGGAATTGATTGATATAGAACGTGAAGTATTTTCATTATTTAGAGATAAGAACAACAAATTTAAAAATAAGAAATGGAAAATAGTACCTGATTGATATAAGGTTGACATAGTGATGAAAATAATAAAGTAAAAAACTAATATAGAACGTCTAATCTTTGTTTGTCTTATATTAAAAAGCAATAATCTGAAGAAGAGAATTAAAAGTAAAATACAAAACATTCCATATTTGACAAAAAGAGTAAGATAGGTTGAATCAATAGTATTCAACTTAGTGTCTAATGATCTGTACTCAAACCATGGAATTTCAAAATAGGTCCCAAATCCTAAACCATAAATAAATTGGTGAGGCTCCATTTCAATAATTTTCTCAACGGCAGGGGCAAATCTAGAAATAATCTGCAGTGTTACAATATCAGAATTAGAATCAACAACTCTATTGGCACTAATAGCATAACTGTAAATAACAAATAGAACTATTGGAATTAAGGCATATAAAATCTTTTTAATTAAATTTCTTTTTGAAAATAAAAAATAAATAAAAACAATTGCAAATATTAATATCCTAAGGTTAGATATTAAAATAATTATTAATGCAAGAGAGATTATTAAATTTAGTTTAATTTTTGATATCTCATTTAACATCAGTTCTTTTAAAAAAATACGAGAAATTAAAAATAAAGAGGCTACAAAAGTTACTGCATCAAAATATCTAAAAATATTGTTTTGGTAATACTGATCATCAAATGAAAAAGTATATAGAAGTAAGATGAAAAATAATATTTTAAATACGAAAACATATAATAAAACATTAGCTAAAGATTTGAAAGAAATTTGAGGTTTATTTAGAATTGAAGTTAGAATAAAAGCATAACCCAATAGTAAGATAGGTCGTAAATCTCTTAATAAATATTTATCAATATCTACAGAATTACTAACTGCTAAAAGAGTATAAAAAATAAAAAAAAATAAAAATAATGCTATGTTAAAAATATTTTCTTTAAAAATATTTTTATTAATCGACAGAGTAATTAAATAATACAATAAAAGAGTTAAAAAAAAATAGTCAAAGAAATACACCCCATTTAATGAAATGAAGTTCATAAATTGATTTGATGTTGGAATTATTAATCCTATGGCAAAAAAAATCGTTAAAGATTTTTTTGGATAAAAAAAATAGAGTAGCCCTAAAAATATTGAGATAAAACTAAGTGAAAAATAAATTAAAATATCATAAGACACAGGCTATCTCTGCTTAATTAATTTCGCTGGATTTCCAGCATAGACACAATTTGATGGCACATCTTTTGTTACAACACTGCCAGCACCAATTATAGAATTAGATCCTATTTTTACGCCTGGCAAGATAATTGATCTAGCTCCAATCCAAACATTATCACTAATCAAAACAGATGAGGTAAGATATCCTTGTTCACTAATTTTTTTTTCAAGATTTTTATAAATATGATTTTGAGAGTAAATAATTACTTCTGGACCAATTAACACATCATCTGAAACAGACACATCTCCGCCGGCATTAATGATACAACCTCGGTTAATAGAAACATTATTTCCAATGCTTAGTTTTGATGGACTATCAATATGTACACCATCCCAAATAAATGAACTACTACCACTTTTATATGGCAAAAAAAAATTTCTATAAAAACAACCTATTTTTCCAGGTATGAATTTTAAAAAATGTTGCAACCACATTATAAGTTCATATCTAATTCTCATATTTTAATAATTGTTTATACCAAATTAAGCTGCGAATTAGCCATAAAGTTATTATAAAAAAAATAGTTATAGAAATATTAAATGCAAAATAATAAATACAAGGCATTATCAAAAATATACTAAAGATAGACTTAATATTTATGTCAATGAGCATCTTATCATTAGCAACCGCCCCTACTGCAGAAGAAAGTAGCGAATAAATAACTTTAATATTTCCCAGTATTATTAAAGGAATAATAATATCTAAATTTAAAAGAATTTGCAGATCGTATATATTTAAATATTCTATTAAACACAAAGATATAATAAGAACAATTGAAAAACATAAAGAATATTTTTGTGCTAAAACAATTTTATCATTTAACATTTTTTGACTAAAATCTTTTTTAAAAACAATTATCTCCTTAAAGCCAATATAATTTTGAAAGAGCATAAAAGGAAATAAGAAAATATTAATATAAAAAAAATAATTACCCATTTCGGAAAGTCCAAATCTATTTTCAATAAAAAATCTATCACCAAAACTTATCAAAGAAATCGTAAATAGTGTAAGAAAAAATAATAAAGATTGTTTAATCAATGCTATTATTTTTTTTTCATGAACAACAACTATCTGTTTAAACAAAGGAAAAATTAAAATTCCACTAACAAAAAATAAAATTAAAACATATTGAAATAAATCAAAGATTTTAATTTTAATCTCAAAGAATACTAAATATAGAGTTATGAGAAATAAACCAATTTTCCAAAAGTTAAGACTCAATTGAGAAAATATAAATTTTGACATCATTCGACTTAAATTGAAAACTAATTTTGTTAAAATAACCAAAGTAGATAATGTTAAAAGATAATAATAATCTAATCCGATTTCATAGTTATTAATAATCAAATAAGAACCAACTATAGAAACAAAAAAAACTGATATAAAGGAAGGGAGAATAACTGATTTTTCAATTTCCAGTTTTTGTTTTATTTTAGAAGTTCTAATTAAAGTTTGTTCAAAGCCAAGCATCCCAAAAGATGACAACAATGATATGTATGTTATAAAAATGGAGTATGTTCCATAATTATCTTGCGAGAGATAATCTTTTAATAAAAAATTAACTAAGAAAAAACAGAGTGAACCAAAAGCAATTATGACAAAAGAGAAATGTTTACGAAAAGATAAAAAAAAATTAGACATAAATCATGTCTGTATAATTACACATTATTGTATTGATTTTTATAGTACTCTTTATAGCGACCAGATGTAGTATTTTCTAGCCATAATTTATTTTGCAAATACCAATCTATAGTTTTAGACAAACCTTGCTCAAATGTTACAGAAGGACTCCAGCCCAACTCTGATTGAATTTTGTTAGCATCTATAGCATATCTTAAATCATGTCCAGCCCTATCTTTAACAAATGTGATTAACTGTCGACTTGTCCCTTTTGACCTATCAAGTTTTTCATCAAGTAAATCACACAGCAATTTTACTAAATCTATATTCTTCCATTCATTAAAACCGCCAATATTATAAGTATGACGATTCTTTCCTTTATGAAAAACAAGATCAATTGCCTTAGCATGATCAACAACATATAACCAATCTCTTGTATAATTTCCATCGCCATAAACGGGCAAAGATTTGTTACATAGTATATTATTAATAAAAAGAGGAATTAGTTTTTCAGGGAATTGATATGGTCCGTAATTATTTGAGCAATTTGTAATTACATAAGGCATAGAGTATGTTTCTCCATATGCTCTGACAAAATGATCAGAACTAGCCTTTGAGGCAGAATATGGAGAATTAGGATCATAAGAGGTGTCTTCTTTAAATAATCCAGCTTCACCTAAAGAACCGTAAACTTCATCCGTACTTATATGATAAAACAATTTATTAGTCCAATTATTTTTCCATAATTCTTTAAAAGAATTTAATAATATCATTGTGCCTAAAATATTAGTCTTTGCAAAAAGTAATGGATCATTAATTGATCTATCAACATGAGACTCCGCTGCTAAATGAATAACAGAATCAAATTTATATTTTTCAAAAATTTTATTAATAAAATTTTGATCGGTAATATCACCTTTTATAAATGTGTAGTTTTCAGATCTCTCAATATCTTTTAAATTCTCTAGATTACCAGCATATGTTAGAAGATCTAAATTATATATATGATAATCAGAATATTTTCTTACAAATCTCCTAACAAGATGAGAACCAATAAAACCTGCACCTCCAGTAATTAAAATTCTTTTTTTCATTATTTACTATTAAACATTTCATTTACATCTATATTGAATCTTCTTTCATCAGAATTCAAATAAAAATGAAGTTTACTTAAAATTGGAAAATTAATAATCAAATTTTTATCAATTAAAGAGTAGATAGTATTAATTGAATTTAACCCTTCAATAACAACAGTATTATCTTTACTATTTGACTCATAAAAACCTTTACCAATCAGCAATCCTAACGTTCTATTTCTACTTAAATCATTTAAAGAAGTTAAGCAAGCATCGCCTAAACCACATGACAAAAATAGAGTATTTTCATTTCCTCCAAAATACTTATTAAGCATTCTAATTTCAGAAAAAACTTTTGTCATAAACATAAATCTAGTGTTATGAGAATTATATTTTGCATCAATAATACCAATAAAAAGAGCATAAATATTTTTAACTACACTTAATATTTCTACACCTTTTATATCTTTTGTAGAATCTAAAAAAATATTTGTTTTTTTGAATAATTGTGAGAGTATGTCAAATTGAGATCTTTGAGAATACGCAAGAGTTAATAAGGTTTTTGCATTTTCCATTATTTCAATAGCAAAAGAAGGCCCCTTTAAGCTGACAATGTTTTTTGTATTAAAAAAATTTGCTAAATAATCTGTAATAATTTCACCATTTTCAAAAATACCCTTGGAAAGATTAACGATAATCTGATCTTTAGAAATTTTATCTTTAAAATCATATATACATTTTATAATAGCTGAAGATGGAATTGCTAAAAAAACAATATCAAATTCTGAAACTCTATCGGTATTATCAGTAGCTTTTATGTTAGCACTAAGCTTAGTATTTGGAAAATACTTATGATTAATATTATTTTGATTTATATCATACACTATCTGTTGTGACCTAGAATATAAAGTAACATTATTATTTTGATTCTGTGCTAAAGAATTAGCAATCGCAGTACCAAATGTTCCAGAGCCAATAATATATATGTTCATAGGGTAAACTTATTATTTATATTCAAACTCAGTACTGTATCCTTTCACATAGTCTAACAAAACACTTTTTATAGAGCTTTCATCTTGAAGATCACGTGATTTTTTTATCTTTTCTATAAATTCTTCTACCTTTTCTAAACTTAATTTTTCTTCTCGAGCCTGCATGATTCTTGGATGTTTAGATTGAATGACATTATCACCAATTAAAAGTTCTTCATAGAGTTTTTCTCCGGGTCGTAGGCCAGTAAAATTAACTTCAATGTCTCCATCAGGATGCTCATTATCAATAGGCTGTAAACCACTTAAATGAATCATTCTATAAGCTAGATCTAAAATTTTAATTGGTTCTCCCATATCTAACACAAAAACATCGCCTCCCTTTGCCATTGAGCCAGACTGCAATACTAATTGTACTGCTTCTGGTATAGACATAAAGTACCTTGTAATATTTCGATGAGTTACAGTTACAGGACCACCATGCTTAATTTGTTTTCTAAATAATGGCACAACTGATCCAGCGGAATCAATAACATTACCAAACCTAACCATAGAAAAACAAGTATAAATATTATTTTCTGCAAAAGCCTGTAAAATAAATTCTGATAATCTTTTAGAGGCTCCCATTACATTAGTTGGCCTAACTGCTTTATCTGTGCTAATTAAAACCATATTAGCTACTTTTAATTCTTTTGCTGCCTTAGTTACATTATATGTGCCAATAACATTATTATACACTCCAGAAACAACATTTAGTTCAACCATAGGAACATGTTTATAAGCTGCTGCATGATATATTGTATGAATTTTATATTTTTTAATTAAATTATAGACTTGATGATAATTTGTAACAGTCGATAAAATAGGTATAACATCTACCCCATTTGATATGGTTAGTTCATGATGAATATTATATAAATTAAATTCAGAATTATCTAATAAAATAATTAAGGAGGGATTTAAAGTTTTAATTTGTCTGGAAAGCTCTGATCCAATACTGCCTCCTGCACCAGTTATTAGAATATTTCTTCCTTCAATATTTTTTTTAAGTAACTCTTCTTTAGGCAATACAACCTCTCTACCAAGAATATCATCAACTTCTACAAACTTTATTTGCTCTAAAGTTATTAAGTCATTTTCAATATCATCTAAATTAGGTAATGACTTAACTTCTAGAGGAAACCTAGAAAGTTTTTTTAAAATTGCTTGTCTTTCATTTTGCTTAGCAGAAGGAATAGCGAGAATTAAACTTTTTACATTCTGATCTTGAATTATAGAATTTAAGGATTTAAAATCATAAACCTCAATTGAATTTACTAAAGTGGAAACTTTTTCTGTATCATCATCAATAAAACCAACAACTTTATAGTCATTTGTTTTTTTCAAACTTTCTGAAATTTGAACGCCAGCTTTTCCTGCGCCGTAAACTAAAATATTTTTTCTATTAATTTGAAAACTATCCCATGAGTATAATACACCTTTAAAAATAAATCTTGAAATAATTAATAAAACATTTGAAATAAACCAAAAGGTTAGAAGGATAGATCTAGGAAATTGACTTGGGTCATAAAAAAATAAAATTAGGATAATGATTAAGTAGCTAAAAGTTGTAGCCTTAAAAGAAGTAAAAACAAGTCGTGTACCAACATACTTTAAGATAGCTCTATATAAACCAAACCTTATAAAAAACACAGTTGTAATTAATGGAATAATTAAGAATAACCACCAATTTAAATTTATGTAATAAAGTGATTGGTTAAGATCACCAAATCTTAAAAAAAATGCTAATAACAGAGAGAAAAGTAAAACTATCTGATCGGATAATATCATCAGAAGCTTCTTAAAAAATCTATCTAAATTAAGAAAATTAGCTTTCATGTAAGGTTTTTATATTTTCTATAACTCGATTTAGATCTAAATCATTCATATTTGAGCCAGAAGGCAGACACAAACCTCTATTAAAAATATCTTCACTTACGCCATTTTCAAACACTTGGCAATCTTTAAATACTGGCTGTAAATGCATCGGCTTCCATAGAGGTCTAGATTCAATATTATCTTTCAACAAGTTTAAACGAACAGTTTCTCTTTTTATTACAGCACCTTCTTCAAATAAAATAGTTGTGAGCCACCTATTTGACACATAACCTGGTAATTCGTCTAAAAATTTAATTTGTTTTATTTCTGATAATTTATTTTTATAATAGTCATAAATATATCTTCTTTTTTCTACTCTTTTGTTAAGTACTTCAAGTTGACCTAAACCAATAGCGGCACAAACATTACTCATTCTATAATTATAGCCTATTTCTTTATGCTCATAATGAGGAGAATCTTCTCTTGCTTGAGTAGCTAGGAATTTTGCTTTTTTAATAAAACTAGTATTTTTAGATATTAAAGCACCTCCGCTTGATGTTGTAATTATTTTATTTCCATTAAATGAAAAGACACCAAGATCCCCAAAAGTTCCTAAAGGCTTATCATCAAATGTAGAACCTATTGCTTCTGCTGCATCTTCAATAATAGGAATATTGTATTTTTTTGAAATACTAATTATTTCTGTTAGTTTAGCGGGACAACCATATAAATGAACTAAAACAATAGCTTTTGGTTTTTCATTTTTAGCAGATAATTCTACAATAGCCTTTTCAAGTAAATTTGGACACATATTCCAAGTTTCTTTTTCACTATCAATCAAAACTGGCCGAGCACCTAAATAAACAATTGGATTAGTAGATGCAGCAAATGTAAAAGAAGAACAGATAACATTATCATTTCTTTTAACACCTAAAACTAATAAAGCAAGGTGAATAGCAGCTGTACCACTATTTAGTGCTGCAACATGGTAATTATTTGATATTTTGGAAAGATTATTTTCAAAAGCATCAATATGAGGACCCACTGGAGCAATCCAGTTAGCTTTAAAGGCTTCATTAACATACCTCTGCTCATTTAATGAGATGTGAGGAGATGACAACCATATTTTATTATTGCTGGTCAAATTAATAATTTAATCTAAATACTGTAGCAAATATAATCTTAATGTCAAGCCAAATATTATGATTTTTATAATATTTCAAATTCATCCTAACCTTGTCAGGAAATATAATATTATCGTTAAAGGATTTAGGGTTTTTTTGAATTGACAAAAGATGCTCTTCATTAGAATATTTTAAGCTAGCTGAAGAAGTAATTCCAGGTCTTAATTGAAGAATTTTTCTATCATCACCTAATAATTTATCAGCATAGCCAGCAACATCGGGTCTTGGACCTACAAAACTCATTTCACCTCTAAGAATGTTAATTAATTCAGGCAATTCATCGATTTTATATTTTCTTAATATTTTTCCAATTCTTGTAATTCTTTTATCACCAGCAATAGAAATAGTTAAATTGCTATTTTGATTGACATTCATAGTTCTAAATTTTATTATTTGAAAAATATTAGCATACTGTCCAACGCGATTTTGCAAAAACAAAACTGGCCCATTAGAATCAAGTTTTATCAAAATAGATACTATCAAAAAAATTGGCATTAGTATAATGACACCAGAAATTGAAAAAAATAGATCAAAAATTCTTTTTATCATTTAAAATCTTTTTTTGATTGCATTATAAATATAAAATATAAAATTATAGACACTGAATATAAAACTTAATTTTTCATGCTCTCTATAAACTCTCCATACATCTAATACTGCTTTAAATTTATTACTTGTGTTAGAAGAATCTACAATCCTATATTTTGCTAATGATTGATTAATCCCAAAGGCATTCTCACCACTACGCATAAGATTTAACCAAAGAGCCATGTCATGCGATGACCTTAACAAAGGCATCTGAAGGTCTTTAAAAAATGATCTCTTAAGCATTACAGTTAGACACCCTATTATGGTATCTTTAAGATAGCCATTATAAGAAATTTGAGATGGGGCTGTAATTTTTTTTCCAAGCACTAATCCGTTCTTAGATATTGTATGATATGAGGAAAATGAAAAATTAATATTTTCCTCAATCATGAATTTAAGCTGAACAGCTAATTTTTCTTTTACCCAAAGATCATCACTATCTAAAAATGCAATATAATCTCCTTTTGCATTGCTTAGCGCAATATTTCTTGAGGCAGCAGCTCCAATATTTTTATCTAGAAATAAAGGCTTTATTCTATTATCACTTTTGGAGTATTGCAAGATTATAGATTTTGAATTATCATGTGATGCATCATCAACAATCAACATCTCCCAATTAGTATAAGATTGATCTAATACTGATTTTATACAATCATCTAAAAAAAGAGAAGAATTGTAGGAAGGCGTTATTATAGAAATTAGATTATTCATTAAAAAAACTTATCAAACTTAACATACAAATAAGGAAAATAATTATAAAGAAAATATTTTAGCTTTAATCTAAAGGTAAATTTAATAAAATAAGAAATTGTTTCTGAAAAACTTAAATTATTTGATTCAATATCTTTAATCTTAATTAACATATCATTATCAAAATAATTTTTCCAATCGCCAATAATACCTTTTCTGTAAAACCAATCTTCTTCATTAAGATTTTTCTGCTTTGAAGTATGTCTTAATTTTTTTATATCCGTTTCTTTTTGAATATATTGAATTTTTTCATTTGTAAGTTTGAAGTCTAAATAATCTGCTATTTTTAAAATTGTGGATGTGTTATCATTCTGAAGATCAGAATATTTTAATTTTAAACAATCATAATCTTTCCAGGCCTTATTGTAATCGATACATTGCTTAGCTTTAAATTTCCCCCACTTCCTAAAGTAAGAATTAAAATCACTAGAAATTTTTTTTGAATTAAGAAGATGGTGATAATGTGAAACTAAAACGTCCTTAATATCTCTATCAATGTTAATTACTTTAATGTTATTCTGATTAATTAAAATATTATTAATAATAGAGCTTTGAAAAATATGAGTTTTACTAATCCACAATAAACTTTCCTTACTTGAACTAGATAATAAAAAATCTTTGATTTTAAATCTGTGAATCCAATTTTTATGCTTAGGGTTTTGAAAAGCCTTAGGAAAACTGTCAATTTGATAATTACATATTTCATTTACAATTGCTTTAACCCAAGTGGAGCCTGATTTAAAATTTCCATTTGATAAAACTAAGGTTGTCTTAATATTATTTTTCTCTTTATAAATCTCATCACATAATCTTTTTATATATTCTTGGTTCAATACAACATATAATTTTCTAAAACTATTAAATGGAATGAGTTTAATTAAACTTCTAATTGGAAATAAAACTTTAACCAATGATTTAAAAGTAGGAGAATAAATTAACTCCATCTTGCAATATGCTTTTCTAAATTTAAATTTATCAATTAAGAAATCATGAATATTTGTTTGATGAGAAATACTTTTTGCTCCATTATTAACATACTTAAAATTTTCATCATTCAAATAAAATTTATTCATTGAATAATAAAGCACATAACTAGAGTAATTTTTTAAAAATTCTGGATCAAATTTAATAGTAGAGTAGTCACAATAATCATCAACCAATCTATTTAAGCTAAAAGCTACTAACTGATCATTTTTTCTATCAAAAACACCCCAAAAATCCCAATTTTCATCAAGACTATTAAGATCATTCACAAACTGTGAAAGAGATAAATTATTCAGCACAACATTATACCTTTTTAAAGCCTTTCTATAGACATCATATCCGCTATTTAGTAATAAAGATTTATCAATTTTGTGAGCAACTAATTTTTTTAAACCTCTATTTATCTTACTTCTAGTATTAACACTGTATTCATCTATATTAATTGGTTTATCATTAACAATATACCAAAAAAGTGATTGCTTTTTGGAATCGAATTCTGATGTCCATCTTGCAAAGAAAGATTTATGCTCTTTTATATTATTTCTTATTTCATCCTCAGTAAGATCAAGCTTTAAATGTGGTGGTTTCCAAGGAATAAGAGCTCCATGATATTTTCTCCAAATACTATGCATTTACTTTAAATGTTAAAGGTTTAGAAATCATTATACAAGATGCAACAACAAACAAAAGTCTTGAGTCATTTAAGCTTCCGCTAATCATAGAATTAATCAATAAGAATATCCAAAGGAAAAAGAGAAAAGGATATAAAGAATTATTATGATTTCTATGGTTTATCATCTTAGCAAAGCTTGTAAATGAAATTTTTATTATAAATATAAGTAGTAAAATACCAGTCAAGATACCATATTCATTTATTATCTCTAAAAATAAATTATGAGGATATTCGTGAGCCATTAGATGAGTAGAATCATATTCATTAGCTTTCATTTGCCAATTACCTGCTCCAACACCAATAGGAAAACTATACATCATTTTAAATGATCGATCTAACAATTCATATCTTGTTTGAGTTGATTGGTTACTTCCACCTTTTTTTGAGACATTTAAAAAAACACGGTCTGTTCTTCCAAGCTTAGAAATATCTTTTGAAAAATTAGTACTAAAAAAAACTAGTAATAAAGCACAAGAGAATAACAAAAATCTTAAAAATATTTTTTTAAAATTAATAAACAGGTAAAATAAGAAACAAATAATTAATGCTGTAAATGGCCCCCTACTTCCGCTAATCAAACAGTAGATTATAAAAAGAGAAATAAAGAGTATGCTAAATAATATTTTTCTTTTTAGTGGAAGAAAGAAAAGAGCTAAAACACCAAACCCCATCCATCTACCAAATATTATAGGTCCTCCACCAAGAATACTAATTCTACCATCAGCCCTTGGGGTTTCAAATAGACCAGTTACAGCTAAGAACAATAGTAAAAATGACAGCCCAAGTAGTAGGATAAAAATATTCTTTACATCAGTAACGTCAAACTTCTCTAAGATAATAAGAGTTAAAGGAATTGCTATTAAGACAAAATTAAAAAACTTTAAAACACCATACTCTTCAGCACCATAAACAGTCCATAGTATTGGGGTTATTAGAATTATAGAAGCAAAGAATAATAATAAATAAACTTTAGAGGAGGTAATTATGATTTTCTTAAAAGAGGCAAAGATAAAAATTGAAGAAATAAAAAAAACAACGCTTATTAGAATAGATAAGTTAAATCCATAAATAGAAAGCCTTTCATCATAAATTCTTCCAATAGCAATTTCAGCACTAGCAGCTAAAACAAAAACAAATGACAATAAACTATTTATTTTCATGTCTAACATAATAGATTAATGACAAAATGGATAATATTAAAGCACAGATTGACAAACTGTTAACAAAAAAAATAGATGCATTTTTTAAATCAATGTTATTTAAAAATATATAAGATAAAACACAAATCATAGTCATTAAAAAAACAATACAAAACCTATTACTAATATTCGTTATTTTATCTAAACCTAATGAGAAGAATGGTTGAAAAAAAATCGATACAAACATTAAAATTATGTAGCCAGGAGTAAGTTCTAATAAAAAAGAGGCTGTAGAAATAACATCACTATTATTAAAAGCGCCTCTGTTATAAACAAAATCAACAATTATCACACTATATTTAGATACAGTTACATACAATAAAATAGAAATAATTAAAGTAATTAAAAAAGAATAAAGTAAAGGAAGTAAACTTTTGACTAATGACAATTTCCTAAGAAAAACTGTGTTAATGTTAAAAACAATAGATGTCAATAAAATATTTAGTAAAATAAAAGAATAATTAAAAAAAGTAATTTGATTACTTGCATCAAGACCAATAATAAATCTTGCTAAAAGAAGAATAAATAATGAAATATTAGAAAGGAAAATTACTGAAAATTGAAAATCCTTGATTGAGAGGTTTACTAATAAACCTGTATTAGGCCTTGTTAATGGCTTTATATAAATATAAGAAAGACTAATAACACCAACTAATCTACTTATTGCTATACCAATAATATCAAATAAAAAAGAAAGGGGATAAACTAATATTGTTGAAATACAAATATTTAATGTTGTGGAAATTGAAAATTTTTTAAAATCACCTTTAGCTTGAATTATTGACAGGAAAAGAGAGTTATAGAAATTTGCTGCTAAAATTGATGATAAAATGACAGCAATAAATGATAGTATTAAATAATAATCTTTAATAATAAATGAGATTATTAAAAACTGAATAATCAAACTTATTAAAAAAATTAATAATAATATTTTATTAGAAAATTTTTTTACATCAACAAGATTAAGTAATGTATTATCTTTAAATAACTTAGTAAACCTTGGGATTAAATTAGCTTGTAAAGCATTTCCAAAAGTAAATTGAGAAAAGAAATCAGTAATAGTTTTTAAAATTAGATAACTCGCATAAATTAGAGATGAGCCAAAAAGAAAAGCAAGAACTAATTCTCTGAAAAATCCAAGAATTTTCTTTAAGATATTAGATGAAAATAAAAATGAAAAGTCCTTTAAAGATTTAGATAAAAAAGACTTAGAATTAATCACAGTATAATTTACTTAACTCCAATTTGGGAATAATTAAATCCTATTCTATTCATATAATCATGATTGAATTGGTTTCTACCGTCAATAAAAACATTACCATTCATTAGATTAATCATTCTATCAAAATCAGGACTTCTAAATTCTTTCCATTCAGTAACTAGTATTACAGCATCAGATTTTTAAGAGCTTCATATTTATTATCAAAATAATTAATCTTAAGCCCTTCTAAATAAAATTTTGCCTCATAAATAGCTTGAGGATCATATGCGTTAACTACAGCACCTGCTTTAACTAGTGATTTAATTAAATTTATTGAAGGAGCTTCTCTCATATCATCAGTTTCTGGTTTGAATGAAAGTCCCCAAATTGTAAACTTCTTACCACTTAATTCTTTTCCGAAATTTTTTACAACTTTTGCAAATAACACATCTTTTTGTAAATCGTTAACCTTTTCTACGGCGCTTATTAAATTTGGATAGTAATCATTTTTATTTGCAATATTTATCAAAGCTTTAACATCCTTAGGAAAACAACTTCCACCATAGCCACAGCCTGGATATATAAATTTATATCCAATTCTTGAATCAGATCCAATACCATTTCTAACTTGATTCACATCGGCACCAACTTTCTCACAAATATTTGATATTTCATTTATGAATGATATTTTTGTTGCTAGCATAGCGTTGGCAGCATATTTAGTCATTTCAGCAGATCTAATATCCATTGAAATAAACCTATTAGAACTAACGGTAAATGGAGAATAAAGAGCTTTCATAACTTTAATTGAGTCTTTATTACTTGCGCCAACCACCACTCTATCGGGGTGCATAAAATCTTTTATTGCTGCACCTTCTTTTAAAAATTCTGGATTAGATACAACATCAAAAGTTAAGTTAGAATTTCTTTGATCTAAAGCTTTTTGAATCGTAGCTCTAACTTTATCAGCTGTTCCAATTGGAACGGTTGATTTATCAACAACAATTATATGATGATTTATGTTTTCTCCAATAGATTTAGCTACATTTAATACATATTGCAAATCAGCACTACCATCATCACCCATTGGGGTCCCAACTGCAATAAAAACAACTTCAGCATTATTTAACGCATCACAAATATTAGTAGAAAAAATTAATCTTTCTTTCTTAAAATTATTAATAACTAGAGAATCTAAACCAGGCTCATATATTGGGACTTTACCATTTTTTAAAGAATTAATCTTTTTCTCATCAATATCAATACAAATAACATCATTACCCATTTCAGCAAAACAAGCAGCTGCCACTAAACCAACATATCCTGAACCAATTACTACCTATTTTCATATTTTAATTATTTTAATTCTTTAATAAAACAAAATAACAAACCAAATAAAAGACTAATAAATCCTCCAAGAATTGACCATATTAATAAATCTCTTCTGTTTTTTGAGTTTGTGCAAAATCTTTAACAAAAACTAAAGGTGTAAGTAATGATTGATTTAGTTCTAATTTCTTCTTTTAATTGAGCAAGAGAAATTATTTGATTACTAATTGTCTTATCATCTTTCCCACTAATAATATTAACAGAGCTAAGATCCAAACTATTTTTTGCACCTTCAATTCTCATTTTAGAAAGTAAATTTATTTCAGATTTAATATCATTTATTAATGATTTCATTAGATTCTTTATACTGAGAATGATAATCTTTAATAAAAGTATTATTATTGAAATAATATATTAATCCTGATTGGAATGATTTAATAATTTTATTATCAAAAACAGATAATCTAATTTCAAATTTATTTAAGGCATAAAACTTTTCATTCATATCTTGCTGATACAATTGCTCAGCCTCAACACTTTTAATATTTTTTGATTCATCAAGAGAAATATTCATCAAAGAAGATAATTCTGAATAATCTTTATTTGACACATTTATTTGAAGATGGTTAATTAAATCTACAGCTGTTCTTTGACTTAATTCTTCTAATTGCTCAATTCTTTCATACTCAGCAATTCCAGACATGCATATAGCCTGAGTTTCAAAATATGAAGGTTTTAAGTTTTGATAAATAACTACTGAAACAATTCCAAAAAATATAAAACTAAATAAAATAATTTTATTTCTTGAAATAAAATTTACAAAATCTGTAAATGTTTGTTTTATGTTAATGTCTTCGTTCATTTTTTTATTTTTTAAAATTTCCAAGTAGAAAAACTATACATACTCTTTATATCCAAAAGTACAAGATTTTCATTAGAGATTTGTTTAAAATCATTAATTGTATAATGGAGGAACTCATTATGAGATACAGCTGCTATTATAGCGTCATACTTATTTGATGCTTTAAACGGATTTTCTATTAAATTATTATGCTCCATTTTAATGAGAGGATCGTATATATCAACAAAGCAACCTAAATGATTTAATCCAGATAAAATTTTCTCGACCTGCGTATTTCTTATATCATTACAATTCTCTTTAAATGTGTAGCCTAATATTAAAACTTTAGATTTTTCAATGTTTTTTTTATGAATAGATAATAGTTCAATAGTTTTACCAATAATAAAATTAGGTATAGAATTATTAAGTTCTCTCGATTTATTAATTAAATCAGGAAAATATCCAAATTCTTTAGATTTATAAATCATATAATATGGATCAACACCAATACAATGTCCTCCAACAAGGCCGGGTTTAAAATCTAAAAAATTCCATTTTGTTTTTGCAGCTTCTAAAACCTCTGAAGTTGAAATATTTATGTTATCAAAGATTATTGCTAGCTCATTCATTAATGCAATATTTACATCTCTTTGAATATTCTCTACAACTTTAGACGCCTCTGCAACCTTAATTGAAGGTGCTTTAAATGTACCTGCATCAATAATTTTTTGATATAAATTATCAATGACATTAGCTATTGTATCATTTGAACCACTTGTAACTTTAATAATATTATTAACTTTTTTAGAATTATTTCCAGGATTAATTCTTTCAGGACTGTAACCACAATAAAAATCTTTATTAAAGACTAAATTAGACTCTTTTTCTAGCAAAGGAACACAAATATCTTCAGTTACGCCTGGATAAACAGTTGATTCATAAATAACAATATCTCCCTTTTTAAGATATTTTGAGACAAGTAAAGAAGCAGAATTAACAAAGGATAAATCAGGTAAATTATTTTCTTTAACAGGAGTTGGAACAGTAATTATAAAAATATTACAGTCTTTTATATCATCTTTATTACTAGAGAAACTTAACAGCTCATTAGCTTTAACTTCAACTTCTAAATTGCTATCGTGTTCTCTATTTAATTCATCTATTCTATCTAAAGATTTATCATAACCAATCGTATGATAAAATTTACTAAAGCTAATTGCAAGAGGTAAACCTACGTACCCTTGACCTATTATTGCTATTTTATAGTTTAGTTCCAAATTTAAAAAAGCCCCATAAGGAGCTTTTATAAAAAATTATTTTAAATATTTAATATTCCCAAAGATCATGTTCAATATTAAAGATATCCGCTTTGATTCTTTCTGCTTCTAAAAGAGCATCTAAACCAACCATATATTCATTAATCCTTCTGTTCATAACATTAGCTTCCATAGTAATTGTACTATTAAACATTCTTTTCCAAAAAACATCATCATAAGTTCTTCTTTCAGCATCATTTTTAACTGAGTTAAAAACTTCTGCATTTATCAAAACTTCTCTTGCTTCTGGAAAATAAACCCAAAATAATGGAGAGAAACTTCCAGTAAGTCTTCCATTAACCTGATCTCTATCTTCTTGCAATGGGGCTAAACCCAAAATTCTTACGTCCATTACAGATTTTTGTTTGTCAAAAAACCATTCTTCTTTTAATCTCCATTTTTTAACAGAATTTCTATCAAATTGCTTTTTCTCAAGTATGGATGTTTTTGCGTCTTCAGGATCAGCTCCGGCTGCAACAGCATCCCAATCAATAACTTCAATTAATTCTTCTACTGCACCTCCAATACTTTTAATATCATCCTGACTCATAGGTTCTCTAAACTCATCATCCATTGCAGCATTTCCATAAGCTGTAATACTTCCCTCATTTATAGCAGAGTATATAACATCTATAAGACTTTTTCTATCTCGTGTAGTATAACCAACACCGTCATTTTCTGGATAATAAAAAGGATGATTAATTTTTTCTCTTAAATCAATTTCTCTCCAAACTTTTCTTGACCACATTACATCAGCTTCTCTTAGATGTGTATATTGTCTCACATTCTTGTTTAAAACTTGCTCCTTTTTATATACAGAATTCATTTCCTCAACACTCAAAACATCTTGAGCAGAAGTAGAAATAGATATTGTCAAAAAACATATTGATATAGCGATAATTTTTTTCATAATTTCTAAGTTTATTTAATTTCTAAAACTAAAGGGTCTAGAGCTCTAACTGCTGTATTTTTAGCATCAACTCTTTTAGCTTTAATATTTGATATTGTAATAGTATTTCCTGATTTAGTGTTTTTTATAACATTGATCATTTTATCATTAAAAGCAGGTCCTTTTGTATCTTCCTTCATCTGTTCACCTTTATACATTCCTGTCAATCTGTATGAAGTAATAACGTATCTTACTCCTTTAAAATCAAAGTCTTTTAGCTCTGCAAGCACACCACCTGAATTAACCATTCTCATTTTGTCAATCATCATAGTACCACCAGTTTCAGATGCAAATTGAACTTTAGCCTTTGGAGGTGGAACTTCTTTAACTCTAAATTCAACTGAGCCCATTTTTGATTTTTTTCCATCAACTTTTGCATAAAGAGTCACTTGTGCTTTTCCTTTTTTATTTGGTCTTGCAATATATTCACCAATATTCTTTTTTGTGGGAACTAGTTTTCCATTATTAAAAGAAGCTGAAATATCTCCAGCAGAGAATCCAGGAACAGAAATTTTAAGAGGATTATCTACTTCAAGATAAAGTATATTCATATTAACAGGAGAAACTACAGCAGTTTTGTTTGCTACCAAATAACTTCCTTTAAAAGGATATGTTTTAGTTCCAGTTTCAGTTTTCATAGCAACCAAACCTCCCCAGTTTTGTAATCCAGCTGAAGAAGTTCTTCTACTGAACATTCCTTTTCCATTAATAACCTTAACGGTATCGAAATTTCCAACCATCTCATATTGACCTGGACCAATTGAATCATAATCTCCAACATAAATAGTTGGATCTTGTGTGGTATCTTTTGCAGAAATAAAAATTTGTGATCTAAATGAATCTCCTCTTAAAACAAATGTTGAAGTAGGAATTTGGATTGCTTCTGCAGAAGTAAATTTTAAAGATCCAGCATCAATATTCTCTCTAAGTAACTTTATTATATCCGCTTCAGTATTTCTTACATCTGATTGCATTTTTGATAGTAATGTTAAAGCACCAACAGATGGCATATCTTCAAAATTATAAACCTCCCAACTAATCTTAGCTGATTGACCAGAAAGCCTTTTATCTGAAGTTGAAAGTGCAGAGTTTATATTTAACTTTAAAACATCATTTGAGCCTGCAGTTTCAATTAATTTTGTTCTATAATCATTTATAAAGCCTTTTAATTCAAGTGCTTTTCCTGAATTCACTAATAATTCACCTGACGCTTCTCTATTTTCCTTATTACTTAAATTTGCAATATTTAATTTCTTTTTTTCTTTTGATAAATCATTCCAAGAAAGCTCAGTTCTATTTCCTTCAATAACCTCACCTTCAAGATCAGTATACTGACCTAGAAAAACTTCATTATCAGCAAGAAGAACAAGGTTATATTTTAATTCCTGAATATAATCTACAAGAGCATCGGCTTCTTTTTTAATTGATAAAGCTTGATCTCTAAAAGGGCCAGCTTTAACAGGATTTAATTCAGCTGCTGCAGTAAATGCATTGTAAGTTTCATTATTTTTTGAAGAAAAATTATTTGTAGTTCTAACTACACCGGTATTAACTTCAAAAAATGAATTTAAGACTTCTTTTGAAACATTTAAGGCAAGAAGTGCCGTAAGCACTAAATACATCATGTTAATCATCTTCTGCCTTGGTGATAAGTTTCCTCCAGCCATCTATTTAATCTTTATTAGTTTAATTAACGTATTATTTATTATTTGGATTCATTGCATTCAGCATGTTTCCATAAACTTTATTTAAAGCTTCAAGATTATCAGCTAAACTAGCAACTTGTTGTTGGAATTTTTTAGAATCATCAACAGAAGACTGTAAATTTTGTAAAAATAATGTTGTAGCCTCCATCTGCTGATTTGAAGTTTGTAATTGTAGCTCATATAAAGAATTCAAAGCATTCATATTTTTGACTCCCTCCTGAATTTGTCCATTATATTCCGAAATAGCAGATGCTGCAGTTACTGTTTCATTAAGTTGTTTTGCAGATTCTCCAAAAGATCTTAAACCTTCATTTAAACTTTCAATTAATTCATTATCAATTTTAGCTTTTTCTAAGGCATCATCTAATTGTTGAGCAGGTCTTTTATTACCATCATGCATATTTGCAAGCTCAGGGTAAACCAAAGACCAGTCAGTTTCAACAGGTGGTTTTTCAAAAGCTGAGAAAAAGAAAATTATTGCTTCAGTTGTTAAACCAATTGTTAGAAACAATCCAGCAAAAGGCCAGTGCTCAATTTTAAATAGAGCTCCAATAATTACTAATGACGCACCCCAACCATAAAGTTTAGGCATCATTACTTTGTACCAACTTGCTTCCGTAATATTAGATAATTTGTCTACAAAACCCATTTATTTATTTTTTTAAAGATTAATTAATTTTTTTATAAAAAAGATTTACTGGAAATCTTTTTTATCCCTTCCAAGAAAGTCAATAGCACACCTAAAACCTATGAAACTTTTTGCAGTATCTTGATATTCAAATGATCTTGTACTATTTTGAATAAAATAAGCAATATCTTTCCAAGAGCCTCCTCGTGTAACTTTTCTCTTTAACACTTGATGATCATCATCTGTAGCATTGTAATGATAATCCATGTTCATATCATGAGAATAACTAAATGCAGATTCATCAAATGCATTTGATGTCCATTCAGATACATTTCCTGCCATATCGAATAATCCGTAACCATTTGGATTATAAGAACCAACTTTAATTGATTTAATACCCCCATCTGCAGTGTAATTACCCCTTAATGGCTTAAAGTTTGCTAAAAAACATCCTTTATTATTTCTAGTGTAAGGCCCTCCCCAAGGATATGGAGATAAATCTAACCCACCTCTTGAAGCATATTCCCACTCAGATTCCGTAGGTAATCTAAAATCTGGAAGAATAGGTTGTTTTGATGCTTTTCTAAATTTATTAATCATTAAAGTTCTCCATTTTGTAAAAGCAACAGCTTGTTTCCAGCTTATTCCTACAACAGGATAATTATCAAAAGCGCTATGAGAATAATAGTTTTTAGTATATGGCTCATTAAATGAATAGGCATAATCATGCATCCAAACAAGAGTGTCTGGATATACTGCTAGTTCTTGAGTAGATAAAAACTCGCTTCTGTCTCTTCCACCAGTAGCATCATTTTCTCTATTCTCTTTTATTGCTGCATCTTGAAGATCAAGATTTTGATATTTATATATAAATTTTCTTGTATCAAATTCTCTTTGACTATTAAACCTTTCTCTTGAAGAGACATACATTTCGTCTTCTAAAATTTCTCTTACTTCTAGATCATTCCATCTAATTTTTGTTTTCCAATTAATTCTCGGCTCATCAAGAAAATTTCCAAATTGATCTTCTTCAATTAAGTGACCTTCAATACCAGCATCACCTAAAATTAAATGCGCTAATGAATCTCTAACATAATTAGTAAATTGTCTGTACTCATTATTTGTAATTTCAGTTTCATCCATATAAAAAGCACCCACGGATACTCTTTTGGCAGCTGAAACGTTAGCAAATGGAACATCTTGATCAGAAGGACCCATTACAAAACTTCCTTGAGGAATAAAAACCATACCATAAGGATCAGTTGGATTCCAAGCATCACGTTGTTGAACTCCTACAAGTTCACCATTACCAGATTGTCCACAAGAGGAAAGCAGACCTACAATTGAACTAATTAATAATATTTTTTTCATAATTATTTTTATTTTTTCATTACAAAGAATGAGTTAAACAAATATTTTATAAGAATCTTGGATTCTTGTATTTTTTGAGTTGATTTTCTACTTGAATTTTAAAATTATAGCCTAGCATTACTTCAACACTATTTTTATTAATATCACTAAAAACAAGGTCGTAAGCTAAGCCCATTTTTAAATCTTCCATTATTTCAGCACCAGTAAGAATTACTAACCCTTCATCAAGTCTATAACTAACACCTCCCCAGAGCTTATTATTGTATATTAAGTTAGTATTAATATCTAGCTGAGAAGTCGTTCCGTCAGACTTTAAATAAATTGAAGGGTTTAAAGAAAGAGTTGAGCTGATTTCATGATAAAGTCCTGTAATTAAAAAATAGTGTTGAGATAATTCGTATGATGTATTATCAGATCTTTCAATACTAGGGTTATTTATATGGCTAGTAGATATTCCAAAGTATGCATCTTGAGTGTTAAAGTAAACACCAAAACCTAAGTCTAATGCACTTCCGGAAATACTTTCAGTAGGAATTGCTGGATCTGAACCTGAAGCAGAATTTAATAATGATCCGTCAAGACCACTTTGAATAATTCCAAAATTAAGACCTAAACCAAGTTGACCTGAACCGACTTGAGTTCTGTAAGCGTAACTTAAAGAAACTGACGTATTTTCAAATTGAGCAATTTGATCAGAGATAATAGAAAGACCTAACCCCCCATTTAATGCACTGACAGGAAGATGACCACTAATATTTGTAGTTTGTGGCGCTCCTTCAAAACCTGTCCATTGAGACCTAAAAAGCCCAATGAGTGAAACTGCTTGATTGCTACCTGCAAATCCAGGATTACTAGCTAATTTATTAAACATATTCTGACTAAACTGAGCATCTTGTTGGGCATCAACAAAAGTAGAAGAGTAGCAAAATAAAATAAGAAGAAATATTTTTTTCATATGGTTTAAAAAGTTAACTAACTATAATTTTTTGCGCTAAATTAAGCAATTTTTAATAAATCTAAGAATACAGAGGGCAATAAATTATCAATAAAGCCGTATAAAGTCGTGGCTATTATTAACTTAGCTTAACTAAAATTATTGCTCTAACTAAGCTTATTGAAAGTTTTAATCCATCTTTCAGGAACTTCACCTCTATTAGCAAGCTCATAATCTGAATATGAACATGCTACATAGAAACAATCTAGCTCTTCATGAGATAAAGATTTAAAAGGAACCCCCATCCACCACCTTCCACTTAAATTACTTTTATAAAATATAATTTCATTTTTACCATCCTCAAATGAGACAGTATATTTAATACAATTTTTGATATTGGGATTTAATTCATTTTTTCTAGATCTATATCCTAGCAAAAAATACCATATCATCTGGGCAATTAATTTAGCTGTCTGGCTATCTCCATCTATATTCTGATTGTATTCAGAGATAGCTACGCAGCTAATTTTATCACTAATTCCAGCATACCTCATTATCTTACAAGCTTCTTCACCGTTAAATCCATTGGGAGAACTATAAAAATTAGCTGAAGCAAACATATTTTGAATGGAAGAAAGGTCAAAACTCAGAAAATCAGTATTTCTCATTACTGGCTCTATGTTTTCTATAGCAGATTTCACATCCCCAAGCCTAAGCGCATCAAAAGATAATGACTCTAACATTTCTAGAGCTAAATCAGAAACATAATAACTCTGATAGCCAATATTTGAATAATGAAAAAGGTGGTTTGGCTTTGTATTAAGTATTTTACCGAGGTATGATTTATTTGAGAGAACGTCCTTTTCATTCCCAATGTCAAATGAACTATCTACAACACTTAATGAAATCGTTTTATCCAATTCGGAATATGATTTATAAACAGCATAGGCAACATCCTGTCCCCCATTTATTATAATAGGAATTATACCATTGTAGATAAGTTCTTTGATAACTTTTTGAATTATTTCAAAAGATTCTTTTCTATTTTCAGCGAGCTTAAGATCACCTAAATCGCAAATTCTTGGCTTATTATCAATATGTAAATCATATAGTTCCTTTCTGATTTTACATGACTCTGAAAAGCTATCGTTTTCAGATCCATCGTACTCATTAACTCTAAGAATTGCAATTTCACAAAACTTTACATCAGGAAACTTTTTGGAAGAATGAAAATCAATGTTTGTACCTATTTGAGTAACTAACCAATCACTATTTAAAAACAAACTATCATCAATAGGATGAAAAAAAGATTTTAAATCTAGCATGATTAAATTATTTACTATTTTTTATTTTTATTCTCCATCAAATTTAAACAATCTTCTCGAGAGAGAGATTTAGGATCAACATCTTTTGGGATTTTTACATTAATTTTTTTACCTTTCTCAGGAGTGATTTGTATAAACACTCCATATCTTCCATTTAAAACCTGAACAAGCGGACTACCTTCAAAATTTGCAACTAATCTATCTTTATCTGCTTGTATTTTAATTTCAATTAATTCAATAGCTCGCTCTAGAGAAATAGTTAGAGGGTCTTCGTTATCATCTTTTTTAATAGATATAAATTTACCTTGAAACCTTAAATAAGGCCCAAAACGACCGATTGCAGCTACTATATCCTCTTCTTTATAAACCCCAACAACTCTAGGTAAATCATATAACTTCATTGCCTCTTCAAGAGTGATTGTTTGTATTGTCTGCCCTTTAAGTAATGATGCATATTTAGGTTTTGGAGCATCTTCATCTTCACTTTTCTCTCCTAAAACAACCATAGGTCCAAAAGGACCAATTCTTGCATATAAATTCTTTCCAGATTTTGAATCAATACCCAATAATCTTTCTCCTAATGCTTTTCCTGAGGAGTCTGTAACAACATTTACTTGGTCATGAAATCCCTTGTAAAAATTAGCAATCATTTCATTCCAAACTTTTTTTCCTTCAGCAATTTCATCAAATTCATTTTCAACACTTGCCGTAAAACTATATTGCATAACATCACTAAAATTGTCAATTAAAAAATCAGTTACAACAATACCTATATCTGTTGGAAATAATTTGTTTTTTTCTGCTCCTGTAATGGAAGAGATCTCTTTTGCTTCAAGTTGATTATTTTTAAGCTCTATTACTTTTGATATTCTTTCATAACCATCTCGAGTATCTTTCTCAACATACCCTCTTTTTTGTACAGTAGTGATTGTAGCAGCATATGTTGAAGGTCTTCCAATACCTAATTCTTCCATTTTCTTAACAAGACTAGCTTCAGTGTATCTAGCTGGATGTCTTGAAAATTGTTCTGAAGCAAGACCATCTTTTAAATCTAAAATTTCACCAATTTCAAGTTTTGGAAGAACACCTTTCTCAGATTGTACTTCATCATCTTTTCCTTCCAGATAAACTTTCATAAATCCCTCAAAAGTTATAATCTCCCCTCTGGCAATTAAATTATCGGATGAATTTGAAAGACTCACTGTAACAACAGTTCTGTCAATTTTTGCATCGGACATTTGAGAAGATATTGTTCTTTTCCAAATTAAATCATAAAGTTTTTGATGAGATGAATCACCTTCAACATGTTTATTTTCCATGTAAGATGGTCTTATAGCTTCGTGAGCTTCTTGTGCACCCTTAGCTTTTTTAGAATATGTTCTTCTTTGAGAATACTCTTGACCATACAATTTAGTGATTTGATTTTCAGCTGCATCCAATGCATCTTGAGAAAGATTTACACTATCAGTTCTCATATATGTAATTTTTCCTTGCTCATAGAGCTTTTGGGCAACCATCATTGTTTGATTAACTGAAAAACCAAGTTTTCTAGAGGCTTCTTGCTGAAGTGTAGATGTTGTAAAAGGTGCTGTCGGAGATTTCTTGGCAGCTTTTTTTTCTAAATTTTTTATACTGTAATCAGCATCTTTACAATTTAACATAAAAGCATGTGCCTCATCATAAGTGATAAATCTTTTTGGATGCTCTGTTTTAATTACATCTCCATTCTCATTAAGTAAATAAATCACAACTTTAAAATCAGATGTAGATTTAAAATCTGTAATTTCTTGCTCTCTTTCAACTATTAATCTTACTGCAACAGATTGTACCCTACCAGCAGATAATCCTTGCTTCACTTTTCTCCATAAAACAGGAGACAACTCAAAACCGACTAATCTGTCTAGAACTCTTCTAGCTTGCTGAGCATTCACAAGATTAATATCTAAAGTTCTTGGATTTTCAACTGCCTTTAAAATTGCTTTTTTAGTTATTTCGTGAAATACAATTCTTTTAGTTTTTGTAGCATCAAGTTTTAATGCTTCTGTTAAATGCCAAGCAATAGCCTCTCCTTCGCGGTCCTCATCAGTTGCTAACCATACAGTTTCAACTTTTTTAGCAGCACTTTTAAGAAGACTTACAACCTTTTTCTTATCCTCTGAAACAACATAATTAGGAGCAAAACCATTTTGAATATCAATTGACATACCACCTTTAGAAGGAAGATCTCTAATATGACCGATACTAGATTCGACAATAAAATCTTTACCTAAGTATCCCTGTATAATTTTCTTTTTGGCTGGAGATTCAACAATAACTAAGTTTTTAGACATGTGTTTTTTTTTTGCAAATTAAAGAAAGATTTTTTTAAATAAAAAAAAGATTTTATACTTGATTTAAGTTATATTATTATATAATATATATATTTAATACATGCCATATTGTCAGTTTTTATTACTTTTGGACTTTAAAATGGAATATGAATATTGAAACATTACTAACTAAAAAAATTGATGAGGATAAGCAAGGTAATGTCTTAGATATTAATAATTCTATAAAAGGATCAAAAAAACTTTATATAGAAAGTTATGGTTGTCAAATGAACTTTGCTGATAGTGAAGTTGTTGCTTCTATTTTAATGAAAGAAAACTTTAGTACTACAAAAGATATTACAAAAGCAGATTTAGTTTTTGTTAATACTTGTTCAATTAGAGATAAAGCAGAGCAAACTGTCAGAAAAAGATTAGAACTATATAACTCAATTAAAAAAACATCAAATCCTTCAATGATAGTCGGAGTATTGGGCTGTATGGCCGAGCGTTTAAAAGAAAAATTTTTAGAAGAAGAAAAATTAGTTGACATCGTTGTGGGACCAGACTCATATAGAGATCTTCCTAATTTAATAAAAGAAGCAAATGATGGTAGAAAAGCTGTAAATGTAATTTTATCTAAAGAAGAAACATATGCTGACATTAGTCCCGTAAGATTAGGAAGTAATGGGGTAACAGCTTTTGTATCTATAACAAGAGGCTGTGATAATATGTGTACTTTTTGCGTAGTCCCTTACACAAGAGGAAGGGAAAGAAGTAGAGAGCCTGAAAGTATTTTAAATGAATGTGATGATTTATTTAAACAAGGATATAGAGAAGTTACTCTTCTTGGACAAAATGTTGATTCATATTTGTGGTATGGAGGTGGCCCAAAAAGAAGCTTTAAAAAAGCAACAATAGAACAAAAAGAGAATGCAATTAATTTCGCACAACTATTAGAAAAAGTTGCACAAATAAACCCAAAATTAAGAATTAGATTTTCAACTTCCAACCCACAAGACATGACGGATAGTGTTATTGATGTAATGGCAAAATTCAAAAATATTTGCAACTATATTCACTTACCAGTACAATCGGGAAGCAGTAAGATTCTAGAAAAAATGAATAGAGGTTATGATAGGGCTGAGTACATAACTTTAATTGATAAAATCAAAAATAAAATCCCTGACTGTACAGTGTCTATGGATATGATAATAGGTTTTTGTGACGAAACAGAGGAAGATCATCAAGAAACATTAAGTTTAATGGATTATGTTAAATATGATTATGGCTATATGTTTAAATATTCTGAAAGACCAAATACAGCTGCATCACGAAAATTTAAAGATAATATTTCTGAAGAGGTTAAGCAAAGAAGACTAGTTGAAGTAATAGCAAAACAACAGCAACAATCACTTGAAAATAATAAACAAAGAATAAACCAAATATATGAAGTTTTAATAGAAGGAACTTCTAAGAAATCGAAATTACATTACTACGGAAGAACAACGCATAATAACGTTGTAGTTTTTGAAAAGAAAATGTTAAAAACCGGCGAATATGTTAAAGTAAAAATATATGACTGCACGGCAGGAACATTAATGGGTAAAGTTGTAAAATAAATGGATATTAAAGCATCAAAACAAAGATTTGGTATTATTGGTAATAACCCATTACTAAACAGAGCAATTAAGGTTGCTCTTCAAGTTGCTAAAACTGATATTTCAGTTCTAATTAGTGGTGAAAGTGGAACAGGAAAGGAAACAATACCTCAAATAATTCATCAAAATAGTGATAGAAAACATAATAATTATATAGCTGTTAACTGTGGCGCAATTCCTGAAGGCACAATAGACAGTGAATTATTTGGACACGAAAAAGGAGCTTTTACAGGAGCTAATGAAACAAGAAAAGGATATTTTGAAGCTGCAAACAATGGAACTATTTTTCTAGATGAAATTGGTGAACTACCTCTTTCATCGCAAGTAAGACTATTAAGAATTCTTGAAAATGGTGAATATATAAAAGTAGGATCATCAAAGTCACAAAAAACAAATGTTAGAATAATTGCTGCTACAAATATTAACATGTTAGAAAATGTTAAAAAAGGCAAGTTTAGAGAAGATTTGTATTACAGATTAAATACAATTAGCATTCAATTACCACCTCTTAGAAAAAGAAAAGATGATATAAATCTATTATTTCGAAAATTTGCAAATGATTTTGCCGAAAAATATAGTACCCCTCCAATAGAGCTTGCAAAAGATGCAGCAGAACTACTTCAAAATTATTATTGGCCAGGTAATGTGAGACAGTTAAAAAATTTTGTTGCACAAATTTCAGTTATTGAAAAAGAAAGAACTATTTCATTTGAAAATCTCAAATCACATTTACCAGAAAACATATCGACAACTCCTGCTATTTTTAATGATGAAGAAAAAGCAGACATATCAGAAAGAGAAATTTTATATAAAGTTCTTTTTGATATGAAAAAAGATTTAAGAGATCTCAAAAAGATAACTTATAATATCATTAATGATAGTCAAAATGATAGTTCAAAAGATAGTTCAAAAGATATTTTTAATGAAATAAAAGATGCTCCAGTAAATGAAATCACGAAAGAACAAAATATTATAGAAATTGAAGAAAATCTTTCCCTAATGCAACAAGAAAAAAAATTAATAATTAAGGCATTAAACAAACATAAAGATAGAAGAAAAGATGCAGCAAAAGAGCTTGGTATTTCGGAAAGAACGCTTTACAGAAAAATTAAAGAATTTGAAATTTAATATGAGTAAATCAGTAATCTTTTTCTGTTTAATATTATGCAGTTCATGCGGGATTTATTCTTTTAGCGGATCTTCAATACCTGCAGATGCTAAAAGTATATCTGTAGATTATTTTAAAAATAATGCACTAACAAAACAACCTATACTAAGTCAACTTTTAAGTGAAAAATTAAAAGATTTTTTTATACAAAGAACAAATCTACAATTACAAAATCAAGATGGAGATTTACATTTTAGTGGAGAAATAACTAAATACGAAATAAAGCCAATGTCAATTAATTCAAATGAAACAGCTGGGCAAAATAGACTAACAATTTCTGTAAAAGTAAAATATAGTAATCGATTTCAGCTTGAAAACAATTTCGATCAAACTTTTAGCAGATATAAGGACTTTGACAGCAGCTTAAATTTAAATGAGATTGAAGAAGAATTAATAGAAGAGATCAGTAAACAGTTAATTGATGATATTTTTAATAAATCTGTCGTAAATTGGTAAAAGAGAATATAATAGAAAATGCATTATTGAATATACATTCAATTGATGATAATATGGTAAATAACTTAAATCAAGTTATAAAAAAATACCCTTATTTTTCATCTGCCCACATTCTTGTAAGTAAAGGATTAAAAAATATCAATAGTATTCGTTTTAACCACAAAATTAAAATTGCTGCAGCTTATTCGGCAAACAGAAAAATATTATTTAATATAATTTCAAATAAAAATAATATTTCTAAGAAAGTAGAAATACTAAAAACTGAATTAAAAGAAGAAATCCTTGATTTTTCAAAAAATGAAATGCATTCTTTTTCGGAATGGCTAGCAATTACTAAAGTTTCAAAGATAAATAGATTAAAAGTTGATGAAAAAAAATTAATAGATAATTTTATAGATCTCAAACCGATTATTAAAGTAAATAAAGACAAAAAATTCTTTCAACCTATAGAAAATGCTAGAAAAAGTTTAGAAGAAAATACAGATCTTATTACTGAAACTTTAGCAAAAGTTTATCTAGCACAGGGACATTTTGAAAAAGCAATTTACGCATATGAAAAATTAAAATTGAAATTTCCACAAAAAAGTAGTTTCTTTGCAAAACAAATTAAAATAATTTCAGAAACAAAAAATAAATAAAATGTATACAATTTTTGCAATACTAATTATAATCACATCTATACTACTAGTTCTTGTTGTTTTAGTTCAAAACCCAAAAGGTGGGGGATTGTCATCTTCTTTTGGTGGAAGCGGAAATCAAATTATGGGAGCAAAAAAAACTACAGATTTTCTTGAAAAGGCTACCTGGACTCTTGCAATTGCACTAATTTCATTAAGTTTATTATCCAACTTTTCTATACCTAGAAACAGTTCTGAAGATTTACAAGAAATTAAAGCTCAGGAGCAAATTGATGAGGTAGTTATTCCAAATCTACCATCAAATCCTGCTGAGTAATTAAAAAAATATGACAAATTTCTGTTAAAATTGTAGTATATTTCATACATACTTTTACAAGAGTTAACAATTAAAATTCAAAATTTATGAAAAAAATTAATATTAAACCTTTGGGTAACAATGTAATTTTAAAACAAGCTAATGCTGAAACTACAACGGCTTCAGGAATAATTATTCCTGACACTGCTCAAGAAAAACCACAAAAAGGTCATGTTCTTGCAGTTGGATCCGGAACCAAAGATCATAAAATGTCTGTAAAAGTTGGGGATACTGTATTATACAGTAAATACGCAGGATCAGAACTTAATTATGAGGGTGATGATTATTTAATAGTAAAAGAGTCAGACATATTAGCAATAATAGAATAACATTAAAATTTATAAAATGGCAAAAAAAATAACATTTGACACAGAAGCAAGAGATGCATTAAAAAGAGGAGTTGATGCTCTAGCAAATGCCGTAAAAGTTACATTAGGACCAAAAGGGAGAAATGTTGTAATTGATAAACAATTTGGTGGCCCATCAATAACAAAAGATGGTGTAACTGTTGCAAAAGAAATTGAATTAGAAGATCCATTAGAAAATATGGGTGCTCAAATGGTAAAAGAAGTTGCTTCAAAAACAAATGATATTGCAGGAGATGGAACAACTTCTGCAACTGTTCTTGCTCAAGCAATTATATCAAATGGATTAAAGAATGTAGCAGCAGGAGCAAACCCTATGGATATAAAAAGAGGTATTGATAAAGCAGTTAAAAACATTATTGAAGATATAACAGATCAAGCTCAACAAGTTGGAGATAGCTATGAAAAGATTGAACAAGTAGCTACAATTTCTGCTAATAACGATAGTGTCATAGGTTCATTAATAGCAGAGGCAATGAAGAAAGTTAAAACTGAGGGTGTAATAACTGTTGAAGAAGCCAAAGGAACTGAAACGCATGTTGAAATAGTAGAAGGAATGCAATTTGATAGAGGTTATTTATCTCCTTATTTTATCACTGATGCAGACAAAATGGAAGTAGAACTTGAGAACCCTTATATTCTGATATATGATAAAAAAATATCTGCAATGAAAGACTTACTTCCAGTTCTTGAACAAACTGCTAAGACTGGAAAACCACTAATGATTATTTCTGAAGATGTTGATGGTGAAGCTTTATCTACTTTAGTGGTTAACAAAATTAGAGGAGCTTTAAAAGTAGCAGCAGTAAAGGCTCCAGGCTTTGGAGATAGAAGAAAAGCAATGCTTGAAGATATCGCAATACTTACTAATGGTACAGTAATTTCTGAAGAAAGAGGTTTCAAGCTAGAAGCAACTACATTAGAAATGCTGGGTAATACTGAAAAAATTGTTATTGATAAAGACAATACAACAATAGTTAATGGAGCAGGAGATAAGTCTGCAATAACTGCTAGAGTTAATCAAATTAAAACTCAAATAGAATCTACTACATCAGACTATGACAAAGAAAAACTTCAAGAAAGATTAGCAAAACTTGCAGGAGGTGTTGCAGTTTTATATGTAGGAGCAGCAACTGAGGTAGAAATGAAAGAAAAAAAAGATAGAGTAGACGATGCCTTGTCAGCAACTAGAGCTGCTGTTGAAGAAGGAATAGTTCCAGGTGGAGGTGTTTCAATCGTAAGAGCCACACACTCACTTTCAAAAATAAAAACAGAAAATGATGACGAACAGACTGGTATTAATATTATTTGTAGAGCAGTCGAAGAACCTTTAAGACAAATAGTTGAAAATGCAGGCATGGAAGGATCTGTTATTGTAGCAAAAGTAAAAGATGGAAAGGGTGATTTTGGCTTTAATGCTAAAACTGAAAAATTTGAAAGCCTTTACAAAGCAGGTGTAATTGATCCTGCCAAGGTTGTTAGAGTTGCTCTTGAAAATGCTGCATCTGTTGCTGGAATGCTACTTACTACTGAATGTATAATCTCAAATATTAAAGAAGATAATCCTCCAGCAATGCCTCCTATGGGTGGAGGGGGTATGCCTGGAATGATGTAATTTTTTTTTCTAATAAATTAAAAAGCCTGCTAAAAGCAGGCTTTTTTTATACATCTAATTATCACTAATCAACATTATCATGTAAAAATTTATTATTACTCTGTAATCCTTCATTATTTAAAGAAAGACGCGAGAGCTCTTCTTCTGATGAATGAGTAGTATCATCTAATAAAATATTACTTCTTTTATATGCTGGCTCATTCTCAAGCTTAGTTAATCCAGAGGGCGTTCTTAATTTTATAGAAATCTCACGTAATCTATTTTCTCTTTCTCTTGCCTCAACCCTCATAGAGTTAGCTGTTGTTAAGTTTTCAGTATCAGAATTTAAAACAGTTTCATTATCAATAGATGCATTTTTAACTTCTACATCTTCTGAATTTAAAATATCAGAAATAAACTCTTCAGAATTTACCTCTTCTGTTTCCGCTTCAATTTTCTCTTCTAAATCTAAAGATATTACAGGACTATCTTCCTCCAGATCTTCTTCCTCTAATTCAAGAACGATTTTTTCTTCAACTAATACACTAGTTTCTTCAATTTGAAATCCTTTTTCTTTTAAATTAGACAGATTACTTTGGGCTATGGTCTCACTATGATCTTGTAATGAATCTTCTTCTAAAGATAATGTTTGTTGAACATGTGATGAATTAGTTGTTTCAATTGTAAAATCATTTTCAATTTTTTCATTATCTTTTGAAAACTCATTACTTTCTAGGTCTATTGTAATAGGATCGTTAACTTTTTTAGTTTCAAAACCTGTGGCTATAACTGTAACACTTACAGCGCTACCTAGATCTGGATCAATTCCAATTCCTTCAATTATATTAACGTCTCTTCCCGCTGCTGATTGAATCTTATTTTTAATTTTACTTAACTCTGACATTTTTATTTCATCATCTCCTGATCCAGTAACAATCTTTAATAAAACCTGCTCTGCTCCGTAAATTTCATTATCGTTTAATAAAGGAGAATCTAGTGCTTCAGTTACTGCTTCAATAGCTCTATTTTCACCAGTTGCCTGTGCCTGTCCCATCACAGCAGTACCGCTGTTTTCAAGTACTTTTCTTGCATCATTTAAATCAATATTTACTAAAAGATGTTGAGAAATAACTTCAGCTATTCCTTTTGTTGCTGTATTCAGTACTTCATTTGCTTTTCCAAAAGCCTGTGTTAATGTTAGATCGCCATAAACTTCAATAAGTTTATCATTATTAATTATTAATAATGTATCAACTTGTTTTTTTAATTCTTCTAAACCTTCTTTAGCATATTGTTTTCTATAACCTCCTTCATTGGTAAAAGGGTGAGTTACTACTGCAATGGTTAATATTCCTTTTTCTCTAGCTATTTCTGCAATAACAGGAGCTGCTCCTGTACCAGTTCCACCACCCATTCCTGCAGTAATAAATAACATTTTAGTGTTTGCATCAAGTAATTCATTTATTCTATCAGCGCTTTCTTGAGCAGCTTTCATACCAACATCAGGATTAGACCCTGCTCCAAGTCCTTCAGTCAAATTTTCTCCCAATTGAATTTTTGTCGGAATTGGACTAGCCTCCAATGCTTGTAAATCTGTATTACAAATCACAAAGTCTACTCCCTTAATTCCATGCTCAAACATGTAATTAACAGCATTACTACCGCCACCACCTACTCCCATAACTTTAATCTGTGATGATTGATTTTTTGGAAGTTGAAATTCAAGTTCTGTCTCTATTATACTCATATTATTATTATTTAAATTTAATTAATATCTTCTTCAAAAAACCGTTTCATTCTATCAATAAAACTTCCACTTTCAGTAGAACTTTCAGATTTAGAATCATCTGAAACAGTAACTTCAGAATCATTTTCTATATTTTCATCTATATTTTTAATCTTTTCAAAACCCTTAAGGACTAAACCAACTCCAGTAGAATACATTGGACTTGTCACTTTATCCTTTGAATCATTACCTAAATGTTCGTTTGGGTAACCAATTCTAGATTCTTTTCCTGTTATAAAAGAAACTAATTGTGATAAATTTTTTATTTGAGAACCTCCTCCTGTTAAAACAATTCCTGTCATTAATTTATTTTCATAGCCAGAGACCTTAATCTCATGATATACTAAATCAATAATTTCTTCCATTCTTGCCTTAATAATTTCTGATAAATTCTTTAGTGCTATTTCTTTTGGATCTCTTCCTCTTAATCCTGGAATTGAAACCATAACATTTTCTTGGTCTTCAGTATACATTGAAGAACCAAACTTTACTTTTAATAACTCTGCTTGCTTTTCTAAAATCGATAAGCCAGTCTTTATATCCTGAGTTATGATATTTCCTCCAAATGGAATTACTGCAGTATGTCTAATTATCTTATCTAGAAAAATAGCCACATCAGTTGTTCCACCTCCTATATCTATTAAAACAACTCCTTCCCTTTTCTCATCATCATCAAGAGTTGCAACTGCTGAAGCAAAAGGCTCAAGAATTAACTCTTTAGGATTTAGACCTGTTTTCTCAACACATCTCATAATATTTCTTACTGCCCCAACTTGAGCAGTTATAACATGAAAATTTGCTTCTAGCTTAACTCCTGCCATTCCCTTTGGGTCTTGAATACCATCAATGCCATCAACAGTATATTCTTGAGGAATAACGTGTATAACCTCTTCACCAGGAATAGTGATAAGTTTAAACATATTATCTTTTAATTTATCTATATCATCTTGACCAATTTCAATTTCAATATTGTCTCTAACAATTTGACCTCTGTGTTGTAAACTTTTTATGTGTTGACCAGCTATACCAACTATAACATCTTTTATTTCAAAGTCAATTTTAGATTGAGCTTGATCCAAAGCAATTTTAATTGATTCAACTGTCTTATCTATATTTGCTACAATTCCTCTAGAAACTCCATTTGAAGGAGCTTTTCCTGTTGAAAGAATTTCAATTTTATTAAATTTATTCTTCAAACCCACAATAATAGAAACCTTGGTTGTTCCAATATCAAGACCTACAACTATTTGATTATTATTTAATTCTTTTGTTTCCATATATTAATGTTTTGAACAAATTATTTGATCTTCAAATGCGAGATTTATCTCACTGTAAAACTGCCAGCCTTTTTTAGGAATAATTCTTTTATAAAAAAGAAACAACTTTTCAAACTTTATATCAATATCGTTTAACCCTCCAAATAAAATTTCATTATTTCCAATTCTAGGGATAAGTGTGATTTCTGAATTATAATTTATATACACCTGAGCTATCATAGATTTCAAAAATGGATTTGCAGAAATATATTTAGATAATTCACAAAGATCATTTATGTCAATAGAGCTAATATTTCCACTAGCAATTAAACTCCTTGATGTAAAATAACTTGAAAAGGGCATACAGCTACAATCTTCAGTGATATAAAAGGTTGTATCATTTGTTAAAACTCGTAAGATTGGCTCTCTTGTTTTTATATCTAGAGAAACACCATCTGATAATTCATAAAAAACTTGATTATTTTTAATATATGGATTATCATTTAATGCCATTTCTATTTGTTGAAGATTAAAAGAGGTCGAATCATAGTAAAATGAACAATCATCATTTAAATATTTTTCGACAATATCTTCAGTAATAAAATATTGATTAGTTGAATCTATATTAATTTTTGATATCGAAAAAACATCATTATTAAAACTAATGGAAGTAAAAGAGATTAAAATGATAAATAAACAAATCATTAATACCCACTTAAATATTTGAATTATTACTGACATTAGTTTAACATATGTTTTATTGGCTCTACCAAAGTACTTATATCTCCCGCTCCAAGAGTTACTAAAACATCAATTTCATTTTCACTTAATACATCTAAAACTTCAGATTTATTACAAATTTGTTTTTTTTCATTTGAGCAGAAATCTAGAATTAAATTAGAATCAACTCCAACTATAGGCTGCTCACGAGCAGGAAAAATATTAGTGATAATTAATTCTTCAGCTATCTTTAGTGATGATGCAAATTCCTGCGCAAAATCTTTGGTTCTTGAATATAAATGCGGTTGAAAAACAACAGTAAGTTTTCTTTTCGGAAAAAGCTCTTTAGTAGCCAAGAGGGTCATCATTATTTCTTTTGGATGATGAGCGTAATCATCTATGTAAACATTTTTAATTGAATCTATATGAACATCAAATCTTCTATTAATACCCTTAAAATATTTTAAATTTTTTACAATTTCAGTAATATCAATTTTTAAAATCATACAAACTGTTATCGCTGCTAAGGTATTACTAAGATTATGCAGCCCTGGCATTGGCAAAATAAATTCATTGACCAAGGGCTTATCTTCAAATAACAACTTCTTTGCTTTGGAACTTAATTCAATATTAAAATTTACAAAAGTCCCATTTCTTTTAATTTTTTTAGAATATATATCAGATATTGCGACGCTTGAGTAAGTGTATTTGTTTACATGTGTAATATCCTCAAAATTATCACTAATATTTTCCTCTAAAATTAAACTACCTCCATTTTTTATTTGTTTAGAGAATTGGTGAAATGCAGATTTAATATCCTCAAAATTTTCATAAGTATCTAAATGATCATTATCAATAGATGTAATAACAGCGATATCTGGATAAAGCTCTAGAAATGACTTATCAAATTCATCAGCTTCAACTACCAAAACATTTGAATCATTTGATTTGTTAGAACAAATGAAATTTGATTTATAATTACGACTTACACCGCCAACAAAACTTGTTAAATTAATGTTAGATTCTTTTAGTAAACATGTTAACAATGCTGAAGTAGTTGTTTTTCCATGAGTACCCGCAATTGCAATAGTGAAAAATTTTTCACTTATTAATCCTAACACTACAGATCTTTTTTTAAAAACAAAATCTTTAGCATTAAAAAAAGAAAATAATGAGTTATTTTCACTTATTGCTGAAGTATAAATAATTAAATTTTCAGAATTATTTTTTTGAAAAATATGTGGAATACAACTTACATCATCATCAAAAAAAACATCAACACCCTCTGATAATAGTTCATCAGTGATTTCTGTTTGATGCTGATCATATCCAAAAACATTTTTGTTTTGTGAATTGAAAAATCTAGCTAAAGCACTCATTCCGATGCCACCAATACCTAAAAGTAAAATGTTTTTATATTTTTCTATTTTATTCATTTAGTATCTTTAAAGCAATTTCTGCTATAGCATTAGATGAATTCTTCACTTCTAAATCTTTAATATTTTTACTCAAATTATTTTGCAACTCTTTGTTATTAATAAGTGATTCAATTGTACTTACAAGTTTATCATTTGCTTGGCTATCATTTACTAGCATAGCAGCATTTTTATTAACCAGTGATTGTGCATTTTTATATTGATGATTTTCTGCAACATTTGGAGATGGAACTAAAATTATTGGTTTACCAATACAACACAGTTCAGAAATTGCTATAGCTCCAGCTCTTGAAACAATTATATCACAGGCTTTATAAGCTAAATCCATTCTATTAATGAATTGATAATTTTTAATATTTTTAATATTCAATGCTGACACTATTTTATTTGCTTTCTCATTAAAAGAAATACCAGTTTGCCAGATTAAATTTATTTTATTTTTCTTAAAAAAATTGATACCATTACTAATTGCCTGATTTATTGTTCTGGCTCCTAGACTTCCTCCAATAATAAGTACTGTAATTTGATTCTTGTCTAAATCAAAGAAATCATATCCTGTATTTTTTGATAAATTAAAATTGCTAATAATTTCTCTAATTGGATTTCCCGTGAAAAATATTTTATCTTTTTTAAAAAATCTATTCATATTATCATATGCAACACAAATTTTATCAACATATCGTGACAATATTCTATTAGTTATTCCTGGAAAGGAATTTTGTTCTTGTATTAGTGTTGGTATTTTACATTTTGAAGAAACATATAAAATTGGACCACTTGCAAAACCACCAGTACCAATAACTAAATCAGGCTTAAAATCTTTAATTATAAAATAAGATGAAATAAGACTGATTAATAACTTTAAAGGAAACAACAAATTATCAATTGTGAATCTTCTCTGGAATCCACTTATCCATAGTCCTTTAATATCATATCCATTACTAGGAATTTTTTCCATCTCCATCTTATTTTTTGCTCCAACAAAAAGGAATTGAATATTTTTATTTTTTTTCTCCAAAGATTTTGCAATAGCTAATGCAGGAAAGATATGCCCTCCCGAACCGCCACCACTAATTATTACTTTAAGCTGTTTCATAATTTCTGTCAGTTGAATCTCTACTAATACTCAATACAATCCCAATTGTTATACAGGTAAATAAAATTGATGTACCTCCCATGCTAATTAATGGAAGCGTTTGCCCTGTTACAGGAAAAACTCCTACAGCAACTAGCATATTAACAAATGCCTGAAGAACAAGACTAAACATCAACCCTATCGATAACAAACCACCAAATAAACTTGAAGTTTTTGAAGCTATTGCTATTGATCTTTGTAATAATATCAAATACAATAAAATTGGTAAAAACCCTCCAAATAGCAAACCGTACTCCTCCACCATAATAGCAAAAATAAAATCAGATGATGAGTAGGGTAAAATATTTCTTTGAGTACTTTTTCCAGGACCTAAACCAGAAAGCCCACCATTGTAAATTGCTACCATGGCTTGTCTTTGCTGATAATCTTTATTTAAATCACTTCCATCTGCTTTAATGAAATATGCATCAACTCTACTGATCCAAGTGGCAGACCTAGGCATTATTTTACTTACTGGTTCTGGAAAAAACTTAGCTGAGGAATATAAAATCATAGATAAAAATATAGCAGAGCCACAAATTCCAAGAATAAATTTACTTCTAACTTTAGCTATGATCATTAATACAAGTCCATTAACAAATACTAAAATAGCAGTAGACAAGTTATTTGGAAGAATTAGAAGACACACTATTACTAAAGGAGTTAAAACATATAATAGAAAATATTTAAAGGATTTTATTTCCTGCCTATATTTACTTAGCTGCCTAGCCATAAATATTAATACTGCTAGCTTTGCTATATCTGACGGCTGAAACTGCATACCCCCAAAAGACAACCATCGTGAAGCACCATTAACATTTACTCCCATTACTAATACTAAAATCAATAATAAAAGACTAAAAAAATAGATAATCATTCCAATATTAGCAAAATATTTAAATTTGATTTTATGTACTTGATACAAGCAAAAAACACCTAAAATTATTCTAATTAAATGACCAAAGAAATATTTAGCACCTTCCGTACTATAAACTAAAAGAACAGATAAAAATGACAAAATAATTACTGTACTCCAGATCCCTCTATCTCCTTTTAAATTAATATTTTTTATAAAATCAAACATAATTTTTGTTATAGGCTTCTTACTTGTTTTTTAAATTCAATCCCTCTCTCTTCAAAATTAGAGTACATATCAAAACTTGCACAAGCTGGAGACAAAAGAACAGTATCCCCCGAGCTAGAAATATTATAAGAAATTTCAACAGCTTCTTTCATAGTTGCTGATTCATATATATCACTAATAACATTTTTAAATTCAGATTTAATCTTTGCATTATTTTCTCCAAGACAAATAATTGCCCTAACATTATCATTATTAATAATTTTTTTAATTTCAGAATAATCATTGCCCTTATCTACTCCCCCGAGTATCCAAACACATTTTTTATGCATACTCTCAAGAGCATACCAGGACGCATTTACATTAGTTGCTTTAGAATCATTTATAAAATCAACTCCGTTAACAGTAAGAACATACTCTAATCTATGTTCAACATTTTCAAAATCAATCAATGATTGTCTTATAATGGTATCAGAAACATCAAAAACTCTTGCTACCATAGCAGCAGCCATAGAATTAAATGTATTATGTTTTCCTTGTAATGCTAATTCTTGTATTGTCATTTTATAATTATTTATATTAATATTTATTTTATTCTGATGAAAGAAACCTCCTTCATCAATCTTATCATTCAAAGAAATTGGAAGCTTCTTTGCCTTTGTATCTACAAATTCTAATTGATCTTGATTATAAATCAAGTAATCTTGTTCATTCTGGTTAGATGTTATTCTTAATTTAGAAGCTTTATAGGATGAAAAATCATTACTATATCTATCTAAATGATCTGGTGTAATATTTAAAAGCACAGCTACATTTGGTTTAAATTTTATTATATCATCTAATTGGAAACTGCTCACTTCAAGCACTACAAAATTGTAATCTCTAATTGCTATTTCATTAGCGAAACTTACTCCAATATTACCTGCTGTTAAAACATTAAAACCTGCATCTTTTAATATTTTAGAAATTAAAAGAGTTGTAGTGGTTTTACCATTTGTGCCTGTTACTGCTATAATTTTTGCTTTTGTGTATCTGAATGCAAATTCAATCTCAGAAATTATTGGAATCTTTAGTTCTGTGATTTTTTTAATAATATCAATTGAAGAAGAAATACCTGGGCTCTTGACAATAAGATCAGAATTGATGATTTTTAACTCAGTGTGACCATTTTCTTCCCATGAAATATTTTTCTGAATTAAAATTCTTTTAGTTTCAGATTTAATACTTTTAGAATCTGAAACTAAAACATTATAATTTTGTTTTGACGCTAAAATTGCAGCGCCTATGCCACTAATTCCTGAACCTAATATGACTATGTTAGATTTCAATTATCTTAATTTTAATGTTACAATTGTTACAACAGCTAAAAGAATTCCAACAATCCAAAATCTTGTAACAATCTTACTTTCGTGAATTCCTAACAATTGATAGTGATGGTGCAGCGGAGCCATTTTGAATATTCTTTTACCTACACCAAGTTTTCTCCTTGTATATTTAAAGTAACCTACTTGAAGAAGTACTGATAAATTTTCTATTAAAAATATTCCACAAAGAATTGGAATCATTAGCTCTTTTCTAACTAAGATTGCCACTACAGCAATTATTCCACCTAAAGCTAAACTTCCTGTATCACCCATAAAAACCTGAGCAGGGTAAGAGTTGTACCATAAAAAACCAATACAAGAACCAACAAATGCAGACATATATATCACTAGTTCTCCAGAGTATGGTATATACATAATATTTAAATAATCAGCTGCTATTATATTACCAGATACATAACAAAATACAGCTAATGTTATTCCTATAATTGCTGAAACTCCAGTGGCTAAACCATCTAAACCATCAGTCATATTTGCACCATTGGAAACAGCTGTAATTACTAAAACAACAACTAGTACAAATAAAATCCAGGCATATTTACTCATACCATCTCCCATCCAAGATGTTAATTTTTGATAATCAAACTCATTATTTTTCAGAAATGGTATTGTAGTTTTAGAAGATTTCTGAGCTACTTCAACAAACTCATAATTTTGCTGTCCGTTTGAACTAACTAATTTTTCTTTAACAACGATTTGATTATTGAATACCATTACAAGAGCAACAATTAAACCAATCCCAACTTGGCCTAAAATTTTAAATTTCCCAGCCAAGCCTGCCTTATCTTTTTTAAAAACTTTAATATAATCATCAATAAACCCAATTAAACCTAGCCAAATAGTAGAGATAATCATTATCAGAATATAAATATTATCTAGTCTAGCAAACAAAATTGTCGGAATCAAGATTGCAGATAAAATAATTAGTCCTCCCATTGTTGGAGTTCCTTTTTTACTTTCTTCACCAGCTAATCCTAGCTCTCTAACATCTTCGCCAATCTGCTTCTTTTTTATAAATTTTATAATCTTTCCTCCAAAAACAAGAGAAACTAATAATGATGTAATAATGGCAAGTGCTGACCTAAAAGAAATATATTGAAACACTCCAGCTCCAGGCAAATTATAATTATTTTCTAAAAACTCAAATATGTAGTAAATCATTTCTTTAATTTTTTAAATTGTTAAATATCTCACGCTTGTCATCAAATCTTTTTTTAATACCATTTTCGTCTTGATATTTTTCATGTCCCTTTCCTGAAATCAATATCACATCTTTCTTATTTGCTAGAGCAAAAGCTGTTTTTATTGCAGAACTCCTGTCATCTATCACTAAAATTTTATTATTTAACTCTTCATCTAAATCTTCTAGCATATCCGAAACAATTTGCTCTTGTTTTTCGTTTCTAGGGTTATCCTTTGTAATTATAACTTTTGAACTATGTAAGCATGCTTGATTAGTCATCTTTGCTCTCTTTGAACGATCCCTTTCTCCACCACATCCAAAAACAGTTATTATTGACTGTGATTTAGAAGAAATATTTTTTATTGTTTTCAAAACATTAGACATTGCATCATCAGTATGAGCATAATCAAGGATAACAAATACATCTTTATGTGATTTAAAAACTTCAAACCTTCCTTCTGCTGGCTTTAATAGACTTAGGGATGTTATAATTTCATCACTTGGAATACCAAACAGATGCGCAACAGCAAAAGATGCTAGAATATTATATGCATTAAATTGGCCAATTAATTTAACCCAAAACTTAATGTTTTCAATCTCCATGAGCATGCCATCAAAATGGTTTTCTATGACTCTAGATTTAAAATCTGAATTTGATTTTAAAGAATAAGTGATTTTTTTTGCAATAGCATTCTGAAGCATTATTAAACCATTCTTATCATCCTTATTTGTAATAGCAAAAGCACCAGAAGATAAATTGGAAAAAAATTGTTGTTTCGAGTCAATATAATTTTTAAAAGTTGAATGATAATCCAAATGGTCGTGAGTAATATTTGAAAAAACACCTGCATCAAATTCAAGAAATGAAATTCTCTTTTGTACTACAGCATGAGAACTGACTTCCATAAAGCAAAAGGAGCATTTTGCAGCCACCATTTGAGATAAAAGACGATTTATTTGTAATGGATTTGGGGTTGTATGGGTACTGTCTATAATTAGATCTCCTATTCTATTTTCAATAGTGGAAATAATACCTACTTGATATCCACAGTTTACAAATATTTGATAAAGAAGATTAACAATTGTTGTTTTTCCATTTGTTCCTGTAACACCAACTAGTTTAATCTTAGAAGAAGGATTACCATAAAAATTACTTGACATAATTGACAAGCTATGGCTTGTGTCTTTTACAATAATATAAGTGATAGAATCAACTAAGTTATCAGGTTTTTTTTCACACAAGATTACTAAAGCCCCATTATCAATTGCTTGTTGAATAAAATTATGACCATCACTCAATACACCAATTATAGCAATAAACAAATCATTCTTTTTTACTTTTCTAGAATCAAAACATATTTTAGAGATTGATCTATCTTTCGAACCTACAAGCTCAACTACATCTATATTTAGCACTAAATTATTTAAACTTATCATGAGGCTATTAAATTTATTTTTGTTCCTAAATCAAACTTCATTCCCTTTTTAAGTGATTGGAATTTAATTTTACCTTTTCCTTTAAAACTTACTTGTAAGCCAGCATTTTCAAGAAGAAACACTGCATCTGAAATTATCATTCCATAAAAACTAGGAATTTGATTACTATTTAAATCTTGATTAATATTTCTTAATCTTAAATTAATTTGATCATTTTTCTTAACTGAAACAGACCACTTTGATTGCTGAGATTTAAAAGGAATACCTAATTTTTCTAAAACATTTTGTAAATCATAGCTAAAGCCATTACTAACAAAAGGAAGGCTTACTTTCTCAACTTCATCATCAATAGGTTGGTGTAATGAAATATCTGAGGCAAATACTTTATCAGATATTTCTTTAAATATTGGAGCTGCCACATCACCTCCATAAAAACCATTCTTTTTTGGATTATTTACAAGTACGATGCATGAATATTTAGGATTTTCAGCAGGAAAAAAACCAATAAATGATGGTTGGTATTTTTTGATATTTTTCTGATAATTTTCTCTATCAACTTCAACTCTTCCATAATCTAATAAGGTCGTACTTGTTTTACCCGCTATCTTATATTTTTTATTTTTTATTGATTTTGCTGTTCCTTCTTCAACTACATTAACTAAAAACGGTAAAATCTTATCAATTGAAGACTTTGAGCAAATTGCTGGATTGATAACCTCAATATTTTTCTCATAAATAATCTTGCCTCCATTCATAACTGAAGATGTAAATAAAGGCTTTACCATAACTCCTTGATTTGCAATTGCGTTGTAAAATGTAAGCATGTGTAAAGGAGTTAATCTCAAAGAATAACCAATAGACATCCAAGGTAGTGTAGTGCCAAACCATTCGTTAGAGCCTGGTTTTTTTACGAGCAAACTATTTGGATAAGGAAGTTCAATATCTAGTGGAGTACATAAACCCATTTTATATATTCTATCAATAAATAATTGAGGCTTATCTTTATAATACTTATTTATGACTTTAGAAATAGCAACATTAGAAGATTTGACAAAAGCCTCTCCTAATGTAATTTTACCATAACCTCCTTTTTTAGAATCACGCATTGTTTTGTCAAAAAACTTATGAGTTCCATCTTCGGTGTCAATTGAATCCGATAATTTGAAAAAGGAATCTTCTAAGCCAGCCAAAATAGATGCTAACTTAAATGTTGAACCCGGTTCAGAGTGTTTAGCAATTGCATGATTATAGTTTTCATCAAAAGACCCATTTTTATTTTTCTTTAAATTTGAAATAACTTTTACATAACCAGTCTTAACCTCCATCAAAATAACAGTACCCCAATCCGCATCATGCCTTTCAAGAGCAGTGCTTAAAGCTTGGTGTGCCATATCTTGCATATCAATATTAATTGTGGAAACAATATCACTTCCTGCTTGAGGACTTAAGTTTAGTTCTGAATCTTCATCTCTGTAAAGATTTTTACCAATTTTTTGTTTAAGCTGTAAACCATCTAAACCAGACAATGTTTTATTATAGGCTCTCTCCAGGCCAATTGGGTTAGAATTTCGAAGAACACCAATAGTTCTTTTTGCTAAAATGCCAAAAGGGTTTTCTCGATTTGCTCTTTTTTCAGCAATTAACCCCCCTTTATTTTTTCCTAATTTTAATATAGGCAAACTTTTAAGTACATTTAATTCATTCTGAGTAACCTTATGCTTTAATCTTAAATACTTACTGTTTCTGTTTGATTTTAGAAATTTTAGATATTCATTTGTACTTTTATCTTCAAATAAATTAGATAAGCCTGATGCAAGTGAAGATGATTCTTTTATAAAAATATTTTCTTCAATTACACTAAGGTCTAAATAGATATTATAAAGAGGCATAGAAATAGCTAACAAAGATCCATTATCAGAAAAAATATTACCTCTTGGAGCTGAAAGTGGAATAAAGCTTGGAGTATTTATCTTACTTATTTGAGGCTGTAAAGTTTGAATAAATAATATCTTCATTACAATAATAATAGCTAAACCACACATGATGAGATATAAAAATATTGCTCTAATATTTATTTTTTTTATTTTACTACTCATTATAATCAATGATTATAGGCGGATTATTTGATGTACTAAGACCCTGGGCATTTACAAGATCTTCAACTGCTGATCTTTTATAAACCTTCATCAGTTCTGACTTTGTATTTATATATGTTAATCTCAAGCTGGTAATCTCTTTTTCAAGGGCAAAAGATTGCCTTATTAAAGACTCTGCATTAAAAGATATTCTAATATTTAACAGTAATAAAAGAATAATTAAAAACAGAAAAGGAAAGTAATTCTGACTTTCTTTTTTAGTGAAAAAATCACCTTTTAAAACTGATAAAATTGATCTATTATTTGACATAAGAAATTTTTTCAGCTATCCTCATTTTTGCACTAGTAGCCCTCTTATTTAACTCTCGCTCATCTAAATTTGGGATAATAACATTTTTATTTATTTGATTAAATATCTTTGATATATTTCCAAAGAAATCTTTTTCAATAATACCGTCAGTATTACCTTTCTTAAAAAGATTCTTTACAATTTTATCTTCAAGTGAATGATAAGATATTACAACAATTCTACCTCCTGGATTCAATAATTTAGTTGCAGAATTCAACATCTCCTTTAATGCATTAATCTCATCATTGACTTCAATCCTAATTGCTTGAAAAACTCTCGCGAGAAATTGATTTCTTTTTTTAATAGGCGATAAACTTTCAACAACAAAAATTAACTCATTTGTAGTTGAAATATGTTTTTCAGATCTTGCATTAATAATTTTATTTGCTAATTTCCTAGATTGAGTAATATCTCCATATTTAAAAAACATATCAGCTAACTTTTCTTCTGAATATGTATTGATAATTTCTTTTGCATTTAATGAAGAGTTAATATTCATTCTCATATCTAATTCAGCATCAAACCTTAAGGAAAATCCTCTTTCCGCTGTATCAAACTGATATGAGGACACTCCTAAATCAGCTAAAACTCCATCGACTCTATCAACACCTTCTAACTTTAAAAAGTTTTTTAAAAATCTAAAATTAGCTCTGATCATTTTAAAATTATCAGATGATATTTTATTTGATAAGGCATCATGATCTTGATCGAAAGAATAGAGCATACCATTTTTTAAGAATTTTAAAATTTCTTTAGAATGACCTCCCCCACCAAAAGTCACATCAACATAAACGCCATCAGGTTTTAGATTTAAACCCTCTATACTTTCTTTTAATAATACTGGACTATGGTATGTCATTAGCGACATTATTTCCCATAACTTCCTCTGTTAATGAACCAAAATCTTTTAATGAACTAGAAACAGACTCTTCATATAATTCCTTATCCCACACTTCAATAATATTTACTGATGAGGACAATACAATTTCCTTATCTAATGATGCAAAAGCAATTAAATCTTTAGGAATTAGCAATCTAGAAACACTATCAATATTAATAATTTTAAGACCAGACATATATGATCGTATAAAATCATTATTCTTTTTTACAAATCGATTTAGCTTGTTAACCTCTGAAATAATCTTATCCCATTCTGACATAGGGTGCAACTCTAAGCACTTATTAAAAACACTTCGTTTAATAACAAAGCCATCATTTATGAAAGGTGCCATTTGTTTTTTTAAAGCAGCTGGAAGCATAACTCTTCCCTTTGCGTCTGCCTTACACTCATATGTCCCAAGAATATTAATCACCTTATTAATTTTTCATGTAAATATACAAAATAACCCCACTTTTTCCCACTAATACCCACTTTGTTGATAACTTTTAACATTAAATATCAAAGGCATAGATTTCACTTTAAAAGTGAGTTAATAATAATTTTTGTTACTTTGTAGTATATTAAAACACCTATGGTTAAGACAAGTGGAGATTTTACATACTTAGAAGAGGGCTCAGGAAAACCTATCATACTACTACATGGTCTTATGGGCGGTGTAGAGAATTTTGGCGAAATGGTAGACTTTATTTCAAATGACTTTAAAGTTTACGGACTGGATTTAAAACTTTTTGAAACACCAATCCTAAAGTGCTCAGTAAAGAATAAAGCAAATTACCTTCACAAATTTATGAAACATATTGGAGTTGAAAAAGCTACTTTAATTGGTAATTCTATGGGCGGTCACATTGGTTTAATTTTCATGAAACTTTTCCCAGAAAAAGTAGAATCATTAATTCTAACAGGAAGTTCAGGATTATATGAAAGCGCAATGGGGGATACATTTCCAAGAAGAGGAGATTATGACTATATAAAAAAAAAGACAGAAGAAGTTTTCTATTACCCTGAAGTTGCTACCAAAGATTTAGTAGATAGAGTTTTTGATATTGCAAATAAAAGAGAGTCAATTATCCGACTTCTTGCTTTTGCAAAATCTGCAATCAGACACAACATGGCCAAAGACCTTCCTCTATTTGATGTTCCAACTTGTTTAATATGGGGAAAGTTTGATAAGGTAACTCCTCCACACGTTGCCGAAGAATTCAAGAAACTACTTCCAGATTCAACATTAAAGTGGGTAGATAAGTGTGGACACGCCCCAATGTGGGAACATCCAAAAGAATTTAGCGAACATGTTCTTACTTTCCTAAAAGACAGGCTCTAAATACATGAAAATAAAAAAAGCAGAATTTGTAATCAGTAATACTGACTACAGATTATGTCCTAAAAATAATTTACCAGAATACGCTTTTATTGGCCGATCAAATGTTGGAAAATCTTCTTTAATAAATGCAATAGTTAATAATAAAAAACTTGCAAAGACTTCTAGCACTCCTGGAAAAACTCAACTCATAAATCATTTTATAATTAATGATCAATGGTATCTTGTTGATCTGCCTGGATATGGTTATGCCAAAACTTCTAAAAGTCAAAGAGCCATATTTCACGAAATGATAAGTAATTATCTTTTAAATAGAAGCTCCTTGATTGCATTATTTGTATTAATAGATTCACGACATAAACTACAAAAAATTGACAATGAATTTATGATCTTTCTAGCAGAAAATCAAATTCCTTTTGTTATTGTTTTCACAAAAATAGATAAGCTAGGTAAAAATATAATTAAAAAAAATATTGAGAATTTTAAAAAAGAAATGCTAAAAAATTGGGAGGAAATTCCTGAAGTATTCCTTTCTTCTTCAGAGTCTAGATTAGGTATTAAAGAAATCACAAGCTACATAGCTAAACTCAACGTGGATATAAAAAACAATAATTAAAGAATTTTTGTCTCCTTTGCAAAGAAACCACAATAGTCTCTTAAAGCCTCAGCTAACTTATTTTGCCCTGTAGATTTTTCAAGAGATGTTGCCATACTCATCATATTTTGATGGTAAAGGATAAACATATCGTTCACAGGCATATCTTTTGTCCAAATATCAACTCGTAGTGTTTCTTTCTTTGTTGCATCCCATGCAGCAACCATTAAAGCTTTTAAATTAATATTTCCTTCACCTTGATTATCAGATATCATATTAATATTTTCTGGCAAATTATTTTCATCAAGTTCAACTTCAAATTTTAAAATCTGTTTCATTTTTTTGGCTTGTATTTAGATTGTGTTAAAATATTATTATAGTCAGTATTTCTAATCAATTCTTCAAAAGAAATATTTTTGTTATTTTCCATATAGCTCTCAACAATATTACCGCCTATAAAGTAGGCAATTCTACCAGGAGATTCTTTAGGCATTCCTTTAGCAAAAGGAGAATAGTTTAAATATGACCTAAAATCATTTTCTTTTGAAGAAAAAAGTAAATTATTTTCTATAAAATAAGACCAAATTAAAAACTCGTTTTCTTCACACCAAATTAACTGATCATCGCTAAAGCGAAGCTTTGTTGATTTATCATATTTTGGCAATATATTATTTAAAAAATACATAACCTTTCCCTTATAAATAATTTTTGACAAAAAATTACTTTCTTGATTATAAGATTCAAAATCTCTATTAAATAAGGATTCAAATATATTCGGAATCATAAATTTCTTTTGCTTTTGAAATTTTAAATATTCTGGATTACCAAGCCTATCATAAAAAACACTGTTTTTACCTAAATAAAATTCTAAGCCTACAGCAACAACAGAGTCATAAGTAATAACTCCGTAATTAAAACCACTAAACATTGTAATAAAATGAGGTGTTTGCTTTGATGGTATTAAATAGTTATAATTAGCTACAGCATTGTTAATTTGATTTTCATAGAGTGAAAAATCATTAAAATTTTTATTAATTGAATCATAAACTTCTCTCATATCAGGATGATTAACAAAGTCAATTACGCTCTTTTGTAATATGGTATCATTAGAATTATTAAATAGAAAATCATTAAAATAATTTACAAATATTCCTAAGTTCTCATTCCAAATAATTTGCTTATCATCTATATTATCAGAATTTACGCTAAACAGTGAATTTTCAAATCTATATACAGCTAGATCTTTCTTGTCCTCTAAAGAGGTATCACAACCAATTAATAAAAGAAAAAAAAATAAAGGAAAAAAATAATTCATTGCTACAAATGTAAGAAACACTTACCTTTGCAACAAGATTATGAATACAAAAAGTGTAGCATCACATATAGAAAATTGGATTAAAGAATATCATATTTCTTCTTTATCAGATGGATTTGTAATTGGCATTTCTGGTGGTATTGATTCTGCTGTAACATCTACTTTAATAGCTAAAACAGGTATTCCATTATTATGTATCGAAATGCCCATACATCAAAATCTTGAACAAAGCCAAAGATCTTCTAAGCATATATCTTGGCTCAAAAATCACTTCCCAAATGTTAGCTCTCTAGAAACTAACCTTAGTAATATATTTGAAACATTTAAGAACACTCATACCAATACAAACCAAAGAACTGAGCTAGCTCTAGCAAACACAAGAGCAAGACTTAGAATGACAAGTCTTTACTATTATGGTCAAATTAATAACTACTTAGTAGCTGGAACAGGCAATAAGATAGAAGATTTTGGAATTGGGTTTTTTACAAAATATGGAGATGGAGGAGTTGATATAAGTCCTATTGCAGATTTAAAAAAATCTGAAGTTTATCTAATAGGGCAAGAATTAGGTATAAATAATGACATCATATTAGCCCCACCTACAGATGGATTATGGGGAGATGACAAAACAGATGAAGATCAAATTGGAGCCACATATCCTGAACTTGAATGGGCTATGGAGTTTAGTGATGATGAAAAAAAATTAAGCAAAAGAGAAATAGAAGTTTTAAAAATCTTTAAAAATCTTAACAAAAAAAATAAACACAAAATGACTCCCATCCCTATATGCAACATCCCTAACTCATTGAAATAAAATAATTTACTAAATTAGCGTTAATACTAATTTAAAAATAAATTATGAAAAAAATAGAAACTCCACTTACATGGGCCTTAGGAATTTTATCTATCTTATTAATAACTTTTGCATCTTTAAATTCTACTACTAAAAATTATAACTTAGGAAATGCATCCTCAGATAATAACAATTATTGGGATTTGAACTATGAGCATGAGTTGAAAGAAAGTTCAGATTTTAGTTTATTAAAAACTTATGGAGCATGGGGAGAAGAAAGCTGCGACTCAAATACAGAAGCCTTTGAAGAAAATTCAATTAGCTTAGATACAATTCTGGTAGATATTGCTACAGAAAGTAAAATGATCACAGATACAATATTATTAGAGTAATAATTATAATTTAACTTTTACTTTAACAAACATTAAAAGAAGAAATATACTTGAGGTAAATGAGGAGATTCGACCAATATAATCACCAAATTCATTATAAAAAGTTTTTATATTGTTAGATGAAACCTCAACATCTATTGCAACCTTTTCATTCCAATCAGCAAATGCAATCACTCTTCCATGCATATCAATAACTCCAGATTGACCAGTATTAGCACATCTAATAATAGATTTTCTTTGCTCTATAGCTCTTAATTTTGCATAACTAAAATGCTGCTTATATCCTGAAGTATTTTTCCACCAGCCATCATTAGTTATTATACACATAAGTTCAAAATCTTTTGACTTATTTAAGTCACCAAAAATAGATTCGTAACAAATCAATGGCAGAAGTTTTAATGTATCTAAAGAAAATACATTAAGATAATTATCACTTCCAAGTGACCCGCTAACACCCCCTAAATCAACAGATAAAGAAGAAATATTATTAAGTAAAGATGGAAATGGTATTTTTTCTGCTCCTGGAACTAATTTGACTTTGTGATAAATATCAATCTTTCCAAGGTTAGAAATAAAAATCGCCGAATTATACACATCATACCAAAGATCTTGTGTTCTAATTTGACGAGCTGTTGAACTAATATCATCAATTGAATTAAACCTTTTAAAAGTCGTAGCGCCGAGTAAAATATTTAGTTTCGGAAATTTTTTTTGCAGATTACCTAGTTCCTTTAAACTATAAGAATATTCTATTTTACTCTCCCATAAACTTTCTAACAATGCAGTTTCAGGGCCAATTAATAAATCTGTTGTACTATCTATTTTTGTTTTTGCTAAATCAATAAAATCTTTTAATTGTTGTTGATAACCCAAACTAAATTTATCGATATAGGGATCTACATTTGGCTGAACAATTACAATTTTTTTTGTTGAAATAAATAAATCTTTATTTTTTTTTGAAATAAGTTGAGAAGCTAAAATTGGAACAAATAATATAAGAAATATAGCAGATATTTTTTTCTTATTCTTAAAATCATTTATCAAAGAAAAAATTAAAACATTAGCTAAGAGAATCCACATAGAACCTCCTAAAACACCAGTATACTCATACCAATTAATGAGATATATAGATTCTGAAAAACAATTACCCAGGGTTAGCCACGGCCAAGAAAGATCCCAATTTAAATGTAAATACTCCATTGAAATCCAAAAAATAATAAGAGATAAATAACCTAATCTTTTTCCTAATATCTTTTTTGCTTTATGAAATAAATAAAACACAAAAGACATTAAAAGTGAATTAATGAAAAAAGCTGTTATTGCACCAAATAAAGTAGCATAATAAACCCAATAAGTTGTTAGAATATTAAAAATTAAGAAAGTTAAAAAAGAAAATAAAAACACCTTTAAACCAGATTTATCATAATTATTTTCAAAACCTTGAAGAACAAATAGAAGTGGAACAAAAGCAAAAAAAATCAAAAAACTAAAACCCACTACAGGCCATGAAAGACTTAGAAGTATAGAAGACAAAAAGCAGAAGATATAATTTCTCATATGTTTTACAAATATTATCATATTTTTGCTTAAATGAATACTTTAAAAAGAAATTTCCCCAATTTTATAACTCTGTCAAATTTATTCTGTGGAATTATTTCAATTATCTGTTCTTTTGAAAATCATCTAGCTTGGGCTTCAATTTTTATTTTTATAGGAATTTTTCTTGATTTTTTTGATGGTTTTTTTGCTAGAATTTTAAAAGTAGAAAACAAGTTTGGAGTTGAACTTGATAGCATGGCAGACTTGATCACTTCAGGCTTAGCACCATCAATAATTCTATTCCAAATCATTAGAACACAAACAGTAGCATTAGAATACGGACTTTTCACTTTACCATTTTCTTTAATTTCATTACTTGCATTTACTATACCTATTTCTTCGGCAATTAGACTTGCAAAATTTAATCTAGATGAGAATCAAAAGGAAGGTTTTATTGGTCTTCCTACCCCAATGACAGCAGTATTTATTGCTTCTATCCCATTAATATATCTTGAAGATCATTATGAGTTTTATAGAAGTACTGAATTTCTATTTCTTACAGCTATTATTTTCTCATTACTTCAAATAAGTACAATTAAATTATTTTCTTTAAAATTTAACTTTAAGTACTTTACTCTTGACAAGCTTAATATATTTAGAATTTTAATTTTATTTATTTCTATCATATTATTCTTGTTATTTAATTTTTCATCCATACCTTTTATTGTAATTTTGTATATAATTCTATCATTAATAAATAATTTTTTAAAATGAAATTCACAGCAGAAATAGATGTAATGCCAATAAAATCCTTGCTAGACCCTCAAGGAAAAGCAGTAAGTGCAAGTATGGGCAATGTAGGGCTTTCTGAAATTAAAAATGTTCGAATTGGCAAACATGTCACTTTAGAAATTGAGGCAGAAAATTTAGAAATAGCAAATAACAAAGTTGATGAAGCTTGTAAAAAAATGCTTTGTAATCTTATAATGGAATCTTATACATTCAAATTAACAGAGGTCTAGTTTTTTTTAACTTCTTAGCTTAAAATTCTCTCCTAAATAAACACTTCTTACTTGTTCATCTTGAGCTAGCTCTTGAGATGTTCCTTGCTTTAGAATAGCTCCCTCAAACAAAAGATAGGATCTGTCAGTAATTGACAGTGTCTCATGTACATTATGATCGGTAATTAAAACTCCAATATTTTTTTTGACTAGTTTTCTTACTATACTTTGAATATCTTCAACCGCTATAGGATCTACTCCTGCAAAAGGTTCATCTAATAAAATAAATTTTGGATCAGTAGCTAAAGCACGAGCTATCTCTGTTCTCCTTCTTTCTCCGCCAGATAATAAATCACCAAAACTTTTTCTAACCTTGCTAAGACCAAACTCCTCAATTAGCTGTTCGCACTTTTCATGCTGTTGTTTATTAGAAAGAGATGTGACTTCTAAAACTGCTTTAATATTATCCTCAACTGATAATCTTCTAAAAACAGAAGCCTCTTGGGCTAAATAACCTATACCCAATTGAGCTCTTTTATACATTGGAAGATTAGTGATGTTATTATTATCTAAAAAAACAGAACCACTATTTGGTTTGACAAGACCAACCATCATATAAAAAGAGGTTGTTTTACCCGCACCATTGGGCCCTAATAAACCAACAATCTCACCTTGAGAAACATTAATAGAAATATTATTAACTACCATTTTTTTTGAATATGTTTTACAAATATTTTTAGCTTTTAAAATCATCTTAATTCTTTTGGTTTTTTATTACTCTCGATGAAATTTTAATACCTAATTCATATAACAATACAAGAGGTAATGATACAAGGATCTGAGAAGTAATATCAGGTGGAGTTATAATTGCTGACAAAATGAGTGTAACCACCATTGCATGCTTTCTATAAACTCGCATAAAATCAGGTGTTAATAAACCGATTTTTGTTAAAAAATACACTAAAATAGGTAGTTCAAAAATAATACCATTAGCTAAACTAACTGTTGTTACTGTTGAAATAAAAGAGGTTAAACTTATCTGATTTGCAACAGTTTGACTTACTTGGTAAGAGCCTAAAAAATTAACAGATAATGGGGCTACGACATAATAACCAAATAAAATTCCTATCAAAAAAAGTAATGAACTAAAAAAAACAATTCCTCTAGCAACATTTGCTTCATTCTTATGAAGAGCAGGTTTTATAAAGCGCCAAAACTCCCAGAAAACATAAGGAAAAGAAATAATAAAACCCGAAAATAATGAGACTTTAATATGAGTAGAAAACTGACCAGACATACTTATATTCATCAGACTAAATGGTGACTCTTGAATGCACAAAGCCTCACCCATTTGAAGAAATCTAGAGATATTGCATAAAACCCTATAGGTTAAAAACTGAGGATCCATTGGAGCTAATAATACTAAATCAAAAATTATATTCTTAAAAATAAAAGCAAGAATCGAAAATAAAAAAATTACAATAGCAGACCTTATTAAGTGCCAGCGAAAAACTTCAAGATGATCTAAAAAAGACATCTCTTTATCTACCTCTTCCCTTTTCATTCAGCTATACCTTCTTTTATAATATCATGCAAATGAATGATACCACAATATTTATTTTCCTCAAGAACAATTAGTTGTGTAATATTTAGGTCTTTCATTATTATAAAAGCATCATATACCAAAGCTTCCTTATCAATAAATTTAGGATTTGGATTCATAATGATAGATGCTGTTAGATTGCTGATATCACCAACATTTTCAATACCCCTTCTTAGGTCACCATCTGTTACAATCCCTATTAAAGTCTTATTATCTATAACTGCAGTGGCTCCCATTCTATTTTTTGAGATTTCAAAAATTATTTCTTTAATATTAGATGAAGAACCAACGCTTGGTAAAACTGAATCGTTAATCAAATCAGACACTTTTAATGTTAGCTTTTTTCCAAGCATTCCTCCTGGATGAAATTTGGCAAAATCATCTTTTGTAAAACCTCTAGATTCAAGCAAGCAAATAGCTAATGCATCTCCTAAGACTAATTGAGCTGTTGTTGAAGATGTAGGAGCAAGATCATAAGGACAAGCCTCTTTAAAAATAGGACAATCTATTCTAATATTTGAATTTTGGGATAAATACGAATTACTATTACTGGTAATAGAAATTATAGTGTTACCCATTTTTTTAACATGGCTAATAAGATCTTTTATTTCTAAAGTATTTCCACTCTTAGATAAACATAAGACTATATCATCATTTTGAATATTACCTAAATCACCATGTATAGCATCACTTGCATGTAAAAAAATAGCTGGCTGTCCAGTAGAATTAAATGTAGCAACCATTTTTTTAGAAATGTTAGCACTCTTTCCAATTCCTGTAACAATTAATCTACCCTTTGATTGTGCAATAACCTCAACAGCTTTAACAAATTCTTGGCTTAAACTTTTCCCTAAAGAGCTTAAAACTTTGGTTTCTATATCAATAACTGATTTAGCTATTTTTTTTATTTCAATTGATGATTTCATGATAAATAAGTAGTATATTCGTTATGATATAAACGCAAAACTAAACAAAAGTATTACTTTTAGATGGATATTAAAACAACTAGTAGTATTAATAGTAAAATCCTACACGACAATTTAAAAAAAGTTTTCGGCTTTAATAAGTTCAGAGGTCAACAGGAAGAAATTATCAGACATCTCTTAAATGGTAATGATTCGATGGTTATTATGCCAACAGGTGGTGGTAAATCTATGTGCTATCAACTACCAGCTCTGCTTAGTGAAGGTTTAGCAATCGTTGTATCTCCGTTAATCGCTTTAATGAAAAACCAAGTTGATGCTCTAAGAGCTCATAGCGATAATGATAATATTGCACATGTTCTAAATTCTTCTTTATCTAAAAGTCAAACTATTCAAGTCAAGTTAGATATCACTGAAGGGAAAACAAAGCTATTATATGTGGCTCCTGAATCACTAATTAAGGAGGAGAATATAAAGTTTTTCAATAATAATAAAATATCTTTTTTTGCAATTGATGAAGCCCATTGTATTTCGGAGTGGGGGCATGATTTCAGACCCGAATACAGGAAGCTTAGACAAATAATGAATAACATCTCTGATTCTCCTGTAATTGCCCTTACTGCTACGGCTACTCCCAAGGTGAGACTTGATATCATGAAAAATCTAAAAATAGAAAATGCCAAACTATATTTAGATTCATTTAATAGAAGTAATCTATTTTACGAGATACGTCCAAAATTAGATATAGCTAAGCAGCTAATTAAATACATTAATAACAGAGAAGGTGAGTCAGGTATTGTGTATTGCTTAAGCAGAAAAAAAGTTGAAGAAATTGCGGAAGTTTTACAAATTAATGGAATTAAAGCGCTGCCCTATCATGCTGGACTAGACTCTAAAAAAAGGGTTGCTCATCAAGATGCTTTTTTAATGGAAGACTGTGATGTTATTGTTGCAACCATTGCATTTGGAATGGGAATAGATAAACCAGATATTAGATTTGTCATACATCATGATATCCCAAAAAGCCTAGAGGGATATTATCAAGAGACAGGAAGAGCAGGAAGAGATGGAGGTAAAGGGGATCTAATTACTTTCTATGATTATAAGGATATTGAAAAACTTGAAAAATTCTTACAAGGCAAACCTGTTGCTGAACAAGAGATTGGAAGGTTATTAATTATGGAAACAATTGCTTTCTCAGAAACCTCAATTTGTAGAAGAAAATATTTACTACATTATTTTGGTGAAGAATTTGATGCTGAAAAATGTAAAGGAATGTGTGATAATTGTAAAGATCCCAAACCTACCACAGAAGGAAAAAAACATGTTCAATTACTTCTTAGTACTATTATTGAATGTAAAGAGAGATTTAAACCAAAAGAGCTTGCTAAAATAATGATCGGAGAAAGTAATAGTTTGATCAAGCAACACATGGGACAAATAGAGCATGTTTTTGGAAAAGGAAAAGAAAAAAGCATTCAATTTTGGCACTCTATTATAAGACAAGTATATGTAAAACAACTAATCACAAAAGAAATTGAATCTTATGGAGTTTTAAAAATAACCAAAAAAGGAAATGATTTTTTAGCCAGTCCATATTCATTTAAAATTACTGAAGATCATGATTATGACTTACTTAGTATTAATAAATCTTCTAGCGCTCAGAAAGGCGAGGCTTTAGATGTAAACTTGTTCAATATACTGAAAGATTTAAGAAAAAGTAAAGCAAAAGAACAGGGATTACCTCCTGCCATCTTATTTATGGAAGCCTCTCTAGTTGACATGGCCAATCAATATCCTATCACTATAGATGAAATGTCTCAAATTCAAGGAGTGGGAATTGGTAAAGCAAATAAATATGGCAAAGATTTTGTTGAAACAATTAAAGAGTATGTTGAAGAAAATGAAATTGAACGCGCAATAGATATTGTTGTTAGAACAGTAGCAAATAAAAGTAATGACAAAATATACATCATCCAATCTTTAGATAAAAAAATAAGTATTGAAGATATAGCAAGAAGTAAATCAATGACTATCGATAATCTAATTACAGAAATTGAATCAATAGTTGAATCTGGCACTAAAGTTAATCTTTCACATATTTTAAATGAGATGATGGAGACTGAAGAGCTAGAAGAAATACATGATTTTTTTAAAACCACAGAAACATTTTCTTTTGATGAAGCTAGAACAGAATTTGAAGAAGACGAATTTAGTGATGAGGAAATTAGATTGTTACGAATTGACTTCATCTCTAAAATAGGAAATTAAGAAATATAGTATGAAAACAATTATCATTTCAAGCTCAACTTCTAGCTCATCAAAATCATTTATCTTATGTAAAGAAGTTCTAATTAAATTAAAAGAAAGAAATATTGATTGTGATTTACTAGATGTAAGAGATTTAGATCTAAAAACAAGCCACGAATCTAAAACTCCTTCAATGCTTGAGGCAATAGAAAAAATTAATAAAGCAGATAATTTAGTAATTGGTATGGGAGTTCATAATTACTCGATAAATGATTCTTTAAAGATTATGCTAGATACATGCTTTGACAATGTAAATGGAAAATTCTTTGGTGTATTATGTGCGGCAGGAGGAGAAAAAAGTTATTTAGCAACAATGCATCTCACACAAATATGCATGAGTCAATGGAAAATGATTCAACTTCCAAGAATTGTTTATGCAACAGGTAAGGATTTTAGCGAAAATAAAATAAGTAGCCAAATTACAAGAGATTGGATGACAGAATTCGTAAATGAATTTATTTTAATTGGAAAAAAACTTATGAGCTAATAGCAAGATATGCCATTAAGCCCATTCCTATTTTTAAAGAATCCTCTTCAATATTAAACTTAGATGTATGCAATCCATAATTATGTTTAGCTCTTGGATTACCTACACCAATTCTATAGAAGCATGAGGGAACTTCATTAGCAAAATAAGAAAAGTCCTCGGCTGTCATTCTGATAGGAAGTTCTACAACATTTTCTTCACCCAAATACTTTTTAGCATTTAAAACATTTTTTTGAGTTACTTTTTCATCATTAAACAAAGCTGGATAACCTTTTCTAATATCTAAATCTATTTGAACATCATATTTTTTTTCTAATATTTTAGCAATATCTTTCATTTCTTGATGAGCAATATCTCTATGTGATTTCTGTTAAAGCTCTGAATGTTCCTTTTAAATTAACATTATCTGGGATAACATTTGTTGAGCCTTTAGCTGAGACATATCCTATAGCAAAAATTGAATTATTATGATTTTTCTTTAAAAAAATTTTATTTAATGTGAGAATTAAATCAGAGGCTGACAAAATAGGGTTATTATAATTCTTTGGAATGGCCGCATGCCCACCAGCGCCGATAATATTTATATATATTTCATCGGTTGACGCCATATATTTACCCTCTTTAAATCCAACTTTGCCACTTTCAAGTTCGGGAAGAACGTGTTGTGCCAGCATTTCAGTAACGTTTGGTGATAACAAAACACCTTCCTCAATCATTTGCTTTGCTCCTCCTGGCAGCATTTCTTCTGCTGGCTGAAAAATAAATTTAATAGTTCCGGACCACTTACTTTTTAAATTGTTAAGAATCTTTAGTGCTCCAAGCATTGATGCTGTGTGAGCATCATGCCCACAAGCATGCATTACCCCCTCATTTATTGACTTATACTCAACATCATTCTCTTCTTTTATTGGCAGAGCATCAAAATCAGCTCTCAAGGCTATAACTTTTTCAGTTTTAACACTACCACTTAAAGTAACTATGATACCTGTTTTTGCAAATCCCTCACTAAATTCAATACCCCAATTCGATAATGTATGCTTTTATATACTTAGAAGTTTGAAACTCATTAAACGATAATTCAGGGTGTTTATGTAAATATCTTCTTATTTCAAGAATTTCTTGAAAATATTCATTGCTTAAACGTTTTATTTCTTCGATCATTTCACTAATACTATTCACATTAAAAAAAGAGAGCAATTAGAATGTCATAATAATTTTACACATCTAAAATTTGACACAAATATAAAGAACTTATACATTTGTATTAAAATTGATTTATGAAGATAGAAAAATTAACATTTAATAACTTTATGGAAAATACATTTATAGTTTATGATCAAACTAAAGAATGTATTATTATTGATCCAGGGTGCTATTCTGAAGAAGAAAAAGACAAACTTTTATCATTTATAAATAGTAATAAATTAAAACCCACTTTATTAATAAATACTCATTGCCATATAGATCATATTTTTGGAAATAACTTTGTAAATAAAATTTGGGATATTGAACTAGCAATTAATAAATTAGATCTTGAAATATTAAATGGCGCTCATTTAGTTGCACAATCATATGGTTTTAATAACTATGAGCCTTCACCACTACCTTCAAGATACATTAAAGAAGGAGATTTTATTACTTTTGGCCAAAGTAAGCTGAAAATAATCTTTACACCAGGGCACGCTCCAGGTCACATCTCACTATACTCTCAAAAAGATAATTTTATAATATCTGGAGATGTCTTATTTATGAATAGCATTGGACGAACAGATCTGCCAGGAGGGGATTATGAAATTTTAATAAAAACTATTAAAACAAAACTTCTAACTCTTCCAGAAAAAACAAAAGTATATTGTGGTCATGGTCCTGATACAACAATAGATAATGAAAAAAAAAATAACCCCTTTTTAAAAAATTAAAAAGTATTTTCAATAGTCATTACTGTTCTAAATGCTGGAGCTGTTGCGCCAAATTTATCTGTATATTCTTTCTGTAAAACTTTTGAGAACTTTGTTTCATAGACTTGTAAATCTTTTAGACTAGCACACTCATAAGCAATAGCATAACTAACCCCATCATCTACTCTAGAAATAATTCTTTTTAATTTAGCTGAAGAAAAAATATTAGTTTTCATCACATTAGGAATATGTTGAGTTTGCATCCATTGCAACCATTCATTTAGAATTGACCTATCTACACTAACTGTAATATTATATATAATCATTATTAATTCTGAATTTTATCTCCCCTTAGGAATCTATACCTGTTTCGACACTCTGAAGCATAAATACTTCCGGGAAACTCTAAAATAATCTTTTCATAATATTTCATAGCTTCAGAAATATTAGACAGCCTAAAGTCATAAATTTTAGCAAGATCAAATAATGCATCATCAATTAATATCTCATAGTCATATTCATTAATAATATTCATTAGCATACTAATTGACGAGTCCAATTGATTCATAGATTTAAAAATATGTGATTTTCTGTAATAAATCTCATCAGACAACTGATGGCTAGGAAAATTATTTAAAATAGAATCATATATTGATAATGATAAATCAAAATTATTCTGGAAAAATGCTAAATCAGCTCTAGCAAAAGAAAGCATTGGCAGTTCGGTTGTATCCAAATCATAATTATCAGAGATTAATAATGAAAGTTCCATAGCATCATTAGCAACTAATTTTGATGTAGATGCTTTTAAAACATCTAGCTGCGCTTGAGCCCAAGAAAAATCGCCCTGATAATAAGCAATCTTAGCTCTTTTAAATTTTGCTTTATGCCCTATAGGGTTTTCTTTAAAATCTTTTTCGACTTGAGAATAGTATAACAGGGCATCCCAAACCTGATTAGATAATAATTTGATATCTGCAAATTCTATTTTACACATTGCTAAATCTAATAAATCAATACCCGGCAGGAGCATAGCTTCCTCCAATATATCATTGGCTGATTTTAAATCATTTAAATAAAAAGCATGAAAATGAGCAAAATTTGAAAGAAGTATCACAGTATTCTTATTTTTTCCAAGCTCAGAAATTACCTCTATATATTTTTTCTTAATTTTTTCAAGACCCAATTTATTTTTGCTATTTGTAAAAGTTAAAGCATATAATTTATTTATTTGGGCATCTATATAATAATTTGAAGATTTTCCTTTATCAATTATATAATCAAGTCCAATAATTGCAATTAAAAATTTCTTTTTATCAAGTAGTGATTCTGCAATATTATATACTCTTAATAAATCATTATTTGTTCTTCTATCTAATGCGATTGCTTGGCTTAGAGCAAGATTATACTTTTGATTCTGCATGAATAACCAAATTAGCATTTCACTAAACTCTGTTCTTTTAGAATATTTATTTACATATTGTACTAAATACTTCTTTACAAGATTATAACTTTCAATATTTTTAATTCCATTATTATCTAGAAACTTTTGGATGCTAGAAAATACAAATTGTTTTTTAAGAGGATTATTTTCTACAACTTTCAAATATTGAATAATCATGTTTTTATCATCACCTAAAAAACTATATAGTTGCGCTCTTTGTAAACCAAAATCAATCTCATTATTAATATTATTTGCTACATCATATATTTCTATTGCCTTTGAGTACATTTTATGCCTCAAAAAAACATTTGCTATTCTTATTGTTTGAGATTTATTTCCAGAAAGTTTTTTATGAATTTTAGATAAATTATAATTTGATAATTTAATATTACCTTTCTTAAATTGACAAACAACAATATCTGCTTGATAATTCAAATTTTTTGAGTTCTTAGAAAACATTCTTTTAGCTAACTTTTCTGCAGCAATAAATTTCTCTAATTTTAGCAGTGAATTAAAATAGGGATTGTAACTGTTTACAGAAATTGATTTTTTTGATATTTCTTTATATATTATGATAGCTTTTTCATAATCACCTGAGTAATAATATTGATAAGCAAGTTGTTGTTTGTTATTTTGGGCAAAAACAGTAGTTGTAAATAAAAAAAAGAAAAAAATTATTCTCATTTACTCAATGATATCAAATCCAGTATATTTCCTTAAAGCTTTTGGTATGATAATACCTTTTTCAGTTTGATTGTTTTCAATAATAGATGCGTAAATTCGAGGTAATGCTAGTGCACTTCCATTAAGAGTGTGACACAATTGAGATTTTCCTTCACTAGACTTAAACCTAAGTTTAAGTCTATTTGACTGAAAGCTTTCAAAATTTGACACTGAACTTACTTCTAACCATCTTTTTTGACCTGCAGAATAAACTTCAAAATCATAGGTTAATGCAGAAGCAAAACTTAAATCACCACCACATAATCTTAAAAGCCTATATGGCAACTCTAAATCATCTAGAATATTAGAAACATGCTTCACCATTTTATCTAAAGTTTGATAGGATTTATCTGGATGTTCCACCTGCACAATTTCAACTTTATCAAACTGGTGAAGTCTATTTAAACCTCTAACTTCTTTTCCGTATGAGCCAGCTTCTCTTCTAAAACAAGGAGTATATGCAGTACATTTTATAGGGAAATCTTTGACGATAACATCTCTAAAAAAATTTGTTACGGGAACCTCTGCAGTTGGAATTAAAAATAGATTGTCTTCTGTTGCATGATACATTTGCCCCTCTTTGTCAGGTAAAGCACAAGTACCAAATCCTGATTCCTCATTAACAAGTAAAGGCGGAAGGTATTCGGTATAACCATCTTCTATATTCTTATCAAGAAAATAAGTAATCAATGCTCTTTGAAGCCTTGCCCCCTTTCCTTTATATACAGGAAATCCAGCGCCAGTAATTTTGTTTCCAAGCTTAAAATCTATTAAATCAAATTGATCAGTAAGCTCCCAATGAGGTTTAGCATTAGCGGCTAATTCGGGTATCTCCCCAAATTCTTTTATAATCTCATTTTCTGCTTCAGAGTTTCCCTTTTTAACAGAATCATGAGGAACGTTAGGAATCTGAACCAGTATCTCTTTAATTTCTTTTTCTAGATTATTTTTAGTAGTGATTAATTCTTTAGATTTTTCCTTTAAAGCTGATGTATCTTTCTTTAACAAATTAGCTTTTTCAAGCTCTCCACTTTTGAACAATAGACCTATCTCTTTTGCTATCTTATTTGAGCTACTGAGCACTTGGTCAGAATTCTTTTGATTAATTTTTCTTAAATCATCTTTTTCAATAACAGAATTAATTAAACTTTCCGCTTTAAAATTTTTAACCAATAATTTTTCAATTATAGTTTTTTTATTTTTACGTATATCTGCTATATTTAACATCTATTTTGTTTTAAACAAAAGTAAAAAAAAACTCTTGATTTCTCAAGAGTTTTTTTTTACTTTAAGAGTCTCCTTATTATAACTCAACTGAAACATAGGATTTATTATTTCTTTTTTTAGTAAACTTAACTTTACCATCTGTTAAAGCAAATAGAGTGTGATCTTTTCCAATACCTACATTTTCCCCAGGATTATGAACTGTTCCTCTTTGGCGGACGATAATGTTTCCAGCAATAACACTCTGACTACCAAATATTTTAACTCCTAGTCTATTACTTCTTGAATCTCTACCGTTTTTACTACTTCCGGCTCCTTTTTTATGTGCCATAATTTCAAAATTTAATTTTAAACTTAATTAATCCTTCTTTTCCGCCTTCTTAGTAACTGTTTTTTTTACAGTTGTCTTTTTTACTACTTTCTTTGAAGCAACTTTAGCTTCTTCTTTTTTCGCAGGAGCCTTTTTAGCAACAGGCTTATCATTAATTGCCTGAATTTCTATTTTAGTTAAATACTGCCTGTGACCGTTTTTAACTTTATATCCTTTCCTTCTCTTTTTCTTAAAGACAATTACTTTATCTCCTTTAAGATGTTCCATGACTTTGGCAGTCACTGAAGCTCCTTTTACAGCTGGGGCGCCAACATTTATTTTACCTTGATTATCAAGAAGTAGAACTTTATCAAATGAAACCTTAGTCCCCTGCTCTGCATCTAATCGGTGTACAAATATCTGCTGATCTTTTTCAACTTTAAATTGTTGGCCTGCTATCTCAACTATTGCGTACATTATTATTAATTTTAAAAATGGTCTGCAAAAGTAAGAAAACAAGAGTAACTCACCAATACTTTTTGTTTTTTTTTATTTCTAAACAGATAATAAAATTATTGAATCTATATTATATAAGTTAATTTTATATTATTTTATTGAACTCGTTTCTGAAAAAAGAAAAAAATGTAATATTTTTAAAAAATTGTTATATTTATTTTATTATATATTTGTGAAATGAAAAGACTATTAGTTTATAATCATTATTTTTCTGACATTTCAATGTTTTTCTCAAGAAAGATGTTCGACAAATGATCATATCGACATATTAAATTCTAAATACCCACAATTTCTTGAAGCAAGGAAAAATGTAAATAACCAAACAAAAAATTGGGTTCAAAATAATTTAAATTCAAAGTCTTCAACTATTATTACTATTCCTGTTGTTGTACATGTAGTCTGGAACACAAATCAAGAAAATATTACAGACCAACAAGTTTTTTCACAAATTGATGTTTTAAATGCCGACTTCAGAAGAACAAATATTGATGCAATTATGACTCCAAACGTTTGGAGTAATATTGCTGCAGATACTGAAATTGAATTTTGTTTAGCAACAGTAGACCCAAATGGTGCATTTACCTCTGGAATTACTAGAACACAAACAAGTCAGACTTCATTCTCAATACAAACAGATAACATGAAATCATCATCTAGTGGCGGAATAGATCCATGGGATCAAGATGATTATTTAAATATCTGGGTATGTGATCTTTCAGGTGGTATTCTTGGATATGCCACTCCACCATCAACCTTTAACAATCCAGATGACGGTGTTGTTATTGGATATAGGTACTTTGGAACATTAGGGACAGTTCAAGCCCCTTATAACAAAGGAAGAACTGCAACACATGAAGTAGGTCATTGGCTCAATTTAGATCATGTTTGGGGTAATGGTGGGAATTGTGGAAGCGATAATGTTAATGATACTCCAACACAAGAAGAGGAAAACTATAGCTGTCCAGCATTCCCTCACAATGCAAATAGCTGTGGAACTTCTAACTCTGCTGGTGATATGTTTATGAATTACATGGACTATACAAATGATGCATGTATGAATCTTTTCACAATTGGACAAAAAACACGAATGACAGCAGCAATTAATCAATACCGTCCCAATCTTTTAAACCATAATTTATGTAGCAATACGCCTCCGGTTCCATCATGGAATTGTCTAAATGGCAATTGTATTGACCCTCTAAATGGCAATGGCACATATCTCAGACATCAACAATTGTCTGGCAGCTTGCTTCTGCGCAGCAGGCACACCACCTCTTTATGAAAATTTTCAATCTGGACTTCCTAACTGGTCAATAATAAATAACGATGCAGATGATACTTGGGAAATTACAAATAGCGCTGGATTTAATAGTAACTCATCCATATACATAAACAATGCTGAATACTCCACTAACGGAGAGTATGATGACTTTATACTCCCTACACTAGATTTAACTTCTTACTCAAGCATCTATTTAACCTTTGACTATGCATATAGTTTATGGACCAATCCAAGCTCTAATCCTAACTGGTCTGATACACTACAAATTTATATATCAGAAGATTGTGGTAATACATGGCAAAAGATTTGGGAAAAAGCAGGGCTTAACTTAGTTACAACTTCACCTACATACAATAGCTTTAGTTGGACGCCAAACAATAATAATGATTGGAGCTCAGAAAACATTGATCTATCTAATTATACAAATCAAGATGATATAGCTATAAAATTTAGAAATGTTAACCAATATGAAAACAATTTATTTATTGACAATATTAATCTTTCAGAGAATAATACTTCTTTACAAAACATTTCTTCAAGTTCAAAAAAAGTTATAAAAATAATTGATCTATTTGGCAAAGTTCAATCAAAAACTACAAGCGGAATTTATTTATATATCTACGATGATTTTTCCACTGAGAAAAAAATAATTATTAAGTAATTATTATTTCCTATTCACCAAAAAGATAGCAAGTAAAATTATTAGAGTTCCAAAATAGTATTGCATGTGAATTTTTTCTCCATCAACAATACCCCAAAAAATTGCGACTATTGGTATTAGATATGTTACAGAAGATGCAAAAATAGCAGATGAGCTCTGTACAAGTTTATTAAAAATTACTAATGCTAATGCAGTTCCAATAACTGACAAAACACATATATACATAAGTGCTAACAAGCCTTCAGGGCTACTGTAAACATTAATAAAGTCTGTAGAAAATATATAATATCCACAAAAAGGACCAAGTAATAAAAATGCTAAAGATGAAATAGAAACTGAATCTAAATCATATAAATAATTTTTAATGATATTAACGCTTGCAGCATAAAAAACAGTAGCTAAAATGATAAAGAAGACATAAATATTTAAATCAATTTGTAAATCAGTAACTGAGCTAGACAAATAAATTGCTCCAATTAAACCAATTAAAATCCCTAATAAATTAGTTTTTCTAATTTGATTAGAAAAAAACAACCAGCCTAAAAACAAAGTAAAAAGTGGAGTTAGTGAGTTTAAAACTCCAACAAAAGAACTATCAAGAACAGTTTGAGCTTTGGTAAATAGAAATGCAGGTATACCATTTCCAAGCAAAGCAGTAAGCACCAAAGGAAAAATATGCTTCTTTTTAATTTTTGTGAATGCTTTTATTAAAAAGGGAGAAAGAAAAATAAATGCAATAAATAATCTTAATGCGGCAACTTGAGTGTAAGAATAAACAATAAGACCTTTTTTCATTAAGATAAATGAACTACCCCAAATTAAAGCAAGAACAAATAATAAAAAATAATCTAAATAGTTTTTTTTCATATTACCACTCAACACTTTCTATTAAAGAAACAATATCTTCCTTTAAAAAATCATTTACAGGCTTAATAGAATCATTAATTTCAGAATTAAAATACAAAGAACCTCTAAGGAAATGAGTTAGACTATCAGTTAAATAAAATTGTGTTGAAGTAGCTGTCATCCCCGAGTAATTATAAAGCATTCCAAACACGCTTTGGTCATAATTTAAATATACTTGCTCACTAATAGAATTAGCCTGCATATTATGCTTATATGCAAGTGATCTTGATTCTTCTATGTGAGAATACAAGTTATTATTTAAACTCACATATGTCAGATGCAAAGTGGCAGAAAAATCCTCAAATATTATATTTATAAAATTCTCTTTCTCTCCAATTTTTAAATCTGAATAAGTTGGATAATCAAAACTTAAAGAAAATGATGACAGGTCAGTTTTTTGAAATTCTTTTTCAGGAAGATAAATTTTTACAAATGCTCTTGGCTTTGGTGTGTAGTTTGCTGAGCAAGAAAAACAAAATAAAAGAAAGAATATTTTATAATTCATTTAATATGACTTTAATTCTTTTGATTCTACGCAAATCTACAGATTCAATTAAAAATGTAAATGGCTTAATCTCAATTTTATCTCCAATTAGTGGAATTTTTCCTGTCACCTCAAGTATTAATCCTGCCAATGAATCTGACTCCCCCTTAACATCATCAAATGAACCTAAATCTCCATTTATAATTTTGAGAAAATCAATAAGCGAAGTCTTTCCTTCAAAAATATAATTATTAGAATCTAGTTTAGAATATTTTGTATCATCATTATCAAATTCATCATTAATTTCACCAACAATTTCTTCTAAAATATCTTCAAGGGTTACAATACCTGATGCACCACCATACTCATCAACTACAATAGCAATATGATGCTTTTTTGCTTGAAACTCTTTAAGCAAAACATTGATCATTTTAGTTTCTGGAACAAAAATTGGAGGTCTACATAACTCAATCCAATTAAAATCATCATTCATTTCGAGAAAAGGAATTAAATCTTTAATATATAAGATACCTAAAACATTATCAAACTGAGTATCGAATATAGGAATTCTAGAGTAACCAGATGAAATAACAACTTTCAATACATTAGAAAACAACTCATTTTTTTCTAATGCTATAACATCAACTCTTGATTTCATAATTTCCTTAACATCTGTATTACCAAACTCAACAATACTTCTTAAAATCTTTTGTTCATTTGATGTTGATGTTGTTAGGTCTAGAGCTTTAGAAATTTCATCTACATTAATGTCTGATTTCTTATCTTCTAATTTTTTTTCTATAATTTTAGTTGTAGATACTAATAAAAGACTTAAAGGATAGAAAACTATATTTAAAATATAAAGTGGGAAACTCATAAACAAACTAAACTTTACTGGCTTTTGATTAGAATATAACTTTGGAGTAATCTCCCCAAAAAAAACAAGAATAGATGTTATAATAATTACTTGAAAAATAAATTCAAGATTTGAGCCATCAGGAAATTGAATTAAAATACTTGTTAAGTACGAGGCAAGAATTACAATAGATACATTAATAAAATTATTTACAATTAAGATAGTGGCTAAAAGAGAGTTTGGATTTTTTAAGAGTTTTAGAATATACTTATTCTTTTTCTTTGATTTTTTTAGCTCATCAATTTCTGATATTTCTAATGCAAAAAAAGCAACTTCTGCTCCTGAAATTAAAGCAGAGCAAATAATTAGAATAAAAATAATTAAAACTAAGAAATAACTCTCAATGCTCAAAGAATTTAATTCTATGCCTGACAATAAATTTAAAAATAAGGGTAAAGGGTCGTCTATCAATTTTTAAAATTTAAAATGGGAGATCATTAAGAGAATTATCTGACTCATCTACACCATTATTAGATTTTGAAAGCATGTTCATCTTATCTGCCATTATTTCTGTCTTGTATCTAGTTATATTTTCTTTATCAACCCATTTACTTGTCCGAATTTTACCCTCAATATAGACACTTGATCCTTTTTCTAAATACTTCTCAGCAACTTCAGCAAGACCTCTCCAAAGAACAACGTCATGCCACTCGGTTTGACTAACACGGTCACCATTTTTATTTTTATAATTTTCTGTTGTGGCTAGAGAAATATTAGCTACAGCAATACCTGAGTCAAGATACCTTACTTCAGGATCTTTTCCTAAATTCCCTACTAAAATCACTTTATTTACTCCAGACAATTGCTTTATTTATATAAACAAATGTACTAAAAATTAGATAATATAATTTGATGTTAAATAATTGTCTATTAATTTAGAAAGGGGCAGATCAGAAATTTTATTAGTCTGGAATTTCATGAAATTTTTTAATTTAATATCATCAGATTTTATTTGCCAAAAAATAACACTTAGCTTCTGATGTGTTAACTTATGAATAAAAGGAGATGACACTGATGAAATAGTATATTCACAGTTTTTAAATAAATTTATCCAATTATTTGAAATAAGCACTTTATCATTTGAAATATTTTTATCAAATTCTAAAAATGGAAATTGATATAGTCCAGACCAAATACCTTCATTTTTTTTTCGAAGAAAAACTTTATCTTTATTATTAATAATTAAGTAATGAATAAATCTATTTTTAATTTTTATCTTTTTCTTTTTTCTTGGTAAGACACCAACCTTATTAGCATGAAGAGCAAAACAATTTTCATTAAAACAGCAATTAGAACACAATGGTAATTTAGGCTTGCATAGCAAAGCGCCAAACTCCATTATCGCCTGATTATGAGTAGCGTAGTCGTGTTTAGGGAGCATTTCTAAAGCAATATTGTAAAACTTTTGAAAGCCTGGACCTGTATCAAATTCAGATTCTACACCAAAAACCCTTGACAACACTCTAATAACATTACCATCTACAACAGGATAAGATAAATTAAATGCAAAAGATGAAATTGCAGCGGCAGTATAAACACCAACACCTTTTAATGAAAGAATGTCGTTGTAATTATTAGGAAAAACACCATTATAATTATCTCTTATATATTTTGCAGTAAAATGCAGATTTCTAGCTCTAGAATAATAACCTAGTCCTTGCCACAGCTTCAAAACTTTATCTTCCTCTGAGTTTGCTAAATCTAAAATATTAGGAAAATTTTTAAGAAATTTAAGATAATAAGGCATTCCTTGGCTTACCTTAGTTTGCTGCAAAATAATTTCAGATAACCAAATCTTATAAGGATCTTTAGTGTTTCTCCAAGGAAGGTCTCTCTTAGAAATATTATACCAAGCAATTAAATTTTCAGAAAATCTCATAATAATTTATTAAAATAGCAAAAAAAGAAAACAATGAATAGGATATTTGAGACATAAAAATTAATATATTTGCAAACTCAAATTTAATTAAATTTTTAAAAGATTAATAGAATGACGAAAGCAGAAGTAGTTAGTAAAATAGCAGCGTTAACAGGAGTTGAAAAGATTACAACTTTAACTATAGTAGAAGCATTCATGAATGAGGTAAAGAACTCTGTATCAAATAACGAATCAGTTTTCTTAAGGGGTTTTGGAACATTTAAAGCAAAGAAAAGAGCTCAAAAAACTGGTAGAAATATCAAAAAAAATACTACCATTATAATTCCAGAACACCATATCCCGTCATTCAAACCTGCAAAAGTATTTTTGCATCAAGTAAAAGATAAAGTAAAATAAACTTTTTTTTAAAAGAAGTTAATAAAAATATTAGAGATGTCAGGAGCTAAGAAAAAGAAAAGATTAAAAATTGCTACACACAAGCGTAAAAAACGCTCACGTAAAAACAGACATAAGAACAAGTAAACTACTTGTTATTCTGTTTTAATCAGAAAAATACGCCATGAAATTCGACCTAATAATCGACTCAAGGCCTTCTGAAGTAGTAATTGCTCTTCTATGTGATGGTCAATTAATTGAACTTCACAAGCAAAAGCACGATAATAACTTTTCAGTAGGTGATATATATTTAGGGAAAACTAAAAAAGTTGTTCCCGGTTTAAATGCAGCATTTGTAAACGTTGGTTATGAAAAAGATGGTTTTCTTCATTATCTAGACTTAGGAAGTGATGTACACTCACTTAAAAAATTCACTGAAAAAGCTATATCAAATAAGTTAAATACTGCTTCACTCAAAAACTTTAAGCTAGAGAAGAAAATTGAGAAAGATGGTAAAATAGGAGAAACACTCAAATCTGGTGATCACTTATTACTTCAGATATCAAAAGAGCCAATTTCAACTAAAGGACCAAGATTAACTACTGAAATATCACTAGCAGGAAGATATATGGTTTTAATTCCTTTTTCAGACAGAGTATCCATTTCTCAAAAAATTGGAGACAATGCTGAAAAATCTAGACTAAAAAATCTTATCAGAAGCATAAAGCCCCATGGCTTTGGAGTAATCATCAGAACAGTTGCCAAAGGCAAAAAAGTTGCAGAACTAGATAAAGACCTTAAAAATCTTTATAAAAAATGGCAAACAATTAGTAAAAAACTTAAAGGTGAAAAAGCGCCAACAAAAATTCTTGGTGAACTTAATAGAGCCTCAGCAATTTTAAGAGACTTACTAGATGCAAAATTTAATAATATCATTGTAAATAATAAAGAAATCCAGCAAGAACTTAAGGACTATCTTGCTAGAATCTCTGATGACGAAGAATTAAAAGTTAAACTTTATAATGGAGAAATACCAATATTTCAAAAGTATAACATAACAAAACAAATAAAAGGATCTTTTGGACAGGCAGTTACAATGAAAAACGGAACTTATCTAGTTATTGAACATACTGAAGCCTTACATGTTATAGATGTAAATAGTGGTAAAAAAGTTGATGCTAAGAAAAATCAAGAAGAAAATGCACTTGATGTAAATCTTGAATCAGCAAAAGAAGTAGCTCGACAATTAAGACTCAGAGATATGGGCGGAATAATTGTTGTAGATTTTATTGATTTAAAATCTGACAAAAACCGTAAACTTCTATTTGAATGTCTAAAACAGGCTATGAGTACTGATAAGGCAAAACATAATATTTTACCTCCTACTAAATTTGGTTTAATACAGATCACGCGTCAAAGAGTTAGACCAGCAATGACAATTGACACAAAAGAAAAGTGTCCAATGTGTAGCGGCAAAGGAGATATAAATTCTAGTTTATTACTAATAGATCAAATTGAACATAAGGTTGCTAATCTTACAGAATTTGAAAGTAATAAAATAGATATAACTACTCATCCTTTTGTTGCAAGTCATTTAAACAAAGGCTGGCTCTTCAACTCAATTAGATACAAATGGTCTAAAAAGTTTAATAAAAAAATTAATGTTATAGGCGATGAAAGATTACATCTTCTCCAATATAGTATAGTCAAAAAAGATTCCTAATTTTTAACCTTTTTCAGATAAGTAATATATAGCACAATACTGGATAAAAGCATTAAGATTGTCCCAATAAAATAAGCCCATCTAATATTGTCTGAAAAGTTAAAAAAATTTAATGAAAAGAGGGAAATTAAAAACATCCTCATAACAATATTTAGTGAACTAAAAACAGAAGTTACTCTCCCTATTAAGTTATTAGGCACATTATTAAACAAATATGTTGTTCTTACAATTCTAACACCCGCATTCGTAATCCCTAGAACTAGATTTCCTAAAAAGAATACCCAAAGGAATTTATAAAATGTCATTGATAAAAAAGCTATAGCGACCAAAAGCATTAAAAAGATAACACTTAAAAATGGATTGATATCTTTAAGAAGACGAAGAATTAAAACTCCAGAAAAAATTGCTCCTAATGAATAGTAAATTTCAGAAGAGGCATAAACATTTCCCTCAGCTGATAAAAAGTCATGCACATATGAAGGTAAAACAACATGAAGTTCAACTAGAGTAAAGGCAAAGAGCATATATGAGACTAATCCGAAAATAAATATAATTCTATTTTCATTTAAATATGAAATACCCATTTTCAACCTATTCCATAAATTACTTTTATGTATTTCTTCTTTAACAACAGGAGTGTATTTAATTAATGAAAATATTCCAATTACAAATAAATATGTAATAGCATCCATAAGAAAAATTTCATAGATATCCCATTTTGGGATATTAAATGGTAATTGAAGATTAACACCAGCTAATTCAAGAGATTTGTCAGTAGTACCTGTTAAAAGTAAAGCAGCAAAAGCACCAGCCAAAACGCTTGTTGCCTGACCCTGAACTTCTATATAAGAATTTAACTTTCCATATTTTTCTTTTTCTGTAATTTCTTGCCCGAATGCATATAAGGTAGGGTAATGAATATTATAATTAAAAATAGTAACAGCAAAAACAAAAAATACAAGGAAATTTGGGAGAGAAGAATAAATAAATCCATAAAAAGCAATAGAACCAATTAATGAACCACAAACTAAATTAGTAATGAATAAAAATATTTTTTCTTGAGTATCTATCAATTAATGCTCCCGCATATAAGCCCCAAAAAAGTGTTAAAAAAGTAATAATAATATACCCAAAGGCAAAATATTCAGATTGTTCAACGATTTCAATAAAATACCAAGGAATTGCAATCATACTTATCCCTTGAGCAAAACCAGAAATGATATTTGACAAAAAAAGTAAGTAAATTGCTTGTTTATTTTTCACGGCGCAAAAGTATAATTATAAATAAGAATATTTAACTTTGAATCAATGGATAATCAAATGAGAATTAATAAAAAAAATTTATTCAAAATTGAGAAATTCTGTTCAACTCAAGAAAGATGCATTTTTGATATTATAAAAAAACTTAACTCGTGGGAAGTTAAGAATGATCAAAATCTTATAATTGAACATTTAACAAAAAATAATTTCCTTAATGAACAAAGATTTAGTAACACATTTAGTTCAGGAAAATTTAATATTAAGAAATGGGGTAAAATCAGGATTTCTTTTGAGTTAAAAAAAAGAAATATTAAAAGTATTATTATTAAAAATAGCCTTGAAGAAATTGATAATGAACAATATCTTACCACGATAAAAGAATTAATAAATAAAAAGTACCGTATTATAAATGAAAAAGATGTATTTAAAAAAAAATCTAAAACAGTTCAATATCTTTATCAAAAAGGCTACGAAACTAGCTTAGTTTGGGAACTACTAAATGAAGAAATAAAATAAATATGATATCTCAAGAACTAACAAACAAACTAAAGGAAAGAAGAGATGATCTCTGTAAATTTCTTGATATAAAAAATAAAGAATTAATTGATTTAAATTATGACAAAGAAATTAGCTCTCCAAAATTCTGGGATGATTCAGAAAAAGCTGAAAAAGTATTAAAGAATAAAAAACAAAACAAAAGTTGGATTGAAATTTATAAAGAAATCAGTATAAATATTGAAGAACTTGATGTATTAATTGAGTTAGAAGCTAAAGAGGAAGAACTAATTAATCAATATAAAAAAACTTTAACTTCAGTGGAGGAATTAGAATTTAAAAATATGCTTAGCTCCGAGGAAGATAAAATGTCCGCTATTGTTAGGATTAATCCTGGGGCTGGAGGTACTGAGGGCCAAGATTGGGCTGAAATATTAATGAGAATGTATTTAATGTGGGGTGAAAAAAATAATTATAAGATTAAACAAATTGATATTCAAAAAGCTGAACCAGTTGGCATTAAATCTGTAACACTAGAATTTGGTGGTGATTTTGCATATGGAAACTTAAAAAGTGAAAATGGTGTACATAGATTAGTAAGAATATCACCATTTGATTCAAATGCAAAAAGACATACAACATTTGCATCTGTTTTTACATACCCATTAGTAAATGATTTAATTGAAATAAATATAAACCCTTCTGAAATAAGCTGGGATACATTTAGAGCTGGAGGAGCTGGCGGACAAGGTGTAAATAAAGTTGAAACAGCTGTTAGACTTAAACACGAACCAACAGGTATAATTATCGAAAATTCTGAAACAAGATCACAATTAGAAAATAAAGAAAAAGCTCTAAAATTGCTCAAATCTCAACTATATCAAATTGAAAACAAAAAAAAAGAGGAAGAAAAAAACAAAATTGAAGGAAATAAAAAGAAAATAGAATGGGGTTCTCAGATTAGAAATTACATTTTACATCCGTATAAATTAGTAAAAGATCTAAGAACTAATTACGAATCTACTAATCCACAAGCAGTACTAAACGGTGAAATAAACCCTTTTATTAAAGCTTATCTTATGGAATTTGGTCAGAATTAAAATCTACTAAAAGAAATTAGCTTGGAATTTGATCTTCTTCTAATTTTCCCTCGCGAAGCCAAACATATATAAAATATGGAACAACACTAGCTAAAAAGAAAAGACACCAAAAAGCCATTAAAAAAATAGCAAGAAACAATAAAAAGCCTAGAAATTTCATATTTTTATTTTTAACAAATTAACAACAACTAATCTTAACTACAAAATATTCTAAAATGAAATATCGAATAGAAAAAGACACTATGGGTGAAGTTAAAGTTCCAACTGAAAAATACTGGGGCGCTCAAACTGAAAGAAGTAGAAATAATTTCAAAATAGGTCCTAACGCAAGTATGCCTATTGAGATTATCTATGGATTTGCTTATCTAAAAAAAGCAGCAGCTCATGCTAATTTTGAGTTAGGAGTATTAGAGAAAATAAAAAGAGACTCAATTTCAAAAGTTTGCGATGAAATTATCCAAAAGAAATATGATGATCATTTCCCTCTAGTTATTTGGCAAACAGGCAGTGGAACGCAATCAAATATGAATATTAATGAAGTCATTTCAAATGTAGCACATTTGAAAAGTGGAGGAAATCTTACGGACTCTAAAAGAGACATACATCCCAACGATGATGTAAACAAATCTCAAAGCTCAAATGACACTTTTCCAACTGCCATGCATATTGCATCATATAAATTAACAGTTGAAAAAACAATACCAGCTATAACTCTACTAAAAGATTCTTTAAATAAAAAAGCAAAACTTTTTAAAAATGTAGTGAAAATCGGAAGAACTCATTTAATGGACGCTACACCTTTAACATTAGGTCAAGAGTTTTCTGCTTATGTATCACAACTAGAACATGGAATAGTCGCTTTAAAAAATACCCTCCCTCATTTATCAGAGCTTGCAATTGGTGGGACTGCAGTTGGAACAGGCATAAATTCTCCTGAAGGCTATACAGACTTAGTTGCTTCTAAAATTGCTGATTTTACCAAATTAGGATTTATAAGTGCAAAAAATAAATTTGAAGCACTTTCTGCACATGATGCTTTTGTTGAATCACATGGAGCGCTTAAGCAAATTGCTGTTTCATTAAATAAAATTGCAAATGATATTAGATTATTAACTTCTGGGCCTAGATGTGGTATTGGAGAGATAAATATACCTGCGAATGAACCTGGATCATCTATTATGCCTGGAAAAGTTAACCCAACACAATGTGAAGCCCTGACTATGGTATGCGCTCAGATAATAGGAAATGATACAGCCATTTCAGTAGGAGGAATGCAAGGACATTTTCAATTAAATGTATTTAAACCATTAATTGGAAGTAACCTTATTCAATCACTTCATTTGATTGCAGACTCATGTATTTCTTTTAAAGACAATTGTATTGATGGCATCGAACCAAATTATAAAAGAATCAAAGAGAATTTAGATAATTCATTAATGTTAATAACAGCTTTAAACACGAAAATTGGTTATGATAAATCTTCAGAAATAGCAAAAAACGCACACAAAAACGGCACAACGCTAAAAGAAGAGGCAATTAAGTTAAAATATTTAAATGAAGAAGAATTTAATGAATGGGTAGATCCAAAAAAAATGTGTTGAAATTAAATTTACAATTTCTGTTTTTTAATATCATTAACAAATTCCTTAATCTTTTGCTCATCATCTTTTTTGCATATAAGCAATGCATTCTTGGTATCTACCACAATAAAATTATTTAATCCTTGAATAATGATTTGCTTATCACTCTCAACTCTGATAATATTAGAACTTGAATCATATAAATTAACATTATCTCCTTGTATTGTATTTTGATTATCATCCTTTTCCAAAAAAGAATATAAAGAACCCCAGGTTCCTAAATCACTCCATCCAAAATCACATGGATACACATAAACATTATTAGATTTTTCAAAAATGCCATAATCAATTGAAATATTTTTACAGGTAGGAAATACTTTCTCTATAAATTCAGCTTCTTTAGCAGTGTTAAAATAATCATCTCCTTTAGAAAAAATATCGTTTAAATCAGAGAGATATTTTTTAAAAGATCTAACAATAGCGTTAGCTGAAAACATAAAAATACCAGCATTCCACAAGAAATCACCACTATCTATAAACTGAAGCGCAAGCTCTAAATTAGGTTTTTCAGTAAAGGTTTTAACTTTCTTCACAGATTTACTTTCTAGTAAAACCTCATCAGAATATTGAATATACCCATATCCCGTATCAGGTCTTGAAGGAGTTATCCCTAGTGTATATAAGCAATCCTTTTTATTAATCAAATCAAAAACATTATTTACAGTGCTAACAAATTCATCCTCATTTAAAATAAGATGATCAGATGGAGCTATAATTAATTTGGCATCTTTGTCTAAGTTATAGATCTTATATGCAGCATATGCAATACAAGGAGCTGTATTTCTCATTACAGGCTCACATAAAATATTTTTCTCATCAAGTTGAGATAATTGAGAAATACATAATGCCTTGTAATCTTTATTTGTTACAATAAAAATATTTTCTGTAAAGCATGTTTTTTGTAATCTTCTAAAAGTTTGCTGAATTAAAGTTTCACCAACAGATAAAATATCAAGGAACTGCTTTGGAGTTTCTTCGGTACTTATTGGCCAAAAACGTGACCCAACTCCTCCAGCCATTATCACCGCATAATTATTTTTATCCAAAATATTTTTTTTACAAAATTACGATTAATTTACTTATTAGCAATATAACTCTATTGTAGCTAAAGGGCTAAACAAGTATATTTTATTAGTGGCAATCTCTTTGCATCTATATCTTTTTCTTAGTTTCTCCATTTTTACAAATACTCTTTTTTCTCTAAAGACAAAACTACTGCCAATCTTGATATCATCTAGAACAATATGCTGGACACTATTATATTTAGATAATCCTTTCATTAAGGCTAAATCAGAACAACTTGAAGCTTTTGGGCTTTGCATATGCTGATTTAGTAAGAATACAATGTCATTAGGGAAAAATTCTACAGTTAAAAAGGGATGTATTAACGACTTAAATATTTTTTTCCATTCAATTCCATGAGGTAAAACTCTCGATTTAAATTTTGAAAAAGTAAATGCATGCGCTAGCTCATGCAATAAGGTAATTAAAAAAGAATACTGATTTAAATCATTATTAATTGTAATAAAATATTGATTATTTATTACCCTAAAATCTCCAAGCTTTGTTTTTCTAGAGTTTACAACTTTAACATCTACATTAACATTATTAATTAAATCTTCGATTAAAGTAACGCTAGAAAGTGGTAAATAAGTACTAAAATGCATAATTCTAATAATTAGATAATTTCAGTAGACACTATATTTGAATTAGAAAAAGAAGGGCAATCACAATTATTCTTTTTTAAAACTGAACAAGAGCTGATCAACAATAAAATGAAAACAATTAAAATTAAATATTTTTGTCTATTCATAATCTAATAACAAATTTAAATAAAATACTTACTTTTAAGCCAAATGAAAAAATTACTTCAACATCTTGGAAATTATCTAATTTTATTAAACAAAGTATTTAGTTTTCCTGAAAAAAGAAGTGTGTTCGTTCAACAACTTAATATTGAGTTTAAAAAAATCGGCATAGATTCTATCGGAATAGTTACAATTATTTCTTTTTTTATTGGAGCTGTTGTAAGCATTCAAACTGCATATAACTTTGAAAGTCCATTATACCCAAAATACTTAATAGGTTTTGCAACCAGAGAATCGTTAATTCTTGAATTTTGTCCAACAATGCTTTGCTTAATATTAGCAGGGAAAATCGGGTCAAATATGGCCTCTGAAATTGGATCCATGAGAGTCTCTGAACAAATTGATGCTTTAGAAATAATGGGGGTTAATTCAGCTACATTTCTGATTCTACCTAAAATTATTGCATCACTTATTTTCTTTCCATGTTTAATAATACTTAGTATTTCTATTGGACTAATTGGAGGATGGGTTGGATGCCAAAACACTGGCATAACAACTGCATCATATCTTTATGGGATTAAAATAGATTTCAATCCGTTTTATATCACTTACTGTCTTATAAAGACTACCGTTTTTGCATTTATTATTTCTTCTGTTTCTTCATACTTTGGCTATTACACAAAAGGTGGAGCCCTGGAAGTAGGTACATCAAGTACACGAGCAGTTGTCTATTCAAGTATTATTATTTTATTATTTAACTTTTTATTAACAGATTTACTATTAGCATGATAGAAATAAAACAAATTAGTAAATCTTTTGCAGAGAATTTAGTACTTGATAACGTGTCATACTTATTTGAGAGAGGAAAAACAAATCTCATAATTGGCGAGAGCGGTTCAGGAAAAACAACTTTGTTGAGATCATTAATAGGCTTAAATAAAATTGATAGCGGACAAGTTTTATTTGATGGAAGAGATTTTCATAATCTTAAAATAAAAGATAAAAGAAAGTTAAGACAAGAAATTGGTATGCTCTTTCAAAAAGGAGCTCTTTATGATTATATGACTGTAGAAGAAAATATTCTTTTCCCTCTTACTATGTTTACTAATCAGGGAAATGAAGAAAAAATAGAACGTGTCAATGAATGTCTCAAAAGAGTTAACTTAACAAATAGCAACAAATTATTACCTAGTGAATTAAGTGGAGGTATGACCAAAAGAGTGTCAATTGCAAGAGCAATAGTCATGAATCCAAAATACTTATTATGCGATGAACCAAACTCTGGGTTAGACCCAAAAACAGCAATTATAATTGATAATCTTATTCAAGAAATAACTATTGAAAACAACATCACTACAATAGTTAATACTCATGATATGAACTCCGTAATGGAAATTGGAGAACGAATTGCATATCTTTATAAGGGTAAGTTAAGCTGGCATGGTACAAAAGAGGAATTAATTAATACAAAAAATAAAGAACTTAATGATTTTGTCTTTGCATCGAAACTTTTCAAAAGGCTAAAAAAATAGCTGATGCCATTAGTTAAAGCAAAAAAATATCTTGGTCAACACTTTATTAATAATGATAAGCTAGCCCAAGAAATTACTAAACTTTTATCATTTAATAAAAATTATCAAATATTAGAAATAGGTCCAGGTATGGGAGTTTTAACAAAATTCCTAATGACAGAAAATACTATTTTTAAAGTTATTGAAATTGATAAAGAATCAATAAATTATCTTAAAGATAAATACCCAAAAATTGAAAAAAATATTATAGAAGGAGATTTCTTAAAACTTGATATAAGAAAACACTTCGAATCAGATATTTCTATAATTGGAAATTTTCCTTATTATATTTCTTCTCAAATTTTATTTCGTGTTTGGGAGCATCATGAAATAATCCATGAATTAGTTGGCATGTTTCAAAAAGAGGTTGCGGATAGAATCATTGCATTAAAAGGAAGAGAAAGAGGTATTTTAAGCGTATTAATTCAAGTATTCTATAATGTAAAAAAATGTATTGATGTATCTCCTGATAACTTTACACCTCCACCAAAAATTCAATCAAGTGTCATTAAACTAAATCGGAATAAAAGAAAAAAGTTAGATTGTTCAAAAAAATTATTTAAACAAGTAGTGAAAACTGCCTTTAATCAAAGAAGAAAAACCTTACGAAATGCTTTAAAAACTTATAACATAGAAAAAGATTCTAAAATAGAATCGCTTTTAAGTTTAAGAGCTGAACAATTAAATGTAGAAGATTTTATTAAAATTACAAAACATATTGAATCAATATTATAAATGAAAGTAATTATACTTGACATAGTTGATAATTTATTAATCTCAAAATTAGAAGATAATGGTGTAAAATGTGAAATCAAAAATTTAGTTGCAAAAAATGATATAAAAAAAATCATTAATAGATATGATGGAATTATTATTCGAAGCAGATTTAAAATTGATAAAGATTTTTTAGATCAGTGTACTAATCTAAAGTTCATAGCACGAGCTGGATCAGGAATGGAAAATATTAATGTGAAGTATGCAGAAAGTAAAGGAATAAAATGCTTTAATTCAGCAGCTGGCAATGCTCAAGCAGTTGCTGAACATGCTTTATCTATGCTTCTAAATTTATTTAATAAAATCTCTATTGCAAACAATGAGGTTAAGAATGGAATTTGGAAAAGAGAACAAAATAGAGGTATTGAACTTAAGGGAAAAACAGTAGGAATAATTGGCTTTGGAAATACTGGAAGTGCATTTGCTCGTGTTCTTAAAGGTTTTGATCTAAGAATTCTATGTTATGATAAATATTTAAAAAAATATGACTTCCAGAGTTCAATGCAGGAGATTTTTAAATATTCTGATATTATTAGTATAAATATTCCTTTAAATTTAGAAACCCAATATATTGTAAATAAAGATTTCATAAAAAATTGTAACAAGCCATTTTATTTAATTAATACTTCAAGAGGGGAATGTGTAAAAAATAATGATATTGTAGAAGCATTAAAAGCAAATAAAATATTGGGAGCATGCCTTGATGTTATTGAAAACGAAGAGATTTCTTTTGAGAACATTTTATCAAATAAAGAAGACAAAAATCTCAAATATCTTTTAGAATCAAATAAAACTATATTAACACCACATATTGCGGGATGGACAACAGAAAGTACAATTAAGATATCGCATATTATCTCAGAAAAAATATTGAATCTAAAAAATCTATATATCAGAAATTAAAGCATCAACTTTTTGAGTCAAAGTTGAAAGTTTTTTTCTAAAAACGTCTAAATCATTAAACATATTTTCTTTGGACTGAGAAAATTTAGTTTGTACTCCTCCAAAAAGATCAGTGTAATAAAAAATACCATCATTCAAATTATTTAGAAATTTATCAAAGTATTTTGCTTGCTTTTTATTAAAATCATTAGAGCTCTCTGCTAATTTATCAGAGATATAATTAATATACAGATCTAATTCTTTAATAAACATATGAGGTCTATCAAAACGAGCAATATTTTTAGACATACCATAAATTTGGGATGATATTTCTTTTAGACTCATATATTTTGAAAAATATGCAAGATTTGGACCTGGACAAATAGATACTGTTTTACTTTCGCTACTCTTAATATCATAATTTACTACCGCTGCTGCTGCTAAGCCCATACATAAACATGTCTTATCTACAATTTTCGCAAAATTAATAGAAGAATTTTCATCTATTTCTTTAATTTTTATTTTTTGAAATTGTCGTGAAGCAGTGCAAATACCTTTATCTCCATATTCACTACTTAATGCTAAAAACCTTCTAGGACAATTACTTCCTGGCTTTCCATCATTTATTTTCTCTATCTTCTCAATATCTTTAGAGTTATTTCTTAAGTTATTAAAAGGTACTCCAAGTGGAGAAACATTACTAAGATATAAATCATTTTCTTTTGCCTTTAACAATTGCTCTCTTGTTTTATCATCTACTGTAGTTGCCTCTGGAACAAGTAAAAAAGGCGTTCCCCAACCTACTGAATCAAGTTTATAATAATCAACAAGAAATGATTGCTCAACCGAGGTACCAACTCCACCTTGTGCTGTAACTTTTAATTCTAATTTTTTTTCGGGAATAATTCTTTCATCTCTTTCTAGAGCTTGAAATAAAACGTCAGATGTTTGATCAATAAGCTCTTGCCTATTGTCTCTAAATTCAGCTAAAATAGGCCCCATTAACAATCCATCAGTAGCAAAAGCATGACCACCACAATTTAATCCAGATTCAATTCTATATTCTGAAACCCATAGTCCTTTTTTTGCTAAAAACTTACCTTGAATTACTGCTGATCTGTAGTCACTTACCTTTAAAACAATTTTCTTTTTTATGTAACCATACTTATTGGGGTAAAAATCTTTAAACTGGCCTATGTATCCATACAGTCTAGGATTCATTCCTGCAGAAAAAATAACTGACGATTCTAAATTACTTTGGGCATACCCTCTTAGTGCAGCATGAGCATCATTAAATTCAGAGGGAAGTTCAATATTTTTTGAATAATTTTTTTTATCAACCTTTGTCATTATATTAACATCAATACTTCCTAACGACAAGTTTTCCGTCAACCATTCTTTAAGATCATCAAAACTAAAACTGTTATTTATAATTTGAAAGAAATCTTTTTTAATGCTTGAACTTTCAGGCAAAATATCAAAATATTTTTTAACCTCCTCAAATTTATCTTTTGACAGATTCGTTAATTCTTTTAACTTTAGTTGTGATAGATCGTTTACTAAATTTAAGTAGGATGTAATCCTATTAGCTCTAGCATCTTCTGAGGATTTATGAATTTCTATATATGGAAGATTATTTTTTTCACTATAAACTTTCCTTAACCTTTCTAATAAAACATCATCAACAATAGAGATTACTGAATCAATACCATATTGAGCAACTTTTAAAGGAGTATCAGCAGTAAATGCTGTGCCCATTACAGGAATATGAAAAGAGTGAGTTGAATTCAATATAAATTTTTAAGCAAATATACGATTATATACAGACAAAAAAAGCAGAACTTATTCAACAATTAACTGGACAGTATTTCTACTTTTCTGTTCAAGAATAATCTTTTTATTTTTTATAAAGCTATCCAAAGATTGCTTATCATAATGTCTTATTGTATGAAGAGTCAAGTTAGAATTATACAAAACATCAAATTTGTCTTTTAATTCACTTAAAAATTTAACACTATTTTTTGAACTATCGATACAAAGTGAAAAACTAACTGCAGAATTTTGCATTAAATTAACTGATAAATTATTTTTATCTAATAAAGAAAAAATATAACTCAAATGATCCTCAACAATAAATGATAATTTTTTATCAGAAATTGACACTAACATTTGATTCTCTTTGACAATAAATGAGGGTATATTGTAAGTGATTTTGAAATCAGAAATGATTGTTCCTGGATTTTCAAGATTAATAAATGATCTTACTTGTAATGGAATATTTTTTAACTGAAGAGGTTGAATTGTTTTAGGATGGATGACTTTAGCTCCATAATACGCTAATTCTACTGCTTCAGAAAATGATAATTTATCTAAAAGCTTTGAGTCATTAAAGTGTCTTGGATCTGAAGTTAAAACTCCATCTACATCTTTCCAAATCACAACTCTTTCTGCTTCTAAAACATAAGCTAGAATCGCTGCGCTGTAATCAGACCCTTCTCTTCCTAAAGTTGTAGTAAAATTTTCAGAAGAACAAGCTAAAAAACCTTGAGTAACAACAGGAATATTTTTAATTTTCTCTTTACATATTTCTTCCGTTAATTCCCAATCTATATTAGCATTTTGATAATTATTATCTGACTTAAAAACATCTCTTACATCTAGGAATTCGTTCTGAAAACTAACTTCTTTCAAATATTCACTCATTATGTTAGAGGAAAGTAATTCTCCAATAGAAACAATTTGATCATAGTCATATGAAAATATTTGATTAGGCTCCTCCTCAAGAGCCCACTCGATTTCAACAAATAAATTATTTATAATATCAAAGATGTGATGTTCTGAGTTAAAAAGATCTTTTACTAATGAAATATGAAAAGATTTTATTTCATTAAATTTCATTAAAACATCATTATCTTTTCTGTGGTAGGCTTCTACTAAACCCTCTAACAGGTTTGTTACAGTAGCAATTGCTGAGAATACAATTACAACATCAGGATTTGTGTAATCTTTTATGATTTTAGAGACAGCTTTTATTGACTCAGCATTTTTAATAGATGCTCCTCCAAACTTCAAAATTTCTTTCATAAAAGTAAGTTTTTACTAAAACAAAGTTACTAATAGTTTTATTAAATAATTAATGAAAATATTAGATATTTGCAGTATATGAAAATTGCATTTTTAACTTCAGGCGGTATAGCACCCTGCCTTTCTGCTTCAATCGGAAGGTTAACTGAAAACTATATGAAGAAATATCCAAATTCTGAAATTATTGGATATAAAAATGGTTATAAAGGGTTACTTGAAGGTAATATTTTAAAATTCCCTAAATCACTTCAATCAAAAATCTCAAATTTCTATGAATTTGGCGGAAGTCCTCTTGGAAATAGCAGAGTAAAACTAACTAATATTGAAGACTGTATTAAAAAAGGATATATAAACGAAGGAGAAAATCCTCTTGAAGTAGCTGCAAAACAACTTATTAAAGACAATATCACAATCTTACACACTATTGGAGGGGATGATACAAATACCACAGCAGCTGATCTTTCAAAATATTTAAAAGATAATAACTATTCTCTTACAGTTGTTGGTCTTCCTAAAACTATTGACAATGATGTATTTCCAATAAAACAAACTCTTGGAGCATGGACAGCAGCTGAACAAGGAGCGATATTTTTTGAAAATATAGTTAATGAAAATACTACTAGTAATAGACAATTAATTATTCATGAGGTAATGGGAAGAAATTGCGGCTGGCTAACTGCAGCAACTGCACTTGAGTATAGAGAGAGGTTGAAGACATTTAACTTTCTTGATGACATTGGTATTAATAAAAATAAATGGGAAGTACACGCAATTTTTATTCCAGAAGAAAAAATAAATCTTGATAAAGAAGCAAAGAGATTAAATAAAATTATGCAGAAATTTGATTGTGTAAATATTTTCTTAAGTGAAGGGGCTGGTATTGACACAATTATTAATGAGATGGAAAAGAATGGAGAAAAAATTCCAAGAGATGCTTTTGGACATGTTAGGTTAGATGAAATAAATCCTGGAAAATGGTTTGCAAAAGAATTAACAAATAGGTTAAATGCAAAAAAAGTACTGGTTCAAAAAAGTGGTTATTTCAGCAGATCATCTAAAGCAAATGAAAAAGATTTAAATTTAATATTTGATTGCGCTGATAAGGCAGTAGAGTGTGCTGTTAATGGTTTAAGTGGAGTTATAGGCTGGGATGAAGATAATAATAATGTATTATCATGTATAGAATTTCCTAGAATAAAAGGTGGAAAAGAGTTTGATACTAAAAATCTGTGGTATCAAAAAATGATCAAAGAAATAAATAGCATTTAGTTTGTTAGAAAAATTATTAGATTATTTTTCGGAATCTGTTAGTATAAAAAAACTTAAAAAACTAATAGATACTAATACAACTCCCATTTTTTATAAGGGAAGTATTGGATCTTCATTAGCTATTGATTTCGCTAAAATCATTGAAGATTCTAAAAAGAATAATGTTTTCATTTTTAGCGATAAGGAAGAAGCCTCATACTTCATAAACGATTTAGAAAAAATCTCAAATCAAGAAGTATTATTTTACCCTGCATCTTACAGAAGACCATATCAAATTGAAGAAACAGAAAATTCTAATGTTTTACAAAGAGCTGAGGTTCTAAACAAATTAAATAGCAGAAAAAATACAGTTGTAATTACATATTCTGAAGCATTATTTGAGAAAGTTATAAGCACTAAAGAATTAAGAAAAAAAACTATCTCATTAAAATTAAATCAAAATATAGAAATTGAAGATTTAGAGAAAAATCTAATTAATTTAAATTTTAAATTAACAAACTTTGTAACTGATCCAGGACAATTTTCAATTAGAGGAGGTATAATTGATATTTTCTCATATGCAAGTGAACATCCGATTAGGATCGAATTAATTGGAGATGAAATTGAGTCCCTACGAATATTTAGTGTTAATAGTCAACTATCAATAAAATTAGAAAATAAAGTAAAAATCATTCCAAACACAGAGGCCAAACATATTCAAAGCAATCAGGTTAGTTTTCTTGAATATTTACAAAAAGATTCAAATATTTGGATAAAAGATATTAATTATACTCTCAATTCTTTAGATGATAATTTTAAAAAAACTGAAGAAATTTTTTCAAACCTTGAAAAAAAGTCAAGTATTTTTACACAAAACCCATCATATCTTTTTAGTAACAGCATAACATTTAATAATTCTTTAGAAAATAAAACTGTTATTAAAACATCATCTTCTAATGACAAGGAGCATCTAATACTTAGAAAATGTGATCCGTTAATTCCGTTCAATAAAAATATTGATATACTCTTAATGGATTTACAAAAAAATCAAAAAAACAATATTCGCAACGTAATTCTTTGTTCATCAGAAGAGCAAGAAGAAAGAATTAAAAATATATTGATTGATAAGGATCAAAAAATAAAAATAGAATTTTATCAAATTTTGTTACACCAAGGCTTTACCGATTATGATAACAAAATTGCTGTTTACACAGATCATCAAATTTTTGACAGACATCATCGCTTTAAAGCAAAAACAAAATTTAGTGACAAGCAAGCAATCACAATTAAACAATTAACTAGCCTAAAAATTGGAGATTACATAACACATATTGATCATGGTATTGGCCAATTTAATGGTCTTCATAAAATCTCTAATAATAATCAAACTCAAGAGGTTATAAAATTAAGTTATAAGGGTGGTGACATATTATATATTAGTATTCATGCTCTTCATAAAATAGCTAAGTATTCTGGAAAAGAAGGTTCTTCTCCTAAAATGCATCAATTAGGAACGCCAACATGGAATAAAAGCAAACAAAAGACTAAAAACAGAGTAAAAGAAATAGCATTTAACCTAATTAAGCTCTATGCTAAAAGAAAATCACAAGAAGGTTTTCAATTCTCCCCTGATACATACCTTCAGCAAGAATTAGAAGCTTCATTTATGTTTGAAGACACTCCAGACCAGTCTAAAGCAACTTTGGCAATAAAAGAAGATATGGAAAAAACTATGCCAATGGATCGTTTAGTATGTGGAGATGTGGGTTTTGGAAAAACAGAAATAGCCATAAGAGCTGCTTTTAAAGCAGTGGCGGATAATAAACAAGTCGCGATTTTAGTTCCTACAACCATTCTAGCTCTTCAACATTATAAAACATTTAAAAAAAGATTAGCAAAACTTCCTTGTAATGTTGATTATCTTAATAGATTTAGAACAAAATCTGACCAAAATGAAATCATTCAAAAAATTCAAAATGGAAGTATTGATGTTATCATTGGAACACATAGGATTGTTGGAAAAGATATCAAATTTAAAGATCTAGGATTACTAATTGTTGATGAGGAACAAAAATTTGGAGTTAATATTAAAGATAAACTAAAGGCATTTAAATCTAATGTAGATTCATTAACATTAACAGCAACACCTATCCCAAGAACACTTCAATTCTCTCTTCTTGGAGCAAGAGATTTGTCTATTATAAACACACCTCCTCCAAATAGACAAAGTATTCAAACTAATATAATTGGGTTTAATGAAGATAAAATTAGGGATGCTATTAAGTATGAAATTAATAGAAATGGACAAGTATTTTTTGTTCACAACAGAGTAGAAAATATAAATGAAATTGCAGGCTTTATTCAAAGAATTTGCCCTGACGCAAAAATCAAAATTGGTCACGGACAAATGCCTGGTAATAAAATTGAAAGTTTAATGATTGATTTCATAGAGGGTCAATTTGACATATTAGTTTCAACTACTATTATTGAAAATGGTGTTGATATTCCAAATGCAAATACAATTATCATTAATAACGCTCAAAATTTTGGATTAAGTGATCTACACCAAATGAGAGGACGTGTTGGGAGAAGTGACAAACAAGCATTTTGTTTTTTAATTAGTCCTCCACTAAATCATATTTCCGAAGACTCAAGAAGAAGACTAAATGCATTGGAACAATTCTCAAATATAGGAAGTGGTTTTAAAATTGCAATGAGAGATCTTGACATAAGAGGAGCCGGTGATCTTTTAGGCGGAGATCAAAGTGGTTTTATAAATGAAATTGGCTTTGAGATGTATCAAAGAATACTTAATGAAGCTGTTGAAGAACTTAAAGAAGAGAAATTTAAAAATTTATTTAAAGAGAAAAAAAGTGAATTTAAAATACAAGATTGTCAAATAGATACAGATTTAGAAATTCAGATACCAGAATCTTATGTGATTAATATTGAAGAAAGAATTGCATTATACAAAGCACTTAATGATATTAAGAACAATGAAGAACTAGAAGTATTTAAGAGTAATTTAATAGACAGGTTTGGGGCACTTCCTAAAAATATTTTTAATATTTTTAAATTATTAAGTGTCAAATGGAAAGCTAAAAAACTAGGTTTTGAAAGAATTATTTTAAAAAATAATAATTTAAGAGCGTATTTACCCCATAATCAAAACACAAACTATTACCAATCTAATTCATTTACAAAAATCCTCGATTATGTAAAAATAAATCAGAACAAAATTAAAATTAAAGAAATTAAAGAAAAAGTATGCATTCAATGTGATAACATATTTAGCTTGAATGAATTATTAATAATCTTTGATCAAGTTTTAGAATTGTAAATAAACGTTCAATTTCAACAACAAAACTAAGTTATTAACAATAGATTTAATAAGGAAGAAATGGCTTGATATTTATAATTGATTTGGGTAAAATTGCATATAACATATTCTTAAAATGAATCAGCCAAAACAAATTAAAAATGCTTTAATATCTGTTTTTAATAAAGACGGATTAGACGCCCTTGCAAAACAACTTAATGAATTAAATATTAATATTTACTCTACTGGTGGTACTGAAAAATTTATTTCAAATTTAAATATTACAGTCACTAAAGTTGAAGATATCACAGGTTTTCCTTCAATTTTAGGAGGCAGAGTTAAAACATTACATCCAAATGTATTTGGCGGAATACTATCAAGAAGGGATAATGAAAGTGATCAAAAAGAGTTAGAGGAATATCAAATTCAACAATTTGATTTAGTTGTTGTTGATTTATACCCTTTTGAAAAAACAGTAAAAGAGGATAATTCACATCAGGAAATCATTGAAAAAATAGATATTGGGGGGATTTCATTAATAAGAGCTGCAGCAAAAAACTTCAATGATGTTTTAGTAGTTTCCTCCAAAAACCAATATTCTAAAACTTTAGAAATTCTAAAAAATCAAGGTGGTACAACTTCAATTGAGTTACGAAAAAAGTTTGCTAGCGAAGCATTTAATATTTCATCTCACTATGACACAGCAATATTTAATTATTTAAATGATGAACCAGCAGTTTTTAAAGAAAGTTTTGTTAAACATAAAGAATTAAGATATGGAGAAAATCCACATCAAAAAGGAATATTTTTTGGAAATATTGATGAAATTTTTGAACAAATCTCAGGTAAAGAATTGTCATATAATAACCTATTAGATGTAGATGCGGCAGTCAATTTAATCTCTGAATTTAATGAAACTACATTTGTTGTTTTAAAACATAATAATGCCTGTGGAATAGCTAGTAGACCAAAATTACTTGACGCCTGGAAAGATGCACTAATGGGAGATCCGGTTTCTGCTTTTGGGGGAGTTCTAATAACTAACAAAGAAATAGATATTGAAACAGCTCAAGAAATTAATAAATTATTTTATGAAGTTTTAATTGCACCTAGCTTTAGTAAAGAAAGTATTGAATTATTAAAAATAAAGAAAAACAGAGTACTTTTAAAACAAAAAAAATTAAATTTACCTAAAGAACAGTATCGAACAGCTTTAAACGGAGTACTGTTCCAATCTAAAGACATGATTACTGATAGTCAATTAATTATGGAAATGGTAACAGAAAAAAAACCAACAGAATTAGAAATTGAAGATTTAATATTTGCCTCAAAAGTTTGTAAGCATACAAAATCTAATACTATAGTTTTTGCTAAAAACAAACAATTAATATCAAGTGGAGTAGGACAGACATCAAGGGTTGATGCTTTAAAACAAGCAGTTGAAAAAGCTAAAATATTTAATTTAGATCTCAAAGGATCAGTGATGGCTTCCGATGCATTTTTCCCGTTCCCTGATTGTGTTGAACTTGCAGATAAGGCTGGAATTTCATCAGTAATTCAACCTGGCGGCTCAATAAAAGATAATTTATCAATAGAGTATTGCAACCAAAATAGCATGGCTATGGTAATGACAAAAACAAGACATTTTAAACATTAAAAATATATAACTATGGGATTTTTTGATTTTATGCAAGAAGCAATTGCCATTGACCTTGGAACTGCTAATACTTTAATAATTCACAATGATAAAGTTGTAGTAGATGAGCCATCAATAGTAGCAAAAAATGTTCGTACGGGAGAAGTAATTGCAATTGGAAAAAGAGCGCAGCAAATGCATGGTAAAGCTCATAAAAATATTGAGACAATGCGACCATTAAAAGATGGTGTAATTGCAGATTTCCAATCCTCCGAACAAATGATAAGAGGTTTTATCGACATGATTCCAAGAAAAAGATCTTGGTTTGCACCTGCATTAAAAATGGTTGTCTGTATACCTTCCGGAGTTACTGAAGTAGAGAAAAGAGCAGTTGTTGATTCAGCAGAGCACGCAGGAGCAAAAGATGTATGGCTAATTCACGAGCCTATGGCTGCTGCTATAGGTATTGGAATTGATGTGCTAGAACCTAAAGGAAATATGGTTATTGATATTGGTGGAGGAACAACTGAAATTGCTGTAATCTCTCTCGGAGGAATTGTATGCGACAAATCCATAAGAGTAGCTGGTGATGAATTCACCGATAATATTAAAAACTATATGAAGACTAGACATAATATAGCGGTTGGTGATATTATGGCTGAACAGATTAAAATAAATGTAGGCTCTGCATTAACAGAATTAGATGATCCACCTCCTAATTATGCTGTACACGGAAGAGATCTAATGAGTGGGATTCCAAAAGAAATTATTGTTACATATAAAGAAATTGCTGGATCTCTAAACAATTCTATTGAACAAATTGAAGAAGCAGTAATGAGTGCTTTATTTCAAACACCACCTGCTCTTTCTGCAGACATTTATAATGAGGGACTTTATCTTACCGGAGGAGGTTCAATGCTTAGAGGTTTAGATAAAAGAATTTCGAAAAAAACAAAACTTCCAGTTTACGTGGCAGAGGATCCATTAAGGGCAGTGGCCAGAGGCACTGGTATTGCTCTTAAAAATACTGAAAGCTATACATTCCTAATAAGATAAAAGAAAATACATGCAGAATCTCATACGTTTTATTAGAATGTATAATTTTCTTCTTCTTTTTTTGCTATTTCAATCAATTTCTCTAATTCTAATTAATAATAATAATAGCTACCAAAACTATAGAATACTTAAAAAAACAAGTGAGTATACAGGATTTATATATTCAACATCACATACAGTAAAGGAATATTTCCAACTAAAGGAATCTAATAAATATTTAGCAAATGAAAATGCAAAACTTTTAACAATAATAAACTCTATAGATAGAAAAACAAACATTCAAGAAGAAGAAAAAGAATTTAATTTTATCTCATCTCAAGTAATAAATAATACTGTAAATAAAAGAAATAATTACATTACTCTTAACAAAGGAAGCAATCATGGCATAAAAGAGGGAATGGGAGTAGTAACATTAAATGGAGTAGTTGGAATAATACATTCTGTTTCAAATAAATTTTCTCTAGTCATGTCTATACTAAATAAGAATTCATCAATTAGTGTCAAATTAAATAAACAAAACAATTCCGGATCCCTAAAATGGAAAGGTTTTAATTACAGAAAAGCAAGTCTTGAAAGCATACCAAATCATGTAAAGATAAATAGCAATGATACAATTAGCACAAATGGATTTAGTACTATTTTTCCTAAGGGGATTAATATCGGAATAATCAATTCTTATAAATCAAATTCTGAAACTGGTCATTACGACATAATGATAGATTTATTTACTGATTTTAATAAATTATCATCTGTGTATATCATTAAATCAATTGATGCTTTGGAACAATTAAATCTAGAAAAATCTAATAATGACTAGAGATTTAATTAAATATATTATCCAAATACCAATTTATGTATTAATTCAAGTACTAGTATTAAACGAAATATTATTTCTCTCTTATATAAATCCATATTTATATATAATATTAATAATTGTACTTCCTTATAAAACACCAAAATGGTTTTTAATAATCTATGCTTTTTTACTTGGGTTTTGTATTGATATTTTTTCTGGCACACTAGGCATGCATTCCTTTGCAACTGTATTAATTGCTTTTTGTAAAAACTCTATTGCAAAAATTACTATTCCACATAATATAGTTGAAGAAGGTGATGAACTCATAATGCAAAAAATTGGATCAAAAGCATTTCTAACATTTACATTTATAATGACTTTGATTCATCTAAGTACATTATTTTTTCTTGAGCACCTAAATATAGAATTCAAAATGCTTTTTAAAATATTAATTAGTGCAATTACAACTACAATTCTAATATCAATTACACAACTATTCTTTTTTAAGAAATGAATAAATACAAGAAACGTAGTAGCATAGTACTAGCAATTTTCACATTAGTTTCTTTGATATTTATTTTACAATTATTTAGAATTCAAATAGTAAATGATAAGTATAAATTCTCAGCAAAAAACAATGCGTTCAGATATGACATCCTTAATCCTGTAAGAGGACTGATTTTTGATAGAGACAGTAACTTAATTGTTTCTAATTCACCATCATATAATCTAATGGTAATTCCAAGAGAAACTAAAAATATGGATACACTAAATCTTTGCAAGATGATAGATATAAGCTTAGAGGATTTTAGAAAAAAAATAGGAGATGCATCTAATTACTCAAAATATAAAGAAAGTGTATTTCAAAAGCAGATTAATTTAATACAAGCAAGTGAGCTTCAAGAAAAATTATTTCAATTTCCTGGTTTTTTTCTACAAACAATAAATATTCGTAAGTATGCTACAAATTCAGGAGCACATTTATTAGGTTATCTTGGAGAAGTTAACACTCAAAAAGTAAAAGAAGATAATTATTATAATAATGGAGATTTGGCAGGAATGCAGGGTATTGAAGGAGGCTATGAGAAAGAATTAAGGGGTCACAAAGGTATGGGGATTACATTAGTGGATGTACACAACAGAAAACAGGGAAAATTTAATGAAGGAAAGTTTGATACTCTTCCAAAAAGAGGAAATACAATTATCTCAACAATTGATATAAGGCTTCAAGAGTATGGAGAAGAATTAATGCAAAATAAAATTGGAGCAATAGTTGCGATTGAACCAAGCTCGGGCGAGATTTTAAGTCTCATATCTGCACCAACATATAATCCAAACATACTAAGCGGAAGATCAAGATCTAATGAATATAATAAATTAGTTAAAAACAAAAACAAACCACTTTTCAATCGAGCGTTAACAGGCTTATATCAACCAGCATCAACTTTTAAAATTTTAAATGGATTAATTGCTTTAGAGGAAAATATTATAACACGAAACACAAGATATGCCTGTCTTGATGGCTTTGAATATGAAAAAGGGAAAAAAGTAGGATGTCATCCACACGAAAAAAATACAAAATTAAATAAGGCAATTGAAATTTCATGCAATGCATATTTCTGCAAAGCTTTTACTGAAACCTTTAAAAAATTTAACAACTCTCAAGAAGCATTTGATAATTGGAGAAATCATTTAAGCAGCTTTGGAATAGGTCAGTGGATGAATAATGATTTTGTAAATGGAGCGAAGGGCATGCTTCCTGAAAAGGAATATTTTGATAAGTACTATGGAAGAAAATATTGGAATGCATCAACAATTATATCTATGGCAATTGGTCAAGGTGAATTACTGCTAACTCCAATTCAAATGGCAAATATTACATCAATTATAGCCAATAGAGGTTATTACTATACACCGCATATTGTTAGAAATATTGAAAAACAAGAAAAAATAGATTCACTATTTAGAAAAAAAAAATATACCACAATTAGTAAAGAAAATTTTGAAATAATAATTGAAGGAATGGAGCAAGTAGTAGAGAGCCCAAAAGGTACAGCTCATAATATCTTTAATAAAAATATAACAATTTGTGGGAAAACAGGAACAGCTCAAAACCCTCATGGAGAAGACCATTCTGTTTTTATAGCTTTTGCTCCAAAGAAAAATCCTAAAATAGCAATAGCTGTATACATAGAAAATGGTGGCTGGGGCTCAGAATGGGCGGCGCCTATTTCATCACTTATGATTGAAAAATATTTAAACCTTGAAACAAATAAAATCTTGGAAAATTTTATTTTATCAGGCAATTTAATCACAAAAAAATGAGAAAAGCAAAAAATATCTTCGCAAATATTGATACCGCTTCTGTATTTCTTTACATTTTACTAATTAGTTTTGGATGGTTAAATATTTACGCATCACAATATAATGATGATACAAACTTTGTAATTGATTTTTCAAGCAGATATGGAAAACAATTATTTTTTATATGCTTTTCATTATTAATTGCATTCTTAATTTTAATAATAGATTGGAAATTTTTTTACTCTCTTTCTTATATTTTTTATGGCATTATAGTTACCTCGCTAATACTTTTATTGATTATTGGGGGAGTAACTAGCGGGGCAACATCATGGTTTGAAATAGGGAACTTTAAATTTCAGCCATCGGAGTTTGCAAAATTTGCAACTGCACTTGCACTTGCTAAATATTTTAATATGCAACATATTAAGAATAAAAAATTTCAAACTAAATTTATTTCATATTTAATAATAATTATACCGTTTTTATTAATAATACTTCAAAATGATACCGGTACAGCATTAGTGTACAGTTCTTTTATTTTGGTCTTATATAGGGAGGGTTTATCAGCAAATATTCTAATCTTTTTTCTAATAATTGGAATTCTATTTATTCTAACATTACTAATTGACAAAATCATTCTTAGCATAATTTTCACAGTATTAACTCTTGCTATTGTCTTCTTTTTAAGAAAGAACAAAAAAGATATTATTATGATCTTACTTGGGTGGATATTATCATTATTCTTTATTTTTAGTGTAAACTATATCTTTAATAATGTTCTCCCACCACATCAAAGCAAAAGGATAAATGTTCTTTTAGGAAAAGATTTTGACCCTTATGGAGCTGGATACAATCTTATACAATCAAAAATAGCAATAGGTTCGGGTGGTTTTTCTGGCAAAGGATTTTTAAATGGCACTCAAACAAGATTTGATTTTGTTCCAGAACAAAGTACAGATTTTATTTTTTGTACAATTGGGGAAGAGTGGGGTTTTATTGGAAGCTTCTTATTTATAATGACTTTTATGGGTTTAGTCATAAGGTTAATCTTTTTATCTGAAAGGCAAAGATCAAATTTTAGTCGAATCTATGGATATAGTGTCGCTTGTATTTTATTTGCTCATTTTGTTATAAACCTTGGTATGACTATAGGCCTTATTCCAGTAATTGGAATTCCTCTTCCTTTTGTAAGCTATGGAGGATCTTCGCTTCTTGGTTTTACAATTTTACTATTTATATTTCTTAATTTAGATTCTTACAGACTCCAAATATTAAGATAATTTAGTAAACTTTAGATCTGTTATCTAATATATCAGCATCAATCTTTAAAACATTAAATGCAGTATTAACATTATAACCTTTTGTTTTATCAGTCAATGCTTTTTGCTCATTGGAAAAATCTCCCTCATCTCTAGAAGCATCTCTACTAAGAGTTTCAACAACTAATACAGAATTTCTACTCATAAAAGGAGAAGATATAGCATTAGGCTCGAGGCCAAAAGAAGTACCGACTAAATCAGCAGCATAACCAATTTCTTGTACTGTTAGATTTGATAATTTAGTACTCTGATTTTTTACAGATGATAAGCTAAACTCATTAGCCATTTCATCTAAGTTATTGTATTGATTTAATCTTTCTATAATCAAATCAGATTTTTTTTCTTTTCTAACACTTGCAATTATCCTATTCTCAGAATCTTCAATTGATCTGTAGCCTTCTTCACTAATATTAGTTAATAAAGCAACAGCATAAGAATTTTCAAATTCAAAAACATCACTTAGTTCATTTAAGCTAGCTGTGTTTAGCCATTTAACCATTTCTCTAGAATCAGATATTCCTGAAACATTTGCTTTATCAGCAGGAATTTTTGAATCACTTCTTTTTACTAGATTTTCTTTTTTAATAACAGAATCAAATGCAATACCATCATTCACAACACTGTTAACAATCTGAGCAGCTTTTGTATAATACTCATTATAAGTTTCTGTACTTGGCTCTACGTTTCTATCAATATAAACTATCTTGTACTTTTTTACTTTCTTACTTTTTGAAATAACTTGTACTAAATGGACTCCAAACTGTGTTGTAACGATATTTAGGTTAGATTTTTTTGCGGTAAAACAAATGTCATTAAATTCTTCAAGCATAACTCCTTCTTTAAACCAGCCAAGTTCACCTCCCACTTTTGCACTTTGTTGATCAACAGAATTTAATTCTGCAAGTTTAGAGAAATCTGCTCCTTTTTCAATTAATTCTTTTATTGATGCTATTTTTAAATTAACAGAATCAATACTCATCTCATTAGTTGGGGTAATTAATATATGTCTAGCCTCAACAGAATCAGGGCGATTCATGACATCAACTAATTTTGCTATTCTATAAACAATTGGGTCAGGCTTATAAGGCCCAATAACAGTTCCCTTTTGATTTTTTAATAAAAGAGAAAATGCTGAATCATTTTTAAGCTCAGATTCTTTGATATAAGAAAATTTTGCTCTTTGATTATCAGTATTTCTTTTAACAATTAAACTATAATCATCAAATGATTTAAAATCATTTACTAAGCTTGTGATTGAATTTTTCGTTGCAATATCATCTTCAAGTGATGCAATAACATTAAATGAAACGAACTCAATATCTCTTGATGGGTCTTGCTTAAAATCTTCTTTATTTGAATTATAGTATTTTTTAATTTCCTTTTCGGAAACCGTAATAGAACTATCATTAATAACATTAAATGGTACTGAAAGGTAATTAAATGTAACATTCTGAACTCCTTCATTAAAAGAATTCTTAGCCTCTAAAGAATTGACATAAGAACCTTTTTCTACTAACTTATTGTATTTTTCATTTAAAATTGAATTAATTAAATATTTTTGAAAATCTATCCATCTATCAACTGATTCTCCAGAAGGGTCTTGTTCAATTTGTTGAAGATAACCTAGTACTTTAGTTCTATCAAATTGTCCAGTGTTTGGATCTAAAAAAGATTGGATTTGGCTAATATCCGGATGAACATTTACACCAGAGATTCTTTCCATCCATTCTTCATCAGAAACAGAAAGACCTAAAATATCAAATTGATTATCCATTATCATTTCTCTAGTTAACTGATCCCAAGCTTGATTTCTAATTTGCCCTAAAATTGTTTGGCTTAATATTTGATTTGGATTTTGAGATTGCCAATTAGCTTTTCCTAATTCAACAGTCTCTTCAAACTTCTGGATTAAAATATTCTCGCCCATTATTTCACCGACATTAACAGTACTTGAACCTCCTGACCTCTTTGATTGCATAAAATCTCCAAGTATAAAAGCTAACATTGCAAAACCAATTACTGTAAGAAGTAAACCTGATCTATTTCGAATTTTTCCTAGTGTTCCCATTGACCTATAATTTATTTAAAAGATTGCGAATATACGATTGTTATTTTAGAAATAAAAACTTAATAAATCTAGTACTTTTTGATTAATAATACTGTTAAAACACTTCTATCATCAACCTCTTGAATTTTCAGAGTGTAATCATCAAGTTCAACAATATCACCTTTGTTAGGAATATTTTCTAAAAAATTTAATACTAAGCCAGCAATTGTTTCATATTCTTCAGAGTCTGGAAGACTAATTGAGCATTCTTTATTTACTAATTCAACCTCAAATCTTGCAGGAATAATAAATTCACTTTCACTAAGTCTCTCAATTTGAGTAATATCCAAATCATGTTCATCATTTATTTCTCCGACAATTTCTTCTGTAACATCCTCGATTGTAAGCATTCCAGAAGTACCTCCAAATTCATCAACTACTAAGGCGATACCTTTATCATTTTCGATAAAATCATTCAAGAGCTGCATAGCTAACATACTTTCTGGAACAAATGGAATTGGTAGTAAAAGAGATTTAATATTACGTGGACTTTTAAAAAGATCTGAGGAGTGAACATATCCAATGACATTGTCAATATTTTTTTTAAAGATTATAATCTTTGATAGTTTGGTTTCAATAAATTTTTCTTTCAAAGTATTTATTGATGATTTAATATCAAGTGCTACAATTTCTGTTCTTGGGATCATACACTCTCTAAGCTTTTTACTTGATAAGTCTAATGCATTTTGAAGCATCTCTACCTCAGCAATATCTTCATTCTGTTGATTAAATTTAAGACTACTCAAATACTCATCCAAATCTATTCTTCCAAAAAAGTGTCTATCTTCAATCAATTTATGTCTTAAAAATATTTGAATAAAAAACTTAGACAGATTGAAAAATAAAAAACCAAATGGTCTAAAGAGAATAAAAAAGAAAAAAATTGGCAATGAAAATATCCTAAGAACATTATTCGGATAAATCTTAAAGATTGCTTTAGGCAAGAATTCTGCAGTAACTAAAATAATTATAGTAGTAATAAGAGTTTGAACTAATAGAATTATATATGAGCTTGTAAAATATAATATTAAATATGGCGTAAGTAACTTTGTCATTATGATCCCATAAATAACTAAAGCAATATTATTTCCTACTAACATAGTTGTTATAAAATCTGACTCATTTTTAGTGAAGTATGAAATTATTTTAGAATGAAACCTACCTGTACTTCTGTCAAGTTCAAGTTGCAATTTATTAGAAGAAATAAATGCAATTTCAACTCCTGAGAAAAAGGCAGATAATAAAAGAGTAATTATGGCAAAAATTAAATACATATTTATCAAAGTAACAAAATAATCTTAGTTATTAAAAGACAAAACACCATTAACTTTTTGTAGGCTATATTCAATAAAATCTGGATCTGAAACAAATCCTTGTGCATTTATAACTTCTTTATTGGTAGATATAATAACGTTTTCTTTAGTGTAAATTTTTTCTTTTTTTTCATCCCAGCTCAACCGACTAGTCTCAAGCTTATTTCCATTACTAGAAATAAGGATAACATTACCGCTTACATGCATAAGATTTTCAGCTTCTTTAATTAAAGCTTTATTAGCCTTTAAATTAGATATTGTATCAAAGTTTGCATCGAAGAATATAACCCAAACGCTATCTGTAAAAACTAACCTAGGATTTGAATTAGTAAATCTCTCAATTTTTTTGGCGGAAATTTTAACTTTAATTTTCCCAAATTCTGTATGAATAAGTTCAGCATCTTCAATTAATTCTACTGGCAATTCTTGTTCTATAAAAGCTTGAATATCATTAGTATTATTTTCGCAACTAATAAATAATAAAAAAATAAAAAAATAAAAAAAATTAATCGTTTGCACGAACCTTCGTTGATTGGTTAATCCAACATGATACCTTATAAGTATCTTCTTTATTTACATTATTGAAAAAACATTCTTCTGTTGAGGGAAAGTACTTAGAATAAGTATTTATATTTCTTCTTGCTTTATCCGCAACATCGCCATCTTTGGAAGCCATTCTAAAAGCATCGACTGCTACCCAATAAACAGTTTTTTGCTCAAAACTATTACCACAAGATGTAGCAGCAGCAACATAAATATTACCAAGACTAATATATGCTTCACCCCAACCTTTTTTTAGCTCCAAAGAGCTGTAAACCGCACTTCTTGCTAAAGAAAAAGAAGATGAATTTCTATAAGCATCTGCTAAAATTAAAAAATATTTGGATTTTAGATTATCTTCATCTTCAAGCTCAACAGCTTCTTTGCAATACTTAATTGCTTGATTATATTCTTTTTTCGCAATACACATTTTACCCATTTTACTAGCTGAAAGAGCAGATGGTTCTAATTCATACAGTTTTGAAGAAACTCTAAAATAGAGATCATCGTTAATACATTCCTTTGATTCAAGAATTTTTATAATTTTTTTAAGTAAGGCAACGTCCTCTGAATTATCTGTAAATTTAGATGAAAAAATAGATATTAAATCACTACAGTTGGCGTATGGCGTAAATAAAGACTCAATATTTGATGAAGTTTTTAAATAATACTTCGATTTTGATTTATTATTTTCAAGATTAAAATCAACAGCAGTAGATATTTCTGTGTAAAGCCTGACAATATCTGATTTTTCTAATAAAGAGTTTTTCTGCATATAAGTAGCGGCTTTCATATATGAAGATAGTGCACCAGCTTCTGAACCATCTCCTTCTAGATCAAAAGATTTCTTAAGTATATTATATGCCTCTTCAAATCTCTTTTTGTCATAATTTATAAGGTCGGATCCCTTTCTTCCAAGAACAAAGCCTTCTTTACCAAAGAACTTAATTCTTTGATCATATATTTGCATTAAAGTGTCAACATATAAACTCTTGTTTGTTGGATCAGATTTCATTAATGATTTAATAATCGTAGGACCATTTTTATAAATATTACCACTGCATTGAGGGCAATTTTTATAAACCCATCTCCAAGGACTTACCGCATCTTCATAATTTTTTTGTTTATAATATTCTCTAAATAATGATAAATTAGTAATACAGTTCACGCTATCATTACCCCATTTACCTTGACTAATTCCATCTAGAGAAATTAAAAAAACAAGTGACAAAAAAATTATTTTTTTCATATTCTAATCATATTTTCGTTCAACAAACCAAATTCCATCAAAAGATACACTAAGGGATAATTGAATATATTCTTCTTGTATTAAATTATTCAAAAGGGTACCTCTTTGTCCTATTACAACAGATAAATCATAAATAGTATTATTCTTTTTCACCGGAATACCAATACCTATACTTATATTCTTATCTTCTATTTGTGTATTATTTATATCAAGAGGTGTTTTATTTAAAGAAACTCCAAATCTATACTTACATCTTTTCCAAAAATTAGAAATTGAATTAAATTCTGGTGTATATTCTAAACCTGATGAGATTCTCACACTATTTTTAAGAGAATCACTTTCCCCAAGTAATCTGTAATCACTCCAATCCTGTGATAGATAATCTAATACAAAAAGCCATTTCTTATCCTTTTTATATGTAAAACCTAGCTGCATATGTTTTGGTAAAACAGCAGTCCCTTTCTCATAATAATTTAAGCTAGTATCCTTTACAACTTCTAAAATACCATTATAGGCAAAAGTTTCTGAAAGTGTATTTCTACTAGCCTGAAGATCGGCTGAATTACTTGTTGTAAAAGCTAAAGTAAAATTATCTTGATCATTAATCTCTGCAGTATATAGTGCTCCAATATCATATTTTACACCTGTAATATTTGTTAATGAATTTGAGCGAGAATTAAAAAATGCTTCATCATTAAACTCAAGTCTTTTGCTTCTATTAAGACCTCCAAAAATATATGAAGCGTTAGCTCCAACGGATAAGTTTTTGGCTAATAGATAAGCTCCTCCAAAATAAACTTTACTTAAACCTCCATTTCCAGTATAAATTAAATTTGCATTATTTGCATAGTCATAATTACTCAAATTGTAACCTATACTACTGTAAGGAACTAAACCAGCACTTGCAAAAGTTTTACTGTTTAATCTACACCCAAGTATAATATGGCTAAGAGATGTTATATTATCAGTATGACTCAGATTATTATTACTTATTCTTAATGCATTAAAAGACCCTCCAGTTGAAAAAAGAAATGAATTCGGCTTAAACGCAGTGTAAGTAGCTGGATTACTGTTATTAATATGTTTTGATGAATATACAGCTGAAACTCCTCCACCTAAAGCATTAAAATAAGAAGAGTATTGGTTATTAAGATCTCCAACACCAAATCTAGAATAAGGGGAATGTGAAGACTCTTGAGCTTGAGAGGAAATACTTAAAATTGAAAGTAAAACTAAAAAGCCTATTAATATTTTTTTATTCATTAAAATCTAAAATTTCATTTAATCCTTTGAGTACTAAAAAAGGGTCTGCAAATATGCTAATTTTTAATTCCTTTTCAAAGAAAAAACAATCACCACCAGTAAAAACAACGATAATATCTTTATTTTGTTTTGTATAATCAGATATAAAGTTGGAAACCTCAGCAATAATTCCATTTTGAACTCCTGAGATTATGGATGAATTTGTATCATTACCTATAAATTTAGCACCCTTTGAAGATGATAATAATGGCAATTTATCAGTAAAATTATTTAAAGCTTGGAATCTCATTGACAATCCTGGAGATATCCTTCCTCCTAGATAATTCATATTACTATCTAAACAATCTATTGTCAAACAAGTTCCAGCATCAAATACTAAAATATTTTTTTTAGGAAAAATGCATCCAGCACCAATTACTGCTGATAGCCTATCCATTCCAAGAGACTCCATTGATGTGTACTTTGAATTAACTGGAAATCTCATATCATGTTTTAAGATCTTACATCCAAAATTTTTCACGATTCGGCTTTCCTCGCTATTGAGGTCACGAACAGAAGATAAAATTGATGAAGAAATTGTTGTATTTAAACAAAATTTAGAAATTAAGTTCTGTGTTATTTTTTCGGAAACAATAGTTTTTACTAACTCTTTTTTATAGAATAGTGCAAGTTTTACATTTGTATTTCCAACATCAATAATTAATTTCAAAAATCCTTATTTTTATCAAAGCTACAAAAATCAACTTGTAAGATATGAGTTCCTAATTTATTTCTTCATATTAAAAAAACGTTTAAATTTGCAGACCTTATTTGTTGGTACCTTAGCTCAGTTGGTAGAGCAATGGACTGAAAATCCATGTGTCCCTGGTTCGATTCCTGGAGGTACCACATAAACAAACCCCTAAACACTTAGGGGTTTGTTTTTTCTACTCAAATAATACTCATAACCAAAACTATGTAATTACATAGTTTTTAATTAAATTTATTAGATTTTATATACTAAAACAATTTATGGATAATGTTCTAACAACTGTTTACACAATAGATTTTCTTTCAAACACTTGGATTAGAAATACATTGATTACTGTTTTTTTAATGGTTCTCTATTTTTATTTATCATTAAAAATAAAAGAAGAAAATATATTAAATTTCCTAAAAACAAGTGGAATTCTTGTAATTATTATGACTTTATCAAATCATATTCTATTAGCTTCAAATGGTGCATGGGAATTACATAAACATCTTCCTTTTCACCTGTGTAGTATTTCTGCATTAATTTGTTGCACTATTTTCTTTGTAAAGAAAAACCAATTTTTATTTGAATTTTTATTTTACGCTGGAATTCTTGGGGGAATTTTCTCTATTTTAACTCCCCAGATAACCTTATATAATGAAAATTACTTTTTTTATGTAATGTTTTATTTTAAACATGCAGCTATTATTGTTATCCCAATTGTTATGATGTTTAGACTGAAAATGAATTTAAGTAAATACTCTGGCCTTAAAACTTTTGGAGCAGTTAATATACTATTAATCATAATAATGAAAATCAATTCATCAATTGGCTCAAACTATTTTTATGTTGCAAGTCCCCCTGAGGTTAATAATCCACTAATTGTCATTAGCAATAAAACAATACTTGGTCTTCCTGAATATGTTTTTTACTGGGAAATAGTTCTAATAATATTAGTTTCAGTTCTTTATTTAATCTTTAAAAAGAGATAAGAAAACTATCAAAACCTAGCTACTCAATTATAATTTTTCTAGAAATCATATTATTTTGATCAAATATAGATAAAGTATAGACCCCAGATTTCAAACTATTTAAATCTAACTTTATATTACTATCTATTACATTTTTTTGAGAAAAAACTATTTGTCCTAAACAATTAATAATATTTATGTCAAAGTTGTTTAAATCTGATGAAAAGACATTAACAAATCCCAAAGAAGGATTAGGGTAAATATCTATTATTCTTTTATTTTCAATGTCAGTTACAGAAGTAGAGGTTCCAAAATTCATTCGTATCAATAATGCCTTTGAAACAGTATACCATGTACCAGTACCACAATTATCTTGTAAATACTTTGATGTGTTAGGATTGGTTGTACTGCTGATTAATGAAGTATCTGTAGGGTGCTGCTGACCTTTAACTGCCGCCATGTATGAAGTTCCTGCAAACAATGGATAAGGAGTTAATAATGGTAAAGTAACCCAAGAATCTATATCTGTGGATTTTAATGTATAAGAATCAGATTCTTCTAACCAAACCTGACCATTTGTTTCATATAATTCAACATTTAACTCAGCACCAACAACAGACTTATCATTCACATGAAAAGAAATAGATGTGATTGTTGTATTTTCATAAATATCAAATGCATTAGCAAGAACTTGTCCTCCACATGATCTTCCCAAATAAAATCCATTTCCAGCATTGGCTCCATCAGTATTCCAATCATAATCAACTCCGTAAACTGTGTCAGTTACAATCGAACCTTTAACTAAAGTATCTGTTGTTGGAAATGAATCTGAGGTAGCCCAAACGCTTATGTCATGGTATCCATAATTTGAAGGAAAGAAATCTGTTTTAGCAGCAAGAGTATCATTTGCATTAACAGTTGAGATAATTGGATTAGAAAAAGCTGTAAAGACAGAAGAACCTCCCTCTTCAATATTAATATTAAGCTTTGTAGCTGTTTGATCAGATGCACCATTATTTTTGACAATGGCCTCAACTCTATAAGGATTTGAACTTACTTGAGCCATAGGATTGAAGGTATAATCAATACCTATATCTCCAGTTGCTTGGTAACCAATCCACCAGCCACCATAAGTCATTTCAGAAATCTCTAATCTGTTAGGATCTGTTTCAACAATTTTAATGTCATCAATCATCCAATAGTAACATCTTGCAACCCAACCAAACTTAATATAAACAGTAGATTGATTGCCAGCTACAGAAGAAATATTTAAGCTTGTAAATTCTGGATTTGAGGATTGCGTATTATTAGCAATATTATTATTAACCAAGTAAGTTGTCCAATTAATAGAATCTGAACTGACATAAACTGTAGGAGGAGTAAAGCTACCATTTCCTAAATTATTATACCTAAATAGATGCTCAAACTCTAAACTAACTGCAGCATAAGAAGATAAATCAATTGCATCAGTTGTAAAATAAGATTCAATATATTCATATGTACTTCCAGATGGCTGACCATAGGCATAATGATTAGCAGAATCAATGTCAGAAATTAAAAAACCATTTGATGCTGTTGAAGATGTAAGTGCATTAGATCCAGAAGCTCCTTGATTTCCATTATAATAACCATAGGTACCATCGAGTGTCCACTGCCAATTACATGTAGAAAAACCAGAGGCTGAATTAGATGTAAATTTGGACCAATTAGCTGGAAAACCAGAGGAAAAATCTTCTTCCCAAATTGGAGTAGATGAAGAATACATTTGATTATTTAAGTTTGAATCTTGCATAACAATCTCTTCACAATCATGACTTGAATTTATATTTATTTGACAAAAAAGAGTTGAACTAAAAAGAAATAAAAAGGCTAGTAGAAAATTTTTCATATTGTTATATGGAATAGTTTAAATACAAATATAAAAAAAAGCTCTAATTAAAAATTAGAGCTTTTTTTATTATTAAAATTAATAATTGTTATTCGATAACTACTTTAGTAAGCGAACTTGAATTATCAAATTGAATCTTTACCATATATACTCCCTTTTCAAGAGATGAAAGATCAATAGAAGTAGAATTTAAATTATTATAAAGTTCTTTATAAACTGTTTGACCAAGAACATTATCTATAGATATTTCACAATCTTTATTTTCATCCAATGTTATACTAAATACTCCATTTGATGGATTTGGGTAAATATTGACATTTGATTTTAATTCAATATTTTTATCAGAAAGACTAATATCTCCAAAATTCATTCTGATTCCCATTGCTGTTGTAGCTGTGTACCAAAAAGCAAACCCTTGAGTTCCAATATCACATCCATTATCTTGGATATAACTAACATTTGTAGCAAGCGCTAATGATGTTATCATCATAGTATCTGTTGGGTGTTGAGAACCTTTAACAGCTGCCATGTATGATGTACCAGCAAATAATGGGTAAGGATTTAATAATGGAACAGTAACCCATGAGCCCAAATCACTATTTTGTAAGAAATATGGATCTGATTCTGCTAAATAAATCTGGCCGTCTGTCTCATATAATTGAACAGCAACCTCAGCTCCTGCTACTGATTCATCATCAACAAAAAAGGATATTGAAGTTAATTGTGTGTTATCATAAATATCAAAAGCATTTCCAACAACTTGTCCTCCGCAAGATCTTCCAACTAACCATCGACTTCCCGGCATATTAGCACCATCTGAATTCCAATCATAATCAATACCATAAACGGAATCAGTAATAATTGTTGATCTCACTAATGTATCAGTTGTTGGGAAAGAATCAGAACTTGCCCAAAAGCTAACATTATATAACCCCATATTAGAGGGAGTAAAATTAGACAATGTAGCTAGTGTATCATTAGTACCTGAATTAATTGAAATACTATTGGAAGAAGCTGAAAAAACATTAATTCCATTTTCATCTTCAACAGAAATATCTAATTTAGTATTAGTCTGAGTTGTAGCTCCTATATTTCTTAGTACAGATTCAAATCTATAAGGGTTATTTAAAGCTTGAGCCATTGGATTGAATGTATAATCTAAACCATAATCTCCTGTACTTTGATAACCTAGCCACCAACCACCGTAAACATCATCTTGTCTTAAAAGAAGATGATCAGGAGTTTCTATTAATCTAACATCATCAATCATCCAAAAATAGTATCCATAGTAAGATCCATAAAGAACTGTCCCATCGTAAATGAATTGTAAATGAACTGCACTATTTCCTGCAATATTATTAGGCATATTTAACATTACTTCGTAATCTGAAGAAGTTGATTCATTAACTAATATCTCTGGATGAACTTCCATTGTATCAGTCCAAGTAGCACCACCATCAATACTGAAAGCAATTCTAGCAATTCCTGTATACTCTCTATAGAAACTATTAAAGACAATTGAAACAGCAGGATACATAGAGCAATCAATTGCATCCGTTGTTAATAAACCAACATGACCATTAGGGTTTGAAGGATATTGACCTGTTCCAAAACCTCCTGCATTTCCAAGATTGTCATAGTAGTCAGAATCAAAAATCATAAAACCATTTTGAGCTGTTGGAGAATTAATAGGCCCATTTGTTCCAGCGTAAGCACCTTGAGAACCTGTGCTTGTGTTAGGACTTGTCGAAGAACCTCTATATACCCAAGGTACAGTTGAGTTAGTCCAAGAAGAAGGGATTCCATTACTAAAATCTTCAGACCAAAACGGAGCAACAGATTTTATAGATTGTAAATCTGAAGTATAAACTTTAGAGCTCTTTGATGTCAAAGATGTGTGAGGTGACATTTGCCCAAACATTGAATGAGCAAAAAATAACGATAACGTTATTAAGTAAATTTTTTTCATATTTATTAAAGTGATTTAATTATTGTACTACAAATATAGAAAAAGCAAAATCATTAAATATAAACTTTATCGAAATAATAAATCACCTTCTATTTAATCAGTATTTTTTTCTCTACAGTCCCATCATTATAGATGTAAAACAAAATTTTATTTTCTGAAACAATAGAGTTTCTTCCAACTAGGTCTATTATATTAATTAAATATTTTTCAGATTTCACAATATTATTAACATAAGAAATCATTGAGCAAGAATCCACATAAGGATTTAATTCTAAAGGTAGAGATGGTGTCATATCTTTATTATCAAATCCGGAAAAATTCACTGAGTATTTAGTTGATCTAAATGTAGAGTTTCCCCACCCATTCTGAGTTACAGGAATAGTATCTTCTTGTGTTAGTATAAAAGTGTTTAGTACAGGGTTAACATATCTCCACACTGTTTCTTTATTTTGATTTATTTCAAAAAAAGTTCCATGTGCACCATCACAAATAAGAGTATTACCATTTTCTAACCTCTGAACTCCAGAAATATAAGAAGAATAAAAATCTGTAAGAGGATCTTTAGTATAAATCCACTCTGAAGAGTCTGGACCAAATATATTATTACTGCCTAAAATATAATCTCCATTTACATCAACAGGAGCAGAAATAATTTCAATGGAGCTGTAACCTCTAGATTTTCCATTATTAAAAAGAATGAATTTACCTTCATCTAACAAACCATCTTTGATCCAATGAACATCATGCTGACCTATAAGTTTTTGATGATTAGTTAAAGAAGAATCATAGGCAATAGGATTGCCCCAGCGATATAAAAAATCTCCTCCTTTTCCACTACTACCACCAAATGAGGTTGCTGCCTCACTAGTTGTTGTACTATGATCAATGACATAAAATTCAGACAAAGTTCTTGAGCTTATTACTATTTGATCTAAAGTCTCATTATAGTCTATTGAATTACAATGAATCCAATCATTTTTTCCGTTACCAGAGTAAAAATTTACATCTAACAGATGAGGGTTATCAGAAATAACTCCATAATTTTGTTTAGTTGAATCATAGTCTTGTACTAAGTGATCCCATAAATGCCATTCCCAAACAATATTTATTGAATCAAAACCAATAGGTTCTACCTCCACAATATAAGTTGGCCATAATTCATTATCATTCATTGAAGAAGAATCTCTTCCTGCAAGAATAGATTCGCTAAAATCTTTATACTCCCAGCACAAAACAAGAATATTTCCATTAGACATAGGAGCAATATCATGATGTTGATGATAGCTACTATCTGAAAAATTATATGCCCAAAGCAAATTTCCATACCAATCTGTTTTTTCAACTCTCCCACCACTTCCTCCAGCACTAAAAATAGGATGTTGAATTCTACATGCTCTTAACAAACTACCATCTTCAAGCAAATAAACCGAACTTCCTGCTTTGTATAAACTTGACCAAGAATTAATTAATTTACCACAATTATCAATTAAATAAGTTTCTGTATTTGGAGAAAAGAGAGTATATCCATTAAATGCTTCAATTGTATTTTCAAAGACACCCACAGTTTGATTTTGAGCAGAGGCAGTTGATATGCATATCAAAAAAATAAAGATTATTTTTTTCATCATCTATAAAAATAAAAAAAGCACAGTAAATGCTGTGCTTTTTTTAATATAAATTAGTTTTATTTCTTATTCAATAATAATTTTCTGAATGAATGAATTACCATCATTTTTAAATTCTACAGAATATACACCAGCCTCAACTTTAGATAAATCAATAGATTTATTAGTTAAATTGGTAATGACACTATTGTAAACAACTTTTCCAACAATATCAGTTACTATAACATCATAAGTTTCATTGTTTTGATTATCAATTGTGAAAACTCCATTAGAAGGATTAGGGTAAACTACAAAACCTGAATTAAGAATTATATCATTTACCGCACTAACAGTCCCAAAATTCATTCTAATTAATCTTGCATCTCCGCTGTACCATGCGCCAAAACCACCAGAACCAATATCACAACCATTATCTTGAATCATACTAGAAGCGTGATCATTTCCTGAAATACTAACTCCAACTGTATCTGTAGGGTGCTGTGTTCCGAGTACTCCAGCCATATAAGAGGTTCCAGCAAAAAGTGGATAAGGAGAAAGAAGTGGGATAGTAACCCAATTACCTATATCAGATTGTTGTAAAGTATAAGTATCTGATTCCTCTAAGAAAATTTCACCAGAAGTTTCATAAAGCTGGACACTTACTTCTCCTCCTGCCACTGATTGAGAACTAACATGAAAAGAAATTGATGTAAGAGTAGCATTAGCATAAATATCAAAAACATTAGCAAGAACTTGACCGCAATCTGGTCTAGACAAGTATGCATAACCTGATGCGTTAGCTCCATCAAAATTCCAATCATAATCCATTCCATAAACAGTATCAGTAACAATAGTTGATCTAGTTAAAGTGTCTGTTGTTGGGAAAGAATCTGAAGTTGCCCAAAAATTCATATTATATAATCCCATGCTAGGGGGTGAAAATGTTGATGTTGTTGCGACAGTATCAGTTTCTCCAGAAGTTAATGAAATTGGAGATGAAGCTAAAGCTGTTGTTGTACCATTTTCATCAACCACATCCACATGCATTATAACCTCATTTTGAGTTTGAACTCCGGAGTTTCTTACAACACCCTCTAATCTGTAGGGATTTGCAGTAGCTTGAGACATTGGGTACATTGTAAAATCAGTTCCTAAATCACCAGTAACTTGATATCCAAGCCACCATCCACCAAATGTTTCATCACTAAATGATAATTCATTGTCTGGTGTTTCTGAAAAATTCACATCATCAATCATTGTAGCATAATCCCATTCACCCTCATAATGAAATCTAAAATAAACAGCTGGTTGATTTCCTGCTGATGCAGAAACATTGACAGAAATATATTCTGGATTAGGAGAACTATTCCCAACACCTAAACCTTCTTGGATTGGGTATCTACCAGCAACTGTTGCAAAATTATCTAAACTTGTTTCAAGAAATAAAGAATCATGAAAAACTCTATGATAACACTCAAAATTAATATTTACATATTGGTACTGTGAGCAATCTACAGTTCCGTTATATGTAAGGGTAGCTTCTTGAGGAGTGTATTGTGTGTTTAGTGCATCTGAATCGTAAAGAGCAAATCCATTTGCCGCAGTTGTTGAAGAAATTGCTCCCATTGGCTGTGAAAAGCCTCCAGTAGGGCCATTTGTTGTAATTGCCCAATTTTGTAATCCTCCATTTAATAAATCTACCATTGTCCAGTCAGAAGAATTTGAAAAATCATTTGTCCAGAACGGCGCTGGAGCTGGAGCAACAGAAGAGGAGCTAGATGGGATTGCCAATACACTTTCAACGTGCTTGATATCATATATCATATCAGTTTTAGCAACTTTTTGCTGAGCTATTGAAACATTAATAGTAAGTAATGCAACAATTGAGAGTAAGATTTTTTTCATATTTTTTCTTTTATTTGTTGTGTTAAGCCACAAATATAGTTCAAAATATGAAGATTAAATAATTTTTATAAGTACAATTCTATTGGTAGTCAGAAATAGGAGAACAAGAACAAATTAAATTTCTATCACCATATGCATCATTTACTCTTCTAACTGATGGCCACATCTTTTTCTTTCTAAGATATTTTAGTGGAAAAGCTGCTTTTTCTCTGGTGTAAGGGAATTCCCAAATATCATTTGCTACAATGTCTAAGGTATGTGGTGAGTTCTTCAAAACATTATTTTCAGGATCACAAACTCCATTTATAACATCATTAATCTCTTTTTTTATGCTTAAAAGGGCATCACAAAAACGATCTAATTCTTCTAAAGATTCACTTTCAGTTGGCTCAATCATAACTGTATTTGCAACAGGAAATGAAACAGTAGGTGCGTGGAAACCATAATCCATTAATCTTTTAGCAATATCAACAACTTCTATACCATCTTTTTTAAAGTCTCTAAAATCAATGATCATTTCGTGAGCAACTCTATTTTTTTCTCCTGTGTAAAGAACACTATAATCATTTGAAAGCCTTTCTTTAATATAATTAGCATTTAAAATAGCTATTTCGGTAGATTTTTTCAATCCGCTTGCACCCAACATTTTAATATACGCATAGGAAATTGTAAGAGCAAGAGCACTTCCCCAAGGAGCAGAAGAAATAGACATGCCGGAAGCCCCACCCATTTCAACTAAAGAATTATTTGGTAAGAATTCAGCCAAATGTTTAACCACTCCTATTGGGCCTATGCCAGGACCACCACCTCCGTGTGGGATAGCAAAAGTCTTGTGAAGATTTAAATGACAAACATCTGCACCAATAATTCCAGGATTTGTTAAACCAACTTGAGCATTCATATTAGCCCCATCCATATATACTTGACCACCGTTTTCGTGAATTGCTGAAGTTATTTCAATAATTTTATCTTCAAACACACCATGCGTTGAAGGGTATGTAATCATAAGAGCAGCTAAATTATCTTTGTATTCAATAGCTTTTTCTTTTAACACTTTAACATCAATATTACCATTTTCATCACAAGGAGTCACAACAACTTGCATTCCTGCCATAACTGCTGAGGCAGGGTTAGTTCCATGAGCTGAAGAAGGAATAAGACATATATTTCTTTGTTTATCACCTCTACTTAAATGGTAAGCTCGTATTACCATAAGACCTGCGTATTCGCCTTGAGCTCCTGAATTTGGCTGAAGACTCATAGCATCAAATCCTGTAATTTCACAAAGCATAGATTCTATTTCTTCAAAAATTTGCTGATAACCTAAAGCTTGACTTATAGGTGCAAATGGATGGATATTATTAAATTCTGGCCAACTTAATGCAAAAAGTTGAGTTGCAGCATTAAGTTTCATTGTACAAGAACCAAGAGGAATCATTGAATTTGTAAGAGAAAAATCTTTGTTTTCTAAACTCTTTATATATCGCATCATTTCTGTTTCTGAATGATATTTATTAAAAATATCGTGTTGCATAAAAGATGAAGTTCTTAATAACGAATCAGAAATATTATTATTGACATGCGTTCTATTTATCACCTCATCAATTAAATTACTAGAATCACTGTGACTACAACTTTTAGCAAAAACCTCTAAAATATTTTTTACTGAATCAATATCGTCTTTTTCATCAATACTAATAGATAAATGTTTGTCATCTATTAAATTAAAATTCATTTTTGCTTGGTCAGCATATTCTAAAATTGTTGACATTTCAACGTTTCCAACTGCCACTAAAAGAGTATCAAAGTAATTATCATTCAACTGATGAAAGCCAATTTGTTTTAGACCCTCAGCTAAAACCTGTGTGTTTTTATGAATAAATTGACCAATCGACTTTATACCATTAGGACCATGAAAAACCCCATACATTCCTGCCATAACTGCCAAAAGTGCTTGGGCTGTACAAATATTTGATGTAGCTTTTTCTCTTTTGATATGCTGCTCTCTAGTTTGTAGAGCCATTCTTAAAGCTCTATTACCATTAACATCTTGACTTACACCAATAATCCTTCCTGGAATGTTTCTTTTATATTTTTCTGAAGTTGCAAAATAAGCTGCATGGGGACCTCCATAACCAAGTGGTATCCCAAATCTTTGTGTGGTACCAACTACAACATCAGCACCCCATTCTCCAGGAGGAGTTAACAAACTTAAACTTAATAAGTCTGCAGCCACAATAACTGAGATATCCATTGCTTTAACTTTTTTTGTAAAATCCGAGTAATCAATAGCAACACCATACTTTGCGGGATATTGTAAAATTACACCGTAAAAAGTATTATCAATTTCAATATTTTCATGATTTCCAATTACAAGCTCTATTTCTAAGGGCTCAGATCTTGTTTTTAACAAATCTATCGTTTGAGGAAAGCATAATTCTGAAACAAAAAACTTTTTAACACCTTCTTTTTTTTGAAGTCTTGTTCTAGTATTAAATAACATTATCATTGCCTCAGCAGCTGAAGTACCTTCATCAAGCAATGATGCATTAGCTAAATCCATAGCAGTTAAATCACTTACCATAGTTTGAAAATTTAATAAAGCTTCAAGTCTTCCTTGCGAAATTTCAGCCTGATAAGCAGTGTATGAAGTGTACCATCCTGGGTTTTCAAGAATATTTCTGTGAATTACTGCAGGAAGGATAGTATTGTAGTATCCCATACCAATGTAAGAGCGATAAATTTTATTTTTTTGAGCTATTGATTTCATATGCTCAGAAAATCTAATTTCTGACATGGCCTCGGGCAAATCCATATCTCTATTTAACATAATTTGAGAAGGTACAGTCTCCTCAATTAGCTGATTAATGCTTGTTATTCCAATTTTTTCGATCATTTGTTGAACATCGGAGTTTCTAGGGCCAATATGCCTATCAGAAAAGTTGTATAATTTCATCATATTATATTTAAACACAAAAGTAATAAATGAAAATTCAAAAATGTCTAATTTTTTTCTAAAAAAGTTACATATTTTTTACAATACGTACCTTCTGCTAGTCACAACTAAAAAAGTGTACTTTTGCAAAAAAATTTTCAAATGATATTTTCTGATTTAGGATTAAAAGATGAAATCCAAAAAGCAATCCAAGATTTAGGTTTTACAGAACCAACTCCTATTCAAAAAGAAACTATTCCTTTTCTTATAAATGATGATAAAGACCTCATAGCATTAGCTCAAACAGGGACGGGTAAAACTGCTGCTTTTGGACTTCCTGTAATTGAAAAAATTGAAAATGACAGAAAAACTCCTCAAGCAATAATACTTTGCCCTACTAGGGAATTGTGTCTACAGATCACAAAAGACATGAATTCATTTGCTAAATATTTGAAAGGAGTTAAAATCACTGCTGTATATGGAGGTGCTAATATTCAAACACAAATTAAATCTATATCTCAAGGCTCACAAATTGTCGTAGGAACTCCCGGTAGAGTGATTGACCTTATTAAAAGAAAAAAACTGAGGTTATCTGATATTGAAACAGTTGTTTTAGATGAAGCAGACGAAATGCTTAATATGGGCTTCAAAGAAGATTTAGATATCATTTTAGCTGAAACACCAGAGGAAAAACAAACATTACTTTTCTCAGCAACAATGCCAAAGGAAGTAATGAGGATTACGAAAAATTATATGTTCAGTCCCAAAACTATTGAAGTGGCTAGCAGAAATGAGGGAGCTAAAAATGTTGAACATCACTATTACATGGTTAATGCAAGAGATCGCTATAAAGCATTAAGAAGAATTTGTGATATTAATACCAATATTTATGGAATCGTATTTTGTAGAACAAGAAGGGAAACAAAAGATATTGCTGATAAGTTGATGCAAGATGGTTACAACGCAGATGCTTTACACGGAGAACTATCTCAATCTCAAAGAGATCATGTAATGAGTAGATTCAGAAAAAAAAGTATTCAAATGCTTGTAGCAACTGACGTTGCAGCAAGAGGAATAGATATAAATGAGCTATCTCATGTAATTAATTACAACCTTCCAGATGATAATGAAATATATATCCACAGATCAGGAAGAACAGGAAGAGCAGGAAATAAGGGAACCTCAATAATCATTGCTCATAGCAGAGAACAAAGGAAATTACAATCTATTGAGAAAATGTTAAAGAGAGAGCTTATTCTAAAAAAAGTTCCAAATGGTGAAGAAATTTGTGAAATGCAACTACTAAACTTAGTAGACAAAGTAGTTAATACTGAGGTAAGTAAGCAAATAGATAAGTATATTCCTGTGATTGAAGAAAAACTAGCACACCTAGACAAAGAACAATTAATTAAACATTTTATCTCAACCGAATTTAGTAGGTTTTTATCATTTTACAAGAATGCGGGTAATCTTAATATTGACGCTAGTAAAAAAACCTCTAGAGATAGACCTTCTAGAGATAGAGATAGACCATCAAGAGATAGAGATAGACCATCAAGAGATAGAGATAGAAATAAAAGACCTAACAAAGGAAGTAATCATGCGGAAGAAGGATACACAAGATTCTTTATAAATCTTGGTAATAACAAAGGGTTACAAGCTCAAAATTTAATTGGAATGATTAATGAATTCACCAAAAAAAGAAATATTCCAATTGGTAAGATTGACATATTAAAAAGCTTTACATTCTTTGAAGTTGACTCTGAATACAAAGAAAACATTCTAAATAGCTTTCAAGGAACTGAATGGAATGGTGAAAGAGTATCTGTTGAAATTTCAAAACCTCCAAATAGTGATGATCGAAGATCTAAAAATGATGACAAAAGAAGTTTTAATAAATCTTCCAGTAAAAGTCGAGATAAAAACTTTAAATCTAAATCTGAAAAACCAAAAAGCAGAGCTAAGTCTTCAAGCTCAGGAGATAAAAACTCTTTTAAGAGCAGATTTAGTGAAAGTAAAAGAAAAAGACGCTAATTTTTAGCTCCAGAGACAAAATCTTTTAAATAAAAAGGCTCAAAGTAAGCTACGTCTTCAAAAATATTCTGTTGAAATTTCTCAAATGCTAATACTCCCATATATTTAGCACTTGGGAAAAAACCATCAATAAACTTAGCATTTTTATGTATTATAGTTGCTTTTAATTTCTCAGCTCCATCACCAAAAAAAACAACATTTTTCTCTAATTCACTCTCATATGTTGTTTCATCTACAATATCAGCCTTAATCTCTCTAATAATATTATTTGAAAAATCATAAAAAGCAGAATAGACCTCCATTCTTCTTGCGTCAATCATTGGACAATATAAATCTGATATAATTTCTTTAGAAATTCCCAAAGCCATAGCTTGAAGTGTAGAAATAGAAATTAAAGGGATATTTAACGCATAACAAAGTCCTTTAGCAGTAGAAACACCAATTCTCAAACCTGTGTAAGAGCCAGGCCCCATACTAACAGCTATTGCCGACAAATCAATAAAACTAATTCCTGATTCTTTTATAATATTAGAAATATAAGTAGACAGAGTTTCAGAGTGAGAATAATCCTCAGAAGCATGTTCTTTTAAGAAAATTAGATTTTCATTATTAAATAGGGCTACAGAACAAGCTTTAGTAGAGGTTTCAATATTTAAGATGTAGCTATTCATTTATTTAAAAATCGTAATAATAATTAAAAAGATCTGACTTTAAAGAGATAGAATAAAACAGTGTATTATACGAGCTAATCTCGTTACTTAGGCTTCTATTAACTAATGAAAAATCAATGATAGAATTTGTCGAAGGATTCAAAATATATGAAAGATTTATTTGATAATAATCAATATTTGTTTCATTACCATTATACATATCAATACCAAAATCAGAAGATCTATCATTATAGTCAGAATAGATATTATTACCATAAGAGATAGTATCTCCCAAATAATCAGCACCATATATGACATTCAAATATTTAAATTTAATATGAACACGATTTAATCGATAATTAAGCATGAAAATATTTTCCGAAAAATTTGCTCCAAGAGGATGAGCAAGCTCTTCATTATAATGACCATAATTTGAAGAATTCCAGTGACTGTATGTATAGGGCCTAACTAAATTATGCTCTATTTGAACACTTAGATTTTTAACTTTAAAGAGATCAAAATATTTTAACCCTAGCTGATAACCATATTTATTGGCCCAGTATCCATTATTACTTTTTAATTGATTAAGAGTGAATTCATCAAAAACTACTTGACCATATACCTGAGAATTAATTGATGTTAAATATTTATAATTCAAGCCTAAAATTGCATTATCTGGGGAGTTGATTGAAAACTCAACTGGTCTAAAAAATATTATTGGATTTAAATAATTAACATCAAAACCATTAGCCCCAAGAGCATGATTAGTTTTCCATAAAATAGACTCAAAAACACCGATATTAAATTTATTGTTTATGCTGTAGGACAAATAATGTGAGGACATATATTTCTTAGCGTAACCCATATAATCATAATTATTTTCAGCAGACAAATAATTTTTCATATCCTGTAATTCTGCATAAAGATTAGTATATTCAAAATCACCAAATTTTGTTTGAATTCTTAAAAAGGGATAATTAAAAGAATTGTCAGAAAGTAGTAGGGAACGATAACCATTTCCAATAAAGTGTTTGCCGTGTCCAAATTGGATTTTTATTTGTTTACTTGCTTCAACAGATACATAGCCTGAAGATTTAGCATAATCAAATCCAGTATTATAATAAACGCGTCCTCTTCCTTGACCTGGAATAACATAACCTTGAGTTGAAGTACGAATTAGTGAATCTAAATAATTTGGGAATACTGCTTGATTTTCAACAAATGAGGTATGAAAAGAAACTTTAGATCCTATATCTCCTTTTACAATAAAACCTCTTGTATTTGTATAAGTGTATTTTTCTTCATTCACTTCATAACCTAAAGAAAAATCAAATAAAGGAGATACTAATATTTCATAATCTTCACCTTTTATTTCAATCCAATCTTTGTTAAAAATATTTTTTTTGAATACATTCTTTTGAAAAAGAGTATTAGCAGACAGAAGCGAATCAACATTAATATTTAGAGAAGATTTTATTAAGGGTTTAAAAGACGTATGATTATTACTTTGATTTAATTCTTTATCGATAAAACTATTAAAATTATATCCCAAAGGAATATTATTATGCTGAGCAGATAGTTTAAAAGAAAATATGCAAAACAAAAAAATGTACTTTAATAAAAAATGTCTTATGTAAATAGTAAACTTCATATAATTGAATTTGTCCAGTTTGATAAAGTGTAATTATCACTTACTTTAATAGTTTTAAGACCAAACTTTATACCCGCCTGAATATCAGATTCAGAGTCTCCAACTAAAAAAGAATTACTGACATTTAAGTCTGGAAAATCATTTTTAGCCTGTAATAGCATACCAATATCTGGTTTACGACAATTACAGCAGTCACTATCTAAGTGTGAACAAAAATATATTTTATCAATATATTTAACATCTGAAGATATTGCATCTTCCATCATAGAATGAATAAGGTGTAAGTCTTCAACAGACATTATTTTTTTCCCTACCCCTTGCTGATTTGTAACAATAAGTATTTTGTTAAATATTGATTTAAGATTAATAATTGCTTGAACAGACCCTTTAATAAACGCAAACTCACTAAAATTAGTCACATACCTACCTTCTAACTTTTTATTGATAACACCATCCCTGTCTAAAAAAAGAGTATCGTACATATCTTAAGCGAATAATTTTTCTTCAATCAATTGACAAATTATATGACCAACTAAAATATGAGCCTCTTGAATTCTTGCAGTATCCTTTGATGCAATATTTATCATTACATTACATAATGATTGCATCTCACCGCCATTAAGTCCACTCAGACCTACTGAGATCATTCCAATACTATTTGCTTTCTCAATAGCTTTTAAAACATTTTTTGAGTTCCCTGAAGTTGATAATGCCACTAAAACATCTCCTTCTCTTCCTGCAGACTCTAAAATTCTAGAGTATGAATATTCAAAGCCATAATCATTTGAAACGGCAGTAAGATAAGATGAATTAACATGTAATGCTTCTGCAAATAAAGGTTTTCTATCTCTTAAAAACCTACCACTTAATTCTGCTGCTATGTGCTGAGCATCTGATGCACTACCTCCATTACCGCAAAAAAGAATTCTCTGATTATTTTCATAAGCTTTAACGCATAATAATACTACCTGTTCAATTTTTGAAATAATCTTATTGTCATTAGATATATTAGTGATGTTATCTGCAGCGCTTTTAAGTATTTTAGATATTAATTCTTGCATTACTTTTTTTTGTAAAAATAATCCATTTTTAAATAAGCATCTTTAGTTAGCTCACCTATGTTATTCCAACTAAACTTCTTTTTCATTAAATCTAAACCTCCTTCACCAATTCTATTACGTAAACTATCATCTTTTAAAGCTTTAAGAACAACCTCAGCTAAATTATTCTTATCGCCTGAATTAAAGAATAATGCGCTTTTTTGATCTTCTACCACCTCCTTAAAGGGCTCGAGATCTGATAAAACAACTGCCTTTCCAAAGCTTAAACTCATCATAAGTACCCCACTTTGATATATTTTGCTGTAAGGAAGTATTATCAAATCAGAGGCACTGTAATAATGTTTAAGATCATCAGATTTAATAAAGTTAATATGTAAAGTGCAATGATCATTTATTTTTAAATCATCAATAATCTTTTGATATTTTAAAAAATCATCTTGCCAAGGCTTGCCAGCAATTAGTAAATTAACATTAGTCACAACCCTTTAATAATTTCAGGCATAGACTCAAGTAATAGATCTAATCTTTTAACCTTTTTTATCATTCCAAAAAAAAGAATCACTTTACTATTTTCATCAATATTAATCTTCTGTCTAGCTGATAACTGATCATTATTATGTGTTATAAAAGGAAGATAATTTCCATGCGGAACTATACTAATTTTTCTTTCTAAATTTTTATAATATCTTATAATTTCATTTTTACTAAAAATATTATGCGTGAGAACAGAATTAGCTAAAGCATAAATAAATTTAGTGTAAATTTTAGATGAATTAATATTAGCAAAACTTCTTACATCATGAATAGTTAATACAATTTTCCCTCCAAGAATTTTAGCAAGTATCATATTAAACAAAACAAGTATGCTAAAACCAAAGATATGATAATGAAACACTTTTGATCCATAAAACCTTGCATGAACATGTGACCTCAGAGAACCAAAAAAGTATTTAAAACCTGAAATTATTTTATTTTTAGAAGAAAAAATATCTCCATAAAATGTAAAGAAATTTAAGTTCCTAATTAAAGGATCAATCGTTTGTGAATTAGTATAAAGACTTACTTTAACATCAGAATTTATTAATCCAGTTGCTTGACCAAACAAATAGAAATGGTGAGAACTGCCATGGGCGCCTAAGTGATCTATAATAGCAACTTTTAATTTCATTATTTAAAAAGCTTTAAATATAATACCTTTTTATGATTAAGAGGTATTTGTATATTTGTGTAATTATAGTCTATATAGTTATTAGATGATTATAATAATATTGTTAAAAATATGCTATTTAACTCGTTACACTTTCTTGCCTTTTTTCCAATAGTAATTATAGCATACTTTATAATTCCTCAGAAATTTAGATGGATTTTACTTTTAGCTGCAAGCTATTATTTCTACATGTGTTGGAAAGTAGATTATATCATCTTGATATTAATCTCTACTCTTATTGACTACTTATGTTCTAATAAAATGTCAAAAATTGAATCTAAAGCTAAAAGAAAGAAATGGCTATATCTAAGTCTAATTAGTAATCTTGGAATTCTATTTGGTTTTAAATACTTTAATTTTTTTAGTGAGAATATTCAGCTCATATTTAACCAATATAATATCTTATATGAAGTCCCTTTTTTTAATGCGCTTTTACCAGTAGGGATATCTTTCTACACCTTTCAAACTCTAAGTTATACAATTGATGTTTATAATAACAAAACACAAGCTCAAAAACATCTTGGAGTATTTGCTGTATATGTTTCATTTTTCCCACAATTAGTTGCTGGGCCAATTGAAAGATCAAATCATTTACTGCCACAATTTTTTGAAAAACATGAATTTTCATATTCAAGAGTTAAATCAGGATTACAAAAGATGCTTTGGGGGTTTTATAAAAAAATAGTAATTGCAGATAATCTGGCTATTTTAGTAGACGGAGTGTATAACAATATCGATAATTATTCAGGGATTGCTCTTATAGTTGCAACTATATTTTTTACTTTTCAAATATATTGTGACTTCTCAGGATATTCTGATATTGCCATTGGATCAGCTCGAGTTATGGGTTTTGAATTAAGAGAGAATTTTAAAAGACCATATTTCTCAAAATCAATACAAGAATTTTGGCAAAGATGGCATATTACACTATCTTCTTGGTTTAAGGACTATCTATACATCCCTCTGGGAGGAAATAGAGTGATCAAATGGAAATGGTACTATAATATAATAATAACCTTTTTGCTTAGTGGCTTGTGGCATGGGGCAAATTGGACATTTATTATTTGGGGAGGATTACATGGATCGTATCTTATTTTAGCTATAATTTTCAAGACACGAAAAAACAATATTTCAGAAAAAATTAAATCTTTTAGTCCAATACTAAATAGATTATTAGACGTAAGTATTACATTTATATTAGTTGCTTTTGCTTGGATTTTCTTTCGTGCTAATAATTTAACTGATGCCTTGTATGTGTTAAATAATATCATGCCAGAATTGAGTGAATATTCTAATTTTGGAACACAATTTAGAGGAATTGGATTATATCTAAATGACATATTAAAATGTTTATTATTAATAATATTATTAATTGGATTCAGCACATATGAAAGGTCTGGAAATGTCTGGAATAAACTTCAAAAAAAATCTAAATTGATAAGATGGGTATTGTATTATTTCTTGATTTACGGATTACTATTTCTAGCGCCACACTCGACAATTAATAACTTTATATATTTCCAGTTCTAATGATATTAAAAGACATTAAAAAACTTATTATTAAATTATGTATTCTAATAAGCCCAATATTAATATGGATTTTTATTTTAATACAAATAGACCCTTTCAATTACTTTAATTACTCAAATATTATAAGTAAAGAAACTGAATATAAAACAGCAAGAAAACTAAATTCTATTCTTTATAATACACTCTCATTTAAAATACTCCAACTCAAAATATTATAATTGGAGATTCTAGAATAAAAAGACTTTCGGTAAATGAAATTGAAAAAATATCAGGAGATGAATATTTCATTCTTCACTCAAATGCTGCCAAGCTTAATGAAATAATTGATTTGTTCTGGATATCGGCTAAATACTCCAACTTAGAAAATGTAATACTTGGAATAAATTTTAACTTATTTAATGAATATGCTTACTCTAACAGAGTTCATGAGATTGAGAGAATGATTGCAAATCCTTTAATGTACATTTTCAACGGAAATGTTTTAGAAGTTACAACTAAAGCAATTATAAGTCATTTTTCAAAACTGAAATTCCTAATATTTCAAGGAACATCATGCTCAAAAGAGAATTAAATGGGAAAAGTTTCAAAGACAAAAAAATTTGGTGGCAATACAATATAAGCACAGTAGCTAAAAATCAATACTCAAAATATAAATACCCAAAAAAATTAATCCCTAGACTAAAAGAAGTAAATGAATACTGTATAGAAAATAATATTAATCTAACCTTATTAAATGTTCCACATCATCAAGAATTTAGACAAAGAGTAACAGATTTTAATCTTATAGATGAAGAAAATAGATTCAAGGAAGAAATAAAAGAAATTGGTACAGTAATTGACTATGATTTCCCTAACTCAATAACAAATTGTCGCCATTGTTTTACTGACCCAATTCATACAAATGATTCTGTTAGCTTAATTATGGTAAAAGAAATATTTAACGACTCTCTAGTGATAGGTAAAAAACTATAATTTAAATCCCTGAAAATAAGACTTATTTACTAGTAAAAAAGTTGCAAAATTTTTTTTCATACTAGAACTAAAAATATACCGAAGATTATTTTTAAAAAACAAAAAAATAATGAAAAAGTAAGCATATAGACTTTTTATTTTTCGTAAAAAATAAACATGATTTTTTATATTTTGTTGTAAAAAAAAGTCTCCACGCACTTTCTTTCCTTTAAAAGAGTTTGACAAACTACCAACTTTATGAAATAGGACTAAATTAGGTGAATACCACAGTTTATGTTTGTCATTTAAAAATACTCTAAATAAAAAGTCAGTATCATCAAAATAAACAAAATACTTTTCATCCATAAAGCCAATATCTTCGATTACTTCTTTATTTACTAAGAGACAACAGGTTGAGGCGTAATCAACTTGAACTGGAGTATTAAACTGCCCTATATCTTTCTCTTTTAATCCACGATGAAATGGAAGAAAACCATTAATTTTTTTAAACCATCCTCCAGCATACCAAATAATATCTTTATTTGAATGAAACATTATTTTTGGAGCAACTAAACTGCAGCCATACAAATCTTGAGCCTGTATTAATCCAGAGAATAAATTAGACGAAAATTCTATATCATTATTTAATAATAAAACTTTTGAACAATTATCTTTAAAGGCATTCTTTATTCCAATATTATTAGCAGCCGCAACTCCAATATTTGAGTCATTTCTAATTAATCTTATCCTTGAGTCAGTAAAATTAGAAATAATCTCTAAAGAATTATCTTGTGAATTATTATCAATTATGTAAATATTGAATTTGGTATGTTGTTGTGAGATTACACATTCAATGAATGGCATAATTACTTTTGCAGAATTAAATAAAACTGTTACAACTCCTATTTTTTCCATAAAGAAAGATCTTTATTCAATAATTTTTCAAGCATACATATATCCTTTAAAAAAATCTGATTTAGCTTTTGTCTTAATTCATCAGAAATTTCTTCTTTACTATTAATAAAAAAGTTTTTATTTATAAAATTGCTTATACTTTCATTCAAAAGAAAAGATACTATTTTTCGAACTAAAGAAATCGAATATAAAAATTTCAAAAAATTATTAGAAGGAAGTTTGGACTTATTATATTTTAAATTAAAATTAATACTAGTATCATGATTTAAATTAAGAAAGCTAAAAATATTCTTTGAGAATAAAACTCTATCTCTCTTAAGATCTTCGTAAAACATGACACAAACATTTGCAACACCAAATTGATCGATATAATTTTTGACTTGAGAGTGATACATACCAAGACTAATATATTGTTGATGAAAAAGAGAAAAATTATTTTCATCACAATTATCAATTAGCTCTTCAAAATCTGACTTTACAAAACCTAAGCGAGAGTCCATTTTATAATGTGAAAATGCTCGATCTACAGGATTTCTTAAAAGAATAATAATTTTAGAAGCTTTATTATACTTGAAAATTCTATTTGAAACCTTGGAGTAAAACAAATATGAAACACTAGCCTCACCTAACTTCTTTTTTTCATCATTAGTTTTAAATAAATTATGATAATCCATTTCGGAAACAACATTTTTAGAATTATAATATAATTTTTGTGATTTCAGTTCTTCTTTAGAAAAATAATTAGGCTCCTTAACAGAACTCATCACAACATCTTTATGCTGATTGAGATAATTATATAGTGAAGTAGTGCCTGCCTTAGGAGCTCCAACAATAAAGAAATCTACTTTCATCTTCTATTATTTTTTAATAAATCCATCACACTTGACAATCTGCTAAAATTTAAAAATACAGAAAAGAAAAACTTGATTGGAAAAGATAATAAATAAAATAAAACACCCAAAGGTGGTAAAGAGAAACGCTCATTTTGATATCCATACTTTTTCATATAATTACTAGATATAAATTGTGAAATAAAAATCTCAGCATTGTTCAAACCACCAGACTTCCATTTAGACATCTTACTTGAATCTATTCTTAAATCTTCAATGGTATCTTCTTTAGTAGAAGAGCCAATGTTTGGAACTAAAAGCATATTTTCTTCAAAATCTAAATTTAAAAAACTGCAAAGATCCAAGCATTTTTTTTGAGGTGAAAGAATAAAATCTTCAAATTTCATTATCAATAAATTTGGATGTGAAATAAACATCTCTGTTTGTTTTAATGAAGATCTCCAAAAAAAAGTTGTTGTAATTGGATGATACAATAAGAAAGAACGAATACTTTCCATTAAAGGAATTTTTTTTGCTCCTAAGAATTTTCTTTTCCACTTATTTTTTTGTGACAATAAAACATCACGACTATCTCTGACCATGTTAATAATTTTTGCTTCGGGAAATTCCTTAAGTATATCATTTATATAGAAATTATTATTGGGTGTCTGATCACAAATTATATGTTTACTATTTTCTTTCAAAATATCCTCTGAGAAGATACTAAATAATTCAAAATAGGTATATTGTCTGCTTTTGTCAAGTATTAATTCTGATTTTTTTTTAAAATTTTGAAATTCATCATTACTAAATAATCCATTTTCTTGTCTAGAAAACAATTTAGCAAGTATCGTGATTGAAGTATTATAATTAACACTATCACTTATTCTATTTGAATATATTTGACTAAAGAAATGTAATTCTTTCAAACTAAATATTAGCGAATGGTTTGACAAAACACGAGACATCATTGTAGTACCAGATCTACTGGAACCAACAATAAAAATTTTAGGAGAATTAGTCATTTGAAATAAAAACTGTCAAACTGTAAGCTTTAAGTTCTTTATCTTTTAAAGGAATCTGATTACTAAATATAATTCCATCATCATCACTGCTAAGATTAAATAAATTTGCCCCAAACATTTCCTCTTTTTTAATTAAAGTATTATTTTCTAGAATCAATTTTGATTCATTAGACCAGTTAATATAAAAAATCATAGACATAGCCTCTTCATTTATTATAGTATATTTATATAGATCTGGCTCAATTTTTTCTTTTAAAATTGAATGAGAATCCAGCGCAAAAATTTTACTAATCATTCTAATACTGCTGAATGTTGATTGTATATATGTTTTACCATTTTTTTTCTGAAACACTGAACCTCCAAAATCTCGTCCAGCTAAATTATGAAATGTGGTTAGAGAAATACTTTTAAATTCTTTATTAGAAAGTATTTCTAAAAAATAATTTGCTACAAATAATGATTGTAGAAGGGTATTTCCTGTTTTTTTAGAATATTGTAAATTCCATTCAGTAATCCAAATTGGGATATTTTTAAAAATAGAATTATAGGTTGATATTTCTAATGGATATGACTCATTAAAAAATGAGCTAATCCTATTTTTATAATTTAAAAATGAAACTTCAGGATTACCTTCATTTTCCTCAAATATCATCTGACCATACTTATCTTTTCCCTTTACAACCTTGGCATATGAGTGAACAATAATAGCATCATAAAAATTGTTCTTAGAAAGACTTTTATTCCAAACTGAATGCCTATGCTCTTTACTCTCAACTATAGGAGCAGCAACAATTGCAGTCTTGATTGCTGGAAAAACACTTTTTATATATTTAGAAAGTTCTTTTGCACTATAAAGATATTCATCAATAGTATATCCTTTGTCAAAATAGCTCTTATTAGATAATTCACTTCCTAATTCTACGCCCACAACATTTAAATTATTTTCTCTCATCAAACTAATCATTGATATAATATCTTCTTTATCTCCAGTAAGCATATTGGCAACCAAAACTACATTTGACTGATGTTGTTTGGCTAAATCAATAAATTCATAGATATAGTTTATATTATGATTATTTTTCTTTGAAAAGCTAATTAGACCTCTTGCTCTTTTTGGAAACTTACCTCCAATTAATGAGTCAACCTCATTAAGCTTGATACCATAAGCTGGAGCATCAAAATGATAAAAATTACCTACTGCTCCTCCAGGAAACCTTAATAATCTTGGAGATATTTCGTCACAATTTTCTTTAAAATTCTCACTTTTAACATTAAAATAAGTAAATGTATTTGAAGTTGCAAAACCAAATATGTTTTCATTTAATGCACTTTGTGCACATGAATACTGAGAAGACATAAGGCAAGTAAAAAATAATAATGATCTGATCATTTTATTAAACCTTTTCCTTCTAACTTGTTTATAGATTCTAAATATTTATCATCATAGATCTCTTGTGTTTTTACCCAAGACACAAATTTATCTAACCCTTCATCAAAAGAGAACTTAGGACAAAAGCCTAAATGATTTTTAATTTTTGAAATATCAGCAAAATTATGTCGAATATCTCCAGTTCTATATTTACCTGAAATCTCAATATTAATATCAGAATTGAATAATGACTTTAATTTTTCAGCAACATCTAAAACACTTACTTGCTATTCCTGTCCCAACATTAAACACTTCTCCGCTATCATTATCAGTTAATGCTAAGTAAGAGGCTTCCACAACATCATCAATATAAATAAAATCTCTTGACTGAAGACCATCTTCATAAACATCAATATTATTATTATTGAGAATTATGGTAGAGAATATTGATAAAATACCAGTATATGGATTAGAAAGAGATTGTCCTGGACCAAAAACATTTTGGAATCGAAGAACAGTAGTATTTATATTTAAATTTTTTGCAACAAGTAAAATTAATTGTTCTTGGTTTAATTTATTAATTGCATAAACTGATGTTGGTAAAATGTGAGATTCCTCATTTGTAGGAATTGGAATTAATTTTGAGCTTGAGGATTGAGACATAAAATCATATACCCCCACTTTAAGATCTTTATTTTTTCTACAAGAAGGAAAAACAACTCCTTGTTCTTTACATTTGTACATCCCTTCCCCATAAACTGCACGAGAGGATCCAAGAAGAATTTTTTTAACCTTATGTTGACTATTTGTTAAAACATCTAGCATAAGAGCCGTAGCTGAAACATTTGTATTTGTGTAATTGTAAATATCATACATAGATTCTCCGGTCCCTGTTTCAGCAGCTAAATGAATTATAGCATCCTGATCAAGAATTGCGTTTTCCCAATCTTTTCTAACATTTATATCTCCAATGAAAAAATTTGTTTTTTTCTTTAATTTATCATAAATATTTCTGTTATTATGAATTTTAGAGGATAGATTGTCTAAGATAGTAATGTTATATTCAAGAGAAATCAACCTTTCAGCAATTGCTGAACCAATAAAACCAGCTCCGCCAGTAATTAATATATTTTTCATAATAATTTGCTTCTGTAAGCTGTAAATTTAATAAAGAAATTATAGAAGCCTGAAACTATAAAAATAAAGAAGAAAGGTCTTAGAAATAAAGGCTCTGACATTACAGATGTAAATACTATAATAAAAAATAATAATTTATGCTTTTCAATTATCTTCTGCCGGAGAAACATAAAAACTAATAAAATTGCGGTTGGAAAACCCATTGCTGCCATTAAAAACGTTAAAGAATTTGCACTTCCAGCACTAGTTCCCGCTCCCCTTAAAGAAACTCCTAGAGTTTCATTAATTAACTCTAAACTTTCACTATCAATATAAAACTCATATCGCAATTTTTGAAATTGATCTAAATCTAATCCTACTCCTGTTAAAGGATGTGAGGCAGCAATAAATAAAGGTTGAGTAAGGTCAAAAAGTCTTTTCTGGAATGAAAAAACTCTGTTTCCTTTAAACTTTTCTTCAATATTAACAGAAAAAATAAAGTATATCGGTATGAAAGAAAGAAAAATTATTGGTAAAATAATTACGTTTGTTCTTATCTGCTGAATTAGCAAGAAAAACAATTGAACAATTAAAATAATAATACCTGTGGTTGAATAAGTTCCAAGAATAACAAAGCCTACTAGTAATAGCCATCTTTTCCTATTGTAAACAAAAGCTTCTAAAAAGAAAAAAATATTTAAATAGACTTGCAAAACACCAGGTTCCCAAAATAACCCTTGATTTCTACAGAATTCTATTCCAAATAACTTCATTACTGACAAACTAATTTCATCAGAGGCATAATAAAACAAATAGTTATATGTCTTACAAGTATAATATTCTGACTCTATAGTAAACAGCTGATCATAAACGAAAAAATATGCTAAGAAATTAAATAAAGCATGAAAAAAAATAATCTTTAAAATAAAATTTAAACGAAGTAAAAAAACATGATTACCTCTATTATTTTTAAAATGAACATAAAAAAGAATAGAACTTATAATTACAGTAAAATAATAAAGATACTTATCTAATGATTGCTCAGAAGAAGCAAATAAAAAATTTATAACAAAAAGAGAAATAATAGTTATAAAAGTAAAAATTATAGAATTTGATAATGAACGTTTTAATTCAGAGGCATTTATTATAATTACTCCAAAAAGTAAAGCAAGAAAAAAATAGTACATTAAATTCCTATTAAAAACAAATAACAAACCCCCACCTGTAAAAACAAGCAAAAGTGTTAATATATTATCTGTGTATTTTTGATTAAGCGTATACATAATTAATTATTCCAATTCTTTTGCTCATTAATCAAACTCTCTAAAAGGCTTATATCTTCATTAAAATAACGTCTCATTAAACTTGATTTTAATTCATGTGATAATTTAGAAAAACTATGCTCTTTTTCATTTAATCTATTTATTTTGTTCTTCAAACGTTGTCTTGTTTGAGTTGAAAAAACAATCTTCTTAGCCATTCTTCTAAAGAATCCTTTTGATTTTAAAATATTTTTCAAAAATGGGAACCTAGCTTTACTACTTTTATTACTATGAAAATCCGTGTTAATACTTGAAATATTAAGATTAAGAAATTTAGATATTTTTCTCAAACCACTTGTAAAGTCATTTTTTATATCATAATCAAAATCTAAAATTAAAAAATTATCCATAGAGTAGAATTCTAAATAATTACTTAGCATATTAAAATACATTCCTTGAGCAATATATGAAAATCGAAGTTCTGATAAAAAATCATTATTATTTTGTGCCTCAATTAATCTAGAACTTTCATTTTCTAAAGCCTCAGAAAATTTTAACTTCTCTAAACCGTCTCTTTTAGAATGTAAAAAATGAGAATATGCTCTATCAACAGGGTTTCTCACAACAACAATAAACTTCATATTATTTCCAAGGGAATTAAAAATTCTTTCTGGAGTATTTTTAGAATACAAATAAGTTGGGGTACAATCTAAGATGATATGCTCTTTTCTTACTCTGCTAAAATATGTTTTAGAATACCAATCTAACCCTTTACTAAAATTATCATCAAAATTGAAAAAGTGAGGTTCTTTAAAAGATGGTGCAAAAATATTGTCATGATTTTTTAAAAGATCATACAATGAGGTTGTTGCTGATTTTGAAGCTCCAATAATCATAGTGTTGGGCAAATTCATTTTAACCATTTCTTAAGATCTAAAGAAGTTATTTTTGATAATTTAATTACATCATCATAATAAAATTTTAACAAAATCTCTCTTGTTGATGCTTTCATTGCTCTAACATTAGATGTTTGAATTTTTATAAAAATATTTTTAACAAAAACTCGAAGCTTAGGTATAGGTAAAATAAATTTTATTACTGTTTTTAAAACACCTTTGCTCAAAAAAATATTTCGAAAAATAATATGATTCCATTGCCAGCCCCCAACCATATGTTTTTCTTTAGTATTTACTTTAAAATCTTTTATTGATAAAAAATCATATACTTTTAATAATTCATTATTTGCATCAGAAATAAAATCATCATAAATAACAATATGAACATGTTCTTTAAATTCATTTAAATATTTACTGACCTTTTCAGAATACAAGCCAATATTTAAATACCTACTTGCCGGGGTAATATTTAAATTTCTTACATATCTATCTTCACAAACATTAATTGCTTCTTCAAAATTTAAATTTTCAATTTTATTAAATCTTCTTACATGATGATAACCCGAGAAAGCTCTATCAATAGGATTTCTTAGCATTATTAAAATCTTTGTTTTAGGCGATAAGTATTTTCGTATATTTTTTATTGATATATCTGGAAATTGCAAATACATTGCACTGGCCTCTCCTCTGTATTTGAAGCTACTTCCATTTTTAAATAATTCAGTGTATTCTTCTAAATCATTAATTCCGTTAGGAATTCTTGTAGAACCTATTTCTTTATTAATTAAAAAATGAGGTTCCTTATTTACAGACATAAAAATATCAGGATGTTTTGATAAATAATTATACAATGATGTTGTTCCAGATTTTGCAGCTCCTACAATTAATAGATTCGGAAAATTCATTTAATTATTTTTTTTGAAAAAGGAATATAAAAAGTATAAAAGCCAAATTCTTTTTTTACAAAATACACTAGAAGCAAATTAAATATAACAATACTGATAGTAGTAGCTATGGCAGAACCATTAATCCCATAGACTGGTATTAAAGCATAATTTAATACAATATTTATAACTGAACCAATAATAGCAACATTCATAAAAACAACTTGTTTACCACACATTTGCAAAAGATTTCCAGCTGCACCAGAGAATGCCACAACAAGCCTACCACTAGACAAAATAATAAATGACAAAATACCAATCTTAAATTCCTCTCCAAATATACCCATAAGAAATTCTGAAAAAAAAACAAAAATTAATACCAAAGGTAATGTAGTCCAAAAAATTAATTTTGTTGACTGGTGAGTTACCTTTTGTAAACCTTTGAAATCCTTGTTTCTATAAAGTTCTGCAAATTTTGGAGCTGCAATACTTTTTATAGCAAGTAAACTAATTGTAGCAAACATAGATAATTTAAAAGCGGTATGATATACTCCTATTTCTGCTGTATTCGTTGTTAAACCAGCAATGACAGACGGAGTGTCAAGAGCACCTAGCATTATTTTATCTGTCCATGACATAATAAATTGGACAGCTTGTGCAAGCATTAAAGGGGAGGCAACTAAAAGAATATCTTTGATATTTAAATTTTCAACTCTCTCATTTTTATCTTTCTTTTCTTTATTAAAAAGGTATTGAAAAACAACAAGTGAAAATATAGATATAATTATTAAACTTGATAGATAAGCATATAATGGAATATTAGAATCCTTAGAAAAACTAGTAAAAATTAAAATAAATATAAGAGAAAATAAGGCTTGTGACATCCAAAAGAAAAAAGAATAAAAACCTATTTTTTTTAATCCCCGGAGATTTTGATAATGAAACATAAAAAATGAGAGTGGTAAAATAAAAAATGCATTAATCTTTATGTGATGAACATTAGCACTTATTAGTTCAGCAATAAAAGCTGAGTTAAAATACATTAATAGTGATAATAAAATTGAAGTGAAAGTAATAAAAATCAAAGATTTTTCTCTGAACAACCTTATACTTTCAAAATTTCTCTCTGAAGCAAAAGAAGCTATAAATTTTATAGATGCAGTATCTAAACCAAATTTGGCAATTAAAACAAAAACTCTAAGAACAACTATAGCAAGAACATACTCTCCTAGGCCATTAGCGCCAAAAAAATACGCAATAACAAAAGTTAGTAAAAATCCTAAAAGCTGTCCACCTATTCTATAAAGAAAAGCAAGACCTCCTTTGTTAAACAATTCTGCAAAGTCTTTATCTTCTAGATTATATTTAATTCTTTTAAGCATAGAATTAGAAAACAATAAACCAAGGATTTAAAAGGTTTTCCTTATTATAATTTAATTCCTTTTTTGTAATGTAATCATGAACTTTAAAGCCAGCAATATTAGCGATAGCATGTCCTGCTCCTGTATCCCACTCCATTGTTGGGGCAAATCTTGGGTAAACATCTGCAGTTCCCTCAGCAACCATACATAATTTTAATGAAGATCCTATTGATAATATTTCAACACTATCATGTTCTTTCTTTTTTTCTTCAAAAAAAACTTTTGTCTCATCAGACATATGAGATCTTGAACCAACTATGACATACGAATTTTTATTTTTCCTAATCGGTAATTTAGTAGATTCTAAAATCAAATCTTCTAGGGTATTTATTTCAAGGTCAATAACTGCCTTAAAGGCTCCTGTACCTAAACTAGCAAAATAAATAACCCTTTTAACTGGCACATAGACTACCCCAAGAATTGGATTTCCATTTAAAATAAGTGCAATATTTACTGTAAACTCTCCATTTCTTTTAACAAATTCTTTTGTACCATCTAATGGATCAACCAGCCATAAAAGACTCCACTCTTTTCTCTTATTATAATCAATCTCCCCCCCCTCTTCACTTAAAATTGGAATATTAGTTTTTAAAAGGTTTTTCTCAATAATTGTATTACAATTTTTATCAGCTAAAGTCAGTGGTGAATTATCCTCTTTATACTCAACATGAAAATCTGAGTTATAAATTCTCATTATTTCTTTTCCTCCAGAAACACATGCTTTAATAGCTGTAATTAATAATTGATTATAATTCATTTTTCAAACTTTCATTATAAATATTTTGAGCTTTGGATGTACCTATTCTAGTTACTCCAGCTTCTATCATTTCAATGCTTGACTTTAAATCAGAGACTCCTCCAGAAGCTTTAACAGATAAATTACCGCAAACTGACTTAATAGTTTTAATATCTTTAATATTTGCCCCAGAACCACCATAATAACCAGTGCTGGTTTTAATAAAAATATCTTTTAAATTTTTAAAATAGATAGGTGAAAGTAGAGTGTAAATTCTTAATGTTATTGCTCTTATCTCTTTTTTTGAGAGAGCTCCTGTTTCAATAATCCATTTAACAGTCTTTTTATGACTAATAACTATTTCAGTCCCACTCAATACATCAGCATCAAACTTATCAAAACTACCCCTTTTAAAAGAATTATAATCACAAACAAAATCAATATCAGTAGCTCCATTATTTATCGCAACAAGAGCTTGAGAAACCTTCTCATTAGTAGAAGAGTTACCAAAAGGAAAATCTACAACAGTTCCAATAACAACACTAGATTTATGCTCTAATACTTGTTCTCTAGCTAGTTGAACATACTCAGGTCTTATCATAATACAAGCAGCAGACATTTCAATTGCTTGTAAAATAACGTTTAGTACATTTTTTTTATTTTCTTTATTAGAAGTTGATAATTCATCTGCTGTTTTAAGATAAGTTACATCAAGATATTTAGCAATTTCTAACTTCATAGAATAGATTTAAAAATCATAATTCAAATCTAATTAAATAATCAGATTTAACATGAATTTATCTTTCTAAAATTTTAGTAATTTAGCAAGTCAATCATGAAATCAACAAATAAAAATTTATTTCCAATTTTTGAAGATATTATTCAAAGAAAAGACAAAGAAAATTTATTAAATCAAAACTCAAAAGTTATTTGGTTAACTGGAATGTCAGGATCAGGAAAAACTACAATTGCTAAAGGTTTGGAGAAATATCTTTTTTCAAAAGGAATTATCAACCAAATCTTAGATGGTGACAATATTAGAGTTGGCTTAAATAAAAACTTATCTTTCAGCGAAAGTGATAGAACAGAAAACATAAGAAGAATAGCAGAAGTTTCAAAGCTATTTCTTAATTCTGGAGTAGTGACAATAAACTGCTTTGTTAGTCCTTTAAAAAAAATGAGACAGCTCGCAAAAGATATAATAGGTAAAGAAGATTTTATTGAGGTTTATATAAATGCTTCATTAGAAACATGTAAGCAAAGAGATGTAAAAGGACTTTACAAAAAAGCATTAAATGGAAAAATTAAAAACTTTACTGGAATAAGTTCTAATTACGAGGCTCCTGAACAAGCCGATTTAGAATTAATTACAAACGAAAAATCTTTTAACGAATCAATTGAAGAATTGAGTAAATTTGTCCTACCTAAAATAAAAAAATGAACTCATATAATTTAACTCATCTTAAAGTTTTAGAATCTGAAGCTATTTTTATCATAAGAGAAGTTGCCGCACAATTTGAAAAACCTGTAATGCTATTCTCTGGAGGAAAAGATTCAATAATTATGTTTCACTTAGCACGAAAAGCATTTTTTCCTGATAAAATCCCTTTTCCTTTAATGCATATTGATACAGGACATAATTTTCCGGAAACAATAAATTTTAGAGATAAATTAATAAAAGAGACAGGTGAAAAATTAATAATTAAGCTTGTTCAAGAATCAATAGATAATGGAACAGCAATTGAAGAGTCTGGATTAAATCCTTCTAGAAATGGATTACAGACAGTTACTCTATTGGAAGGAATTGAAAGTGGAAATTATGATTGTGCCCTTGGTGGCGCTAGAAGAGATGAAGAAAAAGCTAGAGCTAAAGAAAGATTTTTTTCACATAGAGATGAATTTGGTCAGTGGGACCCAAAAAACCAACGCCCTGAACTTTGGAACTTGTTTAATGGCAAAAAAAATATCGGTGAACATTTCAGAGTTTTTCCAATATCAAATTGGACAGAAATGGATGTATGGCAATATATTTTAAATGAAAAAATTGCAATCCCATCTCTATATTTTGCTCATAAAAGACAGGTTGTTAGCAGAGATGGAGTTCTTTTAGCTAAATGCGCCCATATTTCTCTAAAAAAAGACGAAAGTTGGGAAGAAAAAACTGTTAGATGTAGAACAATTGGGGATATGACATGTACAGGGGTTTCTGAATCACTAGCTTCTACAATGGAAGAGATAATTGAAGAAGTTGCAACTACAAGAGTTACAGAAAGAGGTGGAAGAGCAGATGATAAGAGATCTGAGGCAGCAATGGAAGATAGAAAAAAAGAGGGCTATTTTTAAATTATTATTATGAGTGAATCAAAAGGATACTTAGATATGGAACTACTGCGTTTTACTACTGCTGGTAGTGTTGATGATGGAAAAAGTACTTTAATAGGTCGTTTACTTTATGACAGTAAAGCAATCTTTGAAGATCAAATCCAAAACCTTCAAGAGGTTAATGAGCAAAGAGGAGAAGAGGGTATAAATCTTGCATTATTAACTGATGGATTAAGATCTGAAAGAGAGCAAGGAATTACAATAGATGTTGCATATAGATATTTTGCCACTCCTAAAAGAAAATTTATTATTGCAGATACTCCAGGACATATTCAGTATACAAGAAATATGGTTACAGGAGCATCAACAGCTAATCTTGCTCTTCTTTTAATAGATGCTAGACATGGAGTTATAGAACAAACAAAGAGACATGCTTTTATTGCCTCACTACTTCAAATTCCTCACGTTGCAGTTTGTGTGAATAAAATGGATTTAGTAGATTATGGGCAAGAAGAATTTGAGAAAATAAAATCTGATTTTAAAAAATTCGCTTCAAAACTTGAGATAAAGGATGTAAACTTTATTCCAATATCTGCATTAAAAGGAGACAATGTTGTTGAAAGATCGAAAAACATGGATTGGTATGAAGGCTCTACATTAATTCATCTTCTTGAAAATATTCATATAGGCTCTGATCATAATCACGTAGACTGTAGATTTCCTATTCAGCGCGTTATAAGACCTCAGTCTGAATTGCATCCTGATTATAGAGGTTATGCAGGAAGAATTGAAGGTGGGGTATTTAAAACAGGAGATGAAATCATGACATTACCTTCTGGTAAAAAATCAACTATTAAATCAATTGATACATTTAATGGAGAAATCCATGAAGCTTTTTCACCAATGTCTGTATGCATTACATTAAATGATGATATAGATATTAGCAGAGGTGATATGCTGGTACGCGCAAATAATCAGCCACAAATCAGTCAAGATATAGAGGTTATGATTTGCTGGATGAATGAAAGAAAATTAATTCCAAAAGGAAAATATACAATTAGACATACCAGTCAAACTACAAGATGTATAATAAAAGAAATTAAATATAAAATAGATATTAATTCTTTACATAGATTGGAACAAGAAAATGATTTAGAAATGAATGATATTGGAAGAATTTCTATTAAAACTACAAAACCATTATTCTTTGACAGTTATAGAAGGAACAGAAATACTGGTAGTATTATTCTTGTGAATGAAGCAACAAATGAAACAGTTGGTGCAGGAATGATTATTTAATTAATCTAGTTAAGTGTAAAATTAATTGGAATAGTAAACATAACTCTTACAGGCTTACCCCTTTGCTTTCCAGGCTTATACTTAGGTAAAGCAGATACTACTCTTAAAGCTTCAGCATCTAAATTTTTGTCTACTCCTCTTACTATCTTTACATTAGTAACAGAGCCACCCTTATCTACAATAAAGCTAACATATACCTTACCAGTAATATTATATTCTTTAGCAATAGCAGGATATTTTACATTTTTTTGAATAAACTTCATTAATCCTAAATCACCACCTGGAAACTCTGGCATATTTTCAACAACCATAAAGAACTCTTCATCATCTTCTTCTTCTATTTCGATAATTTCATCTTCATCAGTTTCAGTATCCTCAATTTCAACTTCATTTTCGATTTCAACTTCATCTTCCACAATCTCAATAACTTCAGGTGGTGGCGGCGGCGGCGGCGGTGGCTTAACCTCCTGTCTAGTGATAGGTATAATTTCTTCTTCCATATCATCAAGATTTAGACTACCTAGATTATAATCATTTTTCTCGTAGCTTTTCCATTCAAACGCAATTAAAACTAGAACTAGAGTGACAGCTAGTCCTATTTGAAAAAACAAAGACTTTTTACTTTCAAGACTAATTTTTGGATTCTTTTTTGGCTGCATATTCAGTTTATTAATCTACAAGTTTTTGATAATCTTCAGAGCTTAAAAGGTGATCTAAAGCAGTTACGTCATCAATAGAAACTTTGATTATCCAACCATCTCCATAAGGGTCACTATTAATTAATTCAGGACTATCCTCTAACAATTCATTAAATTCAATAACTTTTCCGTTTAATGGCATAAACAGATCAGAGACAGTTTTTACAGCCTCAACAGAACCAAATACAGCTTCAGACTCAAGATCTTCACCCTCAGTATCAACATCAACATAAACAATATCCCCAAGTTCTCCTTGAGCAAAATAAGTAATGCCTACATAAGCAAAACCTCCTTCAATTCTTAACCATTCATGGTCTTTTGTATACTTCAATTCTAATGGAAAACTCATATAATAAATTTTGTCAAAAATACAATTTTTTCTATCTAATCAAAATTATCCAGCTAATGTAAATCTTAGACTAAAACCAGCGTTTGTAATTGATCCAGGAAATGTTGTTGAAATAAAAGGATTAGTCACAACTTTATCATAAAATGCTCGAATATTTAGTCTTTGATTCAATACATAATCCGCTGAAAACTTGATACTTATAACTTGCTGACCCATTGTTATCTGTTCCACATCCTCAATAATCTTTCGAATTATAGTATTATTATTTCTGATATTTAAATCTAATTTAATATCTAAATCTGATGACATTTTTTTCCCTCTCCCACCTGAAATAAATCTAAATTGTAGGTCTTTAATTCTGTATCCAGTTCCAATCACATAATCTTTTGTTGCTGTTTCAGTAAGCTGATTGTTTGAAAGAGATAATGATATCATTCTTGATCTTTTTATTTCAATTTTAGTAATTAAACTATTTTTCCATGTGACATCAAGTTTTAATAAAGGACTAAATTGTTCATTAATTGCAACTTGTGCAATTTCTTTTTGGACATGATAACTCATATTATTTAAATTAATCTCATCTCCTACTATATAGTCTAAATTTGTATTATATGAGCTGACTGTATAAGAACTTCTATAAGCATGTCCAATTGTAAAATTTCTAAAATATCTCTTAAAAAGCTTGTATTTAATCAAGCCATCATAAGTAATTCTCCAATTTGGCAAAGGAATTTTAGGCATACTATTTAATGGAACATTTAAAGAACTTGTACCACCATAAGCTGCTAAAAATGCTGGAATAATTACATCTTGAGATGTTGGCCCATATCCTCCAGTAATTGTTGTGTCTCCAGAATTTATAGAATACTCAATTGGAAAACCAGTTTCAGAACTTATAGAACCATTAAAGTTAGAGTTTTGAGATGCAAGTCTATTAGCAATATCAGCACGATATCCTCTAAATCTAGAAAAAATAACCGAAGAATAATCATCATTATTTCCTTTAAATGCAGACGAAAATGAGATAAAAGAAATACTATAGCTACCAGTCTCGGTTGGGCTAAATGAATTATAATTATTTATTAAATTATCCCATTTAAAATATTCTTGATTATTTGAACTAGAAGTTCTATTGGCTGTCAATTCTATTCTAAATTGTTTTACTGGCTCAACAGTACTTCTAAGTGTAAGGTTCTGTGATTTATTTCTCTTAAATAAAGAATTTAATAATGTATCCTGAGTTAACCAGTTATTATTTGCGGCCATGGATCTAATATCATTTTGACTACCAAGAACAAAAGGTATAGAAGGTGCCATATTTCCCCACTGCTGGCCTAAGAAATGTGGCTCTGGCAGAAACCCTGGCAACATAGTTCCTCTTGTTTCACTATAGTTAAAAGAAATATTTTTAATTCCTAAAACGAATCTTGTCAAATGATTAAATACATTAATATTTTTCTTAATATTATTATCCTCCTCTTCAGCATCTTTTTTGTTCTTTTTTTTATTTTTCTGCTTTGGCTGAATTCGCCCTCTATCTCGAGCTCCTTGAGTTATTCTTTTAAAATACGGAACCTTATTATAAAGAGTTGTTAGATTTATTTGACCGTTATACTGTCTTGTTTGAGAATTTTGAATTGTGTTTCCTAAATTTTGTAATGCCAATGGAGCTGCCTTCCAATCATAATTACCACTATATCTCGTACTTAGTGAAAGAAAATTAAGAATAGGTAATTTATTTAATGGGAATTGGTAATTTAAAGTAAATGATTGATTGTAAGAAGTTGGCCTTCCTGAATCCCAAAAATTTTGCCATATTGTATCCATTTTCAAATCATAATCTGGATCATTTTTATCTATTCTTCCAGCGGGCTCATCAATACTAGCCTTTCTATTTGCATTAAAATCTAATTTTAATGTTCGAGTTAAATCATATTTAAATTCATACATTTTATTCCAATTAAAAAACTTGTTGTATGTAGGTGAAATTATCATATTCTCATTATTGAGATTTCTTAACTTAGTTTCATTATAGTTTCTATCTAAATCTGTTCTATATGAAAAAGATTTTGGCATATTATTAAAATTAAAATCTTTGATAAACCTCATATACGGAGATCTACCAAGATTTAACTTAGAAAAAGGTTTAATATTTTTTGGTTTGGTATTAAAATTATATGTAATAGCACCTCTATAATTAACAGTTCTATTATATTCAGTATTTATATTTCTTATAAAAGTTTCATTCTTTGAATAAGATAATGTAAAGTTCTCAATATCATAAACTTTATTAGTTTTTGGTTTTTTTCCTTTTTTTGTTGTTTGAGTTTTTCTAATATTAGTGAAGTTTATACTATTTCTTTTTACATAATCTTGAGCAATAAATTTTAGAGAATCTTTGGCATCTTTAGAACCAAGTGTTTGCAGTGATGTGCTCAATAATATATCTGGATCAAGTGGATTATATTGAGGATTTCTCACGGATTCAGATATTCCTATATACATAGGAATTTTCACGCCATAATCTTCTGAAAAAAGTTTACCTAAATCAAAACTCGAAGACATATCATATTGATAAGCATTATATTTCTGTCTATCATTTACCTTCTTTTCAATACTACCAAATCCAATTGTACTTAAATTTCCCGACAAAGTAATATTACCAATATCAGCCAATCTTGCAGTAAATCTTGAATTAGCAGCCCAGCCTCCATACTCATCGAAGTCTGTTAGTCTTAGTTCATTAACCCAAATCTGCCCACACTTTGATAATCCATCATCTAAGCTATTAATATTATTCTTTTTAGGATTTCTAACTCCTATCATCATTGTCTTCACTTGTGATAAATTTGGATTTCCAACAACAGTTATCTTACCAGAAGACGCATATTTAATGAATGGTGTGCTTACATCGTAATTATTAAAATTTCTTTCTTGTTTTGCAAGTTGGAAAATTTCAAAAGCAATATCAATTTCATTTTGCTCTGGCCAAATCTCTGCAGGAGCAGATGCATAGTGAGGAGTTGGTTGTAGCATTATTTCATACTCATAATAATTTGAAGTAAAATCACTTCCCAATCTAATAAAACAAGATAAATCGCCATAATTTAAATTATCTTCCTGGCCTTCAGCATGCACAAACATCTTGATCCTCTTATATGCTCTCACATCCAGATCAGAAGTTTTATAAGCTGCTCTTGAATCTCCATCTTGTAGGTCACAAACTTTTAGAACGAGTGACTGTTCATTTTGCTGCCTAAGTGTCGTGGTGGTGTTATCTATTTCTTGCTCAATACCTGGTGGCAAAACATATTTTATAGGAAGTCGATTTCCATTTTCTTCAATATTAACTGCTGAAACATCAAATGTAGTTTGCTGTTGATTATCTATTGGAATATATTCTCCAGGCTCTGAAAGATCAAAGTTGTATCTCCGCCATTCACCTCTTACTAAGTCAAAAGTGGCAAAACGACAAATAATAGGTTCATTAAAATTAGCAAAATTCATTCTCATGAATCGTATAGATTTAAAATCTTGAATACCACCAACAACATTATCTGGTAAATAAACAGGTACTCTAAATTGATACCACTTTATATTTCTATTACTACCATTTTCTGTTTTAACACTTGTTTCTAAAATATCAGAAATATAACTATCACCTACATTCATACCAGGAAATAAACGAACTTTATATTGAAAGTAACTTTCAGTCTCACTTAATGTGTGATCTCTATTAATATCTTCAGAGTTTGGTTGAGAGGAAGCAGCAGTTGGATAACTCTCAACAGATTGCTCTGAAGTAGCTGAATTACCATCTGTATTATTAAATTTCTTATATCGACTTAATATGTCTGTTGAGGCATTATCAAAATCTGTTCCTCTAAAATAATGAAAATCATCCGCCGAAGGATCATTTATTGCATTTTGATAAGCTGGAGAAGTTGATCCATATGCATTTTCTATTAAATCAATATAATTTTCTTTATAAAATAACACCTCATCATTATTGGCTAAACCATCTAAACCAATATCTTGAAACTCTCTTGATAAAGGATCATTATCAAATGCTTCTACAATTGAGAAATTTGTAGGAACTCGTCCCCATACAGTTGTATCTACATCAACTACATCAGAGCTAGTTGGGAGACCATTTTCAAAACTTTTATATCCATCTTTTAAAACATCTTCAGAAACATTACCAAGCTGAATAAATAAATCTCCACCACTATGATTAATTAATCCATCATCTATATTAAATGGATCCATCATCCAAAATTCAATAAATTCAATATTTGCAGCTTCAAAATCATTAGTTTCAAGCTTCCTCATAATACCACCCCAATTTTTTGATGGATTTAATAATTTACCATTTGCACCTAAACCATTTATGGTATAATTATTCGGACCTCTTTCGTTAGGGTAAAAAGCCATATCTAAAATTGAAAGATTAGTGATTTGGCTTCCAAGATCTGGATCTTTATTGGGGAAAACCTCTGTTTCTAAAACTTCTCTAGAGTAATGATATGATTGTTGAGCAATAGTATTTCCATTAGCAAGCGAAAGTGTTTTATTAATATTTGGTGGAGTTATTGAAGTGTTTCTGTAGAAAAGGGGATCAATTGTATACCATGCTAATTTTGCTCTTTTAAATCCGGAGATTAAATCATTGTTTAAAGCAGCATTTTCAAATAAGTCTTCTTGACCTTGAGGAATACTTGCAATTCTCCAAGCCCCCATATTTTTTACGCTAATAGAAGTTCTACTAGATTCAAAATCATCTATATATGATACTCCATTTTTACCTACAGCCCTATGGTGACCAGGAATTAGTTGAGCAAATTCAGCATTAGCTATTAATCGTGACTTTGCCTTTGTTTCTATAAAAGGGAGAAAATCTACAGCCTTGGTAAGCCAGGGCGCTTCAGTTTGATATGTTCCATCTAGTCCCCAAATTGTATTTGATATTGGTTCATCTCCTGTATTTATTTTTGTTGTAAATGGTCTCTCTGTAAGATTCAACATCGTAGCGCCAATTATAAAATCTTTATTAATTTCATAATCAGCGTGTAATCCTACAAGTGTCTTATTTTGCACACCATACATCGTGTTATTTTCTAGAGATATTTTAATTGGAACTCCAGAATTTAAAATTCCTTCATTAATAATTGTTACCCTTCCCATTGTATAATCAACAGTATAATCTTGATTCTCAACTAACTTCTGAGAGCCTGCCGTAACAGTAACAGACCCCTCTGGAACATTCATAGCGGTAAGTCTTATTTCTGATCCTGAAGCTCCTTGGTAACTTCCTTTAATTCGGAATTTATTAAGTTCTGGGTATTGACGAGCAATTGTTAGTGTGGAATCATAAAGAGCTTGATAAACATATTTATCAGCAATACTTTGATCTGAAAATTTAGATCTTAAATGCTCTCCAAATGGTTGAAGAACAGGAAATATAATTCTTCCATTAGCTGTCTTAGCTGTTAAACCTTCTATAAAATCAAATACCCCATCAGATTGATTATCCATTTGCTGATTTAATTGATCAACATTAACAACCTTTATTAATGGAATTCCATCAATAATTCCTTCTGGAATATAGTTTGTTAGAGCTCCTGATTCTTCAGTATTCTCATAAACAATATCTAAAATAAAGTTATTACTACTCATTTGATATGCTCCCAGAGCATAAATATTTTTCATCATAAGATCCCAGTTAGGATATTTTGGTGAAAAATTTGTTCCCTTTAACATCTTTACAATTAAGGTTTGAGGCGCAGTGGGACCTGATGAAGTGAATTCACCTACCTGAAATGTATTATTACCTACTGTATATTGAAAAGCCACAGCTAAGACCTCATCATTATTTAATGCTTGATTTAAAGAAATATATCCAAGCTGAGGGTGTATTGAATACTCTTGTGATGAGAGTTTTCTCGCTCTCTCTAATTTCTCATAATCTTGTCCATTTAAAAAACCTATTCCTATTTGAGAGGAAAGAATATTATTTACATCATTAATATTTCTAATACCACTAAAATTTGTCGTTAAGGATTCAAACATATCATTAGCTGCATTATTATCAGGAAATGTACTTCCATTAGAAAGTGTGAATTGAGTATTGTAAATATTACCACTAGTTTCTCCTAAATCTAAAAAAGAAACAATGTTTCTTGTGTCATTAGTTGTCCCAGTTTTATTGGTTATCCAAACTTCAACTCTTGTTATATTTATAGGAGAATTTACAAATGGGAGATTAGCTAAAGAATTATCATAATTTTCTTTAAAATAGTGAGCAAGAAAAAAATGTTTATTAGCTTCATATTGATCAGCGTATATATCAAATTCTGAAGTCTGAGCTCCACCGCTTACCTCAATCTCTGAGGTACTACTTTTTTGCTGTGAAAGAATACCCGTAAATGTAGTTCTTCCAAATTGCATCTGTGTTTTTAAACCAAATAAAGACTGACTTCCCGTTATTAAAGTACCGTTTAGAGGTAAACTTACATTTCCTATTTCTATTTTCTTAATAATTTCATCTTCATAGCCAGTATATTCTAGCTTCATATTATTTTCAAAATCGAAAGTAGCTTCAGTATTAAAATTTGTTGTTAACTTAAGCTTATCTCCGATTTTACCAATTACATTCATTTGAATCTTTTCTTGAAAATCAAATGTTGTTGTTCTTCTTTGTTCAACAGGCAAACTAGGGTTGTCTAATCTATTTATTTTTAATCCAAAAATTAATTCTGCTGATCCTTGTGGACGAATATCTACTGAATTCCCACCAAAAATCTTATCAAAAGCTTGGCCTGGGATATATAATTTTGGCATCCCATAAGATTGATTTTTACTAGAAATTTGCTGCTTTGTTCTTTTACGCCAATAATTATTAATTGAGTTTTTCATTTTTAAATCTTGAAACTGATTAAAATCTAAAATTTCTGACCTATTTAAATCAATTTCTCCAACTCTATTATTAAAGAGATATTGATTATTCAAAATATCATAATTAATAATTGGTCTAAGGTTAGATGGAGTATTTAGAAACAACCCACTATTATAATTTATGTTATATGGAAAAGGAAGATTATAATTTTCAGTAGAATCTGCAGGAGAGTATCCAAAAGCCCTTACATTTAAAAATAATGTAAATACTAGAAATAAAATTAAAGAATTTTGAAAATTATTACTCAAATTAAATAAACGAATTTATACCAATTACATTTGACTTAAAGCTGTCTTTACTAACTCTTCAACGCTTGCAACGTCTGGGTTTTGTTTAAGTACTTTATCAATTTTTTGTTCAGAACCTTTTTTAGCAAAGCCTAAAGCTAGTAGTGCTGATAACGCTTCTGACCTCATTGTATTGTCTAAATCAAAAGAAATTTCTGATGTAGGCATACCTTTTGCAACTTTATCTTTTAGATCTATTATTATTCTTTGCGCTGTTTTAGCTCCAATTCCTTTTACATGCTGAATTGCTGGCACATCCGCAGTTGTAATATATGTAACAATTTCATTTGCATTATAGGTTGATAAAATAACTTGAGCTGTACTTGGCCCAACTCCAGAAACACTTATGAGGTTTCTAAACAGGTGACGCTCTGCCTGATCATAAAAACCATATAAAGTATGAGAATCTTCTTTGACAGAAAGATGAGTATATAACTTACAAAACTCATCCTTAATAGATGAAAAGGTTTGTAATGAAATATTGATCCTGTACCCTATTCCGTTACAATCTAAAACAACATATGTTGGAGTTTTCTCTACAAGTTTTCCAGTTATCTGTGTTATCATTTAATTTTAAAATTGAGAAATTAATAGCCTAGAAAAGTTAAAATCTATTTAACTACTAGTTTTTTTACAGAGATATTTTGATTATCAACAATTAAATTAGCAAAATATATACCACTTTGAAATCTATCAGTATCAATAGTTAAGCTTCCAGAATAATCAAGAGGAATATTTGCAACTGTTTTTCCAAAAATGTCTAAAATTTGTAAGAATGAGTTTTTAGAGGCAACATATGAAATAGAAGTCTTTTTAGAAGCTGGATTAGGATAAAACTCTGTTAAACTTAAAGCTCTAAAACTTTCATAAATACTAGATGTAGAACCATTATAAACTATAGTAATGCACGAAGCATCGTTGGGGTCATTATCAGGATAGAAACAGTATTGTATTGTTGCAGAAGCAGGAGAGCCAAAAGCATCGTAGTATCCTCCAAAGTCAGTTGCATCTGCTTGACCAGCACCGATAGTGTTGGTAGCAGGTGATATATAAGTATTTTCACCATAACAATTAGCCGCCCAACAAAAGAAATTAGATGTACCAGCTGTTGTATCGATTATAACCTTCTCACACAGGATATCTAATGAGGAATTAGAGATGTTTTTTACTGTTAAAGTAGAATGAGCTTGCAAGTTAGGATTTGAATTTACATTAGTATTTCCTGTAATGTCTAAACTTTGTGCAAATGCAGAATTTGAAACTATAAATAATAAAGATAATAAAAGATGTTTCATGAGATATATGTTTTAAGCAAATATAAAAAACTTTAAATTGATAGTGTCATTGCTAGCAAACTATTAATTTTAAATGAATATTGTCTTACTAAGATTAATTTTGAATAATAAGTAATTATTTGATAATAATCCTAAAAATTACTATATTTGATGCAGAAAGAATATTAACTTTCGTAAAAATTTAATTAAAAACAAATTATCAATGATGAAAAAACTACTAACTTTTGCTTTTGCTTTGTTTACAACATTTGCATTTGCACAAACTTTTGTCAGTACAAGCGCTGAAAACAAAAATGTTGTACTAGAAGAATTTACTGGAATAACTTGTACATTTTGTCCAGATGGCCATGTAATTGGTCAAGGACTTCATGATGCTAACCCAAATGATGTATTTTTAATAAATATTCATGCTGGAGGTTATGCTAATCCAACAGGACCAGGAACAGATTTTAGAACTTCTTTTGGATCTGCTATTGATGGTCAATCTGGACTTGCAGGTTATCCTGCTGGAACAGTAAACAGACATAATTTTCCAGGACTAGAACAAGGATCAGCTGGAGCAACAGCTATGGGAAGAGCTAATTGGGCAACTGCCGCTACACAAACACTAACTGAACCTTCGCCTGTTAATGTTGCAACACAAGCAAGTGTAGATTTATCTTCTGGAATTATTACAGTTGATGTTGAAGTTTACTTTACAGGAACTCAAACAGTTTCCTCAAACTTTTTAAATGTTGCAATTGTACAAAACGGAGTTTTAGGACCACAAACTGGAGCTGCTTCATTTAATCCAGGAGCAATTGTTCCAGGACCATGGAACCCAACTTACACTCACAATCATATGTTACGTCACATGATGACTGGTCAGTGGGGAGAAGAAATTTCAAATATCGGCCAAGGAGAATTCTTTTCAATTCAATTAACTTGGGCTGCACCAGCAGATATCAATGATGTAATATTAGATTTAGTAAATTTAGATGTTGTTGCTTTTATTACAGAGGGAAATCAAGAAATTTTAACTGGATTTCAATCAGTTGTTTCACCAGTATTTCCAAACCAATACGATGCTAATGTTTTAGGATCTAATTTAAATGACGTTTTATGTGGATCTACTACAGATTTAGAAATGACATTTAGAAATTTTGGAAGTGTTAATCTAACTTCTTTAGATATTGACTACACTATTAACGGAACACCAGGACCAACATATAATTGGACAGGAAATATGCTTCCAGCTCAAACTGAAATCCTAACAATTCCTGGAGTTAGTTTTTCTCCTCAAGCAGTAAATAATGTAGTATTTACAGTTTCAAATCCAAATGGACAGCCTGATCAAAATAGTTCCAATAATGGTTCTACAAATTCTTTTGTTCATTTTGATCAAAACAATATGGTAACTGGAGGTATAACTGCTGGAAATATTTCTATAGAAATAACTACTGATGGATATGGATCAGAGACTTCATGGGAAATCGTTGACGAAGCAGGTAATATTGTAGGTCAAGGTGGTCAAGGTGGAACATACCAGTCTAACCAAACATATTCTGCATCAGTTTCAGTAAATGCAAATGAATGCTATGCTTTTAATTTATATGATAGTTATGGAGATGGTATGTGCTGTGCTTACGGAACTGGAGCTGAAGTTCTTGTTACTGATAACGCAGGAACAGTAATCACTGCTCTTGCTGGACAACAACTATCAAATTTCAATGAGCTTGGTGAGTACTTCTCAACAGGAAGTGCAAGCGGACCAGCTTGGGAATGTACTCCATTTGGATGTGCTGACGTTGGATCTGGAAACGGAACTTATGGATCAGAACAAGATTGTTTCAATGCTTTTACAAATGATCCTTCATCACCATGTTACAATGGAGCTGGTACTAGCGTAGAAGAAGTTACATCAAAATGTAATGTCTATCCAAATCCTGCACAAGACATCTTAAATGTAGAAGGAATATTTGTTAGTGTAGAAATTTACGATGTATTTGGAAAGCTAGCTTTAGCTTCTTCAAATAAATCAGAAATTGATATTTCAACATTAGCAAATGGATCTTACTATGTAAATATTCTTACTGAAAACTCAGTAATAAAAAGAAAAGTTACAGTAGCTAAATAATTAAATTTTTACATAAAAAAACCTCGAAATTTTTTTCGGGGTTTTTTTATGTTTTCATCTTTTCAAAACCCTGAGATAATCAGGGTTTTTTATTCTTTAAGTTTTGTAAATTTGTTTAATCATAAAAATAAGCAATATGAAAAAAATACTAATTACGGTTCTTGCTCTTATAATTAACATAAGTCTAATCTATTCTCAAGAAAGAAATCTTCCAAATATTGAAGTAAAAACATTAGATGGTAATTCTTTTAATATTCAAGAATTAGAAAATGATAATAACCCTATCGTCATTAGCTTCTGGGCTACATGGTGCAAGCCTTGTAAAAAAGAATTAAATAATATTGCCGAAGTATACGAAGAATGGCAAGAGGAAACTGGAGTGAAAATCATTGCTATCTCTATAGATGACACAAGGTCCATGTCTAAAGTAGCACCATATGTTAACTCCTCTGACTGGGAGTATGATGTGTACTTAGATTCTAACTCTGATCTTAAAAGAGCTATGGGAGTTTCAACAGTTCCTCATACTTTTCTCTTAAATGGTAAAGGAAATATTGTTTGGGATCACAGAGGATACATAGATGGAGATGAAGATGAATTATATGAAAAAATTGAAGAATTAGGAAAATAGTAATGAAAAAGATTATAAAAATTTTAAGTCTTTTATTATGTGTTCATTCTTTAAATGGACAAAATATTGGAGAAATTCATGGAGATTTTAATTTGAATATGCAAAGCTATCTTGAAGATGCTAGTATTAATGCGGTAGCTGCAGATGAAGTAATTAGAAATAATAGTTATTTAAATATTTTATTTACAAGAAATAATTTCACTGCAGGTGTAAGGTATGAAAGCTACCTTAATGCCCTACTTGACTATGATGATGATTTTAAAGGCAATGGTATTCCTTATAGATTTGCAACATATTCTACTTCAGGACTTGAAATAACTGCTGGAAACTTCTATGAGCAATTTGGAAGTGGTTTAATTTTTAGAAGTTATGAAGAAAAAGGTCTAGGTATTGATAATGCCATGGATGGGATTAGACTCAAGTATAAAATTGGAAATGGAATAAACCTAAAAACATTTATCGGAAAGAGTAGGACTTATTTTACTTATGCTGATGGGATATTTAGAGGAATAGATGGAGAAATAGATTTAAATCAGACATTTAATTTAGAATCTAAAACAAAATATATCTTTGGAGGAAGCTTTGTAAGTAGGTATCAACAAAGATCAAACCCACTGTTTGAACTTCCTCAAAACGTTGGATTATATGCTGGAAGATTAAATTTAATAAATGGTGGCTGGAATTACTTTGGGGAATATGCATATAAAATCAATGATCCACTTAATTCTATTCAACAAGAAAATGTAAACTATGCCAGTGGAAGTGCTTTCACATCTAGTCTTACTTACTCTAGAAAAGGATTTGGAATTACTGCAGAGATACATAGAGCAGATAACATGCTACTTCTTTCCGATAGAGATAGGATTGGTAAGTCATATATTCTAAATTACATCCCAACACTTAGTAAGCCACATGCATATTCATTACTTGCTTTATATCCATGTGCTACACAAGCCATGGGAGAACTAGGTGTTCAACTTGATGTCTTTTATAAAATAAAAAAGGGCACAATACTTGGTGGAAGATATGGTACAAAACTTAATTTTAATATTTCAAGAATAAATGGTCTCAAAGGTGGAAATTCAATGCTAAATGATCAAATAAATTTTACTCCAGAACTAATTAGTTTTAGCGAGGAATTATATTATTCTGATATAAATTTAGAAATAAATAAAAAATTGAATAAAAGAGTTAAATATAATTTAGTGTTTGCTAATCAAACATATAATAAAGATTTCCTAGAGGGCAAAACACCTGGAGAATATGGTGTGATTAATTCAACAATAGGTGTCTTAGATATAAGCTATAAAATCAAAAAAGGTCATTCAATTAGAATGGAACTACAAAGCTTAATGGCAAAACAATTAGAAACAGCCTCAAAAAAAGAAGAAGGAGATTGGCTAATGGGACTAGCAGAATACACTATTTCTCCAAATTGGTTTTTTGCAGTTCAAGACATGTATAATTATGGCAATGAAGATGCAAGCAAAAAACTTCATTATATAAACCTTAATATTGGCTTTATAAAAGGTGCAAATAGATTTGAAATTGGTTACGGCAAGAAAAGAGAAGGAATATTTTGTGTTGGAGGAGTGTGTAAATTAGTACCATCTTCAAATGGTCTAAACTTTAATATAACATCAAGCTTTTAATTATGAAAAATTTAATTTATAGTATTTTTATTATCACTTTTATAAGTTCTTGTGATATAATTGAAGAGCCATATTTAAATAATAATGCAGGCGGGGTAGATACCTCAAGTAACCAATATGTTAAAAATATTTTAATAGAAGATTTCACTGGTCATCTATGTCAAAATTGTCCTGATGCAGCTAGAGAATTAGAAGCTATTCATGATGTATATGGAGCCCAAATAATTGGCCTTGCGATACATGTTGGAAATACTTTCGCACGGCCTTATCCTCTTAGTGAAGCTAAATTCACTTATGACTTTAGATCAAAATGGGGTGAAGAGCTAGATAACTTTTTTAACATAACAGATGCTGGACTGCCCAAAGGAATGATTAATAGAATAGGCCACCCAAACGACCATAGAAAAGATAAAGGCCAATGGCTCGCTAGCGTTGGAGACGAACTTAATAAAGAAGTAATATTTGGTATTAATATTTCTTCAACTCTTTCATCAGATAATGCTGAAATAACTATTAATACGGATGCTTTAAAAAACATAACTGGAACATATAAATTAGTAGTTTGCCTAACTGAGAATGATATTGTTAATTGGCAAAAAGATGGCGCAGTTGAGGATGAAAACTATATACATAATCATGTTTTACGGTCAGTCATAAGCTCAACATGGGGAGATGAAATAACTCCAAATTCTGACATCAATAACGGAGATTCTTTTGAGCATACTTATTCAATAAATTTAAGTGATTTAGAAAACTTTAATATTGATCACTCTTCTGATGTTCTTTTTCTAGGAAATGGTCAGGCTGGGGATTGGAACATAAATAATTTTGGTGTTGTAGCTTACATTTATGATATTGATAATTATGAAATTCTTCAAGCAGAACAAATCTCACTTAGCTCAAATTAGTAATAATGCGTAGTATAATTACTATTATATTATCTATCATAATTTGTGAATCTTCTCGTGCTCAAGTAAGTATTAATAATAATGATGCTGCTATTTTTCTCAGTCAATACTTAACTCCTTTAAGTTCTGGAGTTGGGTCAGCACTTAATAACGGATGGTATAATACTGCTAAGCCACACAAAATGGGAGGGTTTGACCTTAACTTATCTCTTAACACATTGCTAATACCAAAGGATAAAAAATCATTTGATCCAAATGACTTAGAAAATTTTTCATCTTTATCGTCAGAGACCCCAACAATTCTAGGCAAAGGAGATGGTGCTTTAATTACGTACAACGGAAATGAGATCAAACTTCCTAACCAAGATAATACAATTGTAGCTCTTGCTATCCCAACTATTAATGGAGGAATTGGGATAATAAAGAAAACAGAAATTAATGCTCGCTATATGCCAACATATAATTTTAATGCAGGCTTTGCTGGAAAAGGAGAAATAAGTCTCTGGGGAATTGGTTTCAAACACGATGTATTACAATGGATCCCTGTAATTGGTAATACTATTCCACTAAGCCTATCTATACAGGGAGCTTATTCAAAATTAAATTCTAAACAATCTATTATAAATCAAGATGTAGATTTAAAGATAGAGGCATATAATATAAATTTAATTGCCTCTAGAAAAATATTAATGTTAACTGCTTTTGCTGGTATTGGATATAATTCGACTAAATCAAGTTTTATAACTAATCTAGATCAGGAATTTAATTTAGGAGAATTAAATATTGCAAGCCCAATGGAGCTTGAATTTGAGGCTGAAAGTTATTATAGAGCAAATATTGGATTAAGATTTAATATCGCTGTTTTAGCTCTACAAGCTAATTATACTATTAGTGAATATCCTGTTTTGACAATTGGAGCTGGAGTAAGTATTAGATAGATGAAAAGCTTATCTTTAATAATATTCATATTTACTTTAGCACAAAACATATGTGCACAAAATTTTAATGCAGGAATAATTTCAGGAATTAGCACAACACAAGTTTCAGGTGATAATCTTGCTGGTTTCCATAAAGCAGGTTTAATTTTAGGAGGTTTTGTTAACAGGAATATTAATAATCAGATGGAATTACAGATTGAAATGACATTTACTCAAAAGGGTAGCGTGAACCAGAAAAAAGATAAACTTCCTCAAATAGCAGATATAAATCTAAATTATTTAGAATTTCCTATTCTGTTTAAATTTGTTCAATCAAATAATATTTCTATTGAATTAGGCTTACAAACTGCTGCTCTAATTGAAGGGTATTACTCCGATTTATATGGAAAGCTTGAGAATCAGATAGAATTTAACAAATTAGAAATTGGTGGATTAATTGGATTTTCATATTTACTTACAAGAAAAATCTCATTAAACACAAGACTAAGTAATTCATTATTACCAATAGCTCCACATGCTTCAGGGCAAACATATAACTTAAACAAAGGAAAATATAATACGGGACTAAACTTTTCACTTCAATATCAATTCTAAATGAAAAAACATAAAATCATTATTGCAATAACAGGAGCTAGTGGCTCTTTATATGCTAAAGTATTACTAGATAAAATTCTAATTCTAAAAGATCAAGTTGACGAGGTAGGTATCTTAATGTCAGATAATGCCAAATATGTTTGGCAAACAGAACTTGATAATGATGATTATAAAAAATATCCATTTAAATTTTATGGCAAAATGGACTTTAAAGCTCCCTTTGCTTCAGGATCTGCCAATTATTCTAAAATGATAATATGCCCATGTTCGATGGGGACAATGGGAAGAATAGCAAGTGGAATATCTAATGATCTAACAACTAGAGCTGCTGATGTAATACTTAAAGAAAGAAGAAAATTAGTTGTAATAGCAAGAGAAACACCATATAGTTTAATACATATTAATAATATGAAAACTATTACAGAGGCTGGAGGAATTATATGTCCAGCAACACCATCATTTTATAGTAAACCAAAAGATTTTGAAGAATTAGCTGCTACTGTTATAGATAGGGCACTTAGCTTATGCGGCTTTGAATTTGACAAATATATTTGGGGCGAGGACAATAAATAATTTTTCTAAGCGTTTTCTATATAAAAATATTAAAATACACTACAATTGCAATTATAAGTATAGCAGCATTATTTAAAAGCATGCATTGGCTATGTGATTATTACCGCAGTTTTAATGATTATAATTTATTGTCTAATTAAAATTTATAGATCTTAATGCTCAAATTTTATAAGAACATCTTAAATAAAGTAAGCTTTGACCCTACGCTATTTAAAAAGGAATTAAAGAAATCTAAAAAATGGCTTAATAAGCAAGAAATTGCAAATTTAAAAGTCTGGGCATTAGCATGTTTTGCAAATTATCGAGAAAGTATATTAGAAGTTTTTGATAATTTATCCTAAAATAAATTTGACTGATTAGTAGGCTTAATCCTACCTAAATGTTTAAAAGCAAGGTCAGTAGCTTGTCTTCCTCTTGGAGTTCTCATTAGATAACCTTCTTTAATAAGAAATGGCTCATATACTTCTTCAATAGTACCAGCTTGTTCTCCAACTGCAGTTGCAATAGTAGTAAGTCCCACAGGTCCTCCTTTAAATTTATCAATAATTGCCGATAAAATTCTATTATCCATCTCATCTAAGCCATTTTCATCAACATGAAGCGCTTCAAGAGAGTATTTAGTAATTGCTCCATCAATATCTCCACTACCTTTTATTTGTGCAAAATCTCTAACTCTTCTTAAAAGAGCATTAGCAATTCTAGGTGTTCCCCTACTTCGTCTAGCTATTTCATTGGAAGCATCTTTAGAAATACTTACATCTAAAATTGTTGAAGATCTATTAATAATATCAGAAAGAAGCTCGGCACCATAATATTCTAATCTACTATTGATACCAAATCTAGCTCGTAGTGGAGAAGTTAATAGTCCTGAACGAGTAGTGGCACCAATTAAAGTGAAAGGATTAAGTTTTATTTGCACAGTTCTAGCGTTTGGACCTGATTCTATCATAATATCAATTTGATAATCTTCCATAGCAGAATAAAGGTATTCCTCGACAATAGGATTTAGCCTATGAATTTCATCAATAAATAAAACATCTCTTGGTTCCAAATTTGTAAGCAGACCAGCTAAATCACCTGGCTTATCTAATACAGGGCCTGAAGTAGTTGTAATTTCTACATCTAACTCATTTGCAATAATATATGAAAGTGTTGTTTTTCCAAGACCAGGAGGTCCATGCAAAAGGACATGATCTAATGACTCTTCTCTTTGTCTAGCTGCTTTTATAAAAACTTCAAGATTATCAATTATTTGATCCTGTCCCTTAAAATCACTAAATTCTTTTGGACGTAAAGCTTTTTCAAACTCAACTTCCTCTTTATCTAAATGATCTGATTCTGGATTTAATTCTTCGCTCATATTAATAACAAAAGTAAGAAACTAAAAGCAATAACTTTAATTGATATCGAAGTAAAAGAATGTATTATGAGAGGCTTATGTATGTAAATGCTTACTTTCTTCAAGAAATGGATGATGCTTAATCTCTAAAGATCTAGTAGTAAGAGATCTGAAAACAATTAATAGAAATAAACCGACAAACCCAAGTCCCATACCAATCTCTTTAAAACCTAAATGACCATGATCATGAAGCGTTCCTGGAGCAAAAAGTAAGTATGAATTTATCCAATGACCTATTAGTATTACTATACAAGCAACAATTAAATTATTTGAATTTCTTTTAGAGTCTCGACTCATTAAAACTATTGTAGGAACAACAAAATTTAAGCCAGCACTAAACCAGAATAAAAAATTATAGTTTGGAAGCTCAATTCTCTCCATAAAATATGTCACCTCCTCTGGAATATTTGCATACCAAATAAGCATAAATTGTGAAAACCACATATAAGTCCAAACAACAGAAAAAGCAAATACCCACTTACCTAAATCATGAATAATACTTTGATTTAAATCTTGAAGATAACCCTGTTTTCTTAAAAATAAACAAAACAATAAAATTGTCGTAAAACCAATCGCAGCCCACTCAGAAAAAATATACCAACCAAACAAAGTACTAAACCAATGAGTATCAATAGACATTATCCAGTCCCATGCTGCCATTGAAGAACTTACAGCAAAAAAGACTATAAACCATGCTGATACAGTAATTCCTTTACTGTAAGCCTTATCACCTAAACCACCCTCAAGGTCTCCTTGTAAAGAAATATCTCTTAATCTTTTTGCACAATAGATCCATACTACGACATAAATCAAAGATCTAACTAGAAAGAAAATTGGATTTAAGTAAGCTTCTTTTCCAGCAATTATTTTATCATAATTTTCAGAGCCTACAGTCATAATTCCAGGCTCAAGCCAGTGATAAATATGATTCCAATGCATTAGAGCAGCAACAACTATAAAAATCATAATACCACATGCATAAGGAAGAAAAGTCATAATAGCCTCGGGTACTCTTTTTATAACTGTAGACCAACCTGCCTCAGCAACATGCTGAAGAGCAACAAAAAAAACTGCAAAGATTGAAATACCTAAAAAGAAATAATTATTAAAAACTAAACTTGTCCAAGCTGCATGAGCATCATCCATAAATGCATAAATAGAAGAAAGAAGCCCAATCACTATAAGTGAAATTGATAATATTAGACTAGATTTAGATATTTTATACATCTTTATTAATTTTATTCTGCATTATATTTTTGTAACTCCTGTACATATAAAACAATTTTCCACCTTTCTTCTTCACTTAGTTGAGAAGAGTGAGGTCCCATTGCATTTAGACCAAAAGTAAGTGCATGAAAAATATGCCCTGAAGTTAACTGGTTCATAGGAACATTCGCTCTTCTTAACATTTTACCATCATTATAATGAGGTATTGCTGAATATATAGGATGAGTAATAGAACCTCCTCCAGCACCAAATTCCCCATGACAGTGCTGACAGAACATAGAATACAATTTCTTTCCTTCCTCAATATTCATATCATTATTTTCAAAAGGGTTAACTGCATTTTCTCCTGCATCGAGGTAACCTTCTAAAGAGCTTTCATAATAGAAAGTAGATAAATAATTTCTAGCAATTGTACCTTTAACTGGTTTACGAGCATTTAAACTATCTGCAAACACTGTATTTTGACCATAAGTTTCTAGAGATGGAGATCTATACATATTTGGCATAAATTCATAACCAGGTCCATCATTTTTGCATCCAGAAAAAATAACTATGAAAGATAATATTACAATAACTCTATTCATTATCTGTATCTTTTTCGTTAATCTCAGAAGCACCAGTTTCTTTTAATAATTTTCGCATCTTTTTATCATCTCCTTCAACTATAATTTCCATTAGGAATTTATCATCTGTTGTTCTAGGATCAGGACTTTTTGTTGTAGCACCAGGATAAAGTTTATTTCTAAAGAAGTATGTTAATGACATAAGATGACCAGCAAATAAAACTGTACACTCAAACATAATTGGAACAAAAGCAGGGAAATTTTGATAAAAAGTAAAGTTAGGTTTACCACCAATATTCATTGGCCAACTTTTCCCAACTCCAGAGATCATAATATAATAAATCAGAAGACCTCCAAAAGATAAACCTATACAACCATATATAAAAGCTGTAATAGCCATTCTTGTTTCTTTAAATCCTAAAGCATGGTCTAGACCATGAACGGGAAAAGGACTATAAACCTCTTCAATTTCTATTTCTTTAGATCTAAGAACTTTAACAGATTCTAATAAAATCTCTTCATCATCGAAAATAGCATATAATACTTTCTTATTCATGAGTCTTATTTTTATATTCTGATCCAGAAGATTTAAGAATTGTTTTTAATTCAGCTTGAGCAACTACAGGGAAGGTTCTAGCATACATTAAGAATAGTGTAAAGAAGAATCCAATAGTTCCTAAAAATATACCAATATCAATAAAAGTGGGAGAGAACATTGTCCATGATGAAGGTAGAAAATCTCGGTGTAAAGAAGTAACAATAATTACAAAACGTTCAAACCACATTCCAATATTAACAAATATTGATAGAATGAATGTAGCAATAAAAGAGGTTCTTATGCTCTTTATCCAGTACAGTTGTGGAATAATAACATTACATGACATCATTGCTGCGTAGGCCCACCAATAAGGACCAGTTGCTCTATTTAAAAAAGCATATTGCTCAAATGCAACTCCTGAATACCAAGCCATAAAAAGCTCAGTTATATATGCAGTTCCAACTAGTGATCCAGTAAATAAAATGATTACATTCATATATTCAATATGCTTAATAGTAATATATGCTTCCATATTTACAACTTTACGCATAATAATAAGTAAAGTTTCAACCATTGCAAAACCAGAAAAAAGTGCTCCAAGTACAAAGTATGGAGGAAATATTGTAGTATGCCATCCAGGAATTACTGAAGTAGCAAAATCCATACTAACAATAGAGTGTACAGAAAAAACTAATGGAGTTGCAAGTCCTGCAAGAACAAGAGATACCTCTTCAAACCTTTGCCAATGTTTTGCTCTTCCGCTCCAACCAAAAGCAAGTAAAGTATATAACTGCTTTTTCATAGGACTAATAGTTTTACTCATTCTATCTCTAATCATTGCAAAGTCTGGAATTAAACCAATATACCAGAATACTGTTGATACGGTTAGGTAAGTTGAAATTGCAAATACATCCCATAAAAGTGGAGAGTTAAAATTTTGCCATAGTGGACCGTATTCATTTGGAAAAGGAAATACCCAATATGCTAACCATGGTCTTCCCATGTGTATTAAAGGAAAAAGACCAGCCTGAACAACTCCAAATATTGTCATTGCTTCAGCAGATCTATTAATTGCCATTCTCCATTTTTGGCGGAATAATAAAAGAACAGCAGAAATTAATGTACCGGCATGACCAATTCCAATCCACCAAACAAAATTTGTAATATCCCAAGCCCAATTAACAGTTTTATTTAAGCCCCAAGCTCCAATACCAGTTCCAATAGTGTATGCCATACATCCTACACCCCATAAAAACAGAAAAACAGATAAACTAAATAAAATCCACCAATATTTATTAGCCTTACCTTCAACAGGTCTTGCAATATCTCTTGTTATATCATGGTAAGTTTTATTACCAAGAATTAAGGGATCTCTTATTTCGGATTCTTTATGCATTAGGCTTTATTTCTAATCTTTGTTTGATAAAATACTGATGGTCTGACATTTAAATGATCTAATAAGTCGTATGCTCTTTCATCATTTCTTAAACGCCATACCTCACTATCCTTATTATTTGAATCACCAAATACAATTGCATTAGTTGAACAAGAAGAAGCACAAACTGTCTGAGCATCTTTATCTTTTATAGGTTGTCCACTTTTTTTAGCATTTAATTTCAGTTCTTGAATCTTTTGTATGCACATACTACACTTTTCAATAACACCTCTTGATCTTACAACAACATCAGGATTTAAAACCATCTTACCATAGTCATCGTTCATGTTAAAATCAAACTTATCATTGTCTGAGTATTGGAACCAATTAAATCTTCTCACTTTATATGGACAGTTATTAGCACAATATCTTGTTCCAACACATCTGTTATATGTCATTTGATTTAGTCCTTCATTACTATGTGTTGTTGCAGCAACAGGACATACAGTCTCACAAGGAGCATGGTTACAATGCATACACATAATTGGCTGAAATACTACTTCAGGATTCTCAGAAGGCTCTTCCATTTCAGAGAACATATCAATCATTGAAATCTTTTCTTTGGCAGAAAGCTCTTCAGTCATATCTGATGAAAAATATCTATCAATTCTCATCCAATGCATATCCCTACTTTTTCTCATTTCTTCTTTTCCTACAACAGGAATATTATTTTCTGCTTGACATGAGATAACACATTCACCACAACCGATGCATGAAGTTAAGTCTATAGAGAGATTCCAAAAATGACCAATTTCTAAATCATGTGCTTCATATAGAGTGACTTTATCAGCAGTTAATTTACCTTTATATGTAGCATAAGTTTCTCTGTGGTTTCCTGATGAAGGATCCTTAATATAATCAGATAAAGTTGTTTCTTTAACAATATCTCTCCCCATCATAGTATGATGAAGCTGAATAGAAGCAAACTCATATTCCCCCTCTACTTTCTTAATTGATATTGATTTTTTTCCTGTAAAAGGATAAGCATTAAAACCAATACCATCTCCAGCTTTACCAGCTTTAGTTCTACCATATCCTATTGCCATTCCAACAGTTGATTTTGCTTGTCCTGGACTAATTAAAACTGGAACATTCTTAAGAGAAATACCATCAGCTTCAATATCTACAAGACTTCCATTTAATGCTCCATTTGAGACATTCCAATTTTCTAGACCGAATTCTTTTGCAGTATGCGCTGAAATCGTTAAATAATTATCCCAACACGCTCTTGTAAGAGGATCAGGAAGCTCTTGTAACCAAGGATTATTAGCTTGATAACCATCACCAAGAGCGATAGTTTCATAAAGTTCTAGCTCCAGTTCAGTGGAGGATGAGTTTTTAATAGATTTAGATCTATCGATAAAACTCTTAAGTCTTAACTTTTTATCTTCTAAATTAAAATATCCGTCATGAAGAGTAGTATTCCAATCTATTCCTTTTGCTATCCAAAAATTCTTTAAAAATGACAGATAATCTGATCTATCTGTCCAAGAAAGAAGTGTCTCTTGAAACTGCCTAGTGTCAAATAATGGAGAAATTGTAGGTTGCATAAACGAATATGTCCCATGCTTTGGACTTGCATCGCCCCAACTTTCTAAATTATGACTATCAGGACACACATAATCCATCAAAGAAGCTGTTTCATCGTTATAAGATGAAGTTGAAATTTTAAGCGCAACATTTTTTAAAGCTACATTAAATTCTTTAGCTTTATTATACGAGTATGAAGGGTTAACATTATATGTTATTAAAGCACTTACTTTACCTTCTTTCATATCGGAAAGTAGATTATCAACCTGTGAAGTATTTCCCTGCTTTAAATTTGTTGGTTTATCAACTAAAATTGTATTAGTATAATTATTCAGCTCGTTATTAATTGCATTTACGATAAGTTGAATATTTTTATCATTACTGTTACTTATAACAATAGATTTTCCTTTAGAGCTAGATAAAGCTCTAACTATTGAAGATAATCTAGAATCAAACTTTTCACCTCTTAACCCATCAAGTAAGCTAGAAATTAAATAACCCTGCTCTGAAGGTTTTATTTGAATTCTTTTATCAGCATTAGCACCAGAGAGAGATAGATTTGTCTCCAATTGATAATGCTTAGACATTTTTCCATTCTTTGGATTTCTTCCATTAACATAATCTGTAGCGTATTCATTTGCCATCCAATTAGCAAGAAAATCTGCTCCAAAAGAGACAATAACATCTGATTTATCAAAGCAGTATGAAGGAGCTAATCTTGAGCCAAACGATTCTAAATTTGCATCTAAAATACCATCATAAGGTGTAGAGTCCATCATTATGTGCTCTACATTAGAATATTTATCTCCAAAATCCTCAATTAATTGCTTTATTGTTGGACTTAAGATAGTAGAGGTTAGAAGCGCTATTTTACCATCTTTGATTTTAGATAGTTTTTCTTTTATTTCATAATCAACAGTTCGCCAGTTACTTTCTTCATTAGATTTTAGTGGATGCTTTAATCTAGCAGAATCATAAAGAGAAAGTACTGATGCTTGAACTCTAGAATTGGAACAGGTACCATTATTCTCAATTTTAATAGGTCTTCCTTCTCTAGTCTTAACTAAGACACTAGCATAATCTCTTCCATCGTAAATAGTTGAAGCGTAATAATTTGCAACTCCAGGGATAATTTCATCTGGCTTAACAAGATATGGAATAGATTTAACAATAGGAGTTTCACATGCAGCTAATGTCGCAGCAGCTGTACTAAAGCCTAAAAACTTTAGAAAGTCCCTTCTACTACTACTAGTTGAAGAAAGGTTTTCTTTATCTCCCAAAAACTCATCAACTGGAAGTTCTTCAACAAACTCATTTTGTGCCAATTTCTCTACAATTGGGTCATCATGAAGTTGGGCAAGGCCTTTCCAATATTTTTTTGTTGTCTTCATCTAGTTAATAATTCTTAATTAATAATGGCATTTACCACATTCAATTCCGCCTATTTTATCCACAGTAATTTTTTGTCCCTTGTATTTTTCTTTTAGCTGAGCGTGTAATTCTGTGTAATATTCGTTTCCTTCCATTGCAACTTCTGTAGTTCTGTGACAATCAATACACCAGCCCATGGTTAACTCAGCATGCTGATAAACAACATCCATTTCTTCAATTGGGCCATGACATGTCTGACACTCAACTTTTCCAGCTACCACATGCTGAGAGTGGTTAAAATAAGATAAATCTGGAAGATTATGTATACGAACCCATTTTATTGGCTGCTGCTCATATCCTTCAATATAAGTTTTAGAATCAGGATCAAATCCTACAGCCTCATATATTTTTGAAATCTCTGTAGTTCCAGTGATTGTCCCTTCATTAATATAAGTATGACAATTCATACAGACATTAGCTGAAGGAATACCAGAATGTTTACTCTTTCTAGCAGAGGTATGACAATAATTACAGTCAACACCATTTTCACCAGCATGTACTTTGTGCGAGAAAGCGATAGGTTGCTCAGGCTGGTATTTTGTGTACACACCAACTCCTGAAAGAGTATCAAATGAAAACTTAACAACTACAATAAAACTTGCTACAACAACAAAAACAACATTTCTATTATTAGAAATAAACAAATTAAATTGATTAAATAACGTTTCAGAAATAGTTTCTGTTTCTTGCTTTAAGCTAGCTTTAAGTTTATTCTTTAAAGATGTTAAAAGGTAAACAAGAAGTAATAAGAACAAGCCGATAAACATGAGCTGTGTTGATGTTTTAATACCTTCGTCTTCAGCAGCTAGCAAATCGCCAGTATCTAAAACTTCAACTTTTACAGGAGGATTTTTTAAATATGCATACACTGCCTCATAATCAGCATCTTCAAAATAGTATGAAGGCATAGCCACCTTATTATACTCTTCATAAATTGCAATCGCATCAGCGTCTCCTGATGCAATAAAGTCTGAAGAACTATTAATCCATTTTTTGAGCCACTCTTTTGTTCTTCTATCCGTAACTCCTAGTAATCCAGGACCAATGAGTTTTTTATCTCCCATTACGTGACATGATGTACAATTTGCTTTAAATATTTGCTCACCTTTTAAAACGGCAGCAGAGTCGACAACAACTGGAGCATCTTGAGAAAATGCTGTGGAGAAGAAAATAAAAACAAAGACTATTATTAAAGGAAGTCTGTTGTTAATAAATGGTATCATCATAAATCTATCATCAATTTCATCGCAAATTTAATTCTTTTATCTAATAATATTAGATAGAAAACTACGAAAAACAGCAATTTATAATAATTCTAAATAAAGAGAATGTTAAGATAAGAAATGGGAAATAAAAAAATAATGTTAAGCCTTTGAAAGTGAGCCAACTTCAATAACTTCCTTAACTTTTGGAACAGCGCTTTTAACTGCAAGCTCTACACCATTTTTTAATGTCATCATACTAACCTGACATGTCTCACAAGCACCAAGTAGCTTTACCTTAACGACATAGTCATCTGTAACTTCCACTAAACTTATGTCGCCACCATCTGCTTCTAAGTAAGGTCTAAAGTCATCTAATGCACCTTCTATTTTTTTTAATATGTTTTTATTTGTTATCAAACCAATATTTAATTTTTAATTAGAACAACCTTTCATATTTGTAATTTTCACCGCTTCGGTATCAGGCAAATCAACATTTCTTTGATTTACAGAATCAACAACATTTTTTGCTAAATTAATAAATGATTTGGATATTTGGGTGTTTTCTTGTAAAACAGCAGGACGCCCACCATCAGATGCTTCTCTAAGAGATTGTACAATAGGAATTTGACCCAAAAGATTTAAATTTAATTGTTCCGCCAAATCTTTACCCCCATCCTTACCAAAGATATAATATTTATTTTCTGGCAATTCTTCAGGAGTGAAATAAGACATATTCTCAACAATACCGATTACAGGAACATCTATACTATCCATCTGAAACATATTAACTCCTTTTTTTGCGTCTGCTAAAGCGATTTCCTGTGGAGTTGTAACTACTATAGCTCCAGTTAATGGAATAGCCTGTACTAAAGAAAGGTGAATATCTCCAGTTCCTGGAGGAAGATCAATTATTAGATAATCTAGCGCTCCCCAATGTGTATCCCAAATTAATTGATTAAGCGCCTTTGAAGCCATAGGGCCTCGCCAAACAACAGCTTGGTTAGCTTCAGTAAAAAAACCCATTGAAACCATTTTTACATTATAATTGGAAGGAGGCTTCATTTTTTTCTTACCCTCAAGCTCTATAGCTTGAGGAATCTCTCCAACAAGATCAAACATTATAGGCATAGATGGACCGTAAATATCAGCATCAACAATTCCAACGGAATAACCTAACTCAGCAAGAGCAGTAGATAAATTTGCTGCAATAGTAGATTTTCCAACTCCACCTTTACCAGAAGAAACAGCAATAATATTCTTGACATTTGGAATAGGATTTCCCTGAATTTTAATATCTTTTTTAACCTCCTTTATAGCAAAATTAATTTTCACATTTTTCATATCACTAAGCATATCATGAATCGCTTCGATACATAAAGCTTCAATCTTCTTTTTATACTGTAGAGTTGGATTACTAATTTCAATATCTAAAATAATTTCATCACCAAATATTTGAACATTTTTAAGAGAGCCACTATCCACTATCCCACTAGAGCTAGAGGGAAAATTAACTTTGCTTAAAATATTGCTGATATCTTCTTTTGTGATTTTCAAACTATTTTTTTTTACAAATATAGATTATAATTAACATTCAAAATAAAATTAATAGTTTAATAAAAACCTTAAATATGTGATTGGCATACCTTTATTTAAAAACATATTTTCATAGAAAGTTTGGATTTTCGAACAATCTCTGAGCTCAACGGAATTATATAAATCTTCTGTTGAATCCTCTAAAGTATGATTTTCTCCTGCGATCACTCCTAATGTGAAGCCGTGTAAAAACTGACTATCTGTTTTTAGATGAATCTTAGAATTTGATTTTAAAATATTATTATATTTCTTTAAAAAAATAGGATGAGTAAGTCTTTTGGTTGTGCGATTCTTTTTTATTTGAGGATCGGGAAATGTAATCCAAATCTCATCAACTTCATTTGAATTAAAACACATTTCAATCCAATCAATCCTAATTCTTAAAAAGCCAACGTTAATTAATTTTTCTTCTAAAGCCTGACTAGCACCTGCCCAAATTCTCGCTCCCTTTATATCTATTCCTAAGTAATTTTTTTCTGGGAAATTCTTGGCCAAACCAACTGTATACTCTCCTTTTCCACACCCAAGCTCTAAAACAATCGGGTTATCATTTTTAAAGAAATGTTTTCGCCAATTTCCTTTTAAATTAAAATTGCTTCTTAACTCATCTATAGAAGGCTGAATAACATGACTAAAAGTTTCTAAATCATTAAATTTTTTTAATTTATTTTTTGCCAATAGTTTTTATTTTAAAGCAAAAATAATGGTGTTTTAAGTATTTTCGTTGAATGATTAGCAAAAAAAATATTTTAGTTGCACCTTTAAATTGGGGAATAGGCCATGCTACAAGATGTATTCCTATTATCTTACAATTAAAAAAAAACAACTTTAATGTAATTATTATGTCAAGTGGTAGATCATTAAATTTATTAAATCAAGAGTTTCCAAAAGAAAAATTTATAAAATTAGAAGATTACAACGTAAAATATTCTTCATTTTTACCCATGCAAATAAATATTCTTCTCCAAATACCAAAAATAATTTACGGAATATACTCAGAAAAAAGAAAGATCAGTTCAATAATTAAAGATTATAAAATTGATGGAATTATTTCAGACAACCGCTATGGTCTTTACTCAAAAGAAATACCTTCAGTTTTTATAACTCATCAAATAAAGATACAAACACCATATTTAAAGGAATTACTAAAGAACATTAATTGTTATTTTATTAAAAAATTTAGTGAATGCTGGATACCTGACAATGATAATGATAGAATTGCTGGAGAATTATCTAGCACTCATAAAACTTCAATAAAATATAAATACATAGGCCCACTTTCTCGTCTTCAAATACAAAAGAAAAAAGATCATTTAGAAATTTTAGCTATTGTTTCAGGCCCTGAACCACAAAGAACTATTTTCGAAAAAATTCTTACCAAAGAGTTAAAAAAAACAAATAAAAAATCACTTTTGCTGCAGGGAAAACCGGAAAAAAATTATTCTCAAGAATTTAATAATTTAACTATTAAATCTCATTTAAAAACAGCAGAATTAAATCAGGTAATGACTGATGCTAATACAATAATTTGTAGGGCAGGGTATTCAACAATTATGGATTTAATAACTTTAGAAAAAAATGCAACGCTTGTTCCAACGCCTGGGCAAACAGAACAAGAGTATTTAGCAGGTTTTTTATCTGAAAAAAAGACGTTTTAAATTTCAAAAACAAGACGAAATTAATTTAGATTTAATTAGCTCTAATATAAAAGACCAATGCTCAAAAGCTTTTAGAAAAAAAAATGAGTGGACTAAATTATTTGAAATATTTAATAATTAATTTTATGTTAAATTGTCTAAAAAAATAGGTTAATGCACGTATCATTAAAAAACATAAACGATAGAATATTTAATATTAAAAACGAAGATGAATTCCAAAGAGTTTCTCTAGAAGTTTTTAATTACCAGATTCAAAACAATGATCTTTACAGAAAATTTTCTTCTCTTACACTCAAAAATAAAAAACCAAAAAAAGCTGAAGAAATTCCTTTTCTGCCAATAGATTTTTTTAAAACTAATGAAATAAAAACTAGTAATAAGACAGTAGAAAAAATCTTTAAAAGTAGTGGAACTTCTGGATTAAGAAGTAAACACTATGTTCAAAATCTTGATATTTATAAAAAAAGTTTCATTACAAACTTTAAAGAAAATTATGGGCCAATTAAAGATTTATGTATACTGGCACTATTACCATCATATATTGAAAATGGTAATTCCTCTTTAATATTTATGATTGAAGAATTAATAATACTATCTGAAAATAAAGACAGTGGATTCTACAACAGTAATTTTCTTAAAATCTCAAATACAATAAAAAATCGAGAGGCAAAAAATCAAAAAACAATTTTAATTGGCGTAACATACTCTTTACTAGACTTTGCAAAAGACTATAAGCAAAATTTAAATCACACCACCATTATAGAAACCGGTGGAATGAAAGGCAAGAGAAAGGAACTTCTCAAAGAGGAAATACATAATATTTTAAAATCATCTTTTGATGTCAAAAATATTCACTCAGAATATGGAATGACAGAATTACTTTCGCAAGCATATTCAAAAAAAGATGGAATTTTTACAACTCCAAATTGGATGAAAGTTTTAGTTAGAGATATAAATGATCCTATAACTTTGTTAGCAAATAACCAAACTGGAGGAGTTAACATTATTGATTTAGCAAATATAAATTCTTGCTCATTTATAGCAACTCAAGATATTGGAATTAAACTTGGGGAAAATAAATTTAAAATAACTGGAAGATTCTCAAACGCAGATGTAAGAGGGTGTAATTTACTGATACAATGATAATTCAAAAAGCAAAAATATCAGAAATAGGAGACATTATGCTAATGTACAAATCATGTATTGAAGGAATGCTTGCAAATAATATTGACCAGTGGGACGAAAGCTATCCAAATAAAGACATAATTATGCAAGACTTGATTGCTCAAACATACTTTATTGTAATTGAGCATAATATCATTATTGCTGGTATTAATATTGATCAAAATCAAGACAAAACGTATTTACCATTAAAATGGAAAGATAAAAAAAACCAATTTTTAGTTGTTCATAGACTAGCAGTAAAAGAAGTTTTTTGGGGTAAAGGGATTGGAAAATCACTTATGATTTTTACAGAAAAATTAGCCATAAAAAAAGGATTAAATTCCATTAGACTTGATACTTATTCCGGCAACCCAAAAGCTATGAATTTTTACAAACGTATAGGATATAATGAGGTAGGTACAATAAATTTAAAACCTAACAAAAATAAATATCATTGTTTTGAAAAAATTATAAAATGAAAAAGTTAATCTATTTAATTATTATTATTTCTTTTGCTTGCAATCAGTCGAAAGATCAAACTCAGACAGCTCCATTCGCAATGGTTTTGGGAGTTGCTCAAGATGCTGGTTACCCTCAAATGAGTTGTAAAAAAAAATGTTGTGAAGACGCTTGGAAGAACCCAGAATTACAAAAAACAACTTCTTGCCTAGCAATTATAGACCCTATTAGCAAACAGCAATGGATTATAGATGCTACTCCGAATATAAAAGAGCAATTATATCTACTAAAGCAGAATACAGGAAATGAAAAATTAGATGGTATTTTATTAACTCATGCACATATTGGGCATTACACTGGATTAATGCATTTTGGTAAAGAAGTGATGGGGACTAATAATTTGTCAGTTTATGCAATGCCAAAAATGAATTTTTTTTTGAAAAACAATGGACCTTGGAGTCAATTAGTAAAATTAGAAAACATCAAGCTAAGAGTAATTGAATCAGATTCTATTTTTAACTTAAACGAAAGAATAAAAATCAAACCATTTTTAGTGCCTCACAGAGATGAATTTTCAGAAACCGTAGGCTATGAAATAATCATAAATAATAAATCCTTAATCTTTATTCCAGATATTGATAAATGGGAAACATGGGAAACAAGTATTACAGAACTTATTAAAAAAGTGGATTATGCTTTTTTAGACGCCACCTTTTATGAAAATGGAGAGCTAGCAAGAGATATGAGTGAAATACCACATCCTTTTGTTGAAGAGAGTATGGAACTTTTTTCAAAGCTTTCTAAGAACGATAAACAAAAGATTCATTTTATTCACTTTAACCACACAAATCCTTTACTACAAGAAGGTCATAATGCTCAAAAGGAAGTCTTAAAGAAAGGTTTTAATTTAGCAAAAGAAGGACAAATAATTAAATTCTAGAAACTTAACCTAACTTTCTTAGATAATAGTTTACAACAAACAAAAACCCATTACCTCATTATAAAATTTTTCTGGTTTTTCAGCATGTAACCAATGACCGGCACCATTAACCGTTGCAATGCTAAAGTCTGAAAAATGTTTATTTATAATAATTTCGTCTTTTGTTGTTATATAATGTGAAGCTCCTCCTTTTACAAAATGAGTAGGTACATCACAAACCCCTTTTACATAATCAGCTTCTTGAATGTTGTTTACTTTCTCCAAAAGAATTTCAATATTAAAACGCCAAGCAAAATTTTTTTTCTCATTTCTATATAGATTTTTTAAGAGAAATAAGCGCATACCTTTATCTTCAAATGAATATGAAAGCACTCTATCAATCTCTTCTCTTTTATCAAAATCTTGCAAAGGAAGTTTATACAAGGTTGCTAAAAGATTTTCATGAAAATCACTATTATATTTCCTTGGAGATATATCTGCAATTATTAACTTGGCAATCCTCTCTGGGTGTGTAAAAGCAAATTTCATAGCGACTTTACCACCTAAAGAATGTCCTAACAATATTGGTTTTTGAATATTATTATCCAGTATATATTCTAGAAGATCCTCACACATCACATCGTAATTAAAATCTATAGAATGAGGAGATCTACCGTGATTTCTCAAATCTATTAAATGTACTCTACAGTATTTTGAAAATTTTCTACCAAGTGAACTCCAATTATCGCTCATCCCAAAAAGCCCATGCATGATAATTAAATCCTGACCTTTATGACCGTGTATTTTAGAATATAGTTTCATTTACAAAAGTCGTTTATACATTTGAATAGTATTTTCTAATCCCAAGTAAAGAGCATCTGAAATTAGAGCATGACCAATAGAAACTTCTTCCAAGTTTGGGATATTCTTCGCAAAATACTGCAAGTTATCTAAATTTAAATCATGTCCAGCATTTACTCCTAATTTAAGATTTTCAGCTAATTCTGCAGATTGTATATATGGCTGAATAGCTTTTTTCTTATCCTCTTTAAAGCTGTTACAATAAGCCTCAGTATACAGCTCTATTCTGTCAGAATTACATTTTTTAGCTCCTTCAACCATTTCTAATGCTGGATTAACAAAAATTGACACTCTAATATTATGAGCATGAAGTTCTTCTATAATATCTGATAAAAAAATAAAATTTTTATTTGTATCCCAGCCATTATTTGAAGTCAGAATATTAGGAGGGTCAGGAACTAAGGTGACTTGCGTAGGAAGTATTTTAGTAACTATCTCAATAAAATCTTTGGAAGGAAATCCCTCAATATTATATTCTTTTGTTACTACATCCTTTAAAGCATATGCATCATCTCGTGTAATGTGTCTTTGGTCAGGTCTGGGATGAATAGTAATTCCATCCGCACCAAAATCTTGACATTTTCTAGCAGCATTTAAAACATCAGGAAAACGACCTCCTCTGGAGTTTCTTAATGTTGCAATCTTATTTATATTTACACTTAAATTAGTCATATAATATTTTAAACAAAATTAAAAAATAGTATGTTTGTTTCGCCTGTAAATTAATTTAATTTTTAATTAATTATTCTCTGTTATTAAAACATTTTACAATTATATAATTGCATGAAACATATCCTAATTATCTTTTTATTAATAGTCTCAAATAATAATTTAATTAGTAAAAATAAAGTGCTTAATTCAGAAAATGATTCTTTAGCCAAAAAATTCTTAAATATTTCAGAAATTAAAATTAAAGGAAATAAAAAAACAAAAAAAGAAATAATTTTAAGAGAGTTAGATTTCGAAGTTGGAGAGAAAATCTCAACTATTGAGTTAAATACTAAAATTAGTGACGCAAAAAAAAACTTAACTAATCTTAACTTATTTAATTTTATTGACTTTGATATAAAGAAAAATAAAAATACTGTAACAATAGAAATTGAATTAGTAGAAAGATGGTATGTATGGCCGTATCCAATATTTGAAATTTCAGAGAGGAACTTCAATGTTTGGTGGAATGACTTTAAAGAAACAAACTACTCTGACTTTTCAAGAATAAATTATGGATTATTTTTAAATATTGAAAATTTTCGTGGCCGTAACGAATTAATAGCTTTGAAATATAGACGAGGTTTTAAGGAACATTATCAGATAAATTATAAAATACCATTTATTAAAAATAATCAAAACTTAGGAATAAACACAGACATTGAATTCTTTAGACGAAAAAAAACATTCTATAAAACGGTGGAGAATAATCTAATTTTTTATGAAAATAGTCAAAATTTCACATCAAAAGATTTGATACTAAATTTTGATATTATTTTTAGAAAAAATGTTAAAATGAAGCACAAATTAAAGATGAAAATTTTTCATACAAGTATTGATGATTCAATAAAATTATTGAATCCTAATTATCTTTCAAATAATAGTAATGAAGGAAGTTTTATAAAATTTTCATATAATTTTATTTATGAGAATAGAGATAATAAAAACTACCCACTAAAAGGCAATTATATTGATATTGAAGCATCCAAAAATTTAAGCATTTCAAGCCCAATAAAACATTTTGAATTATACAGCCATTTCGAACACCATCATATCTTAAAAGAAAAAATTTATTTAGGATCCAGTTTTAGATCAAGAGTAACACATAAAAATATACAGAGCTATTTTACAAATGAAACATTTGGTTTTAATGATTATGTAAGAGGCTATGAATATTATGTAGTAGACGGAAAGGACTATTGGCTATCAAAAAGCTCTGTAAAAATTTGCTTAATAAAACCAAAAAAATTGATAATACCATATTTCAAAATGGAACAATTTAAAAAATCGCATTACTCTTTATATTTTTCTATTTTTTCTGATTTAGGTTATGCGAAAAATATTCAAAACTTTGGAGATAATACATTAGCTAATTCTATCATGTGGGGCAAAGGAATAAGCCTAGACTATGTAACATATTACAATAAAATGATAAGATTAGAATTTGCTATTAATAGATTAAGTGAAAAAGGAGTATTTTTACATTTTTCGAATCCATTTGGAACAAAAAAATAAAGTTATGAAAATAGCAATTTTTGGAACAGTCTTTTCAGAAAACTTCAACAAGTATATTCAACACTTGGTGAAAAAACTAGAGTCTGAAAAAATAGATATTATAATTGAGTCATCATTTTATGAATTTTTAAGTGAAAGACTGAGATTTCACTCTCAAATAGAAACTTTTAATAGCTCAACTAATCTTCTTGTAGAAAAAACAGATATTTTACTTAGTGTAGGTGGTGATGGAACTCTTTTAAAGGCTACATCCTTCGTAAATAAAACTAATATTCCGATTATGGGTATTAATACAGGAAGATTAGGTTTTATCTCAAGTATTCCGCCAGATCAAATTGATGAAGCCATTAATGACTTAATTAGAGGAAATTACTCGATTAATCAAAGAACACTATTAGAACTTCACACTGAAAACAATCTTTTTCAAAACAAAAATTTCGCATTAAATGAAGTCGCAATCGTGAAAAAAGACACTTCTTCTATGATTAAAATTGACGCATTCATTAATGATGAATTTTTAAATACATATTGGGCTGATGGACTAATTGTTGCTACTCCTACCGGGTCAACAGGTTATTCATTAAGTTGTGGAGGGCCTATAATTATGCCTGGTACAGATAATTTTGTAATAACACCCATTGCCCAACATAACTTAAATGTAAGACCTATTGTGATTGACAGCAATAGTATTATAAAATTAAAAGTTGAAGATAGAGATAAGCTTGCATTAGTAACTCTTGATTCGTGCTCTAGAGCATTTGATTCCTCTGTTGAATTAACAATAAAAAAGGCAGATTTTACTATCAATTTAATTGAACCTGAAGGGAATACTTTTAGCTCTACAATCAGACATAAACTAATGTGGGGACTTGATAAAAGAAATTAATTTTATACTTTTTAAAATCCTCATTAAAAAGTATATTTGCATTATAATATATCAATATTATTTATGAAAAATAAAATAAGAATTCTCAGCTGTTCAGTATTAATGATCTCTGCATTATTCACAAACGGTCAAACATTCAATCCAAATACTGAAATTGGAGGAAGTTTTGGATTATCATATTACATTGGAGATTTAAATACCAATCACTTTAGCTCACCAAAGCCAGCAGGTGCAATAATGGTAAGACGAAATCTTGACAGAAGATTCTCTTTAAAGGCACAAATCAAACTTTCAAATATTGAAGGAGATGATAGAAACTCTTCAGATAGTATTAGTTTAGACAGAGGACTTCATTTCAAATCAGCCATTCAAGAACTTTCTGGGCTAATTGAATTTAATTTCTTACCATATGAAATTGGAAACCCTGCATACAAATGGTCTCCATATCTTTTCACTGGGGTTTCTATATTTAATTTTAATCCACTAGCAGAAAATAGCAATGGAGAATGGATAGAGCTTCAACCTCTTGGAACTGAAGGTCAAGGAACAACTGCATACCCTAATCGTAAAAAATATTCGAGAACACAATTTTCAATTCCTCTGGGTGGAGGTTTAAAATTTTCTGTCAACGAGAGTTTCAACATATTATTTTCTTTCAGTATGAATAAAACATTTACTGACTACCTTGACGATGTAAGTCTTACATATCCAGGAAATCCTACTGAGTTCACTAACGAATCTTCTGAAATGTCTGATCCAACAGGAACACATACAAAAGATGAGCAAAGAGGGGATGAAGAATTAAAAGATGATTGGTATGCCTTTAGTGCAATTACTTTTTCATTTAAACTACCAAGCTTCTCCAAAGGCTGCGATTATTAAAGTTGATTTAATTCATACGATGACTGAAATAATTGATAAAAATAACATCCCTTTACATATTGCTATAACAATGGATGGCAATGGACGTTGGGCAAAAAAACAAGGAAAACTTAGAGTTTTTGGACATAATCATGGCGTTAAAGCTGTTAGAGATACAGTGGAAGGAGCAGCTGAAATTGGAATTAAATATCTCACTCTTTTTGCGTTCTCTACAGAAAACTGGAATAGACCAGATAAAGAAGTTAGTGCACTTATGACTCTACTAATATCTACGATTAATAAAGAAACAAAAACATTAATGGATAATGACATTAGACTTGCAACGATTGGATCTACAAATAAACTGCCAAAAAAATGTCAGAACGAACTATCTGAGGCAATAGAAAAAACTAAAGAAAATTTGTCTATGACTCTTATCTTAGCGCTAAGCTACAGTGGGAAATGGGAAATAATAAATGCTGTTAAACAAATAATTAAAAATAAAATATCGTTCGAAGATTTCTCTGAAGAAATCTTCAAGCAATATCTTACAACAAATAACGTTCCTGACCCTGAACTTCTTATTAGAACAAGTGGGGAGCATAGAATTAGTAATTTTATGCTTTGGCAAATAGCATATTCTGAATTATATTTCACTGATAAAATGTGGCCAGATTTTAGAAGAGAAGATTTAAAAGAAGCAATAATAAATTATCAACAAAGAGAAAGAAGATTTGGTAAAACAGCCAAAACATTACATGAATAAAATTATACAAAAAATTAGTCTAATCTTAATCATGGCATTATTTTCAAGTACATATGTACTTGCTCAAGATACCATTTTAAACAGTTCAATTATAGACTACTCACAACCAAAAGATTACATTATTGGGGATATCTCAATTTCTGGAGTAAAACATCTAAGTGAATCTGTCTTGATAAATATGTCTGGATTAAATACTGGAGATGAAATAACAATTCCAAGTGATCAGATAAGCTCTGCAATTTATAAATTATGGAATCAAGGCCTATTTAAAAATATTGATATTAAGATTTTATCAATTGTAGAAAATAAAATAAATCTTGAAATCGAATTAGAGGAATACCCTAGATTATCTAAATTTAAATTTAAAGGAAAAATAAGCAAATCAGATATATCAACACTTAAGGAAGATTTAAAATTAATTAGAGGAAAAGTCCTTACTCAAAACTTAATTATTAATAGCACAAAAAACATCAAAAACTTTTTCATTAATAAGGGATTTCTTAATACATCTGTTAAAAGTATTATTATTAAAGATACTTTAACTAAAAATGCGTCATTATTAATTTTTGATATTGATAAAAATAATAAGGTTAAAATACATGATATAATAGTCTCTGGAAGAAAGCAGGAACTTAATAAAAATAAGAATTTCTTTAATAAAAAAGATACAGTTTATGCACTTAGTAACTCCAAGCTTCGTAAAAGCCTTAAAGAAACTAAAGTAAAAAATAAATGGAGATTCTTTAAAGCTTCAAAATTTATTAAATCAAAATATGAAGAGGATAAAATAAATTTAATAAAAAAATACAATGAAAAAGGCTTTAGAGATGCTAGAATTCTTAATGATTCAACATATTTAAATAGCGATAATTCCTTGGTTGTAGAAATAAATTTATTCGAAGGAGATCCCTACTTGTTTGGAGAGATATCATTTATTGGAAATACTGTTTATACAAATGAAGAGCTGTTTAACCAAATGGGTATAAAAAGAGGAGATATTTTTAATCAAACCACATTAGAATCTAGATTGTTTGGAAGTCAAGATGGTTCAGATATTAGCGCACTATACTTAGATAACGGATATTTATTTTTTAATGCAAATCCAATTGAAATTTCAACAGAAAACAACCAAATTGATATAGAAATAAGAATCTATGAAGGAGAGCAGGCCAGAGTAAATAAGGTATCTGTTATTGGAAATACTAAAACAAATGACCATGTAATAATGCGTGAAATCAGAACTATGCCTGGAGATCTTTTCAAGCGATCTGACATAATGAGGTCACAGAGAGAATTAGCAATGATGCAATATTTTAACCCAGAAACTTTTGATGTTAAAATTGACCCTCAACCTGCAAGAAATGAAGTTGACATTACCTATGTAGTAGAGGAAAAGTCTTCTGATCAAATATCTATGTCGGGAGGCTGGGGAGCAGGAAGAGTAATTGGGCAGCTAGCTTTAACATTTAATAATTTCTCTTCAAAAAATTTCTTTAAAAAAGATAAATGGAGACCACTACCTTCTGGCGATGGGCAAAGATTAATTTTACAGGCACAATCAAATGGTATATACTATAGGACTTATAGAGCATCATTTATAGAGCCATGGCTCGGAGGCAAAAAACCTACATCACTTTCAATTTCATTACATCGCGCAGAATCAACAAATGGACTAGATGGTGAGGAAAAACAAGAACTTTCTATTACGGGGTTATCTGTTAGTCTTGGAAATAGATTAAAAAAACCAGATGATTGGTTTCGTCTATATAATGGAATAGAATTCTCAAGATATGACCTAAGTAATTCTCAAACATTCTTTTCTTTTAGTGACGGATATTCTAATAATATTAATTATAGCTTAACTTTAGATAGAAACTCTGTAGACCAAGCAACATACCCAAGACAAGGATCACACTTTACACTTTCTCTAAACGCAACACCACCATACTCTCTCTTTGATGATGTAGAAGATTATTCCACGCTAACAGAACAGGAAAAATATAAATGGATGGAATTCTATAAATTTAATTTTAAGAGTGTTTGGTATAGCGCGTTTACAGACAAACTTGTTCTTGCAACAAGAACACAGTTTGGATTACTTGGAGCATATAATCAGGATAAAGGAATTACACCTTTTGAGAGATTTTATGTAGGAGGAGATGGTCTAAGTGGAGTTGGAATGATGAATGATGGAAGAGAGCTAATAGCTTTGAGAGGGTATTCAAATAATTCTTTATCTCCTCAGACTGGAGCAACAGTATTTAGTAAGTATACGGCAGAATTAAGATACGCTCTGAGCTTAAACCCATCATCTACTATGTATATGCTAGGTTTTGTTGAAGCTGGTGATGCTTGGGAAAATTTCAACAACTTTAATCCATTTATCGTTAAAAGAACTGCTGGAATAGGATTAAGAATAATGCTTCCTATGGTTGGTATGATGGGCTTAGATTATGGTTGGGGGCTTGATGATGTAATAGGTAATCCAAATGCAAATGGAGGTCAATTTCACTTTTCTATGGGTCAAACTTTTTAACTAAATTTGTATAATGAAAAAATTAATAATAATAATATTTACTTTATTCTTTATAGCTAATTTTAGCTACGGTCAAAAATTTGCTTATGTAGATACAGACTACATCCTTAATAAAATTCCTGAGTTTAAACAAGCTCAAGAAAAGTTAGACTTCATGTCACAGGAATGGCAAGTAGAAATCGAAGCTAAATATTCAGATGTGGATAAAATGTATCGATCATATCAAAAAGAACAGTTATTATTAACTGAAGATATGAAAATAAAAAGAGAAGAAGCTATTATGCAAAAAGAAAACCAAGCAAAAGAACTTCAAAAAAAATATTTCTCCCCAGATGGAGAATTATCATTAGCTCGCCAAGAGCTAGTTCAACCAATTCAAGAAAAAATTTATGATGCTATTCAACAACTAGCTAGTAATAATAAATATGCTGTTATATTTGACAGCTCAAGTGATCTAATAATGTTATACTCAAATCCTAATCTTGACAAAAGTGATAAAATACTGGAACTACTAGGATATTAAAAAATTAAATAAAAAAAACTATGAAAAGAATTGCCCTACTAACACTTACATGCCTATTGAGCCTAAGTAATTTTGCACAAAATAAACTTGGATACATTGATTCCCAAGAATTACTACTGCTTCTTCCTGAGAGAAAAACTGCAGAATCAGAAGTGCAAACTTTTGCAAAAAGTTTAGAATCTCAACTTCAAGCAATGACAAATGAATATCAACAAAGTGTTCAAGATTTCCAATCTAATGAAGCTTCATATGATGATTTGGTAAAGCAGGACAAAATCTCAGAAATTACTGGGCTGGAGCAAAGAATTCAGTCATTTCAACAAAATGCTCAGCAGGCACTTCAGGCAAAAGAACAAGAATTACTTGAGCCTATTTTAGCTAAAGCAAGAGAGGCAATTGAGGAAGTAGCGAAAGAAGGTGGTTACACTTATATCTTTGACAGAAGTCTTGGAACTATTTTGTTTGCCAAAGAATCTGAGAACATAATTGATAAAGTTAAGAAAAAGCTTAATCTTTAATTATATTTTAAATCTATGCAAAATAGCCCAATTGGAATATTTGATTCAGGAATTGGAGGTCTAACCATTGCATACTCTTTAAAAAAAATACTTCCAAACGAAAGCTTTATATATTTTGGTGACACCAAGCATTTACCTTATGGTGAAAAATCTGAAAAAGCAATAAAACATTATAGTTTAAAAATTGCATTATTTCTAAAATCAAAAAATTGTAAAGCAATCGTTATAGCTTGCAATAGTGCTTCAGCGGTTGCATTTGATCATATTAAAAAAAATATTACTGATATTCCAATTTATAATGTTATTGATCCTGTAATAGAAAAGATTACAGAAGAATGCACCTCAAAAGAAATTGGAGTAATAGGTACTAAAGCTACTATTGAGTCTAGTATTTACAAAGAAAAAATACATCAATATTGCAATAAAATTTCTGTTAAATCACACCCTACTCCTTTGCTTGCACCAATGATAGAAGAAGGTTTTATTAATCAAGAAATTAGCAAGTCAATTATCACAAAATATTTAACTCATTATACATTAAAAAATATTAACTCTCTGATCTTAGGCTGCACACATTACCCCTTAATTAAGAATGAAATAATTAAATTTTATAATAATAAATTAGAGGTAATTGATTCATCTGAGATTGTATCTCAATCTATTTCTAAAGATTTGAAAAATCTAAATTAATAGCTAATACTGAAAAGCCTATTTACCATTTCATAGTTTCTAATTACACTAAATCATTTGAAAAAAGTGCATATTTTTTCTTTAAAGAAAGTATTAAATTAGAAGAAGTAGATATTTGGGTATAAATTAATTATACCAAGAAGAATATTGAATATAATTTTTAGCAAGTTCTGAAGTTAATTTACGTATATCATCTTCATTTTTTTTTGTGTGTAATCGAGCAGGAACGCCAGAAAAAACCTCTCCTGATCTAACTATAGTATTTTGAGTTACAACAGCACCAGCTGCAATTATTGAATTTTCTTTAATCTTAACACCATCCATAATGATAGCTCCCATTCCAATAAGAACGTTGTCTCCTATCTCGCATCCATGAACAATAGCACCATGACCTATAGATACATTATTACCAATTGATGTTGTGGTCTTGTTAAATGTACAGTGAATGATCACCCCATCTTGAATATTTACATTTTCTCCTATTATAATAGAATTAACATCTCCTCTGACAACAGCGTTAAACCAAATGCTAGAGTGTGATTTAATGATGACATCTCCAATTATAGTAGCATTTTCAGCTAAATAAACATTAGAAGAAATATTTGGAGTTTTATTTTTTAATGATTTTACTAAGGCCATATATTTTGAGTTTGTATTTTTGTAAAAATAGAAATTATGAATTATAGTATATATGTTGAAAGCACACCTAATCCAAAAGTGATGAAATTTGTGTCTAATCGAATGCTTGCAGATCAAAGTATTGAATTTATAGACTCTACAGACGCAGAAAAAATACCAATGATTAATAAAATATTTCAACTTCCTTTTGTAGAAAGTATTTTCTTAAGTAAGAACTTTATTTCAATTGCAAAAACCGATAATATAGAATGGGGAGAAATAACATTAGAGCTAAGAAATTTTATTACAACTGTATTAAATGAAGATGAAATTAAAAATTATACTGAGAATATAAAAATTGAAAAGAAAGATACAATTAAATCTGAAGAAATAGGATCATCAGAAAAAATCCAAGTAAGTGGAAATGAACCAAAAACAGATCTTGAAAAAAATATTGTTGGTTTATTAAATGAGTACATAAGACCCGCAGTTGAAGGAGATGGAGGAGCAATTGAATTTGACTCATATGATAAAGGTACTGTGAAAGTAGTATTGAAAGGGGCTTGTAGTGGCTGCCCTTCATCTACAGCAACGCTTAAACAAGGTATTGAATCACTACTAATTCAAAAACTTGGTAATGAAATAAAAGAAGTAGTTGCAATAAATGGATAATAGTATAAAGATTATATCAAATAAATTTTGCAACTATAATTACTAATTATTAGTACAATATCGACTAAAAACATAAAAAGCTTTGTAATTTTGCAAAACGTATTTTCAATAAAAATATTAACAAGATTAATTCTAAGATGATCAAAACAGATATACTTATAATAGGTGCTGGCCCAACGGGTTTATTTACAGTATTTGAAGCGGGATTACTAAAACTAAAATGTCATTTAATTGACGCTCTTGCACAAGCAGGAGGACAATGTTCAGAAATATACCCAAAAAAACCAATATATGATATACCCGGATTTCCAGAAATTTTAGCCGGAGATCTAACAAAAAACTTATTAGAACAATCAAAACAATTTGAGCCTGGCTTTACTCTTGGAGAAAGAGCAGAAAGTATTAAAAAAGATAAAGATGGCATTTTTACAGTAATTACTAATAAAGGAACTAAACATCAAGCTCCTGTTGTCGCAATTGCCGGAGGTCTTGGAAGTTTTGAACCAAGAAAACCTCTATTAGAAAATATTAACTTCTTTGAAGATAAAGGTGTTGAGTATATGATTAAAGATCCGGAAATATATAGAAATAAAAATGTTGTCATTGCTGGAGGAGGAGATTCTGCGTTAGATTGGAGTATCTTTTTAGCTAATATAGATGCAAAAGTAACTCTTGTTCATAGAAGAAATGAATTTAGAGGAGCACTTGATTCTGTTGAAAAAGTTAGAGAACTTAAAAATAATAATAAAATAAATATTTTAACTCCTGCTGAAATAACTAAACTTAACGGGAAAGAAAAATTAGAGAGCATTATTGTAACGAAAAATAAAATTGATACCGAAATTAAAGTTGATCATTTTATTCCTCTTTTTGGCTTATCTCCAAAACTTGGCCCAATTGCAAATTGGGGTCTTGATATTGAAAAAAATGCAATAAAAGTTGACACCTTTGATTACCAAACTAATATTGCGGGAATTTTTGCAATTGGAGATGTAAATACTTACCCAGGTAAGTTAAAGCTAATTCTATGTGGATTTCATGAAGCAACTCTTATGTGTCAATCTGCTTATCAAATAATTAACCCAGGCAAAAAAAATATTTTCAAATACACCACAGTTAGCGGAATTGATGGTTTTGATGGAACAAGAAAAGAAGCAAAAAAGCCAGTTGTTCAATCAATTAATGAATAAAACTCAATATGTCTGATGTTAATCTTATAATAACAGATAGAGAGGGTAAAACTCACGAGGTCGTTGCTCCTACAGATATGGCTATGAACCTTATGGAGATCATTCGCTCTTATGAGCTGGCACCAGAAGGAACAATTGGTGTATGTGGAGGGATGGCAATGTGCGCTTCATGTCAATGCTATATTAGTTCAGATAACATTTTACCAGAAATGGAAGATGAGGAAGAAGCTATGCTTTCAGAGGCGTTTAATGTCAAAGAAAATAGTAGACTTGGCTGTCAAATTTCTATAACTAATGAGCTTGAAGGTCTAGCTTTTGAAATTGCGCCAGAATAAAATTTATAATTCTAAAGATTTTTCTACTTGGTTATCCATTAAATGTATTGTAGGATCTTCAAGATACTCTTTAACTTTACAAAGAAAACCCACTGATGATTTTCCGTCAATTATTCTATGATCGTAAGAAAGAGCTAAATACATAATTGGTCGAATAATAATTTCACCATTTAAAGCAACAGGGCGCTCTACTATGTTATGCATTCCTAGAATAGCGCTTTGTGGTGGATTAATAATTGGTGTAGAAAGCATAGAACCAAATACACCACCATTAGTTATAGTAAAAGTTCCATTTAACATTTCATCAATTGTAATTTTACCATCACGAGCTTTAATTGCTAATCTCTTAATTTCTGATTCAATCTCTCTAAATGTTAAAACTTCAGCATTTCTAACAACAGGAACCATTAAACCTTTAGGTGCACTAACTGCAATTCCTAAATCTACATAATTATAGTGAACTATTTGGTCTCCACTAATCATAGCATTAACATCCTTAAACTCCTCAAGAGCCTTTGTAACAGCTTTAGAGAAAAAAGACATAAAACCAAGTCCAACAGAATGCTTTTGCTTAAATTTCTCTTTATATTTAGTTCTAAGTAAATTAATAGCAGTCATATCTACCTCATTAAAGGTAGTTAACATAGCTGTTTCATTTTTTACAGCAACCAGACGAGTAGCAATTTTTCTTCTTAGAGAAGTCATTTTACTTAGTGAAGACTCTCTACCATCACCAGAGCTATTACTATTCATTAAATCTACAACATCAGATTTAGTAATTCTACCATCATCTCCGCTAGCAATTATCTTATCAACTTCAATATCATTTTGATTAATTATTTCTTTTGCAAGGGGAGTTGCTTTTACTAAAATTTCTTTAGATTTTTTCTTTTCAATCTTTACACTTTCAACTATCTCACTTTTAGTATTTTTTATTTTAGATGAAGTTCCTTTTACAGAGGTGTCAATTATACAAACAACATCTCCGACTGCAACAGTTTCACCATCACCAATTATAATTTTTATGATACCACTTTCTTCTGCAGGAAGCTCTAAGGTAGCTTTATCTGAATCTATTTCAGCAATAGATTGATCTTTCTCTACATAATCACCATCTTCAACAAGCCACTCTGCAATTTCCACCTCAGATATTGATTCGCCTGGGCTTGGTACACGCATTTCTAATTTCATTTTAAAATTTATTATTTAATTTATGTAATAATTTAAATGATTGTACAAAAATAGAATTAATTTTTCTTACTTAATTTAAAAACATCGTCAATTATTCTTTGTTGTTTAATTGCTGACTTTTTACTAGAACCACTTGCTGTTGCTGCGCTAGCTTTTCTGCTGATATTTGTAATATTTAAATCATTTAAATTAGAAAGAATATACTGCCATGCACCCATATTCTCAGGCTCTTCCTGAACCCATATAACTTTTCCAGGCTTATATTTTCTATGAATTTTTTTAATTGATTCAATATCTAATGGGTATAGCTGCTCAATTCTAACAAGTTTAATATCAAATGATTTATTTTTTTCTCTTGCTTCAAATAAGTCATAATAAATTTTCCCTGAACATAAAACTAAAGTGTTGTCATTGCTTTCAATAAGACTTGGATCATCAATAATAGATTCAAACCCTCCGCTAGTAAAATCTTTTATTTTAGAAATACATAAATTATGTCTTAATAAACTTTTTGGAGTAAATACAATTAGTGGTTTCCTGAAATTTCTTTTCATTTGCCTTCTTAATACGTGAAAAAAATTGGCAGGTGTAGTACAGTTAACAATTTGCATATTATTTTGAGCACATAATTGTAAATATCTTTCTAATCTTGCAGAGGAATGTTCCGCACCTTGTCCTTCATATCCATGAGGAAGAAGCATTACCAAACCACTTTGAACCTTCCACTTATCTTCCGCACAGCTTATAAATTGATCAATCATAATTTGAGCTCCATTACTAAAATCACCAAATTGCGCCTCCCAAATTGTTAATGTATTTGGATTTGTAATTGAGTATCCATAATCAAAGCCTAATACACCATATTCAGAAAGTAATGAGTTGTAAATTTCAAATTTAGAATTATCATTAATTAAATTAAGTGGTGATATTTCTTTTTCAGCATCTTGAGTTTTTAAAATAGCATGTCTATGTGAAAATGTACCTCTTTCAACATCTTGACCACTAATTCTTACATGAAAACCTTCATCAAGTAAAACAGCGTAGGCAAATAACTCACCAAAAGACCAGTCTAACTGATCATTGTCAATCATTTTTTTTCTATTTAATAAAAGTTTTTGAGTTTTCTTAAATAAAAGATCTTTATCTGGAAATTCATATAAAAATTTAGATATATCATTAACCTTAGCTGTAGATACTAAAGTTGAGCCATTATCTTTAAAATCATATTTTTTTTGATATGACAAATCACTCCACTCTTCTGACAAGAAAGGTGTAATTTTTGCTTTTTTGATTTCTTTAGATTCATTAAATCTTTCTTGAAGAAGAATCTGAAATTCTTTGTCTAATGTGTCTATAGCAATAGATTCTAAAACGCCCTCATCCATTAATTTCTTTTTATAAATTTCCCTGGGGTTAGGATGTTTGGCTATTAAATCATATAATTTAGGCTGAGTAAATCTTGGCTCATCGCCTTCATTATGACCGTATTTTCTATAACAAAGTAAATCAATAAAAACATCTTGATTAAATTTTTGTCTATACTCAGCAGCAATTTTCATAGTATGAACAACAGCTTCTACATCATCTCCATTTACATGGAAAACTGGAGATAAAGTAACTTTGGCTACATCTGTACAATAAACACTTGATCTTGCATCAAGATAATTTGTAGTAAAGCCAACTTGGTTGTTTACAATGATATGAATGGTTCCTCCTGTCTGATAACCTTTTAAACTTGCCATTTGTATTATTTCATAAACCACACCCTGACCTGCAAATGCAGCGTCACCATGAATAAGTATTGGTAATATCTTATTTACGTCACCATTATATTGTTGGTCAAGCTTTGCTCTCGCAATCCCTTGAACAACTGGGTCTACAGCTTCTAAATGAGATGGATTTGGAGATAAACTTATTTTTATATCATTACCGTTATTACACTTCTGCAAGGAGGTAAAACCTAGATGGTACTTAACATCTCCAGCAATAAAATCATCTTCATACATATTACCTTCAAACTCAGAAAATATATCTTTATATGTCTTGTTAAAGATATTTGCTAGAACGTTTAATCTACCTCTGTGCGCCATTCCCATGACACACTCTTTGACTCCTAATAAAGTACTGTGTTCAATTAATGAATCAAGAGCTGGAATTAAAGATTCCGCACCTTCAAGTGAAAATCTTTTTTGACCAACAAACTTTTTATGTAAAAAACTTTCAAATGCTACCGCTTGATTCAGCTTATGTAAAATATGTTGTTTCTCATGAATTTTAAAATTGGGAAGATTAGAGTTTTTCTGTAATTTTTTAAGTATCCAATCAATTTTTTTTGGATTTCTGAGATACATAAACTCTACTCCAATTGATTGGCAATAAACAGAGTCTAAGTGAGATATAATTTCAGAGAGCTTACTTGAACCTATCCCAATTTCCTCGCCAGCTCGAAAAATAGTATCTAAATCTGATTTATCTAGACCATAATTTTCAATATCTAAATTTGGTTTATATTTTCTTCTATCTCTAACAGGATTTGTTAAGGTAAACAAATGCCCTCTTTTTCTATAGGCATCAATTAAATCAATAACCTTGAATTCCTTTGGAACAACTTTATTGCTATCAATATCCTTTTGATAGTTAGCCTGAGCAAAATCAAAACCTTGAAAAAAATTTTTCCAATTAGAATCAACGCTAGATTCGTCCTTTAAATAGCTCTTATACAAATCCTCAATCATGTTAGTATGAACTGCTCCTAAGAAAGAAAATTTATCCATTTGGAAATTTAATTAATATCTGTAAAACTATTTAAAATTATTTCAATTAAAGAATTAGAAAAAAATATTAAACTTCTCTTTTTAACAATTGATTGGCAAAATCATATAGAGGTTCTTTATTTTCACCAGAAACATTATTTAAATGCTTTATGGCTAAATCATGGTAATAAAGTATTTTAGTATTCGAAACTTCATACACTTCATACTTATCATAAAGGTCCATTACTTGATTCTTTTTATTCTTTAAATTAGCTTTAGAATCAAATAATTTTAAAATCTTTTCCTTATCAGTTGTTGAGCATAACTCTAATGCTTTTAAAAAAAGAAATGTTTTTTTATTTGCATCAATATCACCTCCTATTTTTTTACCAAATTTCTTGGGATCACCATATGCATCTAACAAATCATCTTTTATCTGAAAAGCAATACCAATGTTTCTGCCAAATTCATACATATCATTTGCATCTTCTTTCGATGAGCCACCAATTATAGCGCCTATTTTTAAAGACGTAGCTAATAAAATTGCTGTCTTTTGCTCAATCATATCTAGGTATTCCTGCAATGTCACCTGCTGGACATCCTCAAAATCCATATCAAATTGCTGTCCTTCACATACACTAACAGCTGTATCACTAAATAAATTCAACACTTCACTTAAGTATTTTTCTGGAGTGTTTAGCATTAATTGATAGGATTGAATCATCATAGTATCTCCTGATAAAATTGCTGTATTAGCATCCCATTTTTCATGAATTGTAGACACTCCTCTTCTTAACGGAGCATTATCCATAATATCATCATGAATAAGTGTAAAATTATGAAACACCTCAATTCCTATAGCTGGTTTTAGTGCTAAATTTAAATCTTTACTGAAAATTTGATTTGATAATAATAATAAAATTGCTCGCATTCTCTTTCCTCCTATATTCATTATGTAAGAGATAGGGTCATATAAGTTTTTTGGAGATTTAGAAATTTTCAAAGAATTTATTTCATCTTCTACAATACAATATAATTCTTTAATGTTCAGCATTACTTAACTAAACTCTCTAAGTAAATACCGTAACCACTTTTTTTAAGTGGGAGTGCTAAATCTAACAATTGACTATCATTAATAAACCCACTGTAATAAGCAGCTTCTTCAATACAACCAATCTTTCTCCCTTGTCTTTCTTCAATAACCTGCACATATTGATTTGCTTGTAAAAGAGAAGGAATTGTACCAGTATCTAGCCAAACAGAACCTTTACTCATAACTCTTACATCAAGCATATTATTTTTTAAATAATATTTATTAAGATCTGTTATTTCATACTCTCCTCTATTAGATGGCTTAATCTTTTTGGCTACTTCAATAACTGAATTATCGTAAAAATATAAACCAGGAACTGCATAATTTGACTTTGGATGTAATGGTTTTTCTTCTAATGAAATGGCTTTGAAATCATCATTAAACTCAACAACACCATAGCGCTCTGGGTCATTAACATGATAACCAAATACAATTCCCCCTTCGACATTTAGACATTCTTCTAATATCTTAACCTTCATTTGAAAAATATTATCTCCTAAAACAAGACAGACTTTATCCTTGCCAATAAAATCTTCACCAATGATAAAAGCTTGTGCTAATCCGTTAGGCTCATGCTGAATCTTATATGAAAAAGAGCAGCCTAAATTAGATCCATCACCCAAAAGTTTTTGGAATAAAGGAAGATCTTCAGGAGTAGAAATAATTAGAATATCTCTTATTCCAGCATAAATTAATGTTGAAATAGGGTAATAAATCATAGGCTTATCGTAAACTGGAATCATTTGTTTACTGATAGCTAATGTGATTGGGTGTAGTCTTGTACCTGCCCCTCCTGCTAAAACTATTCCTTTCATATTATAAATATTAATTATTATTCTTTAAAACTAAATGTTTTTCATTTGTCAATAACAAAGCAGGTAATAACACTAAATTTGATAGCATTGCAATTAATAATGTAATAGAAACTAAAAGCCCTAAGGCCACAGTTCCCCCAAAATCAGAAGCAATAAAGATAAAAAATCCACAGAATAAAACAATAGAAGTATATATCATACTAACACCAGTTTCTTTTAAAGCTTCGAGAACAGATTCCTTTACATTCCAATTATTACTCATTAGTTCTTGCCTATATTTTGCTAAAAAATGAATTGTATCATCAACAGAAATTCCAAATGCTATACTAAAAACTAAAATTGTTGAAGGTTTTAAAGCAATACCAAAAAACCCCATAATAGCTCCTGTAAGTAATAGTGGAAGTAAATTTGGAACTAGAGATAAGACAACCATTCTTACAGAGCCAAACATCCAGGCCATAAAAATTGAAATTAAAATAATCACTAAAAAAAGACTTACAAATAGATTACTCAATAAGAATTTTGTTCCAGTTAAAAGTACTTTAGTTGTTCCTGTAATGATCACATTGTATTTTTTAGAATCAAATAAGCTCGAGATCTTAGGTTCTAGATCCGACATTATACTATCCATCTTAGTTGTACTAACATCAGCAATACGAAGACTTATTCTAGCTTCTTGATTTAGAGAGTCTAAATAAATATTACTTACATCCATTTCAGAATCAGTATTAGCTAAATAAGGAGTTAAAAATCTTTGTTCTTGGCTATTTGGCAAACTATAATATGAAGTATCATTATTGTAATAGGCTTGTTTGCTATACTTTAGAAAATCAATATATGATGAAGGTTTGGAAAACTCTTTATATGACAAAAGTAGATCATTTAATTCATTTATTTTCTTCAAATTATAAGACTTAAATAAACCGTTTTTTTTCTTAGTATCAACAAGAATTTCTAATGGCATAACACCACCATAATTTCTTTCAAAGAACTTTAAATCTTTATATAAGTCTTGTTTTTTATTAAAATCATCACTTAAATTTCCAGTAATTTGGACTTTTAATAATCCAAAAACTCCAATAATAAAAATAAGGATGGTAAACTTATATATAGCTGATCTCTTATTTTGAATTAAAAAAGATAAATAATCTACTACATAATTAATCCATCTCCTATCAAGGTGTTTTATATTCTTTGAATTTGGAGTCTTAAAAAAAGAAAACATAATTGGGATAATAAATAGAGAGAACATGAAAACTCCGAGAATATTAAGAGAAGAAACAAGTCCAAATTCTTGAAGAGATTGACTTTCTGTAAGTGTAAAAGCAGCAAAACCTGAAGCAGTTGTAATATTTGTTAGAAATGTAATATTACCAATTTTGCTAATCATAATTTTGAGCGCATTATTTTTATCTCCATTTCGCTTAAACTCTGCATGAAACTTATTAATTAGAAAAATACAATTAGGAATCCCGATTACTATCAAAACAGGAGGTACTAGTGCTGTTAAAAGTGTTATTTCATATCCAAATAAAGACATTGTACCAAAAGCCCAAATTGCTCCAATTACAACAACAATCATTGAGATTAGAGTAATTTTAATTGATCTAAAAAATAAAAATAAAATAGACGATGTAACAAATAGAGTTAACAAAATAAAAAGTAGAATTTCTTTTTTTAAATTTATAGAATTGATGGTCCTCATATAAGGCATGCCGGAATAAAATAGTGAAGCCTGATATTTTTCAGAGTAAGAATCTATAATTTCTTTAATCCCCAAAATAGTATAATCTCTTGATTTAGAGTTAATTATTTCATTATCAAGAGTAATTAACATTATAGTTCCCTTTTTTGACCTATCAAAAACTCCTTCATAAAACTTTTGAAAGGATAAAACTTTTAATGCAGAATCTAAAGAATATTGTGTTGTAATAGTACTATCAAACCAAGGTTTAATATCAAACTTTATTAACGAATCATTTTTCTCAAGTTTAGAAATAAGATTAATCGATATAATATTTTCAACTCCATCAAATTTTGATATCTCTGATGTAATATTATCCCAGAACTTAAAATTCTCTAATTTGAAAAAATCTTTGTCTTCAACAGCAACTGCCATTACGTGCTTAAGACCATATTTTTCTTGAAAATCTAAATTTTCTAAATAAACCTGATGGTCTGAGGGGAGTATTTTGGCTCTGTCAAAAGAAAATTTAACATCTAAAGCTTCATTAGCCATAAAAACAGTAGAAACTACTATTAGCAATAGTATTACTATCCTATTCTTTAAAACTAATTCTGATATAGAAGTCCACATTAGGCTAAAATATATTTATAGAATTATTAAAATAATTAGACAGTCATAATTTCTGCTTCTTTAGTTGCAAAAATACTATCAAACTTTTTTGTAAATTGATTTGTCAGTTCTTGAACTTGTTCTTCAGCATCTCTAACTAAATCTTCTGAAACACCTTCTTTGCCCAGCTTTTTAATTTCATCATTTGTTTTTTGACGAATATTTCTTGAACTAACTTTAGCTTTCTCAATTTCTACTTTAGTTTGCTTAACTAGATCTATCCTTCTTTCTTCAGTTAATGGTGGAACACTAATAATAACTTTCTCTCCATTATTTGAGGGATTAAATCCAAGATTCGCATTTACAATTGCTTGCTCAATTAAAGGAATTGTAGTTTTATCAAAAGGCTGAATTGATATAGTCTGAGCATCAGGGGTTGATACATTAGCAGTCTGTGATAGAGGTGTAGATGAACCATAGTAATCAACATAAACAGTTCGTAGCATTTGAGGGGAAGCTTTTCCTGCTCTTATTTTTGATAGTATAACTTCTAAATGACTAACGCATTCTTGCATTTGCTCCTTTGCTATATCAAGATAAAAAGTAATTTCTTCGTTCATAAGTTCTTTACAATGTTATTGAAATTTTACTAAAGTTCCAACATTTTCTCCATTACATACTTTAGCTAAATTCCCAATAGTGTTCATATTAAAAACATTTATGGGTAATTGGTTTTCCTTACATAATGTAAATGCTGTAAGATCCATAACTTTTAATTTTTTTTCATAAACCTCATCAAAGGTTATACTATCATATTTAATAGCATCACTATCTTGTTCTGGGTCTGACGAATATACTCCGTCAACTCTAGTTCCTTTTAAAATTATATCTGCCTCAATTTCTATCGCTCTTAATGCAGCTGCAGTGTCAGTTGTAAAATAAGGGTTTCCAGTACCAGCACCAAAAATAACAACTCTATTTTTTTCAAGGTGACGCATTGCTCTTCTTCTTATATACGGCTCAGCAACTTGCTCCATCTTAATAGCAGTTTGTAATCTTGTATCAACATTTAATGATTCTAAAGCTGATTGCAGTGCCATTCCATTTATTATAGTAGCTAACATCCCCATATGATCACCTTGAACTCTATCAAAACCTGCTCCTTCTGATTGAATCCCTCTGTAAATATTTCCTCCTCCGATTACGATTGCAACTTGAACGCCAGTATCTGCAATGTTTTTAATTTCTTTTGCATAAGAACTAAGTCTCTTAGAATCAATACCATATTTTTTTTCGCCTATAAGAGCTTCTCCACTTAGTTTTAACAGAATTCTTTTATATTTCATATTTTTAATAAAAAAAAAGAGATTAAAATTAATCTCTTTTTTATAAATTTAATTTCCTAAACCTAATCTCTTAAACATTAAAACAGTCATATCTTTTTTGTGATCATTTAAATATTGAGATACTGATTTTTTTCCATCTTTAATGAAAGCTTGATTAAGTAGAGTGTTTTCTTTATAAAACTTGTTTAATCTACCAAGAGCTATCTTCTCTAACATTTCTTCAGGTTTGCCTTCTTGTTTTGCTAAATCCTTAGCGACTTCAAGCTCTCTGTCAATAACTTCTTGAGAGATCCCATTTTTATCAACAGCCAAAGGGTTCATAGCTGCTACTTGCATTGCAACATCTCTTGTAACTTGTTCTTCAGAAGAATCACTAAATCCAACTATTGTAGCAAGTCTATTACCGGCATGAATATATGAACTTACTTGTTTAGCCTCAATTATATGACAACTTACTTCAATTTTTTCACCAATAATGCCAGTTTGTTCTATGATTTTTTCTGATACTGTCATATCTCCAAGAGATAATTCATTCATTTTTTCAGAACTACTAATATCATTCTCAAGAGCTGTATCAAGTATCTTGTATGCTAATTTTATAAAGTCATCATTTTTTGCAACAAAATCAGTTTCACAATTTAAAGATATTAAAATAGCTTTTGTGTTATCTGAATTGTTTTTAGCAATAACTACTCCTTCAGAAGCATCTCTATCAGCTCTTTTTGCAGCTACTTTTTGTCCTTTTTTTCTTAACACGTCAACAGCCATTTCAAAATCTCCATGAGATTCTACTAATGCTTTTTTACAATCCATCATTCCTGCCCCGGTTTGTCTTCGTAATTTAGCTACGTCGGACGCTGTAATTTTTGTCATTTTCTTTAAACTTTAAAATTATTTTTTACTTTCTTCAGAAATTTTCTTAGCCTTTGTTTTTTTCTCTAAAGATTTTTGATCTATTTCATTTGATCTTTCCTCCAAACCTTCAGCAACAGCTTTACTAAATATTCTTAGAATACATTCTACTGATTTAGAAGCATCATCATTTCCAGGAATTGGAAAATGAACAAAAGAAGGATTAGTATTTGTATCAGTGATAGCAAATGATCTAATACCTAATTTTTGTGATTCTTTAACAGCAATATGCTCTTTATTAATATCAACAACAAAAATAGCCTCTGGCATTCTATTCATCTTTACAATACTTCCAAAATTGAGCTCAAGCTTTTCTCTTGTCCTACTTATTTGTAACCTTTCTCTTTTTGAAAGAGTATCAAATGTTCCATCAACTTTCATCTTATCAATGCTATCCATTTTTTTTATGGACTTTCTTATAGTAGCAAAGTTTGTTAGTAATCCTCCAGGCCATCTCTCAGTTATGTATGGCATATTTAATTCTTTAGCTGTTTCAGCGACAATATTTTTTGCTTGTTTTTTTGTTGCTACAAAAAGTATTTTTTTGCCGGACTTAGCTATTTGTTTTAAAGCAGCTGCTGCTGATTCAATCATTGCAACAGTCTTGTTTAAATCAATGATGTGTATACCATTTTTCTCCATAAAAACGTAGGGAGACATTGCAGGGTTATACTTCTTTTTTAAGTGTCCAAAGTGAACACCTGCTTCTAATAATTCTTTGAAATTTGTTCTTGACATGTTTACATTCTTTTTTTTTAGTTTAAGCAACCAATAAGTAGAAGTTATTTACTTGTCTTATTAGTTTAGATGCTAAACAATAATTAATAATTTTATCTTTTAACCCACTGGAATTTTTTACGAGCTTTTTTCTGACCAGGTTTTTTTCTTTCCACTACTCTTGGATCTCTAGTTAGTAAGCCTTCAGCTTTTAGAGCTGGTCTATTTTCTAAATCTAAAACACAAAGAGCTCTGGAAATTGCTAATCTAATAGCTTCAGCCTGACCAGTAATACCACCACCATTTACATTTACTTTAACATCAAACTTATTTTCTATATCTAGAGCTTTAAATGGTTGAACAATTTTAGCCTGTAAAACTTCTACAGGAAAAAAATCTTTAAAATCTTTCTTGTTAATAGTAACGTTTCCTTTTCCGCTAGACATATAAATTCTAGCTACAGATGCTTTTCTTCTACCTATTGTGTGAATTGTCTCCATATATTATATTAAGTCGTTTAAATTAAGAACTGTTGGTTTTTGAGCTTCTTTATCATGCTTAGAACCTGAAAAAATATAACAATTCTTTAAAATTGCTGCCCCAAGTTTGTTCTTAGGTAACATTCCTTTAATAGCATGTTTTACAACTGAAGTTCCATCTTTTGCTAACATTTCTAAAGGAGTAATTCTTTTTTGTCCCCCCGGATATCCTGTATGACTAAAGATTTCTCTATCAGTCATTTTAGTGCCTGTCATTACAATTTTTTCTGAATTTATTATAACAACGAAGTCACCACAATCAGCATGAGGTGTAAAGTTTGTTTTATATTTTCCTCTCAAAACTTTTGCAATTTTAGAAGATAGTCTTCCAAGAGTATGTCCTTCAGCATCAACAAGAAACCACTGTTTATTAGCAGTAGCTTTGTTAGATGATAATGTCTTATAACTTAATGTATCCACGGTTTTAAATTTTATTTACTTATTAAAGGGGTGCAAAATTACACTTTTTTTATCTGTAGCAAAATATTTTTTAATCAATATTAATTAATGACTCCCATCTCCTTACCTATCTTTATAAATGCCATAACAGCTTTATCAATATTTTCAAGTGAGTGAGCAGCAGAAATTTGTACTCGTATTCTTGCTTGATCTTTAGGCACTACAGGAAAGAAAAAACCAATAACATACACTCCTTCTTCTAGTAATTTGTCAGCCATTAAACCTGCAATTTTTGCATCGTACAGCATGACCGGTACTATAGGATGAATCCCTTGCTTAATATCAAATCCAGCTTCAGACATTTTTTCTCTAAAATATTTAGTATTAGATTCTAATTTATCTCTTAAAAGAGTGGATTCAGATAAAATATCTAAAACTTTAATTCCTGCACCGACAATTGATGGAGCTAAAGAATTTGAAAATAAATATGGTCTTGATTTCTGTCTCAAAATCTCGATAATTTCTTTTTTCCCAGAGGTAAAACCTCCCATTGCTCCTCCTAATGCTTTTCCAAGAGTCCCGGTTATAATGTCTACCCTTCCAACAACGTTGCAATGCTCATGAGTACCTCGGCCAGTAGGGCCTACGAATCCAGTAGAATGACAATCATCAACCATTACAAGAGCATCATACTTTTCTGCTAAATCACATATTTTATCTAACTGTGCAATATATCCATCCATAGAAAATACCCCATCCGTAACTATAACTCTATTTCTTTGAGATTGTGATTTAATTAATTGAACTTCTAAATCAGACATGTCATTATTTTTATACCTGTACCTTTCAGCCTTACATAGTCTAATACCGTCAATTATTGATGCATGATTTAATGAGTCGGAAATAATAGCATCCTCTTTACTAAATAATGGTTCAAACAAACCTCCATTTGCATCAAAGGCTGCTGCATAAAGAATTGTATCTTCAGTAGACAAAAAAGAGGATATTTTTTTTTCCAGCTCTTTATGAATATCTTGTGTTCCACAAATAAAGCGTACAGAAGACATTCCAAAACCATGAGTATCTAACGCATCTTTAGCAGCTTTAACAACTTCTGGATGAGAGGATAATCCTAAATAATTATTAGCACAAAAATTAAGTACTTTCTTTCCTGTATCTACCTCTACTTCTGTGGACTGAGGCTGTATAATAATTCTTTCTTTTTTAAACAATCCGGCCTCGGAAATACTTGCTAATTCATTTTTTAGTTGTTGTTGAAATTTCCCTATCATAACGTATCTTTTTTAAAATAATATTTAAACCACCCCTTGGTCCAACATAGCATCAGCAACCTTTAAAAATCCAGCTATATTCGCTCCCTTAACATAGTTAACATAGTCTCCTTCTTTTCCATGCTCAACACATTGACTATGAATATCATTCATAATAGTATTTAATTTATTATCCACCTCTTCTCTTGTCCAATTCATTCTAATTGAGTTTTGTGACATTTCTAATCCTGATGTTGCCACTCCACCTGCATTTGAAGCCTTGCCAGGAGCAAATAATATCTTAGCATTTAAAAATACTTCAACGGCCTCAGGAGTCGAAGGCATATTTGCACCTTCAGCCACACAAATACATCCGTTCTCAACTAGCAAATTTGCTTCAGAATAATCAAGCTCATTTTGAGTAGCACAAGGAAGTGCAATGTCACATTTAACTCCCCATGGTCTTCCACTGTGGAATTCACAGCCAAACTGGTCAGCATATTCTTTAATACGACCTCTTTTAACATTTTTAAGTTCCATTATAAACGACAATTTTTCAGCATCAATACCGTCTTTATCAAAAATATATCCAGAAGAATCTGAAAGAGTTACAACTTTAGCTCCTAATTCAGTTGCTTTTTCACATGAATACTGAGCAACATTACCTGAGCCAGAAATAGCAACAGTTTTATTTTTAAAAGAGTCTCCTTTAAGTTTTAGCATATTATGAGCAAAATAGACATTACCATATCCTGTTGCTTCAGGTCTTATTAACGAACCTCCCCATCCTCTTCCCTTACCAGTTAGAACTCCCGTAAATTCATTTCTGATTCTTTTATATTGGCCAAACATATAACCAATTTCTCTACCTCCCACTCCAATATCTCCTGCTGGAATATCTGTATTTGGCCCAATATGCCTAGACAATTCAGTCATAAATGATTGACAAAAACTCATTATTTCATTATCAGATTTTCCTTTTGGATCAAAATTAGCACCTCCCTTACCTCCACCCAAAGGCAAAGTTGTAAGAGCATTTTTAAAAACCTGTTCGAAAGCTAAAAATTTTAAAATTGAAAGATTAACAGATGGGTGAAACCTTAACCCACCTTTATATGGACCAATTGCAGAATTCATTTCAATTCTATAGCCTCTGTTTACCATAACCTCACCTTGATCATTTTTCCAAGGAACTCTAAACATCAGAACCCTTTCAGGTTCTATCATTCTCTCTAATATTTTTTTTCCTTTAAATCTTGATTCGGAACTAAGTATAGGAAGTACTGCTTCTGCCACCTCTTCAACAGCTTGTAAAAATTCTGACTCGCCCTTGTTTAAAGACTCAACCCATTGCATAAAATTCTTTAAATCATCATTCATATTTTATTATGTTTTAAATACGTTTAATTTATATACGGCAAATGTATATTTTTTTTACAAAATTTATTATTAAACTACATCAATTTTGGTTTTCTATATTTGTAATATATTTAATAATATTTAATGCAAAGAGGAATTATAGTAGTATTAATGCTGACATTGCTGATAGCTACTGTAGTAGCCCCGGCCCAAACTATAACAGGAACAGTTTTAGAGCAAGGCTCAAATGAAGTATTAATTGGCGTTAATATTATTTCAAATAATCAAGGGACATCAACAGATATTAATGGCAAATATATCTTCCAGTTATCTCCAGGTTTACACACAATTACTTATAAATATATTGGCTATGAAAATCAAATCAAAGAAATAAATGTTACATCAGAATCTAATTTAATTATTAACATAGAGCTTAAATCTTCTTCTGAGAAATTAAGTACTGTTGTTGTCTCTGCGGGAAAATTTAATCAAAGAATTGAAGAAACAACTATTTCTATGGAGGTAATAAAACCTAGTCTTATAGAAAACAAAAACACCACAAATATTAAATCTGCCATGGAACAAATCCCTGGCCTAAACATTACTGACGGACAAGCCAACATAAGAGGAGGAAGTGGTTGGAGTTATGGAACAGGTACTAGGGTTTTAGTTTTAGTTGATGATATGCCATTAATTTCTGGTGATGCAGGTCAAGTTCAATGGAATTTAATTGCAACAGAAAACATCAATCAAGTTGAAGTTATAAAAGGCGCAGCCTCTGCTTTATATGGATCATCCGCTTTAAACGGTGTGGTTAATATAAGGACATCATACCCAAAACAATCTGAAATAGATAAAAACCCTAAGCCTGGATTTACAAAATTAAATATGAATTTTGGATTAATAGACTTTCCAAGAAGAGATGAATTAAATTGGAATGGTGAAAAAAGAAGAGCGTTTAAAGGACTTGAATTTTTACAATCTTATAAGATGCCAAAACTAGACTTATCAATTGGTGGTAATTTATTCTTAGATGATGGATACAGACAGGGTGAAAAAACTAATAGAAAAAGATTTAATTTAAATTCTCTTTACAAGAGTGAAAAAATAAAAGGGCTTAGTTATGGATTAAATGCTAATTTTCTTTTCCAAAATACAGCATCTGTAATAATTTGGGATAGCTATGACAGAGCATATATTCCTTTAAACGGTGAACTAACCAATACAAATGGAGACACTTATAATGTTGATCCCTATGCAACATTTATAATTGGGAACAATAGGCACACATTAAGGACAAGATTTTTAAAAGTAATTAATGATAATTCTACAATAGGGGATACAATAAACAATGTCAATAGATCAAAATCATATTATAGTGATTATCAATGGCAAAAAGATTTAGAAAAAATTAATCTGAGTTTTACAATGGGAACAACAAATGAAATTATTTTTGCAAATTCTAAGATATTTCAAGGAAGTAATTCCAGAAGAAATCACGCCCTTTACACTCAATTTGATAAAAAGATAGGGAAACTTAATATTTCCTCAGGAGCAAGATTTGAGTATTTTAGCCTAAATTCTGAAGTTAAGCATGTTATAAATGGTGACTCTATTAATAATTTCGCTATTGGAAGACCTGTTTTTAGAGCTGGTATTAATTATGAGCTTAGCCCTTCAACATTCTTAAGATCATCTTGGGGTCAAGGATATCGCTTCCCATCAATGGCTGAATTATTTGTGACAACTAATGCATCAGGAATTGAAATTTATGCCAACCCAGAACTTAAACCTGAACGAGGTTGGAGTTCAGAAATTGCAATAAAACAGAAATTAAAAATTCATAAATGGAATGGGTTTATAGATGTTGCTGCTTTTGTTATGAAATATAATGATATGATGGAATTTACATTTGGACAATGGGGAGACCCAATAACAATGCCGTTGTATGGTTTAGGGTTTAAGTCTGTGAATATTGGAGAGACACAAATTAGTGGTCTTGAATTAAGCTTTAACGGGCAAGGAAAAATTAATAATGATTTAAAAATAAATTTAATTGGCGGATATACTTACATGAATCCAGTTGCATTAGAACCGGACAAAGTATATACAGAAAGCATTGGTCAACTTGTAATTAATGGTGAAACAATAGGTCCAGAACTAACATATAATAATTCAAGTTCTGATCCATCAATATTAAAATATAGGTACCAACATATTGCAAAAATAGATATAGAATTTTTATATCAAGATTTTCTTTTTGGGACTAGCTTACGTTATAATGATTTTATGAGAAATATTGATAAAATATTTACTGATGAATGGATAAACCAAGAATTAATTCCAGGAATCAATGAAGCTAGAGAAAAGTATAGAAATGGTGACTTTATTATTGATTTAAGAGTTGGATACAATATTGATAAAAATTCAAAAGTTAGTTTGATTATTAATAATCTTCTTAATGAAGAATATATGAGCAGGCCAGCTGATATGCGTCCCCCTAGAACAATTGCTTGTCAATTAAGTTTCAAAATTTAATGAAAGTATTGGGCATTATACCAGCAAGATATAGTTCTTTAAGATTTCCAGGAAAGCCATTGGTAGATATTGCGGGAAAATCAATGATTCAAAGAGTTTATGAGCAAGCAATAAAATGTAAAGATTTAAATAAAGTATTAGTAGCTACTGATGATGATAAAATCTTTAATCACGTTAAATTATTTAATGGGAATGTCATTATCACAAGCTCAAATCATCAATCGGGAACAGATAGATGTGCTGAGGCAGTTGAAAAAATTGGTGAAGATTATGATATAATTATAAACATTCAAGGGGACGAACCCACAATAAATCCATTTCAAATATCAAGCCTAATAGAATTATTAAAAAATTCTAAGCAGGGCATAGGAACATTATATAAAAAAATTAAAAGCCAAAAAGAATTAGATGATTTAAACACAGTTAAACTAATTTTTAATGATGATTTTGAAGCAATAAACTTCTTTAGAGAAAATTTATTTGATAAACTTCTTTGCAATAAACATATTGGGATGTATGGATTTAGGAAAGAAACTCTTATGAAAATCACGATGCTACCATTAAGCATAAATGAAAAAAAACATAATCTAGAACAGCTTAGATGGCTTGACAATAATTATAAGATAAAAGTATTAGAAACGAAGACCGAAAACATTTCGATAGACACAATAGATGATTTAAAAAAATTACTTAATAACACTAAATTTTAATCATTTTTTTGATAACTAATAAACGATATATCATTTTGTAATAAGATTTTTATTATTTGGAATAAATTTGTATAAATTAATTACATTTGTATGATGAGAAACTCTGTTGAACACTATATTTCAGAACTTTTATTCACGCATGACTGCGTTATAGTAATTGGATTTGGAGGATTCGTTGGCAATAAAAATTCTGCAAAACTTAATCCTTCAGCTGGCATAATCTCTCCGCCTGGAAAATCAATCCTTTTTAATACAGAATTATCTGAAAATGATGGGATCCTTATTGATCATCTAGTCAAAAATGAAAAAATATCTCAACAAGAAGCTAAGAAAAACATCATAAAATTTGTTAATGAAAATTTAAATAAGCTTAAAAAATATAAATCTTTAAGAATCAATAAAATTGGTATTTTCACTTTAAATTTGGATGACAAAATAATATTTTCTCAAGATTTATCAATTAACTACAATGTAGATTCATTCGGACTTCCATCAACACTTAATAAAAGGATATCACGAGATCATCCGATTGAAATTAAAAAGAGAATTAAAGAGATTCAATATTTTTCAGCTAAAAAATTACTTAAAGTAGCGGCAATTATTCTTCCATTAATTGGGATTTCATTTTTAAGTATCACTCAAGAAGACAAAATAAATAGTTTATATACTCAGATGGCATCAATTCTACCAATTTCTGATTCAGAAAAAATGAATAATCTTGAGTCCATAGAAATTATAAAATCTATTATTGAGCCAACAGAAACTATTGAAGAAAAAACAATCGCAACTGAAGAATTTGAAGACACTGAAGCTGAATTATCTGTTTTCTCACAATCAAAATATTATATAATAGCTGGAGCATTTGGAGAAGAAAGAAAATGCAAAAAAATTAGTAGCAAGATTAAGTAGATGGAGTTATAATTCTTCTATTGTAAATGACGGAAATAATAAAATAATGAGAGTATGCTATGCTTCTTATTCAGTTAAAGAAAATGCTCTTATCTGATCTTAAAAAAATCAGAACAGAAAACCCAGATGCTTGGATTTTATCACTTATAAATATGATAAACAAAACTCCTGCGGATTCAAAAGCTATTCTTACTGAAATAGTACTGCCAAACGACACTAATAATCTTAGACAATTTAATGGGAGGAAGACTCCTATATTGGATGGATATCACTGCTAGCAATTACTGCTCAAAGGCATTGCAATAGGACTTCGGTTACTGCCTCAGTTAATAATGTAAGCTTTAACCACCCTATTCCACGAGGAAGTATTGTAACAATTGAAGGAAAAATATCTAGATCGTTTAATTCTTCAATGGAAATTTTTCTAGATGTTTGGGCTGAAGATTCTCTTTCAGGAGAAAAGACTAAGTGTAATGAAGCAATTTATACTTTTGTTGCTGTAAATAATATGGGTAGACCCGTTAAAGGTTCCCTGGAGTTTACTGCTGAAACAGAGCTTAGAAGAAACTGAGATATGATGGGGCTCTTACGAAGAAGGCAATTAGCTTTAATTCTTGGTGGGAAAATGAAAGCTGCAGACGCTACAGAGCTTAAAGCACTTTTTTAGCTAGTAAAGAACTTTACTTTATTGATTCTAAGATAGATTCCGACACTAATCTCTTTAACACAACCTTCCTTTGTAAATCTGCAAGAACTACCGTGTTTAGAGCACTGTCGTTTTGATTTTGCAGAAATTAATTCTATTGATTTACTACCAGGCATGTAAGGAGAAAAACCGAAGTCAGGTTTTGTACATCCCCAAAAAGATAAAATATTCTTTTTAAGAGCAGCACCAATATGCATTAATCCAGTATCATTACTTAACAACACTGCACATTTTTGAATAACATATGCAGATTCATTAATCGTCAATTTTCCGCAAAAATTAAATACATTTTTATTTTTTGTCAAATTAATAATTTCATCGGCTTTGTTTTTTTCGTTTTCTCCACCCAGTAATATCACAGGCTCTAACAAATTAGAGCAAACATCATATACTTGTTCTGCTGAAAGCTGCTTTTGCTCAAAAGAACCTCCTATACTCCAAGCAATAAAATTTTGATTTAAATTAAAGTCAATTTTATTATTTTTATCTAAAAAAAAATCTAATCCTTTTCCATCATTTTTAACTCCTAAGAATTTTACAGCTTGCATATAACGATCAACTGTGTGAATTTTATTATTGAGCTTTAAACCAAAATTAATATTTAATATTTTATTGAAATTTGACTTATAATATCTTATGATCTTAACTCCTAATCTTAAAAGAAAAAAAGATCTTATATTATTATGAAGGTCAATTATATAGTCATAATTTTCTTTTTTTAACTCTTGCAAGGTTGAAGAGAAAGAACTTTCCAAATAATATATTTTATCTAAATATTTATTATTTACAAGCAAAGAATGATATTTATACTTAGTTAAAAAGTGTAATTCAGTATTAATTTGAGTTTTAAGACATCTTATTACTGGTGAGGTTAGTACAATGTCACCGATGGAACTGAATCTAACAATTAGTATTTTAATAGGTTTTGACACAGATGTAAAACTAAAGAATTTAACTAATATTGCACAATGAATTTTGTTGATACACATACACACCTATATTTAGATGAATTTAAAAATGATATAGATCAGGTAGTAAAAAATGCTATTGAATGTGGCGTAACTAAGTTGCTACTTCCTAATATTGATTCTAGTACTTCGGATTCAATGCTAAATCTATGTAAGAATTACCCTGAAAATTGCTTCCCGATGATGGGTATTCATCCCTGCTCAGTAAAAAAAGATTCTATTGAAAGTGAAGTTCAACATATTGAAAAAATGTTATCAGAAAATAAATTTATTGCAATAGGAGAAATTGGTATTGATTTATATTGGGACAAAACATCTCTGGATCTACAAAAAGAAATATTTATTCATCAAATTAAGCTAGCAATTAAATACAAACTTCCAATAGTAATACATGTGAGAGAAGCCTTTAAAGAGGCAATAACAATAGTTGAAAATTTAAATTGCGATCAATTATCTGGCGTTTTTCATTGCTTTACAGGAAATAATAATGATGCTAAAAGAATTATTGATTTAAAAAACTTTTATTTAGGAGTTGGTGGTGTTTTGACATTCAAGAATAGTGGTTTAGACAAAGTAATTAAACAAATACCCCTTGATAAAATCATACTAGAAACGGATTCACCATATCTTGCCCCAACACCCTTTAGAGGCAAAAGAAACGAAAGTAAATACCTAGTTAATATTGCAACTAAGCTAGCCCAAATTAAAGACATTGAGATTGGTAAAATAAAAGATGTTACAACATTTAATGCAAATAAACTTTTTAATATATAAATGAAAAAAATATTACTTATTTATTCAGGGGGGACAATTGGAATGATAAAAAAAAACAAATCATTAGAGCCTTTTGATTTCAATGAGATAAGAAATGCATTTCCTGAGCTTAGTGACTCAGAAACGGAAATACATCACACAAGTATTAAAAATCCTATTGACTCATCAAACATGACCATAGATAATTGGATTGAACTTGCAAATTGCATTAAAGAAAATTATATTAAATATGATGGCTTTGTTATTCTTCATGGTTCGGACACTATGGCCTACACCTCATCTGTATTAAGCTTTATGCTGGAGAATATAAATAAGGCAGTGATTTTAACAGGATCGCAATTACCAATTGGAATTAAACGCACAGATGCAAAAGAAAATTTAATTACAGCAATAGAAATTGCTTGTAGTGGAATTGTAAAAGAAGTCTGCGTCTACTTTGAATATCAGCTTTACAGAGGCAATAGAGTTACAAAAGTAAATGCCGATAATTTTGATGCTTTTCAATCACCAAATTATCCTGTTCTAGCTAAGGCAGGAATTAATATTAAATATAAAAATCAATACCTCAAAAGTAGTTCAGAAGATCAGATTAAAGTACATTTAAATTTATCAAATGAAGTATCAATACTTAAGATGTTCCCATCAATAAGAAAAGAAGTTGTTACATCAATATTAAACTCTTCTAAAGGAATTATTCTTGAAACATATGGATCTGGAAATGCAACTACTGCAGATTGGTTTATACATGAATTAGAACTTGCAATTAATAATGGAAAAACAATTATTAATGTATCACAGTGCTTATCTGGTAGTGTTACTCAAGGCCATTATCAAACCAGTAAAGAACTTGAAAGAGTTGGTGTAATTAGCGGAAAAGATATGACAACCGAAGCTGCGCTAGCAAAATTAATGTTAGTACTAGCAAAATCTTTTGATAGAAATAAAATAAAAACAAAAATCATAGAAAACTTTTCTGGTGAATTAACTATATAGTTTAAATTCGCACAAGAATTTGGTGAGGTGGCCGAGTGGCTTAAGGCGCACGCTTGGAAAGCGTGTAAACGGGAAACTGTTTCGGGGGTTCGAATCCCTTCCTCACCGCATCTTTTTTAATTTATAAATTATGATTTTTAAATCTAAACATATTACAAAAAACTTTAAATTTGATAATGCTTAAAAAATTAAATAAAGCTCAAGGAATTTTAATTATTGCCTTTTTAATAGTTTGCGTAAATATTATTAAACTTTTAATAGACAATAATTTAACTAGTGAAGATCTAACTAGATTATTCTTCCTACAATGTATTTTGCTGCTAGCAGTTTATATATTTAGAAAGAGGTAATTAATCTTTTGGCTGATATTTTATAAATATATTTATCCAAATAAGCCTTGAAATATGATAATTTATTGGTGAAAATATTAATATCCCAATTACGACCAAAGAAATTAAAAGCAACACATCCATTAAAGGAAAAAAAAAGCTTAGAACTCCCCATAAAAATAACATTAGCGCCACACCAATTGCATAACTTATATACATTGCTCCATACCAAAACCCTATTTCAAGTTCATATTTAATCAAACATGTTTCACATGAAATAGATGATTCTGAATTTTTTAAAAGAATGTTTTTGAATGGATTATTTGTTTTCCAAAATCTACCCTCATGACACTTTGGACATAAATTAAAAAGAATACTGTACAGTTTTGAACCTTTATTTAAAATAACCATATAAAAAATATTATGCTTTTTTTAAGAAACTAGTTACTGAAGGGTAAGTAAAATTGAAGCCTGAATTAAGTATTTTATCAGACTTCAAATAAAGCCCCCCACTTAAAACTTGACTTCTTCCTCCTAAAATAAACTTCATTAAGAAAATAGGTATTGGAAAAGTAATAGCAAATGGAAATACACAACTTTTAATTTCTTTAATAAGCTCTCTTTGACTTTGTCTTTTTGGAACAGCCATATTATAAGGACCATTAATATGTTTATTTTCAAGTGAAAATAAAATAAACCTTGCCACATCATCAATATGAATCCAAGAATAAGCCAAATTAGCAGGAGTAAAAACTGAAGCAATTCCAATCTTTAAAGGCAATAATGTTACTTTTAAAAAACCTGAATTTAAATCCATCAATAAAGAAATCCTAAGATTAGTAACACGAGATCCAATTTCAACAAATTGATTAGCAGCATTTTCCCAATCTAATGAAAGTTTTGCCAACCAATCATCACCATTCTCTGAGCTTTCATTAACATCAGCTATAGTGTTTAAACCATAATAGCCCATAGCAGAAGCCCCAATAAAGCTTTTAATCTTTAAATCTAACGCACAGCATTTATTGAATAATAAATTTGCTGTTAAAACACGACTTGAATACATTAACTCTCTATTCTTCTTAGTCCAACGATTCATAATATTAAATCCACATAGATGAACAATATGCTTACAATCTATTAACGCTGCTGGGTCAATATATCCTTCATTAATGTTCCAAAAAAAAATATGTTTATTATTTACAGATTCTTTATTAGATGTTAAAAAAACTAAATGAAATTTTTTCTCTAAAATTATTGCAACACGCTTAGCTAACGCACCATTATATCCAGTAATTAAAACTTTTTCAGACATTGGTTTTACTCTTCTAAAAGTTTGAAAAGATCATCTAAATTTGGTGATAATATCATTTCAATTCTTCTATTCTTACTTCTACCCTCTTTAGTTTTATTATTAGTGATTGGAATGAATTCACTTCTTCCAGCAGCTATTAATTGAGAGGGATTTAAATTCGTATTTAGTGTCATTCTTTTGACTACTGATGTTGCTCTCATAACACTTAAGTCCCAATTATCCTTAAGTAAACCTTTACCACTTAATGGAATACTATCAGTGTGTCCTTCGACTAAAATTTCTAAATCATCTTGAGATGCTAGAGCTGCCGACAATCTATCTAATGCAGCAATACCTGTCTGATTTACCTCATATTTTCCAGATGCAAATAATAAATCTTCTTCTAAGGAAATATAGACTTTACCACTTCTTTGTTCTATAGTTAAACCATCGCCTTCCAAACCAATTAAAGCCTTAGATATATTTTTCTTTAAAGCAGTAACCATAGAGTCTTTTCTATTAATAATAGCTTCAAGCTCAGCAACTCTAGAAGATCTATACTCCAACTCTTTTTGAGATTTTTCTAATGCATCTTCTTGTAATTTAAGAGAAGTAGTTGATTTATTTAATTGATCTTCTTTGGCAAAAAGTTCATTTTGAGCTATTTCTAATTTTTCAAGTAAATCTTTTGTTTCTTTTGCTTTTTCAGCCATAAATCTACTACTTTTTGATGTTAGTAAATCGTATGTGGTGCTTAACTCATTATATTTATTTTGAGATGTTAAAAATTCTTGGTTAAGAATAGAAGAATCTGCTTGCAGATTTTTCACTAAACTTTCTAATTTATTAACTGAACTTTCAAATTTTTGAAGATTTTCTCTAAGGTTTAGAATAATCTGTTCGTTACTAAGTAAATCTTTTTGAGCTTTTTCATGCTCCGCAAATAGCTCATTATACACTTTTGGGGTAATACAAGAGCTAATAAAAATTAAACTAAAAATAAATGCTAATATTCTTTTCATAATTGATGATTTAAATTATATCAAAATTACAAAGGAAGGCTAATGAGTTAAAGTCTTAAAATAATACTTATTAACAAGGCTAATTAATTACAAATTTCTTTTTATTTGTTACATTTCCCACATAGCCTATAGCATAATAAATTCCAGGCTTTAAGTGAGAAAGTGAAATTGCTTTTTTATTTGTCTTTTCAATACCATACACTAAAGCGCCAATAGTATTATAAATTTTAAAAGAAAAATCTAAATCTCTTTTTGAGTTAATACTAATTTCTTTGGTGATAGAATTAAATAAAATATTTAAATCATTATTTTCATAATTATCTATATAATTAGGAATTGTGGAAATTTTTGAAACCCCCGTGCTAGTAGCTACCCATACATTATCTTTAGAATCTATAGCAAGCCCTTTAACATTAGGTCCTACGATACCATCATTTTGATCATAATCAAACCACTGACTTCCATTCCAAAAGGCGATACCCCCTTCAGCTAAATAACCTACATAAATTGTAGTCCATATTCTCCCCCATGAATCTTGAGCTATTTCCACTACGGGATTTAAAGTATCTGGTGGTGGCAATAAATACATTAAAGTATGCTTGGTAAAAGTACTATTACTTGCATTTAACTGTGTCATCCCACTACCTGAACCAATCCATTTATGATCATTATTATCAACGCATATTGCAGTACTATAATTACTAACTAATCCGTCAGAAATTGTATATTCAGTAAATAAATTATCATCAAAATGTATTACGCCATCTAAAGGAGATGCAAACCATTTATCACCATTAGAATCAAAAGATGTGGCACAAACACCACTAATTGGTAGATCAGGAGAGCTATAAGAATTCCATAAAGAGCCATCAAAAACACTTACCCCAGCTGAAAAAGAAGAGTGAGCAAACCATATTTCACCATTTGGAGCTTCATCAATACTTGTAACTTTATTATTAGCAAGACCAGTATTTACAGTATAACTTTGCCAAGAAGGAGCAATAGTAGTTCCATCAATAAGTTGATTGACTCCATAGTCTGTTCCAATCCAAATATCTCCGTTTGAAGTAGCAGTAATAGCCTTAATATCGTTAGATAACATAAGAGGATGTGTAGATTGGTCAAAGGAAATCCATGTGCTACCATTAAACATTGATATACCAAAAGCAGTACCAAACCAAATATTATCATTAGCATCTATTGCAACACATTCAACATAATTATTGATTAGGCCATCTTGAGATGTATAATTAGTAATCACTTGGCCAAAGGAATTTATTATCACACAATTAAATAATAGAAGTAGAATATTTTTCATTTTTATTTTATTTTAATAAGCTTTAAGCTTAAATTATCGTTAGTGCTTTTTAAAAAATAAATACCCGGTATCCATTTAGATGTGTTTATATGCTTTTGGAAACTTTTTCCGTAGTAAATAATTTCGCCTAGCATATTATAAACTTTAAAGTCTGATTTTCCAATAATTTGGAAATAATCATTGAATGGATTTGGAAAAATAACTAAATCATCTTCAAAAAAAGTATTATTAGTATTAGATGGAGTATTATTTTGATTAAATGTTGGTGTTAACATAGTAAATGATCCTACTCCATTGGGAGATCTCCCATATGAAATATCATCTTGTTGGGTATAAATATATTCTGCATCAATTATGGAAGAATCGTTATTAGAAATTATTAATTGTTCACCAAGATTTGATAACTTAAAATTTGCATGATTATTTCCCTGATGACCATCCTCATCTGCCCAAATTATAAAGTATTCCTGCGGTTTAATTATAATATTTGGAAATTTCCATTTGGAAATATTCTGCAAATTATCTGAAAAAAATAATTTATTTGTAGAGATTGGTGTTGAAGAATTATTAAATAATTCAATCCAATCATCATATTTACCACTGTTGTCAGTTACAGTAGATTTATTATTTGACATCACTTCATTAATAACTAACTTAGACTGAGGAATATTAGTTGATATAGAATAAAATTCGTGAGCAGCTCTTTCGGGCGAGAAAATTCCGGAAGAATCATTTTCTGCATAAATATAGTAATCAACAGAATTTGCAGTATTGGTTATTAAAGCCCCAAAAGTACCATCGTTAGGTAATCCATCATTATGGTTGCCATCATCAAACATATTTACTTCTTTAAACCTCATATTCTCTCCAAATCTAAAATATAAAACTACATCTGTAGAGCCTAAAACATCTGCATTTATATAAAAATCATTACCAAAAATTAAAGATTGTGGATTAATATTGGAAATACTTGGGGCTCCATTAAAACCACTATATACTGATAAGTAATTTGCTCGAGAATCAACTAATTGAGAAATCCCTGGGCAAATTGATGCCGGTAATGCAACCTGACTGTTAAGATTATTAGTAAAATCATTATATGAATAGAACTTATTTGTATCATTTTGAACAGAGGTATCTATTATGTTTTGTAAATATTGGGCTGTAGAGTAATAATTTTGATTTAAGAAATTTTCCTCAACAATTGTTCTAATATGGGCCATAAACATTTTTCGATTTCTTGGCGATTGAAATAATTTTTCTATTAATGGTCTTGGAGAAATAAATGGAGTATAATAATGTATGAAAGGATCCATATTTTGAGCTTGAGAAATATTAAAACCATTAAAATATAGCTGTGAAGCATCAGTTAAACGAAAACCACCAAAAGACATATTCATATCCCATAGAATTGGGCTAAACTCTAGCGATGGCTGTTTATATAAATAATAATTCTGACCATACCCAATATAAGAGTCATAATTAATAAGACTATAATTGAATGCATGCATCCAAAGTGCTCTGTCAATATTTAATAACTTATAAGCGCTATCAGAGTTATTATTAAGTGTATCAATTAAATCATATAATTGACTCCATCCATAATCAGATTCAAGATCGTAATAATTATAGTAGTCTGAACTATCATTTCCATGAGAATTACTAAGATTAGAGTTTTCCCCACCAATTTGGATATTTAAATTTTCTGGATTACACTTAAAAAACGCATTGTTTTTAGTTCCAAAATGATCAACAAGAAATTTTTCATTTACTGGCTTCTACATTTACATATAAACCCCAAAGAGTATCATTTATAAATAAATTTGAAAAATTAGCCTGTGATGCAGGCATATATTTTCTTGCAATATTATAGCTTAATACCTCTCGAACAAATGAAGGGTCTTGAATAACATTAGAAAGTTTAATTTTATTTATTCCTTTATGATCTTGATCATTTATTAAATAATCTAAAGAAATATTAAATGGATTTTTTATCGTATTAATACTTACTGAGCTAAAACCTTTATATCTTACACCAACGCTATCATAACTATCACCGTTAATGATAATATTTGCCACAACTCTATCTTTTTCACCAACAACATACATGCTATCAAGTAAATGATCCCAATTTGCATCAAAAAAATATAATCTAATTTCAGAAATAGAATCAATATTATAGAAATCTCCTTGAGCAATTACATTTTTACTTAATTGCAAAAGGCAAATAACTAAGAGAACCCTTCTAAATAACACTTATTTAATATGAGCTATTCTCTTCACCAATGGCAAAGAATTATTTGAAAGAATCATAAGACTATATAATCCTACAGGATGATTTTTTAAGTCAATTATCTTATCAATAGGTCCAGAACAATCTATGACATCTTTAATATAAATAGTTTTTCCTGAAGAATTTATAACAGATATTGTAAGATCAGAAACTTCTTCTAACATTAAGGTGTAAATTAAATAAACCATTACTTGGATTCGGATAAACATCAAAATTGTAGAGACTTTTTAACTGCTCAAGATTAGATGCATTGAAGCAAGATGTGGTAAGTGTCGAATTCATATACGGCTCTAAGGCTATAATCCCAGGGTGGTCACATTCATATCTAAAGGCTTTTTGAGTATCTGCATTATATGGCCCCCAAACTATTGTTCCATTATCATCGACTTCATACATTACACCAGCTCCCCCTTGACCACCTGAGGCGTTTACAAAAATATTTCCATTTGACATTCTATCTGAAGCAGATTGCCCTGATGCTGAATATTGACATGCATATCTTGTTGTATATGAAGATGGACCAAATGCTTGTCCATTAGATCTAAAATAATTATATTGGTTATTTGGGTCAATTGGGGTTTCAATTCCATCAACAGCAGATTGATTATTTGAAACTCCTGAATTGTTAAAGACTTGTAAAAAACCACCATTTGGTCTCCCGTCATTAGTAATCCATCTAACATCATGCACAGCATTTGGAATCACTTGTGCTCCAGAAATCCCATAATTATTTGGATTTCCCCATCTGTATAATATATCTCCTCCCATGCCTGAATTTCCTCCGCTGTGACTTGCAGCTTCTGCCGTTGTTGTACTATGATCAATAATATATATTTCACTAGCAAATCTTGAGGAAAAAGAGATTTGATCAAGATCTTCATTGTAGTCAACTCCATTTACATGAAACCAATCACCTCCGCCCCCTCCTGGACCACCACCTCCACTACCATTAATCATATTTATATCAATAAGTTGTGGATTATCTGAAATAACACCATAATTAGGTTTACTAGAATCGGTATCCTGAATCATATGATCCCATATATGCCATTCCCAAACAATTTCACCGCCACCATTTCCGTCATTAGCAATTTCTACAAAATGTGTTGGCCATTTGTCTGAAGTTGCACTTCCTCCAGCATCATTAACCTCAGTAGAGGATTTAACTTCCCAAGCCGTAATTAAAATATTATCTCCTATTAGAGTTAAATCATGATGACTTAAAAAAGTAGGAGAGGAATAGAAAAAATCCATTACAACATTTCCATTTGGATCAATTTCTTGAACTCTACCTGCATCAGCAGCTCCATTTAGTTGATTATTTGTACCTCCAGTCTGTACATTGTTCTTAGTCCCTCTTACTAAATTACCATTGTCTTTTAATTGAACTGTATAATTACATTCAGTAGACATAGTCCAGGTATGCGCAATATTTAGATTTTCGTCAATTAAGTAAGTAGTATTCTCTCCTTGAGCATTATATAATGCAAAACCGTTAAAATCTTGTGAGTATGAGATTAAAGAAATTAAAGTTGCTAAAAAAATAAAGGTTATCTTTTTCATATTGTTTAAATTTTGGCTAATATAAGTACTAATTTAAAGTGATTTACTTAACAAAAGTACAAAAATATACTATGCACGCATAACTTAAAGCTGTTTTTAAAAAAATAATGATTTAAAATAAAAAATCATAAAAAACGCAATAAAACACTAAAAATGCAATAAAATGCATATAAAATGCAAAAAATGCAAAAAATGACATTAAAATACATTAAAATACGTCTAAAAATAAATAAACTGAAGAAAAAATATTGTTAATATAATTACCCAACATATGTATAAGAGAAATCTTAAGATTATTATCTTTAAGGTCTAATAAAATATCAAAATGAATAAAATAATTAATTACTTTCTTCAGGGGCTACTTTATATTGTTCCAATCAGCGTTACTCTTTATGTTGTTTATTGGTCATTTAATAAGATCGATGGAATACTTCCTTTTGACTTTCCAGGACTTGGACTGATAGTTGTAGTAACAATTATCACTTTAATTGGAGCAATTGGATCTAAACTTATAAGCTCCCCTATAAATTCACTTTTTGTTAAACTTCTTGAAAAAGCTCCTCTATTAAAAACTATTTTTTCATCTGTCAAGGACCTGATGAATACTTTTGTAGGAGGCAAAAAGGGATTTGATCAAGCAGTACTAGTTAAAATATATGAAAATTCTACTATTGAAAGAATTGGTTTTATAACTAACGAAGACCTTAAAAACTTAAATATAAATTCCGAAAGAGTCTTAGTATATCTACCGCATTCTTATGCATTTTCAGGTCAATTATTTATAGTTGATAAAAAAAATATTACAACTATAAACTCCGCATCTAGTGATATAATGAAATTAATAGTTTCTGGTGGTGTTACTGAAATTGAAAATTAAACCTAAATTTGCTTTATGATTAAAAGCCCTTCTTCTATGACAAAAAATATTATTTTTTTTATAACTATTATATGCTTCAGCTCTTTACAAGCTCAAAACCCAGGAGACACAATTACTGTACAAACATTCGACTACTCAAGCACAACAAGAGATACCTTAATTAGTTTTCCAACTAATAATCTTTCATACGAAAAAATTATAATGTCATACAACATGAGATGTAAAGATGATGTTGTAAATACTAGCGGAAGCATAAATCATATTGGGTGTGGAGCGTGGGATTACAGTTGCCATACAAATATTCATGACTCGACTAGAGTTGACTCCATTCTTTCTAAAACTTCAAGTCATCTAATATCTAACTATAGCGGAAGTCTGTATGAATATAGCTTAAATCCAATCTATGATTACTATCAATTCTATCAACAAAATACTATTATAAATAGTACCGTTTCTGAAGATTCAGCTATAACGGGCTCTTACATCAAAGAATTAGATTTTGTTTTAGCTACAGAAAAAAATTCGAGTAAATCACAATTTCTCTACAGAGCAAGTGAACTTTTAAGCTTTGGTCTAACAAATGATTCTATAGATGCTCTATCTATTTTTATAGCAGATTCAAATTTCATAAATAACACTCCTCATCAAGCTAATTTTTTAAAAATTAAAATAAAATCTACTTCAGACTCTACTTTAGATAAAAACTTTCCGCATAATAATGGCTTTATAGAAGTTTATCACGCAAATACTGACCTCATTACAGGAGAAATACGATGTCAATTCCATACTCCTTTTGCCTGGGATGCAACTTCAAATATTGTTGTAGAATTATCTTTAACAAATGCAAATAACATCTCACAAAAAACTTTTATTTTAGGAGACTCGTCTATCATTTAACTGTGGACTTTCTTCAACTGACGCCACAAGTATCAATGTTCAACAAAACGCTTCAATAGCTCTACCAACTAATAATCTTGCTTCAATTTCAAATGAGATTACTGTGTCTTTTTGGGTTTATGGTAATGAAAACTCACTTCCTTTTAACAGTACAATTCTTGAAGGTCTAGATGGAAATGGAAGTAGAACTATTAATATTCATTTCCCTTGGAGTAATAGTCGAGTATACTGGGACTGTGGAAATAATTCAGGATCATATGACAGAATTGATAAACTAGCCAATCAAAATGATTTTTCAAATAAGTGGAATCACTGGACATTTACTAAAAACTGCATAAGTGGTGAAATGAAAATGTATAAAGACGGGGTACTATGGCATAGCGGAAATAATAAAACAGCTCCAATTAACATTCAAAGCTTAAAGCTTGGCTCAAATGCAAATGGAGTGTCTAACTTGTGGGATGGAAATATTAAAGAATTACAGATATTTAATAAAGAACTTTCTCAATCAACTATTTCTGAATGGTATAATTCAAGACTTTTACAACAAGCAATCAGTCACCCTGATATTAATGATTGTGTAGCATATTACCCTCTAAACAATGTTAATAATATTTCGTGTGGCATAAGTTCTTTATCAGCTAATATTAGTGGAAATGTAATATGGGAAGACAATAGAGGGGAAGAAATCAACACCTTCTTTTCTAGCTCAAAATTTAGACCAACTCTTAAACTTTTCCAGGGTGATTATATTACAAATACAACAACAACAACTGTCTTAGATTCTTTACTAGCAACACCAAATACTGTTAAAGAACAAAGTATTTTCTCAAACTCTAACACACTATTTAATGATAGTATCGCAATAATCTCATCAAATAATTTTTGGCACGCATACAGTTATACTTATGACACAAACGGCACTGTTTTAACTACTCACACTTGGCCTATTGATAGCTCAATAACTATCTCAGATCTAAATTACTATCAAAGATATCCCATGGCATTTCAAATTATGTCCTTCGTAACACCTTATGGAGCATATCTTGATTTAGGAACCGAAGGTAAAACATGGTTTTTTGATGTTACTGACTTTGCTCCAATTCTTCAAGGAAATAAAAGAATAAATATGACCAGTGGTGGACAATGGCAAGAAGATATGGATATTAAATTTCATTTTATAGTCGGAACTCCACCAAGAGATGTAATTGATATACAACAGATCTGGAGACCACAATCAAAAGGATTCACATCTATTATGAATAATAATTGCTTTGAACCTAGAGATGTTTTAATTAATCCAAATGCAAGTAAATTTAAAATTAGAACTGTTATTACTGGACACGGGCAAGAAGGAGAATTTATTTCTCAAAATCATTTTCTAAATATAAATGCCGGAGTAACAGAATACACTTGGCCTGTTTGGACGGAATGCGGTGCTAATCCGATTTACCCTCAAGGAGGGACTTGGATTTACGATCGAGCTGGTTGGTGTCCAGGACAAGCCTCTGACTTAAGAGAAGATGATATAACATCTTTAGTCACGCCTGGACAAATTCACAATATAGATTATGGAGTAGTAAATGCAAGCGGAAGCTCTAATTACTGGGTGAGCTCACAACTTGTCAGCTATTCAAATGCAAATCATAACCTTGATGCATCATTAGTTGATGTAATTAAACCAACTAACAAGGTGAAATACTCGAGAATAAATCCTAGCTGCGGAAAACCACAAATTATTATAAGAAACACAGGAAACCAACAACTTAATAGTCTTACAATTGAGTATTGGATAAATAATAATAATACACAAAAAGAGACGCAACTATGGACAGGGTCGCTAGATTTTTTAGAAGAAGAAATTATTGAACTAAATGACCCTACAAGTTTATGGGAAAATCTATTAACCACAAATAACACTTTTCATGTTCAAATCTCTGAACCAAATCAGTCTCAAGATCAATACATACACAATAATTTTCTTACATCTAAATTTGAACCTACTCCAGTGTATGATAATTCTTTTGCTATTTGGCTTGAAACTAATAGTGGCTCTATAGGTATAAACCAATCTGAAACTTCTTGGGAGATACATGATAATAATAATAACTTAACTTATCAATCTGCCGGAGGAGGAAACTTAATGATTAACACTCAGTATAGAGACACTCTAATATTTAATGATGGTTGTTATAGTTTTAGAATTAATGACAGTGATAACGATGGAATTGATTTCTGGGCAAATAATGATGGTGCCGGCATGGTGCGATTCAGAAAAATTGGGGCAAGTTGGATAAAGATTTTTGAAGGTGATTTTGGATCATTTTCACATCATGAGTTTAGAGTTGAAAACAATATAACATCTAATGAAGAAACACTAAATGAATGGAGTTTTTATCCAAATCCAATAAAAAATAAAATAACTATTAACGGCTATTCTCAAGAACCGACTAACTTTATTTTATCAGACAGTTTAGGCAAACAAATTAAAAAATTCACAATAGATTCTGATGGAATATTCTCCAAGAGAATTGACTTAAGTTATTTAAAAGAAGGAGTATACCTTTTAAAAATAGTTAACTCTGAAGAAGAAGTTGTCAAAAAACTGATAAAATTATAATGCAATATTGTAATAGTCTAACATCATACTCAAGATTTAAGACTCGAGAGGTAAAGATTGGAAGTTTAGGCTTTGGAGGTGATAATCCAATTCGCGTACAGTCAATGACTACAACAAATACGATGGACACTATTGCAACTGTTGAAGAATCGATCAGAATGATTGATGCTGGTTGTGAACTTGTTAGGATTACTGCCCCAAGTAGAAGAGATGCCGAGAACCTACAAAACATAAAAGATGAATTATCTAAGAGAGGCTATAATACTCCTATCGTAGCTGACATACATTTTACACCAAACGCTGCAGAAATTGCAGCTAAAATTGTAGAAAAAGTTCGAATTAATCCAGGAAACTATGCAGACAAAAAGAAATTTGAAGAGATTGAATATACTGATAAAACATATAATCATGAATTAATTAGAATAAGAGAAAAATTCACACCTTTAGTTAAGATTTGTAAAGAATATGGAACTGCTATGAGAATAGGAACTAATCACGGCTCCTTATCAGACAGAATACTTAGTAGGTATGGAGACACTCCTGAGGGAATGGTAGAATCAGCCATGGAATTCCTAAGAATTTGTAGAGACGAAGATTATCATGAGATTATTCTTTCAATGAAAGCTTCTAACACAAGAGTTATGGTACAAGCCTATCGACTACTTGTAAGTGAAATGATGAAAAATAAGATGAATTACCCACTCCATCTAGGTGTAACTGAAGCAGGAGAAGCAGAAGATGGCAGAATAAAATCAGCAGTTGGAATTGGAGCTTTGTTAGAAGATGGAATAGGTGATACAATAAGAGTTTCTCTTACTGAAGCTCCTGAATTTGAAATGCCTGTAGCATATAATTTATTAAAAAATTTCAAAAATAGAGATAATAAAAAATCAATTGAAAACATAACAAAAAACCCTTTAAACCCTTTTAATTACTCTAGAAGAAAGACTCATTCAGTAAAAAATATTGGAGGATCAAATGTCCCTATTGTTATTGCAAATCTTGACAAAAGAACAAGTATAAAAACCTCTTCTTTTTTTCCACTTGGCTACAACTATTCTGTCCCACTTGATAAATGGAATATTTCTGATAGTGCAACAGATTATATTTTCATTGGTGATAAAAAAATAGATTTTGAAACTCCAGGAACACTAAGTATGATCTATAATTACGACTCATGGAAAGATCATAAAAAAGGATACCCTCTTTTCACAATAACTGAATATTCAAAAACTTTATCTAAGTCTAGTGAGTTAAATTTTATTGAAGTTTTCGCTCATGAACTTAAATCAAAAAATTTGGAGTTAATTAAAAATGACAAGACAATTGTCTTAATTATTAAAACTGATAATACAAATGGAGTAGCTGAACAAAGAAAAATATTCATTGATTTAATAAACAATAATATTTCAACACCAGTTGTCATTAGCCGTGACTATGAAAATATAAGTAGTGAAGAAATACAACTAAATTGCGCATCAGATATTGGAGCACTGTTACTTGATGGCCTAGGAGATGGAATATCTATAGAATACGATGTTAAGGGTAGCAGCAAACACATTAATTCAACTGCATTTGGTATTTTACAAGCAAGTAGAACAAGAATTTCCAAGACAGAATACATTTCCTGCCCCTCATGCGGAAGAACTCTTTTTGATCTTCAAGAAACAACTGCTAAAATAAGAAAGGTGACTGATCACCTTAAAGGTGTGAAAATTGGTATCATGGGTTGTATTGTAAATGGTCCTGGTGAGATGGCGGATGCTGATTATGGATATGTTGGGACTAAGCCTGGAAAAATCACTCTATATAAAGAAAGAGATGTTGTGAAAAAAAATATAAATGAAGCTGATGCTGTAGATGCTCTTATTGAATTAATAAAAGAGCATGGAGATTGGGTAGAGAAGAAAAAATAATATTCATCTTCCAATTTTAAAGCTTAAATTACGCTTTGTAGCGTATTGTCGTCTCTATCTTTACAACTATCTTTGCAAAAAATTAAACATCATCATTAAAATATGATTGAAATAAAAGATCTTAACAAGTCTTATGTAATGGGGAAAAATTCATTACATGTATTAAAAGGAATTAATCTTAAGATTAACGAGGGAGAATTAGTTGCAATTATGGGCTCATCAGGATCAGGAAAATCTACACTACTTAATATTATTGGGATGTTGGATAATTATGATTCCGGAGCATATCAATTAGATAAGGTTCCAATTAAAGATCTCGATGAAACCAAAGCAGCTAAATACAGAAATAAATTTTTAGGATTTGTTTTTCAATCTTTCAATCTCATTAATTACAAAACAGCTATTGAAAACATTGCTCTCCCTCTTTATTACCAGGGCATCGCAAGTAAAGAACGTCAAAAAATAGCTTTAGACTATTTAGATAAAGTAGGACTTAAAGATTGGTCAGGTCATTTGCCGAGCGAATTATCTGGGGGACAAAAACAAAGGGTAGCGATTGCGCGTGCTTTAGCCTCTAAACCAAAAGTACTTCTTGCAGATGAGCCAACAGGAGCTTTAGATTCTAAAACATCTGATGAAGTAATGGAGCTAATAATACAAATTAATAAAGAAGGTAAAACAATATTAGTTGTTACACACGAACAAGAAGTAGCTAATATGTGTAATCGAATTATAACATTAAAAGATGGCGTAATTATGACAGATATTAAATCAAAATAAATGATTTTCAGTAAAGATAGCTGGAAAGAAATATTTGATACAATAAAAAAAAATAAGCTAAGGACTTTCCTTTCTGGATTTACTGTAGCCATTGGAATATTTATTTTTATTGTTCTTTTTGGTTTTGGAAACGGCCTACAAAATAGTTTTTCTCAGTTTTTTGTTGATGACAAAGTTAATACCATTAGAATCTACCCTAGTTCCACTACGCTTCCATATCGTGGCTATGAATCAGGAAGACGAATTGAATTTACAAACCAGGATTTAATTGAAATAAAAGAAAAATTTAACTCTGAAGTAGAAGATATAGTGGTTCGCAATACTTTCTACAACCAAATTAAATATAAAGATAAGTCTAATCAATACCAAGTGAGAGCAGTTTCGCCAGGGCACAAAGAGGCAGAAAACACTATTCTAATGAGCGGAAGATATTTTCACGAGGGAGATATAGAAAATCGAAAAAAATATGCAGTTATTGGTAGACTGGTAGCCCAAGATCTATTTGAAGGCAAAGATCCAATTGGAGAATATATATTTGGAAGTGATCATAGCTGGAGAGTAATAGGCGTTTTTCAAGATGAAGGGGGTGATAGAGAAGAACGTATGCTCTATGTTCCATACACAGCCATGCAGGAAATTCAAAAAAATAGTGATAAGATTAATCAAATGATTGTTATTTATAATTCAGAGATGACTTATGATGAATCCTTACTATTAGAAAAGGAATTAGAAGTATATTTAAAGAATAAAAAAACTATTTCCCCAGATGATAACAGAGGTGTATATATTAGTAATACGGGAGAAGATTTAGAAGATAGTAAAGACTTCGCATCTATTTTAAAAATTGTTGTAACATTTATAGGAATAGGAACACTTATTGCTGGAATAATTGGAATTAGCAACATAATGGTTTTTGTTGTTAAAGAAAGAACAAAAGAATTGGGAATTAGAAAGGCAATTGGAGCAACTCCAAATAGCATCATTCTAATGATCCTTCAAGAATCAATTTTTATAACAACTATTTCTGGATATGCAGGCTTAATAACAGGAATAATAACACTTAAAATTATTGGTAATAATTTACAAGAAAAATATTTCATTTCTAATCCTTACATTAACAGTGGAGATGCGTTATTTGCTACATTAATATTAATATTTTTCGGTGCACTTGCTGGCTATTTACCTGCTAGAAAAGCCGCTAATATTAAACCTATTATTGCTTTAAGAGATAAATAAATGAACTCAATATTTGACAGAGATACTTGGCAAGAAATATTTGGCTCAATTGGTCAAAATAAAGTCCGTACTATCATAACTGTAATTGGTGTTCTTTGGGGGATATTCCTTTATATAGTTCTATCTGGGATTGCTAAGGGAGTAGATAATGGTTTTGAAAATCAATTTGAAAGAATCTCATCCAATAGCATGTTTGTTTGGGCTCAATACACTAGTATTCCATATGCAGGTTTTAAAACAGCACGCGGAATAGACTTACAATTAAATGATGTTGAGTCTCTAAGGAAAAATATTCCTGAAATTCAATATATAGCTCCGAGAATTCAAAAAGGAAACTTTGGTTCTGCAGCAGCAAGTGTGGTGAATGGTAAACGTTCAGGGTCCTTTGCAATTTATGGGGATTATCCAATTCTTTTAAAAATAAGATCAAAAGATATTTATGACGGTGGACGATTTATAAATGAATTAGATATAAAAGAAAGCAGGAAAGTCTGCGTAATTGGGGAGAGAACAAGAAAAGAGCTTTTTGAAGATAATATTAATCCCATAGGGGAATATATTAAAATTGAGAATATTTTTTTTAGAATCATCGGAATTCATAAATATGTAGATGAAGGCGGAGGTAGCTTTGATGATGATGGAGATATTCACGTTCCTTTCACATCATTTAAAAGAATTTTTAATTCTGGCGAAAGAGTTGGTTTTTTACTAATTGCAGGATTTGATGATGTTGATATATTAAAAGTTGAAGAAAAAGTGAAGACACAACTAAAGATAATACATAAGATTCACCCGGATGATGATCAAGCCCTAGGCTCTTTTAACTTAGGAGCATTATTTGATCGAATTCTTAGATTTGCAAGAGGAATGTCATTTCTCTCTTTAGTAATAGGCATTACCACAATTTTAGCTGGAGTTATTGGCATTGGAAATATTTTACTAATATCAGTAAAAGAAAGAACAAAAGAAATTGGAATTAGGAGAGCAATTGGGGCAAGCCCTAATCATATTAGAAAGCAGATAATTTTAGAATCTGTCTTCTTAACAATTATCGCAGGCATAATTGGTATAATAATTGGTGCATTTGTATTATATATAATAAACATTGCAACTGAAAACTTAGATAATGTTCCGTTAAAAAATGCAACTGTTCCAATCAAATTTATATTAGGGGCCTTATTTTTAATGATTGGCCTAGGGACAGTAATAGGATTTATACCTGCAGAAAAAGCAATAAGTATTAAACCAATAGAAGCATTAAGAGAAGAATAAATTAAAAACACTAAAATGAAAAACTTAAAAAAAATAGGAATTATATTATTAATTATTGGAGCTATACTAGCTACCATGTTTTTTATAACTTCTAATAATAAAGCTTTGATTCCTTTTGAAACTACTCAAATGATTAAAGCAACAATAGAAAATAAAATTGTAGCAACTGGAAAGGTAATTCCAGAGGATGAAGTTGAAATCAAACCACAAATTGCAGGAATAATTGATGATATTTTGGTCAAAGAAGGAGATAAAGTAAAAGCGGGTGACTTACTGGTAAAAATTAAGGTTGTTCCTAACGAACAAACTCTAAATAGTGCTGAGGGAAGAGTAAAAAACTCTAAAATAGTATTAAATAATTCTGAAAAAGAATTCCAAAGAAGTAAAACTCTATATACAAAAGGTATTATTTCCGAACAAGAATATAATAATGTTGAACTACAGTATTCACAAGCTCTACAAAGTTTAGAAAATGCAGAAAGTGATTTACAAATTATTAAACTAGGATCATCTGATGGGTCAAGTGTTACCAACACAAATGTTCGAGCAACTGTAACTGGAACCATATTAGAGATACCGGTTAAAAAAGGAGACCAAGTAATTCAAGCAAATACATTTAATCCAGGCACAACGATTGCAACAATTGCAGACTTAAATATTATGATTTTTGAAGGGAAAATTGATGAAGGGGAAGTTAGCAAATTAAAAAAAGATATGAATATGCTTATTAGTTTAGCAGCAATTGAAGAAAAAAAATATCCTGCAAAATTAAGATTTATTGCCCCAAAAGGGATTGAGGAAGGTGGAGCTGTTCAGTTTAAAATTGAAGCAACTGTCTCATTAGATGATGAATATTTTGTTAGAGCAGGCTATAGTGCAAATGCCTCTATAATTACAGCACAAAGAAAAAACGTAGATGCACTAAACGAAGCTGTAATTCAATATGATATCGAAACAAAAGAACCATTTATTGAGATTGAAGTAAGTGAGCAAAATTTTGAAAGAAGAGCAATTGTTTTAGGTCTTGCAGATGGAATAAACGTAGAAATTATTTCAGGACTTAAAAAAGATGAAAAAGTTAAGGTCTGGAGTTTAACACAGCCAAATAAAAAAGAGGGTAACAAATGGGGCAAGTCAAAATAACACAGGTAAAAAAAAGATAAAAAATGAAAAAAATATTAAAATCACTCAGCATTATTGGTCTTATCTTTTTCTATTCAATAAACTTAAGCGCCCAAGAAAAATGGACGCTTAAAGATTGTGTTGAAAGAGCAATTGAAAAGAACATTTCAATTAAGAACTCCAGACTTGATCTTATAAATGTTCAAGAGGATAAAAAAACTGCAATAGGAAACTTTTTACCTAGCTTAAATTATAGTGGAAATCACACTTGGAACACAGGCTTAACACAAAACATAACAAATGGTTTATTAGAAAATAAAACAAATCAATTTTCCTCTGTAAATATGAGTGTTGGGTTAGACATATTTAATGGTCTAGCAAATATTAGAAGATTACATAGAGCTAATCTAAATATCCTTGCTAAGAAATATCAATTAGAAGATATGAAAGAAGATATTTCGCTTCTAGTAGCAAATTCTTATCTTCAAATACTTTTCAATAAAGAACAATTAAATATTCAAAAATTACAACTAAAAGTTTCTCAAGAAGAATTTATTATTGCGAAGGAAAAATATAATAATGGAGTTATTCCAAAGGGAGATCTTTATGAAATAGAGGCGAAGCTTGCCAAAGCGGAACAAAACCTAGTTGTGTCAGAAAATAGCTATAGAATGTCAAAAATATCTCTTAGTCAATTATTACTTTTTAAAGATGTTGAAAAATTTGAAATTGCTGATGAGGAGTATATTATACCCGAATCAGAAATTATTCTAAAAAATGTTAGCGAAATTTATAAAGTTGCTTTAAGAAATAGAAATGACATTAAACTTGCAAAGACAAACCTTGAAATTGCCAAAAAAGATGAAACTATTTCTAAATCAAATTTACTTCCCTCTATTGGAAGTTTTTATTCTTTTAGCTCAAGAGTAATGGTAGATGCGCCAACTTCATTTCAAGAACAATATGATTTAAATAGCGGAAAGAGTTTTGGGCTCCAAATAAATATACCAATACTTAATGGGTATGCTACAAGAGCTGGAATCAAAAAATCTAAAATTAATGTGTTAAGAAATAAAAATATTTTAGAGCAAAGTAAGCTGGATTTAGAAAATACTGTAAATCAATCGTTAAATGATGCAAGAGGAGCGTTAAAAGCTTATGAGGCAGCTAAAAAAACAAATTTAGCAAGTAAGACATCATATAATTATGCTAAGGAAAGATTTGAAAATGGAGCAATGAACACAATTAACTTTTTACAGGCTCAGCAAAGATTTGAAAGTTCACAATCAGAACTTATTAGAGCCAAGTACGATTATATTTTTAAAATCAAAGTTCTTGAATTTTACTTTGGAATTCCAAATTTATATCTTTAATACATGGGAATTCATGTTGTTGATGTTAAGAATATAAGACCACTTAGAAATTTAGTCTTACGCCCAAACCTCCCAATTGAAACAACTTTTTATGATTTAGACTTTCATAAAGAAACAATCCATCTTGGATTTATAAAAAACAATCAGATAGTGTCAATTGGAACTTTTTATCCGCAAAATGATATTGAATTAAAGTCTAAAAACGGATTTAGGCTAAGGGGCATGGCAACACACCCTGATTTTAGAAGGAACTCTTATGCTTCAAAATTAATGCTAGAATCTTTTAGATTATTACAAAATAAAAAATGTGATATTATTTGGTGTAATGCAAGATTAATAGCAATAGATTTTTACCGATTATTAGGATTTACAACAATTGGAAATGAATTTAATATTAAAGATATTGGTCCCCACTATAAAATGTTTAAAAAATTCAACTAGTTTTTTAATCTATTTTAATTTCTCTTGCTACACTTTTAGCTTTCTCGACTAATACCTCAACAGACTCATCTCCATAAGCTAAAGCAACAGCCATTCTTCTATAAAGCCGTGTACTTGGTTTGCTAAATATCTTGAAATCAGTTTTAGTTATTTCAGACACTTTATCTAATCCACTAAAAATAGGCCAATTATTATTTTCCTTGCTTGCAAGAATAACAGCTGATGCACCATTTTTTAATAAATTTATTTCTTTTACAGGAATACCAAGAATAGCTCTTGCGTGTAATTCAAATTCATTATAATTTTGAGTATTAGCTAAAGTTACCATGCCTGTATCATGAGGTCTTGGAGAAAGTTCTGAAAAGTATACTCCGTCTTTAGCAATAAAAAACTCAACTCCCCAAATACCAGAACCTCCTAATGAATTTGTAACTTTTTTAGCCATATTTTGAGCTTCAAGCAATAAGACAGCATTCATATTTATAGGTTGCCAACTCTCTTGATAATCTCCTCTTTCCTGTCTATGACCAATAGGAGGGCAAAATAATGTTTGAGTATTATTTTGTGTTAATGTAAGTAAGGTAATCTCGTAATCAAATGAGACAAACTCTTCGACAATAACTTCTCTTAGGTCGCCTCTAGAACCTTCTATAGCATAGTTCCAAGCACTTTCAACATCATCTAAACTTTTTATAATAGACTGTCCTTTTCCTGAGCTAGACATAAGTGGTTTTACTACACAAGGCATACCACAAAACACTACTCCATCTGCTAGTTCATTAAAAGATTTTGCATACTTATATTTTGCTGTTCGAATAGATAAATCTTTGGATGCTAAATCTCTAATTGCTTTTCTATTCATTGTGAAATTTGCAGCCTTGGCAGAAGGAATAACATGATAACCTTGCTCCTCATATTTATATAAATTCTCTGTTCTGATACTTTCAACCTCAGGAACTATTATGTCAGGCTTATGACGATCTACAATCCTGTCAAGATCTGTACCATCTAGCATATTAATAACCTCAAACTCATGAGCAACTTGCATAGCTGGTGCATTTTCATATGAGTCAACAGCTATTATATATTGTCCTAATCTTTGAAGTGCAATTACTAGCTCTTTCCCCAACTCTCCAGAGCCTAACAACATTATTTTTTTTCTCATTTTTAAATTATCTTAAATGTTCTTCAAATATAAATACATATCTTTATAAAATGAAAAATAAACATTCACTTTTAATACTATTAATCTTTTTTTCTCTACAATCTTTTACTATTAAAGATAAAGCCATAAAAAGCTCTTTTACTGTATCTGGAGAATGTATGATGTGCAAGAAAAAAATCGAGTCAACTGCTATCAACATTGAAGGGGTTAAATCTGCGACTTGGAATGTTCAAAAGCAAAGTTTAAAAGTTAAATTCTTTTCTGAAAAAACAACACTTGAAGAGATTCAAAAATCAATTGCCGAAATTGGATATGACACTGAACTATTTAAAGCAACAGATGAAGCATACAATAATCTGCATTACTGTTGTAAATACGAAAGAAAATAAAAGATAAAAAATGAAAAAAATATTTTTAACAATTTTAATTATTTCATCAACTTATAATTTAATGCATGGTCAAACTTATGCAACAAATTTTGTAGAAGACGACTGCAATGGATTGACACATGATTTATTTGATGAATTAGATAATGGTAATGTTATTGTAATTTCATGGGTAATGCCCTGTGGACCTTGTGCGACATACTCATTCCCTGCTTATGATGCAGTACAGTCATTTAGCACAAGTCATCCTGGGAAAGTTCATTTTTATATTGCTGATGATTATGCAAATAGCCCTTGTGGCCTGCTAAATAATTTTGCAAATAACTATAGCATGAGTAACTCTTTAATTTTCACATCTCCAAATATTACTATGAGTGACTATGGTGTAGATGGAATGCCTAAAGTTGTGGTTCTAGCGGGTAATGATCATTTGGTTTATTTAAATAAGAATGATGATAAAATTAATTATTCAGATGTACATGGAGCAATCTCTAATGCTTTAGCAGATGGACTTTCCAGCTTTAACGATTCAAAAGCAAATACTTTTGAAATTTCTAAGCTTAAAGCTTTCCCCTCACCTGCTTCTAATAATATAACTCTATCATACGATTTAAAAAAACAAGATATTATTAGTATTCATTTAGTTGATATTTTAGGCAAAAAAACAATTATAATGAAGGATCAAATCCAGAACGCAGGAATTAATTCAGTTGATATTAATACTGATAAATATTCAAATGGAAATTACTATTTTAAAATTATTTCTAAGGACAGTCATAAAATAATTAATTTTATTATTGAAAAATAAATATAATTGATACGAACTATAACTCTTGTATTGATTTTATGTTTTTATAGTATTAATATTAGTGCACAAGGTTGCTGCTCAGGAAGCTCTGGAAACCCTATAGCAGGTGGAGTTTCGACTGGAGTTTTACAAAAAAAACAACTAGAATTTTCAGCTAACTATCAATACACCTTTTCAGATAAATTCTTTAGCGGAACTAGTAATACAATTAATCTTTTTGAGAGCCTAAATAGTGATTACTTATTTCTCAAAACCGAATATGGTTTAGATAAAAAAATTACACTATCAATTTCTGCAGGATATTACTTGAATAAAGCTCAAGTAGGAGGAATGAAACCAACACAAAGTAGTGGACTAGCTGACATTATAATTTTCCCAAGAATAAATGTATTAAATAAAGACATGCCTTTTAATAGAACTGAAATTACTTTGGGTTTAGGATTAAAAGCACCTCTTGGCTCTCACAAAGATTCAAGCTTAATAATTCCATCAATAAATTATTGGGAAATTAACCCGCCCATATCTCAGCTTTCCTCTGGGGCATATGACCTATTATTATACTCATTTTTTTTTAGAGAATTTAAATTGCAAAATTTAAAAATATTCTCTAGTATTTTTCATATAAACAAAGGCTATAACTCCTTAGATCAAAAAATGGGGAACTATTCTAGTATTGCACTTTTTGTAAGTAAAATATTAAAAAATAATATAGGATCTACGCTACAAATTAAAGCTGAAGAGATTAGAAAAATGGATGCAGGAAATGTATGGAATAGTGATGACTTAGAGGATTCATCTGGAAGTAAAAAAATATTTATGATTCCTCAGTTAAGCTATTCTTTGAACAATTTTAGCTTCTTCTGTTCTTATGAAATACCTTTATATCAAAATATTTATGGAACTCAAATAGGCTCAAAAGAAAAGATAACATTTGGATTAAGCTATAGGCTTTTGTCAAAACAGGAAATTAGTTTAGATTAATCCTTTAATTAAAACTAAACCAAATTAACTATTTTTTAAAAACATCTTGGCAATATACTTTCCTAGAATGTCAAATTCTAAATTTACAGAATCACCGGATTTTATATATTGTAAATTAGTATTTTCCCATGTATAAGGAATAATAGCAACTGAAAAAGATGAATCTTGTGAATTAAAAACGGTAAGACTAATTCCGTTAATACATATTGAGCCTTTCTCTACAGTCATATTATTTGATAATTCATGAGTAAAGTTTATGACAAAAGAGCCATCCATTTCCTCAACGGAAGTACAGGTTCCTATCTGATCTACATGTCCTTGAACAATATGACCATCAAGTCTAGAATTTACGAGCATACTTCTTTCAATATTTACATAATCTCCTTCAACTAAAAGACCAATATTGGACTTTAGTAATGTTTCATTAACAGCAGTTACTTTGTATGTATTCTTTACGACTTCTTCAATTGTGAGACAAACTCCATTATGCGAAACACTTTGATCAACCTTAAATTCATTAGCAAAATCTGATTCAAATACCAACTCTTTATTACTGCCAATAGTTGTAACTTTCTTTAATATTGATTGTCCTTCTATTATTCCTGTAAACATTTTAATAATCTATTTTTTGTTGTTCTAAGACTTTAGGCATATCTCTTAAAACATATTTCTGAGTTCTTAATTTTGGAATAAAACCTGCTTCTTTTATACAATCTTGTATACTATTTGAAGTAAATCTATGAGGAGCTCCTGCTGCTGAAACTACATTTTCTTCAAGCATTATAGAACCCATATCATTTGCTCCAGCATGAAGACATATTTGAGCTGTTGCTGCACCTACTGTTAACCAAGAGGCCTGAATATTTATAATATTTGGTAACATTATTCTACTCAGACATAGCATTCTTATATATTCATCAGAAGTAACATTATTATTAATCCCTTTGACTTTTTGTAATAATGTTCCATCATCCATAAATGGCCATGGTATAAATGCTAAAAAACCATCAGAAGTGGTTGGCTTATCCTGCTGTACTTCTCTAATCCAAACTAAATGTTGAAAGCGCTCTTCTAAAGTTTCTACATGGCCAAACATCATTGTTGCTGAGGTAGTAATATCTAATTTATGTGCTTCTCGCATGACTGTTAACCACTCTTGTCCAGTACACTTTCCTTTTGAAATCAGTCTTCTTACCCTGTCGCTTAATATCTCAGCCCCTGCGCCTGGCATACTATCCATTCCAGCTTTTTTTAGTTCTGAGAGTGCATGTTCATGTGATATTCCGTCAATTTTGCAAATATGCGCAACTTCAGGAGGACCTAAAGTATGAAGTTTGATTTGAGGATATAAAGATTTAAGATTTCTAAATAACTTAGTATAATATTCTAATCCAAGTCCTGGATGATGCCCTCCTTGAAGTAACAATTGATCTCCTCCAAATTTTATTGTTTCATCAATCTTTCTTTTATATGTTGCAATATCAGTGATATATACATCTTTGTGCTTTGGATGTCTAAAAAAATTACAAAACTTGCAGTTGGCGTTGCAGGCGTTAGTAGTATTTACGTTTCTATCAATCTGCCAGGTCACAACATCGCCAGGGACAGCCATCTGTCGTAATTCATTTGCAACCCACATTAAATCAGCTGTTGGTGTGTTTTCAAATAAGAATTGACCTTCCTCTGCAGAGAGAAATTCTTTTTTTAATGCTCTAGATAATAAAAGCTTGCTATTCATAAAAATCCTTAATTTTACAACACCAAAATTACACAATTATATGAAGACTTTCATTAAAAATAAAAACACAATTTCTGAAAAAGATAATTTACTAATACTAGCTAAAAACACTGATAATTTATCGAATTTAAATCTTCAAAAAAAAGAAATTAATTATATAAAAGATCAACTTAAAAAAGATGTTGAGATAATTACTATAAATCAATACAGTAGAGAGTTAATTATTCTTAAACCAAAAGATAATCATGACCACTACCTTTTTTTAGAAGAAACAAGATGTCTTGGCTTTAAAGTATATGATCAAATTAAAAAGAATTCTTATATAGTAATAAAGAATCTAAGTGATGGCTCAATAAACACAGAAGCATTTCTAGAAGGATTAGCATTGTCAAATTATAATTTCAATGAGTATAAAACAAAAAAAGATGATATTAAATTACACACAATATTTGTTAATAGTTCTTTAGAAGATGAAAAATTATATGAAATTGAAAAAATTGTTGAAGCAGTTAAACTAACCAGAGACTTAGTTAACACTCCTTTTTCGCATTTAAAAGCAATAGATTTAGCAAATGAAGCTCAAAAAGCCGGAAAGGAATCTGGATTTAAAACAACAATTTTCACAAAAAACAAAATAGAATCATTAAAAATGGGTGGACTTTTAGCAGTAAACCAAGGAAGTATTGATGAGCCTACATTTTCAATTTTAGAATGGAAACCAAAAAATTATACAAATAAAAAGCCAATTATTTTAGTGGGCAAAGGGATAGTTTATGATACTGGTGGTTTAAGTCTAAAGCCAACTGCAAACTCTATGGATATTATGAAAGTAGATATGGCTGGCGCCGGCACAGTTATTGGCGCTATGCATGCGCTCGCAAATACTAATGTTCAAAAGCATGTAATCGGATTAATACCTGCAACTGACAATAGACCTTCAGGAAATGCTTATGCTCCTGGAGATGTTGTTACTATGTATGATAAAACAACAGTAGAAGTATTAAATACAGATGCAGAGGGAAGAATGATTTTAGCAGATGCTTTAAGTTATGCACAAAAGTATGATCCTGAACTAGTAATTGACTTGGCTACTTTAACGGGATCCGCAGCTAATACTATTGGACATTTTGGTATAGTTTCAATGCAAGAAAATGCTAGAAAAGAGCATGACTTACTTGCACAATCTGGCAATAATACACATGAAAGACTAGCTGAAATGCCATTTTGGAAAGATTATGATGCTCTTATTAAATCTGACATTGCAGATATCAAAAACCTTGGAGGTCCATTTGGGGGAGCAATAACAGCAGGTAAATTCCTTGCTCATTTCATAAAATACCCATGGATTCATCTAGACATTGCAGGACCAGCGTGGGTAAGTTCTAAATATCAATATCGATCTAAAGGAGCAACTGGAATGGGAGTAAGGTTACTTTATGATTTTATAAAAAATAAGAAATAACATTGCTAGAAAATATTAAAATTGGAATATCCGTTGGAGATTTAAATGGAATAGGTCTAGAAGTAATTGTTAAATCTTTTAAGAAATTTAAAACCCCCAAAAGTTGCACATTAATTTTATTTGGACAAAAAAAATTATGCGACATCTATCTTAAAAATATTAAAAACTCAACACAACTTAATTTAATAAGCAATATAAATGATGCAGTTAATAATAAACTAAATATTATTAATGCAAAAAATAATAATGCTACTTTAGAGTTAGGGAAGAAATCTGTTTTATCTGGGCTTAATTCATACAACTCGCTTAAACTTGCATCTTCATATCTTCAAAATAAGCATATTGATGCTATTGTTACTGCTCCAATTGACAAATCATCAATTAGAGAGTCAGTTCAAGATTTTATAGGACATACAGAGTTTTTAGAAAAAGAATTTATTGGCACTTCATTAATGCTTATGCTCAGTTCTAAAATGAAAATTGCTTTTGTTACTGGCCATGTTCCAATATTAAAAGTAAGTAAATTAATAACAAAAAGAAAAATTATAAATACTGTCTTTCTACTTAATTCTTCTCTAAAAAAAGATTTTAATATTCAAAATCCAAAAATTGCTGTTCTAGGATTAAATCCTCATGCAGGTGAGGATGGTATTCTTGGAGATGAAGAAATAAAAGTTATTATTCCAGCTATAAAAGAAATCAACAAATTTGGGATTAATAGTGAAGGTCCATTTCCTGCTGATAGTTTCTTTGTCGAAGAAAATCTAGGGAAATATGATGGAATAATTGCAATGTACCATGATCAAGGGTTAATACCCTTTAAATCACAATCATTTTCAAAAGGAGTTAATTTTACTGCCGGACTAGATATTACTAGAACATCCCCTGTTCATGGGACGGCATACAATATAGCAGGTAAAAATCAAGCAAATGAAAGCTCATTAGCATATGCTATTGAACAAGCTATAGAGATAGAAAAAAATAGAAAAATTAGTTTATAAAAACTATAAACTTATAGAATAAGGCTAATAACACAGAATTGGAATAAATTTATATCTTTGCAATCCTTTAAAAATTAGTTTAATGAGTGAATATAAAATTAAATTAACAAATTTAGATAGGGGCTCATGTGAGTCCTTATTTACAATTAGGGAATCGTTCTTTAAAGACTTTAGCTTTTCTGAGATTACACATTCTGATATAATTGTTAAATGTATAGCTTCTAAAAAATTAGAAAAAATTTCTTTAGCAATTAATATTAATGGAATAATTAAAAACTTTCTTTGTGATAATTGCGCTGAGAATATTCATATACCTGTTATATCAAATTCTACTTTTGTAATTAGGCAATCTGAAAACAATGATTTAAATCATGATGATATTTTATACGTTAGCTCTCATGATAATTTTATAGACATCAAGCATTTAATTTATGAACTTATTACGCTAGCAGTCCCAAATAAAAGATCACATAGATCAATTAGTAGTGAATCTGAATGTAATAAAGATATGGAAAAGCTAATTAACAAGTATTCATTTAGAGAAGAGAATAAAGATGCAGACCCTAGATGGGAAGCTCTTAAAAGTTTAAATTTAAATAAGTAAAAAAAAATAAAATGGCACATCCTAAAAGAAAAATCTCAAAAACTAGAAGAGATAAAAGACGTACACATTATAAAGCAAGCGCTCAAACTATAAAAATCTGTCCAGAAACAGGAGAAGTTCATAAATATCACCATGCTTACGAACATGATGGAAAAATGTATTATAAGGGGAAGCTAGTTTCACAGACAGCTATATAATATAATTACTTTTAATCAACAAAAAACATAGCTCATAATATGAGAATTGGCGTTGATATAATGGGTGGCGACTTTGCGCCTAAAAAAACAATTCACGGAGCTATTCTAGCTCAAAAAGAATTCACACAAGATGTAAAAATTGTCCTTTTCGGAGACAAAAAGATTATAATTTCTGAATTAAAAAAACACAACGAATCATCAAGTAATTTTGAGATTATTGACTGTTCTCAGGTTATAGAAATGGATGAGCATGCTATAAAATCATTTAAATCAAAACCTGAATCAAGTATTACAAAAGGCTTTGAATATTTGGCAAATAATAAGATAGATAGCTTTGCTAGTGCTGGAAATACAGGTGCAATGTTTGTTGGTGGATATTATTCTGTAAAGGCAATTAGCGGCGTCATTAGGCCATGCATATGCTCAATTCTTCCTAAAATTAACGGTGGGGTTACTGTATTATTAGATGTTGGAGCTAATGCAGATTGTAAACCAGACGTATTGTATCAATTTGGAATTCTAGGTTCATTATATGCTAAATATGTATATGGTATTAAAGATCCAAAAGTTAGTCTTCTAAATCTAGGTGAAGAAAAATCAAAAGGAAATATGTTAACACAAACAACATATGATTTAATGTTGGGGACAAAAGATTATAAATTTATCGGAAATATTGAAAGTAGAGACCTGTTTGATTCAAACACAGATGTCATTGTTTGTGATGGGTTTACAGGAAATATTGTTCTTAAACAAGCTGAAGCCTTCTATGATCTAGTAAATAAGCGAAAAATAAAAGATAGTTATTTTGAAAGGTTTAATTATGAAAATTATGGTGGCACCCCTATTTTAGGACTTAACAAACCGGTGATCATAGGTCACGGTATTTCAAATGAAATAGCTATAAAAAATATGTTACTTTTATCAAAAGATGTTATTGAGGCAGAACTTGATACAAAAATTAAAAAAAATATTGATTAGATGAAAAAAATTACTGCTGCTGTTACAGGAATTCAAGGTTATGTTCCAGATTATGTACTTACTAATGAAGAACTAGCAACTATGGTAGATACAAATGATGAGTGGATTATTTCTAGAACAGGTATTAAAGAGCGAAGAATTTTAAAAGGAGAAAATAAAGGCTCTTCTGATCTTGGTGCTGAAGCGGTAAAACTTTTACTAAAGAAAACAAATACATCTGTTGAAGAAATAGACCTAATTATCTGTGCAACTGTTACTCCTGATATGCTATTTCCTTCGACAGCATGTCTAATCTCTAATAAAGTTGGAGCAAAAAATATTTGCGCATTTGATATTGGCGCAGCGTGCTCTGGCTTTCTATATGCATTAACAACAGCTTCCAAGTTTATTGAAACAGGAACATACAAAAAAGTAGTAGTAGTAGGGGCGGATAAAATGTCCTCAATTGTTGATTATACATCCCGAACTACATGCGTTTTGTTTGGTGATGGCGCAGGGGCAGTACTGATGGAACCAAATCATGAAGGCTATGGAATAAAAGATACAATACTTAGAAGCGATGGTGATGGAGTAAAGTACCTTAACCAACCAGCAGGAGGTTCACTAAAACCTGCATCACATTCTACAGTTGATGCTAAAGAACACTTTATTTTTCAAGATGGGCAACCAGTATTTAAAGCTGCAGTCAAAAGTATGGCAGATGTATCTGAAGAAATAATGAATAGAAATAATTTAAAGTCTGATGATGTAGCATGGCTTGTGCCTCATCAAGCAAATAAAAGAATTATAGATGCTACATCTAGAAGAATGGGAGTTAGTGATAAAAAAGTAATGCTAAACATTCAAAAATACGGGAATACTACTGCAGCGACAATCCCTCTTTGCTTATGGGAATGGGAAGAGAAACTAAACAAAGGAGACAATTTAATACTAGCAGCATTTGGAGGTGGTTTTACATGGGGATCAATTTATTTAAAATGGGCCTACGATTCAAAGAAATAATTACATTTGCAATATAAATTACATAATTAATGGACTTAAAAGATATTCAAGAATTAATAAAATTTGTAGCAAAGTCTGGAGCTACAGAAGTTGATTTAGAAATTGATAATATTAAAATATCAATTAAATCTCCTTCAAAAAAGAGAAGAGGAGAAACAGATGAGCCTGTAAATATTATTCATCAAGTACCTGTACAATCAATTCCATCTCAAATCCCTTCTGAACAAAATATATCTATAGAAAAAATTGAAAAATCAGATTCTAAAGATGACGTAGATAGTAATCTTATTGAAGTAAAATCTTCTATGATTGGAACATTTTATAGAAGCTCATCTCCTGACAAACCACCTTTTGCTAGCGTAGGAGATCAAATAAAAGAAGGAGACGTTATATGTATTGTTGAAGCAATGAAACTATTTAATGAAATTGAATCTGAAATTTCAGGAAAAATTGTTAAAGTTTTAGTTGACGATGCATCTCCAATTGAATTTGATCAGCCGCTATTTTTAGTAGACCCTTCATAATTTACCTTAACATTAAATAATATGTTTAATAAAATTCTTATAGCTAATAGAGGAGAAATTGCATTACGCGTAATTAGAACCTGTAAGGAAATGGGTATTCTAACTGTTGCAGTTTACTCAAAAGCAGACAAAGACAGTTTACATGTTAGATTTGCTGATGAAGCTGTATGTATTGGTCCTGCTGCAAGTGCAGATTCATATCTACATATTCCGAATATTATTGCAGCTGCTGAGATAACGAATGCTGATGCTATCCATCCTGGATATGGTTTTTTAGCAGAAAATTCAAATTTTTCAAAAATCTGTTCTGAAAATGATATTAAATTTATTGGAGCCTCTCCGAGTATGATTGATGGAATGGGAGATAAGGCTTCAGCAAAAGAAACAATGAAGAAAGCTGGTGTTCCAACTATTCCAGGATCAAAAGGTATTATAAAAGATTTTACGAACTGTAAAAAAATCGCGCTTGAAATTGGTTATCCAATTATGCTAAAAGCAACTGCAGGAGGAGGAGGGAAAGGAATGCGATTAGTTTGGAAAGAAGAAAACCTTGAAGAATCTTGGGACAGCGCTAGAACAGAGTCTAAAGCTGCATTTGGAAATGATGGTATGTATATGGAAAAATTTATTGAAGACCCTCGCCATATTGAGATACAAATAATCGGAGATAAAACGGGTAAAGCAGCTCATCTTTCCGAAAGAGATTGTTCAATTCAAAGAAGACATCAAAAATTAGCTGAGGAAACTCCATCTCCATTTATGACTGATAAGCTCAGAAAAAAAATGGGAGAAGCAGCAATAAAAGCAGCTGAAGCAGTAAAATATGAGGGTGTAGGAACAGTTGAATTTCTAGTAGACAAACATAGAGGTTTCTATTTTATGGAGATGAACACACGTATTCAAGTAGAACATCCAATAACTGAAGAGGTAGTTGATTTCGATCTTATAAAAGAACAAATTAAAGTTGCAGCAGGAACAAAAATAACTGGTAAAAATTATATACCTCAACTGCATGCAATTGAATGTAGAATTAACGCAGAAGATCCTGAAAAAGATTTTAGACCCTGCCCAGGGTTAATTACTAATTTTCATGCTCCTGGAGGACATGGCGTTAGAATTGACACTCATGTATATGCTAACTATACAATACCTCCTTTCTACGACTCTATGATTGCAAAAGTGATTACTGTAGCACAAACGAGAGTTGAAGCAATTGCTAAAATGACAAGAGCTTTAGATGAATTTGTAATTGAAGGAGTAAAAACCACAATACCATTTCATCAAAAACTAATGAAACATCCAGATTTCATAGACGGAAACTATACCACTAAATTTATGGAAGACTTTAAGATGTAATAAATCTAAAAATTTCACAAATGTCTAAAACTAATTTAGAATGCTGTGCAAATTCAATAAACTCTGCACTAAATGGCATAAAAGCAGGCGCTAGCAGGATAGAACTGTGTCAAAATTTAGAGCAAGGAGGAATCACCCCATCACGAGATGATATAATGAAATTAAGAATAATTTCAGATATAAAAATACATATCTTAATACTCCCAAAAGCTAATCAGTTCCAATATACTGAGTTGGAATTTCAACAAATTTTAGAAGATATAAAGTTTTGTAAAAAATTAAAATGTGATGGCATAGTAGTAGGTGCCTTGAACTCCAACTTATCAGTAAATAAAACTCAAACTAAATGTATGGTAGATATAGCTAGACCTATGAAAGTCACATTTCATAGAGCATTTGACTGTACGATAAATATGAATCAGGCTTTAAATGATATAATCGATTGTGGATGTGATTATTTGTTAACATCAGGACAGAAAGAAAATGTGATTGACGGAATTAAAAATCTTAAACAAATAGTTAAATTAGCAAACAAGAAGATTAGTATTATTGCTGGAGGCGGTGTGAATCATAACAATATTGCATCTTTATATGAGATTGGAATTAGAGAGTTTCATCTTTCCGGAAAAGAACCAAATAAATTTGGAGAATTAGAAACAAATTATGAAAACATTAATATGGCTGTTAAAAGAGTTGAATCTTTATAGAATTATAGTATATTTTTTAATAATTATATTTTTCTCCAGTTGTAATTCTAATGAAAATACTATTACTTTAGATGATTGGGTCTTCGAGCATGAGGATATATGGCGCAAAGCAAAAGTTCCTGGCAACAATTTCTCTGACTTACTTTCATACAACTTAATTCCTGAGCCTTTTTATGGAACAAATGAAGATTCTATTCAATGGGTTAGTAAAAAAGATTGGATTTATAAAAGTAATTTCTCTTTAAATACAAATTTTCTTGACGCAAATAAGCATTCAATTATTTTTAATGGTTTAGATACGTATGCTAAAGTTATTTTAAATGACTCTATTATTTTAAGGGCTGATAATATGTTTAGACGATGGGTAATTCCTCTAAAGGGCATACTAAAAGAAAGAAATAACATAGAAATACATTTTCAAAAAACATCAGAGCAGGAGATAATAAAAGAAAATCAGCTAGGATATAAACTTCCTGGTGGAGGTAAGGTTCATACAAGAAAAGCTGGTTTCCATTATGGTTGGGATTGGGGGCCTAAAATTAAAGTTTCAGGTATTTGGAGACCTATTGAAATAAAAGCTCACAAAATATCAGAGATAAAGGATTTATATATTGAACAAAAAAATATTTCCGACTCAATAGCAGATCTTAAACTTCATTTTGAGCTCGATGTATTAGAGAATTCATTATTTCAAATAAGTATAAATGAGTTAACATACGACATTCAACTTAATAAAGGGCTACAGAATATAGCATTAGATTACACAATATTAAAACCAGAGCTTTGGTGGCCACATGGATACGGAAAGCAAAAGCTATATGATATTCAAGCCTCATTAAAAAAAAATAATGTAACTCTTGAGAGTATTAATAAAAAAGTTGGTCTTAGAACAATTCAACTAAATACATCAAAAGATTCGATTGGTAAAAATTTCTTCTTTGAAATAAATGGAGAACCCATTTTTATGAAGGGAGCAAACTATATCCCTCAAGACAACTTTCAAAATAATGTAAGTGAAGATAAATATAGAAAGATTTTACAGCAAGTTGTTGCAGCTAATATGAATATGATTAGAGTTTGGGGTGGAGGAATATATGAAGAAGACATACTATATAATTTATGTGACTCTCTAGGGATCTTAGTTTGGCAAGATTTTATGTTTGCTTGCGCAATGTATCCCGATAATAACGAATTTTTAGAAAATGTTAGATTGGAAGCAATTGACAATATAAAAAGATTAAGGAACTATAGTTCAATTATACTTTGGTGTGGAAATAATGAAATTGCAGAGGCATGGCAAAATTGGGGATGGCAGAATTATCGCTCAAAAGATGAAATACAAAAAATTAGTCTGGGCTACAAAAAACTATTTGGTCAAATACTTCCATTTGAAGTGAAAAGATTAACTAATCTACCATATTGGGAAAGTTCACCTCAACTTGGAAGAGGCGATGAAAATCATCATCTTGAAGGGGATGTGCATTACTGGGGAGTTTGGCATGATGCTCAACCATTTTCAACTTTTGAAAAAAAAGTACCTCGCTTTATGAGTGAATTTGGATTTCAATCTTTTCCTGAACTATCAACAATTAAAAAGTTTAGTAAAGAGGAAGACTGGTTCTTAGATTCAAAAGTTATGCTTTCTCATCAAAAACATCCAAGAGGAAATTCACTTATTCAAGAATACATGAAAAGAGAATATAATCAACCTAAAGATTTTCATAAATTTATATATGCGAGTCAAGTTCTTCAGGCTGAAGGAATGCGAATAGGGCTGGAAGCACATAGAAGGTCCCAGCCTTATTGTATGGGAACTCTTTATTGGCAATTAAATGATTGTTGGCCAGTAGCCTCTTGGAGTAGTATTGATTATTATGGTAATTGGAAAGCACTTCATTATGTCGCTAAAGATGTTTTTTCACCATTGGCACTTTCAATTTCTAATAATAAAACAAAATATTCAGTTTGGGTTATGTCAGATAAGAGACAAAATATTACAGATACTTTATTTATCAATAGTTATGACTTAGATGGGATAAAAACACAAAAAACACGAAAAATAAATATTGATTTAACAAAGTTTGGAAGTCATAAAATCATTGATGATTATCAGAACATTAGTTCTGATGAATTTATAATCGCAAATTTCAAAAATCAAGATATATCTTCTAAAACAATTTTTACTTCAAAAATTAAAGACTTGCAATTTGTTAAACCAACATATAAAGTAGGTTGGTCAAAAAATCAATTAAAAATACAAGTAGATAAACCAGCATTTCAAGTTTATTTTGAGTTGGCTGGTATAAAATTTGAATCTAATTATTTAACATTACTTCCTAATGTAGAATACACCATTAACTATAGCGGAATCCTAATAAATAAAGAAAATTTGTTAATTTGGTCTCTTTATGATTTAAATAAATAACTATGTCAAACAGAAGAAGTTTTATCAAAAAAACATCAATTGGTGCTTTAGGTGCAATTATAACACCAAAATTAGCTTCTTCTAAAATACATAAAGAGAATAGTCATTCTGTAAAAGGATTACCTATAGTTATCTCTACATGGCAGCATGGAATTGCTGCAAATGAAGAAGCATATAAATTAATAAACAAAGGGTTTCATGCAATTGATGCTGTTGAAGCTGCTGTATGTGTAACTGAAGCTGACCCTGAATGTACAAGCGTTGGATATGGAGGATGGCCTGATAGAGATGGTAATGTAACTTTAGATGCTTGTATTATGGACCACACCGGAAATTGTGGCTCTGTTAGTTTCTTACAACATATTAAGCATCCAATTTCTGTTGCAAGAAAAGTAATGGATAAAACTCCTCATGTTATGCTTTCTGGAGAAGGAGCGCTACAATTTGCATTAAAAAATGGATTTCATAAAGAAGATTTACTTACAAGTAAAGCTAGAGAAAAATGGGAAGAATGGTTAAAGGATTCAAAATACAAACCAATAATAAATATTGAAAATCATGATACTATTGGCCTTCTAGCTATTGACAAAAAAAATAATATTTCTGGAGCATGTACTACTTCTGGTCTTGCATGGAAAATGCACGGAAGAGTAGGTGACTCTCCAATAATTGGAGCGGGTATGTTTGTGGATAATGAAGTGGGAGGATGCTGTGCTACAGGAGTTGGAGAGGCTGTAATGAAAACACTTGGATCATTTTTAATAGTTGAGCTTATGAGGCAAGGAGCAAGCCCCCAAGAAGCATGCGAAGAAGGTATCTCTAGAATTATAAAAAACCAGAATTACAAAGACATGCAAATTGGATATCTAGCAATAAATAAAAAGGGTGAGCATGGTGCTTTTGCTGTTCAAAAAGGATTTAATTACGCATTACATCAAAATGGTAAAAACAAAATGATTGACTCATTATCATTCATTAAATGATAAGACTATTCTTTCTATTTTTATTTTTTTTTAGCTCATGTATATCACAAATAAAAAAAAGTGATAGTTTAACCATTATTCCAAAACCCCACAGTATGACTCTTAGCTCTGGGGTATTTAATTTAAGTGAGAATACAGGAGTTAAAATTGATAGTTTATTTATTTCTGAATTAAATTTCTTAAAAAGTCTAATTCCATTTAATTTAAATGGTAATCAAAACTTCATAATTTTAAAAAACAATAATCTTCTAAAAAGTGAAGAATATTATTTAAATATTTCAAAAGATTCAATCACTATTGAGGCGTCTTCCTCAAAAGGACATATTTATGCAATACAAAGTCTAAGACAATTATTTCTAGATCATCAAAAAGTAAATCCAAAAATTTTAGAAATTCAATGTATGAAAATTCATGATTTTCCAAGATTTAAATGGAGAGGTATGCTACTTGATTGCTGTAGACATTTTATGGACATAAATTTCATAAAGCGTTACATTGACTTACTTTCTTATCATAAAATGAATATCCTACACTGGCATCTAACTGAAGACCAAGGCTGGAGAATCGAGATTGAAAAATATCCAAAATTAACGGAAATTGGAGCATGGAGAAAAAATAAGAATGGAGAAGATTATGGTGGTTTTTATTCTAAAAAAGATATAAAAGAAATAGTAAAATATGCAAAAGAGCGTGGAGTGGAAATTATACCCGAAATTGAACTTCCGGGCCATAGTATTGCTGCTATTGCATCTTATCCATACTTATCCTGTACAGGTGATTCGATACAGGTAGAAAATGATTGGGGAGTTTTTAAAGATATATATTGTGCAGGAAATGATAGTGTTTTTACTTTTCTTGAAGATGTATTGAGTGAAGTAATAGAACTTTTTCCATCAGAATATATTCATATTGGTGGTGATGAAGCTCCCAAATATCACTGGGAAAATTGCAATAAATGTCAAAAAAGAATAAATGATAATAATCTTAAAGATGAACATGAATTGCAATCTTATTTTATAAAAAGAATAGGGAAATTTCTAAGTACTAAGAATAAAAAATTAATTGGTTGGGACGAAATTATTGAAGGAGGAATACCCGAAAATGCAACTATTCAGTCATGGAGAGGTATGGAAGGAGGAGTGGTTGCTGCAAGAAATCAAAACCAAGTAATAATGTCACCAACATCACACTGCTATTTTGATTATGACCTTGACGCTATTAATCTTGAAAAAGTTTATTCATTTGAACCCGTACCAAAAGAACTTAATGAAGTTGAAAGTGCTTATATTATTGGAGGAGAATGCAATATGTGGACAGAGCGAGCACCACAAGAACTAATCGACTCAAAAGTTTTCCCAAGATTACTAGCAATGAGCGAAGTTTTATGGTCTCAAAAAAAGAAAGATTATATAGAGTTTTACAAACGTGTTGAGAATCATTACCCTAAGCTTGATAAGCTTGGTGTTAGTTATGGATATGAAAAAACTCCAATAAAATTTAACACTAGCTTTAAAAATAATGAGTTTGAAATTCAAGTTGAAAAAGCAACGCCTAAAATGAATCTAGAATATAAAATAAATAATAGTGAATGGAAAGTATATAAAAATCCGTTAAAATTAAATGAGAGCACCAATCTTATTGTTAAAGAAAAAAATTCTAAAAGAAAAGAAGTAGCTAAAAAATATCTAGAAATAAATTTCCACAAAGGGCTTGGCAAGAAAATCACCTATCAAACAAAATATAATCCAAGCTATTCAGCTTGTGAGAGCCAAACATTAACAAATGGGATTTCTGGTAGTAATAATAACTTTAGAGATGGACAATGGCAAGGTTTTTTTGGAACAGATGTTGATATTACAATTGATTTGGGGCAAAAAACTATGTTCTCTAAGATAAGTACATCATACTTTCAATATCATCTTTCCTGGATTTTACTTCCTAATTCTGTTGAGTACTTAATATCAGATGATAGAAAAAACTTTTCCAGTATATTTTTTAAAAATGATCTCTGTAATCCAATGGAGGAAGGGAAATTTAAAAAGTCATTTGACTATGTTGGGACACAAACTGCAAGATACATAAGGCTTAAAGCAAAAAATTATGGAACTTTACCAAAAGAACATCCAGCTGCTGGTTCAAAAAGCTGGTTATTTATAGATGAATTTATAATTCAATGAAAAAAACTTATTTAATAATACTATCTATTTTACTGATTTCATGTGGGGAAAATAATCTAAACATAGTCAAATATGTTAATCCTTTTATTGGAACTGGAGGCCACGGCCACACATACCCAGGAGTTTCTGCTCCTTTTGGAATGGTCCAGCTTAGTCCTGACACTAGGCTTGAAGGTTGGGATGGCTGTGGGGGTTATCATTTTTCTGATTCTGTCATTTATGGTTTCTCACACACACATTTAAGTGGAACGGGTATCTCAGATTATGGTGACGTTTTGTTAATGCCTACAACTGGAAAAATACATTTAACTAATGGTGTAGATGAAGCAAAAATTAATGATACTCCAATTAATCAGCTAGGTTACGCATCAAAATTCTCACATGAAAATGAAATAGCACAAGCTGGTTATTATCAGGTTTTACTAGATGATTATAATATTAATGTAGAACTTACAAGCTCTATTAGAGCAGGTGTCCACAGATATACTTATCCAAAAGATGAAGAGGCAAATGTGATTTTAGATCTTAAACATAGAGATAAACTTCTTGATTATAAAATTAATATAATTGATAGTCAAACCATTACGGGATATAGGCATTCATCAGAATGGGCACGAGAGCAAAGAATTTATTTTACTCTTAAATTTTCTATACCATTCTTAAATCTACCAACAATTGAAGGACAAGAAAATATTTATGAAAGCTTTAACAATGAAAAAAATGTAGTTGCTCTTTCATTTGGGAAGATTTCAAAACCTTTAGAAATAAAAGCTTCAATTTCTGCTGTTGATACTGATGGAGCTATTGGAAATATTAATGAAATTCGAGATTGGGATTTTGATAAGGTAAAAATAGCAGCTCAAAATACATGGAGGAATGAATTGAGTAAAATTCAAATCAAAAGCTCATCAGAAACTAAAAAAGAGATATTTTATACTGCTTTATATCATTCTTCTTTAAATCCAAATACATATACCGATGTTAATGGAAATTACCTCGGAATGGATTTTAAAAAGAAACATACAGATGATAAGCATTATACAATTTTCTCTCTATGGGATACTTTTAGAGCAACACACCCACTATTTACAATTATTAATGTTGAAAAAACTAATGAATTTATTAGAACATTATTGAGACAATATCAAGATGGTGGAAAATTACCTATTTGGGAATTGGCTGCTAATTACACAGATTGTATGATTGGCTATCACGCAATACCAGTTATTGTAGATGCATACATTAAAGGAATAAGAGATTGGGATGCTAATCTTGCTTTAGAGGCAATGGTGAAATCAGCGGATAGTGATAGGTTTGGTCTAAAAGCATATAAGGAAAATGGATTTATAAAAGCTAGTGATGAGCCTGAATCTGTCTCAAAAAATCTTGAATACGCATATGATGATTGGTGTATAGCTATCATGGCAGATTCTTTAGGGGAAGAAGAAATTGCAGAAAGATTTTATAAGAGAGCCCAAAATTATAAGAACCTTTATGATCCAACTTCGGGCTTCTTCAGAGGAAAAAATGCTTATTCATGGTTTGGGCCTTTTAAAGCTGAGGAAGTTAACTTTAACTATACTGAAGCTAATGCATGGCAATATTCATTATTTACACCTCAAGATATTTCAGGGCATATTGATTTAAAAGGAGGTCGTTTAAATTATGAAAATCATTTAGATAGTATGTTTCTTTCATCTACACAAACAAGCGGAAGACACCAGCCTGATGTCACTGGCTTAATTGGTCAGTATGCACATGGAAATGAACCAAGTCATCATATGGCATATCTTTATAATTATGTAGGAAAGGCTAGTAAAACACAAAAATATGTGTCTAAAATTTTACAAGAACAATATTCAAAAAAACCTGATGGATTATCAGGAAATGAAGACTGTGGACAAATGTCATCATGGTATGTACTAAGTAGCTTAGGTTTCTATCCTGTTACACCAGGACATGATTATTACGCTATTGGAAGTCCCATTTTTGAAGAAGCAAAAATAAATCTTGAAAACAATAAAACTTTTATTATAAAGGCACAGAATGTTTCAGATAAAAATATTTACATTCAATCAGCTAAATTAAATGGTGAAAATTATAACAAAAGTTTTTTAAAGCATAAAGATATTATTAACGGTGGAGAAATAGTTTTTATGATGGGAGATAACGAATCAAATTGGGGTAATAATGAAATACCTATTTCAGAAATACTAAACATATTATTACAGCTGTACCATACTTTACAGCTTCAAGTCAAACATTTTCAAAAGATCATAAAATTAAACTTGGGTCTGTAGATAATTCAGAAATTTATTATTCGATAAATAATAGTCAGTATAAAAAATACACACAAGCTATAAACATTAATAAGCAAACAAAGATTTCAAGTTATGCAATCAAAAATAATCTAAAAAGTAAAATTGTTACTGGTGAATACTTTCCAAGAGATGATACTAAAAAAATTACTATTGAAAGTAAATATGCAAACCAGTACGCAGCTGCAGGAAATAAAACATTAATTGACCAGCTTAGGGGAGGAAACAATTATAGAACAGGAAATTGGCAAGGGTATAGAGAGGACCTTAATGTTATAGTTGATTTAAGTAAAGTAAAAAAAATTAATTCAATATCTTTGGGCTGTCATCAGGATGTTAGGTCTTGGATATTTTATCCGAAAAAAGTAGACTATTGGACTTCAGTTGATGGTGAAAAATATAACTATCAAGGAAATGTCTTAGCAAATTTCCCTGATAATATTGAGGGGAGCTTACAAAAAGACTTTACACTAAATATTAAAAATTTAAAAGCAAGATATATTAAAATAAAAGCAGAAAACTATGGGATATGTCCTAAATGGCATCTTGGAGCAGGAGGTAAGACATGGGTTTTTGTTGATGAATTAACTATTAAATAATTTAAAATGAGCGATAATAAAAATTACAAACAAGCACTACTGGACTTTAGTTACGGTCTTCTTTCTTTTGGGGTTTTATCGCGGCAAGTAACGGTGTATTTCATTCCCTTTTGCAAGACCTATTTTAGTCTGGATCAATTTCAAAGCCAGTTAATTGATTTTGCATTTTACGGTGCTTATTATATTGGAGCTTTAATGATTTTTATATTTTCAAGTATTAGAAATACGGATATCATGAACTCTTGGGGATTTAAAAGTAGTATTGTTAAAGGTTTAATGCTTTCGGCAGTTGGAGCTTGTGCAATGGTTCTTGCAGTTAATGGAGCTAGCCCGGGAGATTCTTCGGCTTTTACATATATTTTGGGTGCTCTTTTTATAGTTGGACTTGGCTTTTCATTACAACAAACTGCAGCAAACCCTTTTGCTATTTCATTAGGAGAACCCAATACAGGATCGCATAGATTAAACTTAGCGGGAGGTATTAACTCTTTTGGTACAGCTATTGGTCCTATTGTAGTTTCTCTAGCATTGTTTGGTACTGCCGCAAGCGCAGATATTGATTTAGTAAAGGAAATCTCTGAAAAAAACATAACCTTAACGGCTGTGCAATACTTATATATAGCTGTTGGAATATTGTTTATAGCTGCAGCAGCTCTCTTTCACTTTTCTAAAAAGCTTCCAGACGGAAAAGAAGATGCTAGTTTCCTTGGCGCTTCAAAGGCAATGACATCGCTAATATCAATTACTATATTATTAATTTTAATTTTCTATCAAGTTTTTAATCAGTATGTAGGCTTAGCTGATGGTGAATCTCTGAGTGAAGCATCAGATACATTAATTCTTAATCTTTCGCTTATTGGGTTATTTGTTGTTGTTGGAGGTTTGTTGTTTTCTAATCTTTTAGCGAGGAAAAAACCAGAAGGATGGGGAGCGATGCAATACCCTCAACTAGTGCTAGGGATGTTAGCAATTTTCACATATGTTGGCGTAGAAGTATCTATTCAAAGTAATCTTGGAGAACTACTAAAAACAACGGCCTTTGGATCGTTGAATGATACTGAAATAGCACCATATATATCTATGTATTGGGGAGGTCTAATGATTGGAAGATGGACTGGAGCAATTACAGTTTTTAACCCATCTGCATCATTAAAAAAATGGCTTTATATATTAGTTCCTTATGTGGCTTTTGGAGTTGTTTTATCTGTTAATGCTATATCAGGTTTTGAAGTGAAACATCTTTTTGCTTTTGCGATTTGTGTAGCAATTCAAATTGGAGGATTTTTTATTGGAAAAGATAAGCCAGCGCTAACACTTAAAACATTTGGCCTACTTGGGGTTTTAGCAATGCTCATTGGACTATTTACAACAGGAACAGTTGCAATTTTTGCATTTTTAAGTGGAGGATTATTTTGCTCAATAATGTGGCCATCTATATTCTCTCTTAGTATAAAAGGATTAGGGAAGTATACTTCTCAAGGCTCTGCTTTTTTAGTTATGATGATTCTTGGAGGAGCGATAATCCCTCCAATTCAGGGAAAACTTGCTGATATTATTGGCATACATGAATCTTACTGGGTAACAGTATTTTGCTTTCTAAATCTAATGTATTTTGCACAAAGAGTTGAAAAAATATTTAAAAAAGCATAAGTTGTTAATATAAAATCACTCTAAAATATTTATTCGTTTATTGTTTAATGATGTTTTTTTGAATATTTCCAGCTGGAGTTGCAACTTTTACTAAATATAATCCACTAGCTAGCTTAGAAGTATTCACTTTTACTACCTTTTGACTATTGACATCTTTACTTAAGACAATGTTGCCTAAATTATCTAATATTTTATATGATGATATAGTTGTAGCATTAACATAAAGATTTAATTGATCAATACATGGATTTGGATAAGTAATAAACCCAAGAGATAACAACTCTTGATTTGATGATGGAGTGCAGGCAGAGGGATCGTATGACATATTTGAAAAATCAATAAAACACACATAGTTAATACTATCAATAAATGGATTTCTATTATTTTGAACAGAATCAATAAAGTCATTTCTTGCAATCTCCCAATTATCAGGAGGATCTTGAAAGTGCCAGTTTTTTAAAATCATCTGATCTTGATTGCTAGGAAGAGCCCAATTATTCCCATTAATTGAATTATAACAAATTGCTTGATACATAATAGCTCTTGCTGCATTTCCCTTATGTTCATCCCTTGGCTCAAAAACAACTTGGCCATTTGTATTAGTTCCAGATTTACAACCTAAAAAAGAAGATGAAATATTAGTAACTTCACCAAGTGGATTATTACTTCTTAGAATATTTGCAGAATTTAAATTTGATGGGAAAAGATGATGAAAATCACTGTATTCAGGAAGATTTTGTGCTGGATTTGT
>CAJIYG010000002.1 GCA_905181585.1 uncultured Flavobacteriales bacterium
GATTGTTTTTTGTTGAACAGCTTTATAGATCTTTTACAATTTTAAATAATGAATCATATCATCATGAATAAAATAAAAATAGTTTTTGCAACAAATAATATAAATAAGCTTTCTGAAATTAGAGATCTTGTTACTGAAAATATTGAGATTTTAAGTTTAAAAGATATTAATTGTTTTGATGATTTACCAGAAAATCAATTAACCCTTGAGGGTAATGCACTTGAAAAAGCTAATCACATATTTTTGAAATATGGTTATAATTGTTTTGCTGATGATACTGGTTTAGAGATTGAGGCTCTGGGTGGCCTGGAGTTTTTTCTGCACGATATGCTGGTCCTAAATGTTTAGCTGAAGATAATATGAATAAAGTTCTATCTAAATTAAAATTTTCTTTAACAGAAAAGCAAAATTTAGAACTGTAATTGCCTTGATTATTGATGGAAATGAGAATTTATTTAATGGCGAATGTCATGGAGAGATAACCAGTGAAAAAATGGGTAATGATGGTTTTGGTTATGACCCAATTTTTTTACCACAAAATTCTAAATTAACTTTTGCGCAAATGGAAAAGTTTGAAAAAGGACTAATTAGTCACAGAGGGATTTCAGTAAGAAAGCTAATAGAATTTTTAAATAATAAAAATTAAATTTTTCTTTTAGCTAAAAAAAAGTTTATAGTCTTCATGCTTTGGAATTAACTTACTTATATCTCCTTTGTTTTTAATTATATCTCTAACTATGGTAGAAGAAATATGAGAGTTTTTTGGAACAGTATTAATTAGTAACGTTTCATATTAGGGTTAAGTTCTTTATTGTTTTGAGCGATTCTACTTTCAGATTTAAAATCATTTATATCTCTTACGCCTCTTATGATGTAATTAGCATGCATATTTTTACACAGGTCAACAGTTAATCCTTGATAGCTAACTACCTTAATATTTTCTACCTTATTAAAGGATTGTTTAATCCAATTAATTCTTTTTTGTAAATCAAATTGGTCTCTTTTTGATGAATTTATTCCAATAGCTATGATCACTTCATCGAAAAAGCGGGATCATTCTGTCAATAATTGATTTATGACCATTTGTTAATGGAGAAAATGAACCAGGAAATACAGCAATTTTTTTCATTTTTTTTATTCCTATTTTATAAACTATATTTCAAGAATACTAAAATTAACATTACCATATTTTCTTGTGTTAATATTTTGATCATTAAATAATGTTGATTTATCATGTTCAATTATAAGACAACCTCCTTCATTAATTAATTTTCTATCAATTATTAAATCTTTAAGCTCATTGTGAAATAAGCAATTATACGGTGGGTCAGCAAAAATTATATCAAACTTTCTCTCAGTTTTTTTGATAAAAACTAGCGCATCTGATAATATTGTATTAATGTTTAAGTTAAGATTTTTAGAAGTTTCTTTAATAAAATTAACGCATTTATTGTTTTTGTCAACGGCAATAATATTTTGGGTGTTTCTAGATGCAAATTCAAAACTAATATTGCCTGTTCCTGAAAACAGATCTAGAACATCTTGTGATCCTAGATCATATTTATTTGAGAGAATATTAAATAATGCTTCTTTTGCTCTGTCAGTTGTTGGTCTCACTGGAAGGTTTTTAGGAGCATTTATTTTTCTTCCTTTATGTGAGCCTGAAATTATGCGCATAGTACTTGACTAAACAAGCCAAAGAATTTATGTTTTTTTATCTGTTGAAGCTTCATTGTGGGAAAGATGAAGTCCTTCGGTCTATTTCCCAGCTTAATATTTCTAATATAATCATAAAGCAGTTTAAATTGATCATCTTTTACATCTCCAAACAAATTTAATGAAATTTTCTCAGCCGAAATTCCTAATTGCTGAAAGCTAAAAAGGGTGTAGTAAAGAAGATCTTCATTTGTTGAATACTCAAATTTATTTTGGAAAATTATTTTACTATTATTTATGAAAATCATATTAGCGATATTATCTTTTAAAAAGATAGAGAAATTTTCAGTTTTTGTATTATCTCTTAAAAGAGATTCTAATAATATTGTTGAGTGTGATTTTATTTTAGCATTAGGAAAATAATTTTTAATGGTTTCATTTAGTTGATTACTTAAAGTATAAATGTTAATAGTATCGTCTGAATTTAGGTAATCATCTTTTATTACTTCATCTGCTTGACTATTGATATTAAAAATGCTTTTAGCATTTTTTTTATTATAAAATTCTTTAGGAACTAATGTGTTGGGTGAATTAATTAAGCCTATTGTAGTAGAGGAGAAGCTTAGTAATAAATGTTTACTGTTATTAATAATATTAGAGATCTCATCAGTACTTTCAATTTTATATGATTTAAGTAGACAGTAGGTATTCGTTAGATTGTTAAGTAAACAATAGGTAATAGATTTCTCACTTATTTCTATTGCTAGATGATGATTCTTGGCTAAATCATATTTAAATGATTTATCATCAAAAGAATAAATTATGTTACTCTCCCCAGTTTCCATTTAACGAGGCTTCTGTCATAGAACCTACTTTTAATAAATTGTCTAAAGCATACTTCTTATTTTCGGCATCTAGCCCAATTAGAACGTTTCTGTATGACGCTGAAATTTCAAATACTTGTACAGCTACTTTTCCTTTTTCAATTTCACTTGCTTCGATGTTGTAGTCTAAATCCGTAAAAGGAATTTTAGAAATAGTATTAATATCTAAAGTAAAATTCTCATTTCTTGTATTTAAATAAGTTTCATCAAATATTGAATTCTTTGCTGATACATAAAAAGTATCTCTTTTTATAAGGCCTAACTCAAGTGCTCTAATATCCGTAAGTTGTTTGCCATTAATCATAGAGTCCGGTGTTTCTCCCTCTGATTTTATAATTTGAAGCGAATCATTCATCAAGAAGCCTAAAAGAGTAGGGAAGTCATTAGCAAAAACATTTTTTTCCTTTTTAAATGCTATCTGTAAGGTTCTTAAATCTTTCAGTTTTTGAACATTTTCTGAAATTCTTTCTTTGGCTTGCTCGTTGAAAAACTACTTCACTATCTACACTGTTATATACAAAGTATGCAAGTATAATATTTAAAGGTATAAGAATAAGAGCGATCTTTTTGGCATTCATTGAATTAAATTTTTGTTATGCAAATCTACAATTTTTGATTAAATTAAGATAAATTGTTATTTCTTTGTATTAATAATATAATTATGCTAGATTTAGTATCAAAATTTATTTTAAAATTCTTAGGATGGTCAATTATTAATGAAGTTAGCTTCCAAATAAGGCTATAATTATTGCTGCTCCCCATACATCTAATTGGGACTTTTTAATTGCTAGATGTTATACTTATGCAGATAAAACTTAAAGCTAAATATCTTATTAAAGTCTGAGCTTTTTTATCCAATTTTAGGGAGTTCTTAAAATCAATGGTGGTATTCCTGTTTATAGAATAATAAAAACAATCTTGTTGATCAAGTTGTGGATAGATTTAATAAGAAGAAAATTTTATTCTTGCAATGTCTCCTGAGGGTACTAGAAAAAAAGTTGATAAATGGAAGACAGGCTTTTATTATATTGCTTTAAATGCTAAAGTTCCTGTAGTATTATTCTAAAATGGATTATAAGACTAAAGAAATAGGTTGTTTGTAATTCAATAAATCTTAAGGTGACTTTAAAAATGATATGCAGTTTATTGAAGAATCAATACAAAAATCATCAAGGAAAAATTCTGCTAATTATAATCCTAAAATATTTTAGTTTTAATAAATTGTTTAAAACATCTCTTTTATATTTTAATTAAATTCAAAAAAAATATAATCTATTAAAGTATTTTTGTGTTTTAAATCAATTAATCTATGAGTACAGAAAATATTAATAATATCTCAACTGTTGAGCAAGCCAAAGAAATGGGGTTGCTTAAAGAAGAATTTGATAAAATAACTGAAATACTTGGTCGAGTTCCTAATTTTTGTGAACTAAGTATTTTTGGGGTTATGTGGTCAGAACATTGTTCTTACAAGAATTCAATTAAATGGCTAAAAACTCTTCCTAAAGAAGGTCCTCACATGCTTGTTGAAGCAGGAGAGGAGAATGCTGGCTTAGTTGATATTGGAGATGGTTTAGCTTGTTGTTTTAAAATTGAATCACACAATCATCCATCTGCTTTAGAACCATACCAAGGGGCTGCAACTGGAGTTGGAGGTATTAACAGAGATATTTTTACAATGGGTGCTAGACCTATCGCTCAATTAAACTCATTAAGATTTGGAGATATAAATTTAGATAAAACTAAGTGGTTAGTTAACGGAGTTTCTAAAGGAATTGGAGACTATGGAAATGCTTTTGGAATTCCTATTGTAGGAGGCGAAGTTTTTTTTGATGATTGTTATAATACCAATCCTCTTGTTAATGCCTTTTCTGCTGGAATTATGAAAAAAGGTGAGATGATTTCTGCAACATCTTCTGGAGTCGGTAATCCTATTTTTATTGTAGGTTCTAGAACAGGTAAAGATGGTATTCATGGCGCTTCATTTGCATCAAAAGATATTACTGAAGATTCTGCTGAAGATCTTCCAGCTGTTCAAGTTGGAGATCCTTTTCAAGAAAAATTATTACTTGAAGCTACATTAGAATTAGCACAAACTGATGCTGTGGTTGGAATGCAAGATATGGGAGCTGCTGGAATAACTTGTTCTACTAATGAAATGAGTGCTGCTGGAAGCATGGGATGATTATTCATTTAGATAAAGTTCCTACCAGACAAGATAATATGAAAGATTGGGAAATTTTATTGTCAGAGTCTCAAGAAAGAATGTTAGTTGTAGTTGAAAAGGGAAAAGAAGATATTGTAAATAGATATTTTTGATAAATGGGATTTATCTTGTGAAGAAATTGGAGAAGTAACTTCTGGTGACAGAGTAAAATATTTTATGAATAAGAACTATTGTTGCAGATGTTCCTTGCTGATGATCTTGTTCTTGGAGGAGGTGCTCCTGTATATGAAAGAGAATATTCTGAGCCAGCATATTTTAAGAAATTTAAAGAATTTAATATAGATTCTATTGATTTGCCTACTAACTACGTTGAGGTAGCCAAGTTTTTAGTAGGACATCAAAATATTGCATCTAAGAAATGGATATATGAACAATATGATTCTATGGTTGGGACTGCTAATATGTCTTCAAACTTTCCTACTGATGCAGCAATTGTAAATATAAAAGGTTCTAATAAAGCTCTTGCAATGACTGTTGATTGTAATGCTAGGATGGTTAACGCAGATCCTGAACAAGGATGTGCAATGGCTGTAGCTGAAGCAGCTAGAAATATTGTTTGTTCTGGAGGTGTCCCTTCAGCAATTACTAATTGTTTAAATTTTGGAAACCCTTATAATCCTGAAGTGTATTGGCAATTTGTTGGAGCTATTAAAGGAATGTCTAAAGCTTGTAGAAAATTTAAAACCCCTGTTACTGGAGGTAATGTTAGTTTCTATAATCAATCTAGTGTCAATGGGGTAGAGATTCCTGTTTTTCCAACCCCTACTATTGGAATGCTTGGTATAGTTGAAGATAAGAAAAATATTACTTCTCTTGCATTTGAAAACAGCTCTGATTTAATTTATTTACTTGGTGAGTCTAAAAATGATATTAGTTCATCAGAGTATTTATTTTCTTATCATAAAATTAAGGAATCTTCGGTCCCTGACTTTGATCTTGATATTGAGTTAGAATTACAAGAAGATTTATATTCTTTAATACAAAAGATTTAATTATTTCTGCTCATGATTTATCTGATGGAGGATTATTTATTTCATTGCTTGAAAGTTCTATGGTTAATGATAAAGGTTTTAGTATCAAATGCTCGAGTGCTTTAAGAAAAGATGCATTTCTTTTTGGAGAATGCCCAAGTAGAGTTATTGTTTCTGTTAAACCTTCATTGAAAAATGAATTTGAAAATTACATGAATTCACAAAAAACTAAATCTTTATTGTTGGGTGAGGTAACAGATAATAATATTTCAATTGATGGTGTTAGTTTTGGATTAACTTCAGATTTCTCTGAAATTTATAATAATCTCTTTCTAAAAAGTTAAAATAATTTTAAAAACTTATTATTAACTTAAAGTTTAGTTGTCTGCTAGTAAGATAATTCGGTACTGCATATTGTCTTGAGGAAACATCTGTAACCCATAAGTATGAAACTGTATTATTTATATCAAGAAGATTAAATACTTCTGCACTTATCCATGCCGATTCCAAAAAGTTAAGGAATTTAACTTTAGATTTTTTCCCTTTGCTTTTTAATATTGCTGAAAAACCAATATCTACTCTTCTATAATCTGGGATTCTTAATATATCTTCAAATTTTTCCGATTTTGGTGGTCCAAACGGAAGACCAGAACCATAAATCATATTTAAATGCATTTTATAATTTAGATTTCCGGGAATATAATCTTGGAAAAATAGGCTGAAATTAACTCTTTGATCTGTTGGTCTTGGTATAAAACCTGGGTAAACCTGATTACCATTTACATCTTCATAGGAATCACCAATAATATCTTCTTCTGTTTTCATAATTGATAAACTTGCCCAGCTTTCTACTCCTGAGACAAACTCTCCATTAATTTTAAAATCTATTCCGCTTGCATATCCATTAGAACTATTTTCAGCTAAATATTGAATTCTTACATTGTCAACTTTATAAGGAATAAGATTATTTAGATTTTTATAATATACTTCAGTAATAAATTTAAAAGGTCTTCCCCACTGATAAAAAAGATAATCAGTTCCAAATACATAATGACTAGACTTTTGGGATTTAATATTATTATTTAGAGTTCCATCTGGATATCTTAGTTCTCTGTAAAATGGAGCTTGATAATAAACTCCGGTTGCAAGTCTAAAAACAATATCTTTTTTCCATAATGGGGCAAAAGCAATTGAGGCTCTTGGGGATAGTAGAAGTTCATTATTAAAACTCCAAAAACTTGATCTTGTTCCAGCATTTAATGTCAGGTTATTATAATCTTTTGAAAATTGAATAAATCCTGAGTTTCTCCAACTAGATAATTGAATATCAGTTTTAATAACATCAAATAATGTTATTTGTTGATTAGGGTTTGATGGGAAACCAACTGAGTCTTGAGGATGCGGTAGGGTGTATCCTGCTGAATCTATTAGACTCCATTCACTTATCTTATCATTAATTTCTTCCTTTTGTACTCTTAGACCCCAGTCAACTTCAATTTCATCTCTTGCAAGTGTTCCATTATGTGAAAAATTTATAACGCTTGCATCTAATGAGTTTCTCGCATGATTTATGTATTTCCCAACTCCTCTATCAAATGCAACATCTCCGAAATTATCAGAGCCTAAATTATTATCTAGCTGATATAGCCAATATTCACCAAGGATATCAAAGTTTTCTTGCTCAAAAGTTTTAAAAGCTGAGGTTGTAAATTGTAATTGTAGATTAGTGTTAGGATTATACTTTGAACTCAAAGCCCCAAAAAAAGTCTCATATTGATCAGCTTCTTGTCCTTCAAAGAAAATAGTTAATCTTAAAGCTTCATTAAATGTTCCAAAATCTGTTTGTCTATTTTTTGGTTTCATTAAATATTCATTTTTAGAGATATTTCCCAAAAAACTTATCTCCCAATCAGAATCTATTTTGTAGTTAATATATGTTTGAAAATCTGAAAAATTTGGTTTGTAATCTGCTTCAGTGTCAAGACTATTAAGAATATATTGGTTTGTTTTATTTCTAAAGCCTAGTATATAATTTAATCGTTGGTTTTTAGAAATTCCTTCATAGTGAGCAGAACCTCCTAATAAACTTAAACTAATTGATCCCTTATTTTCTTTTGGCTTTTTATATGTAATATCTAATACAGAAGACATCTTATCACCATATTTTGCTGCAAAACCTCCTGCAGAAAATAAAATATTTGCTACCATATCGCTATTAATAAAGCTTAGACCTTCTTGCTGTCCAGAATGAATTAAAAATGGTCTGTAAACTTCTATTCCATTTACATAAACTAGGTTCTCATCAAAGTTACCTCCTCTAACTGAGTATTGTGAACTAAGTTCATTTGCTGAGCTAACTCCAGGTAGTGTTTTAAGTATTGCTTCAATACCACCATTATTTCCAGGCAAAACTTGAACATGCTTAGTTTTTATTCTACTAAGGTTGTCTTTTCTACTTTTTTTATCTTTTACAATAATATCATCGAGAATAATGTTTGATGATTTTAGTATAATGTTAAGTGAGTATTCTTGTCCTTTTTTTAAAATTGGAATCCTAATTTTTTCAGTTTCATATCCTATAAAACTAAATAATATCACATTTGATCTATTTGGACTAATTTCTATATTATACTTTCCATCAAGATCAGAAGTAACTCCACTATTTTTATTTTCCACTGAAACATTTACTAAAACTAAAGGTTTATTGTCAGTATCTTTAATTATCCCATTAATTGATTGGGCAGAAACCTCAAAAAATATTAATATTGTATATAATAAAAAAAGTATTTTTTTCATACTGTACAAAAGTAAAATATTAAACTAATAGAATAACTCAAGATGTATTTCTTTTATTATGTTAAAATAACAGAGAATTTTTATATTTATAAATTATGAATAGTAATCGATTACTTTCTGCAACTATAGTTCCAATTTTTCATTTTTTTTCTGCTGTTATGTGTATTTTTTTTTCTAATGAATTATCCAACAAAATATATTATGAAGATTATTCTGATTCAAAATATTTTTTATTTATGTCTATTGGTTTTTATAGTATGGTGGTATCTGTTCTTATAAGGAGTGTTTTTGTTTATTCAAAAGAGATGTATATAAAGTTTATTCCGATTCTATTTTTATGTCAATTGTTATTAACGATTTTTAATTTTTATATAATTTATTTTTATAAACAGCTGAAACATTATTTTTTGCAATTATTATCAATTTGTCAATTCTAATTTTATATTTATATGAATTCAAGAGTACTAAATAGAGTATATCTTTCTGCTTATATTACTCCATTTATTTTAATTTTCGCATGTGTTTATAATGCCTTAACAAGCTCCTCTGAGAATTCTGTATTAAATCTTTTAGAAAGACTATTGTTTGCAATTTCGATAAGTACGATTTCATGTTTAGTAATGTATTATTCCAAATATCTTTATTTTAAACTTCTAAATACTTTTTTAATAATCTGTTTCTATTCATTTGTAATTGGTTTCTCATATCAATATTACATGTTGGGTACTTTTAATCTTTTAGAAATCGAATATTTGGCTAATTTTATTATAATTATATCATTAATATATGACAAGAGAAAATAAAGTTTATTCTGATCGTGTTTTGTCTATTCTTTTAGTTTTTTATGGTCTTATATTATTTGTTATACCTGAGTTTTGCATTAACAAATTAGATGAAAATAGTTTTTCTATTCTTACAAAGGAAAGAGCTTTATTTTCTTTTGCTTTTGGTATTATTATTTGGAAGATTTCTGATTTTTCTATTTCTATTTACTTAAAACTGTCTAATATTATTTCATTACTTATTCTTATTTTTATAATGTTTGACCCAATTAATAAACACTTTTTATTTTCTTATCAATTAATAGCATACAATACAACTTTAGTCTTTGTAATTTTACTTATTCAGTTTGATAAATTTAGTAATGAGTTTGAATAAAGTTTTACTTGTCTGCACTGGTAATTCCTGTCGCTCCCAAATGGCTCATGGATTTTTATCTTCTTATTCAAAAAAGATATCTGTTTATAGTGCTGGAACTAAACCTGAAGCTGTAAATAGGCACGCTGTTGAGGTTATGAGCAAATTAGGTGTAGATATTTCAGAAAATAGTTCTAATGATTTAAAGGACTACTTAAATGAAGAATTTGATTTTATTATTTTTCTCTGTAAAAATGCAAAAAAAATATCTCCAGCTTTAAAATCTGTCAATCCTATCATTTTAAAGCAATTTTTGGATCCTGCCAATGCAAAAGGAACTGAAAAAGAAATTATTGAAGTTTATTCAGCAGTAAGAGATGAGATTGAATTATTTATGCAAGATTTTTTTAAAAATAATCTTAATAAGTAAATTCAGCTTGATATTTTTTTTGGTTTCCTACTTGATCTTCTACTAAGACAATAAACAAATTTTTTCCTTTTATAATATTATTATCAAAATCATATTTTATAAGCTTTGTCTTGTGATCATAGTCAAGTAAAATCCATTTATTATTTAAAGTTGCACGATAGCTATTAATTCCACTTTCTTTATCTTCTATTGTACATTTTAATGTCTTTTGTTTTTTAATGATTTTACCCGGATAGATATTTACCCCTCTTATTATTGGAAGTGTGGAATCTGCTACAATTGCAAAGTCTCCTAAGCTACTAGTTTTACTAGTCAAAGTATTATTTTGCCATTTACCTCCAACATAACTATATTTCCCATCTTTAACTTTAGCAATATATGTCTTGTTCTTTAAAGAATCTTTAATTAAATATTTAATAGAAATTGTTGCTTTTTTATGAATAGGGGTGAAGTCATAATCACACATGTATATTTTACCATATGTTCCTTTAGTAGAATCTTTCGTTTGAAATTTAAAATTAATTGATTGATATAAAGATTTTTTAGGTAATTCTAAGCTGAAATTATCTTTTTTAAATTCATTTTCAGAGTGCCAAGAAAAAAACTTTGTATCTAAAGAATCACTAATAAATTGGTCACTTTCCTTAAGTGTGTCTAATTGTATGTTGACACTCATGTAGCTTACATTGTTGTAAGAGTCGCCAACTTGTAATTCAAGTTTGTGAACTTTATTATCTTTTAACTTTATAAAACCATTGTTAACTAATTTTTTATAGATACTTAGTTGGTTATTTGGAGATTTATAACATTTGTGATACTTAGTTTTAGATTCCTTTTTTTCTCTAAAATCAATATGTGAGTTAATATATTTATTAGTTCTAAAGTCAAGTTTATCCATTTTGATTTCATATACTAATGAACTATCTAAGAACATGCGGATAAAATTTACTCCATTTTTATTATAGCAATCATTAGATAAGTCATATGTGCTAATAGCTACCCCAACTTTATTGCTAATTTTTATGACTTCATTAATATTATATTTATTATCTGATTTTATTGGGTTGAAATACTGATGCGTTTGAGATAAATTATTTTCAAAGCTTGTAAACTTTAATTTTTTAATTATTGGAGCAATCTCATCTATAACTTTGAAGTTAAAGTCGAGGGGGTTTAAAGGCTTTTCTGAATACGTATTTCTAATTTCAAAATGTAAGTGGGCACCACCACTTGAACCACTATTTCCTGATAATGCAATAATTTCCCCTTTACTAACTTTTATTTCATCTTTAGCTGGGAAATAGTTGATTTCAAAAGCTTCTTTTTTATAATGTTCTTTCTTGATGATTGAATCTATCTTAGTTGAAAAACTTTTAAGATGTGCATATACTGATGTATTGCCATCGGGATGATTTATATAAATAGCTTTACCATATCCATAGCTAGACACTTTAATTCTTGTAATATAACCTTCCTCTATAGAGTATATATTTAATCCTTCGACCCCTTTAGTTTTTAAGTCAATTCCTGTGTGGAAATGATTAGACCTTAATTCGCCAAAAGTTCCCGACAGAAGTAGTCTGGAATCTAATGGAGGATGATATTCTTGAGCATTTGTACTCAAAAAAAACATGCATAATAGAGTTGTAAGAAAGATTTTTATGCTTGTCATTAAAAATAAATTATTTAAATATTATCTTAAAAAAAATGGGTGTGAAATCTACTGAGTTTGAATTCAAAAATATTAAATTTGTAGTAATTATGTCTATTAATAATACATTATCTAGTATTGAATTAAAGGTCAATAAATTAGTTGAATCTTACACAGAGCTAAAGAAGAAAAACTCTGAATTGGATTCTGAAAAAACTCAACTTTTTGAAAAGTTAAATGCTAAAGAAATAGAAATTTCTTCTTTACAAGAAAAAATTAAGCTAATTAATATTTCTAAAACTGTTGATGTTTCATCTGATGATATTAAAAATACTAGAATGAAAATTAATAGTTATGTTCGTGAAATTGATAAATGTATTGCTCTCTTAAACAGTTAAACTATGGATAAACTTTCAATTAAAATAAATATTGCAAATAGATTTTACCCTTTAAAAATTGAAAGAAGTTCTGAAGAGAATATTCGTAATGCTGTAAAGAGTATTGAAAGTCGTTTAAAATTTTACGAAGAAAATTATGCCATAAAAGATAAACAAGATATTTTAGCTATGTGTCTTATTGAATATGCATCTAAAATTGAAAAAAATAAAGATAGTAAGCTTATTTTTGATGATGGAATCTCTGATAAGCTTAATAATATTGAATCATTATTATCTGATCTTTAAAAAAACAGTTCTTTAGAATTATCCCGCATTATTTGTTACTATTAAACTCAACACGAGAAGTAATTGGAGCGTGACTTAATGTGTTAAAAACAGGCCTTAAATGTTGTTCGCTTATTAATTTAAGACATTGGAAGTTTGCAATATGTTAGCTGCTCTATCCATTTTATATTGGAGTTTAATTTGTACTTGGTGCGGGATTATTTTATAAAAAAAAGGGAAGCATTTGCTTCCCTTTTTTTATTTGAAAATTAAATGATATTATTCAATAATAACTTTTCTTTTTACAGATGTTTCATTTGATTTTATATTAAATATATAAACTCCAGTTGATAATGAATTAGTATTTAATTTAATTGTATTTGCATTAAATGATTTACTCATTACTTTTTGTCCAGAGATATTATAAATTTCTACATCTTTAATTATTTGAGAGTAGCTTACAATGTTTATATTATCATTAGCAGGGTTAGGGTATATTTGAGTTGTCTTATCAGCTAGTTCAGTCAGTCCTGTAGTGCTTCCACCTAATCCTAAAACTGTATACATTCTTGGATTTAAATATCCATGAACTGTATCTAAATAAAGATTTGCAGTTGAATCTGACATATTTGGTGCACCTAATAATGAATTTGCAGCACCATATCCAGGAGGAGCTAAATTTAAAGCTTGGAACATCGCATCGTATGTTGCATTATCCCACCAGTCCCAAGGAGATGATTCTTCATATGGCATTTCACCAAATGCATTTGGAGTTGTTGAAGGAGCTGGAGTTTGAAAAACATAAAGTCCATCATAAACTAATCCATGAACAGAATCTGTAGCACTGTTATAGTTATTTGCCATTTGAGTTAATGTATCATTTAATCCAGCTTGATTAAAGCCATTATTATTACCCCATAGAGTATTATAATGTGCTGCTGTTCTAGAACCAACAACATTAGGAATTACTATATCTCCAGTATTTGGCACAATAATAACACCTGAGTCAATAGCAGCAAAAGGATCATTTTCACAGTGGAATGAAACAAGTGGAATGCCTGTGTAGTCTAACCATGATAAATCAGCTAAAGTTCCACCTAAATTAAATGCCATGTTTACATCATTACTGTATGAAGGATTATTTCCTACATTGCATACAAAAGGATCATGGAGAATTAAATGGAGGGGTATTTGCAAGATAATATGCAGTGTCTGTACCATCTATATTTCCAAATCCAAATACTGTATCAAGAGATATTCCAATGTTAGGAGATTACCATAGGCATATGATTTGCAGGATTTGGATCAGAAGTGTCAAAAAATTTAGGGTAAATAAATAATTCAGAAACGGTATCTAAAGTTATATATCCCATAGATAAATAACCACCAGTTCCTTGTCCACCCATTACAATCTTACTTTCATCAATACCATAAGGATTACCATCTTCAGCTTCGGTTTTTCTCATGTATCTTACCATTGCTTTTGCATCTTGAATCCCTCTGTATGCAGCTTGTAGATAGTTGACGTTCTTACACTTTGGCTTGGAGATGTTGGGTTCCATCCTTGTCTATATGACATTGCAATTGCAACATATCCTTTTTTAGCCCATCGTGTACAATTTTCAACAATTGAATTATCTGATTTAGATCCAGTTGCTTGTCCATTTAATACAGCAGGTAAGAAACTACCAGTATGCATTATAATAATAACAGGTCTATCAGATATTGTATCATTTTTTGGCTCATATATGTCACATAATAGTGGTGCCACTGCAGGAGGTTGTCCTTGAAGCATTGGTAAAACAGTAAGATTTTGACCATAAACTACGTCAGTTGTTACTGTTACACTATCAAACATATTATCTAGATATCTTGTTTGAGCATTAGTATTCATTCCAATAAAAATCAGAGCAATTACTAATATTTTTTGTATATTTTTTTTCATAATTAATTAATTAGTTAGGGGTTAAATTTACTACTATTAATTACTATGCGAGCATAAGATGTGTTTCGAGTAATAAAAAACCCTATTTTATATCAAATAAAATAGAGCAATAGGTCATTCTTCCAATATATGGTCCACCATAAACTTCAAAATGAAGATTATTTAAAATATTTGTAGATCCTATTTTTAGAGTTGCATCAATCTCTGGTATTTTTTTACTGACTTGAAAATCAAGAATGTCATATGTCGGAATTGTACCTGTAAATTGAGGAGAACCTTCATAGTTATATCCTTCAATCCATTTGTATGTTAAACTCGAACTAAAATCTCTTAGTATTGACCTTTGCTCACTAAAATGAATATTTTTCATTAACAGTCCTAGATTAAATTTATGTTCAGGTGTATTGTAAGCTGGAATTATTGGGTCATTAGTACCTTTTTCATTTAATGAATTCCAAGAATAATTACCACTTATACTTAAATCACTATTTGGGTAGTAATTAATGCCAATTGATGCCCCTTTAGTAGTTACCTTGTTTTCAGCATTTGCAGCCATTCTATATGCTTGAATTGATGGTAATGCAATTGAATACCCTCCATTAGTTGTATCAGCTTGAAATTTAGCTCCTATCTTATATCCTATAAAATCTGTATATTCAGAATAATAAAAATTTGCATCAACATATATTTTACTTGAAATTGTCGATCTATATCCTAACTCGATTGATTTTGCTTTTTCAGGTTTTATTGGATCAACACTAAAAAATTTTAAACTATCATAAATGGGGAAAGCTGGAGTGAAATACTCATACAATGATTCAATGGTAACTAGATTTTCTCCGTAATCTGTCCCGTGACCATATAAATTTCCAATAAGAATAGCTCTACCAACATTATAAAATAAATACTGATCACTTAATGTTGGGTTTCTTAAAGCAGAACCAAAAGATAATCTAAACACATCATCTTTATTTGGTTTATAAACTATTGATGCAGCAGGAGAGAGGTTAACATCAAAATTTTCGTTTTTATCTGCTCTTACTGTTGTATTTATTTTAAGTGCTTCACCTAGTAATTTGATCTCAGCACCTGTGTAAATACCAAATTCATTATTTATAATTGCACTTGTAGTATCCATAAATATACTTCCTTTTGAGTCAGGAGTGTATTGTCTGAAATTAGCTCCTATTTTAATATTTGAATTATTATTCCCAAATTGATATTCAGAATGTATGTGATTTAAAGATGATTTATCATAAAATCCAGTTCCTCCTTCCAAATATGAAATTTTAGAAGTAATATCATTAAAAATAGCTTCAAACTCAGGAGTTCCTGGAACAAGAACATTTGATTGAGAATCAGCCCAATCTCTTGCATCTTGATGAGTTGAAATTATTAAATCAGTATTTGCATTTAAAACTGAATCAGACATTGAATACCAATTAGCCATCCAATTAATATCGAAAGTATCTAATTGAAATACCCATCCGTTATTTTGAAATCCATTAATAGGGTCAAAAACAATCAGTGGAGTAGGACTTGACCATCCAACCATTTCAAAATTAAAGTTTTGAATAAATCTACTCGAATAGTCTGAGAACCAATCATTAGGGCTAATAGTATTATAATCTTGTAACCTTACTGCTGTTGCTACAGCATCATAAGAATCTCCAGCATCTTCTTGAGATCTATAAGCTCTAATAAAAAATTTATCTTTTTTGTTTAGTTCTATTCTGTTTTGAAGAAACTGTATGCCATTTAAACTGAATCTATTGTCTCCTTGATACACTGTTGTTCCTGTTCCATAGTTCATGGAATATATAAGTTCAAAGTCTTCTTGAATTTTATAGTGTAAAGCAGTTGCAAACTTTAAATTTTTGGTATTATAGTCTACAACATCTTTTTCTAAATATCCAGTTCTGTGAAAGATTCCTAATCCTTCACCAGTATAGTATTTATTATTTGTTTCAGTTTCGTAGTCATTAATACTTCCAGTTAGATCTTCATCACCATAAATATTAACTCCATCATAACCTCCTGGGTTAATAGCAATAGGACTTCCTTCAACTGGAGATAGGTTGTCTGCTTCCCAATCATTTGCTTGCATGTATGAGAAAGTTGATTTTATATCCCAACTTATCATCTCCATTTTTATTTTTAATAACATCAGCAAAACGAAATGAATTTTCAAATAATTGTCTAGAACCAAATTTATATTGGACAGAGAGACCTGGATTCATAAAAGGTGATCTTGTGTTCATACTGATAACTCCGTTAAATGCACTGGGGCCATAATAAGCAGAATTTGCTCCTTGAATTATTTCAACCTTCATTATATCAAGCTCGGAAGCTCCAAGAAAATTACCCAATGAAAAGTTTAATCCAGGAGCTTGGTTATCCACGCCATCAATTATTTGTAATGACCTCACAGGTGATGTACTATTAAATCCTCGAGTATTTATGACTTTAAAACCTAAACTGGCGGATGAAATATCTACGCCTTTTAGAGAACCTAAAGCATCATAGAAGTTAGCAGAGGGCGAAGATTTAATAGCTATAATATCAAGTGCTTCAACAGTAAGAGCAGATTCTTTTTGTTTCTGTGTTATTCTGGTATCAACTACTTTTACTTCATTTAATCTTTTATTATTAGGAAATAGTTTGATCTTAATATTATTTGATTGTTCAATTAAAATCTCTTTATTTTTATATCCTAAGTATGTTATTTCTAGAGTTAAAGGAAGTTGTTTGGTTGTTTCTAAAATGAAGTTCCCATTATAATCGGTAGCTGTTCCTACTTTAGCCCCTTTTATTAAAATATTTGCTCCAATTAATGTTTCACTTGTTTGACCATCAATTACCTCTCCTTTTATTTTTGTTTGAGAATATCCAATTTTAGTAATAAAAAGTAGTAGTAAAAGTCTATACATTAACTTAATTTAAATAAGTTCGCAATTTACAATTTTAGATTGTTTATCATATGGAATTCATTATTTTAAATAGAAACCTTAGCCCACTATCTGATTTGAAGTTGCTAGCTTCTAATAGAGCTTTCCTATATGGTGATGGTAGTTTTTGAAACTATAAAAGTTAGTTTCTGGCAAAGTTTTTAATTTTACCGCTCATTTTGATAGATTAAAAAAGTCATTAGAATTTTTAGATATAGATTGTAATATTTCTAGTACTGAATTATTCTCATTAATTGAAAAGTTATTATCTAAAAATAATATTAATAATAGTGGTAGAGTTCGGATTTCATTCTATAGAGATTCAAATGGTAAGTACTTACCTGATAATAACAAAGGCTCATTTATAATTCAGTCTTTTATTAATGATTTAAATTATTTTGAACTTAATAAAAAAGGTATATCTCTTGGTTTTTACAATGAACAAAAAAAGAATTCTGGATCACTTTCAAACCTAAAATCTGTTAATGCAGTAATATATGTTTTAGCATCTCTCTTTGCAAAAAAAGAATCATTTGACGATGCTATTATTTTTAATGAGAAAGACATACCAATTGAAACTTCAAACTCTAATATATTTATTTTAAAAGATAATGTTGTAATAACCCCAGATTTGTCTCAGGGATGCGTTGAAGGAACAATGAGAAAATTAATTATTGATATTCTAAAGAATAATTATAAAGTTTTAGAGACAAAAATTAATGTTAAAGATTTTGCCCTTGCAAAGGAAGTATTTATTTCTAATTCTATTTCTGGAATTAAATGGGTTAAACAAGTTGAAGAATTTAAATATGAATCTTCTAAAGTGAGTTCTTTAATTATTAACAGTTTAAATAAATTAGTTTAGACTTGGGTCAGCAGGCATATTTGTCCAGATAGCATACTTTTGATCTAAACTTTTAATAATTCTACTCCATAAATTTGAATCAGTATACTCTAAGCAAATTTTAGTATTACTGTCCTTGAGTATCCAACTTTGCTCTTTAATTTCATTTTTTAACTGATTATCTTCCCACCCAGAATATCCAGCAAAAAACCTTATATCTTTTTTAGAAATTTTATTTTCTTTTATCAGTTCTTTTACATTATCAAATTCTCCACCAAAATAAAGACCATTACCAATCTTTCTTGATCCTTCAATTTTATCCCCAATTCTATGAATGAAATGAATAGAGTTTTTAGCTACTGGACCACCAATATATACAGGAAAGTCTGACTCAGGAATATCGTTAATTATTTCAAAAAGAGAGATCTTTGAAGGGTTGTTTAGTACTAGTCCAATTGTCTCATTTATATTATGATGTGTTATAAGAACAACACTTTTAAAAAAGTTATCGTCTAACATTGATGGGTCAGAAATTAACAACTTACCTTTCTCTATAATTTGCATAAATAAGAATATATTTGCTTTATAATTTCTGCTAATTTAAAATTTGTAAATGTCTAATCCAAAAAAGAATATTAAAAATATTAGAATTGATTACTCAAAGTCTAGTATTGATTTTAATAATATTATTGATTCACCATTTGAATTATTTCAAAGTTGGCTTGATTTAGCTTTAGAGATTGACCCAGATAATGCAAATGCCTTTGTTCTGTCAACTGTTTCATTAAAAAATGAACCAAGCTCAAGAGTGGTATTATTAAGAGGTATTCTAGAAAAAAGTTTTGTTTTCTATACCAATTACTCTAGTGCTAAAGCAAAAGACTTAGATGAAAATAATAATGTTTCTTTAAATTTCTTTTGGCCATATTTAGAAAAACAAGTTAGAGTAAAAGGGATTGTGTCAAAACTATCTCATTCTGATTCTGATGCTTATTTCAAGTCTAGACCTTTTAGTAGTCAAATAGGAGCGCATTCTAGCGAACAATCAAGTTCTCTTACCTTTAAATTATTCATTTGAAAATATAGTTAGTGATTTAGAGAAAAAGTATAAAAATCAGGAAGTTGGAAGACCCGTTTTTTGGGGAGGTTACAAAATAGAAATTTCTTATTTTGAATTTTGGCAGGGAAGACCTTCAAGATTGCATGACAGACTTTGTTATAATTTAGTAGATAAAATTTGGACTACAAACAGGCTCTCTCCTTAAATTTTATAAAAACTCTACCGAACTATCTATTTTATTACCTTGTAGAAATTGCTTTATATCTAAATGGTTTTTCCCTTCAATTTGTAAGTGTTTATTGAAAGAGCTTGTGTTGTCAAAATTTATATTTAAATAAGAAATATTATCAGAATCAATTTTTAAATTTTTGTTTTTTATTTCTGTAATTTCTGATTTTAAAACTTTTACTCGCCTAACTTTATTTTGAATTTTTATTTCAAACCAAGCAGATGGACAAATAGAAATATCTTTTAAAATCTGATTATTTTCAAGTAGTGGTGACAAGCCATGAATCTTATTATTTATACTGTCAATTGATTCACTCCAATTAATTCTACACAATTCTTTGGATAATTTAGGTGCCATTTTTATAGTTTGGCTATGCTCTTGAGCATGACTTACTACTGTGTTATTTAAAAATAGTTCAATTGTTTGATTTAATAATTCTTTAGAATATGTAATTAATAAATTATGTAGCATTGCTGCAGTTGTGTCTTTTGATAATTTAACTTCTTTATTTAAAATAATTTTACCTTGATCTATATTTTCATTAATAAAAAATGTAGTAATACCTGTTTTTATTTCTCCATTTAATATAACCCAGTTAATTGGAGCGGCTCCTCTGTAGTTTGGTAAAAGTGATGTGTGTAGATTAATCGTGCCCAGTGGTGGTATAGTCCAAATTAATTTTGGTAGCATTCTAAAAGCAATTACTATAAATAAATCTGCATTTAGTTCCTGAATTTGATTGATAAAATTCTCATCTTTTAGATTATTGGGTTGAAAACAAGTAATATTATTTTCTTTTGAAATTTTCTTTACTGCTGATTCCTGAATTTTTTTTCCTCTTCCTTTTTTTTTATCAGGTGCTGTAACTGTGGCTATTACTTTATTTTTTTTAATTAGACTCTCTAATATTTCGGATGCAAATGTTGGGGTTCCAAAGAAAATAATTTTCATCATTTTAAGTTTAATTGCAAACTTACAATAAACTTATTTTTAGTTTTTAATTCTTGAGTATTTATTGCCATGTTTTGAAATTTTGTCTTTGTCAAATAGGTATTGTATTACATTTTGAATTTTTTCTTTTTCTATTTCTTTTAAAATAATAATAATTTCATCTATACTTAATTCCTTTTTTCTAATAATTTAATTATTGCAGCAGAAATTTCTTCAAAATCTTTCTGTTTTAATGTTTTTCTATTTTCTTTAACACAATAGTCACAAATTTGACATCTTTCTTTAGAATTTTCACCAAAATGTCTTAATAATAATATACTTCTGCATTCATCTCTATTATATGCATATGAAATTATTTCTTCAAGCTTTTTATTACTGTATTCTCTGGCTTCTTTTAATCTTTCTTTTGAAATATTTAATTCTTTTGCATCTAATCTATTTTGAAGATATATTAAATGTGTACCCCCATGCTTTGGGATATAAGAAATAATACCCTTTTGCTCAAGTTTTTGAAGCATATTTATTAGCTTTTCTTCAGAAATATTAAGTTCGCTCGCAAGTTTTTTTTCTTTTATACTAATGTTATTATTAAAAATTCCGGGGAATTTTCTTAATATAATTCTTATGAAATTATCAAAAAAACTATTAGCAATTTGGAACTTATATAATTCAGAATTATTTATAGCCATTTTAATCTTTGAAGATCCAAATGAATTATCAAGTAACTTAATCAAATCTTCATTTTCAAGAAATTGAAGAGTATGGAATGTTTGGGTTATATTAAAATTATATTTTTTTGCAAAAACTTCTATATTAAAAGCAAACTCTTCTTCAGGCATTGTATTTACAGCAACTTGTAAATAATCAGCAATTTTTTGATACATTTCTTGTATTTCTTCAAGAGTCGGGTATCTAAATTTTAGAATATCTTTATTTCTTTTAATATCACTTTGATTTATTAATAGGAACGAATAAGCAGTTTTGCCATTTCTTCCAGCTCTGCCTGCCTCTTGAAAATATGCTTCTATATTTAGTGGTAGTTGCATGTGTACCACTAATTTGACATCTTCTTTATCAATTCCTAGTCCAAAGGCATTTGTTGCTACAATAACACGTGTCTGATTTGTTATCCAAGATTCTTGTGTTTTGTTTCTTGTAGAATTATCTATTCCAGCATGATAAGATTTTGCACTTATTTGATTATTTATTAATAGCTGACAAATTTCATTGCTCTGTCTTCTTGAACCAACATATACTATTACAGAACTTTTAATTTTCTTTAAGAGTTTTAATAATACTTCAGTTTTGTTGTTTACAACTGTATTTACGTACGATAGGTTTTTTCTCCTAAATGAGGATTTAATTAAATTATTTTTTTTGAAATTTAGATTCTCTTGAATATCCTCTGCTACTAATTTATTGGCTGTTGCAGTTAGTGCTATAATGGGAGCGTTATTAGCAAATTCTCTTATTTCATTTATTAGTCTATACGAAGGTCTGAAATTATGTCCCCACTGGGAAATACAATGTGCCTCGTCAACAGCAATTAAATTAATATCCATCAATCTAATTTTATCTCTAACTAATTTATTTTTTAGTTTTTCAGGTGATAGATATAGGAATTTAATATTTCCATAAATACAATTTGTTAGCGTTGTATCAATATCTTTAAAATACATATTAGAAGAAATTGATACAGATTTTATTCCTTTAGATTGTAGATGTCTTATTTGATCATTCATTAAAGAAATAAGTGGAGATATTACTAGACAAATACCATCATTCATGATTGCCGGAATTTGATAGCATATTGATTTACCCCCACCAGTGGGTAATAAAGCTAATGTATCTTGCTTGTTTACTACAGAGGAAATGATTTCTTCTTGATTTAATCTAAAAGAATTATGTCCCCAATATTTTTTAAGTATATCTAAAGCCTTCATAATGAATAATTATCACTATAAATATAACTATTAAATACCAATAATATTTTATTTGAATTTTAAAATTATTCTTGAGCAGCTAAAAATCTTTCTGCATCTAATGCTGCCATACATCCAGTACCGGCGGATGTAACTGCTTGTCTATAAACATGATCTGCTACATCTCCAGCAGCAAAAACGCCTGGGATTTTAGTTTTAGAGGTACCAGCTTCAATTATAAGATAACCATTTTCATCCATGTCTAGTTGACCTTTGAAAAGACTAGTGTTAGGAGTATGTCCAATAGCAACAAAAAAACCTTTTGCAGGAGTAATAGTTTCTTCACCAGTTTTATTATTTATAGAAGTAACACTTTCTACTCCTATTTCTCCAGGTTCTCCATTTATACTTTTTGTATCATTATTAAATAAGACTTCTAAGTTTGGAGTATTAAATACTCTTTTTTGCATTGCTTTAGAAGCTCTCATTTCATCTCTCCTTACTAGCATTGTAACTTTATTACACAGTTTTGCTAAATAAGTAGCTTCTTCGGCAGCAGTATCACCAGCTCCAACAACAACTACATCCATTCCTTTGTAAAAGAATCCATCGCATGTGGCACATGCTGAAACTCCATAACCATTTAATCTTTTTTCATCTTCAATTCCTAGCCATTTTGCTGATGCACCGGTTGCAATAATTATAGTTTCTGCAATAACATTGGTTTTTTCATCAATTTCTACTTTAAAAGGCCTTTTACTAAAATCAACTTTTGTTACCATTCCCCATCTAGTGTCAGTTTCAAATCTTTCAGCTTGAGCTTTGAAGTCTTCCATCATTTTTGTTCCATCTACACCATTAGGGTAGCCTGGGTAATTATCAACTTCAGTTGTAGTTGTTAGTTGTCCTCCAGGCTGAAGGCCTTGTATTACTACAGGGTGAAGGTCTGCTCTGGCAGCATATATTGCAGCAGAATAGCCTGCAGGTCCTGATCCTATTATTAGTGTTTCAATGTGTTCAATTTCTTCGCTCATTTTATTTTGCTTTTTTGCTAAATTATTAAAAAAGATCAGTTATTTCAACCGAATCTAAAGGTAATAGAGTATTAGTTGTAAAACCATCAATAATTGGGATTTTATAGTAAGAAGCACCATATCCAGTCCAACCTCCATAGCCACCATTTATATTGCTGACAAGATTAAGAGGTTCTTGAAATGGATTACCATTTGATCCAAATTGCCTAATTAAACTTCTCCAAAATTTCAACGCAGGTTCATCAATTTGACAAAATTTAATTGTTACAACATCATAAGGAACAAAAATACTATCAGTTGAATTAGATGTTTCATATTCAAAATATCTACTAGCGTTATATGGAAGTGTTGGAAAGTCTCCTTCTCCTCTTTGTGGGAAATAGGTCTGAAATCTTTCACCATTAATAAGTATATCAGTACCTGCATCAATTATTTGCATTAAGGGATCTGAATTGTCCTTTAGGGTCCAATTTGTTGTATCTACTCCCCAGTGAGTATTTTTTCTATACTTAATCATAATATTATTATTAATATTTCCTGGGTCGTTATATATTGCATTAATATCAAATTCATAATCTAAATCAGAAAATTCATTTTTCTCTACCCATAAACAATCTAAAGGAGTTAGGTTTGGTATAGTTGTTTGACTAGTTATTTGCTTGTCATTCCATCTTATAATTAAATTATATGTTCCATTTTCTTTACTAAAATCATTACTTATTCCACCGCTCAAAGTTATGGGATTATAAGATCCTGAATTTGCATAAGGGAAATTATTTAATGCTGTAAAGTAATTAAGATCGGTATAAATTGGAAGCGAATCAAATGGAGGAGGTAGCATTTCTAAAAGTATAGAATCAGCTGTTCCATCCTCATTTTCTTTCCAAACAATTACTTGAGCATCTTTAATAAATAAATCATTATAGGTATCTATATTAATTTCATCAAAATAACCTTGATTTTTTGATAATACTACATAGGGAGGCATATTAGGTTCAATACCTCCTTCAACTACAATTGTTTGAGATTCAATAGGGAACTCAATAATTATCTCATCTTGACATGAAATAAATACTAAACAGATAAATAAATATTTTTTCATAATTAAAAATTAAAATTCCAAGTTACTGAAGGAAGAATTGGAAAAATTGATACTTGATATGCTTTTGCTTCCACATTTCCATTTTGAATATTTTGATCTTCAGCATTATCATCAAGACCTTCAATAGCAAAATAAATAAAATATGGATTCTTTCTTGAGTATATGTTGTAAATAGAGAAATTCCATGAAGATTTAAATTTCTTATTCTTTTTATTAGGAGTATATGTGGCTCCAATATCCATTCTATGGTAAGGGTCCATTCTATATCCGTTTCTAGAAGTAAACTGTGTGTAAACATCTCCACCAATTACATATCTTTCAGTAGGTAATGTAATTGAATTTCCAGAGGCATAAACAAAAACACCACTTAGAGTCCATGCCTTTGAAAGTTTATGAGTAGCAGTGACTGATAAATCATGACGTCTATCATATTTTGCAGGAAAAGATTCGCCATTATTTACTTCATCAAAATATCTTGTTGTTTTAGATAGTGTATATCCTATCCATCCTGTAGTTTTTCCTTGAACTTTCTTAAGAAGAACTTCCACTCCATATGAATCTCCATCACCAAAAGTAAAAGCATTATCGCTATTTGAATTTGTATTGTCTTCTGGAAGAACTCCTTCTTTATATTCTATAAGATTAGTCATCTCTTTATAATATGATTCAACAGAAGTTTCATACATATTATCATTTAAATTCTTAAAGTATCCAAACGCTAGTTGTTTAGCAAATTTTGGTTTAATAGCAGTAGAGCTGGGAACCCATAAGTCTGTTGGTAAACTAACTGCTGAGGTAGATGCTAAATGAACATATTGATAGTTCTCAGTATATGCTGCCTTTAAAGAGCTTGTAGGATTTAGTGTATATCGAAGGGATAATCTTGGTTCAATATGCCTATAATTATTTGAATTTAGTGTTAGATCATTTTTTAAATAATTTAAAAAGGTGATATCTCCTGCGTGCTGAAATGATGAATATCTTAATCCTGCATTTATTTTTAATACATCACTTAACTCAAAATCATCTGAAAAGTAAATTGCTCCTTCATTTGAATATTGTCTATAAATTTCATCTGGGGCAAATGTAACTTCACCTGCTTTTCCCGTAGCATTTCCTGGAGTGAATTCATGGTAAGTGTAGTTTGTACCAAACTTTATAGTGTGTCTTTGATTTGGTTGATAAAGAAAATCAACTTTTGTATTCCAGTCATTAATGCCGGAGAATATTTTAAATTCAAAGTCACTTTGAGCAATATTAAATTCAAATCTATAGTCACTAAAAACTAGAGATGTGTTCATAAATAATTTATCATTAAATAAATGATTCCATCTTAATGAACCAGTAGCATTTCCCCATGGGATTTGAACAGCAAAACCGTTATCACTATTTGCGAAATCAAAAACATCTCTACCAAAATAACCACTTAAGTATAGCCTGTCTTTGTCTGAAACTCTGTAATTAATTTTTGTTGTTAAATCATAAAAATAATATCCTGATCCAGCAAAAGCATTCTTTTCTCCTGTCTCAGGGTTTTCTCTGTTTAGTAAAGGTTTTGATAAAACATCTATATAAGTTCTTCTTCCTGAAATAATAAAAGAGCTTTTATTTTTTTGGATAGGTCCCTGAAGTGTTAGTCTTGAGGATAATAAACCAATACCACCATCAGCTTTAAATTTTTTATTGTTTCCTTCTTTCATTGTTATGTCTAGAACTGATGAAAGTCTTCCTCCATACTCTGCAGGCATTCCACCCTTTATAATATTAATATCTTTAATAGCATCTGCATTAAAAACTGAAAAGAAACCAAAAAGGTGAGAGGCATTATAGACAACTGCTTCATCTAATAAGATTAAGTTTTGATCTGGGCCGCCACCTCTAACATAAAGACCTGAGCTTCCTTCACCATTTGCAGTAATTCCAGGAAGTAACTGTGCTGATTTAATGACATCAACTTCTCCTAATATTGCTGGAAGTTGTTTGATATTTGTTACCTCCATTTTAACTTGACTCATATTAGAGCTACTAATATTTTTATCCAGTTTTTCTCCAGTAATAGTAACTTCATCAGTTAGGATTGCATTGCTTTTTAAAGAGATATTAACTCTTAGATCTTTATCAACAATAAGGTTCTTAGTAACAGATTCTAAGCCAATAAATGAATATGTTATGTTATATGTTCCCTCCTCTATAGTAAGAGAGTAGAAGCCATAAGCATTAGTTACTGTTCCTTTGAATGTTTCTTTATCATAAACTGAAACACCAATTAGATTTTCTCCTGAATTATCATCTTGAACAAATCCACTTATGGTGAAGTTATTTTGTGCAACAATTGGAAAAGTAATTAGTTGAATTAAAATTAGAAAAAATAATTTTTTGAAGCTCATCTAAATAAAATAAAATTGTATAGCAAAGATATAACATTATCTATATTTAGCTTATCTAAAAGAGGTCTAAAAAAACAATTAAATTGCCAATAATTTTTTTATTTCTGTTTCGACTTTTTCAGAATTAGGAAGCATTCTTTCTTCTAAAATTGAGTTTAGTGGAATTGCTGGAAGATTCTCAGAGCCAATGACTTGAATGGCTCCATCTAAATAATTAAAACATTGCTGTGATATCTTTGATGCTAGTGCCTGTGCAAATGAATTATTAGTAGGCTCTTCACTTATTACAATACATTTTCCATGAATTTTAACTCTTTCATTAATCATTTTTTGATCTAATGGATATATTGTTCTAAGATCAATTATTTCTACTTGATTGTTAAATTTTTTTGCAGCACTTTTTGACCAATAAACTCCCATACCATATGTTATAATACATATAGAATTACCTTTTTTAATAGATTCTTTAGAGGCCTCAATTACAATATTTGCTTTACCTAAAGGAAGAATATAGTCTTCATTAGGCTCAATTGTTTTAGTTGATTCAGTTCCTTTAATTTTACCCCAGTATAAACCTTTATGTTCTAAAATAACTACAGGATTTGGATCATAAAAAGCTGCTTTTATTATTCCTTTAAGATCAGCAGCATTAGAAGGATAAGCAATTTTTATTCCATTTATATTTGACAGTATAGATTCTATTGATGAAGAGTGATAAGGTCCACCACTTCCATAAGCTCCACAAGGAATCCTGATTATATTACTAATAGGCCATTTACCATTTGAAAGATAGTAAGATCTACTAACTTCAGTGAAAAGTTGATTTAATCCAGGCCATACATAATCAGCAAATTGAATTTCTACAATAGGTTTTAATCCAACAGCAGACATACCAACAGTACTACCGATTATAAATGCTTCTTGTATAGGAGTGTTAAAAACTCTTTCATCACCAAATGTTTTACCTAGAGTGGCAGCTTCTCTAAAGACACCTCCTAATCTTTTTCCAACATCTTGACCATATAATAAGCACTCAGGATGTTTATTCATTAATTCTTTAACAGCAAATATTGCTGCATCAACCATAAATATTTTTTCTTTTCCTTTTGGCGCTCTTTCTCCGCTTTCATCTTTTATGTTAGTTGGAGCAAAATCATGTTTAAATAAATCATCTTCTGAGGGATCTTCAGCACTTAATGCTTTTTTAAAGTCAACTTTAACATTTTTATTTATTTCTAAACTAATTTTTTTAAGTTCTTCATTTTTAAAATTATTTTCTAGTAAAAGTTTTTTTAATTTTGGAAATGGATCATTTAATAATGCTTCTTTTAAGTCATCTCTATACCATTCCATTCTTACACCAGAGGTGTGATGGTTAAGTAAAGGAACTTTTGCATGAATTAGAATTGGAATACTTTTCTCTTGAATTTCCTTTATTGCACTACTTATAGTTTTGTAAGATTCCTCAAAGTCAGTTCCATCAATTGAATAATTTTTAATTCCAAAACCACTAGCATATTTTGCTGCATCAACTGCTCTTGTTTCAGAAGAATGAGCCGAAATATCCCATTCATTATCTTGTACAACATATAAAATAGGAAGTTTTTTTAATGAAGCCATTTGAAAAGCTTCAGCAACTTCTCCTTCTGTGATTGATGCATCTCCAAATGAACAAACAACAATAGGATTTTTTTCCTTTAATAAATTATTTTTCTTTTTATACCGCAATCCAAGGGCTATTCCAGTTGTAGGTATCGCTTGCATTCCAGTTGCAGAGGACTGGTGTATAATTTTAGGCATATCATCTCTTTTTAGAGATGGATGAGAATAGTATGTACGTCCACCTGAGAATGGGTCCTCTTTTTTACACATCAGCTGTAGCATAAGTTCATAAGGTGTAATACCAATTCCTAATAATATGGAATCATCTCTATAATACGGAGAGACCCAATCGTCCTTAGTTAATTGAAGGGCTAGAGCTATTTGAATTACTTCGTGTCCTTTTGATGTAGCATGAACATATTTTGATGTAATATCTTTGTTTTCTTCATAGATGTCACTCAAAGATCTTGCAGTGCAAATTAGTTGATATGCTTTTTTAAGTATTTCTTTTGGAAGCTTGTTACTCACTTATTTATTCTTGAATTTTGCAATTGCATTTTTAGTAAAGTCTGATAAAACAAGTTCTCCGCTATATTCAGCTCTTTCCTCTAATAATTTATCCCAATTTTTATTTTTCTCCCAAAAAACTTCTTTTAATTTTTTCATTGCCTCTGGGTTTGAGTTTAGTAGGTTTTGAGATAAGTGATTAATTGCCTCATCCATCTTCTCATTAGAATCAAACACTTCGGAATAAATCCCTTTATCTTTTGCCCATATAGCATCGAACCACTTTGTTGCATTTACTGATAATGTCGAGTAGGCTGAAAGACCTGATTTCCTCTCAACTGCTGGTCCAACTACAAATGGACCAATTCCTACAGCTAATTCACTTAGCTTAATAGATGCAAATTTAGTCGCAAAGCAATAGTCTACTGCACAAGCCATTCCAACTCCACCACCAACAGCTTTACCCTGCACTCTTCCAATAATTAATTTCGGACATTTTCTAGCAGCATTTATCACATTAGCAAAGCCCATAAAAAAACTCTTGCCTTCTTTTTTATTGTTAATGCTAGAAAGTTCCTCAAAAGAAGCTCCAGCACAAAATGCTCTATCTCCTTTACTTCTCAAGATTATTATTTTAATATTATTATCATTACCACAATCAGTAATTTTAGAAGCAAGTTTCTCGAGAATTTTAGAGGGGAGAGAATTGCTTTGTGGATGATAAAACTCTATTGTAGCAATAGAATTTTTAACTTCTAAATTAACAGATCCTTGCATATTATTCAATTATTAATCTTTTTTCAATTTTACCATTATCATACATAATGATATTAATATTTTTTTTGTTTTTTGTTTCTTTTCCACTTAGATCAATAATACGATCAATTTTTTTGTTTTCTAAATTGTATTCATAGATATTACTTACGCATGAATCTACAACTACAGGCTTAGCAACTGAATCTGCACAACCATTATTATCTTTTATATTAAAACCAACCATATAAGTTCCAGCTGCTAAAAATGTATATGATGTAACCGGGTTTACAGAAACACCAATTCCGTCAAACTGATAGAACCAATAAACAATAGATGGGGCAGGAGTAGAAGCGTCAGCAAAATTTGTTGGTGTTCCAGAACATACAACATCATTTACAAAGTCAGCAGTTGGAAGACAGTACACTTCAACTTGAATAGTAGTGTCTGAAAAAAACATATCTGCATCTGTTACAGTTAATTTTATATCATAAAGTCCACAACTTGGAAATAAATATTCTGCATTTGATTGAGTTGAAAATACTGTTCCATTGACCTCCCATGACCAAGCAACAATAGGGGAATTAGTATTAATATTTGGGGTTGAGAAATCATCTACAGGAAGTTGATTGCCAACACAAACATTACTGTAAATAAAATATGGATTAGGACCTTGAGAAAATGAAATTGCTGGCAATATCATTATTATAATTATTAGAATTTTTTTCATTTGAGTTTTTTTATCATTGTTAATATTGTTCCAAGCATGACTGTATCTCCTTCATCATCATAAACATCAACCATGAATTTTACAATTCCTTTAGATAGGTCGTCATCTTCTCTTCTTTCTTGAGATATTTTTTCTTGAGCAGTGAATCTTACTCCTATTGTTGTTCCCGGATAAACAGGTTTAATAAATCTACATTGGTCAATACCATAATTTAATAGTACTGGCCCTTTTGTAGGCTCAACAAATAATCCTGCAGCCTTAGACATTATAAAATATCCATGAGCAACTCTTTCAGTAAAAATAGTTCCTTCTAATGAATTTTCGTCCATATGAGCATAAAACTTATCTCCACTTAGTTCTGCAAAATTTTCTATATCATCTAAAGTTACTAGGTGTTTATCTGTAATAACTGTATCACCAATTTCTATTTCTTCGAAATGTTTTTTAAATATGTGTTTGCCAGAAGTATTTTGTTCAGAGCCATATTGATATTGTTTTGTAATAGCTGTAACTGTAGTTGGGTGACCTTGAATAGCAGTTCTTTGTAAGTAATGAAGAATACCTCTTTTTCCACCCATTTCTTCTCCACCTCCTGCTCTTCCAGGACCTCCATGCTTTAATAATGGCATAGGCGAACCATGTCCTGTGCTTTCATCAACACATGTCTGATTTAAAATTAAAATTCTTCCATGCATTGAAGCAGCTCCTAAGACAAACTGTTCAGCGATTTTCATATCCTCTGTTATTATTGAGCAAACTAAAGAGCCTTTTCCCATTCGAGCAATTTTAATGGCTTCATCAATATTCGAATAAGGCATAATAGTTGCAACAGGACCAAAAGTTTCTATGTCGTGACAATCTAATTTATTTAGGGGGTCTTCATTTAAAAATAGAATTGGAGAAACAAAGGCTCCTTTATTTTTATTTGCTCCAACAACATTAAATTCTTCGGAGTTTCCATAAACGATATTTTGACTTTGTTTAAGTTTATTGATATTATTTAAAACATCATTTCTTTGGTTTACTCCAGCAAGAGGTCCCATTTTTACTCCCTCAGAAGCAGGGTCTCCAATTATAGTTCTATCTAAGCGTTTCCCAAGTGCAATGTATACATCTTCTATGTATTGTTCTGGAACTATTATTCTTCTTATGGCAGTACATTTTTGACCTGCTTTAACAGTCATTTCTCTTTGAACTTCCTTTATAAAAATATTAAAATTTACAGATCCTGGTTGAGCATCTATCCCTAATATAGAACAGTTTAAAGAATCAGCTTCCATATTAAATGGAATAGAGTTTTCAATTAAATTTTTATTTGCTTTTAACTTTTTACCTGTTTCTGCACTACCAGTAAATGTTATCACATCCTCAGAGCTAGCATAGTCAATTATTCCATTAGCAGACCCACAAATAAGTTGAAGAGCCCCCTTTGGAAGAATATTAGATTTTTCAATTTCTCTGACCATAACCTCAGTTAAAAAACATGTTAAGGTTGCGGGTTTTACAATTGCAGGAACACCAGCCATTAAATTGACAGATATTTTTTCTAGCATTCCCCATATTGGGAAATTATATGCGTTGATATGAATGCAAACACCTTCTTTTGGAACCATTATATGATGTCCAATAAAAGTTCCATTCTTTGAAAGATTAGCAGTTTGGCCATCAATATAATATGGAAGATCTGGAAATTCTTTTCTCAAAGAAGCATTAGTAAATATATTTCCAATTCCTCCTTCTATATCGATCCAAGAATCAATTTTTGTTGCTCCAGTTAATGAACTAACAGAATAAAATTTGTTTTTTATTGAGTGCAGATGTAGAGCTAGTTTTTTTAACATTAAACCCCTTTCTTGGAAAGTCATTTTTCTTAGTGAAGGGCCTCCGATTTCTCTGGCATATTTCATCATTGCACCAAAATCTAAACCCTTACTTGAAGCAGTAGTTATTTGTTCTCCACTAACAGCATTAAATAAAGGAGATCCATCTCCATCTCCCTTAATCCATTTCCCTAAAGCATAATTTTCATTTATCATTTGTTAGATTTTTTCCATGTTTCAAATGTTACATTCTGTATTTTTCTATTTTCTTCTATTTTCTCAAGTGGTTTGCATTCTTTCATGTTGATTTTACACTCTTTTGGAAGCTCATGGTAAAGCTTTGTTCCTTTAGATTTCCATTTTATCATTTTATCGGTTACATCTCCAATAATTTTAGCAGGATTACCAACAACTATTTTTCTGTTTTCAATTACGCTCTCACCTTTTACAAAAGTAAGTGCTCCAATAACACACTCATCTCCAATTATAGAATCATCCATTATAACTGCATTCATTCCAATTAATGTATTAGATCCAATTGTAGCGCCATGTATAATAGCGCCGTGACCGATATGAGCATTTTCTTTTAAAATAACATTTTTACCTGGAAAAATATGTATGGTGCAATTGTCTTGTATGTTACATCCATCATTAACACTAACTTTTCCCCAATCTCCTCTTATTGAAGCCCCAGGACCTACATAGACATTTTTTCCAATAATAACATTACCTATAATTGTTGCTTCTTTGTGAACATAAGAAGAAGGGTCTATTACAGGAATAAAACCATCAAATTCATATATCATATGTTAGTATTTTCAATTATTGTAGCATATCCTTGTCCAACTCCAATACACATTGTTATTAAAGCATATTTCTTTTTTGTTCTTTTAAGCTCTAAAGCAGCAGAATGAATAATTCTTGTTCCACTAACTCCAAGTGGATGACCCAGCGCTATAGCACCGCCATTAGGATTAATTCTATTATCATCATCTTCTAGTCCAAGTTCTCTAATGCATGCAAGTGCCTGAGCAGAAAAAGCTTCATTTATTTCTATAACATCCATTTGTGAAAGCTTTAATCCTGCTTTTTTTAATGCTTTTAATGATGCTTTAACAGGACCTATTCCCATTATTTTTGGTTCTACTCCAACAACCGCAGAAGAGATAATTTTTGCTAAAGAATTTAATTTATATTTTTTTAAAGCATTTTCAGAAGCAATTAGCATTGCAGCAGCACCGTCGTTTAATCCAGAAGAGTTTCCTGCTGTGACAGAACCATTTTCTTTAAAAGCAGTCCTTAATTTAGATAGTACTGCAATACTTGTGTTTGGACGTATAAATTCATCATTAGAAAAAATAATATCTTCTTTTTTTCTTTGTGGAATATGTACATTAACAATTTCTTCTTTAAATTTTCCATCAGCCTGTGCTTTGCTTGCCTTCATTTGAGAATTATAAGCAAATTTGTCTTGATCTTCTCTTGAAATATTAAATCTTTCAACAAGATTTTCCGCAGTTTTCCCCATACTATCTGTTCCAAATAATTCTTTCATTTTTGGATTTACAAATCTCCAACCAAAAGAAGAGTCAAACATTTTTGAATCTCTTCCAAAAGGAGTAGATGCTTTAGAAATAACCCAAGGCCCTCTAGTCATATTTTCTACTCCACCTGCAATGAAAAGATCACCATCTCCTGTTTGTATTGCCCTATGAGCATGTATAACAGCTGACATTCCAGATGCACACAATCTATTGACTGTTTCTCCTGGCACTGTAAATGGTATGCCAGCAAGTAAAAGTGACATTCTTGCAATATTTCTATTATCCTCACCTGCTTGATTTGCACAACCTATAATAACATCATCAATTTCTTTTGGATCAATTAAATTTCTTTTCAATAACTCTTTAAGAGTAATTGCAGATAAATCATCAGTTCTTATATCTTTTAATGTGCCCCCAAAGTTTCCAATAGGTGTTCTAACTGCGTCAATAATATATGTATTCATAATAATTAATTCCAATTTTTATCAGAAAAAAGAACAGTCCCTTTAAATTGAGCAACTGTTAAGTTTTCTTGGTTTGTAATTTCAATAGAATAGAGTCCGATTTTTGATGTTTTATTTAATTCTTTTGTATAGGCAGTAAGTTTATCTCCACAAAGTACTTTATTAGTATGAGAAATAGAAGTTTCAATTGAAACTGCCTTTTTACCGTGTGAATTAGCTGCAAAAGCTAAGGCCGAGTCTGCTAGAGAATAACAAGTTCCACCATGAGCAATATCAAAACCATTAAGCATTTCTTTTTTTACTGTTAGAGATAATATACAAGAGCCCTTTTGAATATCTTCAATTTTTATTCCTAACCACTTGCTAAAGGAATCTTTCTCCATCATTTGATTGATTATTTGATCAGGGCTTAACATTAGAAGAATGTTTTATTTTCAGAGGATAATTGCGCTAAAATAGGAGAGGGTCTATACCTATCTTCGCAATATTTATTATTCAACTCTTTTAATATTTTTAAAATATTATCTATGCCAATCTCATCTGCCCAACTTAGAAGACCTTTTGGGTAATTAACTCCTCTTGTCATAGCTAAATCAATATCTTCTTTGGAAGCAATATTAAGAAAAAGAGCATCTGCTGCTTCATTAATAAGCATAGATAAGACTCTTAAAACAATTTTTTTTCCTTCTTCTCTATTTGTATTAATTTTCTTTTCAGTCAAATTTTTGTAGTCATAGAATCCTTTACCAGATTTTTTCCCTAAAAAACCTGCTTCCATTAATCTCTTTTGTGTGAATGAAGGTTTATATCTTGGGTCATAATAAAACTCTTTAAATACTGTTTCTGTAACTGTATAATTTATATCATTTCCAATATAATCCATTAGCTCAAATGGTCCCATTTTAAAGCCTCCAATTTCTTTTAATGCCCAATCAATTGTTTCAAAATTAGCAATACCCTCTTCATAGATTCTTAAAGATTCACCATAAAAAGGTCTTGCAACCCTATTAACAATAAAACCTGGGGTATCTTTTGCTATTACAACAGTTTTACCAAGATCTATTAAGAATTCTTTTGATTTTTCAAGTGTTGATTGCGAAGTTTGAATAGCAGGAATAACTTCAACTAAAGGCATTAAATTAGCAGGATTAAAAAAATGTATTCCAATAACTCTATCGTTTTTAACACAACTACTAGCAATTGAAGCAATTGATAGTGATGAGGTATTTGAAGCAATAATACATTCGCTGGAAACTAATTCTTCAATATCTTTAAAAACCTTTTTTTTGATATCTAAATTCTCAATTATTGCTTCTATAACAAAATCAGAATTTTTTATATCACTTAAATCATTTGAAAAATTTAAATTTTTAGTTATTGTATTTTTATTTTCTTCAGAATATTTTCCTTTTTGGACAAGTTTTTCTAATAGCTTAAAAAGCTTTTCTTTTCCTGATTTTAAAGATTCATTTGAGGAATCAATAATAAAAACCTTATGATTTTTTTCAGCACATGCATGAGCAATTCCTATACCCATTGTGCCAGATCCTATAATACTTAATTCCATATTTAGTTTCCTTTAAAATTTGGTTTTCTCTTCTCTAAAAAAGAATTTACTCCTTCTTTGTAATCATTAGTGTTTCCCGCGATAACTTGATGGTTTTCTTCATCGTCTAATTGTTTTTCTAATGAATTAGTTAGAGAAAGATTAAGTAAGTTTTTAGTAAGAGCTAAAGCTTTTGTGGGCATGTTAGCTAGCTTATTTGCTAATTTAATTGTTTCTTCTTCAAAGGTTTCCTCACTAAAAACTTTATATATCATTCCAATTCTTTCAGCTTCTTTAGCAGATATTGCTTCACCAGTCATCATAAGAGCAGATGCTTTATTCATTCCGATTAGCCTAGGAAGAAAATAAGTACTTCCACTATCAGGAATCAAGCCAATTTTACTGAATGCCTGAACAAACGAAGCGTTCTCTTTTGCAATAACAATATCACAACTAAGAGCTATTGATGCTCCCGCTCCTGCAGCAACACCATTTACAGCACAAATAATTGGTTTTTCCAGCTTCCTTATTTTTTTAATTATAGGATTATAATGTTCATTTACTATTTTTTGCAAGCCTGGGCCATTAGGATCTGTCGCTTCTTTAAGGTCTTGACCTGCACAAAATGCTTTACCCTTAGCAGTTAAAACCACTGCTCTAATTTCATTATCGCTTTGGCATAAACTAATTTTTTCTTGTAACTCAAGAGCCATTTCTTTTACAAATGAATGATATTTGTCTGGTCTATCAAGTAGTATGTAGGCAACATTATTTTTAATTTCAAATGAGATCATGATTATAAAAGTTTATGTTGTAAAGATAATAAATGAGGTTAATATTCTCTTAAATAGAGCCTAAAACCTTATATACATTTAAAATGTTCAAATGGTTCTAAACAGTCGGAACATTTATATAGGGCTTTGCAAGCGGTAGCTCCAAATTCACTTATTAGTTCAATACTTTTAGAATTACATTGTGGACATTGCGCAATTTTCTCAGGAGGAGAGATTCCGTATTTTTTTAATTTTGCTTTTGTTTTATCATTCATCCAGTCTGTTGTCCAAGCTGGTTTGTAGACAATAATCATCTTAAAATTTAAGATGTTATTATTAATTAGTTCAGTATGGATATCATCTTGAAATGTTTTTACTGCTGGACATCCAGAATAAGTGGGTGTTACAGAAATAACGTACTCATTATTTATAAATTGGATATCTCTTATTACACCCAATTCAACAACGGAAATTACAGGAATTTCTGGATCTGGAACATTGTCTAATAATTCCCAGATTTTTTGGATATTACCACTTTGCATCAGGGTAAGCTCTTGGGAGATATTGCATTTCAGCAAGCATTTTTCCTAGTAATTCAGTATGAAGTCCTTTTTTGCTTCCAGTCATCATGTAAGAATCTTTTGGTCTATTAATTTTAGCTTCCAATAGAACCTGGTTTACTATAATATCCCATTCATCTTTTAATTTAATATTATTCACACCAATTTTATTAGCATACATTAAATTATCTAGATCATCCATTTCAAAGAATTCACCAGTAAATTTCCAAATATTTTCTATTGATTTCTGAACTTTTTCTTTGCTTTTATCTGTGCCATCTCCTAATCTTATTAACCAATTTTTGGAATGTCTTAAATGGTATGAGACTTCTTTAATTGATTTATTTGCAATAGCAGCTAAAGTTTCATCCTCACTTTTAGAAAGTTCTTGATAGAAGAGCATAAAATAAGTATCGCATAAAAATTGTCTTACCATTGTATCCCCAAAATGTCCATTTTCCTGCTCACAAATTTGAAGGTTATAAAATTCTCTTTCATTTCTTTTGAATGCAAGATCATCAGCAGTTCTAGATCCATCTATTTTAGAGGCATATTCTAATAATCCATTTGCTTGTCCGAATAAATCTAGAGAAATATTTGAGAGAGCTATGTCCTCTTCAAGGGTAGGTCCTTTGGAACACCATTCTGATAATCTTTGTCCTAAGATTAATGATGTGTCCGCAATTCTTAGTGTGTATTTTAATAAATCTTGCATTTATATATGTTTAGCCCCTTCAGGCATTTTATAAAATGTTGGGTGTCTATAAACTTTATCATTAGATGGATCAAAAAATGATGTTTCATCTTCTGGAACGGAAGAAACGATATGTTCAGATTTTACCACCCAAATGCAAGAGCCTTCATTTCTTCTAGTGTATAGGTCTCTGGCATTTTGTAGAGCCATTTCTTTGTCTTCAGCATGTACATTTCCAAAGTGTTTGTGTGCTAATCCATTTTTACTTTGAATAAAAACTTCCCAAACTGTTGATTTGTCCTTTGTCATTTTATCCTTATTATTTTTGTTTTTTTGAATATGCTTTGGCAGCATCTCTTACCCATTCTCCATCTTTATGTGCCTTGATATGATGATTTAATCTTTGCTCATTGCATGGGCCATTTCCTTCAACTACACTCCAGAATTCTTCCCAATCAATTTCACCAAAATCATAAGATTTTTTTTCTTCATTCCATTTTAAGTCTGGATCTGGAATAGTTAAATCAAGGATTTCAGCTTGTCCAACTGTTTTATTTATAAAATCTTGTCTAAGCTCATCATTTGTTTTTCTTTTTATCTTCCATTTCATTGCTTTACCAGATCTTGGAGATTCAGAATCATGAGGGCCAAACATCATTATAGAAGGCCACCAGAATCTATTTAAAGCGTCTTGAGCCATTTCTTTTTGTTCTTTAGTTCCTTTGGCCATCTCAGCAATTATTTCATAACCTTGCCTTTGATGAAAGCTTTCTTCCTTACATATTTTAACCATGCCTCTTGAATATGGGCCATATGAAGTTTTTTGTAATGAAACTTGATTTACAATTGCCGCGCCATCTACTAACCAGCCAATAGCTCCCATATCTGCCCAGGTAAGGGTTGGGTAATTAAAAATACTTGAATACTTTGCTTTGCCAAGATGTAATTGCTCATTAAGCTCTTCTCTAGAAATTCCAAGGGTTTCGCAGGCACTATATAAATAAAGCCCATGACCTGCTTCATCCTGAACTTTTGCCAGTAAAATCATTTTTGCTCTCAGAGAAGGAGCTCGAGATATCCAATTCCCTTCTGGTTGCATGCCGATAATTTCAGAATGAGCATGTTGTGAAATTTGTCTGATTAGATGTTTTCTGTATCCATCTGGCATCCAATCTTTAGGTTCAATTTTTTTTTCTGAATCTATTTTTTGTTGAAAAATTACTTCACTCATTTTTTTTTATTTTTTTAACTTTTCAAAGTTATTGAAAATATATTACTTTTCAATTTAAATTTTTTCAATTAATTTTTTAATTCAAGTTTTTAAATATTATACTTTTGCAAAAAAAATAAATGAGTAAATTTTATTCTCTTCCCGTTTTATCAATTAGAAATTTAACTTCTGACGCTGTTTGTATAAAATTAGATACATCAAAATTTGATGCAGATCTTTTTAATTTTATTTCAGGACAGTATATTACTATTGATCATAATATTAATAATGAAGATGTAAGACGTGCTTATTCAATTTCTTCCTCACCAGAAGAAGGTTTGGAGGTTGGTGTTAAATTGGTTCAAGGGGGTTTAATGTCAACATTTTTAAATAGAGAATTAAAATTAGGGGATACTTTAAAAGTTATGCCACCTGTTGGTGATTTTGTTTTAGATGTGAATGATAATAATTCTAATTCATATGTCGGTATCTGTTCAGGCAGTGGTATAACACCAATCCTTTCAATGATTAAAAATGTTTTAAAATTAGAGTCAAATAGCTCTTTTTCTTTAATTTATGGAAATAAGTCTGTTGATTCAACTATGTTTTCAGAGGAACTAAATGCATTAGATAAGCTGTTTGGAGATAGGCTTAGAATAATTAACCTTTATTCAAGAGAGAAAGTTAATGGAGCCTTAGAAGGTAGAATAGATGAAGGTAATCTTAACAATATATTTAATCTATCTAAAGAAATATTTAGTTCAGATTCATACTTTCTTTGTGGTCCTGGTGATATGATAGAAACAGTTAGTTCTTTTTTAGAGTCAAAAGAAATTGATAAAAACAAAATAAATTTTGAATTGTTTTCTTCTCCAACTATTTCTGATGATTCTGAGCCAGTATTAGCAAGTGATACTGTTTTCAATGTTACAATTTGTATGGATGGAGATGATTTTGATTTTGAACTGGCACAAAATGGAGATTCGATTTTAGATGCAGCAATACAAGCTGGTGCTGATGTTCCATATTCTTGTAAAGGTGGTGTTTGTTCTGTATGTAAAGCAAAAGTAATGGAGGGTAGTGCCTCAATGAATATTAATTATTCGCTTTCTGAAGAAGATGTTGAAGAGGGCTATATTTTAACTTGTCAAGCCCATCCAACCTCTAATAATTTAGTTGTTGATTACGACGAGATATAATTAAATTAGCTCTGTAGCGTATTGTTGGGTCTAGTTTTGTTGCCTAATTTTGCAAAAGAATTTATAAAAATTTATAGTTTTAATTTATTTGGAAATATAAGTTTTATGAGGCTATTATATCATGGATTGTTGTTTTTTATAAATTAGAGTTGTAAGTTAATTAATTTTTTATTTTTATTTTCTGCAATCTATCATATTATGTTTGCACTCAAATAAATTAAAAAAAAATGAAAAAAATAATATTAACTCTTTTTACTGTCTGTTGCATTTATAAATGTAAATGCACAGTGTAATTCAAATCCAATTTCTGATAATGGTGCGTTCAGGTACAGTAAATTTTTCTGATAGTTCAACTGTATCTAATAGCTTTTCAACTAATTATTCTGTTTCTTATTTATGGGATTTTGGAGATGGCTTTACTTCAACTCAACAAAGTCCGTGTCATACTTATGGAGATTTATCTAATGTTTCATTTCCATTATATGCTACTTTGACTGTTACATATTTTGATTCTACAATCATTAACTATTGTATAGATACAGATTCTGTTCAGTAATTATTTTTAATTAATCCTGTGTATTATGGAGATTTACAAATTTCTCGTTTCAGGAAATAATCTTACAGCTAACTGGACATATAGTATTGGTGGTACTAGTGGATGTGCAAATAATTATCCTAGTACTTATTTATGGTCAAATGGAGATACTACTCAAACAACAAGTGTAAATTCTCCTGGAACATATACCTGTACAGTAACTACTACAACAGGTTGTGTATATACAAGCACATACTCTTATAATGGATCTCTCACATTAACTTTTGATTGTAGTCAAATGGATATTTTTGAAGCTAATGATGATTATAATGTTTTATCATTTCAATCATCATACATAAATAATAATGTATTTCCTGAACTAATTGATTCTCTTTCTTATTGGGAAGCATATACACCTGATGGAAATGTCTGCGGCCTTTATCCTATGATGTGGCAAGGTGCACCTTCAACAATGTCTTTTCAAAATTCTAATTTCAATGGAGTACCGTCTGATTCTATGTACATATGTCATTATGCTTATTTATACGATAGTTTATATCAATTTAATATTGGTAATAATGGTTCAATACAATTGGGCTCTATATGCAATGATTGTGAATTATTTATATGGGTAGTAGACGAATGGATTCTCGCTGTTGCCAATACTACATGGGATTGTGATCCTATAATTGGATGTTATGATGCAGGTCCAACAGGAGGAGGTGCCTTTACCTCTTATGCAGCTTGTGATGCTTTTTGTTTAAGTTCATGGTCTACCCCTTACTGTGATTCTTTAGAAGTTAATGTCATAGGGTCAACTGCAGATTCTGTTACTTTGGGAACTAATCTTTCATCACTAGGATTTACTGGTTTTTCTGAACATGAGTGGACTGAGTGGACTAGTAATGGAATAGGGACTATTGACACAAGTGCAACGCCAACATTTGCAATTAATATTGGAGATACTAATATTTATTTATTACAATTAACAATTGCTGATAATATGGGAATGACATGGATATGTATTTATCCTACAATGATATTTTGGGATGGTGGTTCTTGGATTGCCCTTAGAACATCTCAGCCAACAAGTTTGAATCCTGAAACAATTTTCAACCCTAAAAAATTACTTAGAATAACGGATATTTTAGGTAGAGAAACAACTTTTAAAGCTAATGAAGTCCAATTTTATATTTATGATGACGGTAGCATAGAAAAGAAGTACATGATTGATTAATGAATTATAAAAATCTGTTTTTTGTTGTAGTAATTTGTGCCTCTGCCTTTTTAAATAGGCTAGAGGCACAAGTTATTTTAGATATTGAAAATATTTCTATTCCAGATAGTATTTCTTATGGTGAAAACCTGACGATAGATCTTACTATTGTTAATAAAGGCTCACATTGTGATTCTTTACAAACTTATATTGTTTCATCTAGTCAATTTCAAATTGACTTTATTTCAAATGCTGATTCTATAGGATTTGATTCCTTAGCTTACTACTGGTATGTTAATGATTTTAACGGTAATCTAAATCATCAGAGTTTTTCTTCTACAGCGTCAGTAATTTTACCTTCATCTTCTAATTTAGATACTATTCTTGCTTGCTTATATATTGAAGATAATAGTATTATTAATCCTTTACAGCATTGTAATATATGTGATACTCTAGTTTGGGATGGAATTAATTGGGTCAAAACTGCACAAGTTATAACCTCAGGGTCATTATATCATCCTATAAATTTAAATTTTGGGTCTCAATCATTATTAAATACTAATCAAACATTTGTTCCAATTTATTTGCCAGTATCTATATATACTCCATTTGGTTTTACTACTGGAGACAGTATAGATGTTAGTATTTCTTTTTTAAATGTCAATCAATTTTCCTTTTTACAGGCTGGTGATAATATTGTTATTATATGGCCCTCATCAATTGGCCCTATTGATGCTGACACATCAGTTACTCCTATATTTATACAAAACAATACTTCATATTTTGGAGAAAATTATTTTGAAGAAAATAAAAATTCTGGAACTTTTGATTTGCTTGGTAGAGAATACTTTAGCGACTCTCAGCTAATAGAGGGAGTAATTTATATTAGAAATGGTAAAAAGTTTATTTATAAAAAATGAAAGATTTAATAAATATAATAAATGCTTTATCAAAAGAAGAGATTAGATTCTATAAGTTATTTGTAAATCGCACCTCTGCTGGTAAACAAAAAAGAAAAGATATAATCTTATTTGATTTGTTTAGAAAGGATGTCAACAATAAACTTACTACTGAAGTAATTATTAAAAAATTAAAGCTTTCAAACTCTAATAGTTATTATCAATTGAAGAATAGAATTTATAATGATTTAAATAATTCTATGACATGGCAGCATATCTCAAAAGATTATCAATCTGAGGCTTACAGTTTTGTTTTATTAGCAAGAGTCTATAAATCTAAAGATGAATTGCAGTTATCATTAAATTTTCTTTTAAAGGCAGAAAAGTCAGCTGTTTTAAATGAGTTGTATGATATATTATCAATTATATATAACGAAATCCTTGAACTTTCTCATGAGCTTATATCTATTAATATTGAAAAATATTTAACTTTAAAAGAAAAGAATACTGTAAGATTAAATTCTTTTAATGAGATAGAAAATCTTTTAGCCGAGGTTATGTATACAATTAAAATTGATCAGAATTTTTCTAAGAAAAGAAGTAATATTACTAAACTGTTAGAATTAAAAATTAATCAAGCAAAACAAAATAAGGATCTTATTAAGACAAAGAGGTTTAATCAAAAGATTTTTAAATTGTATAGTAGATTACTTCTTAGAAAAGAAGATTTTATTAAGTTAGAAATATTTTTAATAGATTCATTTGAAAAATTTGAAGAAAACAATATTTACTGTAGAAAAAATCATCAAGATAAATTAACACATCTAACATATCTTACTAATTGTTTAAATAAAAATAAAAAATATAAAGATTCAATTGCTGCTGCTGAGCGTTTAAAATTATCAACACTAGAATATGATAGTTTTTTAGAAAATAAATTTTTGTTTTATTATTACAATACTTTAATTGCTAATCTGTATGCATTAAATGATTTTGATAAAGCTTTAAATGTTTTAAAAAAGGCGAAGAAAAATGAAGTAATAACAAAGACACCATCATTTACAGCATTTATATATCTTAATTATTCATTAATATATTGGAAACAAAAAAAGTTTGCGTTAGCATCAAAAAATAGTTCAAGGCTTTTACTTCAAAAAGATTTCGAACTACTTGATAATTCATTTCAACTTAATTTGAAAATTGTTGACTTAATTATGAAGATTCACATTAAGGATTTTGAATCAGTAATAGTTTTAGTTAGTAATTTGAGGAATTCTTTTAAAATTCTTTTAGATTCAAATAAGTATTTAATAGAGAATGATTTTATTCAATTAATATTAAAGATTGCTGATGATTCTATAATTAAAAATGATTTTAAAAACTTTATCTCAACGCATAATAATTCTTTAAAAGATACTATTATAGACTATTGTGAATGGATTAATAATTATCATAATAAATAATAAATGATCTAGTGATTTTTATGTTTTTAAATAAATTATATAAGTTTTTAATCAAAATGTATAACTTTTAATGTAAAAAGTTATGCTTTAAATAATAAAATAATTATTTTTGACAAAAATTATAATTATGTTAAAAGTGAAAAAATTAAGCGAAAAGAAAGAAAAAATTTTAGAAAAAATTAGAATGCGTACACCTGAAGTATTTCCGAAAATCATTTTTACTGCTAGAAACTTAACAGTTACTTTAAAAAGTAAAACTCAGTTAGATAAATGGATTCAAATGTATCCTGAAGGAACATATAAAACGGTTTAACTCAATTTAACAATTATCTAAATTAATTACTAACAAATACTTTAAAAATTATGAAAAAAATATTATTAACCCTTGCAATTTTATGCTCTTTCTCATTCAATAATTTTGCACAATCTATCACCCATTATGTAAATTCTGGTAACTATTATTATTCACCAAGCTCATTAACAATAAATGAAGGAGATACTGTTGTTTGGACTAATGATGGTGGGTTTCACAATGTTAATGCGGATATTAATACATTAACGGGATTAAGTTTTAATAATCCAGTTTCCTTTTTATCTTCTCCTACTTCAAATACAACTTTACATACTTTTATTTTTACAGTACCAGGAACTTATAACTACGATTGCTCTGTGGGTTCTCATGCATCAAATGGAATGGTTGGGTCATTAATTGTTAATGCATTACCAATTCCGGGTTGTACAGATCCTTTAGCATTGAACTATGATGCAAATGCAACTATTGATGATGGATCATGTATATACCCATCAAATAGTATCTATGATATAGTAGCAAATTCAAATGATCATAATACCTTGGAATTGGCTATTGATACATGTGGATTAACATCAACCTTACAGGGAGCTGGAACATTTACTCTTATTTGCACCAACAGATGCTGCTTTTAATGCATTACCTCAAGGAACAATAGCTGCATTATTAAATGATTTACCACAACTGACAAATATTCTGTTACATCATGCCTTAGGAGATACGGTAATGTCTGGAATGTTATCAAATAATCAAGTCGTAACTACTTTACTTGGTACAGATGTAACAGTAACAATTAATTCAAATGGCGTATTTATAGATAATGCTCAGGTAACTAGTAGCAGATATCGTTGCTGATAATGGAGTAGTACATGTAATTGATGCAGTATTACTTCCACCAGCACCACCAACAAATAGTATTTATGATATTGTTGCTAATTCTACTGATCATACTACTTTAAAGACAGCTATAGATGCGTGTGCATTACATGTGGTTTTACATCTACTTACAGGGACGGAACATTTACATTATTTGCACCAACAGATGCTGCTTTTAATGCATTACCTGCAAGGAACAGTAGCTGCATTATTAAATGATTTACCACAATCTAACAACATATTATTTACATCATGCTTTAGGAGATACGGTAATGTCAGGAATGTTATCAAATAATCAAGTAGTAACTACTTTACTTGGACAGATGTAACAGTAACAATTAATTCAAATGGTGTATTTATAGATAATGCTCAGGTAACTAGTAGCAGATATTGTTGCTGATAATGGAGTAGTACATGTAATTGATGCAGTATTACTTACCACCAGCACCACAATCAAATAGTGTTTATGATATTGTTGCGAATTCTTAGATCATACATATTTTACAGAATTAGAATTGACACATGTGGATTAACATCTACTTTACAGGAGCTGGACCATTTACATTATTTGCACCAACAGATGCTGCTTTTAATGCATTACCTCAAGGAACAATAGCTGCATTATTAAATGATTTACCACAACTAACAGATATTTTAAAACACCATGTAGTGGGAGATAGTGTAATGTCAGGAATGTTATCAAATAATCAAGTAGTAACTACTTTACTTGGTACAGATGTTACAGTAACTATTAATTCAAATGGAGATGTGTTTATAGATAATGCTCAGGTAATAGTAGCAGATATTGTTGCTGATAATGGAGTAGTACATGTAATTGATGCAGTATTACTTCCGCCGCCACCTTCAACAAACAGTGTTTACGATATTGTTGCAAATTCAACAGATCACAATATTCTTGAGTTCGCTATTGATACTTGTGGTCTAACAACAACGCTAAAAGGAGCTGGACCATTTACTATTTTTGCTCCAACAGATGCTGCGTTTAATGCCTTAGGACAAGCAACATTTACTACAATTACTTGGTGATTTACCAACTCTAACAAATATTTTAACACATCACGTAGTAGGAGATAGTGTAATGTCAGGAATGTTATCAAATAATCAAATAGTAACTACTTTACTTGGAATGATGTAACAGTAACCATTAATTCAAATGGAGATGTTTTTATAGACAATGCTCAAGTAATAGTAGCAGATATTGTAGCAGATAACGGAGTAGTACATGTAATTGATGCTGTTTTAATTCCACCTACACCAGCTAATAATACTGTTTACGATATCATTGATTTATCACCTTCACATACAACCTTAAAGACTGCAATAGATGCATGTGGTTTGGATGGAACTTTACAAGGACCTGGGCCATTTACAGTTTTTGCTCCAACAGATGCTGCTTTTAATGCTTTACCAGCTGGAACAGTTACTGCATTATTAAATGATCTTCCACAATTAACAGATATTTTAAAGCATCATGTAGTAGGAGATAGTGTAATGTCTGGAATGTTATCAAATAATCAAATTGTAACTACTTTGCTTAGGAACAGATGTAACAGTAACCATTAACTCAAATGGAGATGTATTTATAGATAATGCTCAAGTAATTGTAGCAGATATTGTTGCTGATAACGGAGTAGTACATGTAATTGATGCTGTGTTACTTCCTCATAACTACACTAGTAAGTGAAATCAATGAATTAAATAATAAATATTTACACTCGGTCAACATACTGGGAAAAAAAATTAGTAGAGATGCAAAAAATCAAATTGTTTTAGACATTTACTCTAACGGTAATATCATTAAAAGATTTACTAGATAATTACAATTCAAATTTTATTTTAAAAGCCCACTTATTTAAGTGGGCTTTTTTTTATTAAAATTTTGGTTTTATATAAATCGTTAATACTAGTATCTTCTAATTTTTATTTATTCTAAATATAAATTACTAAAAATCAGTAGTTTAGAGTTGCTTTATTCTTATATCTTATTTAAATTTGAGAAAAATTAATTATGAATATCAAAACTGTATCAACTTGTATAAATTGTGAAAATCTAATTTCAAATTTTATTTGTAGTAAACATAATTTAAATGTTGGAATTTATAATGTATGTGAAAGCCACACTTTGAAACATTCAATTTCTAAAGATTCCTCATGTTCTAATTGTTCTAACTTTGAAAATGAAAATTGTACTAAGCCTGAACAAGCTAGCAATGATCTCTTGTGTTTTGATTGGCAATTTAAGGTTGCATAGAAATTATTTGTTTTTATTTCCTCTACACCTTTTACTACAATATTTTACTTCGTCCCAAACTTTTTCCCACTTTTTTCTCCAATTAAATGGTCTTTCACAGACTTGACAAATTTTTGATGGTAGTGGCTTTTTCATCTAAATAATTAATTTTTTTAAAGCTTTCTCTGAAGTAGTTAAAATATCTTCTAACTCATAAGATTCAAATTTAATAGGATCACCAAATCTTATGGAACAGTTATATGGTAGAATTAACTTTTTTCCTTTTGGTAATGTTTTGTAGATGTTTTCTAAATAAACAGGTATTACGTTAACATCTTGATTTCTTTGAATCAAATAAGCTAAACCTTTTTTGAAATTTGTCATTACTCCAGCTGTTCCTCTAGATCCTTCAGGGTATAATATTAAAGATCTTGATTTCTTCACCATTTTATCCATTGAATCAATTGGGTCATTATTTGGGTCATTCCTATCCCTTTTAATCAAAGTAGCATTAACTAAATATCGCATTAAGAATTTTTTAACAGTACTTCCTCCAAAAAAATCAACAGCTGCAATTGGATGAACTTTATGGATATATTTTGAGGGTATAGCACTCATGATAGCCATAGTATCCATATGACTATTATGATTAGCAATTAGTATAAATTGTTTTTTATTTTTTAGAGACTTATTGTTAATATAACTTAAACCAATAAATATTTTTAAGAAATTCCTCCAAAAAACTGAGTAAATAATTATTAAAATTATCTTTTTCATGCTGAGAGTATAATGAAATATATCATATGAAAAAATGGTGATGCTGTTGTAGATAGACTATCTACTCTGTCTAGTATTCCACCATGTCCAGGGATTGCGTTACTCATATCTTTAACTCCAAAATCTCTCTTTACAGCAGACATTATAGCATCTCCCATAAAACCAAATATAGCAATAGAACCAGAAAGAAGAATTAATTGCCATGAATTTAAGGGAGTTAAAAATCCCATAAAATATCCAATAATAGCAGTAGAAATAACTCCTCCAATAAAACCTTCCCATGTTTTATTTGGACTAACTTTTGGAAGAATTTTGTGTTTACCAAAAATTTTACCCCAAACAAATTGCATTATATCATTTGCTTCAGTGATAAAAATAAGAAATAATAAAAGTGCTTTTCCAGATACTCCATTAGAATTCATCTCTGGAAAGTTAATAAGTAAAGCTAGATGACTTATACCAAAAACTCCCAACATAAGAGAAGTAGGAAGAATGCACATAGTCCTTATAATATCTTTTGTTTCGCCAGTTAAGACAAGTAAAAAAGGAATTATAATAAACATAAAAACTGGTATAAAAATTAGAAATAATGTATAGTATCCCTTAAAAGCAAGAAAATATTGTATTGGAATAGATAGATAACAAAAAAACAATACTGATCTATCTGTCTCCCTAAGGCTCAATAGCGAATATATCTCTCTTAAAGTTAAGAAAGATAGAAACCCTAGTGCAAGATAAGTAATGACCGGGTCTACAACTGATGCAAAGACAAAGATCGAGCACATTATCCACCATGAACGTGTTCGGATTTGCATTTCATCAACTAATTTACTTGGTTTTATCATGCCCCAAATCCAAAATAATGTAGTAGCGATAACTAAAATCATTAAAATAATAGCAATAACCCACTGTATTTCTGGAATTAAGTCAATAGAGTTAAAAATTTTATTCATTTTTTATAGCATTAATTAAACGTAAATATGAACTTATAATCATTAAAAATATTACTAATATTAAAATATAGTTTAAGAAAACAGTAGCCTGGCTAGAAAAAAACATATAAATACATAATAGTCCAATAAAAAGAGCTCTATCACTTTTTCCCATAGGGCCATCATATCTTCTTTCCCCTGAAATAGTTTTTGCTAAAACCCCACAGAATTCATTGATAACTGATAAAACAATAAAAAATATAGTATACTCAATTATTAAGTTGTCAAAATATAAAAGTGGAAAATAAATAGCAATATCAGAAATAATATCACCAATTTCATTTAAAATCTCTCCTTTTTTTGATTTTAGATTATACTTATTTGCCATCATGCCATCTAAAGCATTTAGGCCCATTCGAACAATTAGTCCTATAGCAACCAATAAATAAAATATTTTATTGTTTTGAGCATGATAAAATATATATCCAATAAAAAAAGAAAAGACTATTGAGAAAATTGTTATATGATTTGGTGTTATTCCAAATTTTCTTAAAACAGCAAGTATAGGTAAAAGAAGCTTTTGAAATTTAGGTTTTATATCATATACAGAAATCATAGTCTAACTTTTTTAAATGGGTTCCAATTATATTTTTCTCTTTTTGCTAAATCAGAAAAATGATTATATTTATAAAAATGGAGTATTTCTTTTCCAATTACATCAAATCTCCTATACATTAAATCATGATCTAGCCATGTGTGAAAATAATCATTATTGTTAGAGTTTATATCATTTATTTCAAACGAATATTTCCCATATTTATATGAATATTTTTCAAAATATCTCATTAAAGATGTTGCTTGATTTTCAATTATAACACCCACAGAAAATTCTTTATTTTTTTCTAAATTTTTTAAAGTCACTTCACTAAAATCAAATAAAATCTTGCCATATATGAGTTTGCTTAATAAGCTTAGTCGATCAACGCCAACTTTTGCTGCTCTTTCTTGTGTTGGGCTTCTGTCGTAAATAACTTTTTTTATATTTTTTGTTCCATTTTTTAAAATAAATTCATTTAAAACATAACCTCCGATTATATAGCATAAAAAATATACTTCTTTGTATTTAATAAGTTCGTGATCACTGTAAAATTTTGAAAATTTATCTATACTTAGACTTAGAGATTTTCTAACTTTATATTTAGGTATATACACATCCATACCTTTATCTTTAAAATACATTAACTGAATCTTTCTATTTTTTTTTGAATCTCCAAAACCATTTAAAATAACAAGAGCAATTTTATCTTCTTTATTATCACCTTCATTAATATGAAATCGCTCCTTTGCACATATACTAAAGAACATGATGGAACAAATTAAAAAAGAAATAATTTTATTCATAGTATCAAAAATATATAAATTTTCGATTTTTATTATGCATAGCATTCAATAATCAAATACCAATTAATTTTTCTTATAAAGTTAAATTCTTTTTAAGAAATTAATTAATTTTGAAATTATGTTTTCAAAAAAACAATCAATAAATTGTAAAGTAATAAGTGTTTTATTACTTCTTGTTTATTGCTTTGGCATATCGTCTCTTTTCATTTCACATAATCATGACAATCATAATCATGAACATAATCATGAACATAATATGAATAACATAACCACAATCAAGAATTAACATATTGTGAAAGTATTAATGATGTTTCTAATTCTTATAATGAATGCTCTCACTCATCACATTTAAATATTGATGAACTAAGTTGTTTCTTATGTGACCATACTGCATTTATTGATGATTCAGTTTTAAATAATTCCAATAATTATCAAACTACGTTTTTTTTAAATGAAAATAACCAATTAATTGTTTCTGAACATTTAATTATTTCAATAAACCTTTCTAACAAGTCTCCACCAAATTTAATTTAGATTTTACTCTATTAGCCAAATAGGAATTTAAAATTTCTAGCTATCAAAAAAAGTTTATGATTTCTTCATATGCTTAAGTATAAATTTATTTTAAAAATTAATGAAAAATATATTTTTAGTATCATTTTTAATGATTAATGTATTTAACTTGTTTTCACAAACACAAGGAAAAGTACTAAATTCTGTTAACCAACCAATTAAAGACGTTAGTGTTTTTTTGACTGACCAAAATATAATCATGTATAGTGATAAGGATGGTGCTTTTCTTACTAAATATGACATCCCAAATAATAGCTACTTGCACTTTTATAAGTTTGGATTTGCCTCTAAAATTATTAAGTACATAGCTGGTCAAGAATTAAAAGTAGTTCTAGAGGATTTACATATCAATTTAGATGAAGTAGGTGTTGTAGAGTCTTACAGTGAATTAGGCAATTCTTTACTAACAAATATTGAAAAAAAATCTTTAGATAATGTTTTCTTGAAGAATAATTCAATGGTTGAAAGTTTAACTCAATTAAGTGGTATTGATATAATTTCTTCTGGAACTGGTATTCAAAAGGTTATTGTTAGAGGCTTATCAGGAATGAGAGTTGTAACCTATTTAAATGGTATGCAAATAAATAATCAACAATGGGCTAATGATCATGGAATAGGATTTACTGATTTAGGCTTAGGTGAAGTAGAATTGATTAAAGGCTCTAGTGCATTAAAGTATGGATCTGAAGCAGTAGGAGGTTTATTATATTTTAAAGATTCTCCATTTATTTATGGTGATAAATTAAAGGGGTTTGTTTCAACAAAATTTAATAATAGTAGCTATTTGAGCAGTAGTCAATTTGGAATTAAATGGAATAAAAATAATTTTTATTTTAATCTATATGGTCAGTATTCATTATCATCTGATTATCGTCTTCCAAATAATACCTATCTATTTAATTCTAGATTCAATCAAAAGGCAATTAAATTTTCTGTAGCACACAGATATAAAAAATTACAAAATATCTTTAGGTATCAATATAATAATGATATTACTGGAATTCCTGCACATGCTCATGTTGATCCTGCAGATGTTAATATTTCAGATATTTCTTCTTCTTCTTTAGATTTTAGTACTGATTTTAAAGCTACTCGACCAACTCAGTTTATAAATAACCACCTATTTATATACAAGTTAAATTACCTTTCAAATGATGTGAAATTAAGTTTACATGCTGGTCATTTTATAAATACTCTACAAGAATATGAAAAATGGACAAGTCCAGCATTTGATTTAACTATATCAAACACACAAATTACTCCAAATATCAGATATAAAGCTAATAAATTAACTTTTAATCTAGGATCTCAAATTAGTGTACTAGATAATAAAAATAATCAGACTTTAAGGCTAGTCCCTGATGCATCATCTTTTAATATTGGGCCTTATTTTATTTTAGATTATGAGAAAAATAATTTTGGATTTAATACTGGAGTTCGTTATGATTATAAAAATTTAAAGTCTGAAGATATTATATCTAATACAGACTATGATAATAAATTTTCAAATACTAGTTTTTCAACTGGCTTGTTTTATAAAGTGCAGGATAATATATTTAGGTTTACTTATTCTGGAGCCTATAGAGCACCACATTTTTCTGAACTTTTTTCAGATGGAGTTCACCATGGAACAAATCGTTATGAGTTAGGAAATGAAAATTTAGATATTGAATATGCCAATCAGTTTGAGTTTAAATATCAATGGTCTAATGAGCATTTTGGTTTTGTTTTAAATCCTTTCCTACAAAATATTTCTGATTTTATCTCTATTGTTCCAACGGATGAAATTAAATAATTCATTTAGAGTATACGACTACATACAGTATGATAAAGTTGAAATTAAAGGATTTGAAATGAATTTACATTATCACCCACATCAACTACATAATTTACATTTAGAGCAATCATATTCTTTTTTGCAGATTAAGAACAATGATGACGAATATGGATTAGCTATGGTTCCAGCAAATAGCGTTAAAACGAATATATTATTTGATTTTAATGAGTATGAAAGATTAGTAAAATATAAACTTGATTATTTTTCTTTGTTTCATATTTATAAATTTAGTCAAGAAGATTTTGCAGAATATGAAGAGTTAACAGAATCTTATAATTTAATTAATTTACAACTTGGCCTAAAATTCAATGATAAATTATTGTGTAGTATTGGGCTAAATAATTTATTTAACAAAGAATATTCTCCTCATACTTCAAGAATTAGAAGTGTTGCTGGTGGCGTTCCTAACCCTGGCAGATCTTTTAATATTAATTTAAAATATGAGTTTTAAAAAAAATACTCTGATGAGCTTTTATGAAGCGAAATACCTTTACACTGTAGTTTAGGTATCAGTATTAATTTAACTAAATAAAAAATGAAAAAATCAAATTATTTATTATCAGCAATTGTGGCTTGCTCAATAGCAATTATGTCATCTTGTTCTTCAACCGATGAAGATTGTCACGAGTGTCATATTGCTTTAGAAAATCAAGATGGTACTGAAACTATGTGGGAGATCTCAAACTCTTCTGGTGGTGAGGATTTTTGTGCTGACGAGTTAATTACAGTTGAAGATCCTACTTATATGCATACTGTTACAGATACTTTAACTTCTTCTGATGGAGTAGTCTTAGTTCCTGGAGAATATGGTGTGTCTAATGGATATGAAATTCATTGTGAAGAACATGCTCATGAATAAGAGTTTTTAAAAACTTTTCTTTTATAAAACAACCTACTATAAAAAGTAGGTTGTTTTAGTTTATTACTTTCATAATTATTAGGATAATATTATTCTAATCATCATTTTTGCTGCATGAATGAAATTAGAGTGTTTTCTCCAGCAACTGTTGCAAACTTATCATGTGGTTTTGATATTTTAGGCGCTTGTCTTGACAAAGTTGGTGATGAATTAGTTGTTAGGAAAACGAAAAAGAAAGGAATAGTAATAACAAAAATTACAGGTCAAGAACTCAGTAAAGATATTACTGTTAATGTAGCAGGAGTTTCTGCTTTGGCACTATTAAGAGAAACTGAAGTTGATTGTGGTTTTGAAATTGAAATTCATAAGGGTGTTAAACCTGGAAGTGGTATTGGAAGTAGTGCTGCCAGTTCAGCCGGAAGTGTTTTTGCAATAAATCAATTATTAGGAAAACCTTATTCTAATAAAGAATTAATAAAATTTGCAATGGAAGGTGAAAAGGCTGCATGTGGTTCATTAATTGCCGATAATGTTGCTGCTGCACTTTTAGGAGGTTTTACCTTCGTTAAAGACGGTTTAAATCATGATTATTTTAAGCTTTGTACTCCTCCAGAACTTTTTTTTACTGTAATACATCCTCAAATAGAAATTAAAACTTCTGATTCAAGAGCAATTTTAGTTAAAGAGGTTAGTCTTGAAAAAATGACAGAGCAGTCTGCTAATATTGGTGCATTTATTGCAGGATTATATACAGATAATTACGAATTAATTGCTCGATCTATGGTTGATAGTGTTATTGAGCCTTTAAGATCTACTTTAATTCCAAAATTTAATGACATAAAAGAAATAAGTTTATCAAATGGTGCTTTAGCTTGTGGGATTTCAGGATCAGGGCCATCTATCTTTGCTCTTTCTAAAGGCTTTTCTACAGCAAATGATATTGCTTTAGCTATGAAAAAAGTTTATAGTAAAACTGATTTAGAATATGATATTCATATATCCCCAATTAATGATGAAGGTATAAAGATTATAAAAGTTAAGTAATATGTTATATAGAAGCTTAAATAAAGAATCACAATCTGTTAATTTTGAAACGGCACTAAAAAATGGATTAGCTAAAGATGGTGGATTGTTTTATCCTGAAAAAATTAAAAAATTAGATAAATCTTTTCTTGAAAATCTACATAATTATTCAAATATAGATATAGCTTTTCAAGTAATTAAACAATTTATTGGTGATGAAATCAATGAGAAAGATTTAAAAGTAATTATAAAAAATACTATTGATTTTGACTTTCCATTAATAGAAATTGAAAATAATATACAAACCTTAGAACTTTTTCATGGACCAACTCTAGCATTTAAGGATGTTGGGGCTCGATTTATGGCAAATTGTTTAGCTTACTTTAATAAATCTAATAATGAAATAACTACAGTACTTGTTGCAACATCAGGAGATACTGGTGCTGCGGTAGCAAATGGTTTTTTAGATGTTAAGGGGACAAATGTGGTAATTCTTTATCCTAAAAATATGGTTAGTGATATACAAGAAAGACAGCTTACAACTAATAAAAAAAATATTAAAGCATTAAAAGTTAATGGAACTTTTGATGATTGTCAACAAATGGTCAAGAAAGCTTTTGTAGATAAGGAATTAAATTCAGAATTAAATTTAACTTCAGCTAATTCAATAAATGTTGCAAGATGGCTTCCCCAAATGTTTTACTATTTTTTTGCTCTTAAACAAATTAAAGCAAATAATAAGAAAATAGTTTTTAGTGTGCCTAGTGGAAATTTTGGTAATATTTGTGCAGGAATAATTGCTATAGATTTAGGTTTGCCAATACATCACGTAATTGCTAGTACAAATTCTAATAATACAATACCTAGATATCTTAAATCAAAAATCTATAATCCAAGAAAAACAATTAAAACTATTTCTAATGCAATGGATGTTTCAAATCCAAGTAATTTTATAAGAATTGAAGAAATATATAATGATTTTAATCTGTTAAAAAATAATTTATCTTCTTATAGTTTTAATGATGGCGAAACTATTAGTGCTATGAAAAGTGTTTTTAATAAAAGTAAGTATATTTTAGATCCTCATGGTGCAATTGGTTATTTAGGTCTAAAAAAGTACTTAAATACAAATCCCAGTTTTTTTGGAGTTTTTTTAGAAACAGCTCATCCAATCAAATTTTCTAATCACATTGAAAAAGCATTAAATATTAAAATAAAAATTCCTAATGTGATTAATAAAATAATATCTAAAGAAAAAGTATTTACTGAAGTTTCTTCTTATAAAGATTTTAAAGATTCATTGTTAGATAAATATTTTGCTCATTAATACTTAGATGTAAAGATTTTTGCCTTATGAAAGAAGTAATACAAAATCTGTTTTCAAAAGAAAAAGTAAGAAATATTTTAAAAAAAATCCCTTTTTTAATATTGTTATTTCCAATAATATTAATCTTGTATATAATTATTTTTAAAGGTAGTTTATCTTATTATGAAGATATTATTATCAAATCAAATTTTGAAGATGTAATAGAATTACATGAAAACCCATCTTTAATGAAGAATTATATGCCAGGGCTAATAAGTTATGATTTGATTAAAGGAGAATCACGAAAAACTGGTGCTGTTGCTGAAATTACTGTAATTTTTAATACTAATGAATCGGTATCTAGGAAAATTGTGATGAATGAAGAAGTAATTCTAAGTAATCTTCCAAATCAAAAGATAATCATTTATAACACAGGTGCTGTAAAAAACACTATTTCATATAGATTTATAAAAATGGGAGAAAATAAAACACAATTCTTTAGAAGTCACGAATATGAATTTAGTACCTATAAGAAAGTCTCTTCATTTTTTATGTCTAAAAAAATTAAGAGAGAGAGTTATACTTATCTGAAAAATTTTAAAAAATTCGTTGAGAATTACTAAAACTCAATCAATAACCCAATGCTTGGAAGAAGGGTGCCCGAGTTATTAATTATTTCATATAAGGGATAGCTATCTAGATTTCCATCAGTACCATCTACTAAATCTCCTAAATTTGAATCTATTCCATACTGAGATGGTAATTCACTTTTTGAATTTAAAATATTTTCAATATCGATATAAGCATTTATACTCCAAGATTTAAAGAACCATTTCTTATCAATTCTAATGTCAAGAATATGTGCGCCATTCAACCTTTGGGTATTTAATAAATTATAATCTAATACGCCTCTTTGATTAATATCCCAAATACCTCTATTACTTGAATTAATTATATCAATTGGAGTATAAGGTGCTCCACCAGAATATCGATACTTAAAGCCCAGCTCAATGTTATTCTTAAACTTTTTACCTGCTGTCATATTTAAGATAAATTTATTGTCCCAAGAGGATGAAATAAGTTGTTCATTTTTATCTTCAAACCTACTTCGGTAATATGTTGCTGATAATATACCGTAAACGCTTGAACTCATTTTTTGTTGAGCTAAAAGCTCTACTCCATAACTATTACCCTTTGATATAGAAGATATATCCTCATTACCAACTACACCAAAATCACCTCCTAAATTTGCCAGTGAGATACTATCAAGTATTGAAAATGGATAATTATTATATCTCTTATAAAAAGACTCTAAAGTAATTTTACTGTAGCTAGATGGGTTGTATTCAAGACCTATTACTGCATGATCACAAGAAATATAGTCAGCATCTTTATTAAGATAATTACCATTATTGTCAAATCCTAAAATGGTATAGGAAGGTAATTGATAAAATCGTCCAATATTACTATTAACACTTATTTTATTATTAAGATTATATGCTAATGATAGCCTAGGAGAAAGGTTAGGAGAATTGGTGCTTTCAGTGAAAGAATTCCCATCTATTCTTAAGCCAAATGAGGTGTTAAGTGAGTTGGCAAAGTATGTTTTACTAATCTGAGTAAATACCCCATATTTAATGAAATGTAAATTTGAATTATTAATTCCAGTAATAATACTATTTCCAACAGTAAATTGCTGTATTGTATTATTTGTATATGTAGCATCTTCTAGATTAGCTCCAATATTAATTGAATAATCATTTTTTTGAAAATTATATTCTAGCCGTGTTTTATTTTCAATTTCTTCAGATTTATAATCAAGAATTTTCTCTGAACTCTCATCAGCATAATCTAAATATTTTAAAGCAGTATTGTTAAGATGATTCCTACTCATCACAAAAAAGAGGTTTGAGTTTTTAAAGAAGTGTCTCCAAGTACCACCAATAGTGTAATTCCATTGTTTATTTATAACTAAATTATTTAGATTATAATTATTCAGAGCAACTTGCATTGAATCTTCTTCTCCTTCATTAATTTCTTCATTAAGAGTAAAATCATCAATTGTTGCTATTCCAAGAAAATTAAATTGGTTTTTTTTATTTGGTTTATAAGTATATTTAAACTGCATATCGTTATAAGTTGGTAAAAAAGGTAATTTTAATGCTTTGAATAAAAATTGTAGGTATGATCTTCTAAGAGATAATAAGAGTGTAGATTTTTTTGATAATGGTGTGTTTAGTGTTAGCCCAGCATCACTAGAGCCTAGAGCAAATGAACCACTTATTTCTTCTTCATTTCCTTCAATTAGCTTTAGCTCCATCACAGAACTAAGTGCATTACCTCTATTAGCAGGGAAGGCACCAGTGTAAAAATCTACTTCTCTAATAAAATTAACATTTAAAATACCTATTGGACCCCCTGATGACCCTTGAGTTGTAAAATGATTGATGGTTGGTATTTCAATTCCATCTAAGAAAAATTTATTTTCTGATGGTGATCCTCCTCTAACAATAATATCATTTCGAAAACCTATTGATGTGGCTACACCAGGTAAATTTGCTACTACTTTAGAGATATCTCTATTTCCTCCAGCACTTTTGGAAATTTCTGAAGCATTAATCGTTCGTAAACTTACAGGGCTGGCTTTTGTTTTATTAAAAGTATTTCCTATAACTTTTACTTCACCTAAAATTTCTGAATTCTCACTCAGAAAAAAATTGAGTCTGAGGTTTTTGTTGGAACTTACCATTATTTCTGATTGTATATCAGTATCGTATCCAATATAACTACATTTAAAATTATAACTTCCAGCTGGTAATTCCAAAATTTCATAGTTCCCATTTATGTCAGAAGTAGTACCAATTATAGTACCTTCAATAATAATATTTGCAAACGGTATTGGCTCGTTATTTATAGCATTTGTTATAGCTCCATATACTTTTACATTTTGAGTAAAAGCATTTTGAGATAATAAGAATAAACCAATGATTAGAAACAGTTTTTTTATTTGCATTTTATTATTGTATTTTAATTTTGCAAAATTAATTAATCTACTTTTTAATAAGCTATATATTTAATTAAAATAATAATAGTTAAGATGCTCAAGTAGCTTGATTTGTGCATACTTTTTTGCCTTAGTTTATGATTTTTTTTCAATATTTTTACAAAAATTTATTTTATGAAATTAATATTAAAAAAAACCAATCTTTCTATTCTACTTTTATTTTTAACGTCACTAGTGTGTGCGCAGGATAATCTAAATAATAGCAAATTTAAACAACTATATGAGGAACTTCCAACTCCTAACGTATATAGAACTGCTAGTGGCGCTCCTGGGCATGAATATTATCAACAAAAAGCAGATTATGAAATTAATGTTGAATTAGATGAAGAAAAAAATATATTAAAAGGAAATGAAATAATCACTTATACTAATAATTCTCCTGATGTTTTAAATTATTTATGGATTCAATTAGATCAAAATGTACGTGCCAAGAATTCTCATGGTCAGCTTACTAGCACAAATAGTATGAATAATAAAATGAGTTTTAGAAATATTAAGAGAATGCATGATAGAATGGATTTTGATGGAGGCTTTAAATTAGAAGAAGTTAAGGATACATATAATAATGATTTATCTTATATAATTAATGAAACTATGATGAGGATTGAACTTCCTAAATCACTAAGAAAAGGACAGTCATTTTCATTTAAAATAAAATACTCTTATAATATAAATGATAGAATGAAAATTGGAGGCAGAAGTGGTTATGAATACTTTGAAAAAGAAGGCAATGCAATTTATACTATCGCACAGTTCTTTCCAAGAATGGCTGTGTACAATGAAGTAGAGGGGTGGCAGAATAAACAATTTCTTGGAAGAGGAGAGTTTACTTTACCTTTTGGGGATTATAAAGTAAATATAACTGTCCCTTCAGATCATATAGTTGCTGCAACTGGTGAGCTAAAAAATGCTTCATCTGTTTTAAATAAAAATCAAATTAAACGTTGGGAAAAAGCTAAAAAGAATTTTATTGATCCTGTTATTATTGTTTCAGAAGAAGAAGCAAAAGAGAATGAAAAAGAAAAAAGTAAATTAAAAAAAACTTGGACTTTTGAAGCTAAAAATGTTCGAGATTTTGGGTGGGCAAGCTCAAGGAAATTTATTTGGGATGCTATGGCTGTAGATATTTCTGGAAAAACAGTTATGGCTTATAGTTACTATCCAAAAGAAGGAAATCCGCTTTGGGAACAATATTCTACAAGAGTAGTTGCTCACACTCTTAAAGTTTACTCTGAATATACTATAGATTATATTTATCCTCAAGCTACTTCTGTTCATGCTAAAAGTATCGGTATGGAATACCCAATGATATGCTTTAATTTTGGAAGACCAGAATCAGATGGTACTTACTCCAAAAGAACAAAATATGGTATGATTGGTGTTATAATTCATGAAGTTGGTCATAATTTTTTCCCAATGATAATTAACTCTGATGAACGACAATGGACTTGGATGGATGAAGGTTTAAATACTTTTGTTCAATACATAACCGAACAAGAATTTGAAAGAAACTACCCCTCTAGAAGAGGTCCTCCAAATAATATTGTTGAATATATGAAGGGAGATAAAAGTGGTATATCACCCATTATGACTAATTCAGAGTCCATATTACAATTTGGTAATAATGCCTATGGAAAACCTGCAACGGCATTAAATATTCTTCGTGAAACCGTTATGGGTAGAGAGTTATTTGATTATTCTTTTAAAACTTACAGCGAAAGATGGGCTTTTAAACATCCTACTCCTGCTGATTTCTTTAGAACAATGGAAGACGCTAGTGCAGTTGATCTAGATTGGTTTTGGCGTGGATGGTTTTACACTAATGATCATGTTGATATATCTCTAGATAAAGTAAATTGGTTTAAAATAAATACCGGAAATCCTGAAATTGAAAATACTATATCTAAAAATCAAGAAGAAAATAAAAAAAGATATATTGGAATTAGTAGAAATAAATCTTCAATTAAAAAAACTATTACTGAAATTGATGATCAGTCAATAGATTTTTATACTACATATGATCCTTTCAAAACTAATATCTTAGATGAAGAAGATTACAATAAATATATCAAAAACCTTGATGAAGATGAAAAAGAAATATTAAAATCAGAAAAAAATTATTATGAACTTAATTTTTCAAATATTGGTGGATTAGTAATGCCTATTATTTTAGAGTTTACATTTGTAGATTTAACAACAGAAGTTGTAAGGATTCCTGCAGAAATTTGGAAGAAAAATTCTAATCAAATTAAGAAGGTATTTATTCTTGATAAAGAAATTGTAAAAGTTCAATTAGATCCTTTTTTAGAAACAGCAGATGTTAATTTGAATAATAATTCTTGGCCAGCTAGAAATGAGCCAACAAGATTTCAAATTTATAAAGGAAAGGATAGAAATAATGAAAACCCTATGCAAAGAGCTATTAGAGCAGAAGAAAAAAGTAATGAATAAATTTCATCATGTTTAAGTCTTTAATTTATATAGTATTACCACTAATACTTTCGTTTCACGATTTTCATGTTACTCATACTACTTTACACTATAATAGCGATTTAGAAAATATGGAAATTACTATTAAAGTTGCTATTGATGACTTAGAAGCCTCTTTGTATAATAATGAATTAAGAATTGGTACATCAACTGAAAATATTCTTTCTGATGAAATAATAAAAAATTATTTTAATACTCATTTAAACATTTATGTAAATAATAAAATTATTAATTATAAATGGATTGGAAAAGAAATATCAGAAAATTTACATGATATATATATATATTTTGAAATTAAAAATTTTAATAAAAACAAAAAATTAAAATCTTTAACAATAGAAAATACAATTTTTATTGAAACAACAAATAATCAAACAAATATTGTATTGATTGAGTTGAATAATAATGACTATAACTTAACATTTACAAAAGATCTTAATAAGCAAAATATTAAGCTAAGTAAATAAGGTTGCACTATAGTAGTAATAACTGTTTAGTTATATTTGGTTAAATTTAAATTATGAACACATTTGAAATTAAATATCAAGGAAATCTAAGAACATCTTCTACTCATTTAGATTCTGGTTCTAAAATAAGTACAGATGCTCCTAAAGACAATCATGGACTTGGAGAGGCTTTCTCACCAACAGATATGGTGTGTTCTGCTTTAGCAAGCTGTATCTTAACTATTATGGCAATTGCTGTAGAGAAAAATGGTGTAAATATTAAAGATACCTTTGCAGTTGTTAAAAAAACAATGGGAAATAATCCTAGAAGAATTGCTAAAATTGAAATTGATTTAACTTTTCCAAATGAATATGATGCTAAAACTAAAACTATTTTAGAAAGAGCTGCTTATAATTGTCCAGTACATCACACTTTATCAAAAAATGTAGAAAAAAATATTTCTTTTACTTATTTAAGTTAAGCATATTTAAAGTGGACCTCTCAGCTCTTATTTCTAACTTTTTAAGTATATAATTAGTAATTTCACCAAAATATATTTGATAAAAAATCAATGAAGAATATCGCTTCCTCTTTTACTTTGCCAAATGGGTCAGTTTTAAAAAACAGAATTGCAAAATCTGCAATGAGTGAAAACTTTGGAACGCGAAACCAGGCACCAAGCAAGGGTTTAATTAATGCGTATAAGGTTTGGGCAAAAGGGAATCCAGGATTACTGATTACAGGAAATGTGATGGTAGATTCAATGGCGCTAGGTGAAGCGCGTAATGTAGTAGTTGAAGATTACAAGGATTTTGAGTTGTTAAAAAAATGGGCTAGATCAGTTGAAGGAACTGGTGTGCATCTTTGGCCTCAAATAAACCACCCAGGTAGGCAGGCTTTTGCAGCAATTAATAGAGAAACAGTAGGGCCATCTGCGATATCGTTAAGCTTGGGTAGTGCCTCAAAGATGTTTAAAATACCAATAGCATTATCAGATGAAGCAATTTGGGATATTATAAAACGCTTTGGAAATACCGCAAGAATCATGAAGGAAGCAGGCTTTACAGGCTGTCAAATTCATGGTGCCCACGGTTACTTAGTAAGTCAGTTTTTATCTCCTAATAGCAATATTCGAACTGATCAATGGGGTGGTTCTCTTTCTAATAGGGCGCGTTTTGTTTTAGAAGTTTATCGTGAAATTCGCCGTCAAGTTGGACCGGATTATCCCATAGCAATTAAGATTAATTCTGCAGATTTTCAGCGAGGTGGATTTACAGAAGAAGAATCTATGGAAGTGATTCGCTTTCTTGGTAATGAAGGAATCGATTTAATTGAAATATCTGGAGGAACTTATGAGAGACCAGCTATGATTCAGGGAGATCGCAAGAAAAGCACCATATCGCGTGAAGCGTATTTCCTAGATTATATTGAAAAAGCTCGAAAGTTGATTAAAACACCTTTGCTGCTTACCGGAGGGTTTCGTTCTGTTTCGGTAATGGAGAAAGCTTTGGAAGGTGGCAATTTAGACGTTGTTGGTTTGGCAAGACCATTTTGCTTATATCCTAATTTGGCTAATCAAATTTTTGACGGTTCTGTAGAACGATTTGAAACTCCAATACCTCAAATTGGAATTAAGTTTTTAGACAAACTTGGTGGTGTAGAATTACCCTGGTATGAACTTCAAATTCAACGTATTGGAAAAGGGAAGTCTCCAAAAACTAACCTACTAGCAATTTTGGCTTTCTGGTTCAGTCTTAAGAGTTTGTTTTTTAAATCTTTTTGGAAGAATAAATAATAAAACCCACGAATGAATGAAGAAACTACTACTTATATTACTTTACTTACCTATTATTGGGTTTGGGCAAACGTTTGGTTCTATTTCTTCATTTACTATTTCACCTGTAAATCCAAATAATACTGATACAGTTTATATTTATGCTGAACTTTTATTTTGTTGCTCTAACTGTTCTTTAGATATGAAATCGCATAGTGTTGTAGGAAATAATATCGAAGCGTCAACACAACATTGTCTTGGTATGCTGAGTGTAATTTGTAATACTACTGACACATTCAAATTAAACCCTCTGGCTGTAGGAACTTATACTTTTGATTTGACTTTGTCTTCAGGTTTTGGTAGCTCTCCTTGTACGGCTGGTATTTCACCTGATGATAATGATGTATTTACTTTTAATGTTGTTACTTCTGTTGGTATTGAAGAACATACTACAAATAAAGAACTTCTTAAAGTAACAGATCTTTTTGGAAGAGAAACAAAACAAACTAATCAACCCCTTTTCTACATCTATGAAGATGGAACGGTAGAGAAGAAGTTAATTGTTGAGTAAATACTCGTCCAGACTGCAACAATAAAAGTTAAGCCCTTATAATTCATTGGTTATGATAATTTTCATTTCCTTAGTAAGGTTTTTTTGTTGAAGAATTTTAGATCATTTTATTATTCTATTTAACTATATTTATGCATAAATTAAAATCAAAAAAATATGGAAAGTTTACTTATTTATTTCTGGATATTTCCAGCTTTACTTTTATTATCCGGAGTCTTTTTTATTATCAACCAGCAGACAGCTGGAGTTATTGAGAGGTTCGGAAAATTTCATAGTATACGTCAGTCTGGACTACAACTAAAAATCCCAATAATTGATAGATTAGCCGGAAAACTAAGTTTAAAAATACAGCAACTAGATGTTATAATAGAAACAAAAACAAAAGATGATGTTTTTGTAAAACTTAAAGTTTCTGTTCAGTACAAAGTGATAAAAGAAAAAGTTTATGATGCATTTTATAAGCTAGATTTTCCACACGAACAAATAACAAGTTACGTCTTTGACGTTGTAAGAGCTGAGGTTCCTAAAATGATTCTTGATGACGTTTTTTTGAAAAAAGACGATATTGCTATAGCCGTAAAATCAGAGCTTAATGTGGCAATGATGGAGTATGGCTATGATATAATCAAAACACTAGTTACAGATATTGACCCTGATGCGCAGGTAAAAGAAGCGATGAATAGGATAAATGCTTCTGAAAGAGAAAAGGTTGCAGCGCAGTTTGAGGGTGATGCGGCTAGAATTCTTATTGTAGAAAAAGCAAAGGCAGAGGCAGAAAGCAAAAGGCTACAAGGTCAGGGTATTGCTGATCAAAGAAGAGAAATAGCTAGAGGTTTAGAAGAGTCTGTATCGGTTTTAAACAAAGTAGATATTAACTCTCAAGAAGCGTCAGCTTTGATTGTTGTTACACAACACTATGATACACTACAGTCAATTGGGCAAGAAACAAACTCTAATTTAATCTTATTGCCTAACTCGCCTCAAGCAGGTAGTGAGATGTTAAACAATATGGTAGCTAGCTTCACGGCTAGCAATCAGATTGGTGAAGAAATGAAAAAAGCAGCAGCAAAAAAGAAAAAATAATATCACAATTAGGTTAAGTCCCGTCTAAATCGCAAAAATAAATGTTAAGACTTGTTATTATATTCAACCAAACAAATAAATAACAGATGCAACTACCATTAAGAGGATAAAAGTAATTAATGATAAAACAAAACCACTAATAGCCAATCCTTTTAGCTTTTTATTAAAGCCAATCGCTCCCAATGTCATTCCTAATATTGAAAATATAACTACAGATAACAAATTTGGTATTAGAATAAGACTAAGCAAGGCACAACTTAAAGATGATATTCCCTAGAAATTATTACTTCTATCATAGTTTGGTAATTTAGAATTAATACTTTTCACAATTTTAGCTTGCTGAGTTTCAGTAATAGGAAATGAAGCAAATCCAATTAATGGCATTAAAAGTAATGTTGTAATGATTATTAATCTCATATCGTAAATGTACTAAAGATTCTTTTTTATTTTATGACTAGCATAGCTTTGTTTAGATTTGTAATTTTATAATATTAAATTAATGAAAAAGATATTACTCATATTATTTTGCTTTCCTATAATTGGTTTTGGCCAACAAACATTAAATATAGGACATACAAGTATTAACTTTTATGATAATTCAAGAAATAGGAATATTAATACTGAAATTTACTATCCTGCAAATATTAATGGAGATGATGTAGCTATTTCAATAGGTAACTTTCCAGTAATAGTTTTTGGACATGGTTTTTTAATAGGTTGGGAAGCATATGAAAACTTTTGGATATCTTTAGTTTCAGAAGGGTATATATTGTGTTTTCCAACAACTGAGATGGGAATTACCCCAAATCATCAGTTTTTTGCAGATGATTTAAGATTTATTGCTTCTCAAGTGCAAATAGAATCTCAGATTAGTTCTTCTATTTTTTATAATTCTGTATTACCTGAAACTGCCGTTATGGGTCATTCTATGGGCGGAGGTGCAAGTTTTCTGGCTGCAGAAAATAATCCAAATATTAATACATTAATTAATTTTGCTGCCGCTGAAACTAATCCTTCAGCAATATTAGCTGCAACTAATATTACTATTCCTTCACTTATATTTTCTGCTGAGGATGACTGTGTTTCCCCACCAATAAGTAATCAAAATATTATGTTTGATAGTTTAAGCTCAACATGTAAAACACAAATTAATATTACAAATGGCGGGCACTGCTATTTCGCTAATGAAAATTTTCTATGTGATTTCGGAGAATCATCATGTAATACAAGTTTAAATATTACAAGAAGCGAGCAACAAAACATAACAAATGATTTTTTAAAAATTTGGCTCAATTTTTATCTTAAATCAGATCAAAATTCTTTGTCAGTTTTTAATGACTCTCTACAAGCTTCTAATAAAATCACTTATACTCAATTTTGTAATAGTAGTTCTTTAGTATTGGAACAACCAATTAATAAAGCAGTTCTTAAAGTTATAGATTTGTTAGGAAGAGAAACTAAAGAGTTAACAAACCAACCTCTCTTTTATATTTATGATGATGGAACATTTGAGAAAAAGATAATTTTAGAAGGTGACATTTTTTAATTTTTTATGAAATTTAAAATTTTATTTTTATTTTTATTATTAACTCAATTAATTTATGGGCAAACAAATAATTATAAATTTATTGGAACAATTATTTCAGAAAATTTTCCCCCAATTAGTTTTAAACTTGAATTGAATGAGAAAGATGGTTTAGTTAATGGATATTCAATAACAAATATTAATTCAAAAGATCAAACAAAAAGTAAAGTACAGGGGATTTATTTGAAAAAATCTAAAATATTTCAAATCAATGAAACACAAATGATTTCTACATCTTCGGAATCTCCAATAAATAGTTTTTGTTATTTAAATATGACATTAGAATTAAAGAAAAAACTTAATAAAAAGCTTTTAACAGGAACTTTTATTGGAAATTTTTTAGATAGTTCGTCTTGTGCAAAAGGAAAAATAATAATGATGGAAGAGGAGGTTTTAAATAAAAAAATTCAAAAAATTAAAGAAAAAAATATACCTAAATTTGATACAAATAAAACTGTATTACCCAAAAGATTAACAGATGAAAATAATTTTGAAATCAAATGGGAATCAAAATTTCTGAATTTATATGTTTGGGATGGCAGTAATGAAGATGGTGATGAAATTAATCTTTTAATAAACAACGAAATTATTTTATCAAATTATTTAACTAAAAATAAGCCAAAAAAAATTAAATATAAGTTAAGAAAAGGAAAAAATATTTTAAAAATTAAAGCTACTAGCGTTGGAACCTTTCCTCCAAATACTGCTAGATTTGAACTTATTGATAATAAAATTAAATATCCAATAATAACTGAATTAAAGTTAAATAAAACCGCTGAAATAATAATTTTAAAATAGATTTATAATGAAGATTTTTCTTATTTCATTATTGCTGAATAATTTTTTAAATTTGATATCAATAATTAAAATATATTAAACTTATATCCTATGAAGATTCATTATTTTATTTTTTTTGCTTTTCTTATTTCATCATGTACAACATCATCAGTTTTAGTTTCTGTTCAAAGGCCTGCAGATATTACATTGTCACAAGAAATTAAAAGTGTAGTTGTTGCAAATAGAACAACACCAAAAAAAAATAATTTAGCCGAAAACATTATTGAAGGTGTGTTAACTGGTGAAGGAATAGGTTTAGATAAAAAAGGATCTAAGTATTGTATTAATGGTCTGGTTGAATTGTTAGATGAATCTGAAAGGTTTCAGGTAAATAATATGGGAGATTTAGAACTCAAAGGTACTGGGACTTCATCTTTTTCTTATCCTTTAAAGTGGAAGAAAGTTAAAAATATTTGTAATTCATATGATGCAGATGCACTTTTAGTTTTAGAAACTTTTGATTCTGATTCTAGAGTTTTTTTTGGAAAGCCAATTAAAAGAGTTTTTAAAAGAAAAGGCAAAAAGGTAGTTGAGATGCGATATCAAGCTATTTTAGAAATGAAAATTGAATCTGGATGGAGAATTTATGATAATAAAAATCAAAAGATTATTGATGAGAATAGATTCACAGAAATTAAAGAGTTTAGAGCTTTTGGTAATAGTAATAACGATGCAAAAAGAAAATTACCTTATTTAAGTAAAGCTCTTATCCAATCTGGAGATTTTGCTGGTAAAGAATTTGGGAAAAGAATTTCTCCAATCTGGATTAAGGTTAGAAGAGTTTTTTATATTGGAAAGGACGATCAGTTAAAAACAGCAGGTAAATTTGTAAAAAGAAATAACTTTGAGGATGCAACTAATATTTGGAAACAACTTATTGATTCTAATGATAAAGATTTGGCATCAAAAGCATCATATAATATGGCATTAGCTTCAGAAATTAAAGGATTTCTTCAAACAGCTATTGATTGGGCCAAAAAATCACAATCTTTCGGAAATAAACTAGCATCTTCATATATAACTACACTTAAAAAAAGAATTTCTGATCAGAAAAAATTAAATAATCAATTAATTAAAAATCCTTAAAAAAGTAATTTTTTTTTAAATATAATTACTTAAATATTTAAGATTAAATACAGTTATTAACTTACCTACATTTAAGAGATAATGTTTAATTTTGATGAAATGTTTTTAAAATAAGCACTGAAAAAAAAACCTTATGGATATTAACTTTAATAAAAACGAAGACTTTAATAAACTTCTGATTTCTAACCTTCGTAAACGTTTTACTAAAGTGAAATTAGGTGGAGGAAAGAAACGTCTTGATAAGCATCGTAGCAAGGGAAAAATGACAGCTAGAGAGAGAGTTGATTATTTATTGGATGATAAAACAAAGTCTATTGAGATTGGTGCTTTTGCTGGTGAGGATATGTATAAAGAACATGGTGGTTGTCCCTCTGGAGGTGTTGTTGTTAAAATCGGTTATATTGAAGGGAGACAATGTATTGTTGTTGCTAATGATGCAACAGTTAAGGCTGGGGCTTGGTTTCCTATTACTGGAAAAAAGAATCTTAGAGCTCAAGAAATTTCAATTGAAAATAAAATTCCAATAATTTATTTAGTTGACTCTGCAGGGGTGTATTTGCCAATGCAAGATGAAATTTTTGCTGACAAAGAACATTTTGGTCGTATTTTTAGAAACAACGCCATTATGAGTAGTATGGGTATTACACAAATTTCTGCAATAATGGGTAGTTGTGTTGCTGGGGGTGCTTATCTTCCAATTATGAGTGATGAGTCTATTATTGTTGATAAGACTGCTAGTATTTTCTTAGCTGGTAGTTACCTAGTAAAAGCAGCAATAGGAGAAAATATAGATAATGAAACATTAGGAGGTGCAACAACACATTGTGAAATTTCTGGCGTTACGGATTATAAAGCAAGTGATGATAAAGATGCTTTAGAAAAAATAAGACGAATAGTTAATAAAATTGGGGATTTAGACAAAGCAGGTTTTAATCAAGTTAAAAGTGAAGACCCAAAAGAAAATGAAGAAGACATTTTTGGAATTTTACCCAAAGAAAGAAATACTCCATATGATATGCTGGAGATTATAAAACGTTTGGTAGATAAATCAGAGTTTGATCAATTTAAAGAAGGTTATGGACAAACTATTTTAACTGGTTACGCAAGAATTGATGGGTGGGCAGTTGGTATTGTTGCAAATCAAAGAAAATTAGTTAAAACAAAAAAAGGAGAGATGCAATTTGGTGGAGTTATCTATAATGACTCTGCAGATAAAGCAACTCGTTTTATTGCTAACTGTAATCAAAAAAAAATACCTTTAGTCTTCTTACAGGATGTCACTGGTTTTATGGTTGGAAGTAAGTCTGAGCATGCTGGAATAATCAAAGATGGTGCTAAAATGGTAAATGCTGTAAGTAATTCTGTTGTCCCTAAGTTTACAGTTATTATTGGCAATTCTTACGGAGCAGGAAATTATGCTATGTGCGGTAAAGCATATGATCCAAGATTAATTGTTGCATGGCCTAGTGCAGAATTAGCAGTTATGAGTGGAAATTCTGCCGCTAAAGTTCTATTACAAATAGAAACAGCATCATTAAAAAAACGTGGAGAGGAAATTACTAAAGAAAAAGAAGCAGAATTATTCAATCAAATAAAATCACGTTACGATCAGCAAATTTCTCCCTATTACGCAGCAGCAAGAATTTGGACAGATGCTGTTATTAATCCTTTAGATACTAGAACATGGATTTCTATGGGTATTGAAGCAGCAAATAACGCCCCAATTGTGAAAAAATTTAACATGGGTATTTTACAGGTTTAAGTATTAGTACAAGACATATATTTATATAATATTATCAAATTATTTTTTAAAAAAGAATGAAGAATTATTTTAATGAAGAGCATAATTTATTTAGAGAAAGTTTAAGAGGTTTTCTAAATAGAGAGGTCAGTCCAAATATTGAAGCATGGGAAAAAGATGGAAAAATACCAAGATCTATTTGGAAAAAAATGGGTGAAATGGGTTTTTTAGGTTTATCCTTACCCCAAAAGTATGGTGGTAGTGAGCTAGACTTTTTTTTTGAAGTAATATTTAACGAAGAACTTGGAAGATTAAACAGTGGAGGATTTCTTATTACTCAGCAAGTGGTTCAATACATGTCTGCCCCGTATTTTCATAAATATGCAAGTGATGAACTAAAAGATAAATATTTGCCAGGTATAATTTCAGGAGATATAATTAGTTGTATAGGTATTACTGAGCCTGATGCTGGATCGGATACAAAAAATATTCAAACTAGAGCAGAACTTATTGATGATCATTATATCATTAATGGATCTAAAACATTTATTACAAATGGAATATATGGAGATTGTGTAGTGCTTGTTGTGAAAACTGATCCCAAAGCTGGTTCAAATGGAATTAGTTTGATTTGTGTAGATCTTGATTTAGATGGAATAACTAAAAATAAAATTAATAAACTTGGCTGGCATTCATCAGATACAGCTGAACTTGGTTTTGACAATGTTAAAGTGCCTAAAGAAAATCTAATAGGAGAACAGGGGAGAGGGTTTTATTATTTAATGAATGGTTTACAACTTGAAAGACTTTGTTTTTTACCTAGTGGTGTTGCTACTATGGAGTTTGCATTGTCAGAATCTTTAAGCTATATGTCTCAAAGAAAGGCATTTGGAAGAACAATAGACAACTTTGAAGTGTTAAGACATAGAGTATCTCAATTATCATCTGAGCTGGAAGCGTTAAAAGCTTTTAGCTATTACTGCTGTGATTTATTTGATAAAGGAATTTATGATGTTAAGTCATGTTCCATCGGTAAACTACTTGTTACAGAACTTCATGAGAAGATTTCTACCCAATGTCTACAGTTTTTTGGTGGAAATGGTTACACAGAGGATTATCCAATGGCTAGAATGTTTAGAGATTCAAGAATTGGAACAATTGGTGGTGGAACTTCAGAAATTATGAGAGCTATTATTGCTAAAGTTATTATTGATGATGTTAAATATGAAAAAGCAAAATCAAATTTTAGCTCAAAGGAGAGTACAATAAATAGTAATATTCATTCTTTAAATCAAAATAATTTTTCTTCTTTTTCTGATAAATATAATCTTTCATTAGCAACAAAAACTATAGCTATTGCTGAGAAAACAATTGATATTACCATCAAGCATATCAATCAAACTGATAATAATGGGGATAAGAAAAGTAGCTCTCAAGTAGTTAGACACCAAATTGCTCAATTAGCTTCTGAAATAGAATGTTCTAAACAGTTTGTTTTTAACATATTTAGTAGCTTGGAAAGCTCAGATAATCATGAAAAAGAAATTTCTATGGCAAAGTTAATTTCAATTCAATTAATGAATAAGGTAGTTTCAGAGTGTTTTGAAATGTTTGGAGCTTATGATAGTTTAGAACATCACCCTTTAGAGAAGATATCTCAAGATTCTAAGATGATTCAAATTTCTAATAGTCAAAAGGATTTACATAATAATATCTCAAAATTCATAATAGAAAAAAATTAAGATTGTAAAGATTAAAAGCTATAGTCCAAATTTAGTGGGCAATATCTAATGAAATTTATCAAAAATTTCTAAAGACTCATTACAACATTTTTTAAAGTGCAATAGATTAACATCATGCGATATTTTATGAGCGTCAAGGTAAGATATTAGGTTTTCTGTAGCAATGTTGCCAACTAATTGATTACTAGCCATGGGACAACCTCCAAATCCTTTTATAGCGCCATCAAACCTTCTACAACCAGCTTCATAGGCGCTATGTATTTTTTCATAGCTTGTATTTGGGTCAGAATGTAGATGTGCCCCAAATTCTATATCGGGGTGATTCTTCAGTACAGAATTAAAAATAGATTTTATAGATTTAGGATTAGATGTTCCAATAGTATCACTAAGAGATATAATTCTTACACCCATTTTACTCAACTTATTGACCCAATGGTTAACAATATCTAAGTTCCATGGATCTGAATATGGATTTCCAAAACTCATTGATAAATACACAACAACCTTTTTATTTACTTTTTCAGCAATAGTAAGAATTTCTGTTAATTCATTCTCTGAATCATTTATTGTTTTATTTGTATTTCTCATTTGAAAAGTTTCAGATATTGAAAAAGGATATCCTAGAAAACTTATATTTTCAAACTTAGAGGCATTTATTGCTCCTTTTTTATTTGCAACAATGGTAAGTAGCTCAGAGCTTGAATTTGAGAGATCAATTGAGTCAATAATTATTGAGGTATCTGAAAGTTGAGGAATTGCTTTAGAAGACACAAAACTTCCAATATCTACAACATCAAATCCAACATCAACTACCTTTTGTAAATAGCGTAGCTTTATATTTGTAGGTACAAAAGTCTTAATGCTTTGCATAGCATCTCTAGGACATTCAATTATTTTGACTTTATTAAACACTAAATAAAAGTAAAATTATTTTATTTAAAAGAAGTTAAATATGATAAAATTATATTTTGACTAATTAATATTTTCTACTTGCTTGAAATATTATGCAAGGCATAATAAATTAATATTTAAATATTAAAATTGTAATCTATTATTAACAATAATTTACAACAATGAAAGCTTTTCTAATTATAATATTATCATTTCCTCTTATTTGTTTTGCATCTTTTCCTATTAAATCTGATTTTCAAAAAAATGATACTATCATTATAAATGGCAAGGTTTTTGTTGAGACAGAAATTGATTCCTTAAGCAGGTATCCAATTGAAAAGGAAACTTTAGCTCAATACAAAGAAAGACTAAAGAAACAGAGACTTACTGGAAATGAAAACCAAAAGGTAAAAGTAGATTTGAGATCGTTAGCTCTAATAGTTGCTCTAGTTGCAGTTATTTTAGGGTTTCTAATGTTAAGATTATTTATTGGTTTATTTGATGGCAATTAGCAATAATTACTAACTCATTTTATTAATTAAAAACTTTATGAAATTTAAAAATTCTCTTTTTGTCTTATTGTTTTTTCCATTTTTTTGTTTTCCATCTTTTCCAATTATTTCTAGTGTACAAATAAATGATACTATTATAAATAGTGAAACTTCTGTTAAGATAGAAGTTGATTCCTTAAATAAGTACCCACTTGAAAAGGAAACGCTAGCTGAATATAAGCAAAGACTAAAAAAGGTTATGAATAGTAATAATAGTTCTTCTACTTCAAAAACTTTTACTTGGAAAAAAGTTAGAATCATATTACTCATTTTTTGTATGGTTTTAGTTCTTTTAGTTGTTTTGTATGCGAGAGCTCTAAATAATTTAACTTTGTCTTTCTCTAAGGTTTAGAATAATAACTTTTTTATTTAAAATTAAGTAGAAAAAAACCTTTTGATTTAGATGTCAAACATGGATATTTGCAAAAAATAAATATTTTATGTTAAAAGTGAAGAAAAAGGTTTTGCTGACAGGAATTTCTGGATATATAGGCAATCACTGTGCCGTAGAATTATTAAAGAATGGATATTCTGTTCGTGGTTCCCTTAGAAGTTTATCAAAATCAGAAAATGTAATTAATGCTATTAAAAAAGAAATTGATCCAAAAGATAATTTAGAATTCTGTGAATTAGATCTTCTTAGTGATAATGGCTGGGATAGTGCAATGCAAGGATGTGATTATGTTCTTCATGTTGCATCTCCTTTTATAATGTTTGAGCCAAAAGATGAAAATGAATATGTAAGACCTGCTGTAGATGGAACAATGAGAGCATTGAATTCAGCTAAGAAAGCCGGAGTAAAACGTGTTGTTATTACATCTTCCATGGTTTCTATGCTAGGAGATGCAGATAAATCTATAAAAGTTGATTCTAATTCATGGACAAATGTCAAATGCAAAAAATGTATCTGCATATGCAAAAAGTAAAACACTTGGCTGAACAGAAGTGCATGGGATTTTATCAGAAAATCAAGATGATAAAGAAAACCATGGAGTTAACAGTTGTCAATCCTGGTCCTGTATTTGGGCCAACACTTTCAGGAAATATGGAGGGAGCTTCTATGGGAATGTTCAAAAATATGATTCTTGGTAAGATGCCAATGGTCCCTAAATCTTCTATTAATATGTCTGATGTAAGAGATGTTGCAAAAATACATGTCTCTAGCTCTTGAAAATAAAAATGCAAGCGGAAAACGATTTATTGTAACCACAGAGAGCCCTTATCCGTTTCAAGAAATAGCAAAAATATTAAAATCTAATGGTTATGATAAGGTTAGCACTAAGATTAGCTCCAAATTTTTTGCTAAATTTTATTGGTAATTTTGATAGAGAAGCTAGAAGTATGCGAGCTTTTATTGGTAAAGACTTACAATGGTGATGTTTCATCTACGATGAAAACATTTAATTGGCAACCAATAAATTTTGAAAAGACGGTTTTAGACACTGCTAAATCTATTGAATCTTTTTTAGAATAGTTTTATATGAAATTAAAAAACTTACTTGATAAATTAATTAAATCTTCACAAAGAATAAATCGTTACTATTCACTAACTAATTTTTATTCTTTTTTATTAAGTACAGTTATAAAAGGCCTTATTCTTTTTTTTCTTTTTATTTTATTAATATTCTGTATTGACTTTTTTTTCATTGATCTAGAATTGCTAATAAAAAATTCATTTGAAAAATATTCATCTGTAATGTTAATGTCTATTTTTTTTATTTCTGAATCTTTTTTAGGTTTAATCCCTCCTGAACTATTTATAATTTGGAGCACAAAATCTTCTCATCCTTTTCTTTATGTTTGTCTTCTTGCACTTCTTTCTTATATGGGAGGAATTGTATCTTATTTTATTGGTAGATATCTTTATTTAATACCTTTTATTAAAGGTTTTATAGAAAATAAAATTTCTAAACATATAGTGAATTTACGAAAATGGGGTGGTTTTTTTATAGTTCTTGGTGCTGTTTCTCCACTTCCTCATTCATTAATAAGTATGACTTCTGGCCTGATTAAATATAGTTTGAAAAACTATTTACTATGGTCGCTGTTTAGATTTTTGCGGTTTTTTATTTATGCTGTTGTTATTTTTGGAATTCTATAGTTTATCATGAATAAACTCCTTTTAATTTTTCTTCTTACTTTTTCTATTTGTTCTGCTCAACAAACTGTTTTTGACAGCATATTTCATGATAACATCTATCGTCAATATGTAAGCTATATTCCTCAGATTTATAATCCTTCTGTATCAACTCCTTTACTATTTAATTTCCATGGTAGAGGAGGTAATCCTTTTACAGCAATAAATAATGCAGATTTCAGAGATATTGCAGATACTGCAAACTTTATTATCGTGCATCCAAAAGGACTTTTAAATAGTTCGGGAGAATCTCATTGGAATTATGGAAACACAACCGTTGATGATATTGGTTTTATCAATTCATTGTATAATAAACTAATAATAGATTATAATATTGACTTAAGCCGTGTTTATTCAGTAGGTATGTCAAATGGTGGAGCAATGAGCTATTTTTTAGCGTGCGATATGAATGATAAAATTGCTGCTATTGCGTCTGTAACCGGAGCCATGACTTCTTATCAATTATCATCATGTAACCCTATTCATTCAACTCCAATTTTACAAATTCATGGAACAAACGATACGGTTGTTAATTTCTCTTCTATGCAATATGGACTTGAATACTGGAGAAGCTATAATAACTGTAATTTAATTGCTGATACTATTTTAATACCAAACTATGATTTAAGTGACTCAAGTACTGTAGAGCATATTATTTATGGCAATGGTGATAATGGGGTTACAACTGAATTATTTAAAATTACTAATGGTGGTCACAGCTGGCCTGGAAGTAATTTTAATTTTGGAGGTACCAATTTTGATATAAATGCCTCTGAAGAGGTCTGGAAATTTCTCTCTAAATATGATATTAACGGTTTGATTAATCAATCCACATATATAAATGAAATACCTGAAGATAAAAAAATTATTATGCTCTTTGATGCTTTAGGAAGAGATATAAAATTTAAAGATAATAGTTTAATATTTTATCTTTATGATGACGGATCTGTAGAAAAGAAAATTATACTCAATAATTTTTATTAGCATTAAAAAAAATAAATTTTTTACAGTATTGTAAGATTAAGTTTTTTGTCTAAGTGCTTGATTGTACAATGCATAGCATAGTTTTTTTTTAAATTAATTGTAATATTGATTTAAAAAAAATGAGAATTAAAATAAATATAATTTTAGTGCTAATATTTTTAAGCTCTTGTACTGATGTATTTTTTGAATTTCCACAGCCTACATATTTAAAAAATATTGAAAGAATACCTAATAAATTTCACGGAAGTTTTACTGCTGAAATGGGTCTTGATTATAATATTTGCCAAAACTATTTTCTGAAAGATGAAGATACTTTATATGTAAGTTCAGAAAATTTAATATTAAAGTACCAGGGAAATAAACTGTATATTAATTTAAAAGAAGAAGATTCAGATTCCTATGAGCTAATTACTTTAAGTAGATTTAATTATTTTGGAGCTGATTCTTTATTTGTTAATTATGTTAGACGACCTGATGTCAACTTTATTGATTATAAGCAAAATTATATGCAAGTGAATAATATTCGTTATTCTGAGATTGATGATAAACATATTCTAATTAAGGATTCTCTAACTGTTAATCAATTAAATACATTTCTGAGTTGGAGTGACTCTTGGCATTTTTTATTTACAGATTAGTATTTAATTTTAATTCCTTTAGAAATTATTTTCATTTTAATTATACTTGCATCCATGTACTTCAATTTTAGTTGCATAATAGAATAATCATTATGAAAGAAATTTTAATATTGTTATGTTTTCCAATCTTTAGTCTTTGTCAAAGTGCAGACTTAATAAATAATAATAAAAATCAAATCTTTACTCATAATAAAATATTATTTATTGGAGAAAACCCAAAGTTAAATAAGTATAAACTGCAATCAAAAAAGCTCTGGATCAAATGGAATATTTCTATTACTGAATTAGAATTTGATTCTCTTGGACAATTTTATTTGTCCTATGAGCATCCTATTACTCGAGAGATATATAGAACTAGTATAAGAGAAGAGAATGTTCAAAAAATACTTTCTGAATCAAAAGAAAATAAAAAAGAAATTATTGTTAAAAATATTGCTGGAAAAGAATTTTTTCTAGTGAAGGTTGAGTAGGTATTTTCTTTAGAATAATTTTATTCTATACAACAGCTATCATCTGCGCATTTGCAAAACTTTAGGTTGTAAAAATGTAAAATAACTACAGCAAATGCTGGGATATATATAAAGTTTTTAGGAGTTTCAAAAGTTGGAAATGTATGATTTAATATAGTAAGAAGTAAAATAAACCATGAGCTCCAAAAAGCTATTTTTAACCAAGTTGAAATTGTCTTTTTAGTAACAAAATAAATTGCTATAAAAGAAATTACTAAAAATAAATAATCTATTATTTGCCACCACAATGGAGCTTCAGAGCAACATGTTGCTGAACATGCTTTAGCAATAAATAAAAAAGGAGTTCCAATACAATGTATCATACACAAAGAGCTAGCTATTATTCCAACATTGTCTAAAGAAAATGAAATCGTTTTCAACTAATCTACTTTTTAAAAATTAACTTTGCAAATATATATTTATTTTGATAAATGCAATTGATTTGCGTTTATTTTAATATTTTTGAATTATGAAATTAATTGATAAGGAAAATATTGATTTTGGATTGTTATTATCTCAACACGGATTGAGTAAAACATCATTTAGAAAATTTTTAATTGAACTATTCTATAAAACTCATCATGCTTTGTCTGTAGATGAGATTATTAATAATTTATCCTATCAAATTGACAAAGTCTCTATTTACAGAGCCTTAAATGCTTTTGAAAAAAATGGTTTAATTCATAAAGTTCCAGACAAGGCTAATTTAATTAAATATGCTTTATGCAAAAGTGAATGTAGCTCTGAAAAACATTTACATAATCATGCTCATTTACTATGTTCTATTTGTAATGAAACATACTGCATAAATGATTTTAAAATACCTGTAGTAAATGAGTACAAAGGGTTTTTAATCAACAATTTAAAAGTTATTCTTGAAGGAAGTTGTGTTGATTGTCAACAAATTTAAACATAGATTATTTAATATAAATTATATGATAAAATTAAAAAATATTCACAAATCCTTTAATCAAAATAAAGCTCTTGATAATCTTTGTTTAGAGGTTAATCCAGGTGAGATTTATGGTCTTTTAGGAGCTAATGGAGCTGGAAAGTCTACTACAATGAATTTACTTTTAGGCTTTTTACAGCCAGATAGTGGATCAATTGAAGTATTTGATTCTCAAAATAATTTAAATAACAAAAAAGATAAAATTGGATATATTCCTGAAAATGTAAATTTATATCCATACTTAAGTGGAATTGAGAATTTAGATTATTTCTGTAAAATAGCTGGTTTAAAATATAAAAATGAAGAATTAAAAGAATTACTATCTGAGTGTGGCTTAGAATCAGATGCTCACAACAAAGTCACTTCTGATTATTCAAAAGGAATGCGCCAGAAAGTAGGAATTGCTATTGCATTAGCAAAAGATGCAAGTATTTATTTATTAGATGAGCCTGCAAGTGGATTAGATCCCTTAGCTAGCAATGAGTTGTCAGAGATGTTAAAGAAGCTAGCATCAAAAGGAGCTACTATTTTAATGGCATCACACGATATATTCAGAGTTAGAGAAACATGTAACAAGATTGGTATTTTAAAAAAAGGTAAGCTTGTCAATGAAATTCTATCTAAAGACGTTAGTTCCAACCAGCTTGAAGAGATCTATATAAATTTTATGAAAAATTAATCTTTTAGTTTATGATAAATATTTTAGTAAATGAGTGGAAAGGGTTTTTTAGAAATAAATTATTTGTTTTTTTAAGTTTATTCTTTCTGATTTCTTTGTGTGTAGTGACATTCTTTGGGATTATTCAAAATGAGAAACAGCTTGAAGAACAAAAAATAGCTCAAGAACATATTAGATTACAATGGGATCAAATGGAGCCCTCAAACCCACATAGTGCTGCACATTTTGGAAGTTATGCTTTTAAATCTACTTCTATTCTAAATAGTATTGACGAAGGAATTAATGCTGTTACAGGAAATGTTCTTAGACTAGAGGGTCATAAACAAAATGATGTAGTTTTTTCTGAAGCATCTCAATCATTACTTATTTCAAAATTTGGAAAGTTAAAGCCTGCCTTGATTTTTCAATTTATTATTCCATTATTTTTAATTTTCTTTTCTTTTAATAGTTATACCTCAGAAAGAAGTAACGGGAGACTTAAGCTTTTGCTTATACAGGGAGCAAGCTTAAGACAGATAGTTTTTTCTAAAGTTTTTAGTATATGGGTAATTGGAATAGTTTTATTACTAGCATCTATTATAGTTCAGTTTGTTTTTAATAGTACTGAATTAAGCTCAGATACTTTCTTGAGACTTATTCTATTGCTTTTCACTTATGCTATTTACTTTTTTATAATAGTTACTCTTACAGTTTTATTGTCTGTTATTTTTAAAAATAGTACAGCAGCTTTATCTGTAACTATTTTAATATGGGTTATTTGGACTATCTTTTTACCATCAATAATTGGTAAAACAGCTGAAGAAATTTCTCCACTTCCTACAAGAATTGATTTTAAAGAATCAATGGCTTCTGATAGATCTAAGGGAATTGATGGTCATAATCCTCGTGGAGATAGGCGGCAAGCTTTAGAAAAAGCTACCTTAGAAAAATATAATGTAGAAAAACTTAAAGATTTGCCAATTAATTTTTCTGGTATTCTCATGCAAGAAGATGAGGAATATGGAAATAAAGTATGGGATAAACATTTTGGAAGTTTATATGATCAGCTTAAATCACAAAAAAATATTTACCAAATTAGTGGTTTTGTTAATCCTTTTATTTCTTTACAAAACCTAAGTATGGGAACATCTGGTACAGATATGTATCATCATTTAGATTTTTTAAGTCAAGCTGAAAAATATAGAAGAGTATTTATTAAGTCTTTAAACGATGAGTATGCATTTGGTGGCTCGAAAACAGGACAAAGAGGATGGAAAGCAAGTAATGAGTTTTTTAGATCTGTTAAAGAGTTTCAATATCAGAACCCAACTTTTTCTTCATTTTATTCAAAATATATAATTGACTTTTTAATCCTTTTATTTTGGGTATCTATGCTTGTTATTTTTCTTTCTTTTTCATCACGAAAAACTTTAGATATATGAAAATGTTAAATATCTTTCTTTATGAATTTAAGCACTTTATAAAAAGTAAAGCAAAACTATTTACTTATTTATTTTTTGTCTTAGCTTGTATTTATTCAATTTATAATGGCTTTAACTTACAAAATAATCATCTTTCTACTATTGAAAATATTCAACAACAAGATGATGAGAATATTTCACAAGTTGTTAATTGGTTTAAGAATGGAGAAACAGGTCCAAAAGATAGAGATTGGATAGACGTCACAGATCCATATTGGTGCATGAGATACTCTCCAACTTATGTAGTTAAAAACCCATCTTCACTTTTACCTCTTGGACTGGGACAATCTGAACAATATGGATACTATAAAAAAGTGACTATTTGGAGCTCGCCATTTGATAGTGATATAGTAGAAGAAATTTCTAATTATGAAAGATTAATAAATGGAAATATTGACTTTTCTTTTCTCATACTTTTTTTACTTCCTTTACTACTTATTATTTTGACATATAATTTAAATGGATTAGAAAAGGATTTAAAATTTGATAATCTTATTGCAATACAGACTGGAAATTCAAAAAATTGGATTCTTTACAGATTAATTTTCTATACAACTCTTTTACTAACCACAGTAAATGCTTTAATTATTAGCGTTGTCTTTATAAATAATATTCTAATTGCTGATGCTGTAGATCTAATTCTATTATCAAATTTATATATTTTCCTTTTTATAATTCCTTTTTATTTTATTATTGTCTTTAGCTCTTCAAGTACATCAATTGCATTTAAAATGATAAGTATTTGGTTGATGTTATGTGTTTTAATTCCAGGATCAGTTCATCAATACGTTAGCTTAAAGTATCCACCTAATTACATGACAGATTTTCTAGATGCAAATAGAAAAGATACTTACGCTGTATTTAAACTGCCAAAAGAAGAATTACATCATCTACTAATGGGCATTTATCTTGATTTAGATACTACAAAGCAAGGGCAAGACTCCATAATAAACAGAACAATAGTTCGAAATACAATGAGCGCTATAGTAAATCAAATCAATATTAATGCAATAAATAAAATAGAGCAACAAAATGATTCTAAAAATGATCTTATAATAGGTTCTTATTGGTTTAACCCTGTTTCATATTTTCAAAATGAATGGAATACTTTAACATCAACAGATTATAATTCCTATAAAGATTATCGAAAAGATATTCAGTATGCAGTAGATAATAAGCTTGAGTTACTCACTTTTGAATCATGGGATCAAAGAAAAGTTAACTCTAAAGTCTATGATAAATATTTGGATAAATTAAAATCTACTAGATAATTATTTTTTTCTTTATCTTGCAGTTTAATTATTGCTCATAATTCAACAATAAAAGCTTAAATTTTTAATTAAAAATAGCAAATAATGATAAAATCAGGTAATCCTGCATTAAATAAAAAGACCTTTGAAAATTTAATTGCTTCCCCACAAGGAGTTATGACTATTGACGGTGCAGTTAATAAAACAGCGATTAGTATGGGTATACTATTAATTGCTGCCTACTATACTTATACTAATGCCATTCTTGATTATGTTATAATAGGTTTTGTAGGTGGATTTATTGTAGCTCTTGTTACGATATTTAAGAAAGAGTGGTCAGCTACCACAGTGCCTATATATGCTTTACTTGAAGGACTAGCACTTGGAGGTATTTCAAAAATATATGCTGATGCCTTTGAACCTGGAATTGTTCCTCAGGCAATTATGCTTACTCTAGGGATTTTATCTGCTCTTTTATTTGCTTATAAATCAAAAATAATTCAACCAACAGAAAATTTTAAATTAGGACTTTTTGCTGCTACGGCTGGAATTGGAGTTGTGTACCTAATTAGCTTTCTAATGAGTATGTTTGGAAGTGGAGGGCTTCCTGTAATGAACCCTGCCAATTCATCTATGTTAAGTATTGGCTTTTCGCTTTTTGTTGTAGTCATTGCTTCTCTAAATTTAGTGATGGATTTTGATTTTATTGAAACAGGAGCTGCTAATGGAGCTCCTAAATATATGGAGTGGTACGGTGCATTTGGCTTAATGGTTACTCTAATCTGGCTTTATCTTGAAATATTAAGGTTACTTGCTAAGCTTAGCTCAAGAAGATAATATTTTATGATGAAAAAAATACTACTTATTTTATTTTGTTTGCCAATGATTTCATTTGGACAGCAAAACTTTAATTTTTTACATGATGGTTTAAGCAGAGAATATATTTATTATTCACCAAGCAATTTAGCTCCAAATGCTCCTTTAGTTTTTGTTGCACATGGATTTACAGGCTCTGCCCAAGGAATTATGTCTTACTCTGGCATGAATAATATAGCTGATCAAAATGGTTTTGCTGTTTGCTATCCACAGGGGACTTCTGATTTTTGGGGAGATAATTTTTGGAATGTTGGTTATGATTTTCATTCTGGTGTTAATATTGATGATGTTGATTTTTTAGAAAGTTTAGCTGTTTATTTACAATCTACTTACCAACTTAGTTCATCTAACACTTTTTTTACTGGAATGTCCAATGGAGGGGAGATGTGTTACTTATTAGCCTTTGATGGCTCTAATGTTTTTAAAGCTTTTGCTCCTGTAGCTGGAACAGTTTTTCCAAATGGATTAATAAATAATCTTTTTACTTCAAATTTTTCTATTCCTTTCTTTGTAACGCATGGACTAAATGATAATGTGACATATTTTGGTGGTGATGTAAATGATCAGTACTGGGGCCCTTATTTGTCTGTTGATACTTTGGTAAATTTTTGGGTTAATTATAATTCTCTTACAAGTCTTAATATTGACACATTTCCTGATTTAAATAATAATGGTAAAATAACAATAAGTAAGAAATACTCCTCATTTGCTTCAAACAGTAATGATGTATGGTTATATACACATCAAAATGGACATAATTGGGGGTCTGATGCAGATATGGTAATTGAGCAAGAAATATGGGATTTTTTCTCACTTTTTTCTAATAACCCATCTGAAATTCATGAATTTAATTCATCAAATAAGCTTATTTCAATAACTAATTTATTAGGTCAAAAAGTAATTGATAAAAAAAATTCTGTTCTTTTCTATAATTATAATAATGGAACAGTTGAAAAGAAGGTTATTATTGACTGATTTTAAAGAGATTACATCTTTACTTAAACAGTTAAATTTAAATTTCATATACTTAAAAAATCATAAAAAAATCATTTTTCGCATTAGAAATTAAGAATGTTATTTTAATTTTATAGCATGAAAAATTTACTCTTAATATTTTCTTTTATTACCATTAATTTCTATAACTCAGAATTGGACTAATTCATCAAATTTTATTGGAGAAGGAAGGCATCATCCAATTACATTTTCAAATGATGATTATGGATTTGTTGTTTCTGGAAGTTATTTAAATAATATGTTCAAGTATGATAAAATAAATGATTCTTGGAGTCAGTTACAAGATTTTCCTGGATCTGGGCGAGGCTATGGTTATGCTGTTTCATATAATAATAAGGCTTATGTAGGCTTTGGTTCTACTGATAACGGTTCTTTTCCTACGGATTGGTGGGAGTATGACATGTTAAATGATATATGGACACAAAAATCAAGTTTCACTGGAGATGGTAGGAACCATCCAGCGATGATTTTAGTAAATAATAAGATTTATGTTGGATGTGGTAGTAACAATAATGGTAACTTAGGTGACTGGTGGGAGTATGATATAAGTCAAGATAGTTGGAATCAAAAAAATAATTTTATTGGAAATAATAGACATCATCCTTATTACTTTGGAATAGGAGATTATGCTTATGTTGGTTTTGGTCACGGAAGTATGATTGGCCCTGGTACTAATCCTTCTTCAAATGCCTATATTTATAATGATTTTTATAGATATGATCCAATCAATGATAGTTGGTTGCAATTAGCAGATTTTCCATCTGAAGCAAGAGTAGCTGGAACTCAATTTGCTTATAATGGAAAAGGATATATTTTAAGTGGTGATGGAGACGATCATAATCCATTAGGATATGGAGAATTTTGGCAATATAATCCATTAAATGATTCCTGGCTTCAATTACCTTCTCACCCTGGAGATGCTATTTGGGCTCCTGGAAGTTTTGTTATTGGTTGCGATGCTTATTTTCTTTTAGGGCAAAATAATAATTACAACACTCCATCTTTTCCAGTTTCGACTTAAAATATAAGTTAGATCAGACCTGTGGATGTATAGATTCCTTAGCATATAATTTTTCAAATATCGCAGTAACTGACGATGGGAGTTGTTGTTATATTAGTGGATGTACAGACCCTTTATCTTATAATTTTGACCCAACTGCTTGCTTTGATGATGGAAATTGTGTTACAGCAGTATTAGGATGTATGAATTCCACTGCATCTAATTATAATTCAAATGCAAATGTCAGTTCATTTAATGGAGGTGCATTAGATAATAATATTGGAAGTGGTTCATTTTTTTACAACGATCAATATTTAATTTTTGATAGTTATGATAATTGCTTAATTAGATCCTGTGATGTGTTTTTAGAAAATTCAAAATCATTAACTTTTGAGCTGCGCAATGATAATGGTGTTGTTATTGATGATACTACACTTTATGTTTTTGCAGGAAAACAAAATATTATTTTAAATTTTAATGTTAACAATATCTTCAAACTTACAACTTGGAGTTTCTGATAATAATTCAGGTCTTTTCAGAAATGAAACTGGTGCAGCCTTTCCTTATAATATCGCTGACATGATAAGTATCACTGGATCGAGCGCTTCTCAGCCTGGTTATTATTATTTTTATTATAATATTGAAGTTGAATCACTATGTTTAAATACTACTAATATTAATAATATTATTAATTCAGATAAATCTTTAATAAGAAGAACTAATGTACTTGGTTCTGAAATTAACAAAGAAAAAAACACCATATTTTTTAATATTTATGATGATGGATCAGTTGAGAAAAATGATAATTTTAGAGTAGTTTTTACTAGAATTTTTTTAATAATTAAAGTATTTCTAAATCTTTCATACATTTAAATATTGTTCTATATGTTCTAGTAATATCATGATCAATACCGATAGAAATCCTTACTAAACTATCCGAAAGTCCCATTTCTTTTCTTTCTTCATCCGGTATTTCAGATGAAGTTGATAGTCCTGGAGCAGAAAATAATGTTTTGTAAAATCCTAAACTAACTGCGAGATAACCTAAATTAGAATTTTGCATTTCTTCCATTAATTTATTTGCTTGTTCTTTTGTTTTTGCATCAATAACAAAAATTCCCCCAAAGCCAAACCCATCGTTCATACAATTGGTCATCATTTTGTGTTGAGGGTGAGAACTTAGTCCTGGGTACATTACTTTTAAACCATCTTTTTGAAATGAGCTTGCTAAGAACATGGCATTTTCAGAGTGTTTTTTCATTCTTAAATGCAGTGTTCTTATATTTTTAAGTATGCTAGCAGAACGCATTGAGTCCATCACAGGGCCCAACAGCATGGCACTTCCTGAGTTTACATCAATCAAGTCACTTATAAATTCTTCGTCTGAGCAGATAACTCCGCCGACAGTATCTGATGTACCGTTAATAAACTTTGTTAGTGAATGAATTACCACATCAGCTCCCATTTTTGCAGGTGAGAAAATCATTGGTGTAAATGTATTATCTACTACTAATTTAATATTATACTTTTTTGCGAGTTTAGAAATTGCATTAATATCTGAAACTTCAAGTAAAGGGTTACTCATTGTTTCACAAAAAATTATTTTTGTTTTTTCTGTTATTGCTGATTCAATTTGATCAATTTTTGTTGTATCAACAAATGTTGTTTTAATTTTAAATTTTGGCAAATAATTTTTCATAAAAGCATATGTTCCACCATAAATGGTTCTGCTACTAACAATTTCATCATTACTGCTGCATATTTGTAAAATTGTTGAGCTAATTGCTCCCATTCCAGAGGCTGATAGTATTGCTCCCTTAGTGTATTCCATTTCAGAAATTGCTTGTCCTAAATAAGAATTTGATGGGTTTGTATGACGAGAATAGAGATAACATCCTTGTCGTGTACCTTCAAAGACATCTCCCATAGTTTTTCCAGCTAAGTATGTAAATGTAGAAGAATCTGCAATTGATGGATTTACTCCTCCAAATTCTCCAAAAAATTGTAAATCTTGGATTTTATTAGCTGGATTTTGATTTTTTTCACTTTTCATTCTAATTTTTTTTTACTCAAGTGCGAATTTAATATTGTTTTACTTAAGTGGAAGATTATTTGTAGTAATCTCAGAAAAATTATAGATTAGCAATAAATTATAAAAAAAAAAAAATGAGAAATTTATTAATATTATCAGTTATAGTTATTTTATCTTCTTGTACTCAATCAGATAATTTAGCTTTATATAACACAAATTTAGAAGTAGCTAAAAAAGCAATGTCTTGTTATGAAACTCCAACAGATTTTGAAACATTTAAGTCTTTAGTTAGTGAGGATGTTAAGCATCAATCTCCTATGTATGGTCAGGGAGTTGTTGATTATGATGGTGTCTTAGGTCAAGCAAGTTTTTACATGCAAGGCTTTACTAACGTAAAATTTGAAAATGCAGTATGGTTACCTGGTGTTGACACTACATCTCTAACTAATAATGGAAGTGTAAGAGTTTATGGTACTTGGTCTGGTGAGAGTCTTGAAACAGGAAAGTCTTTCTCAGTTGATTCTTATCATTACTTCGACGTTAAAGAAGGTAAAATAATTTCATCTGGTGATTACTTTGATGCTACAGGAATGGTTATGGCTGTTTCATCTCCAGCTTCTATGGATGAAGAATAGTTTAAAAGAATATTTTTAATAATGAAAGCCTTGAATTATATTCAAGGCTTTTTTTATTCACAATCATAATAGACTGTCCCAAGTGTAATTATTTCACCGTGTGGCAACATTAAATCTGTTGATCCATGAGAATACCAAATTATTTGTTCTTCCTCCTTGTCTCCTAATCGATCAACTGATGTCATGCCTCCATATTTGCTGCATACTTCAATATCTGTATTTAATTGATGATCTAAAGTTGATATATTTAAATCAATAAATTCTTGCCAGTTTAAATAATTTGAAGAATCAGTTGTGTTATTTTTAGGCAAATCTTGAACAATACTATCAAGTTCATTATTTGTTAAATGTTGTATCAAAGAGTTTTGTACAATCTTTACATTCAGTTCTTACGCATGAGCTAAGAAAACATAATAAAATACTTATTTTAAAAAGGTTCATTTTCATATTAATATTTTTTAGTTTAAAAATCTAAATTGATTCAAGATATAGTTTTTCAACTTTATTTCTTGCCCATCTTGTTTTTCTTAAAAATTTTAAAGTTGAATTTATTGACGGGTCACTCTTAAAACAATTTATATTAATAATTTCTGACAACTCCTCCCATCCATATTTTTTATATAAAAACTCAACTATTGTAGATAATTTTACCCCGTGTAAAGGATTATTAGGTTGTGATTTAATTTTATTATTTGTCATTAACATTAATTTTAGATAGGTTTTCTCTAGCCAATAGTTTGTTAGAAACTTTATATGTTGCAGAATAATTAAGTTTTTTTTCAGTAGTCTTAAAAGTTAAAAAAGCTTTTTTATACCACCTAGGGTCAGTTGCTTTTTTTCTAAAATCTTCATTCACTGAAATTGCCTGAGATTTTTTATTTTTCCAAGTTTCAATAGAGTAAATACTAATGCCATAATGTTCAGCTCTTTCAAGAACAATCTGAAAGTCTTCTTCTGAAAAATAAATAATTTCCTTTTTCTTAGGGTCTTTATTGAGATTTTTTAAGTCCTTAAATACAATATTGTTTAGAAATTCAGTTTGTTGCATTATAAATGATTTTTAATAAAATGATATGTTTACAAAATTAACTAATCCAAATTTGAAATAAATATTAAATTTTTATTCTTTCTATTATTTTTAATAATGATGAATGAAACTGTGATTTATAAATTAATTTTGAATAAAATAATTTAAAGATGGAAAAATCAAAAATTACAGTTGCTAAAGCTTTCAAAGAATTTATTTGGCCTAGAAAATCAATTATGTTTGTTGGATTAGTTTTAATTGTAATCAGTAGATTATCTAGTCTTGTACTGCCTCTAAAAAGTAAAGAGCTGCTTGATGAAATTATTCCAAATAAAGATTTCGAGGCTTTGACAATTATGATTTTTATTATTAGTGGTGCTATTTTATTACAAGCACTTACTTCTTTTGCTCTCACACGTCTTTTAAGCGTTGAAGCTCAATTTTTAATATCTAAATTAAGAGCAAAGGTTCAAAAAAAGATTCTCTCACTACCCATTTCATATTTTGATAATAATAAATCTGGTGCATTAGTTTCTAGAATTATGCGTGATGTTGAAGGTGTAAGAAATCTTGTGGGAACGGGATTAGTACAATTATTTGGTGGTACTATTACAGCAATTGTTTCTTTTTTTCTGCTTATAAATATTAGTGTAAAAATGACATTATTAGTTTTAACTCCAATTATTTTATTTGCATTTATTGCTTTAAAAGCATTTAAATATATTCGTCCTATTTTTAGAAAGAGGGGAGTAATTAATGCCGAAGTTACCGGAAGGTTAACTGAAACAATGAATGGAGTACGTGTTATTAAAGGTTTTAATTCTGAAGAGCAAGAAAATATTGTTTTTGAAGATGGTGTAGAAAGATTATTTCAAAATGTAAAAAAAAGTTTAACAGCTACAGCAATTATCACCAGTTCTTCAGCATTTTTACTTGGATTAGCCTCTGTTGGAATTATGGGGATGGGTGGTTCGATGATAATTGATGGAACATTAACTACTGGAGATTTTCTATCCTTCACTTTATTACTTGGCTTTATGATTGCGCCAATTATACAAATGAGTAATATAGGTAGTCAGCTAACGGAAGCTTTTGCAGGATTAGATAGAACCGAAGAAATTATGAATCTTGAGTCTGAATCTGATAATTCATCAAGGAAAATTAATTTAGAAGATATTGATGGTGATATTGAGTTTAAAGATGTTTCTTTTTCTTATGATATTGGAAACAGAGTGCTACACAGTATTAACTTTAAAGCTGCTAAAGGAACAGTAACAGCTCTTGTTGGTTCTTCAGGCTCAGGTAAATCAACTATAGCATCTTTAGTAGCTAGTTTTATTAATGCTGAAAAAGGGTCTGTTTTAATTGATAACTACAATCTTAACACACTTGATCTAAATTCCTTTAGAAATCAATTAGGAGTTGTTCTTCAAGATGATTTTTTATTTGAAGGTACAATAAGACAAAATATTTTATTTCCAAGACCTGATGCCGATGAAAATCAAGTTTTAAATGCTGTAAATGCTGCATATGTAAATGAATTTACTGATCGTTTTTCTGATGGTTTAGATACATTAATTGGCGAGAGAGGAGTAAAGCTCTCTGGAGGTCAACGTCAAAGAATAGCCATAGCTAGAGCTATGTTAGCCGATCCTAAAATTTTAATATTAGATGAAGCAACTTCAAATTTAGATAATGAAAGTGAATCATTAATTCAAAAAAGTTTATCAGAGCTTATGAAAGGTAGAACAACATTTGTTATTGCACATAGATTAAGCACAATTAGACAAGCAAATCAAATTTTAGTTATTGAAAATGGAGAAATTGTAGAAAGGGGAGTACACGATGAATTACTTAAGCAAAATGGTAGATACTTTGATTTGTTTACATATCAAAGTAAAATTTAAAAGAGCTTAAATTTATCTTCTTTTCTTTTTTCTGTTTTTAAAAAACTCTTGTTTTTTTCTGTTTTTTTCTTTCTCAAATTCCTTTTTTTGTTGAGCATTCATAGGTTTTTCAGTTTGTTTGAATGGTTGCTCACTTAATGATTTCAATTTTCTTTGCAATTAAGTTTCTCTATTTCTTTTACATAAATATTTTCTTCAGGTTCGGAAATTGAAATTGAAACACCTTTATTTCCGGCCCTTCCACATCTACCAATTCTATGAACATATGTTTCTGCTTCATTAGGAATGTCATAGTTTAATACATAATTTAATTGATCTATGTCTATGCCTCTTGCTGCTATATCAGTAGCCACTAATACTCTGATATTATTTTCCTTAAAATCTTTTAATGTTTTTTGTCTTTGATTTTGAGATTTATCTCCATGTATTGCTGCAGCATTTATATTTTTCTTTTTTAGATTTCTAACAATTCTATCTGCACCATGTTTTGTTCTAGAAAATACTAGTATTTGGCTAATATTTCGATCTTTTAAGATATGAAGAAGTAAATCTTTCTTAGTTGATTTATTTGTTAAGTATAAAAATTGTTTAATAGTATTTGCTGTAGTTGATGTTTTGTGTGCTATTACTTTTTCAGGGTTTTTTAATATTTTATTTGAAAATTCAATTATATTTTTTGGCATTGTAGCTGAAAAAAACAATGATTGTCTGTCATTGGAAGTTTCTCTAATATCTTTTTTACATCATTTATAAAACCCATATCTAACATTCTATCAGCTTCATCTAAAACAAAAAAACCAATATCATTTAATGAGATATAACCTTGTCCCATTAAGTCCAATAATCTTCCAGGAGTAGCCACTAATATATCGACACCTTTTTTAAGCCTATCTGTCTGTGAACCTTGCTTTACACCACCGAATATTACAGTATTTGTTATATTAGTATACTTAGCATAATATGTGAAGTTTTCTGCAATTTGAATTGCTAGTTCTCTAGTAGGAGTGACTACTAAAGTTTTGATTTTCTTTGAGCTATTTTTTTGATTTATTAAATGATGTAAAATTGGAAGCGCAAAAGCTGCTGTTTTTCCTGTTCCTGTTTGGGCACTTCCTAAAACATCTTTATTATTGAGTATAATTGGTATTGCTTGTTGCTGTATAGAGGTTGGAGTTTCGTACTTTAATTCTTTAATTGCTTTTGTTAATGATTGGTGTAGATTTAACTCATCAAACTTCATATTTATTTTCTTTTGTTATTAAGACAAATTTACTCCTTTTACTATAGTTTTAGTTTCTATATATAATATATTAAAATTTATAAAAATAAAATATAAATTATATCATCTACATTATGTTTATTTTTGTGAAAATTATCATTAATAAATATTTTATATTGACTGATTTCAAATCCATTAAATTAAATAAACAACTATTACAAGCCATTGATAGTTTTGGTTTTGAAAAACAAACTCCAATTCAAGAGAAGACTTTTTCAAAGATTTTATCTGGAAATGATTTGGTGGGTATTGCTCAAACAGGAACTGGTAAAACTATTGCTTACTGTCTTCCTTTACTGCAAGAGCTTATTTTCTCAAATCAAAATAATCCCAGAATATTAATCCTTGTTCCTACCAGAGAGTTAGTTTCTCAAGTTGTTCAAACCTTAAATGATTTGACTGAATATATTACCTGCAGAATTATTGGTGTGTATGGTGGTACTAATATGAATACTCAAAAAAAAATGCTTCAAGATGGAGCTGATATTGTTGTTGCAACTCCTGGTAGGTTGTATGACCTAGCCCTTTGTAGAGCATTACAGCTTAAAGGTATTAAAAAAGTTGTAATTGATGAAGTGGATATTATGTTAGATTTAGGCTTTAGGTTTCAGCTTACTAATATATTTGAACTTCTTCCTAATAAAAAACAAAATATTATGTTTTCAGCAACGATGACTGAAGATGTTGATGAAATGATTGCAAGTTATTTTGATAAACCAGAAAAAGTTCAGATAGCTTTGAGTGGAACTCCTCTTGAAAATATTAAACAAGTTAAGTATTCTGTGCCAAATTTTTATTCAAAATTAAATCTATTAGTTGCTTTAGTAAAGGATAAAGAAATAATGAAAAAAGTCATTGTATTTGTCTCTAGTAAGAAAATTGCAGACAGTTTAGCCTATTCTTTTGAAGAATTATTTATTTCTGACTTTGCTGTAATTCATTCAAATAAATCTCAGAATTATCGTTTTAGATCAATAAATCAATTTAATGATGGGAAAGTAAGAGTTTTAATTGCTACTGATATAATTGCTCGTGGATTAGATTCAGAAAAAATCACCCACGTATTTAATTTTGATACTCCTACATTTCCAGAAAACTATATGCATAGGATTGGAAGAACTGGTAGGGCAGAGGAAACAGGAAATTCTATCTTACTTTATACAAAAAAAGAAGAAACTTATAAAAATAGAATTGAAGAGTTAATGGGTTTAGAAATTACTTTACTTGATACTCCATCTAACGTTGAGTTTACTCAGCAACTTACCGATGAAGAACACAGATTAAATAATAAGAGTATTAACAGGAATCTTAAAAAGCAAGATAGAATTAATTCTGGATTCCATGAGAAAAGTGAAAAAAATCAGCAAGTTAATGATAGAGATAAGTGGCGAAAGGAAAGAGCTAGAAAATATAAAAGACCTATATCAAGAGGAGATAAAGGTGTAAATTTAAAGAAGAAATAATAATGCTCTCTAAAGATTTAGTTTTAGATAAACTAAATGATAAGCTAGTGTCTAAGTTAGAATCTTTAAAAATTAGCTTAATTCAAATTGTTGAGTCTAGGAATTCTGATACTAAGAGTAGTGCTGGAGATAAGTTTGAAACTAGCAGGGAGATGGCTCAAATTGAAATTAAAAAATTAGATGATCAAATTAAAAAAACACAACAGTTTTTATTTGCTTTAAAAGCAGACACATCTTTACTTATTAAAACTGATAAAGGTGTTTTTTTTATTTGTATTGCTTATGGAAAACTAATTATTAGTGAAGATATTCAAGTGATTTGTATATCTAATTTAGCCCCAATAAGTAATTTTCTTTTAACAACTGAAATTGGTATGTCTTTTAATTTTAATAAAATTAACTATAAAATAGAAGGTAAGTAATTTTACTTTTTGAGTAATATTGATCTTTTTATTAATTTATATAATTTAATTTTATTTATACTCCGATTAGTATTTATACTTAATCATTATTGTTTTTAAATTAATTATTTTTGTTACTAATTTTATAAATGTATAATTTACACTAACCTAATAAATAGTTCTATGAAAAATCTTTTTTTATTTTTATTTGCAACTCTTTTATTTATAAATATTAATGCCCAAACAACAGCTCAAGTAACATTTCAAGTAGATATGAATGATGTTGTTGATCCGTTCACTACTCCTGAAGTTAATGGTAATTTTAATTCTTGGTGTGGAAATTGTTGGGCAATGTCTGATTCAAATGGTGATAATATTTGGGATGTTATGGGTATTGTTGATATTAATACTGATTATGAATTTAAATTCTCCGCTGATAGTTGGGGAATTCAAGAAAGTTTACTTCCAGGTTCGCCTTGTACAGTTACAAATTTTGGATTTACAAATAGAACTTTAAATGTTTCTGGCGATACTACTTTACCTGTTTTTTGTTGGGAATCATGTTCCGATTGTGGTTCAGGCCCTTCATCATATAATGTAACTTTTGAAGTAGATATGAGAAACGTAACTGACCCTTACACAACTCCAGAGGTTAATGGAAATTTTAATGGTTGGTGTGGAAGTTGCTGGGCTATGTCTGATAATAACAATGATAGTATTTGGGAATTTACAACAATATTTGCTCCTGGTGATTCTCTTGAATTTAAATATTCAGCTGATAACTGGAGCATTCAAGAAGAACTTGATTCAAATCTTTCATGTATTACAATTAATTATGATCCATCAGCTCCAAATGGTTGGGGTTATGTTAATAGAGTAGCTGTTGTTAATAGTGATACTGTTTTTTCTTCACCCTGGAACGCATGTTCAATTCAGACTATTGGTTGTACAGATTCTTCGGCATCTAATTATGATTCTTCTGCTGATGCTGATGATGGAAGTTGTTTATATAGTGTAGTTTTTAATGTTGACATGAATTGTGATACTACAACATTTGGTTTTGTTCATCTAGAGAGCCCATATTTTGGGTGGTGCGGAGGATGTGTTCCAATGTCTGATACTGATGGAGATGGTATTCATACGGTAACCGTTGATCTTCCATTAGGAGATTTTGAATACAAATATGCTGTAGATAGTTTTGCCGGTCAAGAAGATTTAATTGATGATATGCTTAACGGGGGCTCATGTGCGCCAATCACAGATTATAACTCATATGCTAATAGACAATTAACAGTTTCTAATTGGAACTTAGTTTGGGAAGAAAATTTTAGCGGAACAACCCTCAATGATTCTGTCTGGACTCATGAAATTGGCAGTGGAAGTCAGTATGGTCTTTGGGGCTGGGGAAATGGAGAGCAGCAATTCTATCAGCCTTCAAATACTGAAGTTAATAATGGTAATCTAAAAATAACTGCACAGCAAGAGCCTAATGGGCTTATTGACAGTTGGGGCAATTCATACAATCTATCTTCGTCAAGAATTATGTCAAAAGATAAAATGGAGTTCCGATATGGAAAAATAGAGGCAAGAATTAAAACTATTAATGGAGAAGGTTTTTGGCCTGCGTTTTGGATGCTTCCCTCTGGCGGATCTTGGCCTTGTGATGGTGAAATTGATATTATGGAGCAGTGGGGCTCAGACCTTCCTACAACTATCACAACTGGAGCTGCTCATATTGGATCTTGTCCTGGAACAAGTTCATATAATAGCTTTAATCACAATAGTACAAATGGAAATTATGCTGATGATTTTCACATGTACGCAGTTATATGGCAAGAAGATTACATTGCATGGTATGTAGACGGGGTAAAAGTACATTCTATTAGTCCATCAAGCTTCTCATCAATTCCTGGCCAGCACAGTTGGCCTTTTAACTCTAATCAGTGGTACTTGATAATTAATCTAGCTATAGATCAAAATGGACCAAATGGAAACACTCAGTTCCCCTCATCAATTGAAGTAGATTATATAAAAATCTATGAGAATAACGTCAATAACCCTCAATCACTTAATTATAATTTTCAAACAGGATTAATTGCTAATGATGTGTATGGATCATGTGATTCTTGTGTAACATCAGGATCAACACTCTCTCAGATTGATCTACCTATTTCGTGGGATGATACAACTGTAAATTATACAACAACTCCATTTGGCGGAATAAATTCTAATTTATCTACTGACCCACTTGATTCTACAAATAATGTTTTAATGACTGATAGAACTGCTGGATCGCCAACTTGGGCTGGTACAACTTTAAGTACTCCAAACGGTTTAGCTAACGCTATTCCTTTTGCAAGTGGATCAACTAAAATAAGTGCAAATATTTATTCTCCCTTTTTTGGTGTAGTTGTAAGGTTAAAAGCTGAAGATCATACGGATCCAACAAAATCAGTAGAAACCGAAGCTACTATCACTACAGCTAATGGTTGGAGTACATTGGTATTTGATTTTTCTAATGAGGCTCCTGGCACCGCAACAATTGATTTTAGCTATAATTACGATATGTTATCTATATTTTTTGATTTTGGAAATGTTCCTTCTTCAAGTACTATTTATTATTTAGATAGTATTGCTTTTGGTGATATGATTTTTGGTGTTAGTGGATGTACAGATACTTTAGCTTACAATTATAACCCATCTGCAACTTTTGACAATGGTTCTTGTATTTTTCTTGGTTGCATGGACTCATTAGCATTAAATTATGATTCACTTGCAACTGTTGATGATGGATCATGTTTTTACATATGTGCAACTCCGCCTTCTGAAAGTTTTGAAAATGGTTTTGGGTATTGGCAAAGTTATTTTTCTTGGGTAAGAACTATGGGTTCTACATTTACTCCCAACACTGGACCTTCGAGTGCTTTTGATGGTGATTGGTATGCATATGTTGAAAGTTCATTTTTAAATCCTGGAGTATCAGTTTGGATGGATGCTGGTTGTGTCGATCTTACGACATGGAATAATCCATATTTTTCATTTGCTTATCATATGTATGGGGCTACTATTGGTTCTTTGGAAGTTAAAATTTCAACTGACGGAGGAAATTCTTGGACCACAGAATGGTCTAAGTCAGGAGATCAAGGTAATAATTGGAAAGAAGCTGATATTGATTTAAGTAGCTACTCTATGTATTCTTACATTAAGGTTCGTGTATTCGCTACTGTTTTAGCTGGAGAACAAGGCGATATAGCCCTTGATCTTTTAAGGTTTGCAGATCTTCTTCCTGGATGTATTGATACAAATGCATTGAATTATGACTCAATTGCCGGAATTGATGATGGATCATGTATTTATCCGGAACTTACTGTATTATCTAATATTAGTTCTCCTTCATGCTATGGAGATATTGATGGAAGTATTGATTTAACTGTTTCAGGAGGAACTCCTCCTTATTCTTATTTATGGAATAATGGAGAAACTACAGAAGATATATTTTTATTGTCTAGTGATACTTTTTCTGTTATTATTACAGATGCTCTTGGTGGATCTGTGTTAGATACTTTTTTTGTTACACCAACAGACTCTATAATAACTTCTGTAACTATTGTAAATGCATCTGATTCGCTTACTAGTGATGGAGCTATTTATACTTCAATAACTGGAGGAACCCCTCCTTTTACATATTTTTGGAATGATGGTTCAAATTTCTTTAGTGATACTACAGATTATCTTTTAAACATTTCTTATGGTACTTATAATCAGTATGTTATAGATTTTAATAATTGTTTTCTTCTAAATACATTTAATGTAAGTGTTGATATAGATACATGTTTATATGGTTGTATGGATTTTAACTCTGTTAACTACGACTCACTTGCTACTTGTGACGATGGATCTTGTTCTCCATTTATATATGGATGTACTGATCCATCAGCATTAAATTATTACCCTGGAGCTAATACAGATGATGGTTCTTGTTTTTATCCTAATTGTTCAAACCCTATTCCTTCTGGATTATCAGTTAACTGGACTACAGATACTAAAGCGTCTGTTTCATGGGATAATATGAACGATATGTCTTGTATGGTCTTTAAATATTTTGTCAGATACAGAGTTGTGAATTCTGATGGTACTTATGGTAATTGGGTAACTAAATCAGCTGGTGTTGGTAATGGACTATGTAACTTTGGTCTTAATACTACTGAGAAGAGATTACAGCTCTTAACAGCTGCAACTACTTACCAGTTTAAGATGAAAGCTTTTTACTGTGGTGGAACGGAATCAGGTTATTCTTCGCCTGCAACCTTTACTACCGGAGCAGATTGTCCTCCAATGACTAACTTAAGTGTTACTACATTTAATGGAAATCAAGCTAAAGCTACATTCTCTTGGGATACTACAGGAGCATATGTTTTTGCAAGAATTGCATTAAGAGTAGATACTACAGGTGCAGCTTGGGGAACAGCTGGTGGATTCGGTATTTACTACCCAACGCTTACTGCTAACAAGTTCGGTTTAACTCCTGGACAGTCATACAGAGCTCAAGGAAGAACATTCTGTGATTCTAACGTTACATCTTATAGATCAACGTGGACGACGCCAGTACTGTGGACACAACCCGGAACTTTAATTAGAATGGAGTCTACAAGTCAGATTAAGAATTTAGATGTTTACCCTAACCCATCAAAAGATATCTTTAACATAAGATTTGTATCAGAGACAATACAAGACTTAAGTATTAGAGTAATCAATATAATGGGAGAGTTAGTTTATCAAGAGAATGCAAGTAAATTTATTGGTGAGTACACTAAGAAAATTGATTTAGGAGATTATTCAAAAGGAGTATACTTCTTAGAAATAACTACAGATAAAGATTTAGTAAATAGAAAAATTGTTATTCAATAATTTCTATTTTAAGAAATAGAATTTAAGAATGCATTAGCAGAATTCGCTAATGCATTCTTTTTTTCATCCTTCATTTTGTCATACATATTAATCATGAATTTCATTCTAATGTTTTTATTAAATACCTCTCTATGATTATTTATAAATCTCCAGTATAACCCATCCCAAATATTTGTCCATTCACCTTTTGTATTAAAGTCACTCATTTTTTTTATATAGTTACTTGAACTAATATATGGTTTTGTTGACATAATACCACCATCTGCAAACTGACTCATTCCATATACATTAGGAACCATTACCCAATCATATGCATCAATAAACAATTCCATAAACCATTTATACACATCATCCGGATCAAATTCACAGAGTAGCATGAAATTACCTAAGACCATTAATCTTTCTATGTGATGACAGTAGCTCTTATCTAATGTCTTTTGTATAGCATTATCTACGGGTAAAATACCTGTAGTTGCATTGTAAAATGATTTTGGAATCTTTCTTTTAAAACCAAAAAAATTATTTTTTCTTTCAAAACTTCCTTTATGTATATAAACACCTCTAATAAATTCTCTCCACCCAATTATTTGTCTTATGAATCCTTCCAAAGAGTTTATAGGAACATGCTCTGAGAATTTTAGAGATTCCTTTACTACAAAATCTGGTGTTAATAGACCTATATTTAAAAGTGGTGAAATGACACTATGATTAAGAAAAGTTTCTTTTTCTACAATTGCATCTTCATAAATACCAAACTCTATAAATCTATTTTCTAAGAAATCTTTTAACCATCTTTTAGATAATTTAAAAGAAGTTGGGTATTGTGGTTTTTTAGGAAAATCACCCGGGTTTTCTTTGAAATTAAGTTTAACATAATTTACAGCTTCACTAAAGTAATTATCTATTTTTAGCTCTTTTATTTTTGGGGGTATTTTATTTTTGGGATATTTTTTTCTGTTTTCAGCATCAAATGTCCATTTTCCACCTTCAGGCTTACCATTTTGATCGATTAGTATTGAATTTTTTTTTCTCTGCTCAGTATAAAATGTTGAATGTAAAAATTTACTTTTATCATTGCCGAAAAAGGTATCAATTTCTGATTTAGAATTTAAAAACATAGGACTTTCCAGTACATTTATTTTAATATTATTTTGCTTGGAAATATTCAGGATTCTTGAGTCCAGATAGTTATCTATACAGTTAATGTATGATATATTATCAAAATTTTCTTTCTTTAAATAAGGAATTAAGTTCCTTATATCACTAAGACTATTTTGATTTTCTAAATATGTTACATTTAAATTTTTTTCTTTTAAAAAATCATAATAAAATTTCATTGATGACCTATGCATAATAAGTTTTTGAACATGAAATTTATATTGACTAAAAAAAAGTGGCTCTTCAATTAAAAAATATATACCATTCTTTTCTATCAATGGGTTTTGCTCAAACAACTGATGAGGGAAAATTAATATTGCTGTATTATTCATATTTAGTTAAATTGATTTTTTTAGTTCCTTTTTAGCTTTATTCCAATATTTAAAAAATGAAGTATAATTACCTTTAACATTTGTTAGCCAATCTCTACTTTCTTTTTTTCCAGTGTAATGTGAGTTTAAAGGATGTTCTTTGAAGTAAATATTATTATTAATTATAAGCTTTGTAAGCTCCTTATATTCGCCAGCAAAAATTTGAATATTTTCTATGTTTTTTGATAGCTCAAGCATAAAATCCATACATTTTTTGCTTATCGGGTATTTTTCATAAATACTTGGCTCAAGAATTAGTATTCTATTTGCTTTGTTACTAGCTCTCCACAATGGATCAAGATTATAATAATTATAGATACAAGTTTGAATATTTGGATTAATAATTAAGTTATCACTTTTAGGTAAAATTGTTTTTTCATCAAATAAAATTCTTTTCTCTAATTCGTTAGGGATAGACATGTCTGTGATTTTTTCATAGCTATGATCAAGAAATGTATTTCTTTGATTTGAATAAGTATATTTATTAATATTTTCTTGATTGGCATAGTACTTTTTGTTGCTATTTGCTCCAGCAACCCACTGCCAGCTTAATGAATTAGATGCTAAATCTCCATCAAGAAGATAATAATACATCCATTTTGCTGGATTTCTCCAGTTACTCTTAGAAATATTACAACAAATTGAAGCTATGTACATTCTTATATGATTATGTATGTATCCAGTTTCATATAAACCATTAATTACTTGATCAATTATTTCAATTCCTGACTGTGCTTTAGTAATATTTAATGAGATTTCATTATTATTTATATCTGGTTGAAGTCTTTTTAAATCTATATTGATATCATTTTCTAACCATAATAATTGCCAATAATCTCTCCATGCAAGCTCTTGCACAAACTTTTCTATTTCACTTAAATCATATCCTTTTTTAATACAGTTATCGTATATTAATTTTGTTGAAATAACTCCTCTTGAAATATATGGAGATAAGTAGGTTACATCGCCATCTATAAAGTTTCTGTTTTTGCAATACCTCTTAGGTGAAATGTTTTCTACTCTCTCAATTATATCTTTGTAATTAGTGGGAAAATTCATCTATATATAATTTATTACTTTAAAAAGTTATGCAAATTTAAATAATCTATTTTTGAAATGTTATTTTAAAAAAAATTATTATTAAATGATTCTTTTATGTTTAAACAACTTATAATTTTAAATATAATGTTTTTACTTTTCTGTAATTTTGGATGTAATAAAACATTTACTGAAAACTGTATGATTGATAGATATTACTCTTCTTCCTTCCATAAATATAATAATGGTTATAGATATACTCAAAGAGAAATTTCTACCAATTTTTCTGAAGAAGATTTTAATCAATTATTTAAAGAATCTAATCTAAGTTGTAAAGAGATTCTTACAAAATACTTTTATTGTAATATATGTTTTTTATCTGATAAAGAGCATATAATTTCCTATAATGGCAATAAAATATTACTTGAGTCTACAAATAGTGTTATTGACTTTACAGAAAATATATTATCAATTATTGCTAATATGGAAACAGGGGCCTTAGAGTATGATGATTTTAATAGTATTAATCCATAGATTATTTTAATTAAATTATATTTTTGTGATTCATAAATTATAAATTAAATACATATAAAAATGAAAAAATATATTTTATTATTATCAATTATTACAATTCTATTCTCATGTGGGAATGAAGTCCAAATGGAAGTAGGGGAGACGCTAAAAAATATTATTGGCTATGAAGTTAGTGATGCAGGGGAGAAAATATCTCTTTACAGTGGAGACATTTCTACTGTTGAGGTATGGGAAAATTATTTAACTGCACATAATGCTGCGGATCTTGACGCTATCAAGCTTTTAAATGCTGAAGACATTAAAGTCTGGGGCCCAAAGGGCGAGTATATTAATGGGTCTGATGCACATATCGAATTTGTTACTTCTTGGTTTGCAAATAACACTCCACAATGGAAAACTAAATATATGATTGCTAATGAAGTTACAAAGGGTGATGTTTTAGAGCAGTGGGTTACTTCTGGTCATGATTTAACTTTAAATGTTGAGGGAGATGTAATTAATGTTTTTCAAGTTCATGACGCATTAATTGTTGAAGGTAAAGTTCAAAAATTTTATGTTAATGAAAGAATTGTTTTAGATTCTAAAGAGTAATAAATACATTTAGTTATTATAGAAAACCTTGTAAGTAAATACTTACAAGGTTTTTTTTTAAACATTCACAAATATATTTTTTAAAGCTTAAATTTGTATATCAAAATTTTATATTAAATATGAAAAAATACACCTTTTTCCTTCTTGCATTTCTTTCTTTTTCAATAATCTTTTATACAACAGTCTCTGCAAGAGTTATAAATTTTCAAATCAACACTTTATCTAATGGATCTGAAATAAGCTGGGATCTTTCCGATTCCTCTTCAATCATTTTAATTTCTGGTGGTTCTTATGTTTCTAACACAACATATAATAACTATATTGATCTTTCAAATGGTTGCTATGATTTTAATATGTATGATTCATTTGGAGACGGATGGAACGGTGGTAATTATTCTATTATAGATTCTTTAACTAGTAATGTATTATATTCTGGAGGTCTATTAAATGGTTCTTTTGGATCTGATCCGCTTTGTTTTGGTCCTTCTGGATGTACTGATCCTAATGCAACAAACTTTGATCCTAACGCAATTGTAGATGACGGTTCTTGTACATATTTTACATGTACTGATCTTGTTTTAACTATGAATGATTCATATGGTGATGGGTGGAATGGAAATGATTTTTCATTATTTGATTCAAATGGAAATTTATATTTTACATCAACTCTAAATAATGGTTCTTTTGGTCTTGATTATCTATGTTTACCAGATGATTGTTATAGTGTAATTTGTAATGGTGGTTCTTGGCAAAATGAAGTTTCTTGGACTCTTGCAGATACAAACGGGATTGTTTTGCTTTCTGGCGGTGCGCCATTTAGTGGTTCAATATGTTTTCCAACGATTTATGGTTGTACAAATCCTCTAGCTAATAATTTTGATTCTTTAGCTAATGTCGACGATGGTTCATGTCTTTTTGCCTGTATTGACTCTGACACTTCTGAGAGTTTTGAATCTGGTCAGGGATTTACATGGATGTTAGATCCAAATAATACTGTTGATTGGACTAATCGTTCTGGAGGAACTCCATCTAATTCAACAGGTCCCTCAGGAGCTTTTGATGGCTCTTATTATATGTATACTGAAGCATCTTCAGGTAATAGTAATAAAGAAGCAATCATGTATGTTCCCTGTGTTGATGTAAGCGCTTGGACTCAATTAACATTTGTATTTGCATACCATATGTATGGATCAGATATTGGTGATTTAAGTATTGATGTTTCATCTGATAGTGGAGCGACTTGGAGTCAAGAGTGGACTATAAGTAGTAATCAAGGAGATCAGTGGTTTGAAGCATTCGTTGATTTAAGTACTTATTCAGGATCTATTTCTGTAAGAGTACATGCCGAAACAGGAACTGGGTTTAGATCAGATATTGCTATTGATTATTTACGTTTTATGGAAGCTCCAGCTTTTGGTTGTACTGATACCTTAGCATTAAATTATGATACCTTAGCAAATTATGATGATGGTTCATGTTTGTACCAAGTAGGATGTACTAATCCATTGGCAGATAATTATAATTCTTCAGCAATAATTGATGACGGATCATGTTTATATGGCTGTATTATTGCTGATACCTCCGAGAGTTTTGAATCTGGTCAAGGGATTACATGGGAGTTAGATCCAAATAATACTATAGATTGGACAAACCAAAGTGGAGGAACACCTTCATTTAATACAGGCCCCTCAGGAGCTTTTGATGGCTCTTATTATATGTATACTGAAGCATCTTCAGGTAATAGTAATAAAGAAGCAATCATGTATGTTTCATGCGTAGATCCTCTTGCTTGGAATCAATTATCTTTTGTTTTAGCTTATCACATGCGTGGTACAAATATGGGTTCTTTAACTGTAGATATCTCTATAGATAGTGGAACTACTTGGATTCAAGAGTGGACTATCTCAGGAAATCAGGGTAATCAGTGGAATGAAATTCAAATAGACTTAGGGGCTTACACTCAAGATATATCAGTAAGAGTTCATGCTGAGACAGGTAATGGTTATAGTTCTGACATTGCTATTGATCTATTAAGATTTGAAGAATATCCTGTTTCAGGATGTGTAGATCCTTCAGCTTCAAATTTTGATCCTCTTGCTACTATTGACGATGGATCCTGTTTATACACAGGTTGTACAGATGTTTTAGCAGCTAATTATTGTACAGGCTGTAATGTTACAGATAACTCACTCTGTATATACTATTTGTGTAGTGGTCTTAATTTTACAGATAATTTTGAAGGAAATAGTTTATCTTCAAATGGATGGACATCTTTTTCCGGATCCTCAGCCTCAGTTGATCTAACAAGTTCTAATTCAATAGCTGATAGTGTTAGTGTAGAATTTGAAGGTGGCTCTGGCGGGACATGGTCCGGCTACCAAACTGAATCTGATGCTTTTGCAAACGTTTTACATATTGCCTCTGTGTCAAAATGTATTGATTTTACTACAATTGGAAATAATGACTCTATTGCACTAACTTTTGAGACTAAAATGTATTCTGGATTTTTAAGCGAGTATTCTTGGGTAAGAGTAAAAGTAGATGGAAATGTCATAGCTGATAACTTAGGAAATACCTCATATAATAATTTAACTTTACCTAATGATTCTTCTACAGATAACACACTTTTAGTTTATGACTTAACTCCTTTTACAGGAGGTGATCATTATGTAACTTTTGAATCAGTTAATAAATATGGTGCTGGCTCAGGGTCACTAAACAATGTTTGGATAGATAACGTAAATTTTGCAATTAATTTAATTAGTGGATGCACAGACACCAGCGCTGTTAACTATAATTCACAAGCACAGGCTGATGATGGATCATGTCTATATACATGCTTAAATAATTCAATCTATCATTCAGTAGAAACTGATTTAAATCCTCAAGAATGTTCTTGGACTATCTCTGATAATTTAGGTAATATACTTCTTTCATTTGGAAATTATACTTCTGCACAAACAATTGAAAATGATTCTACCTGTCTTTCTGAAGGATGTTATATATTAAATCTTTATGATTCTGCAGGAGATGGTTGGGGAGCTGGAAATTTTGGTAGCGTTATTTTATATGATAGTATTGGATCAATTCTTGCTAATGGGACATTAAACAATGGATCAAATTCTTCTTATGGTTTTAATATTGGAATTTGTAACCTTCAAAACCCTGGTTGTACAGATAGCCTGTCTTCTAATTATAATTCACTTGCTGACATAGATAATGGTACTTGCTGTATTGATGGTTGTATGGATTTAGCATCTGTAAACTATGATTCTTTAGCGACATGTGATGATGGTTCTTGCGTTCCTTTTGTTTATGGTTGTACTGATGTAAATGCTTTAAATTATTATCCTGGAGCGAATGCTGATGATGGCTCGTGTATTTATGCTGGATGTACTGATGCTAGTGCAAATAATTTTGATCCTAATGCCTCCATTGATGATGGGTCATGTACATACTCTCAATCATGTTTATCTCCAAAACCTACTGGTCTGGCTTCTTTTGACATAATTGATACTAGAGCTAAAATTTCTTGGGATAATATGAATGACTCTTCATGTTTAGTGTTAAAATATTTTGTTAGATACCGAGAGGTTGGTACAAACTCTTGGGTAACAAAGTCTGCTGGTGTTGGTAATGGATTATGTGTTTTTGGTTTGAATACTGTTGAAAAACAGCTTTTAAATCTTAATCCAAATACTTTATATGAATTTAAAATGAAAGCTTTTTACTGCGGAGGTACTTCTTCAAATTATTCTTCACCTGTTCAGTTTTCAACTTTAGATATATGTCCCGAAATGACAAATCTTTCTGTTCAAGTTTTTAATAATAACACTAGTAAGGCTAGATTTTCTTGGGATACTACTGGAGCATATGTATTTGCAAGAATTATTTTACGAGTTGATACAGTTGGATCTCAGTGGCAAACTGTTGGAGGTTTTGGTGTTTATTTCCCAACGTTTAGTATTAATAAATTTGGTTTAACTTCAGGAGAATCATACAGGGCTCAAGGAAGGACATTTTGTGATTCAAATATTACAGCGTACAGATCACCTACTTGGACATCACCAATTTTTTGGACACAGCCCGGAAGTATAAGGTTAAATGGTGGAGCAATTATTAATAACTTAAATGTTTATCCCAATCCTTCTTCGCATGTATTTAATATTTCTTTCCAAAGTGAAAACTTACAGTCTTTAGAAGTTTCTATTAAAGATGTTATGGGTAAGATTATTTATAAGGAATTCAAAGAAAGCTTTATTGGTGAATATGTTAAAACCATCAAAATAAAAAACCAAAGTAAGGGATTATATTTTTTAGAAATTAAAAACGATTTAGGAATTATAAATAAGAAAATTATTATTCAATAAAAGTTAATTCAAAACTTTGAACGCAAAAGATTTAAATATGAAAAATTTATTTTATTAAATAAAACCTTATATTTATAAAAAATTAAAAAAATTACACCATGAAAAAAATACTACTTGTAATCGTCTCTTTTTTATTTGCTTATAACTCTAGTGCTACTCACTTAATGGGTGGTCAGATATCTACTTCATATATTAGTTCAGACTCAACTGGAGCCTCTTTATATGTTGTGGAACTTGATTTATATAGAGATACTATTGGTGTTAATGTTAGTCTTCAACAACCTCTTGATATTTATCAATTAGACCCTTTTACTGGAATCTATAGTCTTTTATATTCTATATCTCCTGCTTTTGATACTACAACAGGAGGTTTAGTTAACTCAATTTCAGTTTATGGTATAGAAGTTTATCGATTTGTAGATACGCTTTCTTTTCCTTCAGATGGATATTATAAAATTGAATGGTCTAAGTGCTGTAGGAATGTTGCAATTGCAAATATGTCTAATCCTGATGGTGAAAATATGGATCTAACAACATATGTAAATGTTGATAGTAGTGATCCTAATTCTACTCCTTTATTTTTAACTCCGCCTGTTGCTTATTTACCAATTACACAATTATGGAACTATAATCCTCTTCCTTTTGACCCAGATGGAGATTCTTTAACTTGGTCCTTAGTAGATCCTCTAAGTAATGGTGTTTCAGTTGCAGGATATGAATCTTTATCTGATACACTATTATATTCTGATCCTGCTGGAATCTTTTCTTTAGATTCTGTAACTGGTGAAATTTCTTGGCAAGCAACAATGGTAGGTAATTTTGTTATTTCTCTTATTATTGAAGAATTCAGAAATGGTATTAAAATTGGAGAAATGAGAAGAGATATGCAGTTTATAACTGTTGTGCCTGATTCTAGTTCTATACCACAATTCTCCTATATACAAAATGTTCCTACTAATTCAGCTGGATATCCCTATGTTAAGCTCCTTTATGGTCAGAGTTATCAATTAGACTTAATAGGAAGTGATAATGATCCAGGGGATGTTTTAACAATGCAAGCATACGGAGAGTCTTTTGCATTAAATGATCCTTCTTCATTTAACAGTTTTCCATATGGAAGTGGAAATGATATAATGGGCGTATTTAATTGGTCTCCAGATTTTTCTGATGTTAGATCTGAACCTTATATAAATGTGTTTAGAGTATCAGATGGTATGTTTAATTTTGATAAGACAATTTTATTTGAAGTAGTTTCTTCTTTATTAGTAATTAATGAATTTGAAGGAGTTACAGTAAATGATATATATCCAAACCCATCAAATGGTAATTTCCTTTTATCTCTTAGTCTTGATGAGCCCGAAGATATTTGTGTTGAAATATATAATTTAATTGGATTAGAAATTTCTAAAAAGAAATTAAGTTTATCCTCTGGAAACCACATATTATCTTCTGACAATAACTTGTCTAGTGGTCAGTATATCATTAATATTTTAAATCATGAAGGTGTTTCAATTACTACTCAAAAGTTAATTGTTACTAATTAGAATAATTAATTCTTAAAATTATTTTTATAAGTTTTAATTAATGGATGTTAAGGTATTTAATATTAATGCTTTTTCTTGCAATAAATTCTTAGGAAACCCAGCATGTGTAGTGCCTCTTGAAAAGTGGTTGACTACTGAAAAAATGTTAAAAATTGCAAATAAAAATAATGTTGCAGAGACAGCTTTTTTTGTTAGAAAAGAGAATCATTTTGATCTAAGGTGGTTTACTCCAGATATTGAAATGGATTTATGTGGCCATGCAACTTTAGCGGCTGCTCACTGTATTGTAAAACATTTTAACTATACTGATGGCATAATTCACTTTAAAACTCTTAGCGGCGATTTATATGTCTCTGTTGTTGATGAGTTTTATCATTTAGATTTACCAAAGAGAATGCCCTCTAAGGCAGTATTACCAGATTGCATTTATCAATCTTTAAGTATAAAGCCAAAAACTGTTCTAAAGTCTAGGGATTATGTTTTAATTTATGAAACACAAGAGCAGATCAAGCAGTTAATTATTAATAGGAAAGTATTTGATGAGGTTAATTTAGATCCTGGTGGAGTTGTTGTGACTGCCAAGGGTAAGGAATGTGATTTTATTTCGCGTTTTTTTACTCCTCAAGCTACTTTCTTAGAGGATGCTGTTACTGGCTCTTCTCACTGTTCTTTAATTCCATATTGGTCTAAGGTTCTTAAAAAGGATAATATGATTGCTCAACAAGTTTCTTTAAGAGGAGGGGAGTTGATTTGTATTAATAAATTAGGGAGAATTACTGTTGGAGGTAAAGCTAAGACTATTTCAAATTTTCAAATAGCTATTTAAAAAAACTATTTAATTGTATCTTCTCAGTATTTGAGAAAAGTATCATTGATCTAATGGAATCACAGAGAATGAATCTATATTGTTATTTATAATACTTAGATCAAACTCAAGTGGGTTACAACAGACTTCACAGTCTTCAATAAAGTTTTGTGTTTCAACTGATGGGTCAATCATTTTTATTTGGTTTTCCCAACAATGTGGACAGTCAAAGTTATGTTCAAGCATATTAATTATATATAAATAGAGTTGCTGACTTATTCGTTGTAAAATATATTCATAACAATTGCATGCGGTAATGTAATAACTGAAATTATTATTATTGATAAAAATGGTATCGAATAAGGAATATAGCTGTAGTAAGAAAGTAAAAGAAGTATTGTTGTGAAAAATATACTCAGAATAGAGTAGGGAGCTAATAGTTTTAGGAAATCCAAAAAAGAGAATTTGGATTGTCTTTTTTGAAAAACTCTATTTCATCTTGCATGACTTTTAGTGAATGAAGAACAACAAAGTAAAGTGTAAATCCAATAATAAATGGAAAAAGATAGAAGGTTACATGAATTAAAAACAATAGAAAAAATTCGGAAAGGAGTCTTTCAATTTTTATTTTTTTATAAATAAATAACATAATCATTGAAGATAACGTCACAATATTTGTAAAATAAAAAAGTATTGTTACATTTTTTATGTCGTAAACTTTTTCTAGAATAAGAGTGTCATCAAAGTATGCTGTTACGTTAGCTAATTCTTTGAGGTTATAAAATATTAATGTTGCCAGTAAGGCTATACCCCAAAAAAAGTAAAAAGAATTTTTTAAAATTTTATTTAATCTAATATCCTCAAACTGTGATTCACCAAAATGAAAGGCTGAAATAAGTAAAAATAATACAAGGCTAAGAACTGGAGCGATATGCCACATTAAGACAAATCCAATAATTAAACCAAGATAAATTAAGTAAAATTTTAGCTGAGTTATGTTTCTTTTTTTAAAAAAAATTATATGATCAATTGCTCCATGTGGAATTCCAAAAAGTAAAATAGAAAGTGAGGAGTATAATAGCTGATTTTCAATACTTATTTCTTTAAAGCCTTCAAAAATATTTAGAAGTATAAAGATTCCGATTATATATATGAAGGTAAAAAAATTCATGAGCTAATATAAAAAATAAAAGCAGGCCGTTAAGCCTGCTTTTATTTTATAAATATAGTTAACTATTTATTTTGACTCAGTAATTGCTATGTTGTAAACAACTAAACCAAATCCAATCTTATTTATTGCATCAGCAATGTTGTACCATAAGTCAACATTTTCTGAACCCCATCCTAAAGCAGAGTTTAACCATCCACCGTCCATGCACATGTATCCTATTGGGTAGATTGCCCATCCTACTAATACAAACCATGCTAGAGTTCTTACACCTCTTTTTACTACATCAGACTTACTTGCTTCAGCTAACTGAGCAACTTCACCTAACCATACAGTGTAAAGAATGTAAAGGTAACCTAGAGTTGATAATACACCCCATTGTACAGAATGACCAGTTGATCCATCTGACATAGCTTCTCCAATGTAACCACAAACTAGCATCCATGTTGAAGCAATGATTAGTTTCCATAGAAGCGACTTAGTTGCACCTGCAGCTTTAGTTAATAAGTAGAATTCAACACACATTAGTGGTACAGTAAGTGTCCAGTCTACATATCTAAAGAAAGTAGGATTGTCTCCAGTAGCTAAATAGTAATCTCTCATGTAGAAATAGTGAACTGCTGCTATTCCAGTAATTAATCCTGAGATAAGTAATGACATTTTCCATTTGTCTTCAACTCTACTTCTTTCGAAGAAGAAGAAAACTGCTGCTGCTGCCATTGCCATGTAGCCAATGAAGAAAGTAAAGCCCACGTAATCATCCGGAGCCATTTTGATAATATCTAATAACATATTTTTATTTTATTGGTTAAAGTACAAACATATAATTTTTTTTCTAAAATTGATGCTTATGTAGTTTAAATGTTTATAAAGTTATATTTTTTTGTATTAAAAATACACATAATTATTATTTTTAAAGAATGTAATAGTTAAATTTAAATGTTTGTAAAAAAATGAAAAAAATATATTTTTATTTAAATTTTGTTATATTATTATAGATTCCACGTAGTCTTATTTTCTATCTTATCTCTGGGAGTTGAAAATTTTGGTAATTCATCATATAGTCCAGTAAATATAAAACCTAAACATCTTTGATTATCTTTTAAGTTTAAAAATGAGTTTAATTTATTTATGTACTTTGGAGTACTCCAATAGCAACCAATCTTATTTGCTGTGCAGCTAAGCCAAATGTTTTGTACGGCCATTGATGTTGCTGCTATCTCTTCCCACTCTGGGATTAGTTTATCATCACTTCTTTGCATACAAATGCAAATAATATGACTTGTCTTCTCAAATTTTTCTTTTAAGCTTTTCTTTTTCTTTTCTGTTACTGTATCTTTGTTTATTAAAATAATTTCATCTAATAAGTAAGTTTTACTTTCTCTAGCAAAGACATTAAATAACCATGGCTGAGTTAATTTATGGGTTGGAGCAGTATTTGCATTTTCTAGAAGAGATTTAATTAATTCTAGAGGAATTTCTTTTCCATTATACTGTGATGGGTAAATAGATTTTCTATTTCTTATTACATTATTTAAGTTTTCTACTATCATGATTATTTTTTTTCAAAAATAAAAATTGTTATTCAATGCTTAGCATAATATTTTAATTAAGATGACTTAAATTTGTCAAAAAAAATGAAAAAACTTTTTATCATATTTTTAATAATTCCTTTTATTTCTATTTCTAACCCTATCTCAAATTTTGGATTTAATGATGTTGATAATTTTAAAGAGTTAAATGCAGGTATTTGCTATTTTGGAGATGACTATATTTTTCCTGGTTTTTCTTTTTTATGGGGAAGATCTATATATTATTCAAATAATACCGCTTTAGAGTTTCAAGGTGGACTTGCATTTCCTACTATTTTAACTGCAAAGCTTGGATATGGAGTTGGTAATATTCATTCAAAGTTTTTAATCTCTATTAGACCTTTGCCACTATCTATTGGTTTTCAATACGATACAAGAAGGACAACATTTAGTGTAGAAAAATTGGTAGGTGGATTTGTTGAGAACTAGTGACTCAGGTTTTTCACATGATTAGTTAATTACTTTAGGATTTAAAATATTTTAGAATAACTTTTTAAATCATTATTTAAAAATTCTATCTTTAAGTATTAATTTTACAAAAAAAAATGAAAAATATTTTACTTGCCTTTTTTCTTAACTCCTTTTTTTTATTTTGTCAAAATGGAGATTTAAAATTTAATCAAACGCATGACAAAGAGTTTTGTAAGCAGTATAAGAATTACTCTAAATTTGATTCTTACACTACAAAAGATGGTCTACTTATTTCAATTGGTGATACATTAAATTTAGGAAAAGCTTTTAAGACAAAGAAAAAGTACAATTTTAGTGATAGGTTTATCTATATCGCAAAAGGTAAAGCAAAAGGAAATGATACGAAAGATTTTAAGTTTTTAGAACATCATCAAGGGGAAGCTTATGTTATTATTGAAAATATTTTTGTTACCCATTCTGATGATAATGCATATAGATTATGGACTAATAGAAAAGAAATGCCTCTTTATGTTAGTATATTTGTAAAGAACCCACAAATTGGTTTAAATTCAGGCTCAATACTTTCAGCTATTGGTAAAACTTCAAAGTTTACTGTTCTAGATATCGAGAAAGCTTTTGAGTTTGGTGAAGTTATCAACCCTAATAAGCCCCTTAGTCGCTCAGAAGCAATTTTAAAATTAAAAGAAAGTAAAGATCTTTTTGAGCTAGATTTAATAAGTGAAGATCAGTACTTAAAATTAAAGGAGAAACTAACTCCTATTATTATGAATAATTAAAAGAAATATTTTAAATATGAAAAGATTACTAATAATTTGTTTTTTGCTACAATTTTCTATTGTCAAATCACAAACTCAGGTTGATGTATTTACAAATTATGGAGATATAAGATTAGAAATGTATGATGCTTTAGTTCCTAATACCGTAAATAATTTTGTAAATCTTGTTAATCAAGGTTTTTATGATGGCGTTATTTTTCATAGAGTTATTGATAATTTTATGATTCAAGGGGGAGATGGCTCACCTGCTCCTCCATCAATTATAGATGAATTTGATAGTACCCTGTCAAATGTTCAAAAAACTATTTCTATGGCTAATTCAGGTCCAAATACAGGAACATGTCAGTTCTTTATTAATCTTGTTGACAACACCTATCTAGATTTTGATAAAGCCCCTCTTACTTCCAAGCACCCTGTTTTTGGCATAACTATAAGTGGTTTTAATGTTGTACAGGCAATTGGTGAAGTGCAAACAAACTTTAATGATGTTCCATATGTAGATGTAGTTATGGATAGTGTTAGAATTGTTAATTCAAATGTTGGACTAGAAAATATTATTTCACCTGAAACAAATAAATTAATTGATATTATTAGATTTTTCTGGTAAAGTCTTTAAATAGAAAATCTTCTTTTCCTCTTATTCTATATTTATGAAAATGGTTTAGTAGAAAAGAAAATAATTATAGAGTAAAATTCTTTCTTTTCTATGATTAAGAAAATTTCAGTTTATATTATTTCTCTTGCTTATATTTTATAGGAATAAAACATTTTTCAGACCCAAATTGGTTTTTACCGATTGTTCCTGATTATTTACCATACCCTCTTGCTCTTGTTTATCTAAGTGGTTTTTTTGAGATTTTTCTTGGAGCTTTAATTCTATTTTCTAAGTACAGGAAAATAGCTGCATGGGGTTTGATTTTACTTCTAATTGCAGTTTTTCCAGCTAATATTTTTTTAGTACAAAACATAGATGCACAAATTGCTTTAAATGTTACAAAAGATTTTGCAATTTATAGATTACCCTTTCAATTATTATTCATTTTACTTGCCTATTGGCACACAAAATAAAATTTATGTTATATAATAGAACCTATACAAATTACGATCAAGATCAAGAAATAAATAATATTGTTGGTAAACCATTTTCTTTTTTTCAAAGTTTAAAACTTAGAGGAATTGGGTCTAGTAGATTAATTATTGAATCAGTCTCAAATAATTTTACTGAGATAGTTAATGATGTCGCAGATATTAATTATTGCAATATTGAGTTAAGACCTAATGGCATTATTTTAAATGTAACTCAGCAATTGAATTTATTTTCTTGGGTTATTCCATATTATAAATTAGTAGTTTTTGATTCAGAAACATTAAGTATACACGCGGGGGGTGGGTATATTAAAATTGTAAAGAATAAAAACTATTCTAACAACAAAAATTTCTTAAAAAAAATGTATGAATTAAAAACTAAGTACAGTGCTGAAAATAATTTAGCTGTTTAGTTATTTAATAATTATCTTCTTTTCTACAGTTCCATCTCTATAAATGTAAAATAAAGGACCATTGGAAGAATTATTTGATTCCTTACCAAGCATATTTATAATTTTATATACCTCCTTTTTACTTAAATCTATTTGATTAATACTACTAAGAGAATAGTTATAAAATGCTGTGTCTGAAATACACCCTTGTGAATCTGTAACTAAAAGCCAGAAAATTCCATTTCCAGTAGGATCTATTAAAGTAGTAGTTTCACCTGTACTCCAGTTGTATGAATAGGGAGGGATTCCTCCAAATGCTCCTCCTTCTAAATCAAGGTTATCTGCAGTTATATATGCTTTGGGACTATCATCAGAATTAATTAGTAGATGTATTCTTCCTCTTTCAACTGGAGGCTCATGAAAATAAGAACCAGTTGGAGGTGATGTAGTAGAGAGAGATGATTGTACCCCACACCAATGTATTCGTGTTACCTTACCATCTAAAGTAATTACACTATCTGATGTAGAGTAGGAATTAAACATTTCACCAGAGCTTATCTCATTTTTTGCACCTACTACTGCATAATACTTATTTTTTTCAATTGTGACATTACAACTTCCCCATCCGTAGGGAATGTTTTGAGCCTGAAATAAAAGAGTGTGTGGATTAGTGACACCCGCTAAAAGATCTGTATAATCATACGGCATTGTATCTGTACTATTTAATGCAGTAAATTCAATTATTTCTATTGATTGGTGTTGAGCAAAAGCTCCAGGGCCTTGAGGGTCTCCATCACCAGCTTTAAAGCCTACTATTTCAAATTCTGAGAGTGCTTTAAACCAAAAACCTCTTGTTCTGTTAAGCTGTGCATATGGGGTGCTTTCAGGGCCAAAAATTAAAGAATCTGTTTGCTCACAAGAAGTTTGAGAGAAAGAAATGAATGATGAAGCCAAGAAAAATAAGATAGTAAGTATTCGCATGATTAAAATTTAGTATCCACCAAAAATAATTAAATTTTATTTAATTTTAAAAAATATTATTTCACAAAAAAATATGAACAGAAATTTTAAAATATTAATCTATTGTTTCTTATTAGGAATGACTGTTGTATATCTATATTTTAGAATTGTTAATCTATAAAAAAATATGAGTTATTTTAAACAAAAAGCAGATTTCAATCATAAAATAGGTATTAAGATTTATATGATTTCAACTACATTACTTTGTGTTAAGTTTTTTCCACAATTAATATCACTGGATTGGTATTATTATGCATTGATTTTATTTTTATCTTACTCATACTGTATCAAAAGAGCTTTTATGAATTAACATGAGGTTAATTATTTTTCTCTTAACTACTAATTTTCTATATGCAGCAAGTGTTGATACTGTAAGTATTTTTAGTAAATCTATGAGTAAGCAAGTTAAAAATTTGGTTATAATTCCTGAAAACTACAAAAATTCTAAAATTGCTTTTGCTAGTGTATACTTACTTCATGGGGCAGGAGGTAGTTATTTGGATTGGAATACAAAGGTGCCAGCGCTAAACCAATATTGTGACAGCCTTAATATTATAATTATTTGTCCTGATGGTGGTGATAATAGTTGGTATTTTGATAGCCCAGTTGATTCTAGTTTTAGATATGAAACCTATATAACCAAAGAACTAGTTAATTTTATTGATAATAAATATTGGACAAAAAAAAATCCAAAATTTAGAGCAATTAGTGGACTAAGCATGGGTGGCCACGGTGCATTATATTTATCAATAAAAAATCAAAATATTTTTTCTCTAGCTGGAAGTATGAGTGGTGGTTTAGATATTAGAGGATTCGCAAATAATTGGAACCTGTCAGATCGATTGGGAAATATTGATGATTACCCATTAAACTGGGAAAATAATACCGTTATTAAATTAATAGATAAAATTGAAATAAAAGATTTAAAACTAATTATTGATTGTGGAAGAAATGATTTTTTTCTTCAAGTAAATAATGCTTTTCATAATAAGTTAATTAGAAAGGGTATTAATCATATTTATAAAATTAAAGAAGGATCACATAATTGGATTTATTGGAGAGAATCTGTCTTTGAACACCTTAACTTTTTTACTGAAAAATTTAAAAATAAAATATGAAAAATACTTTAGTTTTCTTGCTTCTTATTATGATTTCGTTTAATTCCTTTGGACAAGATTCTGAGGTTGATTATTTTAAAAAATTAAACTCTAAAGAAAAAAATGTTATAGTTAATAAAGGAACAGAATACCCATTTACAGGAGAATATAATAAGCATTTTGAATTGGGTGTTTATCATTGTAAAGCGTGTGATAGTCCTCTCTATAAATCTTCATATAAATTTAAATCAAATTGTGGTTGGCCCTCATTTGATAATGAAATAAAAGGAGCTATAATAAGAAATTATGATTACGATTTAGGATATAGAAGAACTGAAATATGTTGTTTTAAATGTGGAGGTCATTTAGGTCATGTGTTTGAGGGAGAGAAGCTTACGGAAAAAAATATTCGTCATTGTGTGAATTCTATTTCTCTTGTTTTTAAAGCTTCAGAGCCTAATAAATAATTATAAACTTAACTATCTTTGTAAAAAAAATATTTGTCATGAAAAAAATACTTATAGCTACAATTTCATTTTTTGTATTCTCTACTGCTCAATCTCAAGTCCTTCATACTGTAGGTAGTGGTAACTTTTATTATTATCCGTCATCATTAACAGTTAACGTTGGTGATACTGTGAACTGGATAAATGATGGTGGATTCCATAATGTTAATTTTGATATTAATTCCATTACTGGATCGAGTTTTTCTAATCCAGTATCTTTTATATCTACACCAACTAATAATGTAGATATGTACACATATGTTTTTACGGTTGCTGGTACTTATCAATATGATTGTTCTGTAGGACAGCATGCTGCAAACGGAATGGTTGGAACAATTATTGTAAATAACTCTACTTCCATAGCTGAACTTTCTTTTGCCAAAAAAGAGGTCTTAAATATTTATAATTTATCTGGTAAAAAAGTCTCTAAATCTTTTAATACCCCTCTAATTTTTCAATTTATTGATGGTTCAGTTGAAACAAAGTTTCTTGTAAAATAATTTTTAATGCAAAAGAAATCTTTTTATTTTAGATCATTAATCGTCTTTATTTTATGCTTCTTTATTAATTTTTCTTCTTATTGCCAAAGTCTTAAAGATGTAAGCTTTGGCTCTAATTATAGTCTTGATATTATTAGTTGGAATTTAGAATGGTTTCCAAAAAATGGTCAAAACACTATTGATTCTTTAGCAGTAATAATCAACTCTTTAAATCCAGAAATTATTGGTTTACAAGAAATTAGTGATGTGTCAGCATTTAATTCTCTTATGACTCAATTGCCTTTATATGAAGGTTTTTATTCAGGCTTTTCCAATTTAAAGCTTGCCTATATTTATAAGAAAAGTTTAACAGTAAATAATATATTTACTATTTCTGGAAATGCTACCTATAATTTTGCGGGTAGACCTCCTTATTGTTTAGAGATAGAATATGATAATAAGATTTATTACATTATAAACAACCATTTAAAATGCTGTGGGGATGGCATACTACAACTCTCAGACCCCTCAGATGAGGAGTTTAGAAGACTAAATGCAATGAGTATTATCAAAAGCTATATAGAAACAAATCTTTCGGATAAAAGAGTTATTGTTTTAGGAGACTTAAATGATATTTTGACGGATAATCAATCAAATAATATTTTCCAAGATATTTTAGATGATACTACTAATTTTTATTTTGCTGATATTGATATTGCTGATGGATCATCATCTAATTGGTCTTATCCAAGTTGGCCTTCACATCTAGACCATATTCTTATTTCTAATGAGTTATTCTCTATGTTTGATAATGATAGTAGCTATATTGAATCTATACAGATTGATGATAATTTAGTTGGTGGTTTTTCTACCTACGATAATTTATTATCTGATCATATGCCTATTGGAATTAGTCTTTATAGCGGAACCTTTTCTTCTTTAATAGAGAATAGTAAAAGCGTTAAAAAAAAAATAGTTCAAAGAATTAATTTATCAGGAAAAAATATTAATCATATTTTTAATCAACCGATGATAAATATTTATGATAATGGCGATTCTGAAAAAGTAATTTTTGTGAAATAATATTTATTTGATGGATATAAAAATTAACAAATTATCTTCTTTTATTGAGGGCCTAAAAAAACCTCTTATAATTGCTGGTCCATGTAGTGCTGAGACAAATGAACAAATAATCTCAACTGCTAAGGAACTAAAGAAAAACTCTATTAATATATTTAGAGCAGGAATTTGGAAACCAAGAACTAGGCCTAATAGTTTTGAAGGAGTTGGTAATATAGGTCTTCAGTGGCTTAATAATGTTCAAAAAGAAGTTGGTTTGAAGGTAATGACTGAGGTTGCTAATGCTAAGCATGTTGAGCAGGTTCTTAAGCATGACATTGATATGATATGGATAGGAGCAAGGACAACGGTTAATCCTTTTGCTGTTCAAGAAATTGCGGATGCTCTAAGGGGAGTTGATATACCTGTTTTTATTAAAAATCCAATCAACCCTGATATGCGTCTTTGGCTAGGTGCTATAGAAAGGTTATCAAATGTAGGGTGTGAAAGTTTAGTTGCTGTTCATAGAGGTTTTTTCTCCTATGGAGCAAAGAAATATAGAAACCTTCCTCATTGGCAGTTACCTGTTGAGTTAAAGCGGATTATTCCAAATATTCCAATTATTTGTGATCCAAGTCATATTGCAGGTTCTAGAGATCTTATTCAATCAGTTTCTCAGAAGGCTATAGATTTAAATTTTGATGGTTTAATGATTGAAACTCATATAGACCCAGATAATGCTCTCAGTGATAAGAACCAGCAAATCACTCCTTCCTTTCTTAATAACTTATTATCTGAGCTAGTTGTAAGACATAAATCAATTGATGATAAAGACTTTGCTCTATCTTTAGAAGAATTAAGAACTAAGATTGATACACTTGATAATGATTTGATCAATACCTTAATGAATAGAATGAATATCGCAGAACTTATTGGTAAGCACAAAAAAGAAAATGATGTCACAATCCTCCAGCCTCTAAGGTGGAAATATATTCTTGAAAATAGGACTTCTAATGGTATCGATAGTGGATTAAGTAAAGAATTTATGACCTTATTATTAAGAGCTATTCATGAAGAATCAATTAATATTCAGACTGGTGTCATGAATAATAAAAAGAGAAAATAAATACTCTTCCAAATATTTAACAATAAAAAAAGCCTGAATGTGAATCCAGGCTTTTTTAAAAGTTCTATTTTTTACTATTGAATAACTATTTTTCTATTCACTACGCCATTATCTGTAGTTATCTCTAAGAAGTAAACACCTTTAGAATTATCTGTTAGATCAATCTTCTTAGTGTATTCACCAATAAACTGACTTGCCTTTTCTTTATACACAATCTCTCCTATTATACTTAACACTCTAACACTTAAGTCTTGTATTTTTTCGGATACAAATCTTATGTTAAAGATATCTCTTGTTGGGTTAGGATAGACATCTAGGTTCTTAAGCTGACTTGTAGACTCCATTCTAATAAGTGTTCCGGGTTGTGTCCATAGTACTGGCGGTGTCCACGTCGATCTATAGGATGTAACATTAGAATCACAGAATGTTCTTCCTTGGGCTCTGTATGACTGTCCAGGTGTTAGTCCAAACTTATTGATAGAAAGTGTTGGGTAGTACACCCCAAACCCACCAGCTGTTCCCCAAGTTGCACCTGTAGTATCTACTCTTAATGCAATTCTTGCGAAAACATAAGCTCCTGTAGTATCCCAAGAGAATGTAGCTTTAGCTTGATTTGAATTAAATGTTTGTACACCCAAGTTAGTCATTGGAGGACAATCTGCTCCAGTAGTAAAGCTTGCAGGCGAAGAATATCCTGACTCCGTTCCACCACAGTAGAAAGCTTTCATCTTATACTGATAAGTAGTTGCATCCGATAAGAACTGTAACCTTTTTTCAGTGGTGTTAAGACCAAAATTACATAGTCCGTTTCCAACTCCTGCTGACTTAGTCACCCAGCTGCCATAAGTACCATCTAAGTTGTCAACTCTAAATCTTATAAAGTATTTGAATACCATACAAGAGTTATCGTTCATATTATCCCAAGATACTGAAGCTTTAGTATCTGTAGTCCAGTTTACAACTAATCCAGAGGGAACAGGACTCACACAGTTTAGATAAGTACATGATCCATCATCGCATCCCGCCAGTGGATTATAGTTGTTAGCTAAAGGATCAGTACATCCAGGAGTAGAATATATGCAGCTTCCATCATCCATTGTTGCACAAGGATTATAGTTACATAAATTTGGATCGGTACAACCATATATAGAATAGCAACATGATCCATCATCTACATTGGCATTTGAATCATAGTTTAAAGCAGTAGTGTCTGTACATCCATTAAATAAGCACGAAGCATCATCTACAGTTGCTAGTGAATCGTAATTTGAGGCTAAAGAATCTGTACAACCAAAAACTGGTGGGTGGTGAGCAATAATCACACCCTTCATTCCCATACCAACATGAGGTTGACATACATAATAGAATGTATGACAGTCATCTGGAACATAGTATCCTGTAGATCCAAAACCATAACTAAAACCTCCCTGAAGAGGAGTGCTACCATTATTTATCCATGTTGAGTCACTTACTTCTACAGCATTATGAGAATTACCTAAAATAAAATTAATAGTGTCCCCTACATCACAAACAATTGTGTCGGGAGAAAATGTTAAGCCTACTGTTGTAATTGTATATGAAGAATAATCACATGATCCATCATCTACAGTTGCAAGAGAATCATAATTTAGAGCTAAAGAATCCATACATCCAGGAACTGGGGGAGTCCAGGCAGCAATTGCATTATCCAACAAACTTTCAATATTACCTGAGGAGCTTGTAGATACACAATATTGTGGACACATGGTCGTGTAGGAGCTATCTGGGTAAATTACATAAAAACTTGGAGTATAGTATAGTTGATAATTTATTCCAGTAGGTGAAACATTATCAGCAATAGGAAAAGTTCCACCATGTGCTGATTGAAAGTTAGCTATATCTGTACTGTCCGTATTTGCATTAATTTCTAGTCCTAGAAACCTTGCTGCATTAGATCCACTAGGACCATTTGTAAGGTAGGAGCTTTCAACATGAGGGGCATATTGTATGCAGTGCCCACATGTAGTGCTCAGTAGTTCTAGAACAACAACAAAACCACTATCAAGATAATCATATATTGTGTGTGATGTGCCATTTATATCAGTGACAGTAAAATTTGGTGCATATCCTGTTCCATCTAGTCTTCCTTGTTGGGAATAAGATGTTAAAGTAATTATTATTAAACTTAGTAATAGAGTAATTTTTTTCATAATAAATATTTTATAGTCAAAATTTTTATCTAAGATATTAAATTTTTATCTATTAATTATTTTTTGAATTAACATATAAAAAACCCCTTAGAGTATTACTTCTCAAGGGGTTTTTAATTTACTCTTTTTTTCTAGAGTATTATATAAAAAAAGAAGCCCGAACAAATGTCCGGGCTTCTTTCAAATTTAAGAACTGATTATCCTTATTGGATGATTAGTTTCTTATTCACCACACCATTATTAGTTGTGATTTCTAAGAAGTAAACACCTTTAGAATTATCTGTTAGATCAATTTGTTTAGTGTATTCACCAACGAACTGCTCTAACGCTTCAGTATAAACAACCTCACCAACTACGTTGATTACTTTAACCTCTAGATCTTGAATGTCTTCTGAAACAAAAGTTACATTAAAGATATCTCTAGATGGGTTAGGGTAAACATCTAAGTTATTGATTGTGTTTCCACCTTCAAATCTTATTGGTAGAGTACCTGGCTGCGTCCATGTAATTGGAGTTGTCCATGTAGATCTATAAGATGTAACGTTAGAATCACAGAATGTTCTACCTTGAGCTCTGTACGACTGTCCAGGAGTTAAACCGAACTTGTTCACAGTAAGTGTAGGGTAGTAAATACCGAATCCACCAGCTGTTCCCCAAGCTGCACCTGTAGTATCAACTCTTAATGCAATTCTTGCGAAAACATAAGCTCCTGTAGTATCCCAAGAGAATGTAGCTTTAGCTTGATTTCCATTAAATGTAGCAACACTTAAGTTAGTCATTGGAGGACAATCTGCTCCAGTAGTAAAGGTTGCAGGTTGTGAATAACCTGATTCCGTTCCACCACAGTAGAAAGCTTTCATCTTAAACTGGTAAGTAGTTGCAGCTGTTAAGAACTGTAATCTCTTCTCAGTAGTATTAAGACCAAAGTTACATAGTCCATTACCAACCCCAGCTGACTTAGTCACCCAGTTACCATACGTACCATCAGAATTTACAACTCTAAATCTTACAAAGTATTTGAATACCATACAAGAGTTATCGTTCATATTATCCCATGATACTGACGCTTTAGTATCTGTAGTCCAGTTAACTGATAATCCAGAAGGAACAGGACTAGCACAGTTAAAGTACGTACATGAACCATCATCAATAGTAGCATTTGGATTGTAGTTAGATGCATTCGGGTCAGTACAACCAGAATAGATACAAGAACCATCATCCGTGTTTGCACCAGGATAGTAGTTTAATGCACTAGCATCAGTACAACCGTAGATAAATGGAATACATGAACCATCATCACAAGTAGCAAGTGAATCATAGTTAACAGAGTTAATATCCATACAACCATCTACACAACAAGAACCATCATCAGAATTTGCTAATGGGTCATAGTTAGAAGCAGAAGTATCTGTACAACCAAATTGTAGTTGAGTACAAGTACCTACACTAAATGCATAAGATGCAGTTGAACCAAATGGAAGTGTTCCATAAACTAAAGTTGCACCTGAAGCATCAGTTAGCGTTACATTTCCAAGAGTTCCAGAAATCCATCCATCTCCAGCAGCATCATGTAAGTTTAATGTATAACAACCATCTACTAAACATGTTGAGTCAGAAATAGTATTGAATCCATTACTAAAAGGACCATAAGATGCAACAACATATCCTAGATCATCTGTAACATCCCATGACATCTCACCTCCGCTAAAGTCAGTTACCGTAGTATGGTAAATTGAATTGTCGTAACAAGTGTATAGACATGAACCATCATCAGTTTGCGCTAAAGGATCGTAGTTAACTGCAGTAACATCAGTACAACCAACATTACAAGAACCAACACCAATCTCTAGGTTTCCAGTAAATGGACATAAAGCACCAGGAGTTGTAGTTCCAAGTAATGTATCTCCATTAGAAGAAAGAATTAACCAATAAACTTCATTTTGCCAAGCACCTCCATCAACAGTTACCTCGTAACAGCCATCAGCTGCACAGAAGTTACCTTGAGCATATGAACCACCTGGTCCGTAGCTAAAGAATGAAGTATCACCAGCAGCATCAGTAATTAACATATAGTTACCATTCCAGCTATCTCCAAATGTATCAAACATCTGAATTTCAGCCCAGTCGTCTAAACAACAAGTACCATCATCTGTATTAGCTGATGAGCTATAGTTAGAAGCTAATGGATCTGTACAACCATATACAGGAGTTAAAGTATTTGATACTACAATATTATCAACAAATACATTATCACCATTTTGGAAGTATAGATATGGATATTTATTACAACCATCAAATGATAAACTAATTGTCTGACCAGCGTAAGCTGATAAGTCATATTGTATCGTTGACCATCCATCAGATGTTTGAGTAGCAGCTTGATGATACTCAGTACCATAATTATCCGCTAATAGAGTTCCATCAGCAGTTAATCTAAACCATGAGTAGTTAGCATTAAATGAATACTCTTGATTAAGATTAAAAGTAACATTTACAGGGTCTCCAGCAGTGTATTGTGTTAAATCAACACACATAATGTATGAACCTATCCAGTCACCTTTATCAGCAAAAGCATCTGCACCATTTGCAGGAGTTCCTCCCCAAGGAGCACCACCTTCAGTATGGAAAGCAATACCTTGACCTAAGTTAGCTAGAGTATCAAAACCAGTAACAGTTTGAGCACCACCTAATGCGATACCATTTACACCATAACCAAGACTAAAGTCTTCGTTAGAAGCAAAAGCATCTAAACATGGAGGGTAAGTACAAGAACCATCATCAGTATTTACAGTAGCATCATAGTTTGTAGCTAGAATATCCGTACAACCGTATGTGAAACAACCTAACCACGCTTCATTAATACCTACTAAATCGTAAGCACCAGAAGCTAAAGTATTAGATGATACATCACCAGTAGTCATTTCAGTAATATCAAAATTATTACCATTCCAACCATCACCGAATGAATCAATCATTTCAATTTGGTAACAACCATCATCGAAACATAGTAATGTATCGTATGGTGCACCACCAGAAAGAATAATAGCTCCTGAAGCATCTAGTAAGTTCCAAGAAACTTCACCTTGCCATGAACCACCATCACATGTAATATTTACATAATGATTTGTGAAACAGAAATGACAAGAACCATCATCAGTTGTAGCTAATGGGTTATAGTTAGCAGCTGTAGTATCCGTACATCCAAGAAGTGGTTGCATACATGAACCATCATCAATATTTGCTGAAGGGTTAAAGTTAATCGCAGTAGGATCAGTACAACCAATCACAGGATTAATCACCACAGTAAATGTATCTGTTCCAGTACAACCGTAACAGTCAGAGTAGTTAACAATATAGTCACCAGCATTCAGGCCAGAGATATCTTGCGTAGTTGCTCCATTCGACCATACATAAGAGTATAGAGAAGGACCAATGTACCACATATCCATATTTGACCATCCACCATTAAGTTCTGTTCCAGTAAATGGAGTAACAGCATTATACTCAGCACCATTAACTGTACTTGTAAGACCTAAAGCTGACCAGTATCCTGGATCATATGAAGTTCCATTTCCTCCCCAGAAGTAGTTTTCACTACCAATGTGAATTGCAACACCAATAGTCTGTCCTGGTAAGATCTCTAGTTCTAATAGGTCAGTCATTGTTGCTACTTTAGAACCTGGAGAACCAAGAATACCATCTGAAACATCAGGAGTCTCTCCGTGAAGAGTCCACTGCGTTGCATCCGCTTGTTTACCTTGAGCAGTATTTGGACTAGACCAAATAGAGTTCATTTCAGTACCAGTACCTGCATATTGGAAGAAAGTCTTAAATCCACGTACGTATAATGGAATAGATCCAGTATTTGTAACATCTTGGAAGAAAGTATTACCTGTTGAAGCACCAGTCATAATCCAAGGTCCAGAAGGAGCACCTGTAAGAATGTTAGTGATATCATTAAGGTCAAGTGAATCAGCATTACAGTAAGAACCATCAGACTCAATGTCAATAGATCCATTTGCAGCACCTAAAGCAGAAGCATCTACAATAAAGCTGTAAGAAGTTGCTAACTGACAGTAGAAACAAGAACCATCATCAATAGTTTGAGTAGGCTCATAGTTAATTGCATTAGGATCAATACAACCTGTACAAGAGTAATCACACTGTCCGTTGTCAACAGATGCAAAAGCATCATAGTTACAAGCACCTGGATCAGTACATCCACCAGTAGCTGGGAAACATACAGTATCTAAGTAAGGAGCTCCACCACCAACAAGTGGCATACCCATAACGTCTAGTGTCCAAACAACATCAGCATCAGAAGATCCAGAAGTTACTTCAATAATGTAACAACCATCTGCTAAACATAATGTGTCAAAAGAACCAGGACCAGTATATGTAGCATTAGAGATTAATACACCAGCAGCATCCGAGATTGACCATATAGATCCACCCCATGAACCACCAACTGAATTAACGTCCATTGTTAAATTAAATCCATTGTCAGCACATGTGAAACATGAACCGTTATCAATAGTTGCATTAGCATTATAGTTAGCAGCTAATGGGTCAGTACATCCATACACACAAGCACCACCTCCTAAAGAGAATAGAGTTGTTTGCATATTACCATTAATCATCGAACTATTATCTTGATAAGCAAGTGTATCACCATTAAGGTTTGTTACCATCGCCCAACCAGTATTACCCCAGTTATCTCCAAAAGAATCTTGAGCCTCTAGGATATAACATCCATTGTAAGCACAAATATTAGAGTCAACAGAGAATTCATTGTTAGCATAAGGTCCACCTGAAGCTACAGTATCACCTGTTTGCGCATTAATTAATTGCCAGAAGATCTCAGATCCCCAGTAATCACACTGAACAGTAACCGTAAATTCATCATCGTAACCTAAGTAAGCACAAGTGTATTCACAAGTACCATCATCTGAATTTGCTCCAGAGTCAAAGTTAGTTGCGTTAACATCAGTACATCCATAGTATAAACATGAACCATCGTCAGTATTTGCAGTAGCATCGTAGTTATCCGCTAAAGGATCCGTACAACCTAAGTCTGCGCTAGCGTTGATGAAGAACGTTTCATCTTCAGAACAACCAAAGCAGTCAGTGATAGTTACAGTGTGAGGACCAACAGCTAAGCCTGAAACATCTTCAGTAGTAGCACCATTTGTCCAAGCATAAGTATAGAATGGATTAGCATAGTCTAATCTTCCAGAGAAAGACCAAGAGTTTGCAGATCCAACAGGAGCTAGCAGTGTACCACCAAAAGAAGGTCCATTGTAAGATCCGTTACCTGTAGAAGTAGCTAGGTTACCGTCATCATTTACAAAAGTTGTAAATGGACCAGCACCAAAGTTACCCATAAAGTAACATTCACCTGGAGTATGGAAAGCAACTCCCACAGTTTGTCCTGGTTGAACTTGAATTGGAACCATTAATGGAACATCATAATCCCCATTTGAAGGCATAGTATTTGCAGTAAAATAAACAGAAGTATGTTGAGTCCATCCAGCAACAGAAGTTTCATAACCTGCAGCAGTAATTGGTCTAGACCAAACTTCAGCATTTCCAGGTAAATTATTGTTGTACATGAAGTTATTTACATTAGTAATACCAATTGCAGCAGTACCTGTGTTTGTAACATCAAAATACATAGTATTACCAGTAGAGGCACCAGTCATAATATACGGACCAGCCATTCCACCTAATAAGTTACCAGTAGCAGCATCTAATGCATCATAAGTAGTAGGATTAATATAACAAGGAGTACCTCCAGCAGCAGTTAAGTCAATAGAACCAACTGAGTCAAGAGCACTTGTAGTATTAACAATAACACCTGTACCAGTGATTTGAGTAGGCTCATCTATAAGAACTGTAGTTGAAGCAGAACATCCATTAGTTAAGTCAGAAACAACACATGTGTAAGATCCAGCCGAAAGACCAGTTACAGCACTTGTGTTACCAACGATACCACCTGAAGAGTTTAACCATAGGTAAGAGTCTCCACCACCGTTACTTGCAACAACTAAACACATTGCTTGACCATCATTACCTCCAAAACAAGAAGTTCCAAAAGCATAATTTACAGCGATGTCATAGTACGTACAAGGAGTTACTTCAAATAAATTAATATTATCAAGTAAAACTTTAGAAGAAGAAGTAGAACCAGTTCCACCATTTCCATACTTACAAGCAGTTTCAAAAGTTACGTAATGGTTACCATTAGCAAAAGCAGTTAAATCATAAGTAAGCATAGTATTACCTCCCATTGGATCAACAGGTAGTGTATTATTATTGTATGAAGTATTTCCTAAGTTATCAGCAACAACGTTTCCATCAACTTTAACTCTAATCCAAGAGTAGTCTCCTGTAAAAGTGTTACTTGTAGCAACCTCAAAAGTTAAGTTAATAGGGTAGTTTGCTCCACCAGTAGTTAAATCCATACATATAGTAGAAGAAGATACGTGATCTACATTTGCATAAGCAGAAGTTTCATCAATTGGATTTACCCAACCAGCTAAACCACCACCTTCAAATTGTAAACTTGTAGTATCAGCAATAGCATTAGCATTAGTTAAAGACACTTGAGATTCAACACCTGAATAAGTAGTCCAATTATTTGCTGTTAAGTTATTTGCTTCAAAATCATCTGTAAAAGCTATAGTGTTACAAGGAGGGTACACACAAAGTGAGTTATCCGTAACATTACATCCTGCACAATAGTTAGATGCATAAATATCAGTACATCCTGTAAATAAACAAGATCCATCATCAATATTTGCATTAGGGTCATAGTTATCTGCGAAAGGATCCGTACAACCTGTAATAGGAAGTTCCATGAACCTTAGAAGATCAACTGCCATATCAGAAGTAAAAGAAGTACCTGTTTCTGCTTGTACTCTCACAGAAATCTGTGTAGTATAAGCTCCTAGGTCAACAATTGCTTCCGTCCATTGGTCACCTTGATCACCAGATAATGTCCATTCTTCTGTCCATGTAAGACCGTCGTCTGTAGAAACATCAATACTTAGAGTTCCCATAGTTGCACCATACATATGGTAAGCAAATACGAAAGCTAAGTTATTCCAAGCAGTAGCATCTACACAAGGAACATACATTATAGCTTCAGAGTTAGATCCTGCACCAGAAGTTTCAGTATACATATAGTAAGAACCATCAAAAGCTCCAGTAGGACCAGTTGAACCAGAAGTTGTACCACCAGTTTGGTTTGTCCATGCCACAGTATTGTTAGGGTCTAACATCCAAGTATTTCCTTGACCAGCTTCAAAACTTTCTGAAGTATCAACGTCAATACAAGGGTATAAACATGAACCATCGTCTGTATTTGCAAGAGCATCATAGTTAGATGCAGCCTGGGTCTGTACAACCGAAGATTGCTGGTAAGCATAGTGTTCCAGTGTAAGGAGCACCTCCTGAAGAAACTACAGTACCACTTAGGTCTGTTAGAGTCCAAGAAACTTCACTTGTAAAAGATCCACCACCACATGTTACATCGTAGCAGCCATCTGGTACACATACTGTATCAACACCTAAAGATCCACTCGGAAGTGTGTTAGAGTAAAAGTTAATACCACTTGATTGATTATTCAATGCAAAAGTATTACCATTCCATCCATCACCATATGAGTCAACCATAGTTAGGATTAGGTCAGTACAGTTTGAGTATGCACATGAACCATCATCTACTATAGCATTTGGATCATAGTTTGAAGCATTTGGATCAGTACATCCAGCTGGGCCAAAGCACAGTTGATCTGTTCCAAATGATCCGGTTAGTAGACCACCAGTAAATAGAATATTTCCAGATAATGAATCTAAAACAGTGTAAGAACCACCGTTCCATCCATCACCCCATGAATCATACATATTCATGTCGTAACATCCATCTACAAGATCTATATAGTTATCATAAGTCATGTTTGAACTGTAACCAGTACCGGACAATATAATTGTACCAGTAGCGTCAGTCAAATCCCAACTTACTTCAGAACCATATGAACCAGAGTAAATTTGTACATTCACTACTGTTGCAGAAACTGTCGACACCATAAGTGCAAACGAGGCAACAAGAGCAAACATCATTTTGTTAAACTTGTTTTTCATAATAGTTAATTTAGTTAATATAATTGTTATTTTTGATAATAAGATTACACTATCATAATAGTATTCTACACAAGTGTTCTACTCATGCGAGAATATTGAAATAAGAAAATATAAGCGTTTTATCGTTAAAACATTCCAAAAATAAGTTCATATTTTCTATTAAACAACGGCTTTTATTACTTGAGTAATTATTTACGCAGTACTATATGCCCTTATAAGTATATGATTATCAATTAATTAAATTTTATTATATTTGTTATAGAGTGATTGATTTTTTTATAATTATTCTTTTTTTTAGAGCAATTACTATCTAGTTCTATAAAGAATTCTTTTTAAAATTATATTTTGAAGTTGAGTTGTTGTTTTGTATAATCAATTGGATAATTATGAATAAAGAAGAATTTAATATCAAATTAGGTCAAACAATTAGAGAAAGTAGACTAGCTCAATCTATATCACAAGAGAAACTTGCTTATTTAGCGGATGTAAATAGAAAGTATATGTATTTAATCGAAAGTGGTAAAACAAATACTTCATCTTTTATTCTATATAAAATTTGTGGTATTCTTAAAATTGATATTGAACTTTTCTCATAACCCTTTCTGATTTCTTTAGATATAAAAAACCCCTTAGATATAATTCTAAGGGGTTTTTAATTTACTCTTTTTTTCTAGAGTATTATATAAAAAAAGAAGCCCGAACAAATGTCCGGGCTTCTTTCAAATTTAAGAACTGATTATCCTTATTGGATGATTAGTTTCTTATTCACCACACCATTATTAGTTGTGATTTCTAAGAAGTAAACACCTTTAGAATTATCTGTTAGATCAATTTGTTTAGTGTATTCACCAACGAACTGCTCTAACGCTTCAGTATAAACAACCTCACCAACTACGTTGATTACTTTAACCTCTAGATCTTGAATGTCTTCTGAAACAAAAGTTACATTAAAGATATCTCTAGATGGGTTAGGGTAAACATCTAAGTTATTGATTGTGTTTCCACCTTCAAATCTTATTGGTAGAGTACCTGGCTGCGTCCATGTAATTGGAGTTGTCCATGTAGATCTATAAGATGTAACGTTAGAATCACAGAATGTTCTACCTTGAGCTCTGTACGACTGTCCAGGAGTTAAACCGAACTTGTTAACAGTTAGTGTTGGGTAGTAAATACCGAATCCACCAGCTGTTCCCCAAGCTGCACCTGTAGTATCAACTCTTAATGCAATTCTTGCGAAAACATAAGCTCCTGTAGTATCCCAAGAGAATGTAGCTTTAGCTTGATTTCCATTAAATGTAGCAACACTTAAGTTAGTCATTGGAGGACAATCTGCTCCAGTAGTAAAGGTTGCAGGTTGTGAATAACCTGATTCCGTTCCACCACAGTAGAAAGCTTTCATCTTAAACTGGTAAGTAGTTGCAGCTGTTAAGAACTGTAATCTCTTCTCAGTAGTATTAAGACCAAAGTTACATAGTCCATTACCAACACCAGCTGACTTAGTCACCCAGTTACCATACGTACCATCAGAATTTACAACTCTAAATCTTACAAAGTATTTGAATACCATACAAGAGTTATCGTTCATATTATCCCATGATACTGACGCTTTAGTATCTGTAGTCCAGTTAACTGATAATCCAGAAGGAACAGGACTAGCACAGTTAAAGTACGTACATGAACCATCATCAATAGTAGCATTTGGATTGTAGTTAGATGCATTCGGGTCAGTACAACCAGAATAGATACAAGAACCATCATCCGTGTTTGCACCAGGATAGTAGTTTAATGCACTAGCATCAGTACAACCGTAGATAAATGGAATACATGAACCATCATCACAAGTAGCAAGTGAATCATAGTTAACAGAGTTAATATCCATACAACCATCTACACAACAAGAACCATCATCAGAATTTGCTAATGGGTCATAGTTAGAAGCAGAAGTATCTGTACAACCAAATTGTAGTTGAGTACAAGTACCTACACTAAATGCATAAGATGCAGTTGAACCAAATGGAAGTGTTCCATAAACTAAAGTTGCACCTGAAGCATCAGTTAGCGTTACATTTCCAAGAGTTCCAGAAATCCATCCATCTCCAGCAGCATCATGTAAGTTTAATGTATAACAACCATCTACTAAACATGTTGAGTCAGAAATAGTATTGAATCCATTACTAAAAGGACCATAAGATGCAACAACATATCCTAGATCATCTGTAACATCCCATGACATCTCACCTCCGCTAAAGTCAGTTACCGTAGTATGGTAAATTGAATTGTCGTAACAAGTGTATAGACATGAACCATCATCAGTTTGCGCTAAAGGATCGTAGTTAACTGCAGTAACATCAGTACAACCAACATTACAAGAACCAACACCAATCTCTAGGTTTCCAGTAAATGGACATAAAGCACCAGGAGTTGTAGTTCCAAGTAATGTATCTCCATTAGAAGAAAGAATTAACCAATAAACTTCATTTTGCCAAGCACCTCCATCAACAGTTACCTCGTAACAGCCATCAGCTGCACAGAAGTTACCTTGAGCATATGAACCACCTGGTCCGTAGCTAAAGAATGAAGTATCACCAGCAGCATCAGTAATTAACATATAGTTACCATTCCAGCTATCTCCAAATGTATCAAACATCTGAATTTCAGCCCAGTCGTCTAAACAACAAGTACCATCATCTGTATTAGCTGATGAGCTATAGTTAGAAGCTAATGGATCTGTACAACCATATACAGGAGTTAAAGTATTTGATACTACAATATTATCAACAAATACATTATCACCATTTTGGAAGTATAGATATGGATATTTATTACAACCATCAAATGATAAACTAATTGTCTGACCAGCGTAAGCTGATAAGTCATATTGTATCGTTGACCATCCATCAGATGTTTGAGTAGCAGCTTGATGATACTCAGTACCATAATTATCCGCTAATAGATGTTCCATCAGCAGTTAATCTAAACCATGAGTAGTTAGCATTAAATGAATACTCTTGATTAAGATTAAAAGTAACATTTACAGGGTCTCCAGCAGTGTATTGTGTTAAATCAACACACATAATGTATGAACCTATCCAGTCACCTTTATCAGCAAAAGCATCTGCACCATTTGCAGGAGTTCCTCCCCAAGGAGCACCACCTTCAGTATGGAAAGCAATACCTTGACCTAAGTTAGCTAGAGTATCAAAACCAGTAACAGTTTGAGCACCACCTAATGCGATACCATTTACACCATAACCAAGACTAAAGTCTTCGTTAGAAGCAAAAGCATCTAAACATGGAGGGTAAGTACAAGAACCATCATCAGTATTTACAGTAGCATCATAGTTTGTAGCTAGAATATCCGTACAACCGTATGTGAAACAACCTAACCACGCTTCATTAATACCTACTAAATCGTAAGCACCAGAAGCTAAAGTATTAGATGAAACATCACCAGTAGTCATTTCAGTAATATCAAATGTATTACCATTCCAACCATCACCGAATGAATCAATCATTTCAATTTGGTAACAACCATCATCGAAACATAGTAATGTATCGTATGGTGCACCACCAGAAAGAATAATAGCTCCTGAAGCATCTAATAAGTTCCAAGAAACTTCACCTTGCCATGAACCACCATCACATGTAATATTTACATAATGATTTGTGAAACAGAAATGACAAGAACCATCATCAGTTGTAGCTAATGGGTTATAGTTAGCAGCTGTAGTATCCGTACATCCAAGAAGTGGTTGCATACATGAACCATCATCAATATTTGCTGAAGGGTTAAAGTTAATCGCAGTAGGATCAGTACAACCAATCACAGGATTAATCACCACAGTAAATGTATCTGTTCCAGTACAACCGTAACAGTCAGAGTAGTTAACAATATAGTCACCAGCATTCAGGCCAGAGATATCTTGCGTAGTTGCTCCATTCGACCATACATAAGAGTATAGAGAAGGACCAATGTACCACATATCCATATTTGACCATCCACCATTAAGTTCTGTTCCAGTAAATGGAGTAACAGCATTATACTCAGCACCATTAACTGTACTTGTAAGACCTAAAGCTGACCAGTATCCTGGATCATATGAAGTTCCATTTCCTCCCCAGAAGTAGTTTTCACTACCAATGTGAATTGCAACACCAATAGTCTGTCCTGGTAAGATCTCTAGTTCTAATAGGTCAGTCATTGTTGCTACTTTAGAACCTGGAGAACCAAGAATACCATCTGAAACATCAGGAGTCTCTCCGTGAAGAGTCCACTGCGTTGCATCCGCTTGTTTACCTTGAGCAGTATTTGGACTAGACCAAATAGAGTTCATTTCAGTACCAGTACCTGCATATTGAAAGAAAGTCTTAAATCCACGTACGTATAATGGAATAGATCCAGTATTTGTAACATCTTGGAAGAAAGTATTACCTGTTGAAGCACCAGTCATAATCCAAGGTCCAGAAGGAGCACCTGTAAGAATGTTAGTGATATCATTAAGGTCAAGTGAATCAGCATTACAGTAAGAACCATCAGACTCAATGTCAATAGATCCATTTGCAGCACCTAAAGCAGAAGCATCTACAATAAAGCTGTAAGAAGTTGCTAACTGACAGTAGAAACAAGAACCATCATCAATAGTTTGAGTAGGCTCATAGTTAATTGCATTAGGATCAATACAACCTGTACAAGAGTAATCACACTGTCCGTTGTCAACAGATGCAAAAGCATCATAGTTACAAGCACCTGGATCAGTACATCCACCAGTAGCTGGGAAACATACAGTATCTAAGTAAGGAGCTCCACCACCAACAAGTGGCATACCCATAACGTCTAGTGTCCAAACAACATCAGCATCAGAAGATCCAGAAGTTACTTCAATAATGTAACAACCATCTGCTAAACATAATGTGTCAAAAGAACCAGGACCAGTATATGTAGCATTAGAGATTAATACACCAGCAGCATCCGAGATTGACCATATAGATCCACCCCATGAACCACCAACTGAATTAACGTCCATTGTTAAATTAAATCCATTGTCAGCACATGTGAAACATGAACCGTTATCAATAGTTGCATTAGCATTATAGTTAGCAGCTAATGGGTCAGTACATCCATACACACAAGCACCACCTCCTAAAGAGAATAGAGTTGTTTGCATATTACCATTAATCATCGAACTATTATCTTGATAAGCAAGTGTATCACCATTAAGGTTTGTTACCATCGCCCAACCAGTATTACCCCAGTTATCTCCAAAAGTATCTTGAGCCTCTAGGATATAACATCCATTGTAAGCACAAATATTAGAGTCAACAGAGAATTCATTGTTAGCATAAGGTCCACCTGAAGCTACAGTATCACCTGTTTGCGCATTAATTAATTGCCAGAAGATCTCAGATCCCCAGAAATCAGCTTGAATAGTAACTGTAAATTCATCATCGTAACCTAAGTAAGCACAAGTGTATTCACAAGTACCATCATCTGAATTTGCTCCAGAGTCAAAGTTAGTTGCGTTAACATCAGTACATCCATAGTATAAACATGAACCATCGTCAGTATTTGCAGTAGCATCGTAGTTATCCGCTAAAGGATCCGTACAACCTAAGTCTGCACTTGCGTTGATGAAGAAAGTTACATCTTCAGAACAACCAAAGCAGTCTGTGATAGTTACAGTTTGAGGACCAACAGGTAAACCTGAAACATCTTCAGTAGTAGCACCATTTGTCCAAGCATAAGTATAGAATGGATTAGCATAGTCTAATCTTCCAGAGAAAGACCAAGAGTTTGCAGATCCAACAGGAGCTAATAATGTACCACCAAAAGAAGGTCCATTGTAAGATCCGTTACCTGTTGAAGTAGCTAGGTTACCGTCATCATTTACAAAAGTTGTAAATGGACCAGCACCAAAGTTACCCATAAAGTAACATTCACCTGGAGTATGGAAAGCAACTCCCACAGTTTGTCCTGGTTGAACTTGAATTGGAACCATTAATGGAACATCATAATCCCCATTTGAAGCCATAGATAAAGCTGTAAATCCAAAAGAAGTATGTTGAGTCCATCCAGTAACAGAAGTTTCATAACCTGCAGCAGTAATTGGTCTAGACCAAACTTCAGCATTTCCAGGTACATTATTATTGTACATGAAGTTATTTACATTAGTAATACCAATAGCGGCAGTACCAGTGTTTGTAACATCAAAATACATAGTATTACCAGTAGAGGCACCAGTCATAATATACGGACCAGCCATTCCACCTAATAAGTTACCAGTAGCAGCATCCATTGCATCATAAGTAGTAGGATTAACATAACAAGGAGTACCTCCAGCAGCAGTTAAGTCAATAGAACCAACTGAGTCAAGAGCACTTGTAGTATTAACAATAACACCTGTACCAGTGATTTGAGTAGGCTCATCTACAAGAACTGTAGTTGAAGCAGAACATCCATTAGTTAAGTCAGAAACAACACATGTGTAAGATCCAGCCGAAAGACCAGTTACAGCACTTGTGTTACCAACGATACCACCTGAAGAGTTTAACCATAGGTAAGAGTCTCCACCACCGTTACTTGCAACAACTAAACACATTGCTTGACCATCATTACCTCCAAAACAAGAAGTTCCAAAAGCATAATTTACAGTAATGTCATAGTACGTACAAGGAGTTACTTCAAATAAATTAATATTATCAAGTAAAACTTTAGAAGAAGAAGTAGAACCAGTTCCACCATTTCCATACTTACAAGCAGTTTCAAAAGTTACGTAATGGTTACCATTAGCAAAAGCAGTTAAATCATAAGTAAGCACAGTATTACCTCCCATTGGATCAACAGGTAGTGTATTATTATTGTATGAAGTATTTCCTAAGTTATCAGCAACAACGTTTCCATCAACTTTAACTCTAATCCAAGAGTAGTCTCCTGTAAAAGTGTTACTTGTAGCAACCTCAAAAGTTAAGTTAATAGGGTAGTTTGCTCCACCAGTAGTTAAATCCATACATATAGTAGAAGAAGATACGTGATCTACATTTGCATAAGCAGAAGTTTCATCAATTGGATTTACCCAACCAGCTAAACCACCACCTTCAAATTGTAAACTTGTAGTATCAGCAATAGCATTAGCATTAGTTAAAGACACTTGAGATTCAACACCTGAAAAAGTAGTCCAATTATTTGCTGTTAAGTTATTTGCTTCAAAATCATCTGTAAAAGCTATAGTGTTACAAGGAGGGTACACACAAAGTGAGTTATCCGTAACATTACATCCTGCACAATAGTTAGATGCATAAATATCAGTACATCCTGTAAATAAACAAGATCCATCATCGATATTTGCATTAGGGTCATAGTTATCTGCGAAAGGATCCGTACAACCTGTAATAGGAAGTTCCATGAACCTTAGAAGATCAACTGCCATATCAGAAGTAAAAGAAGTACCTGTTTCTGCTTGTACTCTCACAGAAATCTGTGTAGTATAAGCTCCTAGGTCAACAATTGCTTCCGTCCATTGGTCACCTTGATCACCAGATAATGTCCATTCTTCTGTCCATGTAAGACCGTCGTCTGTAGAAACATCAATACTTAGAGTTCCCATAGTTGCACCATACATATGGTAAGCAAATACGAAAGCTAAGTTATTCCAAGCAGTAGCATCTACACAAGGAACATACATTATAGCTTCAGAGTTAGATCCTGCACCAGAAGTTTCAGTATACATATAGTAAGAACCATCAAAAGCTCCAGTAGGACCAGTTGAACCAGAAGTTGTACCACCAGTTTGGTTTGTCCATGCCACAGTATTGTTAGGGTCTAACATCCAAGTATTTCCTTGACCAGCTTCAAAACTTTCTGAAGTATCAACGTCAATACAAGGGTATAAACATGAACCATCGTCTGTATTTGCAAGAGCATCATAGTTAGATGCAGTTGGGTCAGTACAACCGAAGATTGCTGGTAAGCAAACTGTTCCAGTGTAAGGAGCACCTCCTGAAGAAACTACAGTACCACTTAGGTCTGTTAGAGTCCAAGAAACTTCACTTGTAAAAGATCCACCACCACATGTTACATCGTAGCAGCCATCAGGAACACATACTGTATCAACACCTAAAGATCCACTCGGAAGTGTGTTAGAGTAAAAGTTAATACCACTTGATTGATTATTCAATGCAAAAGTATTACCATTCCATCCATCACCATATGAGTCAACCATAGTTAGGATTAGGTCAGTACAGTTTGAGTATGTACATGAACCATCATCTACTATAGCATTTGGGTCATAGTTTGAAGCATTTGGGTCAGTACATCCAGCCGGGCCAAAGCACAGTTGGTCTGTTCCAAATGAACCAGTTGGTAGACCACCAGTAAATAGAATATTTCCAGATAATGAATCTAAAACAGTGTAAGAACCACCGTTCCATCCATCACCCCATGAATCATACATATTCATGTCGTAACATCCATCTACAAGATCTATATAGTTATCATAAGTCATGTTTGAACTGTAGCCAGTACCGGACAATATAATTGTACCAGTAGCGTCAGTCAAATCCCAACTTACTTCAGAACCATATGAACCAGAGTAAATTTGTACATTCACTACTGTTGCAGAAACTGTCGACACCATAAGTGCAAACGAGGCAACAAGAGCAAACATCATTTTGTTAAACTTGTTTTTCATAATAGTTAATTTAGTTATTAAAATTGTTATTTAAATGTAAAAAACCACTACACTTTAGTGCAATGGTTTCAATACATTCATTTGGAATAAATGATAAAAATAGGTGGCAATTAAGACACGAATTCTGTAACAGTGGAAGCTGATTAGAGCTAATTTTTATCATTTTTAAAACTTGTTTTTAAGTCAACATCGCTAATTCCTAAGAGTCTTCCTTATCTTTCCAGGATCTTTATAAAAACAATAAATATTGTCTTTATAATCAGAAAACTCTAAAACTAAATCGCAGATTAAAACCTAAAACTTCATCAATTTTAGGTAGTAATACCCGCGACCTTGTAAATTTAAGAAATAATTACTCAAATAGTCTATAAAAACGGCGGTTTTTTATACGCAGTTTTATTTTACGTGGTAATATGCTGTTAATCAATAATTTATAAATCAAACAAAATATTAAATATTAAAAACAGACTGTTAATAAGTAATAAGAAGATAATGTATTAGATTTTAAAATAAATAAAACATCAATTTAAAACAAAGAAATTAGCTAAAATATTAAGGGATTAAAGAAATTATATACTTTCGCTAAATATTAAAAAAATGATCATGTTAAAAAGACTTAAATATTTGCTAATAATTGCGCTGATACAGACAAATTTATTATACTCTCAAGATAAAACTATTTCAAAAAAACTAAGTGAAGTTGTAGTAAGTGAGAATAGAGCTTCAAATTCAAATAATATTACCAATGTCTTTGTAATTACTGCAAAGGAAATTCAGGATGCTCCTGTTCAAACAATTGAAGATTTATTAGAATATGCTATTAATGTTGATGTAAGACAAAGATCTGGTCAAGGGGTTCAGTCTGATGTTAGCATTAGGGGAGGCTCTTTTGAGCAGGTTTTAATTATGCTTAACGGAATAAAATTTAATGATCCCCAAACTGGACATCACAATATGAATATACCAATATCTATAGAGCAAATCAAACGTATTGAAGTATTAACTGGAGGAGCTTCTAGAGTTTTTGGAAACTATGCATACACTGGGGCAATTAATATTATTACAAAAAGGAAGACCAAACCATCACTAATCATAAGTGGGGGTGAAAATAATTTTCAGTTTGGTGAATTAAATTATTCTAAAAAAATAAATTCTATCTACAATAATATTTCTATTTCTTCAAAATCCTCTGACGGATATATTAAAGGGATGGATTATAAAATTAATAATCTTTACTACCAGGCAAATACTCAATTTAACTCTGTCTTTGCACTATTTAATTTTGGTATAATAGACAAAGAATTTGGAGCATATAATTTTTATACTCCTGCTTATCCGGATCAATTTGAAAAAACTAAAACAACATTTGCTTCACTACAATTTAAAAGAAGCGGTAAAATTTCTCTGCACAACAAATTTTACTGGAGAAAGCATGATGATGACTTTACACTTTTTAGAGAAAACCCAGAATGGTATCAAAACTTTCATCAGACTAATGTCTATGCAATGGAATCAAATGCCATTCACAAAACAGAAAATGGTTCAAATGTAGTAGGTATGGAGATTCGTACAGATCAAATTCTAAGTAATGTTTTAGGAGAGGATTTAGAAAATCCTATTGCAGTAGATAATGATAGTAACTATTACTATAAGGGAAAATCTGAAACATCAACTAGTCTATTTGTTGAGAAAAATATTAACTTAGATAAAATCAGTATCTCTGCAGGTGTAATGCTTAACATAAATTCAGTTTATGGAAATAATTATTTTCCAGGAATAGATATCTCCTATAGCTTAAGTGATAATGTAAAGATTTTCAGCTCTTATAATGAATCTATGAGAGCACCAAATTATACTGAGAGATATTATTCTTCTCCTACATATGAGGGAAATAAATATCTTAAAAGTGAGTACTCAAAAAATATGGAGTTGGGAATTAATTTCAAAAATGAATTTCATAACTCGTCATTTACAATTTATCAAAGAGAAGGAGAGGATATGATTGATTGGGTGCTTTTAGAAGGAGACAGTATTTGGAGAACAGCAAATCTTTCTTCTGTAAATTGTAATGGATATGAATTTAGTTCTAATATCAAATTAAATAAAATTATTGGCCCTCAATTTCCTTTTAGTACATTTTCATGTAATTATAGCTTTAATGAATTAGATTCTTCAAGTATTGGTTTTCAATCTGCTTATGTTTTAGATAATATAAGAGAAAAACTGACCCTTAGTACTACACAGAAAATAGGTAAGAGAACAGTAATAAATTGGCGAGCAAATATGCAGGATAGAGAAGGGTCTTATATAGATTTTGTTTCTCAAGAAGAAATAGACTATTCAAGCTTTTGGTTGTTTTCTGCTAGAATCTCTCACAGCTTTGCTAAAAAGACAATATTTTGTGAAATTAATAATATCTCAGATAATAATTATGTTGATTATGGTAATGTTCCTCAGCCTGGAAGATGGATGAGACTAGGTTTAAAACTGTCACTTTAAAAATTATTTTATAAGTCTGCTTAATTGTTAATAAAGCTCCAATTTCTTAGCTATTTTTATTTCAAAAATTATAATTATCATAATATATTTGCCGCGAAAATAAAGTGTTTTATTGCTTTATATTAAATGTGTAAATAGATAATTGAAGATGATAAGTTTTGTAGTAGGGGCATTATTAGTTACATTATTAATTCCCTTAAATGATTTAGTTTTATTATTAGCCAAAAAAAACCCTAAAATGACTATGGGTATAGGCTTTGGTATGATTGCCTTTGACATGCTAATTACTCTAGTCTATGGTTTTTTGCTTAAGAATGAGATGGCTGATAATAAGTTGTTTATAGCGGGTCTTCTTTTAGCAATATTCTTTGCAATGGTTGATAAAATAAAGAAGTTTTTAAAGTCTAAATAAAGTTTACTTAATTAGTATACTTTTCAGAAAAATTTTAAATAAATGGTTGCTTATTTTACAAATGAGTCTATTGTGCTATCAATTGTTTCTTTTATACTATAGTCTTCAGAAAAAAGATATTCATATAGTCTTTTGTTATCAACTTTTCCATGTAAAGATAAGTCTTGGTTTTTAGAATATACCTGGTACCATTTTTGTCTTACAATTTCCCATTTATCGTAGTTTTCTTTCCACCAATTTGCTGCTCCAAGACATCTGTCATCACTTAACTCTTTTATATGTATTATATCCTTTTTCTTTAGCAAGGGTAAAATCATCAGCAGAATCTGTTCGTATAATTTTTCTATTGTCTTGATCGTGTAGCCATCCGTAGTCCATAATTTCTACTCTACTTCCTCTTTCGGTAACATTATAGTCGCTTCTTTTTGTTCTTTCTCTTCTTGGAAGAGGAGCATCTGTTGTATTTTCCCAATAGCTTTTTCCATCTACATGCACCCAGCTTGAAGATCCTTCATAGCGTGGGCTATCATCCACTTGGTATACTTTTTGGCTCCATTGATTTCTTACCTCTTTGTAAGGCTTATTTACATATAACCAATTATTATCTCCATTAAACATATAAAAGTCTTTGTTTTGGAATTGCCAGTCTTGGCGCCAATGTTTAACAATGTATGCATTGTCATTGTCTCCCATCTGTAAAAGATGTTGAATAGATAATTCATTATTTTCATCCTTAATCAGTAGTGCTAGTTCAAGAGCTCTATCTGTTTTGTTTTTTGAAGGAATATATAGAGAATCATCACTATAGTTAAATGTCTCAGAAAAGTTAAATGTTACTTCAAAACATCCACACATTTTTTTTATCGCAGCAATGTCTTTAGATTTTTTTATTTGTGCAAAAATGCTTGTTGATATACTCAAAGCAATTAAAAGTAATAGTTGATTTTTTTTCATGTTTTATTGAATCATTAGTTTTTTCTGTGAACTTATTCCATCAGATGTAATTTGAACAATATATATACCAGCTTTTAGATTTGAAGTAGGGATAGTTTTTGCTTGCAGGCTACTACCAAAGACGATTTCTGAATATATGTTTTTACCTGCTAAATCATAAATATTAATTTCTACTTGTTTACCATCATTGTCATAAATAATAGTTGCATCTATATTAGTAGGGTTGGGGTATATTGTAAAGGATGAGATTTCACTATTTAAATTATTAGAAGAAGTTGAAGAAGATAGATCTTGCTTATTAAATTCAATATCTCCTGAGGAGCTTCCTTCAAATTGTGTAAATACTATCCTCCAAATTTTATTATTTAAATCTTTAACGAAATAGCATCTATTTTGATTTAGTACATAACTAAATGATGACATGTCAAAATCTTTCCAGTCATAGCCAATTGCATTAATTTCTGTTGACATGCTGTGTTGACTATAGTCAGAATATGTAAAAGGGTTACTAAGATTGTCTGCTTGAGCGATTTTTACACCGCTATTTGATAACACTCCTGTAACCCCATATGGCATGCCTTGAACTGGAGTAATATATTTTGTGAAAGTTATATCCCAATCTTCTGAACTAGGCTCTCTATTACTAGCCGTGTTTTGATCTAGAGAATAATAGGCAAAATTTCTTCCAGAAAAATTTGCTTTATCAACTTGAGCAGTTACTTCATTTGAGCCATCTAAATCTGCATAAATAAATTCATATATACCCGATGCTAGTTCTTTAACCCAAAGTTTTTTCCAGTTGCCATTTACTGTTTTAATTGCATAAAGTGAATCTCCTGTTACAAAATGTGTTATCATACTATAGATTCCCCAACCCATGTCAAATGTAGATGAGCTATGCTTATCAAATGCTCCAATAAACCAATTGGTGTCAGAATTGTATACAGGATTCCAGCTTGAGATAGAAGTTGAGTTAAATGAATTCCAGTCTGTGGTATCGCCCAAAGGATAAGAGTAAAGTTCCGTTCCCATTCCACCATTTATTCTAATAGAAGAAGACATTGTTGCCGTTGCAAAAGCAAGGTCCCAATTTGTATTGTCAATATTTGCTGCTTCACCATTTTCAAGACTATAAAAACTTTGGTTTAAATACCCTGGAGTTAATGAAATTTGGTCGTAACTTTGTGCAAGTATTTGGTTTAAAAATACTGTAGTTAAAGCAATTATTAGTAATGATTTTTTCATTTTAGCTATTCTTATTTAGACTGATTATTGATAAGGGCAAATGTAATTATTATTATTTTCTAACCAAATAATTTCCAAGAAATTTAATAAGTTATTTAGAATAATTATTAATTAGTTTAAATCAGACTTTTAGAAGTTTATCTTCAGAATTGGTTCAGAATTCAAGGGTAAATTTGTAGTGTTTAAAAAACAAGCACTATATGATAGGTCTGATTAGTATAAATTATAAACATGCTCCTGTAGAAGTCAGAGAAAGATTTGATTTCTCTGAACTACAAAAATTAGAATTCCATCAAATTTTAAGAAATAACTATGATGTTGAAGGTCTAATGATTCTATCTACATGCAATAGAACTGAAATTTACTTTGAATATGAGAATCATATTGGTCAAGAAAGTAAAATAATGCATGGCATTTTAAAAGCTCTTGTTGACTATAAATCATTTTTTGAAAGTCTTTCCCCATTCATTAATAAAAAAACTGGTATCGATGTTTCTAAGCATCTTTTTAGGCTTGTCTCTGGTCTAGAGTCAATGATTGTAGGAGAATATCAAATTGTTGAACAGATTAAAGATGCCTTTTCTTTTGCAAAGGAGAATAATATGCTTGGACCTATTATTAGCAGAATGGTTCAGAAATCTTTTGAAGCAGGTAAATACATTAGAACAAATACATTAATTGATAAAGGAGCTGTTTCAGTTAGTTATGCAGCTGTAGAGAAAATTTCTAGAATATTTGATTTAAAGAACTCTAGTGTTTTAGCTGTTGGAGCAGGGGAGACCTCTATTTTAACTATTCAACACCTACAAAAAAAGGAAATAAAAAAACTTGCTATTACCAATAGAAGTATTGAAAAAGCAAAAGAGATTGCTAATAAATATTCTCTTGAGACAAAAGATTTTAAAGATTTACATAATCACTTAAATGATTTCGATGTTGCTATCTTTTCTACTTCTGCCAAGGAAGAGCTTTTAAGTTTTGATTTAGTTAGTCAAAAAATGCAGGAAAGAAATTATAGCCCTTTATTACTTGTTGATCTATGTGTCCCTAGAAATCTTCCTAGCTCTATCTCAGAAATAGAGGGTGTGGAACTAATAAATATTGATGGTCTTAAAGATTTAGTAAATGAAAATTATACTAAAAGAAAATCACAGATATCTAAAGCAGAAGAGTTTATTGATTTTTTCTTATTAGAATTTGATGAATGGACAACTTCAAGACAGCTTCGTCCATCAATTATTTCATTAAATGATCAGTTTAATACTCTCCTAAATTCTGAACAAGAAGGACTTGATAATGCTGATGAAGGCAAGAACTTCTCAGATCAGCATTCTAGAATTAAAAAGAAATTTTTAAGTAATTTAATAAAGAAAATTAAGAATGTTAGCGATAACGGAAGAGATGAAGAAGTTTTAGAGGTTATAAATAAAATCTTCATAGATGAAAGATAATCTTACCATTGGAACAAGAGGAAGTAAGTTAGCTCTATATCAGGCTAATCTTGTAAAAGAGGAGCTTTTAAAATGCTTTAAAAATCTTAATGTGTCTATTAGTATTATTAAAACTAAAGGGGATCAATTACTTGAAAAATCTCTTTCATCATTACTTGATAAAGGATTTTTTACTAAAGAAATTCAGGATAAATTATACGCAGGTAACATTGATTTAGCAGTTCATAGTCTTAAAGATCTTCCAACAGATCTTCCAACAGAAAGTTGTATTGCAGCAATTTTAAAAAGAGAAGATCACAGAGATGTTTTTATTAGTAGAAACTCTAAGCCTTTAAGTGAATTTTCATCCAGTGATATAATTGGAACCTCTTCCCTTAGAAGAAAGAGTCAATTACTAAAATATAACTCTTCTTTAAATGTTAAGGAAATAAGAGGCAATGTTGATACAAGAATAAAGAAAATGTTAAATGGAGATTATCAAGCTATTGTTATGGCTGCTGCTGGAGTAAAAAGATTAGGTCTTCAAAAACATATTACAGAGTATTTTGATACTGATTTTATGCTTACTGCTCCAGGGCAAGGCGCTATAGCAGTAGAAGTAAGATCTAATGACTCTAAGACAAAAGAAATTGTCTCTAAATTAAATGATGAGTTAACACAAGTTTGTGTAAATAGTGAAAGAGATTTCTTAAGACAACTTGGGGGAGGCTGTCATGTTCCTTTTGCTGCTCATTCTAAAATATCTGGCTCTAGTATTACAATTGATGCTCTTGTTAACTCTATTGATGGTAGAAAAAGTTTTAGAGAAAAAAAGACAGTGGAACTAAGTCAGGTGAAAGTTCTTGGAGAAGATATTGCACAAAATATTTTATCAAGTGGAGCCTCTATTATTGTTGATCAACTTAAAAACTCAAAACTATAATAATATGAAAGTCAGAGATATTATTCTTACAAATAGTGGAGATACTTCATCATTTAATTCACTTGTTAATAGAGGTTTTATACTTCATCATTTTCCAATGATTGAGATCTCTCATAGAGAAATTAGACCTTTTTCTTTGGATAAATATGATTTTTATGTTTTCACTAGTAAAAATGGGGTAGATTCATTTTTTAATGCTCCTTTTATAAAGGTTCAATATGAAAAGAAAATTTCAACTATATGCCTGGGTGAGAAAACAGCCAAAAAAATTAGAGAGTTTGGAGTTTTTCCAACATTTATTTCTAACTCTAATTATTCAAATGATCTCTTTAAAGAGCTTTCAGAAAAAGGTTTTTTAGGAAAAAAGAAAGTTCTACTGGTTCAAGGGGATCTTGCAAGTGATTACCTACTAAATAATTTAAAAAATATTTGTAGTGTTGATAGGGTAAATTCTTATTCAACATATATTCAAGAAAATTTAAATATTGATTTAAATAATATTATTAAAAACAATAATTCTATTTCTATATTTTCCAGTCCTTCATCATTTGAAGGTTTTGCAAAATTTTATGATATGTCTAAAACTAATATTGTTTCTATTGGAAAAACCACAACAAATTATATTAAAAGCAAAGGTGGTAATCCAATAATAACATCAAAAAATCAAAATTTTGAATCTTTATCAGAAGAAATTATTAATTATTTTAATCTAGATAAAATTAACATATGAGTTATCCTAAAACAAGATTAAGAAGACTTAGATATAATCCTTTGCTTAGGGATTTAGTAAAAGAAACACGTATTTCTATAAATGATCTTATTTATCCGATTGTTTGTATGTGAGGGCGAAAATATAAAGAATGAAATTCCTTCTATGCCTAATCACATATCAACTTTCCATCGATAATCTTTTGATTGAATGTAAACGTGCTATCTCCAAAGGAATTAAGAGTATACTTTTATTTGGTATCCCAGATATTAAAGATGACACTGGTAATATTGCTTGCTCGCAGAGTAGTATTGTTCAAAAGGCAATATTAGCAATTAGAAAAGAAAAATTAGATCTTTTAGTAATTGCAGATGTTTGTAATTGTGAATATACAACACACGGACATTGTGGAACTATAGTTGATGGTGATGTTGATAATGATTTAACTTTAAAAACTTTAGCAAAACAAGCTGTTTCACTAGCAAAAGCTGGTGCTGATATTATTGCTCCCTCTGATATGATGGATGGAAGAGTTTCCGCTATAAGAGAAGCTTTAGATATTGCAGGCTTTTTAAAAATACCTATTCTTTCATATGCAGTAAAATATTCTTCTGCATTTTATGGTCCTTTTAGAGATGCTGCTCAAAGTAGTCCTAAATACTTTGATAGAAAAACATATCAGATGGATGTGGCAAATTCTAGTGAGGCAATAAGAGAAATTCAAGAAGACTTAGATGAAGGTGCAGATATGATAATGGTTAAACCTGCTTTAAGCTATTTAGATATAATTTATAGAGTAAAACAATATTCTCATGTTCCTGTAGTTGCTTACAGTGTTAGTGGAGAATATGCAATGGTAAAAGCTGCTTCAGAAAAAAAATGGATTGATCAAATGAGTGCGGTAATGGAAATAATAACATCAATAAAAAGGGCAGGAGCAGATATAATAATAACTTACTATGCTCTTGAAGTAGCAGATTTCTTAAATAATAAATAATGAATTTAGAAAATAGTATTAATGAATTTAAATTAGCTCAAGAAGTAATTCCTGGAGGAGTTAATTCCCCAGTTAGAGCTTTTAAAAGTGTTCATTGTTCACCAATTTTTATTTCTAAAGCAAAAGGAAGCAAAATCTTTGATATTGATGGAAATCAATATATTGACTTTGTTTCATCATGGGGGCCAATGATTCTTGGTCATGCTCATGATGATGTTTTAGAGGCTATAAATACTACTGCTGCAAATGGAACAAGCTATGGCGCTCCAACAAAATTGGAGACTTTGATGGCTCAAAAAATAATAAGTATGATTCCTTCAGTTGAGAAGGTAAGAATGGTAAACTCTGGTACAGAAGCAACTATGAGTGCCATTAGACTTGCAAGGGGTTTTACTAAAAAGGAAGCTATTATTAAGTTTTCAGGAAATTATCATGGCCATGGAGATAGTTTTCTAATTAAAGCAGGATCTGGAGCTCTAACTCTTGGACTGCCAGATAGTCCTGGAGTAACTAAAAATACTGCTAAAGACACATTAATAGCTGATTATAATGATCTTGATTCTGTGGAGCGTTTATTAATAGAAAAATCTGATCAAATTGCCGCAATTATTGTTGAGCCTGTTGCTGGAAATATGGGACTTGTCCTTCCAAATAATACTTTTTTACAAGGCCTAAGAGAATTATCAGATAAATATAATTGCTTGCTAATATTTGATGAAGTAATGACAGGTTTTAGACTAGCTGCTGGAGGTGCCCAAGAATATTATAATGTTAAAGCTGATTTAACAACTTTAGGAAAAATTATTGGTGGTGGTCTACCTGTTGGTGCTTATGGAGGTAAAAAAGAAATAATGGATTATTTAGCTCCAAACGGCCCTGTCTATCAGGCAGGAACACTTTCAGGGAATCCTTTAGCTATGTCAGCTGGTCTAACAGTCTTAAATAAGCTTGATAATGATTTTTATGAGAACCTTGAGACTATTTCTAATAAAATTCATATAGGGCTAACAAAGAATATTAAAGATACTAATACCAATGCTGTTGTAAATAGAAATGGATCTATGTTAACCCTTTTCTTTACCGATTTAAATCAAGTCAATAATTATGATGATGCAATAAAATGTGATACAGATAAGTTTGCTGACTACTTTCAAATAATGCTAGAACAGGGGATTTACCTTCCACCATCGCCATATGAATGTTTGTTCTTTTCTTCATCATTAACTGATAATGATATAAATAAATTTATTAATGCTAATAAAATAGCACTTGAAAAGTTAAAAAAATGAATTCTATTTTCTTGGATACCCTAAATAACAAAGAAACTTCAAGACCACCAGTTTGGTTTATGCGTCAAGCAGGAAGAATATTGCCCTCTTATCAGGAAATAAAGAAGAGTAATACTTTTTCCCAGATGATGAAAGATCCTGATTTAGCTGCTAAAGTTACTCTTCTACCTATTAATGATTTAGGAGTTGATGCAGCAATTTTATTTTCAGATATTCTAATTGTTCCAGAAGCTTTAGGAATGGGTTTAGAATTCACTGCAAAGGGTCCTCTTTTTGATAATCCTTTAACCAAATATGAGAAACCCTCTCAGGCTCTTACTAAGGATTTAGGCAAGTTAGACCACGTCTATAAAAATATTGAAAAAGTTTTATCTATTAGAAAAAATGATACTCCTTTAATTGGCTTTTGTGGTGGCCCATTAACAACTTTTTGTTTCATGTTTAGAGGCCATGTTAGAGATGTGACTTTTAACGATGCAATTAAATTTTTGTATTCAAATCCAAAAGAAAGTATGAAAATCCTAGATGCTCTTGTAGAAACCTCTATTGAATATGCTCAAAATCAGGTTAAACATGGCATAGAGTGTTTCCAACTTTTTGAAACATACGGAGGATTAATACCAGAGGATTTATATAATGAAATATTCCTTCCTTTATCTAAGAAAATTTTAAATAGTGTTAGAGATATGGGTATTCCTACCATATTCTTTCCAAAGAATTTTGGTAATGGTTTAAAATACATCAATAAAGATATATGTGATTTTGTTAGCGTTGATTGGCAAGCAAATTTATACCATGCAAGAAAAATTATTGATAAAGAAGTGGGTATTCAAGGAAATATTGACCCTAGACTATTATATTCTGATTATACACATATTGAAAGTGAATTAAAAAAATTGATTCCTTTTGGTCAAGAAAATCAAGATTGGATTATTAACTTAGGTCATGGTTTTCTGCCAGATATTGATCATAAAAAAGCAAAATTTGTTGTTGATTGGATAAAAGATACTAATTGGAAAAGAAATTAATATGAAAGTAGATTCAGATTTTTTAAAGAAATATAATACTTCAGGCCCTAGATATACATCTTATCCTCCTGCAACATTTTTCACGGATAAGTTTACAAATATTGATTTGAAAAATAGTGTTATAATTTCTAATGCTGAAAAGCCCTCCAGTATTTCTATATATATACATATTCCTTTTTGTCCGCAGCTATGTCACTTTTGTGGTTGTACTACTCAAACAGGATATACAAAGCCCTTTCTTGAAAGTTATGTAGAGGCAATTATAAAAGAGATTGAGCTTGTTGCTAGCGATATTGATAGCTCAAGAATTTTAACTCAAGTTCACTGGGGTGGAGGAACACCCAATGCTATTGATTATAAGTATATCAAGCAAATTACTGATTGTATAAAATCAAATTTTACTTTTGATAAAGAGTATGAAATGGCAATTGAATGTAGTCCTGCTTATTTTGAGCTTAAGCATATTGAATTACTAAAAGAATATGGTTTTAATAGAATAAGTATTGGCGTGCAGGATTTTGAAAAACATGTACTAGATGCTATTAACAGAGAGCCCTCAAAACTTCCACTTGAAGATATTGTTGGGAAAATTAAAATGGAAGGTTTTACAGGAACAAATATTGATTTAGTTTATGGTTTACCGCTACAAACTATTGAGAGTTTTGATAAAACTGTTGATAGGGCAATAAAACTTGGTACTGATAGAATTGTTACTTTTTCATATGCTCATGTTCCATCTGTAATACCTAGGCAAAAGACATTAGAAAAAATAGGCTTTCCACTTCCTTCAGAAAAAGCTATTATGTATCAGAATGCATATGATAAATTAATTAATGCTGGATACATAGCAATTGGAATGGATCATTTTGCATTACCACATGATGAGCTAGCCATAGCACTTAAAAACAAAACACTACATAGAAATTTCCAAGGGTATTGTACCAGATTAACAACTGGCCAAGTTTATGGCTTTGGAGCCTCATCTATTAGTCAATTACATTCTGCATATAGTCAAAATGAAAAGAATGCTGCCAGGTATGTAAATAGAATAAAAAAAGAGGGTTTAGCAGTAATAAGAGGCTATTCTATGAGTAAAGATGAAAAAATTATTAGAGCTGTTATTAATTCTGTAATGTGTAATTATTTTATTGATTTTAATTCAGTAGCGAATGATTTTGAAATAAATATTGCTGAAGTTTATAATGCTGTAGATTTTTCAGTTGATAAGTTTCAAGATTTTATTGATGATGATTTAATGACTTTTGCTAACAATAAAATTGTAGTAAATAAAATAGGAAGGTTAGTTATTAGAAATATTGCTATGAAATTTGATCCTTTAATTAATCAAGGTGTTGGTACATATTCAAAAACTATTTAAAAAATGAAAGGATTACTACTTATAAATTTAGGTTCTCCAGACAGTACAGATGTAAAAGATGTAAAGAGATATCTTGCTGAATTTCTAATGGATGAAAGAGTTATTGGAAAAAGTTATCTTTTTCGCCTCTTTCTTGTAAAAGGCATAATTCTAAATTTTAGACCTAAAAAATCTGCAGCTGCTTATAAAAAAATATGGTGGGATGAAGGTTCACCACTAATTGTTCTCTCGCAAAGACTTTTTAACAAGGTGAAAAATCTTGTTGATATGCCTGCTGCTTTGGCTATGAGATATGGCTCTATGTCTATTAATAAAGGCATTAAAGAGCTTCATGATCAAGGTGTAGATGAAATCACAGTTCTTCCTTTATATCCGCATTATGCTATGTCTTCATATGAATCTGTTGTTGTAAAAGTCGAAGAAGAAATATCTAAACATTTTAATCATATTTCAACAAATGTTATTCCAGCATTTTATAATGATCCTTTATATAAGCAGGCAATGATTAATAACATCAAACATCACTTAAAAGGAATTGATTTTGATTATATGCTTTTTTCATACCACGGATTACCTGAGAGTCATTTGAGAATTTCTGATCCTACTAATTTTCATTGTCAAGGTAATAACTGTTGCAATAAAGGTTCTGTGGCTCATACAACGTGCTATAGGCATCAGGTTTTTGAGACTACAAAAGATATTGTCAAAGGTCTTGGATTAAAAGAAGGTACTTACAGTAATGCTTTTCAGTCTAGATTAGCAAATGAGCCTTGGTTAAAACCTTATACTGATTCAGAACTTGAGAGACTAGCAAAAGAGGGTTTTAAAAAGATGGTGGTTATTACCCCAGCATTTGTTACTGATTGTTTAGAGACTCTAGAAGAGATTGCTATGGAAGCCAAAGAAGAATTTATGGAAGCTGGAGGTGAAGATTTTCACTATATCCCATGTTTGAATGATAACGATGAATGGGCTGAGGTTATCTCTAAATGGTCAAGACAATACTAATGAGCTATCTTTATTTTAAATCTCTTCATCTTATCTTTATGGTTTGCTGGTTTGCTGGATTATTTTATTTAGTTAGATTATTTATTTATTTTAAAGAAAGTGAAAAAAAACCTGAATTAGAAAGAACAGTTTTAGAGAAGCAATTTACATTAATGACAAAGAGGCTATTATATATAATTACATGGCCCTCGGCAATTCTAACAACAATTTTTGGTTTAAGTATGGTTTATATAAATACTGCTTTATTAGATAATCAATGGATGAAAGTAAAGCTATGTTTTGTTTTTTTTCTATTGCTTTATACTTATTTCTGTCAGCTTATATTTAATCAAATGAAAATAGGTAAGATTACATTTAAAAGTGGTTCTCTTAGAATATTTAATGAGGTAGCTACTGTTTTTCTTTTTTCAATCATTTTTCTTGCGGTTTTAAGAACAACTATATCATGGCTTTTAGCAACAATAGGATTAATTCTTCTTGCAGTTATCTTAATGATTTTAATTAAACTCTATAAAAGGATTTCAAGTTAGCAAGTTATGATTAGGCTTGTAAATTATATAAAAAGAATTTTAGTTTTACTATTTATATACTTTATAAGTAGAGTATGTTTTCTAATAAATAATTCATCTCTTTTTTTAGATAGCGAAAATTTTTATTCAGCCAAATCAATCTATTTATTATTAATTGAATCCATTCGTTTTGATCTATCTATTATATTTTACATTAATTCATTAGTATTTATTCTAATGCTAATACCAAATAACTTTTACTTAAAGTTATGGTATAGGAAAATAATTGATTTTGTTTTTATTTTATGTAACATTCCTTTTATTGTAATTAATAATATTGATATTGAGTTTTTTCAATTCAATCAAAAAAGAATTACTAATGACTTTATTGATTTAATGTTTTTGGGTAATGATTTCCTGCAAACTTTACCATCCTATACTTTAGAGCACTGGCCTATTCTTATAGTTACTTCATTCCAAATATATTTTCTTTTTAAAATTAAAGATGTTACCCCATCAAGAATAAAATTTAATTTTAATTCAATTTCTAAATCTTCTTTAGTTTTTGTTTTAGCTTCTTGCATATTTATTGTAGGAGCTAGGGGAGGAACTCAACTTAAACCTTTAAAAATAATTAATGCTGGGGAGATTTCTAATCCTAATTTATCTAGTTTAATCTTAAATACACCATTTTGTTTCCTGCATTCTTTTAGCGATAGTAAATTAGAGAATTATAATTATTTCAATAATGATAATTTAAATGATATCTATAATCCAAAAACTTTATCATCGCATAAGATAATGGATAAAAAAAATATTATTTTTATTATAATGGAAAGTTTATCTAAAGAATTTGTTGGATTCCATAATAACACAAGTTTAACACCTTTTTTAGATAGCCTTTCTAAGCATTCATTAGTTTTTGATAATACTTTTTCTAATGGTTTACGCTCTATTGAAGCATTACCTGCTATAACTGCATCCATTCCAACCCTATCTAATAATCCCTTTATAACTTCTTCGTATTCTCAAAATAACTTTAACAGTATGGCTTCTTTACTTAATAAACAAGGATACTCTACATCTTTTTTTCATGGGGGCACTAGAGGAACAATGGGTTTTTATGGCTATTGTAAAAAGGCTGGTTTTAAGAATTATTACGGAATGGAAGAGTATGATAATAATGAAGACTATGACGGAACTTGGGGTATTTATGATGAACCATTTTTTAATTTTTTTGCAAAAAAATTAAGTGTTGAGTCTCAACCATTTTTTTCAACTTTCTTTTCTCTTTCCGCTCATCCACCATATAATCTTCCAAATAAATATTTAAATACTTTTAAGGAAGGTAAACTTGAAATTCATAAATTAATTCAATACTCAGACCTTTCCTTAAAAACTTTTTTTAATTCAATTAAAAATGAAGAGTGGTTTTCTAACACAATATTTGTTATTACTGCAGATCACACCTCTCCAAAATCAAGCGATTCAAACTATAAGAACAAAATTGGCAGATATTCTATACCAATGATTTTTTATGCTCCCTCACTTTCTCTTAGTGGAGTGTAAATTCAACTATCACTCAGCAAATTGATATTATGCCTACCGTATTAGATTTATTAAGTTTTGAAGATGATTATTTTGCATTTGGGGAATCAGTTTTTAGTAAACAAGGATGGGCTATTCAATATAATAATAAAAGATTCTGTTTAATTACTGATAATGGTATCCTTAACAATTTAGATACAACTTACAAGAATTTCTCTGATTGGAATCTCAAAAATTCATTGATATTAAATACTGATGCTAAAAGAAAGCTTAAAGCAATTAAGCAGGTATATTCAAGTTCTATGAACAATAATAATTTAATTGTAAAATGAGATTTAAAGTATTTTTTAATTTCTCTCCCTCTGATTTTTTACTTTATTTTTTATCAATCTACTATCCTTAACAACTCTAGCGATATATTTTATGATTTAGATGACAAATTGTGGGCCCATAGGATACTTGATCCTAACAAGCTTAATTCCTTGAGTGATGAATTTATTGGATACGAGATAGATGTTTATTTTGATAATGAAAAAAAGAAATTTAAAATTAGTCATCACGGGGAGTCTAACAATTATAATTTAATTTCTTATTTAAATGAAATTAAAGGTCTTGATAATGTAAAATTATGGATTGATTTTAAAAATCTTGATTCACTTAATGTAGAATCTTCTGTTATTATTTTAGATAAAATTGCTAATAAATACGCTATAAAATCAAATATAATTATTGAATCTAAAAATATTGCTTTATTAAGTCTTTTTAAATTAAATGGATTTTATATTAGCTATTGGCTCCCAAGTTTTCATTTTATCAAAAGTGTTTTTAATATTATTGATATAAGAGATGATTTAATTGATTATAAACCTAATGCTATTTCAATGCCATCCTCAAGTGTTTCATTTTATTCTAAAAAGTTTCCTAATTACCCAATCCATTGTTGGACTAACGGTATGAATCAAGAGTATGATAAAGATGAGATTAGAAGTTTAAACAAACAAAAAAACATAAAAATAATCCTTACAGATTTTAAAAGAAATTTTTTGAAATAATCAATATGGAACTAAATAAAAATAATTGGAACTCAAGATACGAAACCAAAGAAACAGGCTGGGATATTGGTTTTGTTTCACCTGCTTTAAAAGAATATATTGATCAAATATCAGATTTGAATATAAAAATCCTTATTCCTGGATGCGGGAACGCATATGAGGCGGAATACTTATTTAAAAAAGGTTTTAAAAATATTTTTATAGTTGATTATTCTGAGATAGCTATATCCAATCTAATAAAGAGAATTCCTGATTTTCCTATATTTAATACTATTTGTGATGATTTCTTTAATATTTCTGGACAATATGATTTAATATTAGAGCAAACATTTTTTTGTGCTATAGATCCAACACTTAGAGATAATTATGCAAAAAAAGCTTCAAGTCTTTTAACGAATGATGGTAAATTAGTTGGACTTTTTTTTAGTTTACCAATGTTCAGTGATCACCCTCCTTTTGGGGGCTCTAAAGAGGAGTATGTTAAATGTTTTAGTCAACTATTCTTAATCATTAAAATGGAGAGATGCTATAATTCTATAAAATCTAGAACAAACAAAGAATTATTTTTTATTCTTCAAAATAAAATTTAGTTCTTTACTCTAATACTATAATAATTCCTTTCATGTTTAATTGAACGTGAGGTTGACAAACATAGTAGAAGACTTTTTCTTGATCTAAAATTAGATTCTTAGTCTCTCCATAATTAATTTCAAAACCACTATTTGATTCTGTACCATCATTTAAATATGTTTCTTGACTAACCTCAATTGCATTGTGAGTAGCTGTCATAGAAAAAGTAACTGTATCTCCAACATTCGCTATTAATGTGTCAGGACTAAAATACATTCCTGGAGAGGTTATTAGGTGTGCATTACTATTTTCATTTATCTCTAATGTGTTTTTAGTACATGAGTTTAGAAAAATTATTATTGATAAAAAAAGTAATTTTTTAATTTTTAATTTCATTTTATAGGATGATTTTGTTATTTATTAGGTCTTGAAATGTTAATATATTTTTTTCATTATATGTTTTAAATTTTCCAATATCAAAAGTGAAAAGATCGTGATCTCCAATGTTTTTATATTGTTGTTTTAGTATTAACTCAACTGTAGCATTCGTGTTTTTTAAAATATCATAATTATTCCATTTAGTTGTCAGCTGTTTTTTTATTAAGTATTTCTCTTTGTCATAATTTTCTCCAGACTTTTTTCCTAATGTTCTAACTATAGAAATGTTATCAATATTTAATAGTTGTAAAACAAATCTATTTTCTTTTTTAATATTTGTGAATGTATGTGTCTTTGGGTCAATTGCTAATACAATAAATTTTAGGTTTTAAACTTATTACAGTAACATATGTACAGATATTCATATTAAAGCCATTTTTATTATATGTGGCTAGACTGTAAACGGGAGAGTCAATTATATTCCAAGGTCTTTTCAATTCTATATAGTTTAAAAATATTTTTTAAAGTTAAAATCTTTTAAAATAATAATTACTAGTTTTTCTAAAATTATTTTATGAGTAATTTTTGCAATTTAATAATGTTCATAAGTAATATTCATTAATAAATATTCAGCAACTTCATTAACTATGTTTGCTGCTTTTTAAAATTATTTACTATGAAGCAGTATTTTAAATTTATTAAATCAACACAAGGGTCTGTAAAGGATGATTTGCTTTCAGGAATTACGGTTGCACTTGCCTTAGTTCCAGAAGCAGTTGCTTTTGCTTTTGTTGCAGGCATTTCTCCAATAATTGGCTTATACGGAGCATTTATCATGGGTATTGTTACAGCAATTTTTGGAGGTCGCCCGGGAATGATATCTGGAGCAACTGGAGCTTTGGCAGTAGTTATGGTTAATTTAATTAGTGAAGGAAATGCTATGGGTGTAGAAGGAGCAATGTTAGGAGTTCAGTTTCTTTTTGCAACTTTACTACTAGCTGGTTTCTTTCAAATGCTTGCAGGATTGCTTAAGATGGGGAAGTTTGTTAGAATGATACCTAAATCTGTTATGATGGGCTTTGTTAATGGACTTGCTATAGTTATTTTCACTTCACAACTTGGAATGTTTAAGTCAGAAGGTCAGTGGTTACAAGGGGAATTATTATATAGTATGTTAGGGCTTGTATTACTAACGATGTTTATTATGTTTTTTCTTCCAAGAATTACAAAAAAAATTCCTGAAGCTCTTGCGGCTATTATTATTGTTTCTTCAATTGTAATTTTTGGAGATATTGAAACCCAGACTGTTAAATCATTTATTGTTTCATTAGGGGGTGAAGGGATTAAAGCTGGTTTACCATCTTTTAATATCCCTTTAATTTCTTTAAATCTAGAAACTCTGTCTTTTATAACTACCATATGCATTTAATCTTAGCTGCTATCGGCTTAATTGAATCTCTAATGACATTAAATTTAATTGATGAGTTAACTGAAACCCATGGAAATGGTAACAAAGAGTGTATTGCTCAAGGAGCAGGAAATATTCTTAATGGTTTCTTTGGTGGAATGGGAGGATGTGCTATGATTGGCCAATCTATAATTAATATAAAGTCTGGTGGTAGAGGAAGACTATCTGGAATTACTGCAGCATTATCCTTACTAGTATTTGTATTATTTGCTTCTGATTATATTGAGATGATTCCAATTGCAGCACTTGTTGGAGTTATGTTTATGGTTGTTATAGGGACCTTCGCATGGAATACTTTTAAAATATTAAACAAAGTGCCAATATCAGATGTTATTGTTATTGTTGTAGTGACTGCACTTACTGTAGTATTTGACTTAGCTATTGCTGTTTTTGCAGGAGTAATTATTTCTGCATTAGTTTTTGCATGGGAGAATTCACTTATGATTAGAGCAAGAAAACATATTGATGTTCATGGCATAAAACACTATGAAATTTATGGTCCTTTATTTTTTGGATCTATTGAATTATTTAATTCTAAGTTTGATGTTAAAAATGACCCTAAAGAAGTTATTGTTGATTTTGCAGACTCTAGAGTTGTAGATCAATCTGCGATTGAAAGTTTAAATAAACTTGCAGAAAAGTATCAAAAAAATGGTAAGATGATACATCTAAGGCATTTATCGCTGATTGTGTTAAACTTATAAAAAGAGCAGAAAAAATATGTGATGTTAATGTTTTAGAAGATCCTGATTATTTTGTAGCTATAGATAACTACCGACAAATTCTAGATAAAATAAAATAATTAACTTTTTCCCTCTATTTTATCAATTTTTTCAAGAATATCATTAGCTTCTTTTTCTAGTTTATCACTCTCTGTTCTATTAGTTTTAGATAATAAGAAAGCCCTTTCTTTTGTTTTTTTATATAAAACAAGCAGTTTTTCTTTCTCTGTTTTTTTTTTAAAGATTCCAAACATTTTTTTTTTTTTTAGAAATGTAAAATTAGATTATTTTCTTATCAATTATATAGTAAAGGAGTTATATTTTTGATTTCAGTAACTCTCCAATAATCTTCGAATTTTCTTAATATAATACCTATTTCATAAGACTCTCCATTTTTAGTTAAATTAATTTTAAATTCTGTTGTTGATTTATTTATCTTAAAAGATCTTTTTTTTGTATTCAATAAATCTAAGATTGTGAATGTTATTTGATTTTCTAAAAGAAAACTAAAGTCATATAATATTGAGCTATATTCATTATCTTTTAATTTATTAATATGCCCCATTTCAACTGCTTCAGAAATATTTTTTGAAATTATTGTTGTAATAATTGGCTTAACTATCTCAATAATACCAAATGCTAAATTATTACCAAATTTTTCAAAAGGATCATTTGCATTAATTTCTTTTAAAGCCTTCTCTTTTGTGTAATTAATAATTTCATCGCATAATTTTTCAGAGACTCTCTCAATATCAAAATGTTTTTCAAATAAATATAAGTCATTATTCTCAATAGATTCTTTAACTTGTAGAAGGCTATACTCTTCAGATTGTTGCCAGTTTAGTGAATTTGTACATCCAAATATCAAAAAAGTTAGTAATATAAGTAGTAGTTTTTTCATTCTGTTTAATTTTTCTATAAACTTAATAATTTTCTAACTAACTACTTATCAGCACTTTCACTTATGTTCCAATTAGTCTTTCTATCACAGATATACTTAGAGAGACATATATACTCACTAGATTATAAGTAGTAGTTAGAATAATAAAAGCAATTACCTTTACTTTCCGATACAGAATTTCCCAAATATATTAGCAAGTAAATCATCTGTATTTACTTCACCAGTTATTGACCCTAGATGAAATAAAGCTTGACGAATATTAATGGTTAAAAAATCACTGCTCGTATTATTTTTTAAGCCTTCAATAATTGCGTTAATTTCTGTTAGTGTATTTTTAAGTTCGTTGTAATGTCTTACATTAGTAATTATTGTATCGTTATTTGATGATTTTTGTGATTTATAAAAAGATATAAGTTTATTTTTGAGTTTATCAATTCCTGTATTTTTTAATGCTGAAATATGTAAATAATTATTATCCTCTATTATGTTTTTCCCCTTAAGGTCTTCTTTATTAATTACTCTAATAACGATTTCATTATTATTAAAATTTAGATTGTCAATGTTTTTTATTTGCTGATTTATATTTTTAGTTCCATCAATTAAATGGATAATGATTTTAGACTCACTTACTTTTTGAATAGATTTTTTTATTCCAATTTTCTCAATTTTATCATTTGTTTCTCTAAGCCCAGCAGTATCAATAAATCTAAACTTTTGTCCTTCAATTATAAGCTCATCTTCAATAGCATCCCTTGTAGTTCCTGCAATATCTGAAACTATTGCCTTTTCATCATTTAATAGAGTATTTAGTAAGGTTGATTTACCAACATTAGGTGATCCAATTATTGCTACAGGAATTCCATTTTTTATAACATTACCTAATTTAAATGAGGTAATTAAATTTGTAACTTCATATTTTATATTTGTTAAGAGTTCTTTTAATTTATCTCTATTAGCAAACTCTACATCTTCTTCTGAAAAATCAAGCTCTAATTCTATAAGTGAAGCAAAGTCAATTAAATTAGTTCTTAAATTTTCTAGCTTTTTTTTAAAACCTCCTCTTAATTGCTGAATTGCATTTTTATGAGATGCATGATGGTCAGACTCTATAAGGTCTGCAATAGATTCTGCTTGAGACAAATCAATTTTTCCATTTTGAAATGCTCTCATTGTAAACTCTCCTGGATTAGCTATTCTTACACCTTGTGTTATTAATAATTCTAAAATTTTCTTTTGAATAAACTCAGATCCATGACATGAAATTTCTACGGTTTCTTCTCTAGTGAATGATTTGTTTTTAGCAAAAACAGTCACTACAACTTCATCTAAAATATTATTATTTTCTTTAATAATTCCAAAATGAACAGAATGAGAATCTTCTGGATTAATTTTTTTACTAAATATTTTATTAATAACATTTATTGATTTATCTCCAGATAATCTGATTAATGCAATTGCGCTCATACCACCACCGCTAGATATTGCACAAATTGTATCTTTATTTAAATATAATGTCATAGTGCAAAAGTATTTAAAATCCTTTGTTAGTATGCATTTTGTAGTAATTTTGCTTGCCTAAACTAAAAAAAACATAATGAGCGTATTAGTAAACAAACATTCAAAAGTAATTGTTCAAGGCTTTACAGGAACTGAAGGGACTTTTCACTCTACACAAATGATTGAATATGGTACAAATCTTAGTCGGTGGAGTAACTCCAGGAAAAGGAGGCTCTAAACATCTTAATCTACCTGTTTTTAATACAGTTTCTGAAGCAGTAGACTTAGTTAATGCTGATACTAGTTTAATTTTTGTTCCCCCAGCATTTGCAGCCGATGCTATTATGGAAGCAGCTGATGCAGGAATAAAAGTTATAATATGTATAACTGAAGGTATTCCTACTAAAGATATGATTGTTGTTAAGAATTATATAGATGATAAACAATGTACATTGGTAGGTCCTAATTGTCCTGGAATTATTACTCCTGAAGAAGCAAAATGTGGGATCATGCCTGGCTTTGTCTTTAAAAAAGGAAGAATAGGAATTGTTTCAAAATCTGGAACTCTTACTTATGAAGCGGCCGATCAAGTTGTGAAAGCTGGTATGGGTGTTTCTACTGCTATTGGAATTGGAGGTGATCCAATTATTGGAACAACAACTAAAGATGCTGTAAAACTTTTAATGAATGATAATGAAACTGATGGTATTATTATGATTGGAGAAATTGGCGGTCAACTTGAGGCTGATGCAGCTAAATGGGTAAAAGAATTTGGAAATAAGCCTATGGTTGGATTCATTGCTGGTAAAACTGCACCAGCTGGTAGAACTATGGGACATGCTGGTGCTATTGTTGGCGGTAAGGATGATACTGCAGATGCCAAAATTTCAATTTTAAGAGAGTGCGGTATATCTGTTGCAGAATCTCCTGCTGAGATTGGATCTTTAATGGCTAAATTAATGAATGTATAATTTTTCTTAAATTTATTTTTTAAATATACCTATGAAATTACTTAAAAATAAAACTGTAATCATTACTGGTGCATCTAGAGGTATTGGTAAATCAATAGCCAAATTATTTGCCAGTCATGGTGCAAATATTGCTTTTACTTCTTTAAAAAGAGATGAAAATGTTATAATCTTAGAGAAAGAGCTAAATTCTTGTGGAATTAAAGCTATTGGATATGTATCTGATGCATCTAATTTTGAAGATTCATTATCGTTAGCTGAAAGTGTTATAAATGATTTTGGTTCAATCGATGTTTTAGTAAACAATGCTGGAATTACAAAAGATAATCTTTTAATGAGAATGAGTGAAGATGATTTTAATGCTGTTATGCAAGTAAATATGAACTCAGTGTTTAACCTTACCAAAGCATGTTTAAAAATAATGCTTAAACAAAGAAGTGGCTCAATTATTAATATGAGTTCAGTTGTTGGTGTTAAAGGAAATGCTGGTCAAGCTAACTATTCTGCATCTAAAGCTGCTATTAACGGATTCACAAAATCTACTGCACTTGAGCTTGGCTCAAGAAATATAAGATGTAATTCTATTGCTCCTGGTTTTATTGAAACAGAAATGACAAGTGCTTTAGGTAAAGATAAAATTGATGAATGGGCTCAAAGCATTCCACTTAGAAGAAATGGAAGCCCAAACGATGTTGCTAATGTTTCATTGTTTTTAGCATCAGACATGTCTTCATATGTAACAGGTCAAGTTATTAATGTATGTGGTGGTATGTTGACCTAAAAAAGGATGTCATTAGATCATTCTTATCCTTGGTATTTTAGTTTACTATGTGTTTTTTTAGGTGTTTTTGTTACTTACTTTTTTTACAGAGAAAATAATAACTTAAAACCTTTTACAAAGTCTTTCTTATTTTTTATAAGATTTTCTATTTTAACTTCACTATTTTTTTTGTTACTATCTCCAATATTTAATATAATAATTAAAAATATTGAGAGGCCAAGTATTATCTTATTGCAAGATGCTTCAAAATCTGTAAGAATAGATATAAAGAATGATTTTAAAAAAATTCAAAATGAGTTATTAGATTTTGATGTTAGTATTTATAATTTTTCAGATCAATTAAATGAAGGGTTTGCTGATACTAACTTAGGCCTTTATACAAATATTGACCTTGCCTTAACAAATATCAACGATTTGTATTCTAATAGAAATCTGTCATCGGTTGTTATTGCAACAGATGGTCTTTATAACAGGGGAAAGAATCCTCTTTACTCTGAAAAATTTAATTTCCCAATTTATTCATTAATTTTAGGAGATACAGCTGAACAAGTTGATATAAGTATTGATAAAATTGAACATAATGAATTAGCTTTTTTAGGTAATTATTTTCCTGTTAAAATTAGAATTAAGTCAACTTCAGCAAAAAATAAAAATTTCAAATTAAAAATTAGACAAAATGACTCAATAATATTTACTGGATCATTTATTTCAATTTTAAATAATGAATATTTTGAAATAAAAGAAGATTTTCTAGCAAATAAAATAGGAATGAATAAATATTCTATAAGTGTTTCTGAATTTGCGAATGAACAAAATGTTATAAATAATTATGCTGACTTTTTTATTGACATTATTGATTCTAAGTCAAAAATTCTAATTTTTAACGATAAACCACACCCTGACATTGCTGCATTTGTTTCTTCAATTTCTTCAAATGAAAATTATGATTATACAATTTCTAAAACAGAAAATTATAGTTTAGACTTTTCTGATTTTAATCTAATTGTTTTTCATTCAATTAAAAATTTGAATGAAAAGTTTATACTGGAAATTTTTGAATCAAAAATTCCTCTTTTGCTATTTTGTACTAATGATTTTAATAATATAAATACATTTTTTTCATCTGTTGATTTTTTAAATAAAGGTTCTATTGATGAGGTTTATCCTTTTTTAAGTTCAACTTTTGATGATTTTCAACTTTCTGATAGTGTTAAAAATATGATTAGTTTAATGCCACCACTTAAGTTGCAATTTGGATCATATTTTGTAAACAATCCTTCTAAAGTATTATTGTATCAAAAAATTAAAGACATTAATTCTTTAAATCCTTTAATATCTTTTGAAAATATTGATAAAAGAATTGGGATTATTTTTGGTGAAGGATATTGGAAATGGCGATTACGAAATTTTTATTTAAATAATTCACATAATTCTTTCGACGATTTCTTTAATAAAGTCATTCAATACTTAGTTACAAATGAAGATAAAAGTAAACTTAGGTTAGACTATAATAAATCATATTTTGAAAATGAAAGTATAATAATCTCCGCAGAATTATATAATTCATCATTTGACTTATACAATGAGAAGAATATTGAGCTTAAATTATTCAATTCTAAAAATGAAATATTTGATTATAATTTTGATAAATATGAAAACAGCTATTCTTTAAATATTGGTGCTTTAGAATCAGATAATTACAGATTTGAAGTTTTTGTGAAAGATTCTGATGTTTCTACTAAAACTGGAGTTATTACTGTGAAGCCAGTTAAAGTTGAAGAACTTAATTTAATCTCCGATTATAATTTTTTAAACAATCTCTCAAGCGCTAATAATGGCTCTTTATTTTGGCCTAATGAAATAAATTTGTTAATATCTGAAATTAAGTCTTCTAAAAGTCAAAAAATTATTAGAACTTCTAATGATATTCTTAAGCTAATAGATATAAATTCATTATTAATTTTTTTATTATTCTTTATTTTTCTAGAGTGGTTTATTAGAAAATATAATGGTTTAATTTAATTATCTAATTTTTTTTAAGTTGATTAAGAAAATTTGGTGTTCAAAAACGTTAATCATATATTTGCATAGTTTTTTACTCTTAGTAAAAATTAATAATAAATAAAAATTAAAAATTATGGAAAATCAAGGCTTACCAAAAACAATGGTTTTAGGAATAGTTGGTCTAATATTTGTAGTGCTATTTGGCTCTAGTATGTTTGTTACTATTGAACCGGGAGAAAATGGTGTGTTATTTAAGAAATTTGGAGGTGGTTTAGATAAAGAGTTTGTCTATGGACAGGGATTTCATGTAATAGCACCTTGGAATACAATGCACGTTTATGATGTAAGATTACAAGATACTTTTGAAAAAATGGAAGTTCTTTCTAAGAATGGACTTTCTATTAAGATTGATTTATCATTTAGATATCAGCCAGTTGCAAGTCAAATAGGTTTTTTACATGATGGAATTGGAAAAGGATATTTAGAAAGAATAATAAAACCTGAGATTAGATCAGTAACTAGAGAAGTTATTGGTAATTATTTGCCTGAAGAATTATATTCTACAAAAAGAGAAGCAATTGAAGACGAAATTTATGATAGAACAAAAATTAATATTGAAGCTAAATACTTATATCTTGACGCCATCCTTATTAGAGATGTAACACTTCCTCTAACACTTCAAACAGCAATTGAACAAAAGCTAAAGCAAGAGCAAGAATCTCTTGAATATGAGTTTAAAATTGACAAAGCAAGAAAAGAGGCTGAAAGAAAAGAAATAGAAGCTCGAGGAATATCGGAATTTCAAAAAATTATTACTCGAACTATTACTCCACAACTTCTAAAATGGAAGGGGATAGAGGCTACCCAAGAGATTTCCAAATCTCCTAATGCTAAAGTAGTTGTAATAGGTAATGGTGAAGGAGATTTACCAATAATTCTTGGTGGACAATAAAAATTTATAATTTTACGTTATTCTAAAAGTTTTAACAATAATCAAAAAAAATACAAATGAAAAATATCACATTATTATTGCTAGTTGCTATTGTTCCTTTTCTTTCAATAGCTCAAAAAAGATCTAGTAAAAAAACACCTGCAAAACAAGAAGCAAAAATTCAGTTATCTGTTTATGAATACATGAACATTACTGGTATTGAGCAAGACGTTGTCGTTAATGAGGAAGATGGAGAAGCTAGAGGTGCAGCTGGTCCTGAAGTAAAGTTTATTAAACGTTTAAAGTCTAAAGCTAGGTTATTTATTAGATTTAATTCTGGAAAAATTACGCCTGAGATTTTAGAAATGAATAAATTAGCAAGAGAATGTACTTCTATGATGTTAGCACTAAATGCTGCAACTAAATATGGTTGGGATTTGCTCTCTTCAAATGTTGTTAAAGAAGACGGGGCTACTGTTCATCACATGTATCTTAGAAGAAAAAGATAAATTTTTTAAAATATTATTTTAAAAAAAGTTTAGCATTTCGCTAGACTTTTTTTATTTAATAATCTTTCCGTTAAGCATAACTTTGTTGATCAAATTTTCTCCAAATGAATAATGTAAATATTTATAAGTTGGCATTGGTTTTGTAATAAATAAATTTGCTTTTTTACCAACCATTATAGATCCTAGTTCTTTTTCTAAACCCATTGCATATGCAGAGTTTATTGTTGTTGCATTAATAACCTGTTCGGATGTCAATTTTAACTTTATACAAGCAAGCGCACACACGAAGTTCATATTCCCACTTGGAGATGATCCAGGGTTAAAGTCTGATGCTAAAGCAATAGGTAACCCTCTATTGATAAACTCTTTTGCTGGGGCGTATGGAATTCCAAGAAAAAAAGAACAACTAGGTAATAATGTTGGCATGCAGTTAGTTCCAATTAAGGAGTTAAAGTCTTCCTCTTTCATTGTCTCTAGATGATCAACAGATAATGCTTCATTTTCAATACTTACTTTTACACCACCAATGCTATTAAATTGGTTAACATGTGTTTTTCCAACTAAGCCAATTTTTTTTCCAGCTTTAAGAATTCTATCCGTGTCTTTTGTGTCAAAATATCCTTCTTCACAAAAAACATCAATAAAATCTGCTAAATTATTTTTTTCAATAAGGGGTAATATTTTATCAATAACTAGGTCTATATATTTATTTTTTTCGCCTTTAAATTGTTTGGGTATAGCATGTAAGCCAAGAAATGTTGATTTAACAGTAGCTGGAGATGTTTTTTTTAATCTATCAATTACATTAAGTATCTTAATTTCATTATCCATACTTAAACCATAACCACTCTTAATTTCAATTGCACCTGTTCCAAGTTTAATAAGTTTATTTAACCTTTCTAAAGAAATTTCAAATAATTCATCTTCAGAGATTTCATTAATTTTTTTTGCGGAGTTTAAAATTCCACCACCATTATCAGCAATTTCTTGATATGTTAGCCCTTTTATTCTATCATTAAACTCTTCCTCTCTACTTCCGTTAAAAACAAGGTGTGTATGACTATCACAATAAGATGGAAATACCATTCCACCTTCTGCGTCAATAATATTTGTATTATTCCAATCACTAATCCCCATCCATTCATCCATTGATCCAAATGCGCTTATTTTTCCTTCTTCAATCTCAACAAATGCATCATATATTTTATCAATATTATCCATATCTTTTCCACAGACCCATTTTCTGCGATTTTTTTCAGTCTGAACTAAGCAAGAAATATTTTTTATAACAGTTTTCATAGTTTGTAAAATTACAAAATATAAGACAATACATTATTAGTATATTTGCGAGATATGGGGAATTCATATGGGAAAATATTTAAATTAACAACTTTTGGCGAGTCTCATGGAGCTTCTATTGGGGGAATTATTGATGGATGTCCCTCTGGTATTAAAATTGATTTAGAGTATGTTCAAAATCAATTAGATAGAAGGCGTCCTGGTCAATCAAAAGTTACTAGCGAACGAAATGAATTGGATAGAGTTGAAATACTATCTGGAATTTTTAATGGTATAAGTACTGGCACTCCAATTGGTTTTATCATAAAAAATAAAGACCAAAAGTCTAATGACTATTCTAATTTAGAAAAATCTTTTAGGCCTTCGCATGCAGATTTTACGTATTCAAAAAAATATATAAACAGAGATTTCAGAGGAGGAGGTAGGTCTTCAGCTCGTGAAACAGCTTGTAGAGTGGTTGGTGGCAGTATTGCTCAACAGGTTTTAAATATAATTGGAGTTGAGATTTTTGCTTATGTTTCTTCAGTTGGTAGTATACATTTAAATAAAAGTTATAATAATCTTGATTTAGCTAGTATTGATGATAATATTATTAGATGTCCTGATGCTGACATTTCTAAATTAATGATTGAATTAATTGAAAGAATGAAGAATTCAGGTGATACTATTGGTGGGGTTATTTCATGCGTTGTAAAAGGAGTTCCAATTGGAATAGGAGAGCCTGTATTTGATAAGCTTCATGCAGAAATAGCTAAAGGAATGCTTAGTATTAATGCTGTCAAAGGTTTTAAAATTGGTTTTGAAAATGTTGATATTAGCTCTTCTGTTGGAAGTCAGGTTAATGATATTATACTTAATAGTTCTGGAAAAACTAAAACAAATTTTTCAGGAGGAATTCAAGGTGGAATTAGCAATGGAAACGATATTTATTGTGAAACATCTTTTAAGCCAGTTGCTACATTAATGATTAATCAACAGTCAATTAACTCAAAAGGTGAAAAGATAATGTTAAAAGCTAAGGGAAGGCATGATTCATGTGTGGTGCCAAGAGCTGTACCAATTGTAGAGTCAATGATGGCTCTTACTATTTTAGATCTTTATTTAATCAGTAAATCTAACAAAATATGAAAAATTTACCCTTATACTGGAAAATCATCATAGGGATGGTTTTAGGAGTTTTATATGGCTTAATTGCCAATAGTTTTGGATGGATAGAATTTGTGGGTCTTTGGGTTAAACCTTTTGGTGTAATTTTTGTCAATTTATTAAAACTAATTGCTGTTCCACTGGTCTTTGCTTCTCTTGTCAAAGGTATTTCTTCACTTTCTGATGTATCTAAATTATCTAGAATTGGTTCAAGAACTATCTTTTTTTATATCTGTTCTACAGTTATTTCTGTAAGTTTAGGTTTAGTATTAGTTAATTCTATAAATCCTGGAAATAGTTTTTCTGAAGAAAAAAAGATTGAGTTAAAAGCTAAGTATGCTAGCAAAGCAGATCTTAAAATTAATGCTGCAAATAAAGTAAAAGGTGAAGGTCCACTTCAATTTTTGGTTGATATAGTGCCAAGTAATATTGTAAATGCCTCTTCTAAAAATCAAAATATGTTGCAGGTTATATTTTTTGCTATTCTTTTTGCTATTTCCTTAATAATGATGCCAAATAAAAACACAATAATTGTAAAAGGTTTTTTTGATGGTTTAAATGATATAATATTAAAAATGGTTGATTTAATCATGATTGCCGCACCATATGGTGTTTTTGCTTTGCTTGCAGGTCTCGTTGTTGATTTTGGGGGAAGTGCAGATTTATTTATTGCTCTTGGAATGTATTCTTTGACTGTTATTATTGGTTTATTATTTCTGATATTTATAGTTTATCCTGTTGTACTTAAAAGTTTTACTAAGATAAAATACCTTGATTTTTTAAAAGCTATTATGCCTGCTCAAATGCTTGCTTTTTCAACTTCTTCATCAGCTGCAACATTACCGGTAACTATAGAAAGATGTGAAAATCATCTAGGTGTTTCAAAAGAGATTACTTCATTTGTTTTACCGTTAGGTGCTACAATTAACATGGACGGAACATCTCTTTATCAAGCTGTAGCTGCAGTGTTTATTGCACAAGCATTCGGTTATGATTTAGATTTAGCAGCACAGCTTACTATTGTTTTAACAGCAACTTTAGCATCTATTGGCGCAGCTGCAGTTCCAGGGGCCGGGATGGTTATGTTAGTTATCGTTTTAAGCGCTATAGGCATTGAGCCTGAAGGCATTGCTTTAATTTTTGCTGTTGATAGAATATTAGATATGTTAAGAACTGTAGTTAACGTCACAGGTGATGCTACAATAACTACAATTATTGCTTCTTTAGAAGGAAAAATTAAATCTAAATAAATAGTGCGTTTTATATTGTCATTATTGATTTTAATTTTTTCTTTAAACTTTATTTCTTTCTCAAACAATTGTACTCCTATATCTAAAAAGGAAAAAAGAATTGTCAAAAAATTAAAATCTTATTTAAAAAAAGAAAATTATTATGATGCAAAAAAACTATTATCCTCTCTAGATAATTTGCCTATTTATAACAGTTTTAAGGCTCAGATTTTATGGCTTAGTGATGATAAAATTGAAGCTAAAAAGTTAGCTAATAAGCTTATTAATGTTTGTTCTGAGAGTTTTCCTGATGTATATTATATTTTGGCTGAGATGGCATACATAGATCGTGACTATGTTCTTTCCACTAAATATTTGCGTAAAAGTATAGAGCTGGGATTAGAAGGAGATAATTACACAAATGCTATTAAATTTTTACCTCTTTCAAATGATGTTTCTGAAATAATTTTAGACCCTGTTGAATTTAATCCTAAAGTTCTAGAAGGAATATCGACAAAGTATGATGAGTATTTACCTATTATTTCTCCAGATCAAGACTTTGCTTTTTTTACCAGAAGATTCCTAAATTCAGATATTGATAGAATTACAACAAAATATGAAGAAAAATTTATTTCTAGCTCAAAAGTTAATGGAGTTTTTAATTTTGGCTTTGCTTTAAAATACCCTTTCAATGTCGAAAGTAATGAGGGGGGCGCAAGTATTACTATCGCTAATGATATTCTTTATTTTACTAAATGTAAAAAGAATAGTCAAAATTATAATAATTGTGATATTTTCTATTCTACTAGAAATAATGGTAATTGGTCTGAGGTTAATTCATTTAATGAAAATATTTCTTCAAAAAACAGCTGGGAGTCTCAACCGTCTGTATCTTCTGATGGTTTAACAATTATTTTTGCAAGTGATAGGGAGGGAGGTTTTGGTGGAATAGATTTGTATGAGATTAAAAAATTACCATTTGGAGAATGGTCAGACCCAATTAATTTAGGAGAAAATATAAATTCTATCTATAATGAAAAATCTCCATTCTTGCATACTGATGGTCAAACACTATTTTTTTCATCTAATAATCATCCTTCAGTAGGAGGTTATGATATATTTTACTCTAGAAAAGATAGTCTTGATAAATGGAGTGTTCCTAGTAATATTGGTTATCCCATTAATAGCTATTTTGATGAAATTTCATTATTTGTTAGCACAGATGGTAATAAGGCTTATTTTGCTTCAAACTCTTTAAACGGCATAGGAGGGTGGGATGTATACTCTTTTGATCTACATGCCAAGGCTAAGCCAAAAAAAGTATTGTTTTTAAAAGGTTCTGTTAATGACGGTATAAATGCTGATCTTGAAATTAGAAATACTAAAACTAATAATGTGTCAACATTTAAAATTTCTGATGGTAAGTATGCTGCTGCTATTACTATTATTGATGATGAAGATTTTGTGGTTACTGTTAAGAAAAAAGACTATTCTTTTAATTCAACTTTCGTTTCTTCTAGCGATAGTGTTTTTCAATCTCCATCTGAAGTAAATTTTAAGCTAGAAAAAATATCTAAAGGCTCATCATTTTTAATTAACGATATAAACTTTGAGTTAGATTCTTATGAGATTAATGATCAATCTTCACAAATATTATATGAGTTTGCTAATTATTTGAAATTGAATAGTAATATTATAATTTCAATTAATGGATATACTGATTCAATAGGGGAGAGTAGTTATAATCTTCAGCTTTCACAAGAAAGAGCAAAATCAGTATACAATAAAATAATTTCTTTGGGGATTTCCGAAAAAAGACTAAGTTATAAAGGATATGGTGAAGAAAATTTAAAATATCAGGAAAATGTAACTAATTTTAAATTAAACAGGCGAACAGAATTTGAAATAATAAATTATTAGTAATTTATTTAAAAAAAATTATTTTCTAGATTCTTTAATTCTTGCCTTCTTACCAGTAAGTTCTCTTAAATAAAATATTCTAGCTCTTCTTACTTTACCAGATTTGTTTAATTCTATTTTGTCAATACTTGGGGAGTTTACAGGAAAAATTCTTTCTACAGCTATTCCATTAGAAATTTTTCTAATTGTAAATGTTTCAGTAGATCCACTACCTTTTCTTTGAATAACATCTCCTTTAAAAAACTGAATTCTTTCTTTACTGCCTTCTTTAATCTTGTAGTAAACAGTAATATTGTCACCAGCTTTAAAGTTTGGTAAATCTAATTTAGTTACAAGTTCTTTTGAGATAGTAGTAGTTAAATCCATAGTTGGTAATTTTTTCAAAATTGGAATGCAATATTAAGTATAATTTTTGAATTCTTTTTATATAAAATCTATTTTTTTAATCTAATAAATCAGGTCTAATTTTTTTTGTTCTTTCAATTGATTTTTTTTCTCTCCATTTGATTATTTCTTTTGAATTGCCAGAAAGCAGAATTTCTGGTACTTTCCATCCGTTAAAGTTCTCAGGACGTGTATAGATAGGAGGAGAAAGTAAATTATCTTGAAAAGAATCTGTTAAGGCAGATGTTTCATCAGAAATTACTCCAGGAATTAATCTTATTATAGAGTCGCTTAAAATAGTAGCTGGCATTTCACCTCCTGTGAGAACATAATCGCCAATAGAAATTTCTTTAGTAATTAATTCTTCTCTAACTCTGTGATCTATCCCTTTGTAGTGTCCACATAATAAAATAATATTTTCTTTTAATGAAAGACTGTTGGATGTGCTTTGGTTTAGTGTTTCTCCATCAGGAGTTAAATAAATTATTTCGTCGTACTCTCTTTCTTTTTTAAGTTTTGTTATACAGTTGAATATTGGTTCAATATTCATAACCATTCCTGCGCCACCTCCATATGGATAATCATCTATACTCTTTTGTTTGTTTTTGGTGAAGTCTCTTAAGTTGTGAATATTAATATTTACAATATTTTTATCTATTGCTTTTTTTACTATTGAGTAGTTAAATGCTGTTGTAAAATAATCTGGAAAAATTGTAATTATATCTATTCTCATTTTACAAATTTACAAAATCATTTCTTGTCAATTATTGCTCTTTTACCGGCATGACATTTTGTCAATAATATAAACTAAATATTTGTTTATCAGTACTTTGTGTGTATTACATAAACTTATTGTTTGTTTAATAAATTATTATTATTTTTTAATGTAAAATATAAAATATTAGTCTTAAAAATTGATTTATATAATTTTTACTTGTCATTAAAATAGATTAATTTTGTTTAGAATATGAAAGAAAATATAAGTATTTTAAATGTTGATCAAATTTATCAAAAGATTACAAGATTAGCCTGGCAGGTTTATGAAAATAATTTTAATCAAAATGAGATTGTTTTTGTTGGTATTGACAAAAAGGGTTTATTTTTAGCTAATAAAATTTCTGATTGTTTAATTAAAATTTCAAAAATTAAAACAATTGTTGCTGAATTATCTATAAATAAATCTTTAGATATTAATAGTTCAATGTCTTTAGCTATTTCTGATGACTTATTTAAAGACAAAGTGGTGATTTTAGTTGATGATGTGTTAAACTCAGGAAAAACTCTAATGTATGCTTCAAAACTATTTTTAAACACAAATCTTAAAAAATTATCAATTCTTGTTTTAATTGATCGAAATCATAATTTATTCCCCATAAAGGCAGATTTTGTTGGTTTATCTTTATCAACTTCTTTGAAAGAGTATATAACAGTAGATTTAGCTGGCGATAATAAGGGTGTTTATCTTTCTTAATATTTCTCTTTCACTTATTTTGTCACATTCAATTATACAATTAGATTGATTATAAAAATCTTCTCTTTTTTTAAGAGATTTTCTTATAAATTCTTCTAAATCATTGTCAATTAAATTATTAATTAAAGGACGAGTCTTATTTTGTTTTTTTAATCTTTTAAACAATACTTTATTTGAGTATCTTAAATAAATTGTTAAACCGAAATCATTTAATTTCTTAATACTTTTATCATTACATGACAAACCTCCTCCAGTGGCAAAGACTATATTGTTTTTTGTAATTATTTCATTCAATAATTTTTTTTCTTCATTTCTAAAAAATAATTCACCTTTTTTTTTAAAAATATTATTAATTGACATATTATTTCTTTTTTCAATTTCTAGATCTGAGTCAATAAAATTGAAATTAACCTGCTCAGAAAGTAATTTCCCAATACTTGTTTTTCCTGAACCCATAAAACCTAATAATATAATATTCATATGAAATTTATTATTCACAAAGTAAGTTATTTATGTCTATTTTTTTATTAAAAATAAAATCTATTTTTTTGTTAAAATTTTTTTTTAAAAAAAAGTCATTAGTAAAGAAAAGTAATATATTTGCAGCCGATTTAATGACCCGATAGCTCAGTTGGTAGAGCATCTCCCTTTTAAGGAGAGGGTCCTGGGTTCGAGCCCCAGTCGGGTCACAAATCTTTTAATCCCGCTTTAATGCGGGATTTTTTTTGCCCAGGTGCTGAAATTGGTAGACAGGCATGATTGAGGGTCATGTGTTCTAAGAACGTGCGGGTTCGACTCCCGCTCTGGGCACTTAACGGGGGGGGTGTCAAAAGATAGTCTCCCGTTTTTGTTTTTACACCATTCTAACTTACTGATATTTTTAAATGGCCTTTCGAATAATTTCTAAACTGCCATTGACGTATTTACGCTATTTTCACTACTAAGTTGTTGCCTCATTAAAAAAAGTGAGCAGACCAATAATACAAAATCAGTTGCAAGTTTATCATTAAAAGAAATGCTTATATCTTCAGGTGAACTCCAACGATTTTTAATGTCGTAATGAATCGTAAGAACTGGGCTCAAATCTTTTTTCTTTAATACATATCTCCTTTCTGAAGTATACCATTTACCTACTTTTTCTTTTTTAAGAGTGTATTCATTATATGTGGCGTTCTTATTTTTTAGTCTTATAACACCTCCTTTTATATAACTAAGATTAATTTCCCCAATAGGTCGTTCAAGCTCAAAAATAGTGTGCGAGATACTCCAAAATTTAATCTTTTTAATTTCGTAATTTTTATCGTTGTTTTGAAAATTTACTTCAGATGAGTACCACTTTGGCTTTCTAGTTTCTAAGACTACTTCAGAATTATTGATAACTTGATATTCCTTTTTATAATTTATTATTTTGATTTCCATAAATCAAATATAATAATAAATAATACTGTGATCAGACAGCTTAATAAAGAATATCCTTTTAAATAGTTCTTAATTCTGTTTGGTATTCATTCCTTTCTCTCTTACACCATATTTCTTTCCTGTTGTATTTGCCATTCTATTTTAATCTATTATAGTTTAATCCCTTTACTGTAGTAATGTATTAGTCTGTTTATCTCTAAGAAGATGGGGGTTTATTGGGTAATTACTTAATCCTTCTTGTTTAAGGGGTATTCTTAGCTCGTAGAGTTGAACAAGGTCTTTATATAAAAGTTCGAGAACTGACTCGTTCTGTGCACGATAAATTTATATTTTGGTAAATCATTTGAATTTATCCACCAACTCTTTTGTAATTATACCCTTCTTTTTTTAGAATTTCCATTATTTTATCTCTGACATTTCCTTGGATTATAATTTCTCCTTTTTTGGCTGTTCCTCCAACACCACAAAGAGATTTTATCTTTTTGCTTAGTTCCTTAAGGTCATATTGATTACCTATAAACCCTTTAATAATAATTGCAATCTTTCCTCCTCTATGCTTGTCAATACATACTTCAAGATTTTGTTTATTATTTGGAAGTGTTATTTCGTCAAATTCTGATTCATTATAGCTATAATTTGAATTTGTTGAATAAACTACACCATTTCTTTTTTTACCTTTATTTTTCATTTGGTACAAATATTTTTAATTTTTTCTCTTGTATTTTAACTTTTATTGGATTTGAAAGTTCTTTTACTTCTCCATCAACATGTACAAAAGGTTTTACTGCTTTTATTTCAATTTCCTTTGTTTTAATTATTTCAACAAATTTACTTAGGTGAGTCTTTCCTTTTAAAACTTCTAATATGAAAAATGGTATTTTCCAATTTGGGAATTTTTTAATAACTACAATATCTAGTAATCCATCTTCAACATCTGATAATGGAGAAATCATAGCATCATTTCCATATTGTGATGCATTTGCAAATACAATTGCGAATGCACACAATTTAGTTTCATTATTATTCATAATGATGGTATAATGTTCTGCTTTGTAAGATAATTCCTTTATGCATAATTTTAAATAATTAATAAACCCTCTTGTTTTAGATTTAGCAAATAATTTAGCTATGTGAGCATCAAATCCAATTCCAGCAACATTTACAAATGGATGATTATTAACTGAGCAAGAATCAATTAATTTTATAATGTTATTATTAAATTGTTTTAATGCTTTAATGAAATCTCTTTTAATATTGAAATGATAGGCAAAACCATTACCAGAGCCAATTGGTATTATAGCAAGTGCAACATTTGTGCCAATTAAAGCCTTTGAACACTCGTTAACCGTCCCATCACCTCCAACTGCAACTACTATGTCATAATAATTATTTACAGAACTTAAACTAAAATTATAGGCGTCTTTATTAGAGTTAGTAAATAATATTTCAAAATCAAATTTATTGTTATCAATATATTCATTAATTTTAAAAGTAATATCTTTTATTTTTCCTCCACCAGCGATAGGGTTTACAATGAATTTTGTTTTTAATTTTTTGATTTTATTTTTATTCTTATTTGTGAAAATTATAATATTTATCCTAAATTAAATTATTTTTTACAAAGTAAAGAATTATTCAATACTTTTGAAACAAATTTAAAGTCGATGATATTCAATAAAGCTGATTTACATAATAAAGATTTAATCTCTTTATATAAATCAATACTTCTTCCTAGGCTTATTGAAGAAAAGATGTTAATTTTATTAAGACAAGGTAAAATTTCAAAATGGTTTTCAGGAATTGGACAAGAGGCAATTTCAGTGGGTATCGCTGAAGCACTTGCAAAAGATGAGTATATTCTTCCCATGCATAGAAACCTTGGAGTCTTTACTTCAAAAAATGTACCACTTGAAAGACTTTTTTCACAGTTTCAAGGAAAAGCTAATGGTTTTACCAAAGGAAGAGATCGATCTTTTCATTTTGGATCAAAGGATCATAATATTGTTGGTATGATATCGCATTTAGGTCCTCAGCTAGGAGTTGCTGATGGAATCGCTCTTGCAAATAAATTACTTGATAATAAAAAAATAACAGTTGTTTTCACTGGAGATGGTGGTGCAAGTGAAGGAGATTTTCATGAAGCATTAAACATTGCTTCAGTATGGGACCTACCTGTAATTTTTGTTGTTGAGAATAATGGTTATGGATTATCTACACCAAATTCAGAACAATATAATTGTAAAAAGTTTTCTGACAAGGGTATAGGATATGGAATGGATGCCTATACTATTGATGGTAATAATATTCTTGAAGTTTATCAAACAATAAAAGAATTAAAAAAAGAGATTGCTATCAATCCTAAGCCAGTTCTTTTAGAATGTATGACATTTAGAATGAGAGGCCATGAAGAAGCTTCTGGTACTAAATATGTTCCAAAGGAATTAATGGATATGTGGTCCGAAAAAGACCCTATCTCTAATTATGAAAAATACCTTCTTGATAATAAAATTATTTCTATTTCTTTTATTAAGGATTTGAAATTAGAAATAAAAAAATCTATAAATAAAGCATGGCTAAAAGCTGATAATGAAAATGATATTTCTTCATCTGCTATTAGCGAAATTTCTGATGTTTTTAAGTCATATGATTTTAAGGGAATTAAAGAAAATTGTATTACTAAACCACTAAGATTAATTGATGCTATTTCACAAGCTTTAGAACAAAGTTTTGAAAAACATGATAATTTAATTATTATGGGACAAGATATTGCAGAATATGGTGGAGTTTTTAAGATTACTGATGGTTTTGTTAAAAAATTTGGTAAAGAAAGAATTAGAAATACACCTATATGCGAATCTGCTGTTGTTAGTGCTAGCTATGGTTTGTCTATTAACGGCTTTAAATCTGTAATGGAAATGCAATTTGCCGATTTTGTTAGCTCAGGATTTAATCCTATAGTAAATTTACTTGCTAAATCTTTTTATCGTTGGGGTGAAAATGCTGATGTTGTAATAAGAATGCCTACTGGTGCAGGTGTTGGAGCAGGTCCATTTCATTCTCAATCAAATGAAGCATGGTTTACAAATACTCCTGGATTAAAAGTTGTATATCCTGCATTTCCTTCTGATGCAAAAGGTCTGCTAATTTCTTCAATTAATGACCCAAATCCTGTTATGTTTTTTGAACATAAGGCTTTATACAGAAGCATTTCTGAAGAAGTTTCTGAGAACTATTATTCTATTGAACTTGGTAAAGCAAAATTATTATCAAAAGGAAATGATATATCCATTATATCTTATGGAATGGGAGTTCATTGGGCATTAGATACCGTAAAGAGTTTAACACATATCTCATTTGATATTATTGATTTAAGAACACTTATGCCACTTGATAAAGATGCTGTTTTTCAATCTGCTAATAAAACAGGTAAAGTAATTATTCTTCATGAAGATACTATGATTGGAGGTTTTGGAAGTGAACTAGCTTCTTTAATAAATGAAAATTGTTTTGAAAGTCTAGATGCGCCGGTTGTTAGATGTGCAAGTTTAGATACACCAGTTCCATTCTCATTAAATCTTGAAGGAGAGTTTTTAGCAAAACATAGACTAAGAGATAAAATATTAAAACTATATGAATATTAAAATTATTTTAAGTGATGTTGATGGTGTTTTAACTGATGGAGGGATGTATTATACCGAATCTGGAGATGAGTTTAAGAAGTTTTGTGCTCATGATGGGATGGGAATGAAGTTATTACAACAAAAAGGCTTTAGAGTAGGGATTATAACATCTGAAGATAGAATAATAAATAAAAACAGAGCAAAAAAATTAGATCTTGACTTTGATTTTCATGGCATCATAGATAAATTAGCTGTTGTTGAGAAATTGTGCAAAAATGAGGGTGTTTTAATTTCTGAAGTTGCTTATATTGGAGATGATGTTAACTGCTTTAGTCTTTTAAGTAGTGTTGGTTTAGCAGCTTGTCCATCTAATGCTGTTGACTTAATAAAAAAAATACCTGGAATTATAAAACTTAAGAAAGCTGGAGGGCAGAGTGCATTCAGAGAATTTTCCCAATTGTTTTTATAAAAATATTTTAATTGAAAATTTTAATTTTAGATAATTATGATTCTTTTACATATAATCTTTATCATTATGTAAATCAATTTTGTGCTAACGTTTCAGTTATTAAAAACGATAAAATTAAGCTAGAATCATTAAAAAACTACGATAAAATTATACTTTCACCCGGACCTGGACTTCCTAATGATCATTCCAATTTAATGGATGTAATTTTAAATTGTAATTTAGAAAAACCTATTTTGGGTGTTTGTTTAGGACATCAAGCTATAGCAAGTTTTTTTGGAGCAAATCTTGTTAATCTAAACTGTGTAAGACATGGAGTTGCAGCTAATATTGAAATTATAAGCGATGATTATATTTTCAAAAATTTACCAAGAAAAATTAAAGTTGGACTGTATCATTCTTGGGTTATTGCTGAAGAAAATCTTCCAAATTCATTAATAGTTACTTCAAAATCTGAATTTGGATATATAACATCTTTTAAGCACGAAAACCTTGACCTTCATGGAATTCAATTTCACCCTGAATCCATTCTTACACAAAATGGTTTAGAAATTATTAAAAATTGGGTTAAATTTTAGTTAAAGTCTGTATCTATCCAATCCCTTTTTCTTTCTAATTTTAAATCTTGTAAAACTGTTGCTTTTACTCTAATTGTTAAGGTATAGCTTTTGTGATATCCTATTGGAATCAGATTAAATAACAATTCCCAACAATGCAGGTCTTTGTAGAAGTTAACTGAAGTGTAGGTTAATTTTTTTGTATCAAAATCATAACCAGATTGAAAGCCAATTTTCCAATTATTTATAATATTTAAATTTCCAGAAAAGTTCAATGACTGTGTAGTGTCAGAAAATTGTGATGATTTATATCCTTTAAAGTAATTTATTCTATAGTTTGCATTTAGATTCCATGTTGATTTGTTTTTAAGATTTTCATTATTTTTTTTAATAAAAGTTTTATTAGTTAAGTTTAAACCAATTGAGGCTTCAGCATTAGTAAATCTAGCTAATCTATTATTTTCTTTTAGTTCAAAAATATTGATGTTATTATTATTACTTTTATTACTTATATAGGGGTCATATCTACTGCTAAAATTTAAGTCAATAATGTCTAATATCCTTGTTCGTCCACTTATTAAAATATCATTCATTCTTAATGAATCTGCAAATAAATTGTAAGCAGAGCTAAAATTTATGTTTTCAAAAAGTTTTATTTTTTTATTTTTAATTATAGTATCTTTTCTAGATTTAACTTTCATTTCAAAGATATTTGAAATATTGAAGTTTAAATTGCCATTACGTCCTCTTGAAGGTGACCCAAAAATTCCGTTCTGTGTAGTTGAGTATATTTGGCTATCTCCATTTGCAGATGACTGCACTTCTTTATAAATACCATATTTTTCATGTGAAAAGTCTGGTCTAAATGAAAAACTTACATTAGGAGTCATTACATGTCTAATGGCTGTAATTTTTGATTTTTTAAATTGTACTAGTCCATAAATATTTGTCTTCAATGATGTAGAAAAATTATATTCAGAATTTCTAGTAAATTTATTTACTGTATCACTTTGAATTATTTCATTTTGGTTGTCCCAACTTTTATTTATTTGATTTACATACCATCTTTCTGTAAAATTTAATCTTGGACTTACTACAAAATATTTTAAAAATTTAACTGAAGTACTAATAGGAATTGTATGTTTAATTCCATTTCTAAAATTACCCAAAGCTTCTGTTTTAAATAGTAATGAATCTGCTATTGAAATATCATTTTTAAAATTTAATAAATAGCTCATTCCTATTTTTTCGTACCATTTGTTTTTAGTGGATTTATTTAATGTCTTTAAAGGAAATATCCTATTCATACTTAATGAGACATCTGGAAGAGAAAGGTTTATGATTTTTGTTTGAGTATTTTGGCTATGTCTTATATTTGTTGATAGGCTAAAGGGAGAATTATTCCATTTTTTTATAATACTAACACTTGATTGAAATGTATTTGTTAGGTAGTCATTTGAATTATATGTATTATTTCTATGAAATGTACTTGAGCCAGCATTCACATTAGCTGAAAATAAGATTGATGGTGATAATTTTGGATCCTGTTGATGATTCCATCTAATAAAAAAATCTTGTTTAATGCTATAATTTGGTAGACCTTTTTCGCTGTTTACAATATTGCCAAAACTAAGGTTTAAGTTCCCACTATATTTATATCTGCTCTTGTATCGAAGTAAAGATTTTAGTCCCCAACTTCCTTTCGTATAAATATCTCCCTTTAATGATAAATCTAATTTTTCGTTTAATGCAAAATAGTACCCTCCGTCTTTTAAGAAAAACCCTAAATTATTAGATTCTCCATAAGAAGGGATTATTAATCCAGAGCTTTTATTGTCATTATTTGGGAAATATCCGAATGGTAAAACAAGAGGTGTTGGTATGTTAAAAATTCTAAGATGAGCGGGACCTGTAATTATTTTTTTTGAAGGAATAACTTTAATTTTATTTGATCTAATAGAGAAGTGAGGTTTTGCATGATTACATGTTGTGTAATCTCCTTTATGAAAGTAGAAAATATCATCTTCGGTTTTTTTAACGATTCTTCCAAGAATAAAACCATCACCTTCCTTTGTGCTAATTTTTTTTATTATACCTTTTTTGCTTTTTAAATTATATTGTATCTCATCAGCTGTAAATGAAGAACTATTTTCTGTAAAAACTGGTCTGTTAAAGAATAAACCTAAGCTATCTGTTGATGGTTTTGCTGTTATAATATTATTATTCCAATCAATCTCTATAAATCCTGATTCAATTTTTATACCATCATAATTAATTTCTGCACCTCCATAAAGTAATATTTTCTTATTGCTAATGTCAATATTTATTGAATCATTTGCTTTTTTATCAATAATATGCAACAAATTATCATCATTTGAAATAATTGAATCATTCTTAATTTCCTGGCAATAGACTTTACAATTATTAAAATTTAATGTTAATAAGAAAAATATTACAATGAATTTAATGACTTTCAAGTTAATTTCTTAGTATTATATTTGTAAGGTTTGCTATCTGTATAATTGTATTTCAAAACTAATTAATTTATACCATTTAAAAGTGTTAAACGTTAAACAGTTAATTTTCTTATTTTACGCAGTTACAATTTCATTTGTTTTTTTAAATACTGCATATCTTTTTTCATCTAGCGTTACAAATTTTTCTCTTTTAGACTCTTTGGTTAATCAAAATTCAACAATAATTAAAACTATTGTTATTGATCCAGGTCACGGGGGAAAGGATTCTGGTACGATGGGCACTAAACGCTACAAAATATATGAAAAGCATGTAGCGCTTGCAGTATCATTAAAGTTAGGAGAATATATACAGAAGACATTTCCAGAAATAAATGTTATCTATACTAGAAAAACTGATGTTTTTTTAGAGCTTAATGAAAGAACTGAAATAGCAAACAAGAAAAATGCGGATTTATTTATTTCTATACATTGTGATGGTTTTACTAACCCAAATCCATCTGGAGCAAGTGTTTTTGTGATGGGTATGAGTAAACTTAAGGCGAATATGGAAGTTGCAATGAGAGAAAATTCTGCTATTTATATGGAAGATAATTATCAAAAAAAATATGAAGGTTTCGACCCTCAATCACAAGAAAGTTACATTGTATTTAGTTTAATGCAGAACATATATTTAAATCAAAGTTTAAAAATTGCAGAAGAAGTAGAGAAGGAATTTTCAACTAAAGCAAATAGAAAAAGTAGAGGAGTTAAACAAGCTCCTTTTTATGTAATTAGTAGAACTAATATGCCTAGTATTTTAATTGAATGTGGGTTTTTAACAAACCCTCAAGAAGAAGAGTATTTACACTCAGAAATAGGACAAGATTATATTGCATCTGCCATTTATAGAGCTTTTAGATCATACAAGAACGACATAGAAAAAAAAGAGAAAAATCAAAATAAAGAAATTAATAAATTAGTTAATATAGATAAAAATAAAGGTGAAAATATTGTTGTAGAAAAAACTGAGACTATCAATAGTAGTTTAGATTTTAAAATTATTTATAAAGTCCAAATAGGAACTTATCTAAAATCGATGCTTAATATTTCTCAATTTAAAGAAATTAATGCCATCGAAGAAAAAATTAATGGAACATTTAAATACTACGTAAACGCAGGTAGCATAAAAGAAGAGGCAGATATATTAAAAAATAATTTAGTAGATTTAGGTTTTAAGGGTGCTTTTATAATTGCACTTTTTAATGGAAAACGTATATCTACAAAAGAAGCATTAAATTTGCAAAATAAATAAATACTCTATGAAAAGATTATCAAAGGAATTTTTAACTGGCTTTATTTTTCTTTTATCTATTGTCTTATTAATATATGGGATTAAGTTTTTAAAAGGAATTGATATTTTTAATTCAAATAAAACCTACTTTTCTGTATACTCTAATGTTAACGGTCTTCAAGTTGGAAGTAACATCACTTTAAATGGATTTAATGTTGGAATTGTAAATGATATTATATTATTTAATGACAATAAGGAATTGCTTGTTTCATTTAGCTTAACTAAGATAGATAGTATTCCGGATAATTCTAATTTTAAAATTATTAATCAAGATTTAATGGGTACCAAGGGTGTATCTTTAATTTTAGGTAATTCTGTATCTTATGCTAATTTTGGTGATACAATTACAAGTAGCGTTGAAAATAGTCTTCAAGATGAAGTTAATGCACAAATTTTACCTTTAAAAAATAAAGCTGAAGAATTAATAGGGTCAGTAGACTCTTTATTGACTATTGTTACCGCTGTTCTAAATAAGAACACTAGAGAAAACTTATCAAATAGTATTAGTAGTTTAGATCAAACATTCTTACTTATGTCTAAAACTATGGTAAAAGTTGATAGTCTTGTTTATTTTAATGATAATCGGATTTCAAAAATACTTTCAAATATTGAAGCTATTTCATCAAACATAAACAACAACAACAATAACATTAAGCAGATAATTGAAAATGTTTCATTAATTACAGATTCAATTGCTAAGTCTGATATTATATCATTTGTCCAAAATATTAATGAATTAACTTCTAACATTTCAAATGGAAAAGGAAGTCTTGGGAAATTAATTAATGATGATGCTTTTTATAATAATTTAGAAAAATCTTCAGCAGAGATGAATCAATTAATTGAAGATATTAAAAATAATCCAAGTAGATATGTTAATTTTTCAATATTGGGTGGAGCAAAAAAACCTTACAAGAAATAATTTTATTTTATGATAACTAATTTTATTTTTCTGTTCATTTTTTTATTTGCTATTACAGTATTTTCTTTAAATCTTAGAAAAATTATTCGAAATATTAATTTAGGAATTGATGTTGATAGATCAGATAATAAAAAAATTAGATTAAAAAATATGTTTAGAGTTGCTCTGGGTCAATCAAAGATGTTTGATAGACCAATAGCAGCAGTTTTACATCTTTTTCTTTATGTTGGTTTTATTATTATAAATATAGAAGTTGTGGAAATTTTAATAGATGGAATATTTGGTACTCATCGTTTTTTAGCGCATTACGTTAATAATACTATTTATAATATTTTAATAGGATCATTTGAAATATTAGCATTTCTAGTATTTTTTTCATGTATTATTTTCTTAATTAGAAGAAACGTTATTCGTTTAAAAAGATTCTTTAGTAAAGAAATGACTTCTTGGCCAAAAACAGATGCTAACCTTATTTTGGTTTTTGAAATTCTACTTATGGGTGCTTTTTTATCAATGAATGCTGCAGATGGACTTCTACAATCAAGGAATATTGATCATTATATTATTGCCGGATCCTTTCCTGTTTCACAATTTATTACTCCAATTTTTTCACCTTTAAGTTCTGAAAATTTAATTTTACTAGAAAGATTCTGTTGGTGGTTTCATATTCTAGGTATTCTTGGATTTATGAATTATGTTCTATTTTCTAAACATCTTCATATCTTTTTTGCGTTTCCTAGTACCTATTATGCAAATATCAATAATTTAGGTCAGTTTAATAATTTACAATCTGTAACAAATGAAGTTAAGTTAATGCTTGATCCAAATGCTGACCCTTTTGCAACACCATCATCAAGTGATGATAATAATTCAAAACTATTTGGCGCTAAAGATGCTACAGATTTAAATTGGGTTCAATTATTAAATGCATACAGTTGTACTGAATGTGGAAGATGTACATCTGTTTGCCCTGCAAATCAAACAGGTAAAGAATTATCCCCGAGAAAAATTATGATGGATACAAGGGACCGTATTGAAGAAATCGGTAATAGTAAGCAAAAAGATAATAAGAGTTTACTTGGAGATTATGTAACAAGTGAAGAATTATGGGCCTGTACAACATGTAATGCGTGCACAGATGCTTGCCCTATTGATTTAGACCCTCTATCTATCATTATGGATATGAGAAGATATTTAGTCATGGAAGAGTCCTCTGCTCCAACTGAATTAAATAATATGTTTTCAAACGTTGAAAATAATGGTGCTCCCTGGAAATTTTCAGCTGCAGACAGATTAAATTGGACAAAAATTAATTAATATGTTCATTGAATTAAATAAAGATAAATTTGGAAATAATGTAAGCCCTGTTTTTAAAGATGGAAAAAAAAATTATTTAATAGATATTGATGGCACAATTTGTGATGATATTCCTAATGAAGAGCCTGAGAGAATGCTTACTGCAAAATTATATGATGATGCATTATTTACTCTTAATAAGTGGTATGATCAAGGTCATATAATTACTTTTTTTACTTCTAGGCTTGAAGAACATCGAAATGTGACAGAAAATTGGTTAAAAGAAAATGGATTTTTATATCATGCTTTGTTGATGAATAAGCCAAGAGGTGGTAATTATCATTGGGTTGATAATCATATTGTTAGAGCAACAAAATTTAACGGTAAGTTTACTGATTTAGTTGATGAGCAAGTAAAAATACAGGTATTTAAAAAATAAAATGGATTTATTAAAAGTTAAAAAAATGTCTGAGTTTGTTGAAAATGGAGAGAAGCCTGATATTCTTTTTTGGGTTGGTTCTGCTGGAAGCTTTGATGAAAGAGCTCAGAAAATAACAAGGGCTTTTGTTACTATTTTAAATAAATGTAACGTAAATTTTGCTGTTTTAGGAGAAGAAGAAAGTTCTTCTGGTGATGCAGCTAAAAGAGCTGGAAACGAGTTTCTATTTCAAATGCAAGCCCTGATGAATATTGAAATTTTAAATTCATATGATGTTAGAAGGATTGTTACTACATGTCCTCATTCTTACAACACTATAAAAAATGAATACAAGGGTTTAGGAGGTAATTATTTTGTACAACATCACACTGAGTATTTAGAAGAACTTATAGATAATGGAGAACTATCTTTTAACAATAATTTAAAAGGACAAAAAGTTACCTATCATGACCCATGTTATCTTGGAAGGGCCAACGATGTATATGATCCTCCCAGAAGTCTTATTAAAAAACTAGGAGTTACATTACAAGAAATGCCAAGAAATAAAAGAAATTCTTTTTGTTGTGGGGCTGGTGGAGCACAAATGTTTAAAGAGGCTGAGAAGGGAACTAATGAAATTAACATTGTTAGAACTCAAGAAGCGCTTGATACTAAACCAGATATAATTGCCACAGGATGTCCCTTTTGTAACACAATGTTGACTGATGGGGTTAAAAATATTTCTGAAAATTCAGCAAAAGTTTTAGACATAGCCGAATTAATTGCAGAATGTTTGTAGATTTTAATGAAATAAGTGATAACTCAAGAATTTGGATTTACTCTTGTGAATCAAAAATTACTGATGATCAATATTTATATATAAATACTCAATTGTTTACTTTTTTAAATTCCTGGCAGCATCATGGAAAGAATCTTTTTTGTTCAAATAAAATTTTTAATAAACGTTTTATAATTATTGCTCTAGATGAAGATTTAAATTCAGTTGGGGGTTGTGCAATGGATAAACTACAAGCTTTAATAATTCATTTTGAAAATGAATTAAAAATTTCTCTCCTAAATAGACTTAATTTATTTTTAATTAATAAAGAAGATTTAAAATGTATTTCCTTAAGTGAAATTAAAGATGATAAAACTATAAATATGGATTCACTTTTTTATGATTTAACAATAACAAAAAAGGAACACATTAATTCTTGGATAAAAAGAGTTGGAGATGGGTGGTGCTCAAGTTATTTATAGAGCCTTTCTAATTTTTAAGAGTTTTACTAATAAATTTTCTAAATAATCAAGTTTTAGCATATTAGCTCCGTCAGATTTGGCTTGAAATGGATCAGGGTGTGTTTCAATGAATAATCCGTCAACACCTGTAGCTACTCCAGCTTTGGCGATTGTTTCAATCATCTCAGGATTTCCACCTGTTATACCAATATCCTGATTTGGTTGTTGTAGAGAGTGAGTAACATCAAGTATAACAGGAAAGTTTAATTTTTTCATCAAAGGAATTGACCTAAAGTCAACAATTAAATCTTTGTAACCAAACATACTACCTCTCTCAGTGAGCATAATATTTTTATTATTTGTTGATTTTATCTTATCAACAATGTGCTGCATTTGGTTAGGGGATAAAAATTGTCCTTTTTTAATATTTATAAATTTTTCTGTTTTTCCAGCAGCAATTATTAAATCTGTTTGTCTACAAAGAAAAGCTGGTATTTGTAATATATCCACATAATTTTTAGCTTTCTCAACATCTTCAATGCTATGCACATCTGTGATAGTAGGTATTTTAAGCTCTTCTCCAATACTTTTAATAATCTTAAGAGCAATTTCATCTCCTAAGCCTGTGTAAGAGTCTATGCGGCTTCTATTAGCTTTTTTAAATGACCCTTTGAAAATAAATGGAATTCTAAGTTTTTCACATATATTTCTAATCTGTTTTGCAATATCAAATGAAATATCTTTATCTTCGATAGCACATGGTCCAGCTATTAGAAAAAAATTATTCTCTTCTGTAAATTTTAAATTCTTTAATTTATCTATCATTAAATATCTTTTATAATGCTTAAATATAAACTAAAATATTGTTTGGCATTAGTTTTTAGTATTTGGTTAATTGATTTTGAGCCTATTATGTATGTAAATTTTCTATTAATTTCTATTCCTAAATCTAAATTAGTTTTTTTTGTATATCCACCATTATTTAAATTACACAGTAAACTAAAATTTTTATAAGGGATTTCAGTTGAAATATAAATTTTTGGTTTGTAATTTGATTCAATTATTCCTTGTCTTATTTTTTTAAAGCTTAATTTTTTATTATCCAAAAGTGGTTGCCATTTTGAATTAATGCCAAACATTATTTTTTTAATATTGTATAAAGTCACTTTTTGTTGAAAATTTATACCAATATCAGCAGTAATATAAGTCTTGTATTTGATGTTTTGATCTGTAATATTAATGCTGTAACTATCATTATAATCTAAAATTGAATCATATAGATTGTTAAAGTTATTTATTGTGATTCCATTAAAGTTAAATGTACTGTCTATGCTATTATTTATTGATTTTCTATTCCATTTTATATAGCCTAAATTATCGACATAAAAATTAATTTTTGATCTATTAAAATTAATAGTTGAAGAGAAGTCAATTGCTAATCCATTGCCATTTGAATTAAGAAAATTATATGATGATGTATCTGTAATAAATGAATTTATATTGTAATTTAAGTCTAGACTTTCTCCATTTGTATAAGTGAATAATGATCCTTCATTAACAACAATGTTAATGTTATGATTTCCTTGTAAATATGATATTGCAAGACTTATTTGATTTTTTTTAAACCTTAAGTTGTATCCAATCTTATATTGCTGAAATCTTGTAACTCTTAAATTACTAGAGTTAAAACTAAGTAATTCTTCTTGATATTCATAATTACCATTAAGAATTAGTTTAAGAAGATCTTTGTTAATATTTAGGTTAATATGGTTTTTATCATAAATTGAGAATAAAAGGTCTCCTGAGCTTAAATTTTTAGTAAAATTTATCCCATTATTTAATTCTAGGTTAACAATATTGTTTTTTCTAAATTGGCTTAACCAAATATTTTTTAATTCTTGGTTAATAGTTCCGCCAAATAAAAATTTATTTAAAATATTATTATCTAATGTGTTAGATTCAATATTGATTTCTGAATCAAATGAAATTTGGCTTGAAAAATTACTTGATTTATTTGCCATAGAAATTAACTCATCATTAGGGCTTGATTGAGGATATAAGCTTTTAATTGTAAATAAAATAAATAATATTATTATATTTTTTTTCACTGCCCTAAAGTTTGAATTATTTCTCCACTTAAAATTACTTCTAAATTGTAGTCACTATAAATATCTACAAAATCATTGATATTTGAAGTAGAAAGTTCTGTTGTAAATACTAGATATGATACATCTGAAATTTGTAAATTACTAATCTCTAAAGTTGTTTCAGATTTCTGACTAACTAGATTATCTACAATAATTGCTGACGGAACTATATAGTCATTTATTATTGAATCTATTAAGATTTTATTTTCATCTAGTGAAACTAAATTACTAACTGCGCTAAGAGGAAATCCATTTAAGATTTTTAAATAAAGCTTATTGAATTCTAAGTTATTAGTATTGTTAATTTCAATTGTATCTTTTAAGATAATTCTATTTGCTATTATCGATAATGGCAGTTTTATGTTTATGTTTGAATTAACTATATTATCTAAATATATAAACTGATTAAAATCAATAATATTTTGATTATTTAATATAAACTCTCCGCTATAATTTATTTGGTTTGGTAATATATCAAGTAATAAATTAGCATCTGTTTTGATATTATTTAAGCTTGAAATAATTGGTAACGAATTATTACTTAATGTTGCTGCATCAATTAAATAGTTATTGTTTATGATATTATTGCCAATATTTTCATCAATACCAATATCAACAATTGTTCCATCTTCAGTATTTTCACTATTTAAATCAAAAAAAGTTAATTGACCATTTGCTCCAACAAAATTTTCGATAAAAACATTTAGTTCAACTGACTCAAAATCAATATCACCACTTAAAATATTATTAAATTGATTTAATTCAATTGATTCTAGCCCAAACTCAATAGTATCTCTTCCAAGATACCCTTTAGCATACTCAGGAATAATATTAAATTCAGTGTAATAATAAAAGCTATCAGATTGATTTAATGTAACAAGTTCTCCTGTTGAATCAATGTATGAAAAAAACTCTGTATAAATTGTGTTAATAGTATCACCACCAATTCTATTTTCTTCACCAGTTAAATCTAATATGTACTCATCAAAATTAAAATCAAACTGTGAAAATTGACCGTTTGTAGTAGGGGGGACGATATTTTCAGTTGTAAACTCTATACCATTTTTCTTTAAAGATGGAATATTAAACACTATTCTTCCTGTATCTTGAATTGTACTTATAGCATATATTGATACACTACCTTCTTTTATACCAATTTCATGAATTTGAGCTCCTTTTAAATCAAATACATGCTCTTGTAATTTTTGAGAAATTTCTTGATCTGGGAAATATGCAGTTGCTTCAAAAATTTTAATATTTTCTAATACTAGCTTAGTTTTTATTGCATCTTGATAGTCTATTGTGACATTACCATTGCTCTCATTAACATCAACATTATTTAATATTGCTAAAATATCTTTATCAATAGTTTGACCAGCAATTGAAACTGTTTGAGTTTGAAGAGTATTTGAGGGTATTAATGGATAAGTAAAAGTTCCTAATATATTTTGATTAATAGAATTAACTAACGTAAATGAAATATTTGATAAGTCTGTTGGAAAATCATTTCTGATAGTTAAACTTAGGTCTCCAGATGTAAGGGTCATAGTTTCAAAATAATCACTTGCATCAATTATAACAGTATCATTAGATATTATGCTTTGTAGGTATGGTATGGTGGTAGAACTTCCGTTAGGAAAAAGTGTGGTTCCAAAAGGTAAATCATTTAAAAGATTTCCTAAAGTTGTTGTATCTCTTATAACTATTCTCGAAAATTTTAATGAGTCAAGTTTGGTCGATGTTTCTCCAACTATTTCATTAATATTTATAAAAGAGTCAATATCTAAACTTATTAGATCTTGTTCAAAAACTAGTGAAACTAAGCTATTATTATCTTCTTCTAAAGTAATTGAACTATCGTTTACAATATTATAAATATCAATTTTTGTATTAGCGATAGGAAATATTAAATCTACATCCCAAGTAGGTAATTCTAATTCTTTTTTACAAGAGCTTACTATGATTACTATTAATAAAAGAAAAAAAATTTTATTAGACATTTAAACTATGCTCTTAATTAGTCTAAGTTTGTGAGTATGAGTTTTTAAACTAGAATTAAAAATTCCTTGTTGGTCAATCCTGTCTATTCTAACTTTACCTGAGGCATGAATTATATAATTATTTTTCATAATAATTCCAACATGAATAATTTTACCTTCTGTATTATCAAAAAAAGCTAAATCGCCTTCTTCAGATTCTTCAATAAAACTTAATGTGTTTCCTATTTCTGCTTGCTGGTAAGCATCTCTTGGTAATTTAATTCCTTGTAATCTGTAAATAAGTTGTGTAAATCCGGAGCAATCAATTCCAAAAGGAGATCTTCCTCCCCATAAATATGGAGCATTTAGATATATTAAGGCATTTTCAATTAAAAATTTCTTTTGACTAAAACCTTGAGTTGAGTTTCCTGTGAATTTATACATTTTATTATTTATTAATGCATGATCACTCTTGTATGTTGGAAGAATACTACCAATTACAATTGGTTGATTAATATCTGTTCCAATAATATCTAATATGTCAGTTGATATAGTAGCTGTTTCCTTTTCAAGTTTTTGTATACTCTTCTTCATCAATAATAGTTATTTGCTTATTGCAAACCCATCCCTTGTAACTATCATGACTAATCAGAACTTTACTCCATTTTTTTTTTACTTCTAAAATTTTGAAATGTTCTCCAAAAAGTAGTTGTGTAGTCATTTCAGCATTATCGCTAGGTAACTGCCTAACAGGAATTATAGATAGAGTTGAAACACCGTATTTCATTATATATTTTCAATTATCATTGCAGAGGCACCACCACCTCCATTACATATAGCAGCAGCACCATATTTTAAATTATTTTGTTTTAAAGCATGTATTAATGTTACAACAATTCTTGAGCCAGAGCTGCCTAAAGGATGACCAAGAGAAACAGCTCCACCATTAATATTTACTTTTTGAGAATCTATTTTTAGTTTTTCAATATTTGCTAATCCTACAACTGAAAATGCTTCATTAAGCTCAAATAAATCAATGTCATTTATTTTTAAAGATGCTTTTTTAAGCGCTATAGGCAGTGCTTTTGCTGGTGCTGTTGTAAACCATTCAGGTTCTTGAGCAGCATCAGAATAAGATTTTATTTTTGCTAATGGTTTAAGATTTAGTTCTTGGGCTTTTTCTTTACACATTAAAATTAGCGCAGATGCTCCATCATTTAATGTAGAAGCATTTGCCGCAGTAATTGTTCCTTCTTTTTTAAATACAGGTCTTAATTTTGGTATTTTTTCTAATATTACTTTTTTATATTCTTCATCCTCAGAAATTATTAAATCATCTCCTTTTCTTTGGGGAATACTTACTGATATTATTTCATCACTAAATAAATCATTAAGCCAAGAGTTAGCAGATTTTTTATAAGATTCAACTGCAAATTTATCTTGTTCTTCTCTAGAAAAATTCATTTCTTCAGCGCATGTTTCAGCACATATTCCCATGTGTGTTTTATTATACACATCTGTTAGACCATCTTTAACTAAACCATCTATTAGTTTCATATCTCCTAGTTTTTGTCCTGTGCGAGACTTATCAAGATAGTGAGGAACCATCGACATGTTTTCCATTCCTCCAACCACAACGACTTTATTATCTCCACTTAAAATAGATTGAGCTCCAATACTTATAGCTTTCATTCCAGAAGAGCATACTTTATTTATTGTAGTACAAGGAATTTCTTCTGACAAACCAGCTAAAATCGCTGCTTGTCTTGCAGGCGCTTGGCCTAAATTAGCTTGAAGAACATTTCCCATAAATACTTCATTAATTTCTTTTTTATCTATACCTATTTTCTTTAAAGCACCTTCAATTGCAGTTGCACCTAATTTTGTCGCTGAAACATTAGAAAAAACACCTCCAAAACTACCCATTGGCGTTCTAACTGCTGATACTATTACTACTTCTTTCATATTACTATTTTAAGTATTTATTATTAATGCAAATTTATTAAATTATAATTATTTCTTTTAGTAGAAATATTTATAGATGTTATTTTTTTATTGAATAAGTTGTTTAATCTTTTGAATATTCAAATAATAATCTCAAATGAGAAAATTACTATTTAAATATAATCCTATAAAAAGAATTAATTTTTTAACTTTTTAATCTTGGATCCAATGCGTCTCTTGAAGCTTCTGCAATCATATTATAAATTGTAATAGTTAGGAAGATTGCAATTCCAGGATATATAATAAGCCACCAAGCTTCTAGGTTTTGTCTACCTAAATTTAATAATGATCCCCAAGTTACAATATCATCTGGAACTCCTATTCCTAAAAATGACAGACCACTTTCTATTAAAATTGCTGAGGCAATTCCAAATGCTATACTTACAAAGACTGGAGCAAGAGCGTTTGGTAGTGCATGCTTAAAAATTGTTCTAAGGTTAGAGAAACCTAATGATTGAGCTGCTTGTACAAATTCTAACGATCTAATTCTAAGAAATTCTGCTCTTGTAAATCTAGCTATTCCAGTCCATCCAGTTATTCCAATAATTATCATAACTATCCAGATACTTCTTTCTACTACAGCAGTAATTGTTATTATTAGTAATAGTCTTGGAATTGAATTTAATAGTTCTATTCCTCTTGATACAAATGTATCAATTGGAATATACATTTCTTTATTTAGTGATTTTAAGGTAATAAATTTACTTATAAATCTAAATAAATAAACAACAACAAAAATTAAAGTAAAGCTTATTATTAGCTCAATCATTCCTGAGTTTATTCCATTTGAAAACCCTTCTGAGATAGCATATTTTCTTTGACCAAAACCATAGAAAAAACCAAAAAATATTCCAATTAAAGTAAAGTAATATCTTATACGAGTCATCTTTAATTTATTATCACCAAAGAAACCTGCTAATGCACCTAAAAATATCCCAATTAAGCTGGCAATACCCATTGAAACAAGTCCAACCATTAATGATATTCTAGTTCCGTGTATTAAGCCAGAAGCTAAATCCCTTCCAATACCATCTGTTCCAAGGTGGTGTCTAAATTTTTTAGGCACATCTGTTATTAATCCTTCAGCATTTTTAAAACGTTGCTTACCATTTGGAGATACATAATCTCTATTATATCTATCCATTCCTCCAGGTGAGTATGGGATTAAGGGCCAAATCACTTTATCTAGATCTAAAGATCTCCAGTCAGTTATATCATATTGTAAAACATCTTCAAGTGTTCCACTAGTACCAAAAATAGAATCAGTTTGATTATCACTGGCAAATGCAGGGTATAATGTATATCCTTTATATTGAGCATACAAAGGTCTTTCATTTGCAATGTAAGGGGCAAATAATGCTACTATTACTAATGTAAATAGTAAATACAAGCAAACAAGTGCAATTTTGTTTTTTTTGAATTGATTCCAAGCATATTTTTTAAATGAGAAGTTCTCATTATTTTGTTCTTGTGTCATATTTTTATTTGTATGAAATTCTTGGATCTACTACAGCATAAAGTAGATCTGCTACTAAATAACCAATCATTGTTAGAAAACCCGATAGGGTAAAAACTGTAATTATCATTGGATAATCATAATTTAAAATTGAATTATAAATTTCAACACCCATTCCAGGAATAGAGAAAATTACTTCAATAATTATTGAACCACCAATTGCCATTGGGAAAATAGCTGCAAAAACAGTAATAACTGGTAGTAGAGAGTTTCTTAACGCATGCTTTAATATTACTTTTCCTTCACCCAAACCTTTTGCTCTAGCTGTTCTGATATAGTCCTGTGAAACGATATCAATCATTCCAACTCTCATAATTCTACTCAAGAATGCAAATGAACCATATGTATAAGTAATAATTGGAAGAATTAAGTAAGGCATTCTATGTTTTATTTTTGTCCAAAATCCCCATTCTGGATCAAAAAGGGTAGGGTCTTGTATCCCAGAAACAGGAAACCATGATAAATTGTCAGGGTTTGCAAATTGTAGCAATAATAATGTTCCAACAAAAAATGAAGGCATTGAATATAAAATAAATAAAATTAAAGAAAGCCCTTTATCTGTAGCAGAATCTTTTTTATATGCTGAATAAATTCCAATAGGAATACTTATTAAATACGCTAAGAAGATAGATATTAATGAAAGGGAGAAGGAAATTCCAATTTTTTGCCAAATCTTTGTTGAAATAGGTTGACTATCAATATAAGATATTCCAAAGTCTCCTCTTACTAACCCTTGTCTATCTTTTCCATTTCCAAAAAGCCATAAATGATATTGATTATTTGCACCATACCAATTAATTGAAGGAATATATGTCTTCCATTTCATTGAAGAATTTAAGATATCTAAATTTAATTTTTTAATTTTTTGATAAGAATCGTTTAAAGGCGATAAAAAAGTATAATTTTCTAAAGAGTTACCTATAGTGTTTAATTTAAGATCAACAAGTTCTTGATCTGAAGTTTCTAATAAGCTTCCAATATCAAAGCCAACTTGATTAGTGACTTCATTAATTTCATTAAGAGTAATATTATTATTGTATTTAAAAACTTCTTTTGGTTTTAAAGTTCTATGAATATCCTGAATTTTTAATAGTTCATTATAATAATCTGAAACTAAACCCCAATTACCAGACATATGAGTCAAGTGTTCTAAGTTAGCTTTATGATATTTATCTTGAATTTTATAAAGTGTATCACTAGTCGCAATATCTGAAATACTTAGATAAAAAATTGGTAAGTCAAGCCCAAGTTTTTTTCTAAGTTCTTGCTTTATTTTTTTTGAAGCTCCTGATTGTTGCTCAGCAGAACCTTCATTTCCTGCAGCCTTTGATAATCTTTCAACAGGATCACCTGGCGCATTAATACTTATTACAAAAGACAATAATGAAATTGCTATTAGCATGGGTATAAAAGTTAAAACTCTCTTTATGGTATATTTAAACATCTTTTATATTTTATTGAATATTAGTAGGGGCCATGCTGAAATTTGAATTAAGCTTTAAATTATTTAATATAACCCCTGGTCTTTCATTATACATTCCTCTGTTATCAAATCTTTTATGAATTGCAAATTTTCTTTTTGTACAATATAAGAAAACATAAGGTTGTTCATCATAAATTTTTGCTTGTAATTTTAATAGAGCATTATTATGAATATCCTCATCTAAAGTTAAATTTGCTTCTTCAATAAGAGCGTCACTTGAAGCATCACCAAAGCCCACAAAATTTGATCCTTTGTTTACCCATGATGAAGTGTGCCATATTTGCATAGGATTAGAATAAGAAGCACTCCCTCCCCAGCCACCAAGCATAGCATCAAATTTATGATCCATTGCATTTTTATAAAATAAGGTAAAATCCATTGGTGTCGGTTCAGCAACAATTCCAGCTTTATAGAAACTTTCTTTCATCATTAGAACAATTTCTTTTGATGTAGGGGAGCTCATATAGCTAAATTTAAATGAGAATGGTGTCTTTTCACCGTTTATAACTTTATCTCTAATGTTATCTCCATCTGTATCAACCCAACCAGCTTCAGAAAGTAATTCTTTAGCCTTTTCAATATCTAGTTGTATTAATTCTAATGTATCATTGTAAGTTTTTTTAAGAGGAGATATGTTAGAGGCTTGTCTTGCAGCTTGGCCATGCACCATTACTTCAATAACCTCATCTACAGGTGTCATGTAAGCCATAGCTTTTCTTACTCTTTTGTCAACAAAGAAAGGTTTGAATTTTAATCCATCAGGTTTCATATTTAATCCAATATAATTAAAAGAATACTGATCTAAAAAGTCTGAATCATAGTTATTATTGAAATATTCCCTTTCTCTAAGTTTCATTAACTTAACAGTACCGATATTTGTTGTTACATCAATATCTTGATTTTTTAAAGCTAAATAAGAAGAAGCATCTTCTTTAATGATTTTAAAAATGATTTCTTGAGGATAAGCAGTATTATATTTTGTTGAATCATTAGATGCCCACCAATTTTCTTTTTTCTTTAAAGTAATATACTGACTTGCTTCCCACTCACTGACATAGTATTGACCCAATCCTACTAAATTATTTGGTTTATAACTGTTGTCTGCATTATTAAAGTTATTAAACCATTCAGAAATTTCTTCTGTTTCAGTAAATTTTGGTGATAATACATCCTCAAAAGTTAAATTATCTAAAATTCCGTTTGGATCCCAGTAATTTTTTTGTTGTATGTATATTAAACCAAGTATTAATCTATTGTCCCAGTGTATGTTTTGGGCATGCATTGTAAATTTCAAAGGATTCTCTTTATCAACTTCTACAGATTTAATTACTGTACTGTAGTTAGATCTTATCTGTGCATTATTTGTTAATGGACAAAGCATTAATTTAGCTGTAAAAGCAATATCTTCACCAGTTAATTCAGTACCATCATCCCACCTTATATTTTCTTTGAGCTCAAAATAAAATGATTTATTATCTTTAGAAGGAATTGGCAGGGTTTTAAGCAAACTAGGAGAATACTCAAGTGTTTCTAAATCTAAATCAACTAAAGTTTTTTGAGTGTAAGAGCATATAAAACTTCTCATTACCGAATTATCATTAAATGGATGTAATCCATCTGGTTGAGATAATATGTGAGCAATTACAGTATTTTGGCTTAGATCTCTTTCTTTGACACATGAGAATAAAAGAGAGAATAAAAAGATTAAAATTATTGGTTTTTTTGTCATAGAAATATATAATGTATGCAAATATAACATTCCCAAAAAATTGATTAAATAATTTACTAATAAAATTTGCTATAAATATAGATTACTTTACATTTGCATCCATTAAAAAAAAACGTTCTTTATTATTTTTAATCATTGGAGAGGTGCCAGAGTGGTCGATCGGGGCTCCCTGCTAAGGAGTTGTGCCTTTACGGGTACCGGGGGTTCGAATCCCTTCCTCTCCGCAATAAATAGAAAAATGATATTCTTAGATTAATTAAAAGTATTATTATTGCAAACCTTTTCGGGGTATAGCGTAGCCCGGTCATCGCGCCTGCTTTGGGAGCAGGAGGTCGCAGGTTCGAATCCTGCTACCCCGACACTTTTCACCCCTAAAATCGACGATTTTAGGTAGTAACACATTGATTGCTAAGGGATCCAACACAAGTAAGTAATAACTTAAGTAATTATCAATCTAATAAAGAACATAGTAAAAATGAATTTTTTTCTTTAATTAAGTTAATTTTAATAAGCTCCTATAATATATACCTATAACTCCAATTTTGCCCGTGTGTGCGTGAATCTATGAGTAGCTCTACAAAGCTTATCTGTGATAGAAATACTATTTGGAACATTAGTAAAAGTACTGATAAGTAGTTAGTTAGAAAATTGTTAAGTTTATAGAAAATTATGAAATATATTTTTCTATTATTATTCTGTAGTCTATTAACTTTCGGTGTTTCAGCACAAAGTCATTCATTAACTGCTGGCTTTGGGATACTTAATCCAAAATTAAGAGTTCAACTTGAACATAGTCTTAATAGTAATAAATCTGCTGGTGCAAATCTTACATACTATCTGGATAATTGGAAAGGTCCTCGTTTGGAAGGGTTTTATAGATATTATTTTTCTGATTTTTTTGGTAATTTTAATAAGAGAGGGAGAAGTGCTTCTTATGATAACGAGAATGGTTTTTATGCTCAATTTAAAGTTGGTGTCGGTTTATTTACTAATGTATTTGACGATGGAGATGATTTAATATTTACTTATTATGATGATGATGGTAATTTTTCATCAGTAGAGTTATATGAATCAAATAATTGGATAAATTTTGGTATCAGTTCTGGTACTGGTTATAAATTTACAAGTAATGGTGGCTTTGTATTTGAAGCTATTCTTGGTATACAAATTTGGTCTAAACCATGGTCTGGTCCAAAAGATAACTACAAGTTGGGAAATCAATATTTTGGCGTGTGGGACTTCTTAGATAGTACAGAAGCTAATTATTATATAACTGGACCAGGTTTTCGTGTTGAGTTTATAAGTTAAGTTTGGTTTTAATTTTTAATTTTAATATATAGCACAAAAATAAAAGTTAAACCCTTGTAATTCAATAGATTATGAGGGTTTTTTAATTTTAGGGGGACAGAAAAGGGGACAGTTTTTGGCTGTAGGATTCTAAAACTTTTATTATTCTAAAGTTTCAATAATATTACGTATTTCGTTGTTGATAAATAATTGTTTAGATTTGAGAAAAAAATCATTCATTTTGAAAAAACTACTACTTATATTATTTATTCTTTCTTCTTTTAATTCAAAAGGAACGATACATACAATAGGAGTATGGGGTGGCTATTATGAGTTCGTTCCAGCTAGTATTACAATTCAACTGGGAGACACTATAGAGTGGGAACCTTTTTTTGGATTACTTCCAATGATGCTTCATACTATAACGTCTGATAATATTCCTGTTGGGGCAGTTCCTTTTGATCAAGTATGGCAAATGCCTGCTGATACTTTTTTCCAATATATCCCTCAAGTCGCTGGGTTGTATCAATATGTTTGCACTCCTCATATTTCAAATGGAATGATTGGAGAGTTTACTGTTATTTCTGGTACTACTGCAATACAAGAACACACTACAATCAAAGAACTTCTTAAAGTAATAGATCTATTAGGAAGAGAGACTAAAGAGGTTGAAAATCAACCTCTTTTTTATATCTATGATGATGGAACTGTGGAGAAGAAGTTAATTTTGCAGTAAAGTCCCGTCCAGATCGCAACAAGAAAAGTTAATCCCTTATAATTCAATATATTTACTAAACAAAATTTAGTATTTTTATTTACATGAAAAAAAATAAACTACTTTTCTTTTTTCTTCTTTTTAGTTCAACAATTATTGCACAGAAGAAAGCATTTGTAATTTTCGATAATCAGGGAAGTAAAGTAACTTATAATGAATTGTTTTTTCAATCTAAAAAAGCTGATATTATTCTTTTTGGTGAACTTCATGATAATCCAATTAACCATTGGTTACAAAAAGAATTAACTAAAGATTTATTTAATAACTCAGAAAAACTTGTGTTAGGAGGAGAAATGATGGAGGCCGATAATCAATTAATTATTGATGAATATCTTTTAGGGTTAGTTTCTGATTCAAAGTTGGAAAGTGAAACTAAAACTTGGCCTAATTTTAAGACAGATTATTTGCCTTTAATTCAATTTTCTAAAGATAATAAACTTTCATTTATAGCTACTAATGTTCCTAGAAGATACGCATCAATTGTCTATAAATTCGGTTTCGATACATTGAATTTTTTATCAAATGAAGCAAAAGAATATATGGCACCTCTTCCTATTTTATTTGATAAATCTTTATCATCCTACCAAGAAATGTTAAATATTGGAATGGGTCATGGTGGTGATAATCTTCTTAAATCACAAGCTTTAAAAGATGCAACTATGGCCTATTTTATTCTTAAGAATTGGATAATGGGTTTTAAATTTATTCATTTTCATGGATCTTTTCATTCTAAGAATTTTGAAGGAATTAATTGGTATTTAAAACAAGAAAATAAATTTGTTAAAACTCTAATTATTTCAAGTTATGAACAAGATAATTTAGATCAATTAGATGAAGATCAAATAGGGATTGCTGATTTTATAATTGTTACTCCAACTAATATGACTAAAACACACTAATTTTTAAAAAATTAGATTTGCTATTAATAATAGAAATAGATGATAAAATATAATTAAGATCACCTATTTAATCGTTGATAAATAATGGAGCAGTAGAGAAAAGAATAATTATTTAATAAAAAAAACCACTCAAATGAATGGGCTTATTTTTGGTGGACCTCTCGGTCCTTATTTCGAACTTTTTTAGGAAATTAAATTCTTTGGATATGTAAGACTATTACTAAAATAGTACAATAATCTGTTCACTTTTTCATTCTCACAAATTAAAAAAATCTAGATAAAAAGGTAGGAGATCTAATCCTCTAAATGACGTATTTCTCTAAGTGTTTTTACAGATATAAAAATTAATTTTTAATAATTAATTTTGAAAATGTTATGGGAGTAGATAAAACTGAAGAAATTCTCTATAAAGCTCATGAAATAGGAATATATCATGAAGTTATAGATTTAGCAAATAAAATTGGAGAGCAATATCCTCTAATGGTCGTGTCAGATAAACTTGAACTAGCAATTAAAAATAAAAGAAGAAAAAGAGAGAGTATAATTTTAAATGTATTTAAAAAACTCTTAAAACCCACTCAATTGAGTGGGTTTCTTTTTGGTGGACCTGTTGGTCCCAGTTTCGAATTTTTTAATAATTTTACTTAAGTAAAAATACTGATTGTGACATCTCTCATAACATATATATTATTGCATTACTTTTAAATTAAATAAACTAAAACTACAATTATGATTAAAAAAATTACTATAATTATTTTAACCTTTATGACTATTCAGGTGAATGGACAAAATATTTTGTTGTCTGAAGATTTTAATTCTGGATCCATTCCATCAAATTTTACAACTTATGATTTAGATGGTCAAACATTAGATCCTTTTCTTTATACATGGATGACTCCGCAAGCATCATTTGTTAATGTCAATTATATGGGTGCAATTTTTGCGGGCAGCGCTTCACTTTTTACTTCTCCTGGTACTGCAGATAAATGGATGGTTACTCCAGCTATATCATTATCAAATAATTCTGATATTAAAACTTTACAATTTGATGCAGCAAGAGGTGATTTAGGTACCACAGATGGAATAGAAATATATGTTTCTACTGGAAGTAGCCCTGCAGATTTTTTATCCACTGCAGCATTATATAATTCAACAGGAATTGGACATTCATTTTTAGGTGAAGGCTGGGATGGAATAGATGTTGACATAACACCTTATTCGGGTCAGACTATATATATTGCATTCAGAAATAATAATACTAATCAGACGGTAATAGGTATAGATAATATTGAGGTAATAGAACAATCAGTCGCAAATAATATAAATGAAGAGATTTCAGAAAATTTATTTAATATTTATCCAAACCCAACTAAAGATGCGTTTAGTATCCAAGGAGAATACCTTTCATTTAAACTATATGATAGTCTAGGAAAACTTACATTAAGTTCTACAAAAAAAGAAAAAATTAATATTTCTTTTTTAAATAATGGAATCTACTCATTGAAAATCCAAACTAAAGATTTTGTTATTACTAAAAAACTTATTATAGCTGAATAAAACATCTAAAGCTGAACTGTATTAAATTTTAAAAACACCCTCTATAACATAGATGTAATTAAATATTTTTAAATGAATTATTATGAGTAAAATTTCTTATTTTTTTTATTATCGGATTAAATATATTTTATTATTTTTTCTTTTCTTACCATTAATTTCTGTAACACAAAACTGGAGTAATTCATCAAATTTTATTGGTGATGGAAGACATCATCCCATTACTTTTTCTAACGATAATTATGGGTTTGTAGTTTCTGGAAGTTATTTAACTGACATGTTTAAGTATGATAAGTTTAATGATAGCTGGACTCAGCTGCAAGACTTCCCAAGCTCAGGAAGGGGATATGGCTATGCTGTTTCAAGTGGAGATAAGGCTTATGTAGGTTTTGGTTCTACTAATAATGGTTCTTTTCCTACTGATTGGTGGGAGTATGATATGTCAAATGATATATGGACACAAAAATCAAGTTTCATTGGAGATGGAAGAAATCATCCTGCAATGGTTTTAGTAAATAATAAGATTTATGTTGGTTGTGGAAGTAATAATAATGGGGATTTGTCTGATTGGTGGGAGTATGATATTAATCTAGATATTTGGACTTCAAAAAATAATTTTATTGGAAACGATAGACACCATCCTTATTATTTTAGTTTAGGTGATTATGCTTATGTTGGTTTTGGTCATGGCAGTATGGTTGGTCCTGGCAGTAACCCATCTTCAAATGCCTATATTTATAATGATTTTTACAGATATGATCCTATAAATGATAGTTGGTTGCAATTGACAGATTTTCCATCTGAAGCAAGAGTAGCTGGTACTCAATTTTCATACAATGGTAAAGGCTATATATTAAGTGGTGATGGCGATGATCACGAACCATTAGATTTTGGTGAATTTTGGGAATATACGCCTGCAAATGATTCATGGATTCAATTACCTTCTCATCCTGGAGGTGCTATTTGGGCTCCAGGAAGTTTTATAATTGGCTGTGATGCATATTTTCTTTTAGGTCAGGATAATAATTATAATTTTCCATCACTTCCAGTATCCTTATTTAAATATAAGTTAGATCAATCATGTGGGTGTATGGATTCTTTAGCATATAATTTTTCCAATATTTCAGTCACTGACGATGGGAGTTGTTGTTATATTAGTGGATGTACAGACCCCTTATCTTATAATTTTGATCCAACTGCTTGCTTTGATGATGGAAATTGTGTTTCAGCAGTCTTAGGATGTATGAATCCTATAGCATCTAATTATAATTCTAATGCAAATGTTACTTCATTTAATGGTGGTGCTTTAGATAATAACATTGGAAGTGGTGCTTATTTTTATAATGACCAACATTTAATATTTGATAGCTATGATAATTGTTTAATAAAATCTTGTGATGTTTATTTAGAGAATTCAACTTCGTTAACATTTGAACTGCGAAATAATAATGGTATTGTTATAGATGATACAACAATTTTTGTTTTTTCAGGAAAACAAAATATTATTCTAAATTTTGATGTTCCAATATCTACAAACCTACAACTTGGAGTTTCTAATAATTCAGGTCTATATAGAAATGCAACAGGTGCTGACTTTCCTTATAATATTGCTGGCATGATAAATATCACCGGATCAAGTGCTTCTAATCCTTTATACTACTATTTTTTTTACAACATTCAAGTTGAATCAATATGTTTAAATACAACAAATATCAATAACATCATAAATCCAGAAAAATCTGTTCTTCGAACTACAAATGTATTAGGCTCTGTAATAAAGAAACAATATAACTCTTTATTCTTTGATTTTTATAATGATGGAACAGTAGAGAAGAAAATAATCCTTGAATAAATAAAAACCCACTCATTTGAGTGGGTTTCTTTTTGGTGGGCCTTACGGACATCGAACTTAGATTTATTATTTTAAAAAATAACTTATTACTCAGAAAATCAAATAATTTTCTTAAGTTTGATTTACTAGATTGATTGCCAGTACAAAGAGTGGTGCAATTTTTAGTTTTAAAGCTTGTTTATATCATGTAAAAGTTAGAAGGTGCGCAATCCTGCTACAATTTCTTTTAATAGTTTTATTTATTAGATTTTTAAACGGTACAAAAAGTGGTTCAATTTTAATTCACACTAACTAAACTAATCTAGATAAAAGGGTAGGGGTTCTAATCCTCTAAGAATGATTATAATTTTAAAGTTGACTAACAAAATCCATAAATAACTCTTTAATCTTAATAATATTTAGATTTGGAGATATTGAAACTCTTGCTATATAATCTTTATCAGTTTCTTTTGTGGTTCCTTGAGTAGAAGTTGCTGGAATTGTCCAATAACAACCATTCAGTTGTCCATAACTAACACAGTATTTATTTTCTTCTGGCATTTCATCTATCATTAAATTAATTAATTTTAGATTTAATTTTCTTTTGTACTCTTCTTTTTCTTTATGATTATTTCCTTTTGATGGTAAATCAAGTGAAAATACAGAAGGAGTAAACCCTTTTAAAGCTAATTCTTTAGAAACAAAATTAATTTTAGCCTCAGGAAGATTCTTTTTTATATAATTAACAAACTCAAGAGTATTTACATATGCAGAATGTATTCTTTTATTCATTGAAGGCATTTGCTTTGATAGAATTTCATATTGTAGATTAGTAGCTTCGTTATCACACACATTTAAATGCAATTCAATTTTATCCATTATTTGAATTGTATGTTCATTACCAATACAATAACCTGCTGTACATTTTCCTCCACTTGGAAACTTAGATCCACTTACGTAAGAAATAGTTCTAATTTTAGAAAGTATTGCATTATTTCCTAAAAAGTTGAAATTTGGGCAAAATGTTTGATCTAAAATAAATATTGGACTTATTGCTATATCGCCTCTTTTTGATAACCTTTTTTTACTTAATACATTTTTTAAATTATTTAAATCTGGAACCTCTACTCTTGGGTTTGTTGGTATTTCTGCTATAATAAGAGGGACTGAATTTTCTTGTGAAATCTCTTCTAAAATTGTATCTAAACTATTGACCATATTATTTTTTCCATCAACAAGTAAATCTATAATATCAACATTTGGAATGCAATCAGCTACTCTTCTAGCTTGATCATTTGTACCCCCATAACAATTTGGAGGAACAATAAATTTTATTTTTTTATTTGGATAAGTTGTTTGAGCAAAATCTACTAAACCCATCATTATTGCATACTGCATTGACAAACCACTTGATGCTACAGCTGATTTTGAGTCTGATTTAGTTATTTCGTTAATTAAATTCTTAACAATATTTTTGCATATTCTGAATTATTATTATCACAAAATTTATTGATGATTTACATATAATTGAATTAATTAAATTGAAACTATTTTGTGGAGTCATTGCAATAGTTTCTCTTCTTCGCATGTGTTGAATGTCAGCAATATAATTATCATTACCGTTTGCTATTACAACACTTCCTAATTAGATTGAATACTTATGTGGAAATCTATATTACTATATAATTTAATATTACTTAATTCATTGTCTTTAGAAATTAAAATTGTACTTCCATCAAATTTTGAAATTTTATCATTTTTATTTATTTTATGATTACTAAAGCTATAATTATAAACAGTTTTAAGTATCTCAAAATTTAAGTCATCAATATCTTCAAAGTAAACGATTCTAGTGTTTTTTTTATCTAATAAGTTTTTTCTTAGAACTGACATAATAGGAATCATTCTTGATGAGAAACTTATTACGTTTTCAACATTTACATTTAATAGTTTTGAAATAAGCCATTCAAGAATGCATGAAAGAGGATGTCCGAGTCTTATATAATCATATGCAGTTGGAAGATCTTCTAACTTAGAAAAATCAGACTTTTTTTTATTAAATAGTTTTTCGAATTCTTCTAAAAATTGAATTTTTGCTAATTTTTCATCATAAATATCAAGACGATGTGTAGTAAGATTTAACCAATCTGTTGGTATATTTTCTAAGATTTTTTTTGTGAAATCAATTACATTTTTATCATCCATAATTATTATATTAAATGAGTTTGCAAATTACATTAATTGAAATTTTTAATGAATGATAAATTTCAGTTTTTTAAAAATTAAAAATTAAATGTTATATGTAAGTGTGCATAAAAGTTTAAAAATGTAATTATGACTATTCCTATCATTTTTGCTAAATAAAAGTTTAGCTTTAATTTGTTAATTCCAACCCAAACAGTTGCATTTAACACAAATAAAGAAACTAAAACTATTGAAATGAAAATAGGAAATTGAATAAGTATATCACCATTTGAACCATCGTAAGTCCATTGCCTGTTAAGAATGAAATTATTTATACCTGCTGCTAAGAATCCAATAGAATTTGACAAATATTTATTTAATTTAATTTTCTCTTTAAACAAATAAGTTAGCCCAAAGTCAATAATTAGACCAGAAATTCCAACAATTAAAAATTTTATAAATTGAATAAGCATTTAACAAAAGTATTATTTAATAATAAATAAATAATGCAATGCATTGTAATTAATATTAATAAGAATATTATATGTTAATGAATATTTATATAATCACTAAATTTGCATAAATTATATGAAATTTTTTTATAAATATATTTGTTTCTCTATATTATTATTTTACACAAATAATTTAGTTGCTTCTCATGCCGGTGGTATGGATATTTCTTATGAATGTGTTTCCCAGCAGTCTACTTTTGATTTATATAAGATTAAAATAAAGTTTTACAGAGATTGTAGTGGTTCTCCAGCCCCTGGGGACATTGATTTAATTTATACTTCCTCTTGTAATTCTGATATGGTTGTTGTCTCTCAAACTGCCGGTCCAGTATATATCACGCCTACATGTACTCAAAGTGGTACTCCTTGCTCTGGTGGTTCTCTTGTAGAATTAGAAGAGTATGAGTATGAAAAAATTATTTCTTTAGATAAATGTAGTGATTGGGTCTTAACAGCTTGTGTTAATAATAGAAATATTGCAATTACAACGATAGTAAATCCTAGTAATCAACCTCTTTGCGTACAAGCTGAAATAAATAATTTAACTTTTTGTAATAATTCACCTGATTTTACTGAATACCCAACACCTTACATTTGTGCTAATCAGTCTTTTTGTTTTAATAACGGTGCTGTAGACATTGAAGGAGATTCTTTAGTCTATTCTTTAGAGATTCCACTCAATTCAGCTAATTCTTCAATAACTTACAATCCAGGATTATCATATTTAAATCCAATTTCTGGAACTACTAATTTTGACCCCTCAAGCGGTAATTTATGTATGAACGCTGGTAATTTACAGGTTTCTGTTATTGCAATGAAGATATCTGAATATAGAAATGGTGTTTTTATAGGTAGTATTATTAGAGATATTCAAATAATTGTTTTGTCTTGTACAACACTTCCACCAGTTTTAAGTGGTTTTAACGGCTTTCCAGTTGATGTAACTAATTCTGGTCCATTGGAAGATTCATTAAACTTTTGTGTAAACGAATTTGATTCAATTAGTTTTACAATAGGGGCTTCAATTGGGTCCTCATCAAACAAAATTATTTCATGGTCTGGATTATCTAATGCTATTTCTACTCCTTCATTTATTGTTTCTAATAACAACACTAGTAACCCTACGGCAACATTTAATTGGTTACCGACTAATGCAGATGCATCTTTTAGCCCATATACTTTTAACGTTACTGTCGAAGATGATGCATGTCCAATTAATAATGTTTTTTCTTATACCTATACAATTACCTTAAATTCAAGTACTCTTTTTGATTTAAACTATGTTATTACAGACCAAACATGTGCCGGACAAGCAAATGGATCAATCGATTTAAATATAAGTGGAAATAATCCAGGACCAATTGTAAATTGGAATGGACCAAATAATTTTAATTCTAATTTAATTGATTTAGATAGTATTTTTTCAGGAGATTATGTTGTTACAGTAACTGACATAAGTGGGTGTCAAGTATCGGATACTGTAACAGTGGTTAGTGCAAGTCCATTTTTTGTTTCTTCAGTTTTAGATAGTGTTTCATGTACTGGTTTAAATGATGGGTCTATAGATATTATTATTTCTAATAATGATTCTCTTTCTTTTATTTGGTATGGTTTTTCTACTTATTTTCAAACCCCTGGTCAAATATATTTGTCATCTCAAGAAGATCTTGATAGTTTATTTCCAGGTACTTATTTTCTTACAGCTATGGATACTACAGGGTGTATTTATAGAGATACTTTTTCCTTACTTGGAGCCAAATCCATTTAATGCAACTTATAATATAATTCAGCCATCGTGTAATGGATATTCTGATGGATACATAGATTTAAATATTTCAGCTAATTCAAGTCTTTTAAGTTTTAATTGGCAAGGACCTAATAATTTCCTAGATTTTAATGAAGATATTTCTTCATTAGCTCCTGGACAGTATTTTCTTCAGGTTTCAGACCCTAATAGCTGTATATTTTTTGATACTATAATCATTTTTAACCCACCTGTTCTTATTTCAAATGACTCTATTATTTCATGTGATTCATACATTTGGAATAATATTACATATTTAAACTCAGGAGATTATAGTTGGAATAGCATTAATTCAATAGGATGTGATACAACTGCACTATTAAATCTTCAAATTGTCAATTCTAGTAATTCTGTTAATTCAGTTGTGACTTGTAATAGTTTTTCTTGGAATGGTATTTTATATGATTCTTCTGGAACATATTTATGGGACGGTTTAAATTCTCTAGGATGCGATTCATCTGCAACATTATTTTTAACTATTAATTCATTTTCTTCTTCTTACATTGATACAACAGTTTGTGATTATTTATTATCTAATGGAAATTTATATACAGAGTCTGGATTATATAATGATACTATGTTAAATTCACAAGGATGCGATAGTATCATTACATTTGATCTTAAAATAACAAAATTTAAAATTAATGCAACATCTCCTATTTGTAGTGGAGATAGCTCTTTGTTGACAATTTTTATCGATTACCCAATTGAAAATAACTACAATTTATTTTTTGTTAATAATCAAGCTGTTTTTTCTTTAAATATTGATTCATTAGCAAATGTCATAACATCAAATGAGTCTCTATCATTAAGTCTTAATCAAGATGCTGAAATAATTTTGGAATACGCAGTAGATATTAACGGATGTAAAACAAATATTAATGATACTGTCAATGTATCTGTTTTATCATTGCCAAGTGTTGACTTATTAATTAACGATGTTTGTATAAATACAAATACTTTTTTATTATCAGAGGGTATTCCAAATGGTGGAAATTATTTCATTAATAATACAGAGAGTAGTACCTTTAATGCTGAATTACTCGGAATTGGAAATCAAAATATTTTATATGTTTTTCAAGATTCACTTACAGGCTGTTATAATTCTATAGAAAAAAATATAGAGATACTACCATCTCCTGAATCAAACTTTTATTTTACTCCAATAACTGCAAAAATTGATAGTTTGATTAACTTTACTAATACATCTATTGATTATTCATCTTGTTTGTGGTTAATGGGGGATGGTAATTTTATAAATGATTCCACTAGTTTTACATATTCATATGAAAATTTAGGCCAATATGATGTAACTCTAATTACTGAAAATGAGTTTAACTGTATCGATTCAACAAAATCTTATATAACTATTTATCCATCTTTTTTAGTTTATATTCCAAACTCATTTAGTCCTGATTTTGATTTAATCAACGACAGCTTTTATCCAAAAGGAAATGGGATTAATTCATATAAAATAATCATCTACTCAAGATGGGGAGAGAAAGTAAATCAGACTATTGATAAACCTTGGGATGGCTCAAATTTTCCTGCTGGAGTTTACACATATAAAATTGAGATCATTGATTTTAAAAATGATCTTTTTAAATACACTGGATTAGTAAGATTAATAAGGTAAATGAATATTAAAATTAGAAAAGGAATTAAAGAAGATTTACCTGATATTCTTCAGTTAATAAAAGACTTAGCAGAATATGAGAATTCTTTAGAAGAAGTTACTATTAATCTTCAGCAGTTAGAGGAAGATGGATTTGGAGATAATCCAAATTTTTATTTTATTGTTGCAACTAAGTAATAATGTAATTATTGGAATGTCTTTTTATTGGATTAGATATTCTACCTGGAAAGGTAAATTCTTATTTTTAGAAGACTTTGTTGTAAAAGAATCTTTTAGAAGAAAAGGAGTAGGAGCATTGCTTTTTGAAGAAACTATAAATATTGCCTTAAATGCAAATATGAATGGAATGTGTTGGCAAGTATTAGATTGGAATACACCAGCAATTAATTTCTACAAAAAATATAATTCTAATATTTCTTCAGCTTGGTTAAATGGAAAATTAGATAAAAATCAATTACAATCTTTCAAACTAAATAAATAATTATATGATTAATTCTTTAATAATTTTTTCAAGTATATCATTTATGATTTATGGTTTGCTTAGTTTTATTTCTAAAGAAATGCAGGATGAAATAGACAGATGGGGTTTTTCTAATTTTAAATACTTTTTAGGTCTTTGTCAACTCTTTGGTGGCTTTGGCCTTTTAATAGGCTTAAAATGGCCTTATTTAGCTTTAATAATGTCTTTTCTGCTATCTTTAATGATGTTATCTGCGCTTATTGTTCGTTTTAAAATTAAAGACTCTATTATAAGATACTTGCCTGCAGCTTTCTTTTTTGTAATTAATGTGTATATATTTATTAATATTTTAAATAATCTATAATTATTTAAAGATTTCTAAATATCATCAATCTTTGCAGCAAGTATAAAATCATTTTCATGCAGTCCATTAATCTTATGTGTAAATATTATGACTTCAACATTTTTAAAATTTAAATGTATATGTGGGTGATGTCCTTCATTTTCTGCAAGATTAGCTATTTTATTTACAAAACTTAAAGCATTTAAGTAGCTATCAAAGTTAAATGTTCTACTTATTTTTATTTCTAGTAGACTTACCCAGTTATCATTAATATCTTTTAAGAAGTTAGAAATTTCTTTTGAATTTAATGGAGGAATTCCTCCCTGACATGGGATACAAGTTTTTTTATTTAACATATTTTTTATTAATTATTATTCATTTTTTCTTTTTCTAAAATAAAGGAGAAAGTTGATCCAACATTAACAGTACTTCTTACATTTATAGTTTGTTGGTGTCCTTCAATTATATGTTTTACAATTGCAAGTCCTAATCCAGTACCGCCAATTTCTCTTGATCTATTTTTGTCAACTCTGTAAAATCTTTCAAAAAGTCTGCTAAGTGCATTTTCACTAATTCCTATTCCATCATCAGCAACTTCTATTAGTATTTTATCACTCATATCAAAAAGTCTAACTTTTGTAGTCCCTCCATCTTTTCCATACTTAATAGAATTACTTATTAAATTCATGAAAACTTGTTGAATTTTATTTTTATCAGCGTAAACAATTTCTGAACTAGATTCATTTGTAAGTTTTAATGAAATATTCATTTTATTTGATTTAAGCTCTAGTTGGTCTAATACTTCTTCAATTTGATTTATAATATTAAAGTTTTCAAAATCTAATTCATTATTATCTGTTTCTAGTCTTGAAATAACTTCTAAATCTTCAACAATATTTATCATCCTATCAACACTTATATTTGCTCTTTTTAAATATTTCATATTAACTTTTTCATCCTCTATTCCTCCATCAATTAGAGTTTGAACATAACCTTGAATATTAAAAATAGGTGTTTTTAGTTCATGAGATACATTTCCAATAAATTCTCTTCTGTAATTTTCATTTTTTTGCATTATTAAAAGTTCCTCCTCTTTTTGATTTGCCCAATCTTCGGCTTCTTTATCAGCATTTTCTAAGTTAAAATCATTAATATTTGAAGTCCCTTTAAATTTGTAAATATTCTTGTAAATGATTTTAATTTTCTCATAAAATTGATATTTTAAAGTAAAGAAAATTGAGGTCATTAATAATGTAAACAGTAAAGTTGCAGAGATATAAATATTTAAATAATTAGAAATTACTAAATATAAAATGATGTGCAGGCAAAGAATTAAGCCAAGAAATAAAGTGAATTTTATTGGAGTGTTAAGTTTCATTATATATCAAATTTATACCCAATTCCTTTAATAGTTTTAATATGATGACTGCCAATTTTTTCACGTATTTTTCTAATATGTACATCAATTGTTCTATCTCCTACAATTGCATCTTTCCAAATTTGTTTAATTATTTCATTTCTTGAAAAAACTCTACCAGGAACTGTCATTAAAAGGTGTAATAAATTAAATTCTTTTTTAGCTAAATATATTTCTTCATCATTAAAAATTAATTTATGCTGATCTTTGTCAATAATTATATTTCCAATTTGGATTCGGTCAATCATGACTTTTCTTTTCCTTTTAAGTATTGCATTTACTCTACTAACTAAAAGTTTAGGTTTTATTGGTTTAAAAATATAATCATCAGCTCCAGCATCAAAGCCCGCAAGTTCTGAATATTCTTCAGATCTTGCTGTTAAAAATGTAATTAGACATTTATCTAGCTCATTATTTTCTCTAATTTCTTTACATACAGTTATTCCGTCCTTTCCAGGCATCATAACATCTAAGATAATTAGATCAGGAATATATTTATTTGCAAATTTTAAGCCATCATTACCATTGTTAGCAGTAATAATATTATATCCCTCTTTTTTCAAGCTATAAGAAAGGAATTCTAATATATCTTCTTCATCATCAACAATAAGTATTGTCATTTTTTTTTTTACAATATTAATTAAATGTTTAATGCATTTAACTAGAGATTTTAAAATTTAACAATTACTTAACATTGACTTAAAGATTTCTATACAAATCAAAGAAGTAGTTGAGTTAAATTTGCAACGTAATTAAAACAAAATAAAATGAATACTCAAACAACAACATTAGACCTTTCTCCATTAGTTTATTTAACTATTATGATAACTATTTTTGCTATTGCAATTTAATCTATTTTTTTTAAATTTAATTTTTTATGAAAAATATTTTTAGAGCTTTTGGATACCCTGAAGTTGTCTGGTTTCCAAAAAGTGAACACAATTTTCTAACCTTTATTTGCCTTTCTTTTATAGCAGTAATGTTTATTACTCCTTACCCTCAGTACGCAATGTGGGCTGGTTTTTTATTTGCTGCTTATGCTGCCATTGCTAATGATAGCATTCAAACTCTAGGTACTTTCATTGCATCAAATCAAGATAAGAAGTGGTGGGTGTTATGGATTTTTGTAGGAGGTATTTTCTTTTTTACAATGTTTTATAGCTGGATTACTCTTGGAGGAGATGTTAGTCACGGTAGACTAACCTCTAAAGGTTTTGAAATTGCTCCAACCGAATTTCATTTTCTTCAAATTGCAGCTCCAATATTCTTACTAATTCTTACTAGATTAAGAATGCCTGTGTCAACTACCTTTATTTTACTTACTTCTTTTGCAGCATCTCCTGCTGCTGTAGGAGGTGTTTTAGCAAAAAGTATGAGTGGTTACATTCTTTCTTTTATGATGGGATTGATTTTCTTTTTAATTGTTGCTAAATCGGCTAAAAAGTATTTTACTGGAAAAGCTAATTTTGGTTGGACCATTGCTCAGTGGATAACATCTGGAACACTTTGGTCTGTTTGGTTAATGCAAGATGCTGCTAATATTGCTGTGTATCTTCCTAGAAGCTTAAATGTTTGGGAGTTTTCCGGATTTACAGGCGTAGTTATTATTGGTCTTGGATTATTACTTTATTATAAAGGAGGTCGAATTCAAAAAATTGTTACTGAAAAATCAATTGTTACAGATGTTAGATTTGCTACATTAATTGATTTCATTTATTGTATTATATTATTTTATTTTAAACTACACAGTAAGGTTCCAATGAGTACAACATGGGTATTTATTGGATTGTTAGCTGGAAGAGAATTAGGAATGGCCATTATGAATTCTGGAGAGAATTCTGTCATGAAAAGTATTAAACTAGGTCTTAAAGATATGCTTTATGCTTTAATAGGATTAATTATTTCTATTGCTATTGCTATTGGAGTTAATGATCAGTTGACAGTTGCCTCAATGTTTACTACTATACCTGAAGAATTTGCTGCCGGTGTCATTAAATTTTTCTCTAAAATTGGCTTTTAAATTATTGTCAGAAAAGTTTTAATCTTTCTTTAATATTATTTTATTAACTTAACCAAAAAAAAATGAAAAATTTAATTATATCATCATTATTAGTTTTATCCTCACTAAATCTTTTTAGTCAAGGAACTCCGCATGTAAAAGTATTTAGTAATTTCAATTATGATCTTAGTGCAGATGATAATACAAATCGCATTCAAAGCATTTGAATTAAAGCGTGCTTATTTAGGATACGGTCATGATCTTAGCTGATAATTTTAATGTTAAAGTTACTTTTGATGTAGGTAAAAATTCTAGCGGCAGTGATTATACAGCCTTCTTAAAAATTGCATCATTAAATTGGAAAGCTTCTGAAAAATTAAATCTATCTTTTGGTATGATAGGAACTCAAAATTTTAAATTTATGGAGAAATCTTGGGGTAAAAGATATATTTATAAATCTTTCCAAGATGAAAATAAATGGGCTAGTTCTGCTGATGCTGGAGCTTCTATGTCATACAAGATATCCGATGCTTTATTAATTGACGCTCAGGTTTTAAACGGTGAAGGTTACAAAGGAAGTCAATCATCTAATGGATTAATGCGTGGTGGTTTTGGTCTTATATATTCTGCTGAAAGTCTATCGGTAAGAATTGCTAGAGATATGATGCCTAGATCCTCTTATGCTGAAGACCAAGACTCTCAAGCTATTAATACTATTGCATTAAGTTATAATGCTTCAAAATTAAGCTTAGGTGGAGAATATAACATTAGAGAGAATACTGCTAATTTCGTTGATTACACTTCTTCAGCTTTTTCTGTCTATGGAAGCTTAGATCTTGGGAATGGTGTTTCTTTATTTGGTAGGTTTGACCAATCATCATCGGAAAATGCTTTAGATGAGCAATGGAATATTGATAATGAAGGAGAATTAACAATTTTTGGTATTGAAAAGCAAATGACTGAAGGAGTTAAAATTTCTGCAAATATTAGAAGCTATAAAGATGCAACACTTGAATCCGTAGAAGATTCTGAGGCAACTAATACTCTATTTTTAAATTTAGAATATAAATTCTAAATTTATACTGAAATAATTTTAAAAGAGGAGTCTTATTTCAAGACTCCTTTTTTTTACTTTAAATTTATACTTATGAAAAAAATACTACTTCTTTTATTTATTCCTTTTTTTACATATTCTCAAGATAGTTTAAATATGTCTCTCTTAGGCTCCTATAGCTATCCAACTACTCAGGCCAATGACATTTGGGGCTGGGTTGATTCTATTGGAAATGAATATGCAATCGTTGGTCTAAGAAATGGTGTTTCAGTTGTTGATGTTACTATTCCAAGTTCTCCAATAGAAAAATTTTTTATTTCAGATATAAATTCTGTTTGGAGAGATCTTAAAACATGGAATAATTATGCATATGTAACAACAGAAGCTGACGCAGGTTTATTAATAATTGATTTAAATGATATGACAGGAAATTCATACTGGCATGTTAAAGATTTCTATAGTTCTAATAACGATACCCTACATTTTGAAGCTGCTCATGATTTATTTATTGATGAAAATGGTATTATATATATTTTTGGTGCTTCTAACCCACCTGGCTTTAGCTCCTCCATGCTAACGGAGCTATTTTTTTAGACCCTACATAATGACCCTTTAAGCCCTGAATATTTAGGAGAGTGGAATGATGAATACATTCACGATGCAATGGTACGTAATGATACAATGTGGGCAGGTTGTGTATATGCAGGAAAGGTCTTTGTTGTTGATGTTAGTGATAAGTCTAACCCACTACTCTTGGATCTGCCACAACCCCTGATGCTTTTACTCATAATGCTTGGCCATCAGATAATGGAAATTATGTTTTTACAACTGATGAAAAATCTGATGGTTTTATTGCAGCTTATGATGTTACAGACATGAATAATATTCAAGAGGTTGATAGAATTCAATCTAACCCAGGCAGGTAACTCAATTCCTCACAATACTTTTGTTGATGGGAATTTTTTAATTACCTCTTATTACAGAGATGGGACAACTGTTCATGATATAACTTACCCAGATTTTATGGTACAAGTTGGTTATTATGATTCTTATTCAGGATCGCGGGAATGGTTTTGATGGTTGCTGGGGAACATACCCGTATCTTCCTTCTGGAAATATAATTTCATCTGATATTAATAGTGATAGCGGTAATGCTATTCTTAAATATATATAATAGAGAATTTCAACAAGCATGTTATTTAAATGGATTTGTATATGATAGTTTTACTAATAATATAATTTCTAATGCATCCGATTGAAATTTTAGGTGCTAAATATTAGTGCAACAACTAACCTTTAATCGGCAAGTATCAAACAGCAGTTTTAGATTCATCTTTATATGATGTTGTTTTTAGTGCTTTAGGCTACATTTCTGACACTATTTCTGTTTTATTAGTTAATGGGGTGATGACTACTCAAGATGCTTATCTTTCTATTCCTTGTGATCTCTTATATTTTGTTATTGAGCCTATAATTTGTGAAAATGATAGTTTTAATGTTGGATTAAATTATTATAGTTCTAATGGTGTGTATTTTGATACATTAGCAAATAGTTATGGTTGTGATAGTATTATGGAAACTATCTTAACAATTTTACCAAATTCGTATTTACAATTCAATGACACAATTTGTAGTAATGAATCTTATTTTTTTGCTAATAATAACTACACAGTTTCTGGATCATATTCAGATACTTTATCAAATATTTTGTCATGTGATAGTATTGTTTCTTTGAATTTATTTGTTTTGCCTTATTCAACTAGTTCAACAAACTATTCTATTTGTAGCGGAGATAGTGTGACAATAAATAATAATAGTTATTTTACATCAGGAACATATTTGGATACTTTAATTTCCTCTAATTTATGTGATAGTATAATTGTTACAAATTTAGTTGTCAATGGGTCTTTAACTTATTTGAATGAACAAACTATCTGTTTTGGTGAAAATTACTCTATTGGAAATAGTTCATATTCTTCTCCAGGAATATATTTTGATGTTTTAGTAAATCAATCAGGATGTGATAGTAATGTTGCAACCAATCTATCTATTCTTCCAACAGAATATCTATTCCAGAATATTAATATATGCTCTGGAGAAACTTATGCTGTTAATTTTAATAATTACTCATCAACTGGTGTATATGTTGATACTCTTAATACACTTTTTGGATGTGATAGTATTATCACTACAGATTTACAAGTAGATATACCTACAGCACTATTATACCTTTCTGGGAATACAATTATTGCAAATGTTTCTAATGGAGTTGGACCTTATGTATATACTATGCTTGGTCCAAATAATTTTTCAAATACAATAAATAGTAATGGGGGTGGAGAGCCATTTTACCCAACGACTAATGGGATTTATTTATTTTATGCTTCAGATGCAGTTGGATGTTTAACAGATACTCTATATCAGGAATTTAATCTTAATGTTTCTGTTGATGAAATATCAATGGATTTCACAGAATTAAGAATGATTACAGATTTACTAGGAAGAGAGGTGCAATTTAAATATGATACTCCTCTTATTTTTATTTATAAAAATGGAGTTGTTAAAAGAAAATACTTTACTAAATAGATATTTTAAAATTCATTTTGACTATCTTGTTTAACATCATCATTTTTGATAGTAGATTTTGCCTTTGAAGATTTAAAATTAAGTTTTCCAAATGTATATTTAAAACTTATCCCAATTGAAGTGAATAATACTTTTCTCTCTGAAATCTGAGAAAGTTATCACCTTCTAAGTTCTGTTGTAAATACCTTTTGACCATTTTTTGCAAATGGTTCAATTATTTTAATTCCAAGTGAACCTCTCTTATTTTTAAAGTCTTTCTTAATTCCAAAACTCATCATAGAGAAACTTGTTGAAGATCCTTGTAAAGTTTGAGATGGGGATCTTGTAAAGGCAAAACTTTCTGCCTTCCAATTATTTTTAAATTTAATTGTAAAACCATAATTATAATCATAAAGAATTGCTGACCTATTATTAAATCGAACATCCTCAGATTCATACGAGTAAATATTAAAACCAGTTCTTAAAGTTAAATTATCAAATCTTAGAGAACCATAATAATTAAATCCATAATATTTAACTTGACCAATATTTTGATACGAAGTTATTGAAGTGTCATTACTAATATTTACAACTGATTCAAACATATCTCTACTATCTTTTAAATATAAGTAATAACTTCCTTGATATTTTTTCCCAAAACTATTGTATCCTAATTCAACTTGTTCTGTTAACATAGGAGTTAAATTTGGGTTTCCTATTGTAATATTTTTATTGTTAGTTAAGTTGGTATTTGTATTTATATAGCTACTACTTGGTCTACCTATTCTATTATTATAACTTATTTTTAAACTTTTACCAGTAGAGAGCTTTTTTAGAAAATGTTAAATTAGGAAGGTAGTTGTCATAGCTATTTGTAAACTCTTCACTAGATTTATTATCCCAATCCCCATTGATGACTGTGTTTTCATATCTAAATCCTGCAAGCAAACTAAAATCATTAATTAATTGAAGTTTTGAAGATAAATATAAGGCATTAACATTTTGAGAATAATTAAATGTTTCAGGAATAAAGATATAATCTAAACTAATTAAGTCTAAGGTATTATAATCCATTTTTTGATCTCTATAAATCACTTTACCACCAACCTCTATTCTATGTTCCCCTATAGGATGTGTATAATCTATCTGAAGTGTTTGTTCTGTGTTTGTTTCATCATTAATATTTTCTAAATTAACAGTATTATTAAGTTCATTAATAATTGTACTTCTATTTTTAATTTTTGCGCCAATTTGATAGGAAATAGATAATTCCTTATCCTCATTATCTTCAAATGTTTTTATATATGTAGTATTCCAATCAATATTATTAGTTTTCTGCTTTGAATCAACATTTGAGCTATCTGAATATGATAGTAATGGATCATTTGTAGTGTATTCTAAAAGTGTAGAACTTTCACTTGGTGTATTTCTGCCTCTGTATCCAATATCTGATGAAATAGAATTGAATGCATTTATATCATAATACATATCTACGCCAGCTCTATATCCCATCCACTGACTTCTACTTTCTCCGTCGTTTGTAAGAATATTAGTATCTGGATTTTCACCCCAATCTTTTCTAATATATGTGTTTTCCCCATCTCTAGGCCAGCTGTACCATGCATTTGCTCTTGCTGAAAGACTAAATCTTCCTTTTCCAAGAGTTAAATTAAATGAGTTTCTATTACTTCTTGTACCAAAAGATCCATTTAAAGTAGCTTTATAACCATCTATAGCTTTTTTCTTAGTTATAATATTTATTATTCCTGCATCACCTTCGCCATCATATTTAGCACCTGGGCTAGTGATAATTTCAACACTTTTAACTTGATCAGCTGGAATCATTTGTAATGCAGAAGATAAATCACCATTTAAAAAACTTGAAGCCTTTCCGTTTAATAAATACTTAATATTTTTTGAGCCTCTAAGTTCTACATTTCCATCAAAGTCAACAGAAAGGAGAGGAGCTTTTCGTAAAACATCTGTAGCATCTTCAGAAGCTCCAGCATCATCGTTTTCAGCATTATAAATAATTTTATCTAATTTAGATTCATATATTGGTTTTTGCTCATCAATTGTAATTTCCCCAAGCAATTTTGAATCTATTTCTAAACCTATTTCTTTTAAATTAATATCAGGATTTTTTTTAGTAAGCTTAAACTCTACTTCTTTTAATTTATATCCTAAATATTTAATCTGCAGGATATAATCACCTATTAAAATTCCTGAAAAATTAAATTTCCCATCTTCGTTAGAAATAGTTCCTTCAATTACTTTATTCCATTTTGTATTTACAATACTAATATTAGCAAATTCTAATTTTTTACCATCATTTAAATCAGTAATTTTTCCACTTACATTTCCTCTAAAATATGATGAGTTATTTTTTTTATTAAAACCTGAAAAATCTCCACTAGGTCTTTGACCAAATATTATCATCGGAAGACATAACATTAATATAAATATTTTTTTCATAAATCTTTTTATTTTTAAGTAAAGGGAAAGTTTAGATGAATTATATTTTACAACTCATTCCAAATAATGATTTTTCTTTTATTATTTCAGCTACTCCATCAGGGACCATATGTTCCCATGTGTCTGATTCACAAGACTTAATTTTTTTCAAAACATCTTTTGAAAAGATATTCAGATATTCAGAGTTATAATTTATATCTTCTATTCTTTTGTTATAATATAAATATTCATATATGGATTTAGCTCTTGGGTGAATAGGAATATTTGAGCTATTTTGAAGTATTTTGATCCGAGCTTGGTTGATAAGGGTATAAGTATATTTTAATATCTCTAGTACAATTATTCCAAAGGCCTCCATAATACCACCATTTAAGTTTCTGTAGTATTTTTCGTCAAACATTGAAACTAAATTATCAACACCTATAATAAGACCCATCCTAGCATTAGTATATTGAGAAAGATATTCTGTTAGTTTATAATATTTTTTATAATTTGAAATCATTACTGTATATCCTAATGAACATAGAATATCGGCTCTATCTAAAAAATCTCTTTCATTAACTTCACCTTCAGACTTAAGGTTTGATAATGTAATTTCTATTAATATTTGAATATTATTTTCATCAACTTTTTTGTTCTGCTTAAATTTTTCTAAACCATTAGTAAGCATATCAATATTTACTTTAGTGACTGGACGAAAACTACCTCTAAGGGTTAATATGTTTTTTTTATGTAATATATCTGATGGGTATTTATTCTTTCCATCTGGAGTAAATATCACTGCATTAGTCATATTTTCTTTTACAAGAGTAAGACTAAGCAGTCTATTATCAATTTTGTCAAAATTTTCTCCAACAACTTCAACCATATCAATTTCAAAATTATCTCTACTAAGGTTATCATAAAGATGATTTAATATTTCTTTTGGATTTGTTTCATTATAGCAGGCATGTAAAAGGTTTATTCCAATTATTCCTATAGTTTCTTGCTGAATTTTAGCTTCTTGATCTTTAAGTCTAACATGAATTAAAAAATCATTTGCAGGACCATCAGGTGTTAGCTGAAACCTTAAGCCTATCCAACCATGACCTTTCTTTGTTTTATCATAATTTATTGTCGTAACTGTGTCAGCAAAAGTAAAGTATCTAGTATGTTTGAAGTTTTCTTTATTTAATCTTTCTTCTAATAAATCATATTCTTTATCTAACATTTTAACAAGTCTGGATTTACAGACATATCTACCGTTTTTTTCTTTTCCGTAAATAGCATCTGAAAAATCTCTGTCATATGCTGACATTGTTTTAGCAATAGTTCCAGAAGCACTTCCAACTCTAAATAACTGTCTTGCAACTTCTTGACCAGCTCCAATTTCTACTAATGAACCATAAATACTATTATCAAGATTAATGCTAATAGCTTTTTGACCAGGGGTAAGTATTATGTTTTTCATCAATGTAAAAGTATGAATTTAATTACATACAAAATTAAATACTTATATTGAGATTGAATTAGTTATTATCTATAATTTTACAAATATATTTTAAAACATGAAAATTACTTTATTAGGTACTGGAACTTCACAGGGAGTGCCTGTAATAGCTTGTGAATGTGAGGTTTGTTTATCAAAAGATACCAAAGATAAGAGATTAAGATCATCAATAATGATTGAAGTTGATGGCATAAATCTTGTTGTTGATACCGGTCCTGATTTTAGACAACAAATGCTAACTCATAATGTGAAAAAAGTAGATGCTATTTTATTTACTCACGAACATATTGATCACGTAGGGGGTTTAGATGATGTAAGATCATTTAATTACAAATGGAAATGTGATATGCCAATTTACTGTTCCAGTAATGTTTTATCAGCTTTGAAACATCAATTTTCTTATATATTCTCAAATTCTAAATATCCAGGTGTTCCAAAAATTGATGTTAATATTATAAGCAATGAAACTTTTAAAATTTCATCTACAAAAATTATACCTATTTCAGCAATTCATTATAAATTACCTGTTTTTGGCTTTAGAATTAAAGATTTTATCTATTTAACGGATTTAAGTTTTATTTCTGAAAAAGAAAAATTAAAAATGGTTAATGCTAAAGTAATTGTATTAGATTCATTAAGAAAGAAGCCACATATGTCTCATTTATGTTTACAAGAATCAATTGATTTGTTATTAGAGCTTAAGCCAAAGAAGGCATATCTAACTCATATAAGTCATTTTATGGGACTACATTTAGATGTTAATAAAGAAATCCCTGATTTTATACAACTTGGCTATGATGGCCAGGTTATTAATATATAAGTTTTTTAATATTATCTTATACAAGATATTATTATATATTTGTAATAATTAATTAATAAATAAATAAATGAAGTATTTTAATATAATTTTATCCTGCATATTATTTTTCTCAAATTCTATTTTAGCTACAAAACATACTCACGATGATTCTAATGAAATTAGATATATATCTGAAGAAATAAGATTTGATAATACCGCACAACTTAATTTGAGAAGTCAAGATCCTTGGAAAAATTTCTTATTAGAAAATCCCAAATGGTTTACTTATTTTAATGAGTATAATTATAAACCTCACCGTGCTTTTGGATCTCCTATTAAATTAATATCTAGTGGAACAACTGAAGAAAAAGTTAATTTCTTTATTAATAATAATTTAACCGAATTTAATTTACCGAATAACTTATATCTAAACAATAAAAATTCTAATTCAAAATTCAAGCATTTTAATTATTCTCAAAGTTTCAAAAATTTAGATGTTATAGATAGTAGATTATATATAAAACTTTCAACTAATGATGAAGTAATTGCTTTTGGGTTAGATGTTTTTTCTGATATTAATATATCTGTTAATCCTACTATTTCGCCTGAAGAGGCTATTTTAAGTTCATGTTCAAATTTATCATATCCAATTATTAACTCTGCAGTAGAAGATAATCTAAAAATTTTACCTATCCCTTCAAATGGAAAATATATATATCACTTGGTTTATATTGTGAAAATTAATACTAAAATCTCTCAAGGACCTGCAAATTATCTTTGTTATGTTGATGCTAATTCTGGTGAGTTACTGATGAGAAAAAATGAGGTTCAATATGAGGCCCCACAATCTTCAACAGTTAATGTTAAAGGAAATGTTTTTACATCTAATCCTTACAATCCAACATCAGATGAAAATTTAGTTGATTTAAGAGCAACTAATGGAAATGCAAATTATTATTCTGATGCATCTGGAAACTTTAATTTTCCTGCTAATAATGGTTCTGCTAATTATTTTCTTGAAGGTAACTTTGCTGAAGTTAGGACTAATTCTTATGTACAAAATTTTAATTCTTCATTAAATAATCCTTTAGTAACTTTTGATAATAGTAATTCCACTATACAGGAAAGAACTGCCTTTTATGCAGTCAATAAAATTCATACTCATCTTAAAAATACTTTCCCAACTTTTACGGGTTTAGATATATCTATGGAAACAAATGTTGATGAGCAAGGTAGTTGTAATGCATACTTTGACGGGAGTAGTATTAACTTTTATGCAGAAGGAGGTGGATGTCATGCAACAGCAAAAATTGTTGATGTTGTTTATCATGAATATGGACATGCTATTAATTCCTCAAGATATGGTTCTGGAATGTGGAATGGTGGATTAAATGAAGGTTATGCTGATATTTGGGCTATTACACTAACTGAAAATCCAGTTCTTGGTTTTGGTTGGGATCTACAAGATCCAACTGTTTCTGTTAGAAGATATGATCAAAATAAAAAAGTTTATCCTCAAGATTTATCTGGTGAAGTTCATGCTGATGGAGAGATTATTGCCGGAGCTTTTTGGGATACTTATTTAAATCTTGGTAGTATGCCACAAATGATTGACTTATTTAAATATACTTTTGATGCTGCTCCTGATGGTCCTAACGGAACTGAAGGAATTATTTATACTGATGTATTGTTAGAGGTTCTTTTTGCTGATGATAATGACAATGATTTATTTAATGGTACTCCAAATGATATTGCTATAATTCAAGCTTTTGCTTTACATGGAATTACTCTTTTATCAAATGCTGTGATTAATCATAATCCTGTCTCTTCATATGCTGGTAATTTAGATATTTCAATAAATGCTAATATAAATTCTACTTATTCTTGGGCTCTATCATCTGCTAATTGTTACTATCGATTAAATAATCTTTCTTCTTGGAATACTGTATCAATGAGTAGTAACGGTAATAATTATACAGCTAATATTCCTGCTCAACCAAATGGTAATATTGTTGCTTATTACATTTCATTAACTGATATCTATGGAAATGAAACTGGTATAACTCCTATGGCTTCAAATATTCTTCCATTAAAAGATGCTAACCTTCCTTATTTTATTTTAGTTGGTTATGAACTAATGGAAGAACAAGATTTTGATTTTAATATAGGTTTTTGGCAAACTGGCCATCCATCTGATAATGCTGCAACTGGAATGTGGGAGATTGGTGGCCTAGTTGGTTCATATAATAATCCTAATTCTCAAACTGGTCCCGTTCAGCCCGCAGATCAACACACACCTGGTGGTTATGCATGTGCTTTTACTCAAAACGCTTCTTCTATCAGTGATGGAATTGGGGCAAATGATGTTGATGGTGGACATACTACATTATTTTCTCCTTATTACGATTTAACTAATTATACTGATCCTGCTTTTTCATATTGGAGATGGTATACAAATGTGAGTGGTGCTAATCCTGGTGCTGATTGGTGGCAAGTTCTTATTACTGATGATGGAGTTAATTGGGTCTATGTTGAAAATACTTTAAGCGCAGACTTAAGTTGGAGAAAATTTGCTTTTAGACCTCTTGATTATATTAACCCAACTTCTTCAGTTCAATTAAAGTTTATAGCCTCTGATAGCCTTAGAATAGGTCAAAATCTTGATGGAGGTAGCTTAATTGAAGCTGCTGTTGATGACCTATATCTTTACGAAAGTCTAGGTAATAGCTCAAGTCTAACTGAATCAGATATTATTTTTGAGAAACCTAAATTAATTAAAGTAACAGATTACTTAGGTAGATTAATAAATATTAAAGATCTTTCAGGAACTAATACAGTTATATTTTACTATGATAATGGAACTGTAGAAAAGAGGATTATTAGAAATTAAAGTTCTAGAAACAAATTATTGTTATAAATAGCCAGAGCTTTACCTTTTAATTTATTACCAATAAATGGACTATTTTTTGATTTTGATTTTATATCACTCTCTTCAAAATCCCACTCAATTGATGGGTCAAAGATTGTAATATTTGCAAAATTTCCTTCTTCAATTACAGGTGGTGTTATTCCAAGTCTTATTCTAGGATTAATAGATATTTTATTTATAATTTCCTCTAAGCTTAGATGATTCTCTAAATTTTTATTTATTAGTCCAAAAGCACTTTCTAATCCTATTACACCAAATTCAGCATTATCAAATTCAATTTTTTTATTTTCATTTTCTTGTGGAGAATGATCGCTAGTTATTACATCTATTGTGCCATCTATTAATCCTTCAACAATAGCTTTATTATCATCTGATGTTCTTAAGGGAGGTAAAACTTTGAACCTTGAGTCAAAATTATTAAGCTCTTTTTCGGTAAGAAAGATATTATGCACTGTTACATCACAACTAACATCTAAATTTTGGCTTTTTGCTAATTTAACTTTTTCAATACTTTTTTTAGTGCTCAAGTAGCTAAAGTGAATCTTACTATTGGTGTAATCACATATATTTATATCTCTATCCAGCATCATTTCTTCAGCTAATGACGGAATTCCTTTTAAGCCAAGCTGAGTGCTAATCTCACCTTCATTCATTACACCATGATTTTGTAAAGATAAATCGTTAGGGAAATTCATTATTAGTTTATTAGTGTCCTTAATATATAGCTGTGCAATTTTCATTAATTCATTATTCTGAACACTTTTTTTATCATCAGTAAATGCTAAGCAACCTGAATTAATCATATCATGCATTTCGACAATATTTTTTCCCTCTTGTAATTTTGTTAAATTGCCTGCAGGGTAAACATTTACAATATCATCTTTAGTATAGTTAATTATATACTCAATCATTGTGCTATTATCTAATTGTGGCTTTGTATTTGGCATTAGCATAACTTCAGTAAATCCCCCAAAAGAAGCTGATTTAACTCCATTTTTCAGAGTTTCTTTTTGCTCGTATCCAGGTTGACCAAAATTTACATGCATATCAAACCATCCCTGAGAAATATGTAAATTTTCACCTTTGAATATCTTAGTGTTTGAATCTATTGCAATGGTTTTAGCAATTTTTTCAATTTTATTATTATTAATTAGAATATCATAAGTTTTATTATTGTGCTTAGATAAGCTGTCAACAATTTTTGCATTTTTAACAAGTATTTTCATTATTTAATTATTTTAATAATTAACATTTCTAAAGCAAAGAAAAATAGACATAGCAGTAAACATAGTTTCCAGTACTGTTTCCCCTCTGATTCATTTGAAATTATATTATTTATTTTTTTAATATTTAGATCTAATATTGATATATTTTTATTGTTGTTAGATATAATACTATTGATCATTTTTTTGCTATAAAACTGCGTAGAGCCTTCACGCATGTTATAGTTAAAGGATATGTTCTCAAGTATTTTATTTTTATAAAATAGTTTATAAAAACCTGCTTTTGTAATCTGATTATTGGTAAAAAATAAACTCTTTCCATTTAAGCTTTTAAATGTTGGAATAATGTCACTTTTATCATTAATAACATGATAAGTATCATTAGTTAGTTTTTTATTTGAAACAAAGTATTTATCTTTATTGATAACACTATACAATCTATTAATTTTCTTAGATTCTAAAGCCATATTTAGAAAAGTGGGAACAAAAAGGGCGTGGTATCTAAAATTATTTTTATCATGGCTCAATGGTGAGTTAAAGACATAAAAGTTTGAATTAAAGCAATTGTATTGACTTAAAAATTCTTGATTATTAAACTGTGATAAAATTTTATTTGAAATATTGTTATTATTTATTGAATAGCTAAAAGAAACTTTTGGGTATTTAATTTCTTTAAAATCTCCATCAAAAACATTTGAGTATAGAGGATGAAGGTAATTAATATTCTCAATAATATAAGTATTTGTATCTGTAGTTTTAAATGTATTAACATCTAATTTTTTTAAAAAATCATTAAAATTTTCAAGCTGAAAATCTTTTGATGGAATCAAACAAATACTTGATCCTTTTTGTAATATTTGAATTAAATATTTCTCTAAAGCTTCTGAAACAGATTGTATTTCATTTAACAAAACAAAATCTTGATAGCTTATATTTGAATATTGAATATTTGAAATATTTGTTGTAGAATAATTAAACATGCTAGTATCTTTAAATAAATAATTGAAATTATTTAACTCTTGATTTTCATATATGTTTAAAATATTGACTTTTTGAGATTTATTTAATGAGAAAATATAATGTGTTATCAAAGCTAATAGGGTAGTCCTCAATAATAAATTTACCATTTATGTTATCTACTTGATCAACTATAATTTTAAAACTATAAACTTTAGATCTATCTTCTTCGATACTTATAATTCTCTTTGTCTGAAGTTTATTATTTATTTCTAATGATACGGATGTATTATTTGTTTCATTTCCATAATTACTAACCTTTAAAAATATTTCTATTTCATTTTTCGATGTTATTATTGGCTGGTTTATCCACAGGCTATCTAAGCTAATATTATTTGTATTGGGATTATTAATTGGAATTAACTTAATAATATTTTTATTATCGTTTATATAATCATCTAAAATAAATTCTTTTTGAAAATCAGATAATATGTATATTTTATCTTTTGAAGTAGATATAGATTCTTTAATTTGAAGTATCTGATTAATATTTTTTGAATTCCCATCAGTTTCAACCTCATTAATTTTATTTATAAACTCTTTGCTGCTTAATGAAATAGTATTTTGATTATCAATATTATTTGTTAATAGATAAACTTTTTCATTGACGTGTGATTTAGCTATACTAAGAGCATAATTTTTAGCTATATCTATTAACCTTCCATCTTCATCAATTGCATCCATACTAAATGAATTGTCTAAATAAACAAAAACTTTATCAGAGTTAATTAGATTTTTTTCATCTTTAGTGAAGGGTTTGCAAAAAGCAAGAATTAAAAAAGCTGTAGCAAATAATCTTGTTATCAGAACAAGTATATTTTTAATATTTCTTTTTCTTGTATTATCCTGCTTAATATCTTTTAGGAACCTAACACTACTAAATAAAATTGTCTTGTGCCTTCGAAGATTAAATAAATGAATTAAAACGGGTATTGCAAGTGCAAAAAGTGCGTAGAGTAGCTGAGGGTTTTGATAGTTCATCAAAGTGCAAAGTTAAAGAATTTAGTAATATCAGAACCTTTTACCTAAATTATTTTTCCGTCAACCAAATTTATTACTCTATTTGTTTGATTAGCTAACTCTTTATTATGTGTAACGATTACAAAAGTTTGATTGAGTTCTTTATTTAATTTAATAAATAAATCATGAAGAATTTTTGAATTTTCTGAATCAAGGTTTCCAGTAGGTTCATCTGCTAAAATTACTGCAGGAGAATTAATTAATGCTCTTGCTACTGCTACCCTTTGTTTTTCACCTCCAGAGAGTTCATTTGGCATATGATCTTTTCTATGCTCTAATCCTAAAGTTTTGATTAATTCTAGAGCTTTTTTTTCAACATTTTTTTTATCATTTGAAATGTAACCGGGAATACAAATGTTTTCAAAGGAAGTAAATTCACTGAGTAAATTATGAAACTGAAAAATAAAACCTATTTCTAAATTTCTAAATATTGCTAAATCTTTTTCCTTTAAAGTATTAGGATTTATATCATTTATTAAAATTGATCCAGAATTGGGTTTTTCCAAAGTTCCAATTAGTTGAAGTAAGGAGGTCTTTCCCGCTCCAGATGGGCCCATAATTGAAACGATTTCACCTTTATTAATTCTTAGGTCAATCCCTTTTAGCACCTCTAACTTATCATAAGAGAATTTTAGATTATTTACGGATATCATTTTCTTGTACTTTTAAAGTAAAGATAATCTAAATAATATATAATTTTTAAAGAAACACTATTTTGAAGTGGAAGATTAAATGAATCTTCTATATTTTCAGACCAATTATTTCTTAACAAGTTAGTTTGATTATCTACAGCATTTTTCCAAACTAATTTAATTTGACTTCCAGGTGCGAACCACCAACTAAAATTAATATCTGATGTCCATGTACTATAATTAATATTAGTTTTATCCTCATAAGCTGATTGATTAGAGACATCATTAAGATATCCATTATTATCCAGAGTTTTAAATTTTAAATTCTCCACCTGGTCTAAATGATATCTTAATTTTAAATTGAAACTAATCTTGTTATTTACAATATAACTAGCACTTAAAACATTTGTTAGCATGAAAGTATTTCTTATTCCAAAAATAGGTTCATCGTTTTCTTGATTTTCTAATATTGTGTCCATAACATAACCAATATCATTATATTTATTTTTAATTGATAATATATATCTTAATGAAAGTTTATCATTAAATCTAATTCTAGGTGCAATTCTTAATCTATACATATATCCTGAATATAATGGATTTATTGATCCACCACCACCAATATCAATAGCTATTTTTTTTCTATAATCAGATGACATCCAGCTTCCAAAATAGATATATTTTGATCTCTTGAGAGGGCTTAAAAGGTTATTAGTTCTTGCTTCATAATAATCGACTTTTTCATAAGGACTTGCTTTTAATCTTGCAAATACAGTTAGATATTTTTTTAGAGTAACTTTAGATTCTAATTCTAAATTAAGGTCAGTAAATTTATTATCAGTAAATAAAGTTTCATGTCTAACCTCTAAAATAATATCAGAATTAATAAATCTTTTGTTTTCAGATGTTTGAAAATAACCTAAATTTATTCCATTTGTAATGGAATTGTTTGAATACAAGAACCCTAAATCATTTGGGTTATATTTATCGTCTTCAAAGGATCTAAATAATTCATATTGATACTTTCCACTAGTTTTACCAACTGCTAACATTCCTGCAAAACCTCTAATATTGTTTGACCCTTCAAATTCCTGACTTAATTTCAGATTAGCGCCATAAACACGAGTGTTTTCTTCGTTATTTATTTTAGCAAATAAACCACTAACATTAGCATCTCTGGATGATCCATTTTGAACCATGTGAGTATTCATAAAGCTAATAGATGAGTTATTTTTAAGAGCTTTGTCAAAAATTATAACATTGAAATTTGTTAAAGGTTTATCAACAGTTTTATTAGTTACTGCATTTAAAGCTGCAATGCCTAAACCCTTATTAGTTCTACCTGAAATTTTAGTTGCATTTAATAAATCATCTTGAACTCTCCTGCTGTAGAACATTTCTCCACCAATATTAAATAGTTCTACACCTTCATTAAAAAATTGTCTTTTTTCCTCATATTTAACTTCAAAAGGAGATAAGTTTAAAACCTGAGCATCTGAAGCTGCCTGACCAAAATCTGGTATTAAAGTCATATCTAGAGTAAAACTCTCATTAATTCCATATTTTAAATCCATACCAAAGTTATTTGGATATTCTTTATTACCATCATACGATTCGTAATATAAAGACGAGTATGGCATAAAAGATAATCTAATTGGTGAATTAATATTTTTAATACCATCTAATAAACCAGACTGAATAGAATAGTTTTGAAATGTAACATCAATTGGGTTCCAGCTATAATCTTCCCTATATCTTCTTATTGTTCTAGCGATATTTAAGGCCCAACTTTTGTTATTATCAGGAAATCTTAATGAAGAAAAAGGAATAGCTATTTCAACATTCCAACCTTCATTGTTAATTTTTACTGAAGAGTTCCAAACAGCGTTCCAAGATTGATCTTCATTTCCAGAGTTTATTTTTGAGTCAATTTGAACTCCTGCTGCTGTAACTGCAAATGAATATTCCATTTGACCATTATTATAGGGGTTTAAATAAATAGCAAAAAGATCACAATTTTTTTGTTTATCATCTCTTGATGAAAGTTCCATTAAAATACTATCTGGTGCATTGTCTAAAAGTTTAGCAGCCACATATAAATATTTATCATCATAGCATAGTTTTACTTCTGTCTTTTGATTGGAACGTTCTTTTGCACCATTGTTTGGTGATAATTGTATAAAATTATTGGCTAAATTTAAATCTTGCCAAGCTAAATCATTAAAAAAACCATCTATTTTAATTTTTTCAGAAGCATTAACTTTAGAAATATCATATATTTTTTTCTCTGAAAATTGAGAAAAAGAAAATAATGGACAAATTATAATAACTAAAAAAAACTTTAATTTCATCTTTAAAAAATAAGTTGCAAAAATAGAATTTATTATCTGTTTTTTGCTCTAAATTAATTTCAAACATATATTTTTACAAACTTAAATTTATAACATGAACTTACACGAATATCAAGGAAAAGAAATGCTTAACAGCTTTGGGGTTAGAATTCAAAGAGGTATTGTTGCTAATAATGTAGATGAAGCAGTTAAGGCTGCAAAAAAACTAACTGAAGACACTGGAACATCTTGGTGGGTCGTTAAAGCTCAGATTCATGCTGGTGGAAGGGGAAAAGGTGGTGGAGTTAAATTAGCAAAATCTTTATCAGAAATTGAAAGTATTTCAAATGATATTTTAGGGATGCATCTTATTACTCCTCAGACGTCTTCAGAAGGAAAACTAGTAAGTCAAGTTTTAATTGCTGAAGATGTATATTATCCTGGTGAGAGTGAGACGTCTGAATTTTATATGTCCGTTTTATTAAATAGATCAAGTGGGAGAAATATGATAATGTATTCCACAGAAGGTGGTATGGATATTGAAACTGTTGCTGAACAAACTCCTCATTTAATTTTTACAGAAGAAATTGATCCATCTGTAGGTTTGCAAGGGTTCCAATGTAGAAAAATTGCTTTTAACCTAGGTTTAAGTGGCAATGCTTTTAAAGAAATGACAAAATTTGTTTTTGCTTTGTATACAGCATATGACCAAACTGATTCATCATTATTTGAAATAAACCCTGTTTTAAAAACTTCTGATAACAAAATAATGGCTGTTGATGCGAAAGTTTCTATTGATGACAATTCACTTTTTAGACATAAAGATTTTATTGCTTTAAGAGATAAAAGAGAAGAGGACCCTACCGAAGTAGAAGCAGACGAATATGGATTAAATTTTGTTAAACTTGATGGTGATGTTGGTTGCATGGTTAATGGAGCTGGTCTAGCAATGGCAACAATGGACATAATTAAAATGGCTGGAGGAAATCCTGCTAATTTCTTAGATGTTGGTGGAACAGCTGATGCTAAAAGAGTCGAACAAGCTTTTAGAATAATTTTAAAAGATTCTAATGTTAAAGCAATACTAGTAAATATCTTTGGTGGTATTGTTAGATGTGATAGAGTAGCTCAAGGAATTGTTGATGCTTATAATAATATTGGAGAGATACCTGTTCCATTAATTGTCAGACTTCAAGGTACTAATGCTAAAGAAGCAAAAGTCCTTATTGATGAAAGTGGTCTTAAAGTGGAATCAGTAATATTATTACAAGAAGCAGCTGATAAGGTTGCAGAAGTACTTAGTTAGAGCTTTTTAAGCTCTCTGAGCACTTAACTGCACATTTCTCACCATCTATAGCTGCGGAAACAATACCTCCTGCATAACCCGCTCCCTCACCACAAGGATAAATACCTGATATTTCAACATGTTCCAAAGTCTTATAGTTTCGTGGAATCCGTACTGGAGATGAAGTTCTACTCTCAGGTGCATGTATGACAGCATCATTTGTAAGGTAACCCTGCATTTGTTTGCCAAATAATTTGAACCCTTCTTTGAGGTTATCTATAATAAATTTTGGGAAAACTTTATTCAAATCAGCCGATACAAGACCAGGCATATAAGAAGTTTTCGGAAGCGATGAAGAAACTTTTCCCTCTAAAAAATCAATAAGTCTTTGTGCGGGGACCTTTTGAGAGCCTCCAGCAATTTGACATGCTTTTTGTTCTATATTTTTTTGATAAAACATTCCAGCTAAAGCCCCTTTATTTTCAAATTCTTTAAAATCACTTTCTTTTAATTCTACAACAATTCCAGAATTAGAATGTGGCCCATTTCTTTTTGAAGGTGACCAGCCATTTGTGACAACTTCACCTGGACTTGTCGCGCAAGGAGCAATAATTCCTCCCGGACACATGCAAAATGAATAAACTCCTCTACCATTTACTTGTCTAGAAATAGAATATGGGGCAGGGGGTAAGTAATCTCCTCTTTCGCTACATTTATATTGAATTTGATCTATAAGTTTTTGAGAGTGTTCAACTCTAACGCCAAGAGCAAATGATTTAGATTCTATTAAGATATTATTTCTATCAAGAATTTCAAATATATCTCTAGCTGAATGTCCAGTAGCTAAAATTAATTTTTCACAATCAATCTTTTTACCATTTTTCAATTCTAACTTAGAAATTTTATTGTCTTTAGTTATGATATCTACAACTCTTGTATTAAAATGAATTTCTCCACCATATTTAAGAATTGTATTACGAATATTTTCAATTATTTTGGGAAGCTTATTTGTTCCAATATGTGGATGTGCATTTATCTTTATATCCGAATTAGCCCCGTGTTCAACTAAAATATCTAGTATTCTATTAACATCTCCTCTTTTTTTAGATCTAGTATAAAGCTTACCATCAGAATATGTTCCAGCTCCACCTTCACCAAAACAATAATTAGAATCAACATTTACAATATGTTCCTTTGTTATATTAGCTAAATCTCTTCTTCTATTTTTTACATTTTTTCCTCTTTCAAATAAAATTGGTTTAATACCATTTTCAATTAACGTTAATGCAGCAAATAAGCCTGCAGGTCCAGCTCCAATTATATGTGCCTCTTTAGATTCTACAACATTTTTAAAATTAAATACTATATCTCTTTTAGGAATAAATTTGATGTTAATATAAACTTCAATAGTAAGATTAATTTTAATAATCTTTTGTCTTGCATCTATTGACTTCTTTATAATCTCAATATGGGTAATATTTTTTTTATCAATTTCTAATAATTTACTAACCTCATTTTTTAAAAGATGATTTTTAGAAGATGTTTCTGGACTAACTTGTATTTGTAAAGATTTAATCATATTGGTAAAAGTACGTAATGCATATTTTTAAACTATATTTTTATAAGTATTGTTGTTTTATTTGTAGTGATTATTTTTGCTGACTATTATGAAATATTTTTTTCTTTTACTTTTTTGCTTTTCTAATACTTTAGTTTATTGTTCTGATACATTATCTATATCTAAATTTATTATCATTAATGATGATACTATATTTACATCTGAAATCCCCCAATTAGATATTATAGATTTTAAAAATGTTAATGATAAAAAAAACTTTTATAAGTTAAAAAGAAGAGTTATTAAAGTTTATCCTTTTGCATTAAAAACAAAAGTTAAAATAGATAATATTAATAAAGATCTATTAATTATTTCAAAAAAAAGAAAGAAAAAAAGATACACAAGAAAAGTTGCAAAATTAATTAAGGACGAATATACTATAGCATTAAAAAAACTTACTATTAAGGAGGGGGGAATACTTATTAAATTAATTTATAGAGAAACAGGTATAAGTACATATGATATTTTAAAAGAATATAGAGGATGGTTTAATGCTTTTTTATGGCAGTCATTTGCAAAAGCATATGATCATGACCTAAGAACTTTATATGATCCTATAAATATTAAAGAAGATAATTATATTGAACTAATTATTAAAAAAGAATTTAAAAAATAACTTATTTTTTAATAAAATTAATTGAAGATTTATTATTATTTTTATATAAACTCATTATATAGGTGCCTTTATTTAAGTAATTAATTGACAGTATTTTAGATGGGTTTTTTATGGACCTCATTAATTTTCCACTTATATCTCTAATTTCAATTTTGTCAAAATTATAATTACTTTCAATATTTATAAAATCTATAGCAGGATTTGGATATATTTTAAATTCGTATTTCTCCTCAATTACTGAAGATGGATTACTCATATTTTGATAAAATGTTACGCCATATTCCCCTCCAACTATTAAATCCATGTCACCATCATTATCTAAGTCACCAAATTCAGGAGAAAGTATTGTTCCTTGATTAGATGTATCAGGAAGTAAACCAAATGGATTAAGTACTTGGTTTTGAAATTGTGGGTTGGTTAGTGTACCTTTGTTTTGTCTGTATTTAAAGTTTAAACCACTGTAGGATTCTAAAATTAGTAAATCTAGATCGCTATCCCCATCAATATCTGTGAATGCAGGTGATGAACCAAAAGCAATGTTATTAAGACCAAAAGCGTTTAATTGAGGATTTGAAAATATAGGGCTATTAGCATCTCCAATGTTTTCTATAAAACTTAATACAGCATTGTATGAATATGAGCTAAAATCTAATGAGTTATTAATAGTAATAATATCTAGATCTCCATCACCATCTATGTCTACTATATCTGAACAAACAAATGAAGAATCATTTATTAGCCCAAAAGGATTGGTAACTGGACTAGTAAATTGTGGAAGTGTTGGATTTCCAACATTTTCAAAATATCTAAAAGAAGAATTTAAATCAGTTGAATACTGGTATGTTGAATAATCATAAGAATAATATATTCCAGAAAGATTTGATAAAATATCATAATCACCATCATTATCTAAATCTATTAAATTATGATTTAAAATTGAAAAATCAGAAAAAATAAAAGGATTTTGAAGATTAAATGGATTAGTGTAGGGAAGAGAGAACCCAGGGTTATAATTTTCTTCATATGTAAAGCCATTAATATATGAGTAGTTGTTATAATCATATTGAGCATTGGAAAATAATAGATCTAGGTCTCCATCATCATCTAAATCAACTAACTCAGCTTTTCCCCACTGCGATATAGTATCTGCAGATATACCTGCAGGATTAAGAACGGGAGGAGCAAAAGTTTGTGCTTGAGTATAATTAGGAGATGATAATCCAAAAATAATTGCCAATGATCCAAGAGTGATTCTTAATTTGTTGAAAGAAATTTTATTATTTAGAAAATCAATTAGTTTCTGAATTTTAGAAATCAATTTATTAATTATATCCTCAATAGAATTATCATTCTTTTTTATTAAGAATTTTAATCTCTCAATATGGTTATTGAGCTGCCTTTTCTTTCTTGAGTACCTATTGTATTTCATAATAATATTATATGTTTTCAAATATACATCTTATTCAAAGTTTAAAAAATAAAATTAAAAATTATCTTATATATTTTTTTTCCAAAAAGTTGTGTTAGGAATTGTAAGTCCTTGCTTATAAGTATCTGAGCTAGTATTTAAGATATTTGGTCTAATTTTATTTTTTAATATATGTATATCATAAATTTCATCAAGTGAATTTTGATATAGAATTTTTCCTTCAATTTTTGCAGTTGGAAGGTGTATTACAATTATACCAGATTCATTTGCATTTTTAGCAAAAGGTAATTTAGAGAATGTGGTAGACTTCTTTCGAAGTTTTGATAATCCTATAAAAAGATAATCTTTATTTAGACTCATCCCTCTAACAAACCCATCTACTTTTATTATTACTTTGTATGAGCCATCATCTGTATTAATTTTTACTAATTCTCCAGTAGCTGAAAGTAGTACATATAATTCATCATTAAAAATTCTAGGAGTATGTGGCATTGGTAAACCTTTTGCAATAATTTTATTAGATTCTATATCGTAGATAACACCACTATTTGTAATATTTTCTCTCCAGCTTTTAGCTGTATTCCCATTATTAAATGCAGTTGCATATTTCGGTTTTCCATTTAACATTGCCATTCCATTCAGGTGACATCTATCCTCTGAAGTGATCTTATCTATTTGTGGTGGGGTCCAGTAAGGTTCAAAATTATAATTTTCATTGATTTTTACAATACAAGAAAATAGTGTGTTAACAGCATATAATATATTATTACTTCCAAAACTAATATCATGAATATCTAGGCTTCCAGTGTGAAATGTTATTCTTGGCAGATATAAACTATCATATTTATTAGGAGATTTTGGATAAAATTTTGCTAAATATTGTGAATTTTTTAGAATAATTATTTCATCTCTGCATGCAATCGCAATTTTATCATTTTCTTCATCTTCAGCAATACCCATAGCTTTATCAAAGTTTCTAGCTAACTGGATAAGATTATTATTACTATTTGCGGAAATAAGTACAACTTTACCAGCTTGATATGTTGAAATAGCGATACTACAGTTCAGCTCTAAGAGTATATCAGCAATTTTTGGGGTAAATGTGCACGAAAATGGTTTTAGTTCCTTTTTTGTCATTCTTTAGAAACTTATTTAATAAATTCAGATGAAACCTTCTTGTTTCTTGGTCCATCAGAATAATCATAAAAACCTTTTCCAGACTTTATTCCTAAGTTTCCATCTTTAACCATTTTTAATAAAAGTTGAGAAGCTAAGTATTTATCATTATTAAAACCTTTGTGCATAACATCTAAAATTGAAAGACAAACATCTAAACCAATAAAATCAGCAAGATGTAGTGGCCCCATTGGATGAGACATTCCAAGAATCATAACAGTATCAATTTCTAGTACTCCGGAAACATTTTCTTCTAAAGTTAATATTGCTTCATTAATCATGGGCATTAGTATTCTATTTGCAACAAAGCCTGGAGCATCATTAACCTCTACAGGTATTTTCCCCAAACTTTTACTTAATTCCATTATAGTCTTGGTTACCTCTTTAGAAGTTTCTTTTCCTTTTATTACTTCAACTAATTTCATAATAGGAACTGGATTCATGAAATGCATTCCTATTATCTTGTCTTTTCTTTTAGTTTGATGAGCTATTTTAGTTATAGATATAGATGAAGTATTTGATGCAAGTATTGTCTTTTCTGGACATAGAAGATCTAGTTCATTAAATATTTTAAGCTTAAGATCAACATTTTCAGTAGCTGCTTCAACAACTAAATCACAATCTAAGACAGAATTCTCTAAACTTGTTGAAAGACTTATATTATTTAATGTTTCATTCTTTTGATCTAAGGAAATCTTTTCTTTAGTAAGCATTCTGTCAAGATTTTTTTCAATAGTTTTCATGGCATTATCTAAAGAATCTTGAGAAATATCAACCATAATAACTTGATATCCCTTTTGAGCAAAAGCATGAGTAATTCCATTTCCCATCGTTCCTGCTCCAATAACTGTAATATTTTTCATTTTTATTTTTTTAGTAAATTATTTTTATGTTGTCAAAGTAAATTTCTGCAAAAGAATTATTAGTTAATCTTCTTTGATTAATATATATTCTAAATGAATTAGCTCCTATACTACTGCTTACTGTTGGAGTAAGGTTAACATATATTTTACTCCATTCTTCTTTTGGAGTGACAAATAATAAATCATTCTTTTCAACTGATTGATTGTAATTTGAATAAACACCAATTTGAAACTCACTATTACATTTGTAATCCATTTCTAAATAAACTGATGCCCCCTGCTGAGGTAAATTAAATTCATCTAAAGCACATTCAAATGTTATGTTTGGAGTGTCAACTCTAGCGTATGCATAATTATTTCCTTGTTCACCTATTTCTATAGAAAAATCAATTTCACTTGACAGGGTAGAGTCAATTATAGTACCAGAACCTTCAAAATCTTCTATTATGTAATTATAATTGTCACTGTAATTAATATTTGGAGAAATTAAAATATTATTATTTTCAGAAAATTGAATTGTATCCAAATAACTTGTAAAAAATGGATAAGCTACTCTTGTAGATGAGATGCCGTTAACTTTTATTCCTGCTTTTAATCTTACATTATTTAATCCAGTTTTTAAAACAGGGAACATAGCAGGTAATTCATATATTCCTTGTAAACTGTCATTAACATAAAACCATACATCAGAAATATTTTTTGAATTAGAGCCTGAAACAGAAGTAGATGATAAATTAAATTCATTAATAGTTATATAAGTTGGGATTTCCTGTTCATTTTTACTGCATGAAATAAGAAAGATAAAAATTATAATAATAAATTTATACATATAAACCTTTTAACATTTGATTGTGAATTTTAAATATTTATTAATGCATTTTAAAATCAATAAATCTTTTTTTTTGTAATGTGTTCAAAAATACATTTAAATGATTTATTATTAAAATTATGATAGATACTTTTCGTCATAAAGGATTAAGAAAAAAATTGGTTAAAGAATTATCTTCAAAAGGTATAACTAATGAAAATATTTTAAAAGCAATTAATAATATTCCTAGGCATCTTTTTATGGATAACGCTTTTATTGATTTTGCTTATCAAGACAAAGCATTTCCAATTGGATCTGGCCAAACAATATCACAACCTTATACAGTTGCCTTTCAAACACAACTTCTTGAAATAAAATCTAATGAAAAGGTTTTAGAAATTGGTACTGGTTCAGGATATCAAGCAGCTGTTTTAACTATTTTGAATGCAGATGTTTATACAATTGAAAGACAAAAAGATTTATTCAAAAAAACAAAATCTTTTTTACCCTCTTTGGGATATAACTGTATGTTTGTTTATGGAGATGGCTACAAAGGCTTAGAAAATTTTGCTCCATTTGACAAGATCCTTTTAACATGCGGAGCACCTTTCATTCCTGAAGCACTTATCAAACAACTAAAAGTTGGTGGAAAAATGGTTGCCCCTATTGGTGATGGAGACACTCAAGTTATGCACCTAATTGAAAAAACTTCTAATTCAACTCATTCTATAACAACTCATGGTGAATTTTCTTTTGTTCCTATGCTAATTAATAAAAATAATGGAAACTAAAGATTCTGTAGGTAATTTACTTAATGATGGAGATACTATTGTTTTAACAAAAACATTAAAAATAAAGGGTATGTCAAAAACTCTTAAAAGAGGCGATAAGGTAAAAAACATTAGGCTTATTAATGATATAAATAATATTGAATGTAGAGTTGGGAAGTCTTTAATTGTGTTAAAAACTATCTACATTAAAAAATCGTGATAATTTATAGTTTTTCTAAATTATTTAAGATGATCTCACAACCAAATTTAATTTCTTCATTACTAATTGTAAGTGGTGGTGTTACTCTCACAGAATTTTCGTTAAAAAGAAAATAAAATAGTAGCAAACCATCTTTCATACAATTTTCAACCAAATTATCTCTTTCTTTTTTGTTTACTAAATCAATTGATAACATCAAACCTTTACCATTGATTTTTATTATTTTTTTGTGAGTTAATAATTTTCTAAATAATTCTTCTTTGGCATTAATTTGACTCATCAAATTATTATCAATAATATAATTTAATGTTGCAAAACTTGCAGCACAATTTACTGGGTGTCCACCAAAAGTTGTAATATGACCTAGCTTTGGGTTGTGTGTTAATTTATTCATGTTTTCAAATGAAGAAATAAAAGCACCAATTGGCATACCACCTCCCATGCCTTTTGCTATACATAATATATCTGGAATTATATTTGTTTGTTGAAAACCAAATAATGATCCTAGCCTTCCATAGCCAGTTTGAATTTCATCAAAAATTATTAAAGTTTTAGTTTCTAAACATTTGTTTTTTAAAATATTTAGAAAATTATCTGATGCAATTATAAAACCACTAGCGCCTTGTACAGTCTCCATAATTACAGCAGCTGTTTTCTCGGTGATATTATTAATACTATTTATATCATTAAAAATAATTTTATTACAATCGGGAAGAAGTGGTCTATAATTTGCTTTATAGTGCTCATTACCCATAACGCTTAAGGCACCATGAGTTGATCCATGATATGAACCCCAACATGAAATTATTTCAGATTTTCTAGTTATTCTTTTTGCTAGTTTAATTGCTCCTTCTATTGCTTCTGCTCCAGAATTAGTAAAATATGATGTTGATAGTTTATTAGGTAGATGATTTGCTAAAAGTTCTGCTAGTTTGTACTGAGGTTCTTGAATATATTCACCATAAACCATTACATGATAGTATTTATCTAATTGATTTTTGACTGCTTCAATTACTTTTTCATTAGCATGACCTACAGAACAAGCAGATACCCCTGCAACAAAATCAAGATATTTTTTATTCTTTTTATCAAAAATATAAGAGCCTTTAGTGTAATCTATATCTAAGAATGATGGATATGGGAATGTTTGGGCTTGATACTTTTTTACAATATTTTTTGATTCATATTCCACAAGAAGAATTTATTTTCTTAGAATAACTTTTTTAACAGCTTTAATAATATCCTCTGAAGTTAATCCATATTTTTCCATTAACTGTCTTGGGGTACCACTTTCACCAAAAGTATCATTAACCCCAACCATTTCTAATGGAGTAGGAAGTTCTCTAGAAAGTAATTGAGCAACACTATCACCAAGACCACCATTAAGCATGTGTTCCTCTGCAGTAACAATACATTTTGTTTTGCTTACAGATTTTAATATAGCATCCTTATCTAATGGTTTAATAGTATGAATATTAATAACTTCAGCATTAATATTTATTTCTTTAAGAAATTTTGCTGCTTCTAATGCTTCCCAAACTAAATGTCCCGTGGCAATAATTGTAATATCATTTCCTTTAAGAAGACTTAAAGCTTTTCCAATCTCAAATTTTTGATTTTCTTCAGTAAAATTTGGAACCTTTGGTCTTCCAAATCTTAAATATACAGGCCCTACATGTTCAGCAATTGCTATTGTAGCAGCCTTTGTTTGATTATAATCACACGTATTAATAACTGTCATATGTGGTAGCATTTTCATCATTCCTATGTCTTCAAGGACTTGGTGAGTAGCACCATCTTCACCTAAAGTTAAACCTGCATGAGATGCACATATTTTAACATTTTTATTCGAATATGCTACAGACTGCCTAATTTGATCATATACCCTAGATGTTGAAAAGTTTGCAAAGGTTCCAGTAAAAGGGATTTTACCTCCAATTGTCATCCCTGCAGCTATACCTATCATATTTGCCTCAGCAATTCCAACTTGAAAAAACCTTTCAGGATGATTATTTTCAAAATCATTCATTTTTAATGAGCCTGTTAAATCAGCACATAGGGCTACAACATTTTTATTTTTCATTCCTAATTCAGTTAGCCCAGCACCAAAACCTGATCGAGTATCCTTCATTTCCATATTATTAATATATTTTAATTAGTTGTGATTTTCCTGATTTAATTTTAAATTCTTTTTCAGAAGTATAAAGATATTTTTTTGATGATTTAGATCTAAATACTACTACATAGTTTCCAGGTAATAATGTTAATCTATATTGATTTTTTTCAGCTTTAAAACTATATATCTCCTCAAGTTTATCATCTTTTTTTAAATAAACTCCTCCATACCCATTTGAGGGAAGTATAATATTAGCTAATCCTGGTGGTGGAATACTATAAGTTGTTTTTGAACTTTGATTTATTCTTACACTATCGAAATTTATTCGTGGAATAGTTAGAAGTTCAATATCATAATATCCTGTTAAATATTTTTGAAGAGTATTTATTTCTTGAACATTTAAAGTTTTGTTTTCTCCACTTTTTTTAACTAAAAACGAATAATTAATTTTACTTTTTAATTTAATTTCTAGAGTTCCCTGTGGGGTATTAATAGGAATAATTGTATGAGAGCCAGGTGTAATTGTTACCAAATCTGATGTAACTGGAGGTATTGTATGTGCAACAACATTATATTTTAAAACAGGGTCAATAATCATTGTATCTGGGTTCCCCATGCTATTCATTGTATGTAAATAATTATATTTTACAACATCAGTAAAGTTGTCATAAAATGAAAGACTAACATTTGTTTCAGTTGGATTTCCAACAGAGTCTAAAAGATTTACCTGCGTTGTAGTATTATCTATTACATGAGAAATAACTATATTTAAAATATTTGAAAAATCTTTTTCATTAGATGCATCAAAAAATGTTCCAACACAATCAAAATTTTCTTTCCAGCTTTCATCAAGTCCAATTCCAATAACAAAGGGTTTTAAAATAATACCTTTTTTTGCAAAAAGTCTTGAAACAGAGCAAGGATCCATTCCACATTCTTCCTTACCATCAGTAATAAGTATAATAATATTTCTTGAATTATTATCTGGGAAGTCTTTGGCTGATTCTTCTAAAGATTTAGCAATCGGTGTTGTTCCCTTTGCATTAATCATTTTAAGTTTAGCTTTTATCATATCTGCAGAAATATCAGCAGGAAGAAAATTTATTTCTAGATCTTGTGTCATTACAGTCTTGAGGGGGGTAATTACTTTGATGGCCATAAACTCTTAAGCCTAATTCTAAATTATCAATATTTCTTAGTGAATCTGTCATATTAACTAAAAGTTTTTTAGCAATATCTATCTTCCTTCCACTTTGCCATCTAGATAGCATAGATTGTGATGCATCAAAAACAAATAAGAATTCTATTAAGTTGTGAATTCATTTTGCTGTTGAGAAAAAACATCACTATTAATAGTTATTAGTGCTATTAAAATTAGAATTATTTTTTTTGTTTTAATAATCACCTAGAGTTTCTGCATTTTGAGACAGAGCATCTGATAATTGGTGATCATTTGGGGCACTTCCATGCCATTTGTGAGTATTCATCATAAAGTCAACCCCATTACCCATTTCCGTATGTAATAGTATTACTACAGGTTTCTTATTTCCTGTTTTTGATTTTGCTAATTTTAAAGCATCTATTATAGCACTTAAATCATTACCTTTCAATACATCAATGACTTCCCAATCAAATGCTTTAAATTTGTCCTTTAAGCTTCCCATCGGTAAAACATCTTCAATTTCACCATCAATTTGTTTTTTGTTATAATCAATTGTTGCAATAAGGTTATCAATTTTATTGCCAGATGCGTACATTATAGATTCCCAAATTTGACCCTCTTGAAGTTCTCCATCTCCGTGCAGTGAGTACACAATCTTATTATCATTATTTAGTTTTTTTGTCTGCGCTGCACCAATTGCTACTGACATTCCCTGTCCTAGTGATCCTGATGCAATCCTAATCCCTTCCAATTTTTCATGTGTTGTTGGGTGACCTTGTAATCTACTGTTAAGTTTTCTAAAAGTACTTAATTCATTAACATTAAAATATCCTGATCTTGCTAATACAGAATATAAAACTGGAGATATATGACCATTAGAAAGAAAAAAAAGATCTTCATTTATTCCATCCATTTTAAAATTAATATCATGATCTAAAATATTAAAATATAGTGCAGTTAAAAACTCTGTACAGCCAAGTGATCCTCCTGGATGACCTGAATTATTTGCATGAACCATTCTAACTATATCCCTTCTTACCTGAGATGCAAATATCTTCTAACTCTTCAATTGATTTCATTAATTAAGTTTTTTTGTAAATTTAATTTTTGAAAATCAATTTTTAATTTCATTTAAATAAAATCTCATTACATTTATTAACGTATTGTTGACAAGTTATAATATAAATATTCTCAGATTTTTTCATCTAACTTTTATTATCATTGCAAAAAATATTTAATTATGGCTTTAAAATGTGGTATTGTAGGACTTACCAAATGTTGGTAAATCAACTTTATTTAATTGCTTATCAAAGCTAAAGCACAATCAGCAAATTTTCCTTTTTGTACAATTGAGCCAAATATTGGATTATTACAGTCCCTGATGATAGATTAGATAAATTGCAGAACTTGTAAATCCTGAAAAAGTCATTCCAACAACTGTTGAAATTGTTGATATTGCAGGATTGTTAAAGGAGCAAGTAAAGGTGAGGGTTTAGGAAATAAGTTTTTAGCTAATATTAGAGAAACAAATGCTAATACATGTTCTAAGATGCTTTGACGATGATAATATAATTCATGTAGATGGTAAGTTAGATCCTGTTAGAGATAAAGAAACTATTGATTTTGAATTACAATTAAAAGATTTAGAAACATTGAGAAAGATTAAGAGCTAAAAATATTCGTACTGCAAAATCTGGAGATAAAGCATGCTCAAAAAATTATTTAAAGTTGATGAATTAATTACATCATTTAGAGTCAGGTAAGTCTGTTAGAACTGCTTACCTAGAAAGAAGATTCTATGATGATTTACCATTACACTTATTACCATAAACCTTTATTTATGTTTGTAATGTTGATGAAATCTCTTATGAAGTGAATAATCATGTCCAAGATGCTAAGACATTTTGTAAATAATGAAGATGCTGAAATTTATTAATTGCTACAGCAATTGAGTCGGAAATTGCAGAATTAGAGATTTTGAAGAACAACTAATTTCTTAGATGAATTGGGTTTAGAAAAACCAGGAGTACATCATTTAATACAAGCAACTTATAAATTACTAAATTTACAAACTTACTTTACTGCTGGTGTAAAAGAAGTTAGAGCTTGGACAATTACAAAGGGAATAAAGCACCACAAGCTGCTGCGTTATTCATACTGATTTTGAAAAAGGATTTATTAGAGCAGAAGTTATTTCATATAATGATTTTATACTTTAGGTCCGAACAATCTTGTAGGATAATGGAAAATTAGGTTGAGAGGTAAAGATTATATAGTTAATGATGGTGATGTTATGCACTTCGTTAGTTTAATAGTTTTACTTAGATACTTATTTATTAGTTGAAAACCTGTTAATAACACATTTCTAGTTTTCTGAAAATAATTTAAGTAGTTTTATATTTGTTATCTATATTAAAAGTAGAAAAAATAATATTAATGCAAAGACAATATAACGAAGATAGTATACGATCTTTAGATTGGAAAGAGCATATTCGTCTAAGGCCTGGAATGTATATTGGAAAAATGGGCAATGGATCATCCCCAGATGACGGTATTTATATTTTATTAAAAGAAGTAGTAGATAATTCTATTGATGAGTTTGTAATGGGTAATGGTAAAACAATTGAAGTAAATTAAAGAATAACAAAGTATCTATTCGAGATTTTGGTCAGAGGAATTCCTCTTAGGTAAAGTTAGTTGATGTGTGTCTAAAATTAATACTGGTGCCAAATACGACTCAAAGTTTTTAAAAAATCAGTTGGGTTAAATGGGGTTGGAGCAAAAGCTGCTAATGCTCTTTCTTCATATTTTAAAATTAAGTCAGTAAGAGATAGTAAAATGTAAAGCTGTTGAATTTCATAAGGGTAATTGTTAATGATAGAAATTACAAGAAAACTCTAGCAGAAAAGGAACTAAAGTTACTTTATACCTGATGAAAGTTATTTGGAAATATAGATTTATAAATGATACATTAGAAAAAATGATGTGGAATTATTGTTACCTAAATCCAGGACTAACAATAATTTTAACGGTAGAAAAATTTTATTCTGAAAAAGGATTATATGATTTCTTAGATCAAAATATTGATGCAGAAATCTATATCCAATTATCCATTTAAGGTGAGGATATTGAAGTTGCAATTACACATTGTAAAAACCAATATTCAGAACAATATTATTCATTTGTAAATGGACAACATACTGTTCAAGGAGGTACTCATCAAGTAGCTTTCCGTCAAGCTTTAGTTAAAACGATTAGAGATTTTTTTAATAAAAATTACGATGCTGCTGATATAAGACAAGCTAATTAATGCTGCAATTAGTATAAAAGTAATTGAACCTATTTTTGAATCACAAACTAAGACTAAATTAGGGTCTACTGAAATGGAGCCAGGTGGTGCAACAATCTTAACGTTTATACAAGATTTCTTAAAAAAACATTTAGATAATTATCTTCATAAAAATCCTGACACTGCTGAGTTATTAAATAAAAAAATACAGCTTGCAGAACACGAGCGAAAAGCAATGGCTGGTGTTAAGAAACTTGCAAGAGAAAGAGCAAAAAAAGCTAGTCTACACAATAAAAAACTTAGAGACTGTAGAATACATTATAACGATCAAAATAAAGAGGAAAGAGTTGATTCAACTCTATTTATTACTGAAGGAGATTCAGCTTCAGGTTCAATTACAAAAACTAGAAATATAAAAACACAAGCAGTTTTTAGTTTAAGAGGTAAACCTTTAAATTCTTATGGATTAACTAAAAAAATTGTTTATGAAAATGAAGAGTTTAACCTATTACAAGCTGCCTTAAATATTGAACAAGGAATTGATGATTTAAGATATAATAAAATTGTAATTGCTACAGATGCTGATGTTGATGGTATGCATATTAGATTATTATTAATAACTTTCTTTTTACAGTTTTTTCCAGAATTAGTTAAAGAAGGACATGTCTACATTTTAGACACTCCTTTATTTAGAGTCAGAAACAAAAAACATACTTTTTATTGCTATGACATTGAAGAAAAAAATATTGCATTAAAAAAAATTGGGAAAAAAGCTGAAATAACAAGGTTTAAGGGTCTTGGAGAAATTTCTCCTAATGAATTTAAACATTTTATAGGACCAGATATGAGACTTGACCCTGTTATTGTAGGAAGTGAAGCAAAAATTCAAGAAATACTTAAATATTATATGGGTAAAAACACTCCAGAAAGACAAGAGTTTATTATAAATAATTTAAAAATTGAAGAGGAAATTGGAGTAGAAGATGAAAACAATATTATTTAGTAATAAAACAAAAGCTGATATATTTAATATTATAGTTATAATCTATTTATTAATATTTTATATTATTCCATTACAGTTATTATTTCTTGCTCCTAGTTCAACAATTGGATTATTTTTTAAAAACAATTTCCTGCTAAGTTCGCTTAATTTAATTCCCTTATTTATTTATTTTTATTCTGGTGTTTTTTATAATATTATAAAAATTGACTCTTACATAATAAATATTTCTTCAAAAAGAATAAAAAGTTCTACAGCAAATTTTAACGGATTACTAGATATTAAACATGAAATGCTAAAGAGTTTCTATTTCAAAAAGAATTTTCTATCTTGGAACACTGTATTATCTATAAGTTTTAAAAACGATAAATCTAAAATTATTTCTAAAAAAATCTATCTAACATTGTTGTCAAAAAAAAACAAGCTTAAACTTGAAAATTCATTTAATAAAATTCTTATAAAATGAGTGAATTTTTAACTAATGATTTAGACAATACTAGTCAAGAAGTTATTCATGTTTCTGGCATGTATAAGAATTGGTTTTTAGACTATGCATCATATGTAATATTAGAAAGAGCTGTTCCACATATTAATGATGGATTTAAACCTGTTCAAAGAAGAATTTTACATTCTCTTAAAGAGTTAGATGATGGAAGGTATCACAAAGTAGCAAATATTATTGGTCATACAATGAAATATCATCCTCACGGAGATGCTTCTATTGGTGATGCTATGGTTCAAATTGGACAGAAAGATTTACTTTTAGATATGCAGGGAAACTGGGGTAATACTGCAACTGGTGATAGAGCTGCTGCTCCAAGGTATATTGAAGTAAGACTTACTCCTTTTGCTCTAGATGTTGTATTTAATAATAAAATAACTAATTGGAATTCTTCGTATGATGGAAGAGGAAAAGAACCAATTACATTACCAGTAAAATTTCCTATTCTTTTAGCTCATGGAGTTGAAGGAATAGCTGTAGGATTATCTACTAAAATTCTACCACATAATTTTATTGAACTTATTGATGCCTCTATCAAAATTCTAAAAGGCGTAAGTCCTAAAATATTACCTGATTTCCCTTCTGGAGGAATGGCAGATTTTTCAAACTATAGCGATGGGAAAAGAGGCTCTAGAGTTAGAGTAAGAGCTAAAATTAAGCAAGTAGAAAGAAATTTATTGCATATAACTGAATTACCTTTTTCTTTAAATACAAATTCTCTTATAAATTCTATAATTAAAGCTAATGAAAAGGGTAAGATCAAAATAAAAAAAATTGAAGATAATACAGCTGAAAACGTAGAAATTTCTATTCTTCTTCCAACTGGGATTTCTCCAGATAAGACAATTGACGCTCTTTATAGATTTACTGATTGTGAATTATCTATATCTCCACTTTGCTGTGTTATTCATGATAATTCTCCAATCTTTAATGGTGTGTCAGAACTTTTAAAAATTTCTACTGATCACACTCAAGATCTTTTATACCAAGAGTTAATTGTTACACTTTCAGAGTTAGAAAATAAGTGGCATTTTTCTTCTTTGGAAAGAATTTTTATTGAAAATAGAATTTATCATTCAATTGAAGAGTTAAATAATTGGGAGGAGATTATAAATACTATTTCTAAAGAGTTAATACCATTTTGTAAAGAACTTAAAAAAGATATTTCTAGAGAAGATATTGAAAGGTTAACAGAAATTAAAATTAAAAGAATAACTAGATTTGATTTAGAAAAAGCTATTGATGATTTAAATAAACTTGAACATAAAATTCAAGAAACAAAACATAATATTTCAAATCTTACTGATTATGCTATTAATTATTTTAAAGATTTAAAAAAGAAATACGGTAAAGATAAAACTCGTAAAACGGAAATTAAAATCTTTGAAAGTATCGATGCAACAAAAGTCGTTGTTGCAAATAAAAAATTATATGTTAATAGGGAAGAGGGTTTTATTGGAACAAGTCTAAAAAAGGATGAGTATGTTAGCGAATGTTCTGACATTGATAATATTATAATTATTAGAAATTCTGGCTTATGCAAGTTGTTAAGATTGATAATAAAGTATTTGTTGGAAAAGATATTATCCATGTTGCTGTTTTTAAAAGAAAAGATGTTAGAACAATTTATAACATGATATATCTAGATGGTAAAAGTGGATACTCTATGATTAAAAGATTTAATGTTAGTAGTATAACTAGAAACAAAGATTATTCTTTAACAAAATCTTTAACTGGATCTAAGATTATTTATTTAACATCTAATCCAAATGGTGAAGCAGAAACAGTAAATGTATTACTAAGAAAAAGTCCAAAACTAAAAATCCTAAAATTCGATTATAATTTTGCTGATTTAGCTATTAAAGGAAAAGGTTCAGGTGGAAATATACTTACGAAAAATAGAGTTAAAAGAATTGAATTAAAATCTGAGGGTATTTCAACCTTAAGTGCAAGAAAAATTTGGTTTGATGATAATGTAAATAGAATAAATATTGATGCAAGAGGTGTTTTGTTGGGAGATTTTGCTGCAACTGATAAAATTTTAACAATTAATCAAAATGGTATTTCGGAATTAAAAGGTTTTGAAATTACATCTCGTTTCGATGATAATATAATTATCATCGAGAAATTTGACTCAAAAAAACCTATTACTGCAATTTACTTTGATGGAGTGAAAAAATTATATTTTGTCAAGAGGTTTATACTTGACAATATTTCTAATAAATTTTTATTTATTTCAGATCACAAAGATTCATACTTAGAATTTATCTCAACAGATTGGCGACCACAAGTAGAAATAATCTATGTGAAAGAAAAAGGTAAGGATAGAAAAAAAGATGTCATTGATCTAGAAAATTTTATAAGTATTAAAGGCGCTAAATCAATAGGTAATAAATTAACTTCATTAAAAGTTAAAGAAATTATCAAATTAAAATCTTTAGAGAAAAAAATCTTAACACAAGTTGAAGAAATAATACCAAAGGATAAAAATTTAGATATACCTTTGCAAATAATTAATAATTCATCCTGAAACTGATGATAGTGAAGGGCAAATAACTTTAGAACTGTAAAATAAATTATGAAAAAAATACTTTTAATATTTCTTATATCTCCATTTTTTCTTTTATCTCAATCTAATTATAATCTCTCCTTATTGGGAACATATGATTGGAACAATACTGAAGGTAATGATATTTGGGGTTGGGCAGATATGAATGGCAATGAATATGCACTTGTTGGATTAAATAATGGATTTTCAGTTGTTAACGTTACAAATCCAAATTCCCCTTCACAAGAATTTTTTATTTCAGATTTAAATTCAACATGGAGAGATGTAAAAACTTATGGACATTACGCATATGTTACTACTGAAGCAGACGCAGGGTTATTAATTGTTGACCTTAGTGATATGACAGGAAATACTTATTATCATCAAACAATTTTTAATAACTCCAATGGATCTAACACAGAATTTACTGCTGCTCATAATATCTATATTGATGAAAATGGAGTAGCATATATTTTTGGAGCCTCATCAAATGCTGGAGGATCACCTTCAGATGGAGCAATTTTTCTTGATGTAGCAACAAATCCAACTGATCCAATTTATTTAGGTGAATGGGATGATTATTATATACATGATGGAATGGCTAGAGGAGACACAATGTATGTTGGATGTATTTATGAAGGAGAAATGTATGTTGTCGATGTTTCTAATAAATCTAACCCACAAAATTTAGGTAGTACTTCGACTCCAAGTAATTTCACTCACAATGCATGGGTTTCCAATAATGGTAGGTATGTCTTTACAACTGATGAACAATCAGATGCATATGTTGGAGCTTATGATATCTCTGATATAAATAATATTCAAGAAGTTGATAGAATTCAATCAAATCCAGGTTCTAACTCAATTCCTCATAATGCTCACGTTGATGGTAATTTTTTAATTACTTCTTGGTATCGTGATGGCACGGTTGTACACGACATAACATATCCAAATAATATGGTTGAAGTTGCTAATTATGACTCATATGCAGGATCTGGAGATGGTTTTGATGGATGTTGGGGTACATATCCTTTTTTGCCTTCAGGTAATATAATCTCATCAGATATAAATAGTAATAATAGTAATAATGCCAGACTGTTAGTATATTCAAGAGATTTTCAACAGGCATCTTATATTGATGGAAATGTAATTGATTTAAATAGTACTAATCCTATTACTAATGCAAATATTGAAATAGTTAATACTTTATCCACTATAAACTCCTCAACTGATATTTATGGATACTACAATAGTGGTATAGCTTCAATTGGAAATTTTGATATTATTTTTTCTGCCCCTGGTTATTTGTCAGATACAGCAAATGCAAATTTAGCTAGCGGAGTAATTACTACTATTGATATGCAACTAGAACCATTAGTAGCTTTTAATACTTCTGGTTTAGTGGTTGATGTTAACGGAACAGGAATTGAAAATGCTAATGTATTAATATTTAATAATGATAATTCTTATTCAGTTACAACAGATAATAGCGGAAATTTCAGTTTAAATAATATTTATGAAGGAAACTATAGTATTATAGCTGGCCATTGGGGTTATATAACACTTTGCCAAGATTATTTTATAAGTTCTACAATACCAATTCAAACTATCACTTTGTTAGAAGGATATTATGATGACTTTACATTTGATTTTGGGTGGACAGTTAGTGGTGGTATTTTTAGTCCAAATGATGGTATTTGGCAAAGAGGTAATCCTGAAGGAACATCAGATAATGGTGTAGACTATAATCCAGAAGATGATGTTTCAGGAGATTGTTTTGAAAATGCTTTTGTAACAGGACTAAGTGCTGGTCCTCAAACTGGAAGTAGAGATGTTGATGATGCTAATACTATTTTAACATCACCAATTTTAGATTTATCTATTCCAAAGACATATGTGTTAAATTATAATATCTGGTTTAGTAATGGTTTTTCATGGGGAGCTCCTGCGAATGATTCTATAGTAGTTTCTGTTTCAAATGGAGCAACTTCTGTTGTTTTAGATATTATTACAGCTTCATCAAATAATTTATCTCAATGGGCAAATAAAAGTTTTGATTTGGGTCAATATATTTCATTAAATAATAATGTTCAAATATCAGTTGAAATTGCGGATTGGGATATATTAGGAGGTCATTGGGTTGAAGGTGGATTTGATAATTTTTACATTAGTAATCAACCAATTTCTAATACAGAGAATAGTTTAACTGTTAATACAGGCAAAACTTTAATAAATATTGTTGATTACCTGGGTAGAACTTCATTCAAACAATTTAATAAGAATCTTTTTTATATTTATAATGATGGTTCAGTAGAGAAAAAGTTTTACATCAAATAATGATCAAAAGTAGTACTGCTATTATTAAAGGAAGTAAGAAAAATGATATTCTTATTGATATTAAATTTAAAGACAATAATGTAAATAAAAAAGTTGTTGTTTTTTCTCATGGTTTTAAAGGTTTTAAAGATTGGGGACCTTTTAATAATATTTCTCAAACATTTGCTGAAAATAATTTTGTTTTTGTAAAGTTCAATTTTTCTTATAATGGAACAACTATTGAAAACCCAACAGAATTTATAGATTTAAAATCATTTGCTGAAAATAATTTTTCAATTGAATTAGATGATTTAAATGAAGTAATTAATTGGGTTGTATCCAATAATAAATTTGAAAATAATATTGATAAAAATTCGATATCCCTTTTAGGACACAGTAGAGGAGGGGCAATTAGTATTTTAAAATGTAATGAAGATGCACGAATTAATAAGATAGTTTCTTGGGCTTCACCTTCAGATTTCACCAACATAATGAATAAAGATAAAGTGAAAGCTTGGAAAGATAAAGGTTTTGTGTACGTTTATAATTCAAGGACAAACCAAAATATGCCTATGAACTATCAGTTTTATGAAGATTCAATAAAAAATTTAGATCGAATTAACATAAAAAATTCTTTAATAAATATTAAAATTCCCCTATTACTAATTCATGGAGATGAAGATTCTTCTGTATCTATTGAAAATGCTTTAATTATGAAAAAATGTAATGAAAAATCTATATTGCATATTATAAAAAAAGCAAATCATGTTTTTGGAGCAAAACATCCGTATAGTGATGATATATACCCGGATCATTTATTAGAGGCAATAAATAAAACAATTGATTTTCTAAAAATTTAATCTTGCTGAAGATGTTTCTTTTAAATTGCCTAATTCCTTATTAAGGAATTTGTAATACCCTGCCACAGCAATCATAGCCGCATTATCTGTACAATATTCAAATTTTGGTATATAGACATTAAAACTATTTAATTTTAAGAGTTGATCTCTTAAATATGAATTAGCAGATACACCACCTGCAATAGCAATATTTTTTATTCCTGTATTTAAGCTAGCAAGTTTAATTTTTTCCAATAATATATTTACTATAGAATGTTGTATTGATGCACATAAATCTTCTAAATTTTCACTTATAAAGTTTGAGTTTTTACTTTTCTCATTATTGATCAAGTTCATAATAGATGTTTTTAATCCGCTAAAACTAAAGTCTAAATTTTTTATCTTTGGTTTAGCAAACTTAAATGCATTAATATTTCCATTTTTTGAAAATTTATCAATTAATGGTCCCCCTGGATAATCTAAGCCTAAAACTTTAGCAGACTTATCAAAGGCCTCTCCAGCTGCATCATCAATTGTTTGACCAATAACTGACATATCTAAAAAGTCTTTTACTAAAACTATTTGAGTATGACCACCTGAAACGGTTAAACATAAAAAAGGAAATTTAGGTGGATTATATAGATTATTATTGATAAAATGTGAAAGTATATGTCCTTGCATATGATTAACTGATATTAAGGGTTTATTTAGAGCTAATGAAAATCCTTTAGCAAAAGAACCACCAACAAGTAAAGATCCCATTAATCCAGGTCCTCTAGTATAAGCAATAGCATCAATTTCAGATTTATCAATTTTTGCTATTCTTAGTGCTTCATGTATAACAGGAACTATATTTTTTTGATGTGCTCTGGAAGCAAGTTCAGGAACAACACCACCATATTTTGTATGAATTTCCTGATTAGCTATTATATTAGATAAAACATTATTATTTTTTAGAATTGCAGCTGAAGTATCATCGCAAGATGATTCAATTCCAAGAATGATAATATCTTTATTCATTTAGCTTTTCAAATGAGTGACCCATTTTATCTCTTTTTGTTTCTAGATAGAATTTATTATGCTTATTAGAATCAATTTCTAGACCAACACTTTCAATTATATCAATTCCATATCCCTTAAGTCCAACTCTTTTTTTAGGATTATTTGAAAGTAATCTGATTTTTTTAATATTCATGGCTCTTAATATTTGTGCACCAACTCCATAATCTCTGTGATCTGCATTAAAACCTAATTCTAAATTAGCCTCTACTGTATCTTTGCCTGTCTCTTGAAGCTTATATGCTTTTAGTTTATTTAATAATCCTATTCCTCTTCCTTCTTGATTCATATATACTAAAACACCGCTGTCTTCATTGTTAATTTTTTCTAAGGCTGCAGATAATTGAGGTCCACAATCACATCTACAAGAACCAAAAATATCTCCAGTAACGCATGAAGAATGAACTCTAACTAATACATTGTCATTTTCTGTCCATGAACCTTTATAGATTGCTAGATGAAGTTGATTATTTGTTATTTGTTTAAATGCTTTCATTTTAAAGTCTCCATACTCGGTAGGTAAATTAACTTCAACTTGTTCCTCTATTAAAGATTCTCTTTTTAGTCTGTATTCAATCAGATCTTTTATTGTGATAAATTTTAAATTAAATTTTTCAGAAATTTTAAATAATTCTTTAGTTCTAGCCATAGAACCATCTTCATTCAAAATTTCCACAATTACTCCAGCAGGCTCTAAGCCGGCTAATCTTGCAAGGTCAATAGATGCCTCTGTATGTCCAGCTCTTCTTAATACGCCACCTTTACGTGCTTTAAGAGGGAAAATATGACCTGGCTTACCCAAAACCTCAGGCTTTGTATTCTTGTTAACTAATGCTTGAATTGTTTTTGATCTATCTGATGCTGATATTCCTGTTGTACATCCACTACCAATCAAATCAACAGAAATTGTAAAAGGTGTTTCAAAGGCAGCTGTGTTTTTACCAATCATAAGATCCAAACCAAGTTCTTCACATCTACTTTCTAATAAAGGTGCACAAATTAATCCTTTTCCATGAGTAGCCATGAAATTAATCATTTCAGGTGTAACCTTTTCTGCAGCAGCAACAAAATCTCCTTCATTCTCTCTATTTTCATCATCAATGACAATTACAATTTTGCCATTTTTAATATCAATTATTGCCTCTTCAATTGTATTGAATTTCATATTTAAAAATTTGAATGTAAAATTATAGTTTTGAGTATTAATAAACTCATTATTTACCAATAATATTTGATAAATTAAAATTAATTCTACTAAGGTAAATTAATAATAAAGTAAAAGGAATAAAGCATAAATTTGCCATCCACATACCTTCTATTGGAGTTAATGTTAAGTCTTTTGCTGATTTCTCACCAATCATGCTTAATACATGATATAATACAAATAAGAGTATTGAAATTAATAAAGGAATGCCAAAACCACCCTTTTTTATAATAGAGCCTAAAGAAGAACCTATTAGAAACATTAAAAGACAAGCAAAAGCTAAAGATAGTTTTCTATGCCATTCAATATTGTGTTTTGATATTATTACATTTCTATATCTAATATCATCTTCATTTGAATTAGTAATAGATTTTAAAATTCTAATTTTATTAATTGCTACTTCAAAAATTTTTAATTTTTTAATATCTACTAAATTGTCATAATAGCTAGTATCATTTACAAGTTTATGATTATATCTTTCAATAATATTTTGATTAATTAGAGCTTCTTTATTTATTAATAAATTTTCTAGTGAATCTACTGCTTTAGAAATTTGTTCATTGTTTAACATTGCATAGTGCCCTTTATAAAGAATCTCGCTATTATTAATTCCAAAATTTGATAAGTCAAATCTTATTAAATTTTTACTAAATGATGTTCTTCTATGCTCTTGATTTTTATTATTATTCTCAATATAAGATGTTCCATTAAATAATGTCAATTCTAAAAACTTTTCATCTTTTGTTATTTGCATTGAACCACTTTCAGAAACGATTACTTTATTATTACCATTATTATTAGTGTGATCGTAAATTATGATGTCATTTAATATCTGACCATCATTACTTTTACTGTTAATTTTAATTGAAAAACCATCAATATCATTATAAAAAATACCTTCTTTAATATTTAGTGCAGGTTTCTTTTTTCTTATATCATATAGTAAACTTCCTCCCTTAAGATTTGCTACAGGCATTACATAATTAGAAAATAAAAAAGAGGAAATACCGATTAGTATTACTAGAATAAATAAAGGTTTAAAAATTTTTGTATTAGAAATGCCAGATGCTTGAAAAGCTGTTAATTCAAAGTTTTCCCCCATTTTACCAATTGTCATAACTGATGCAAGAAGTACAGATATTGGAAGAGCTATTGGAACAAATCTAGCTAGAGCATAAAACATTAGTTTACAAATATGTATAAAGTCTAAACCTTTTCCTACAAGATCATCAACATACTTCCATAAAAATTGCATTAATAAAACGAAAAGAACAATAAAAAATGAGATAATTAAAGGACCTATAAATGATTTAATAAGAAATGAATTTAATCTTTTCAAATCAAATTAATTAAGAACCTATTGCTCTTTTTAGGCTATTGACTTGCTCTTCCCACAGAAGTAATTGTTCTTCTTTATCTTCTTCGCCTTCTGCAAAATCAGAAATAATTAAAGATACATCCGAAGTCATTTCATCTACTTGTATGAGAAATTCAAAATAAATTTCTTTAGGATTTTCTAACCAATGAAATCTTATAAAACTATTATTTTTCTTCTTTAAAATATTAGCTGATTGTTCTGTTTCATCCCAAATAAATGTATATGTCTTATCTTTCATATTTACATTGTCTGCAAACCATTCTGACAAACCGCTTGGTGTACTTAATCTTTTATACAAAACACTAACAGAAGATTGTATTGGAAACTCTATAGAATATTTTAAATGCTCTGACATAAGTTTATTATTATTGCAAATTAGATACAAAGATAATATTTATATGTCATTGCAACAATCATTTAATCGACAGGGTAGTTTTTTATTTAAATATAGAGGACAATTTCCTATTTTACTTTTCATTTTAGCCATTCCTTTTATATATTTAACTGATTCCCCTCAAAATTTAAATAATGATATTTTTAATTATTCAAATATTGTAATTTTATTATTTTTCATATTTGGTTTTTTTATTAGGTGTTATACAATTGGAACAACACCCTTAGGAACTAGTGGAAGAAATACAAAGTCTCAAATAGCTGAATCATTAAATACTTTAGGGATTTATTCTATCATACGTCATCCTTTATATTTAGGCAATTATTTAATTTGGTTATCTATTTCTATTTATACATATAGCTATTTTTTTCCATTATTGATGTCATTATTATTTTGGCTTTATTACGAAAGAATAATGTTTGCAGAAGAAAGTTTTTTAGAAAAAAAATTTGGTGATAAATTTATTAATTGGTCTAATAAAGTTCCAGCATTTTTTCCAATAAATATTTTAATGCAAAAATCAGAAATAAAATTTTCTTTTAAATCAATATTAAGAAGAGAATATGCGAGTTATTTATCTGCTATTTCAGCTCTTTTATTTATTGATGTTCTAAGAGTAATAATTTTTAGTGATTTAACTTTTCTTGATGATTATAAATTAATTTTCTTTACGATTTCAATTATAATAGTACTAATTCTTAGAACAATTAAACATCATACAAATTACCTTTTTGAAGAGGGTAGGTCATAATTATAAATATTCTTTAATTAAATTAGTTAAAGTATTATATTTGCGTGCATTTTTGGCGTGGTAGCTCAGTTGGTTAGAGCGCAGGATTCATAACCCTGAGGTCGGGAGTTCAAATCTCCCTCACGCTACTTTAAAACAGGATATTATATTCCTGTTTTTTTTATTTGTAAAATTAATTTCTTGTAATTTTGTTTAAAATTTAAATATAATTTATGAAAAATCTAGCATTATCTAAAACACATGAAGCTTTAGGAGGCAAAATGGTCGATTATGCAGGCTTTTATATGCCAGTTCAATATGAAGGAGTGAAAGTCGAACATAAAGCGGTTAGAGAAGCTGTAGGAGTTTTTGATGTTTCTCATATGGGTGAAATTTTTATTAGTGGTAAGGAAGCCTCAATTTTCTTACAATACATAACTTCAAATGATGTAAAAAAACTAACTCCTGGAAGTATTCAATATTCCTGCTTACCTAATCTTGAAAATGGTATTGTTGATGATATTTTAGTTTATATGCTAGCTGAAGAATTGTACCTACTAGTAGTAAATGCTTCAAATTTAGATAAAGATTATAAGTGGCTAAGTGATAATAATTCATTTGATTGTCTTATTGAGAATAAATCATCTGAATATTCTCTACTAGCAGTTCAAGGTCCAGATACTATTGAATTACTAAGTAAACTTACAAATGAAAATTTAGAAGAAATTAAATATTATAATTTCATTAAAGGAAATTTATCTGAAATAGATGATGTAATTATTTCTAGAACTGGATACACAGGGGAATTTGGTTTTGAATTATATGTAAAAAATAATGATGCAATTAAATTATGGAATAGTTTATTTTCTACATCTGTAACTATTAAACCAATAGGCTTAGCAGCAAGAGATACTTTAAGATTAGAAAAAGGTTTTTGTTTATACGGTAATGATATAAACGATAAGACTTCCCCATTAGAAGCTAATTTAGGTTGGATAACTAAATTAAATACAAACTTTATAAATTCTGATAACCTACAAAAACAAAAAGTTGAAGGTTTAAATAAATTACTTGTAGGTTTTGAAGTTCTTGACAAAGGAGTTGCTAGAAATGGTTATAATATTCTTGATTTAAATAATAATCATATTGGCAATGTTACATCAGGAACTATGTCTCCAACATTAAATAAAGCAATTGGAATGGCTTATATAAATATAGCATTTTTAAATAGTGGTAAAAGAGATTTTTTAGTCCAAGTCAGAAATAAGAAAATTTTAGCTCGTTTAATTTCATTACCTTTTGTAAAATAAAATTTTGATGCGATCAATTAATATTTCTTTAACTCCAGAAAATTTTTCAGCTTTTTCCCATATCAAAGATCCAATTGTAGTAGTTGTTGATATATTAAGAGCTACTTCAGTAATATCTACAGCATTTCATTATGGAATTAAAGAAGTTATTCCAGTTAAATCTGTTGAACAAGCAAAAAATTATTTAAAAACTAATAATTATATTGTAGCTGCAGAAAGAAATGCTTTACCTTTAAAAGGGTTTGACTATGGTAACTCACCATTTCAATATATGAACAAAAAAATATTAAACAAAACTCTAGTTTTAACTACAACAAATGGTACTAAAGCAATTAATATTGCATCGAAAAATCAAGTTATTACTGCTTCTTACATAAATTTTAATAGTATTTGTAGATATCTTATTCAGTCAAATAAGAACATAATTATTTTATGCTCAGGATGGAAAGGTGTCTTTAATTTAGAGGATTCTATTTTTGCAGGCTATTTAACAAATGAAATTTTAAAAAACAAAAATTATATTTCTAATTGTGACTCAGTTAAAGCATCAATAATACTATATAACAGTTCAAAAAATAATTTATTTGAATTTTTATCAGATTCCGCTCATAGAAACAGACTTAAACATTTAAATATGGAGAAGGATACGAAGTTCTGTTTATGTCCAAACTTTAAATCAGATATAATACCATTTTTAGATAATGGAAAACTTAAACCGTTAGTATTAGAATAAATATACTAAAGAAAGGTTAGCCCCATATTTCTTATACTCAGAAGAATCTTTGTTTTCAACGCTCATAAACCCATTATAAACCTTTAAATTAATCTTAGTTTTCTCGGAAACGAGAAATGAACAACCAACATTTATTCCTAAATCAAAATCATTTAAAGTTGTTAAAGTATTTTCTTCATTTGTTACTGCTGGAATTATATTTGATGAATTTGTTACATTAATAGTTTCTTTTCCATTTAAAGGATATTGAAATGATGGACCAAAATTTAAAAAGAAATTATCTGATGCTTGAAATGAAATATCTGGATTAAGTACAACATATGTTAAATCTAGGTCTCTTTTGGATGTGAAAGAAATTCTTTCACCATTTAGATCAAGTTTAGTATCAATGGATAAATTAGTTTTAATATTAGAATATAAAATTTCTGTGTTAATTGTCCATTTTTTCTTTAATGGAAATTGAATAATTATTCCGGCATTAATTCCTAATGGACTAACTGTTTCTGGTAATGCAAACCCATCAATTGGTGTAAATATAAAATCATTAATAGTAACACCTGAAACAATACCAAATTTAATTGGAGTAAGATTTTGAGCTGTTAATTGAATTGAAGCAACAACTATTAAAAAGAGAATTATTTTTTTCATATTTATGAGTTTAGCATGACTGGCATTACAAGCATTAGAGTTTCTTCATCATCATTTTGCCCATCTAGTGGTAAGATTATTCCAGCTCTATTTGGAGCGCTCATTTCAATACAAATTTGTTTAGCACCAATATTGTTTAACATATCAATAATAAACCTTGAATTAAAACCTATTTCCATATCTTCCCCTTCATATTGGCATGATAACCTTTCTTCAGCTTTATTTGCAAAGTCTAAATCTTCTGAAGTAATTTGTAGCTCACTGCCAGCAACTTTAAACCTAATCTGATGAGTAGTCTTATTGGCAAAAATTGATACTCTTTTAATTGAATTAAGTAACTCTTGTTTGTCAATAATTAATTTATTTGGATTTTCCTTTGGAATAACTGCATCATAATTAGGATACTTTCCATCTATAAGTCTACAAATTAGAGTTGTATTGTTAAACTTAAAAAGAACATTCATTTCATTATATTGAAATAATACTGTTCCACCATCAGAAATATTGTTTTTTAGCAATGACAGTGGTTTCTTTGGAAGAATAAAGGAAGATGTTTTCTCTGAGTTAATATTTTTTCTAATGTGTTTTACTAATTTATGAGCATCTGTAGCAACAAAAGTTGCATTTTCAGAAGACAATTCACAGAAAACTCCAGACATTACAGGACGAAGTTCATCATTTCCAGTTGCGAAAAGAGTCTTATTTATTGCGTTTGCAAGAACATCAGAGTCTATTTCTAAATTTACTGAAGAATCAACAGAAGGAATTTTTGGAAATTCACTAGCATTTTGTCCAACAAGTTTATAATTACCATTATCAGAACTAATTTCAATGCTTTTAGTTTCATCATCAATAATAAAGGTCAAAGGTTGATTTGAAAAAGTTTTTAATGTATCAAGAAGAATTTTAGATGGAATTGTAATTTTACCATTTGTAGAAGATTCTGTTGTGATCTCTGACATCATTGTAGTTTCTAAATCACAAGCAACTATTACAATCTTTCCGTCAGTTATTTCGAATAAAAAATTATCAAGTATAGGAAGAGTATTGTTTGAACTAATTACTCCACTTAATTTCTGTAATTCTTTTAAAAGGGCTGAGCTATTAACTATAAATTTCATGTTAAATTATTAGATTAATTCATATTTTCAAATATATATTTTTCAAATGACAGGATAAAATTTTATTACTTTAAATCATCAATAGATATAAACAGTTTGTTAAAAACATATTTTTGAATTAATAACACTTCGCCATCATTAATTTGAGCATAATATCTCTCAACATTTGGCGCAGAATTATTAGCATTTTTCTTATTGAATGAAAATATTTTTAGATTAAATATTTTTTTTTCAGTTTTAATATCAATATTATATAAAGCATCGTTTTTATCAATGATAACATCCTTGTAAGATTCACATTTTAAACTTTTAAAACAATTTATATAATTTAATGTTTTAATAGCATTAGATTTAAAAACACTTTTGTTAATATCATATAATTTATATTCTTTAGGCTTTAGAATGAAGGATTTATTACTCTCTTGTATATTATTAAAATTGATTTCTATAATTTCTTCTGAGGGAACATCCAAAACAGTGTTGTCTCGCCAAGAAGTGATATTTAAGGTGCTTCCTTCTATTCCGTACCTTGGTGACAAAAAACCATTAAATCCTGGTATATGCATTATAAATGGGTTCTCAGCATCTTTCATTATCATATAAGTTCCCAAATGATTCATTGTTGAATGTCCTATAGTATAAGATTTTAATAATTTATTACTATAAATATCAATTTTAACTCCAATAGTAGCAAGATTTTTAATAACGTTGTTGTATGCGTTATTAGAAACTGGTTGTTGAATCTCAATAGAACTTATTGTTGAAAGGAGTGTTTTAATAGCATCATCTCTAACTTTATAAGTATCGTTAATAAACCAATTTTTATCAATTTTTTCTAATTTAATTTGGTTGCCTTTCATATCACTTAAAAAAACTTTTTCAATTATTGCTTCTCTAGAAATTTTAAATGAAACTTCATATTTCTTATCATAATTTGTTTTGAATAAAAACAAAATAGAAATTAAGATTAAAAAAAACGATATTAACTTTTTATACATATGTCTTTGTTATAAATTTATTATAAAATAAAATAAAAATCAAAACACTTATTAAAGGCATAATAAGATTAATAATTATAATTAAATTCTGCCACTTATTAATTTTAATATTATCAAGTAATCTTAATTTTAAATCTTTTGATTTAATATTCATTATTTCTTCATTTCCACATAAATATTGAAGACAATTTATAATAAACTTTTTATTGCCTTCAAAGGTGAAATTGATAAAATTGTCATACCCTAATGGAAAAATATTTTGTTTACTTACTTTGTTAGCAATTAGATCTCCGTCAGAAATAAAAATCATTTTATTTATTTTGCTTTTATTTATTATTTTAATACTTGAATTTTTTGGAGCTATTCTATTTTTAAATACTGATTCAAACTCTCCTTCGCAAAGAACTGAAATAGGTAAGTTACTTAAATTATAAGTTTCAATAGGCGGAGGATTCTCAATAATTGACAAACTAACTTTGCTTGGTGACCTTAGAATTCTTGAGTTTTCAGAACTTGAAAGAAGTATTGTTTTTTTTATATCATTAGAAATTGTATCTATTGAACTGACAAAATCACATTTAACAGCATCTAAATTTTTTGTTAATGGGTTATCATTAGAAGAAAATAATAATGGAAAATATGGCCATTTAAAAAACTCTTGAACAGGAGTGTTATTGCTATATCCAGTAACTATAGGGATCTCTGTTGAACGTTGATCTTCTATTAAATCAGAGTTAATTCTAATTCCGTATTTAAAAAACTGATCATCTAAATTAAGATTGTTTTTTCTTGCAACAAAGAATTCATTATTATCACGAATCATACTAATATCTGCAACAACTCCATCAATTAACCATAAAATTTTACCTCCCTGCATTATGTATTGATCTAAGATAAATTTATCAATATTATTAAAAGGAATCGTAGGCTTTGCAATGATTAATCCATCATAAAAATTTATTTTATTAAGTTGATTATTTAAATCAAAATTTTTATTTGAATCGAGTTCAAAATTTTTAATATTGAAGGTATCAACATTAAAGTAAAATGATAAATTATTATTGTCTTGATTAATTGATTTAATAATATCTTTAGTTTGTAAATTAGATAACTCTCCATGACCCTTTAAGAAAGCAATATTTGGTTTGTTTTTCTGAAGAATTCTATATAGAGATGAAATAAAGTTATACTCTAAATTTTCGATAGAATTATTAATATTTATCTGAGGGGAAACACCAATTCTATTCTCTAAAAAATTAATAGCAGTTCTTCTTTCTTTATAATAAATTATAGCTCCAGGAAATATAATTTTATTAGATGTTTCAGATTGCTTTTTTATTTTTAAATCAGTTGGATATAGTCCTTGCTCTTGTAACTGTTGATAAATATTTTGTTGTTCGTTGTTATATAAATCTGGATTAATAAATTCAAAAGTTATATTATTATTTCTTTTATTAAAAGATTTTAAAAGATTTTCAGTAGAATATGATAATAAATTAAAACCTGCGGGTAATGATCCTTTTAAATATACTTTAATTAATAGTTTATCATCAATACTGTCTAAAATAGCCTTAGATTTTTTTGAAATAGTATGTTTTTTATCATCAGTTAAATCTATTTTAAAATCTATTTGACTTGCTAATAAATTAATTAATAATAATATTAAGATAATTATATGTTTCTTAAGTAAAATCATCTTTTATTTTGAATCTTTAAATTAGTTAGATATAAAAATAAAATAGAAATAGATATAAAATAAATTACATCACTTAAAATGATGACGCCCTTACTTATTAAATCGTAATGATATTGAGATCCTAATTTTTGTAAAATTATAGAAAGATGTGAAATATTTATTAGATCTCCAATAAGATTAAAACCATAAAAAATAAAAAAATTTAAAACGATTGATAATAATAAAGCATTAACTTGATTTTTAGTTATACTTGATGAAAATAGTGAAATAGAGGCAAAAGAAAAACAAGTAAATATTAAACCTAAATAAGAACCAATAATTCCACCTAAATCTAAATTTCCAATACTTTCACCTAAGAAATAAATAGTAATTGGATAAATAAAAGTTGAAAGAATCGATATTAGAATTAAAATATTTACGGCAAAATATTTTGATAAAATAATTGATATTAAACTAATTGGTTTTGTTAAAAGTATTTCAATTGTTCCAGATTTAAATTCTTCTGAAAAACTCTTCATTGAAATTGCACTAATATAAATTATAAAAAGGGGAGGGGCAATTAAGAAAAAGGTATTCATATTAGCATACCCTGATTCAATAATACTTAAATTAAATAATGTCGTCCATTGTATTAATCCAAAAATCATTAAAAAAATTGATGATATTAATAACCCAATATTATTATTGAAAAAAGATTTTATTTCTTTATTTATTATTGCAATCATTAAAATTCTATTCTTATAACATCAAAAAATTTTAAACCAAGTAGAGAACTTGCTTTACCTTGATTGATAGAGATTTGCAAAAAATTATTACTATTAAATAATGCAAGCTTTTCAGCAAGTACAACATCTTTATACTTATTAGATATTTTTATAATACCATCATTTTCTCTTCCAAATAAAATATTAAATTCTTTGTCTTTAATATTATTTATAAATACTTCCTTCTTAATATTTGTAATTGCATTACCATAATTATCAATGTAAGTAACTACACCTCTGATAATATTATTTTCTATAACAGGTAATAGTATATTTTTTTTAGTATTGAAGTCTAAAAGAGGCTTACCAATTATTTCCATTGTTCCTCCTCTTGCAATATGACATGCTGCAATTGAAAACACATCCTTTGAAGCAAAAGTTAAGTTATCTGTTTTTTGACTTATATTTAATGAGACAATTTTTTCAGCTTTAAAGTCATCTAGAACTAAGGGGAATATACCATTATCTGAACCAATAAAATAATGACCATTTGCGTATACAGCAATATGGTCATGTTCTATAGAGATTTCATCGTCTACAGCAACAATATGAATAGTGTTTAGAGGGAAATCTTTAAAACAATTTTTTAAAACAATAGAGGCTTGAAGAATATTATAAGGTTCAATTTCATTAGAAATATCAATTATTCTAGCTTCTTCAATTTCTGATAAAATTGATGCCTTAAGAGATGCTAAGTAGCTGTCTTTTGTTCCTAAATCTGTTGTTAATGTTATAATAGACATTTAAGTAAAATTACTTTTGTAGATATAGATTAAAAATTGTTAATTCGTAACTTCAAAATTAATAGAATTAGATGAAAGATGTTAGATAATGAATGAAAAGTTAATATCCTTAAACAATATTGATGTCGTAAAATTATTTGGTTCAAATAATTCTAAATTTAACAGGATAAAAACCTTATTCCCACAGCTTAAACTTATATCTAGAGGAAACCAATTAAAAATTCAGGGTAATGCTGAAAAGCTCAAAGACTTTGAATTAAAATTTAAAATATTCTGTTCTCATCTTGCAAAATTTAATTCATTAACAGTTAATCAAATAGAAAGAATTGTCGAAGGTGAAGTAGATGTAATGGAATTTCAAAATGATGTTATCTTACACGGTAAAAGTGGTAAGTTAATTAAAGCAAAAAGTCTTAACCAAAGAAAAATGCTTAACTCTATAGATGAGAATGATATATTATTTGCTATAGGCCCAGCTGGAACTGGTAAAACATACACCTCTGTTGCTCTTGCAGTTAAGTATTTAAAAGAAAAAAAAGTCAAACGAATTATACTAATCAGACCTGCTATTGAAGCAGGTGAAAACCTTGGCTTTCTTCCTGGCGATTTGAAAGAAAAATTAGATCCTTATATGCAACCTATATACGATGCATTATTTGATATGTTACCAATAGATAAATTAAATGAGTACTTAGAAGATGGAACAATTCAAATTTCTCCGTTAGCCTTTATGAGAGGAAGAACATTAGATAAAGCATTTGTTATTTTAGATGAAGGACAAAATACCACAGAACATCAAATGAAAATGTTTTTAACCAGAATGGGGAAATCCGCAAAATTTATTATTACTGGAGATGTCACTCAAATTGATCTTCCTAAAAGAACAATATCAGGGTTGATTTCTTGTTCTAAAATTTTAAATAAAATAAATGGTATAAAATTTATCCATTTAGATGAAAAGGACGTAGTTAGACACAAAATCGTAAAACAAATTATTAAAGCTTATAAAAAAATCAATCATGAATAATACTATACTTAAAACAAATTTTAATTTCAATAATCAAACAAAATTCTATAAAGGAAAAGTTAGAGATGTTTATACAATTGATAAATCAATATTAGTAATGATTGCTTCAGATAGAATCTCTGCTTTTGATCATGTTTTACCAGCAGGTATTCCCTATAAAGGTCAAGTATTAAGTCAAATTGCCGCTAAATTTTTAGAAGCTACTTCAGATATTGTGCCAAATTGGATGGAAGCAACTCCAGACCCAAGTGTTACAATTGGAAAAAGATGTGAACCTTTTCAAGTAGAAATGGTTATAAGAGGTTATTTGACGGGTCATGCATGGAGGGAGTATAAATCAGGAAAAAGAATATTATGTGGCGTTAAAATGCCAAATGGAATGTTAGAAAATCAAAAATTCAAAGAGCCTATAATAACACCAACTACAAAAGCTGATGTTGGTCATGACGAAGATATTACAAGAGAAGAAATTCTTAATCAAAATCTTGTTTCTGAAAAAGACTATATAATGCTTGAGAATTATACGAGAAAACTTTTCCAAAGAGGAACTGAAATGGCTGATGAAAAAAATCTAATTTTAGTTGATACCAAGTATGAATTTGGTAAAGATGTAAACGGAATAATTACACTTATAGATGAAATTCATACACCAGATTCTTCTCGATATTTTTATAAAAGCGATTATCAAGAAAGAATAAATAAGGGAAAACAACAAAAACAACTTTCTAAAGAATTTGTTAGACAATGGTTAATAGAAAATGGTTTTCAAGGAAAAGATGGTCAGATAATTCCTGCAATGTCAGAAGAATATTGCACATCTGTTTCTGAAAGATATATTGAACTATTTGAGCTTATAACTGGTGATAAATTCATAAAAGAAGATGTCTCAGATGTATTGCATAGAGTTGAAAATAATATTAATAATTATTTAAATAAATAATTTGATTTTATATTTATTTTATTCATGCATATTGTGTCTTTTTATATCACTTGTTTATTATATATATTTCTTCAAAAAACTAATATATTATGAGGATGAAGAAACATTTTTTGATGAACCCGTATCAGTAATTATTTGTGCAAGGAATGAATTAGATAACTTACAAAAAAATTTATTTTCTTTTTTAAATCAAAATTATTCATCTTTTGAAATTATTATTGTTAATGATCAATCTATTGATAATACAAATTACTTTTTAGATGAACAAGCAAAGAAATACACTAACCTTAAAATTGTACATATTGACAAACATGTTAAACATTCAATAGGAAAAAAATTTGCATTAACTCTAGGGATTAAAACAGCTAATTTTGACAACATATTGTTATCTGATGCGGATTGTAGTCCCGTTTCAAAAGATTGGATTTCATCAATGACAAAAAATTTTAGCAATAAAGATATAATTTTAGGTTATGGAAAATATAAAACTTATCCTGGTTTATTGAATAAATTAATAAGATTTGATACATTTTTAATTGCTATTCAATATTTTTCTTTTTCATTAAACTCATTAACATATATGGGAGTAGGAAGAAATCTGGCTTACAAAAAGGAATTATTTTTTAAAAATAAAGGTTTTGCGAATCATTTACATATCCCTTCTGGAGATGATGATTTATTTATAAATGAAATCTCATCAAATGAAAACGTATCTATTAATTTAAGAAATACCTCTTTCACTGTTTCAGAGCCCGAATCAAATTATTATGATTGGATTAAACAAAAAAGAAGACATTTGACTACTAGTAAACTATATAAACCACAAATTAAATTACTTTTAGCATTATACCCATTATCAAATATTATATTTTGGCTATCAATTATTCTTTTGTTTGTTTTTAACTTTTCTCAAAATATTCTTATTACTATTTTATTAATAAGATTACTAAATTCTTATATTTCTAATTATTTTCTAATGAAAAAACTGGATGTTTTTGATCTTTATTTAATACATCCTTTACTAGAATTTATTCACCTAATTAATCAATTTATATTTCATTTTTTTAATATAATAAGTAAGAAAAATACATGGAATTAATAAAAAAATATTTTAAAGATTTATCTACTAAACAAGTTCAACAATTTGAAAAATTAGAAGAACTATATAAAGAATGGAATTTAAAAATTAACGTTATTTCTAGAAAAGATATAAATGAAATATATTTAAAACATGTTTTACACTCTCTTGCAATATCTAAAGTGATAAATTTTAAAGATAATACTTCAATAATTGATGTTGGTACTGGGGGAGGTTTTCCAGGTATTCCTCTAGCTATTATGTATCCTAAAGTTCAATTCCATCTTGTAGATAGTATTAGAAAAAAAATTTTAGTTGTTAATGAAGTTTCAAAATCCTTAAAACTTGAAAATGTAAGAACTTCACATTCTAGAGCAGAAAACTTGGAAGGTAAATATGATTTTGTCATTAGTAGGGCAGTAACTAAAATGAGAGAATTTAAAAAATTAATTAGAGGCAAATTTAATTCTTATTCGTTCAATGATTTAGATAATGGAATTATTTATTTGAAGGGTGGAGATTTAACAATTGAACTTTTAGGTATAAACAATAAGCAAATATTAATATCCGACTATTATGAAGAAGAATTTTTTGAAACTAAGAAAATTGTTTACGTAAAGAGTTAGATTTTTTCACAAAAATATACAAGTTCATTCTTCGGCAAAGCATATCTTTCTACTAATTCCGGATCAATTTCATTAATAAAATCACTCTCAGTTACCTTAAAGCCAGCCTCAGATAATCTTTTACCATAATCTCGACCAAATAATCTTAAATGATCACTTTGCCAATATAACTTTTCCCTTTCTTTTGCACTGGTAACTGATTTATCCTCAATAGTAATTGGATTATTATTATCAATAGGAACTTGAAATATTCCCCATCCTCCAGGCTTCATTACTCTAAAGAACTCTGTCATTACTTTTTGAGAGTCCTCAACATGTTCGAGTACATGATTACATATAACAACATTAAATGAATTGTCATCAAAAGGAATATCATGAACATCCATTTTAACATCCGCCCAGGGTGAGATTAAATCTCCAGTAATATACTCAAGGTTGTCCATGTTTTTAAAAATTTCTATAAAACAATATTCAGGAGCTATATGTAAGAATTTATGCTTTTCAGTAAAGAAGTTAGTTTTTTCTTTCATAAATAACCACATGAGTCTATGTCTTTCTAAACTTAGACTGTCAGGTGCAATAGCATTTAATCGTGGCTTTAATCTTCCATAAGGAAGTAGTTTTCTATAAGTAATGCCATTAATAGGATCCTCAAATTTTTTTCCTCTTAAAAAAATAGAAAAAATTCTTAAAAAAAAGTGACTAACATGTTGAAGATAGTGACGAGGAATTAATCTAGTAGCGAGAGAAATAAATAATTTAGTCATTAATTTTATTTTTTAAAAAATCTAGCAAAACCTAATTTTGAAAGCATTTTCTTTTCAAATTGCCAGAAAAAATTAAACTGCCCAAAAACAGCACCAACAATTAAAATTAGTATTTGATATATCGGGAAAATTAAAATAATTCTTAATGGATAATATACGTATGGGTTAACAGTTTTTTCTGTGAAATTAAAGTAATTTAATATCGGTTCAGCAACTACAAGTGATCCAGATCCAGTAATTGCAAAAACAATAAGAATTAATATTAAACTAAAATCACTTTTAATATCCCATTTTATTTTTAATTTATTATACCAATCCATTCTACAAAAGTATATAATAATTAATCACGAGACAATTTATAAGAAGATATTAAACTTAATGGTAAAACAATAGCGGATAATATTAAAAAAACATATTTAAGTTCATAGTTTTCTGCAATAAAGCCTAAAATTGGTATTATTACTGAAAAAGATAATCTAATAATTAGACTTCTAATAGATAGAACTGTTGCTCTTTTTTCAGAAGATGTAATAATATTTATATGATTCTTTAAATATGGTGTAATAATTCCTCTTAAGAAATAAATAATGAAGAAAAGGATAATTCCTAAGTTAGTAATGTTAAATGATACTAACAAAAGTATAAATGATAAAAAAATAGAAACAGTAAAGAATATATTAACGTCCTTTAAAATATATGAAAAATATGATGTAAAAGCAGAAGAAAAATTTAATGCTGCCCAAAGTAAACCATAATATACAATTGGAAAATTAATTTCTATAAGAAATGGCTGAACAAGCCATGCCACTGATAATGTTGCCAAACCTATGCAAGAAGAATAAATAATCAACCACATTAATTTGTTTTTAAAATTAAATGTTTGTTTAAAAACTAATTTCAAAGATGAAAATGACTTTGATAACTTATAACTTCTTTTTGGCTCTACAAGAGTAAAGGCAATAGGAATACTTAATAATAATAATAGTGTATGTAAATATACAGGAAGATATAAAGATATAACCACTAAAAAACTTGATAATATAGCGGCAATAGCTTCTGAAAAATTTCCAATTGCATAACTTTTACCTTCAATTTTAGAGTATTGATTTAAATCATCTAATTCTATTAAAGTATCATATAAAATTGCACTATCTGTACCAGAAATTAAACTACCTCCAATACCTAATAAAATCTCTGCAACAATAAAAACATTATAATCAGATGAAAAAGAAAATAATAAATAACCTAATGAGTAAAATATTGTACTTAGAATAATTGAGTTTTTTCTTCCAAATGAGTCTGAAAAAAAACCAGAAGGGAATTTCTAATAAGGCAATTGTAAATGAATAAATAGCAGGAAGTATTAATATTTGGGTAAGATTTAAGCCACTTTCTTCAAAAAACAAAACAATTATTGGCATTAATAGCATAAACCATCTTATGCCATTAATTGCAAATATTTTATTAATATTATTTTTTAAAATCATTATGATCTTGGGTGAAACTGCATAAGATTTGATCTTAAATAATCATTGTCTAAATGAGTATAAATTTCAGTAGTTGTTATATTTTCGTGACCTAACATTTCTTGGACAGCACGCAAGTCAGCACCACCTTCAATAAGATGTGTTGCAAATGAATGCCTAAAGGTATGAGGACTAACATTTTTTTTAATTCCACTCTTTTCAGTAAGCTTCTTTACAATAGTGAATATCATTTCTCTAGAAAGTTGACTTCCTCTATTGTTAAGAAAAACAATATCATCATTTCCATTCTTAATTTTCTGATGTATTCTTATTTCATTAATATAAATTGAAAGTAATTTTAGACACTTTTGACTAATAGGAGTAAGTCTTTCCTTGTTACCTTTTCCGGTGATTTTTATATATTTTTCTAAAAATTTAATATTACTTATTTTTAAATTTATTAATTCTGAAACCCTAAGACCACAACTATAAAGAGTTTCAATTATAGTAGTATTTCTTTGCCCATGTTTACTTGAATTATCAATATTAGAAACAATTAAATCAATTTCCGCAATACTTAAAACATCAGGAAGTTTTAAACCTATTTTAGGATTTTGTATTAATTGACATGGGTCATTTATAATATAATCTTCCATTATTAAGAATTTAAAAAATGATTTTATAGATGAAATCACTCTAGCTTGAGTTCGAGCTGAGATTTTTTCATCATTTAAAAATGAAATGAAATCTTGAATATTTTCTCTAATTATCAATTTTATAGATAAATTATTATTAATTGAATATTTAGAAAGTTTATTTACATCTCTAATATAGGCATCAACGGTATTATTTGTTAGAGATCTTTCTACTCTTAGATAATATTTAAACTCCTTTATTGAATTCTCCCAACTCATTTTTTAAATTTGCATTATGAAAGTTATAATTATTAATGGACCAAATTTAAATTTATTAGGCAAAAGAGAAGCATCAATATATGGTAATATTTCATTTGATGATTATTTTAAAGAATTAAAAGTTAAATTTTCTAATATCAATTTGTTCTGCTATCAATCAAATGTAGAAGGAGAAATAATAAATAAAATTCATGAGGTTGGTTTTTCGTATGATCTGATATTACTAAATGCTGGTGGATATACTCATACATCAGTTGCCATTGCAGATGCTATTTCATCTATTGATTCTGATGTTGTTGAAATACATATTTCTAATATTTATTCAAGAGAAGAGTATAGAAAAAAATCACTTTTATCAGAAAAATGTAAAGCAGTTATATGCGGATTTGGATTAGATTCTTACAGATTAGCGCTTGAATCACTATAATTCAGAAAATTTTCTTTTACCTTCTAAGTAATACTTAAATAAAATTGAGTAGTTAAATTTTTCTTTATGATTCACTTTAAAATACGATTTATGACGTTTAAGTATTAATCTTGGTATTGACACATAAAATACTAAATGTGCTCTTAGAACAGCTAAAAGATGTAATAATCCTTTGTTTTTCTTTAGAAATGTTAGTGCAGCAATTCCATCTAAAGGCAATCTAAAAAATAATGTTATCAAGAGACTAAAAAAATCTAAATTCTTTGTAAGCATAAATAAATTATTTCTAAAATTTAAGTATGTTTTAAATGGTGAAGAATTATTTAAAGTAGCACCACCAACATGAAAAACAACTGAATTTGGATTAACCATAATTTGAAAACCTCTGTTTTTTAGTCTCCAACATAAATCAATTTCTTCTTGGTGAGCAAAAAAATCATTATCAAAACCATTTACCTGATTAAAGTGTTCAGCTCTTATAAACAAGCAAGCACCACTAGCCCAGAATATTTCTTTTATATCATTATATTGATTATTATCTACTCTATTTCATTAAATATCCTCCCTCTTGAAAAGGGGTATCCAAGATTATCTATAAATCCTCCACTAGCTCCAGCATATTCAAAGCAATCTTTATTATTATAATCTAATATCTTAGGTTGGCAAGCAGAAATATTGGGATTTTCTTCCATTAAATTAATAATAGGAATGATCCAATTATCTGTGACTTCAATATCTGAGTTTAGTAAAACAAAATACTTTTCCTTTAAACCTTTTAAAGCATCATTATATCCTTTAGCATAACCCTCATTGAAATTATTTTGAATAATCTTAACTGTTGGAAAATTATCTTTAAGAAATTTTACCGAATTATCAGTAGATGCATTATCAGCAATATAGATATTAGCAATTGAACTTTTAGATGCAACAGTAGGTAGAAATTTCTCTAACCATTTTTGTCCATTCCAATTTAAAATTACTACTGCTATATCTATTTCTTGTGTTTCCATTTATTATGTGTCCAAAGATATGAATTTGGTTCTTCAATAATTTTTTTTTCTAAACGTTTTATAAATAAATTTGTTATCGTTCCTTTATTAGTTAATATAGGTTGTTCTACAAGTAATTCAAATTTAATTGTGTAATTTCCACTTGAAACTTTAGACATATTACAAAAAAGAACAGGGTAATTCATCTTTATTGCAAGTTTTTCAGGAACTAAAAAAAGTGGTGTTTCTTCATCAAAAAAATTACTCCAATAAGTATTTTTATTAATAATTGGATTTTGATCAGCTGCTAAACCAATAATTTTACATTTACTTTTAGAATTTATTATATACTTAATCGCGTTATTAATTTCTACAAGATTTACATTACATCTAGATCTAGATTTAAATAATAAATTATCAAAAAACTTATTTGAAAGTTTTTTATAAACTCCTATGAAGTCTTGTTGAGCAGTAATAGAAATTATTTGACTTGCCCACTCCCAATTATTATGATGGCCTGACATTAAAATGATACTTTGGTTGTTTTTATTGTAAAAATCTAATACTTCAGGATTTAAAATTTTTATTCTTTTTTTGTAAAATGAAGCATTAGCTGAAAACATTTTAAAAATTTCACATATTAATTGAAAAAAATGATTGTAAAATTTTGAAATAATTTTTTCCTTTTCAATTTTTTCAAGATTTCTAAAAGATAAATCTATGTTTTTTACTACAATATCTTTCCTATATTCAATTAAAAAGTTAGCAAAATAAATTATAGGTAAAAAAAATATTTTTATTAATGATAAACTCATTAAAGATAAGAACCAAAAAAAATTATTGAATATTACAGCCAAGATAAAATTAAGTTTGTTAAAGATGTTAAAGCTAAATTAATAAATTGAAATATAATTAATAACGTAATTAAAGTAAATAAAGTTTCTATGATTTGAAAATATTTATATTTTTGCAAACCACTTTTGGAGAGGTGGCAGAGTGGTCGAATGCACTGGTCTTGAAAACCAGCGTACAGCAATGTACCGGGGGTTCGAATCCCTCCCTCTCCGCAAAAAAAGCTCTATCATCTGATAGGGCTTTTTTTATATAGTATTTTATATTTTTGTAAAATGAAATTAACTTTCAGGATAATCGCTTTTTTAGAGGGAATCTCTTATTTATTGCTAATGACCTTTGGACTGTATTTTAAATATCAATTAAATAATGATAGTTACGTAAAATTATTAGGGATGCCTCATGGAATATTATTTATGCTTTATATTTTAATTGCATTATTATTAAAAAAACAAGAGCAATGGGATTTTATAAATTTTTCAATTATTTTATTTGCTTCTCTTATTCCTTTTGGTACTTTTTATATTGATAGAAAGTATCTTTTAAAATAATTCACTTAAGAATAAAAAAAGCCTCTACTAGAGAGGCTTTGTGATCTCGACAGGATTCGAACCTGTGACCGTCTGCTTAGAAGGCAGATGCTCTATCCAGCTGAGCTACGAGACCAATTAAATGGTCGGCAAATTTATACTTTTTTCTTATTAGAAATAATTATTTATATTATTTATTTTTTTGATTTAAATCTGCCATGATAATAGCAGTTACAGCAGATTCAACTCCTTTATTACCAAGTTTTCCACCAGATCTATTTAGCGCTTGTTCTAAATTATTATCAGTAAGAACTCCAAAAATAACAGGAATATTTAATTTAATATTTAAATCTTTAATGCCTGTGCTAACTGCGCTACATACATAATCAAAATGTTTAGTCTCACCTTTAATTACACTTCCAAGACAAATAATTACATCTACATCCCTTTTAGAGAGAATTTTAGCTCCGTATATTAATTCAAAACTTCCGGGAACATTTAATAATATAATATTAGCATTAATTACACCAAGATCTAATAACGTTTCTTTAGCTCCTGCTAATAATCCAGATGTAACATCAGAATTCCATGTTGATACAACTATTCCAATATTGAATTGCTTACCGTTAGGAAGTTGTTTTTTATTATAAAAAGATAAATTATTATTCTCTGAAGCCATAAGGCTATTATCTATTTTGAGCTCTGTAAATATACTTTTCAATATTTTGAGCTTCTCTTGAATCCTTATAGTTATCTTGAATGTTAAGATATATTTTTAAAGCTTTATCAAAATCACTATTATTTTCCATAACTAGAGCTTCTTTCATTAAATACTTAGCAGTTGTAAAGGAATTATCTGAATTACTAATAGCTTTTTTATAGTAACTTAAAGCATTATCAGTATCATTTAATTCTAAATAACAGTCACCTATTGATCCAAGGGCTAATGATGATAAAATAATATCATCAGAATTAAAATCTTTTAAGTAATCAATTGCATTATCAAAATCTTTTAACTGTAGGTAAGAGATCCCTGCATAATAATTTGCTAATTCTCCTTGTTTAGTGGATGCGTAATCATTTGCTATATCAATAAAACCTAAAAATTGACCGTCTCCATTTAAAGCTAGATTAAAAGAATCTTTAGCAAAATAAATTTCTGCTGTAAACATTTCACTAGTTGCCTCATCTTCTAAAGGTAATAAATATAAATTCTGGTATCCAACAAAAAGAGCTATTACAGCAATAATTACTGCAACTATTCTCATTAACTTTGCTTGGTTATCTTCAATATATTGCTCAGTTTTAGTTAAAGCACTTTCAACTTGTGCAAATTGATCATCTGTTTTGTTACTTTTTTTAGCCATTTAGTCTTATTTTTGGAGTGCAAATATAAGTTTTTTAAAAAATTATAACATTCAGATTTTGTTTAGTTTATAATTTTAAACTTTTACACATATAAAATATTAAAAATTGTACCTAAAAAATTTAACATTATTTCAGTTTAAAAATCATTCTGAGAGTGATTATATTTTTAATGAAAAGATCAATTGTTTTGTAGGTAACAATGGAGTTGGTAAAACAAATATTTTAGATGCAATTCATTATTTATCTTTTACTAAAAGTTATTTTAACTACATAGATTCACAAAATATTCAGTTTAAAAATGATTTTTTTATGATTAAAGGAAATTTTATAAAAAATGAAAACAATGAAGAAATCCAATGTAACTTTGATAACAATAGTGGAAAAATAATTAAGAAAAATAAAAAAAAATATAAGAAGTTTTCTGAGCATATTGGTCAATACCCTCTTATAATCATTTCTCCAACTGATTCAAATTTAATTTTAGAAGGGTCAGAGATAAGAAGAAAATATTTAGACTCAAGTATTTCACAATACAAGAAAGGTTATTTACAAACTCTTATTAATTATAACAAAGTTCTTAAACAAAGAAATTTTCTTCTTAAGCAATTCTTTGAAAGAAATTATTTTGATGAAATAATACTTGAAAGGTATAATAATGAAATGATTAAATATGCTGAAATTATCTATGAAGAAAGAAAATCATTTATAAATAAATTATCTTTAGTTTTTAATAAATATTATTCTATAATTTCTGATGCTCAAGAAAATGTTAGTATAACATACCATTCCCAACTGAATGAAAATAATATAAACACATTACTCAAAAATAGCTTAAGTAAGGATAGGGTTTCACAAAGAACATCTACAGGAATTCATAAGGATGATATTATTTTCAATATGAATGAATATCCGATTAAAAAAATTGGATCTCAAGGACAACAAAAATCATTTCTTATTGCACTTAAGCTTGCTCAATATGATTTTATAAGTAATAAAATTGGATATAAGCCTATAATTTTATTGGATGATATTTTTGATAAACTTGATGACAAAAGAGTTAAACAACTTGTTTCATTTACTAATGATGGTTTTTTTGGTCAAGTATTTATCACTGATACTCACCAAAAAAGATGTGAAGATATTCTCAACTCAACTAAAGTAGAATTTAAGCTAATTAAAATTAATTAATGAGGAGAATTAATTCAAATACAAATATTCTTTCTACGCTAATTAATAAGATTATATCAAATCCAAAAATTTCACAAAGATTAGATAATTTAAAAGCACTTGAATATTTAGAAGAAATTTTAGGAAAAAATATTCAAAAATATATTTTAGACGCTAAAATTTTTAATAATAAATTATTGATTAAAATAAAATCATCAACAGTAAGGAATGAATTATCATATCAAAAAGAAAAGATGATAATAGAGATAAATAAAAAAATGGGTAAAAAATTAATATCTGAAATTATATTAAAGTAATTTTTAGAACCTTTCGCTTAAATTAAAGTGAAAATCCGCTTCTATTAATGCATTTTCATCAGAATCAGAACCATGTACAGCATTTTTAGCTTTACTTTCTGCAAATTCAGCTCTAATAGTTCCTGATAATGCCTCTGAAGGATCTGTTGCTCCAATTAATTCTCTAAAGTCAAGAACCGCATTATCTTTTTCTAGATATTGCAGCAACAATAGGACCACTAGACATATAGCTAACAAGTTCACTATAAAATGGTCTTTCTTTGTGTACATCATAAAATATACCTGCTCTTTCAGCCGATAATGAAACTTTTTTTAAAGAAACAATTCTAAAGCCTGCTTTTTCTATTTTGTTTAAAATTGCTCCAGTATTTCCAGCTTCAACAGCTTCTGGTTTAATCATTGTAAATGTTAAATTGCTCATATTGATATATTTTTAAAAATTTGTTGCAAAATTAGAAATTATTGTAAACTGAGGTATTTTTTATTCTTATTTTTGCAATATATATGAAATTACTTGCTAAAGAACTAAAAAAAATAATTACTAACTCTAGAAATATAGTAATTACAACTCACAGAGGTCCTGATGGTGATGCTATGGGTTCTTCTCTAGCACTTTTTAATTTTTTAAAAAAAGATCATAATGTTACTGTTATTACTCCCTAACGATTATGCTAACTTTTTAAATTGGATGCCCGGAAACTCATAATGTAATTGAGTTTATTGGAAATGAAGATAAATGTAAATCAATTACAGAGAATGCTGATTTAATTTTTATGTTAGATTTTAATGATATTAGTAGAGCAGATAAATATGGCGAGTTATTAAAAAAATCTAATGCAAAGAAAGTATTAATTGATCATCACCAAGACCCTGATCATTCTATTGCTGATTTAATTTTTTCAGACACATCTTCTCTTCAACATGTCAATTATTATTTGAAATACTCGAACATATGGGCTATTCCGATAGCTTAGATAAAGATATTGCTACATGCTTATATGTTGGTATTATGACAGATACTGGCTCATTTAAATATAATTCTACAACATCCAAAACTCATGAAGTCGTTTCTAAGTTAATTAATTATAATATTGATAATGCAAGTATTCATGATAATATCTACGATAACTCGTCATCTGACAAAATGAAACTATTGGGCTATTGCTTAAATGAAAAATTACTTATATATCCTGAAAATAATGCTGCAATTATTTCGTTAAATAACGATGAGCTTAAAAGGTTTAAGTTTAAAAAAGGGGATACTGAAGGAATAGTAAATTATGGACTTGCAATAAAAGGTATTAATATTGCTGTTTTAATAGTTGAAAGAGGTGATGTTGTTAAGCTTTCTTTAAGATCAAAAGGAAATATAAAAGTTAATGAAATTGCAAATGAATATTTTAATGGCGGTGGTCATATAAATGCTTCAGGTGGGATATCATATGTTTCTGTAAATGAAACTATTATTAAAATTAGAAAACATTTTTAAAACTAAATTTTAAATTATATACATTATGAAAATAAATACATTTTTTTTAACGCTAGCTATATTTTTTAGCACAAATATTAATTCAATAAATAATAATGACATGAAAGAAGGAATTTACGCAAAATTCAAAACTAACAAAGGTGAAATTTTACTACAACTAGAATTTGAAAAGACACCATTAACTGTAGCTAATTTTATTGGTTTAGCTGAAGGTTCAATTAAAAATAATAAAAAAGATCTTGGCATTCCATATTATGATGGACTAAATTTTCATAGAGTAATTGCTGATTTTATGATTCAAGGAGGTTGTCCTGAAGGTACTGGAAGTGGTGACCCAGGATATAAGTTTCCTGATGAATTTCATCCTGACTTAAAACATGACAAGGGTGGTATGTTATCAATGGCAAATTCAGGACCAACAACTAATGGCTCTCAATTTTTCATTACTCACAAAGAAACTCCTTGGCTAGATGGTAAACATTCTGTTTTTGGTCATGTTATTGAAGGAATGGATATTGTTAATAAAATTGAACAAGGAGATATAATAGAAAAATTAACAATTATTAGAAAAGGATCAAAAGCAGAATCTTTTAATGCTAAATTGGTCTTTGGTAGTGCTTTAGAAGAAGTAAAGGCTCAAGAACTTAGAAATAAAGCTAAATCTGAAGCAGTTTTAAAAGATTTACAAAAAGGAGCAAAGGTTACTGCATCAGGTCTTTCATATAAAATGATTAAGACAGGCAATGGAATACAAGCTGAAAAGGGAAAAACAGTCTCTGTTCACTATACCGGAAAACTAATTGATGGAACAAAATTTGACTCATCATACGACAGGAAAGAACCAATTGAATTTCCTCTAGGTGAAGGAAGAGTTATTCCAGGATGGGATGAAGGAATTGCATTATTAAGAGTAGGGGATAAGGCAACATTTATAATTCCATCAAATTTAGCTTATGGAGAAAGAGGAGCAGGTGGAGTTATACCTCCTAACGCAACTTTAATTTTTGATGTTGAATTAATGGATGTAAAATAATTTTAACTTAGATAAATGATTAAAGACTGCCTTTGTGCAGTCTTTTTTTTTAACAACTAATTAGTAGATAAATTAAACTATGTTTGCACGCTAAAAATTATAAAAATGCAATCAATAAGAAATATAGCAATTATTGCACATGTTGATCATGGAAAAACAACTTTAGTTGATAAAATTATTGATGCATGTAAAGTGCTTGATGATAGAGTTGAAAGAAAAGAACTTATTGCTAGATAATAATGACTTAGAAAGAGAAAGAGGGATAACAATTCTTTCAAAAAATGTTTCTGTCACATACAAAGACGTTAAGATTAATGTTATTGACACCCCTGGTCATGCTGATTTTGGTGGAGAAGTAGAAAGAGTTCTAAAAATGGCTGATGGAGTTCTGCTACTTGTGGATGCTTTTGAAGGTGCAATGCCACAAACTAGGTTTGTTTAAGTAAGGCTATTGAACTAGGATTAAAACCAATTGTTGTTGTCAATAAGGTAGATAAAGAAAATTGTACGCCAGATATTGTACAAGAAAATATTTTTGAATTAATGTTTAATCTTGATGCAACAGAAGATCAATTAGAATTTACAACTATTTTTGGATCTTCAAAGGAAGGGTGGATGAGTGAAGATTGGAAAGATAAAACAGATAATATCCTCCCTTTATTAGATGCTGTAATTAAAGATATTCCTGAAGCACCATATCAAGAAGGAACACCTCAGATGCAAATTACATCATTAGATTATTCAAAATTTGTAGGTAGAATTGCAATTGGAAGAATTTTTAGAGGGGATTTGCATGAAAATAAAGATTATATTTTATGTAAAGCAGATGGCTCAAATAAAAAAGTTAGAATTAAAGAATTATTTGTTTTTGAAGGAATGGGTAAAACTAAAGTTTCAACTGCTAGAAGTGGAGATATTTGCTCAATGGTTGGAATAGAAGGTTTTGAAATTGGAGATACTCTAGCAGATTTAGAAAACCCTGAAGCCTATGCCTAGAATAAGTATTGATGAACCTACAATGAGTATGCTGTTTACAATAAATAATTCACCATTTTTTGGAAAAGAAGGAAAATATTGTACATCTAGACACTTAAGAGATAGATTATATAAAGAATTAGAAAAGAATTTAGCTTTAAAAGTTGAAGATGGTGTTTCTGAAGATAAATTTAATGTCTTTGGTAGAGGTATACTTCACCTATCTGTTCTTATTGAGACAATGCGAAGAGAAGGATTTGAATTACAGGTTGGAAAACCTCAAGTTATTTTTAAAGATATTGACGGAAAAAAATCAGAACCAATGGAAACATTAGTTATTGATGTTCCTTCAGAATTTTCTGGAAAGGCTATTGATTTAGTTACTCAAAGAAAAGGTGATATGTTAGTAATGGAGCCAAAAGGAGATCTTCAGCATTTAGAATTTGATATACCTTCGAGGGGTTTAATTGGCTTAAGGAATAATATGCTTACTGCAACTGCTGGAAATGCTATTATGACTCATAGATTTAGAGAATATGGCCCACACAAAGGTGAAATTTCTGAAAGGATGAAAGGTTCATTAATTTCTATGGACTCTGGAAGCTCTACTGCATTTTCTATTGGAAAACTTCAAGACAGAGGTAAATTCTTTATTTCACCAGGAACAGAAATTTATAAAGGTCAGGTTATTGGGGAAAATAGCCGCGATAATGATTTGGATGTTAATGTAACAAAAGGAAAACAGTTAACTAATATGAGAAAATCTGGATCTGACGCTGCTATTGTAATTGCTCCAAAAATTGATTTTTCTCTTGAGGAAAGTATGGAGTATATTCAAGCTGATGAGTATTTAGAAGTAACTCCTGAAAGTTTAAGAATGAGAAAAATCTCATATAGATAAATAATGTTTATTTTTATTTAAAATAAATGAATATTGCAGTTATAGGAGCAGGGGCAGCAGGTTTTATGGCTGCCATAACTGCAAAAGAAAATAATCCAACTGCTTATGTTACGATTTTTGAAAAATCTTCCAAAATATTATCAAAAGTACTTGTTTCAGGAGGAGGGAGATGTAATGTAACGCACAAATCTGATAGTATTAGTAGCCTGATTAAAAATTATCCCAGAGGAAAAAACAAATTAAAAACACCTTTTAATATATTTGATAATAAAGATACGGTCAAATGGTTTAAAAACAGAAATGTTAATCTTAAGACTGAGATTGACAACAGAATGTTTCCCGTATCAAATACATCTAAAACAATTTATGATTGTCTTTTAGATAATTCAAAAAAATTAAATATAAAACTTAAATGCTCTAGTAAATTAGAAAATATAATAATTGATTCACAAAATAATATTGAAATTATTATAAATAGTGAGAAAATAATTTGTGATAAATTAATAATTGCAATGGGTGGGTTTTCAAAAGAGAATTCTTTCAAAATTTTTAAATCTATTGGATATAATATTATTCCTCCAGTTCCTTCATTATTTACTTTTAAAGTTAAAAATGATAGTATTACTTCGTTAATGGGCGTAAGTGTTAAAAATGTAACTTCCTCGATACAGGGCACTAAATTTAAGCAATCAGGAGACATTCTTATTACTCATTGGGGATTTAGTGGCCCATCTATTCTAAAACTTTCTTCTTTTGCAGCAAGATTATTATCTGATATGAATTATGATTTTAATATACAAATAAATTGGATTTCAAAAAATGAAGAGTTAGCAAGAGAAGATTTAAAAAAATTTATATCATCAAACTCTTTAATTACAAATAATATTCCTTTTAATATCCCAAAAAGACTTTGGGAGAATTTATTAATTAAAAACGATATAAATTTTAAAACTATATGGTCTGATTTAAAATCAAAACAATTAAATAAATTAGTTAATAGTATTGTGAATGATGAGTACCATATTTTAGGCAAAACTACATTTAAAGAAGAGTTTGTTACATGTGGTGGGATAGATTTAGAAAATATAGATATGAATAGAATGCAAAGTAAATTACATTCTAACATATATTTTGCAGGTGAAATTTTAAATATTGATGCAATTACCGGTGGTTTTAATTTTCAAGCTGCTTGGACAACGGGATATATAGCAGGAATTAATTAAATAATTTATGAATTTACTTTCAGTTGAAAATTTATCAAAAAGTTATGGAGAGAAGTCTCTATTTAAAGATATTAGCTTTGGCCTTTCAAAAGGAGATAAGTTTGGATTGATTGCTAATAATGGTGTTGGTAAGTCAACATTATTAAAAATACTGTGTGGCAAAGATTATTCGGATGATGGAAGTTTTATATACAGAAGTGGTTGTAGAACTTCGTATTTAGAACAGAATCCAAATTTCGATAAGTATACATCCATTAAAGAATTAATAAATGATGATGAAAATCATATTATTAAACTGAAATTAAACTATAAAAAAGCTATTTCGTTAAATAAGGACAAAAATAATAGCAACACATTAAAAAACATTGATGACTTAACTTTAGAAATGGATAGATTCCAAGCTTGGAATTATGAAGATAGATATAAAGCTATGTTAGAGAGATTTAATTTCAAAGATCTAAATCAAGATATCACAAAACTTTCTGGAGGACAAAAAAAAAGATTATCTCTAGTTTCAATATTAATGGAAGATGCTGATATTATATTTTTAGATGAGCCAACAAATCACTTAGACGTAAGTATGATTGAATGGTTAGAAAAATTTTTACAGAAACAAAATATTACTTTGCTAATGATTACTCACGATCGATACTTTCTTGAAAGAGTTACTAATCATATCATCGAACTTGATGGAAATAACATATACCACCATAAAGGAAACTATAATTATTTTTTGGAGAAAAGATTAGAGAGAAAAAATAATTTACATACAGAAGTAGATAAAGCTAAGAAATTAATGAAAAAGGAGTTGGAGTGGTTACGTAGATCTCCAAAGGCTAGAACTAAAAAGTCAAAATCTAGAATTGATAGCTTTTATAAAATTGAATCAAAAGCAAAAACTAAGACAACTTCTAAAGAACTTAATATTGATATTAAGATGAATAGGATAGGAGGAAAAGTTTTAGAATTAATTAATGTTTCAAAATCTTACAATAATATTAAAATCATTAAAAATTTTAATTATGTTTTTAAAAAAGGAGAAAGAATTGGCATAGTTGGAGGAAATGGTGTTGGAAAAAGTACGTTTCTCAACGTTTTGACACAAATTCAATCAATTGATTCTGGCAAAGTAGTTATTGGCGAAACAATTAGATATGGATATTTTACTCAAGATGGTATTCAATTTGATGATGAGATAAGAGTTATTGATTGTCTGAAAAACATAGCTGATTATATTGTTATGTCAAACAGCAAAAAGATCAGTGCATCACAGCTATTAGAACATTTCTTGTTTGACAGAAACCTTCAAAACACAAGAGTTAAAAGCTTAAGTGGGGGTGAAAAAAGAAGATTGTATTTATTAACTATTTTAATAAAAAATCCAAATTTTTTAATTTTAGATGAGCCAACAAATGATTTAGATATATTAACTTTAAGCAAATTAGAAGATTTTCTAACAGATTATGAAGGATGCATAATAATTGTTTCTCATGATAGGTATTTTATGGATAAATTAGTTGATCATTTATTTATCTTTGAAGGAGACGGAATAATTAATAATATTTATAGTACATATTCAGAATATAGAGAAAATTTAAATACTCAAAAGTTAGAATTTAAAAAAATTCAGCACAAAGAAAAAAATTCTTTAAAACTGGAAAAAAAGAACGAAAAAATTTCCTATAAAATTAAATTTGAACTAGAGAAATTAGAGAAGGAAATTAATGAACTAGAAAATAAGAAGAAAGTACTAGAATTAGAAATTTGTCAAACTAATATTAATCACAACGACCTAATTAATAAAAGTAACGAGCTTGGAATTATAATTAAACAATTAAATGACAAAGAAGATAGATGGATATTATTAAATGATTAACAAATTCTTATTTAATAAGTATAAATACAGATCTTAATCAGCTCATGAAAAACAGGTGTTTTAAATTATAAATTTCAATGTTAATAAATATTGTTTTTTAATTGTGATAAGTCGTTTTAATCGAAAATATAAGGTCTTATATTTGTGGTAGTTCTTTACTAAAACGATAATAAATCTTTAGCTAGATTATTAAAAAAAGATGTTTTTTAAACACATATAATTACACTTTATAACTGCTTCTCTTGTTATAATCCCTGTGAAATTAATATATTATTAAACAGTTTTATGATATTATCATTTAAGTAAGTTCATAACATTTATTAATTTTTAAATATTTAAATATGGGTATATTTGACTACCGAAGAAACTACAAACCTTTTGAATATCCTGAGGTTACCGACTTTACTGATGCTATAAATAAATCTTTTTGGGTTCACTCTGAAGTAGATTTTACTGCAGACACACAAGATTTTTTATCTCATTTGGACGAAGTAGAACAAAACGCAGTAAAAAATGCATTACTGGCAATTGCTCAAATTGAAGTTAACGTTAAGACATTTTGGGGTGATCTTTACACACACCTGCCAAAGCCTGAGTTCAATGGCTTGGGTAGTACTTTTGCTGAGTGTGAATTTCGACACTCTGAAGCTTATTCAAGATTGTTAGAGGTTTTAGGTTATAATGATGAATTTGAAGATCTAATAAAGATACCTGTTATAAAGGAAAGAGTAGATTACTTATCTTCTGCGTTATCAAATTCAAAATCTGACGACAAAGAAGAGTATGCCATATCGCTAATCTTATTTTCTATTTTAATAGAAAATGTTTCACTTTTTAGTCAATTTGCTATAATCTTATCATTTACAAGATTTAAAGGACACATGAAAAATGTTAGTAACATTATTGCATGGACTTCAATAGATGAACAACTTCATGCAAATGCTGGTATTTATATAATAAACAAAATTAAAGAAGAATATCCAGAATTTTTTAATAAAAAAACTCTGGATAAAATAAGAAAAGTAGTTGAAGAGTCAATCGAAATTGAAAGTAAGTTACTAGATTGGATTTTTGAAAAGGGTGATTTAGAATTTGTTACAAAAAAAGATCTATTAAACTTTATGAAATATCGTGCTGATGAAAGCTTAGTTCAAATAGGTATTGATAAAGTTTTTAATGTATCCTACGACGATTATCAACCGATGGCATGGTTTGAAAATGAAGTTTTTTCAAATAGCATGGACGATTTCTTTGCAAAAAGACCAGTTGAATATACAAAACACGATAAAAGCATAACTGCTCTAGACTTATTTTAATAAACAAGAAATTTTAACATGATGGAAAGATATTGGTGGAAAAACTCAGAAAGTGATCAAATTTTAAATAGGGGTTATCTACTACAGGGTGAATCTGTAGAAGGAGCAATTGATAGAATTTGCTCAGCAGCAGCAAAAAATCTATATAGACCTGAACTAAAAGAAGCCTTTAAAGAAATGGTTGAAAGAGGATGGATGAGTTTAAGTTCTCCTATATGGGCAAACATGGGTACAGAAAGAGGCTTACCTATTTCATGTTTTAATGTTCATGTACCTGATAGAATAGAAGATATAACACACAAACTCGGCGAAGTTATTATGCAAACTAAAATAGGAGGGGGTACGTCTGGCTATTTTGGCGCAATGAGGGAAAGAGGTAGTGCTGTTAAAGATAATGGAAAGAGTAGTGGTGCTGTTAGCTTTATGAAACTATTTGACACTACAATGGACACAATTTCACAAGGAGGAGTTAGAAGAGGAGCTTTTGCGGCCTATTTAGATATAGATCATCCAGACATTGAAGAATTCATGGCTATCAAAAGTATTGGAAGTCCGATACAAAATTTATTTTACGCCGTTTGTGTTCCAGATTATTGGTTAAACGAGATGATTGAAGGTGACATGGATAAAAGAAAAATATGGGCAAAAGTTCTTGAAAATCGTCAACAGAAAGGATTACCTTATATATTTTTCACTGATAATGTAAACAGAAACAAACCACAAGTTTACAAAGACAAAAATATGATGATTAATGCTAGTAACCTTTGTTCTGAAATAGCGCTACCATCAAGTAAAGACGAATCATTTATTTGTTGTCTATCATCATTAAACCTAGAAATGTATGATGAATGGAAAGATACAGAAACAGTTAAATTAGCAGTATATTTTTTAGATGCAGTTCTTGAAGAATTCATCAAAAAAACTGAAGGGAATTATTATTTAGAAAATGCAAATCGTTTTGCAAAAAGACACAGAGCATTAGGATTAGGTGTGCTAGGCTGGCATTCATATCTACAAAGAAATATGATACCATTTGAAGGAATGGAAGCTAAACAACTTACAACAAAAATATTCAAAGACATACACGAAAAATCTGAAAAAGCTACAGTTGAACTTGCAAGAATCTATGGAGAACCTGAGGTGTTAGAAGGATATGGAAGAAGGAATACAACATTAATGGCAATAGCCCCAACAACTTCTTCATCAGCAATATTAGGTCAAACATCACCGGGTATAGAACCAATGTACAGTAATTATTATAAAGCTGGCCTTGCAAAAGGAAACTTTATGAGGAAAAATAAATATCTTCAAAAACTTTTAGTTGAAAAAGATCTTGATAATGAAGAAGTTTGGCGAAGCATAATGCTTAACAATGGAAGTGTAAATCATATAAAGCAATTATCAGATAATGAAAAAAATGTTTTTAAAACATTTAAAGAAATAAGTCAATTAGAAATCATACAACAAGCTTCAATTAGACAAAAATATATTGATCAAGCACAAAGTCTAAATTTAAATATTCCAGCTAATTTACCAGTAAAAGATGTAAATAACCTAATAATAGAAGCATGGAAATTAGGTGTCAAGACATTGTATTATCAAAGAAGTCAAAGTGTTTCAAAAGAAATGGTAACTAATCTTGTTTCATGCAGTAGCTGTGAAGGCTAATTAAGATCATATATATCAGAATATTTTTTAGTTACATATTCCATAAAATATTTAAAATTTAGTTCTTCTCCAGTAATTTTTTTACAAAGTTCATTTGCATCATATTTTTCACCGTATCTATGAATATTATTCCTTAACCAATCTAATAACTCAGAAGTATCTCCTTTTAGAATTTTATTTTCAATGTTATCAATTTCATCTGATGCTTTATTAAAAAACTGAGCAGCATAAAAACTACCTAAGGTATAAGTTGGAAAGTATCCAAAACTCCCATGGGACCAATGAATATCTTGTAATACTCCTACAGAATCACTTGGGACTTTAATTCCTAAATATTTATAGTATTTTTCATTCCAAATTGATTGAAGATCTTTTACATTAATACTTCCTTCAATTAATCCTTTTTCTATTTCAAATCTAATAAGAACATGTAAATGATAAGTAAGTTCATCTGCATTAGTTCTAATTAAAGATGGCTTTACATTATTTGTAGCTTTATAAAATTTCTCAAAATCAATATTTTTTAATTTATCTGGAAATAAGGATTTTAAAGAAGAGAAATTATTTTTCCAATATTCTAAACTTCGACCAACATGATTCTCCCAAAGTCTTGATTGTGATTCATGTATTCCTAATGAAACAGAGTTACCCAGTGGAGTACCATAGTTCTCAGATAATATGCCTTGCTCGTACAATGCATGACCACCTTCATGAATACAGCTCCAAATCATTTCAGAGAGATTATTTTCATCAATTCTCGTTGTTACACGAGTATCTTCAGGAGAAAAATGAGATGAAAAGGGGTGGGCAGAAATATCTTGACGACCAGAATCAAAATCATAACCCATTTGTTTTAATAATTTTATACCAAAATCCCATTGTTTATTCTTTTCAAAGAATTGATAGAAAAAGGAATCATCTACATTATTATTATGAGATATTCTTTTAATAAAAGGCACAAGTTTATTTTTTACATCATCAAAAATCAAATCTATATCTGAAGTTTTTAAATTTGGTTCATATTCATCTAATAATGCGTCATATGGGTGCTCATCATAACCAAGTAACTCACATTCTTCTCTTCTTAAATCCACTAATTTTTCAAGTGAGTCCTGAAATAATTTATAATCATTTTTATCTTTTGCAATTCTCCAATCATTAAAAGCTTTTGAAATTAATTTCGATTGCTTAACAATAAATTCTGTTGAATATTTTTTATTCTTTAAAAATTGTTTTCTAGACAAATATATATTTCGTTTTTCATCAGAATTTAAAGAATCATCATTACTTAATTTTTCTAGTAACTTGCCATAATCATTATCTATTGACAATTCGTAAGCAATTTTAGCTAGAGTGGTTAATTGTTGAGCTCTAAACTTACTTCCATTTTTGGGCATCTTAGTTTCTCTATCCCAACTTAAGACACTCATAGACATCTGTATGTCATATATTTTTACTGAATAATTTCTATAATCCTTGTAATTTTCTAATTTCATTATATAATTTTATATAAAATACAGTTGTCTTATAATTAATATTATGTTAAATTGTAAATGATTGAATATCTCTTTTATTAGAAAAGATAAATTATTTATTAGTTTCTAAAGACTCAATAAGAAATAAAAGATATTGTTTATGCTGCTTAGATTGTAAATCTCCAATATTATTATTAAGATTATCTTTTAACCATGATAAATTATAAAAAGCAGAACTTTTTGACAAATTATCGAACCTAGATTTATTATCTAATATTTTAATTAATCTATTGACATAAGTAACTTGAAGATTTTGTCTAATTGTTGAAATATTAGAATTAAGATCTGATTTAAAAATTGAATTTCTTAAATCAATCATGTAGTAAGGTAATTTATATTCATTACCATAAAGACTTGAATTAGATAGCCTTAACAACACATTTGGATGAAGTAAATGATCGAGTAATCTATTTTGATATCTTAAAATTCGTTGATGTATTGTTGGATCAGTTGAAACATTAAAGCCTCTCCTCTGCTTTTGCAAATAAGGAAATAAATCTTCTTGAAGAAGTATTTTATTACTAAATGCATATTTAGATAAAATATCCATAGCTCTTTTTTGAGTTTCCTTATCTACACTTTCAAAAGGTTTTTTATCTGATTTCTGATCTGTATGTGATAAATCAATATGTACACCTCCTATCTGTCTTGTAACAATATTTAGAGCTTGATAATATGAAAACACAAGATTGATATAAGATCTATAAAGTTCCTCATATGTATCATTTTCTAATGTATATTTAGATTTTAGATTTTTTAATATATCAATTACCATATTAATCTTATCAACTGAATGATCTAATTGATTACTAGATAAATCATAAATCATAGCATTTGGATCAGATCCTTTTCCTGGCGATCTCATATCTAGAGCATCATTTGCAAATGCTAATTCTTTTTCAGTAGATCTAGAAAGAATATTTGAAATTTCAATTTCTTCATTTTCATTAAACTCAGAATATCCAAATTGAATTGCCCAAACATCATAAAAACCTGGTTTAACATCAAAAAATAATGCTTGCTCATCAGAATTTTTATTAATATTGATAGCAGGATAATCCATTACCGAGGATGTGACACCTTTTTCATCTACAATTTTCTTATTATTTAACTCTTCAGTAGTTAGTAATGCACTGGCTTTAAAATTATGATTTAGTCCTAAAGTATGTCCCACTTCATGAAGAACTAAACGATAAAGTGATTGCTTTACTAGTTCTTTCTCCATTTCTTCTCCAAGATTCATATTTTTTATATGACTAAACCCTAGTGAGTTTTCAATTTGTTGAAAATGAGAAGCAGTACAACAATTTTTATCTTCAGAACTATTATCATTATATAAATCATCAGCAACAATTCTGTTTGTAATATAAGTCCACTCTAGCATGATATCAGCTCCTAATATCTCTCCAGTTTTAGGATTTACAAAAGAAGGGCCATATCCTCCCCAAGGAGGATTTGGAGATGATGTCCATCTTAATACATTATATCTAATATCTCCAGCATCCCATTCAGCAGAATCTGGTTGAACCTTTACTTGTATAGCATTTAGAAATCCAGCTTTTTTAAATGCAATATTCCATCTTTCAACACCCTCTTTTATAATATCTCTAAATTCTAATGGAGTTGTATTCTCAATCCAGTAAACTATTGGCTTAATAGGTTCAGAGAATTCTTTTGTAGAATCTTTTTTTTCTAATCTCCACCTATTAATAAAATCTCTATAGTTGACTTGATCTAAAGTCGTCATATTATTAGATTGAGTAGTAAAAAATCCAACTCGTGTATCATCAACTCTTGGAATATATTTATCATCTGGCATTTTAACAAGACTATGTTGAACTAATACTGATACATTTCTTGAATCAGTTATAGCACCCCCTCCTCTACTAGATGGATATTTACTTTCATAAAAATAATTTACCACTACATCAGTATTCTCAGGATAACTTCTAATCTTGTCATATCTTGTTTTGTTCTTACTTAGATTTCCTAATTTAAAACCTCTATAAGAGCCAGGGTAAGAATATTTTACTTGCTGAAAGGATTCATTAAGAAAGATATTATCAGCATTTAAAAGGAATCTTTTCTTGTCACTGCTTGTTGCAATAATAGATTCAGAAATAATAATAGGAGTATTAATATTTGTATTTTCAGCTTTTTTAAGAGGGCTATCATTATCAAAATAATAAGATGTATTTTTTATTGTAAAATCAATTTTATTATAAAATTTATTAATCTTAATAATTTTAGAACCTCTGTATCTTCCTTTTACAGCTCCAGCATCTGTAACTCCATTTTCAAAATAACTGAAGTAAATAAATTCTTTGTTAAGATGACTAGAATCAATTTCTATATAAGATTTACCATCTTTTTTACTCTGATAAATATTAAAAAGGCCTTCATATAAATTGCAATTTTTTGTTTTTTTTGTAAACTCATCTAAAGATTTAACTTGATTTTTAGAAGATTTTTCTTTCTTAGTATTATTTCCAAATGCAGAATATTGTGCAAAAGAAAAATGACATGATAAAACAGTAATTAATAATGTTAAAATTAATTTATTATTCATTTTCATAATTTTTTATAGTTGTGAAATTTGACGTTTAATATCTTCAGACTTTTTATAATCCCCTTTCATATAATACAATTGTTTTAAAGATAAAAGTGTATTCTTATCTTTTGGGTTGATTGCATAAGCAGATTCTAAAAATGGAAGACCTTTATCAAAAAACATATCTGCTTCTTTTTTAAGTTTTTTATATTTAGCATCATTACTTGTCGCATTAGCAGAATTATTTAATTCAACTGCTTTATTAAAATATAATGCACCTAAATTATAATTACTTCCAAATGAAGATGGATCTAATTTAATTGCGTTATTATAATCTTCTTCAGCTTCTTTAATTTTTCCTTCTTGATCATAAATTGTTCCTCTATTAAAATATAATAAACTATTCTCTGAATCTAATTCAATTGCTTCCCCTAATTTTTCTATTAATTCTAATGTTCTTCCAAGTTCAATAAATAAGTTAATCTCTGTATTAATAATTGACTGATCATCTTCAAACATATCTCTTCCAAGAGATAAATATTCAATAGCTTTTTCCATCTTATCTTCACTTTTATAAATATTACTCATTGAAATATAGATAGAAGGTTCATTGAAATTAAGATTAATTAATTTCTGTAAAAGTTTCTTAGAAAGTTCATTATTCTTTAACTTGCTAGAAGCAAAAAAAGAATTATATAAAATAGTTTCTTCTGTAATATTACCTCTTTTAAGTTGATCTTCTTCATCAAAAGGAATGATATCAAAAATCTTTTCATATAATTCTATAGACCTTTTATATTCTTTCAGATTATACTTGTCAATAGCAACATTAAATAACTTATATCCACATTGAATCAATCCTGCTAAAACATCTTCCTTTGGAGTCCATTTCTTTACAATAATTTTATCTTTTTTTCCTTTTTGTAAACATTTAATAAAAGAATCTGTAGCTTTAAGAGTAGCATTATTATCAAGCTCTGGTTTCTTTAAAGCAATTTCTAAATAAATTGGAGCTCTATAATTCCACATTTTAGGATCATTAGAGGTGGATTCATTTAAAAATGCTTCATCGATATATTTTTTTGCTTCATCAAGTTTTTCTTGCCTTAAAGCAATTGATGCATTAACAATATTGTGTTTTTGAGCAAAACAAGTATTTGATATAATTGTTAATAATAAAATTATTATAACGTTTCTCATAATATTAATATTTAAGTTCATTTATTTTAAATTTAAATTTTGTGCCATCTTTAGAAGAAGATAAGTTTTCTAATTTTTTCTTAATCAAATATTTATTACCTACAATAACTACAGACATTTCACTTGGTTTTATTTTTTTAGAGGCAATTGAATTAACTTCATCAAGACTAATAGAGTTTAATATCTCTGCTTGTTTATCTACATATGAAGGGTCTAAATCATATGTTAAAATTCTATTTAAGAAACCTAGTTTTTGATTTGGTGTTTCATATTTAAGAGAAGCTGAATTTAAAAATGATTTTTTTGTTGAATTAAGTTCACTAGCTGTAATTCCTCCATTTGTATAATTATCAAGAATACTAAAGATCTCTATTAAAGCACTATCAGTAACTTCTGTTTTTACGCTAGTCTGAATACCAAATGCTCCTTGATCTTTACCTCCTGAGAAAAAAGAATATGCACCGTAAGTAAAACCTTTATCTTCTCTTAGATTTAAAAACAATCTCCCACTTGCACCACCTCCTAAAGATTGATTCATAATTTGAGATTTAAAAAATTCTCCATCTACATCATAAGAATCAGATTTATGCCCCATAATAATAAAAGATTGTGACGCCCCTTCCTTGTCTATTAAATAAATTTGAGTTACATCATCTTCAGGAAATTCAAAATTACTTGGAATAGAAATATCTTTACCCTTCCAGTTTTTTAAAAAATCGAGATTTTTATAAAATTCTTCTTGAGATATATTTCCAACGCATACTAATTCACTAACTGAAGGAGAGTAATTATTATAAAATTCTTTAACATCTTTAATTTTAATTTTCTTAATATTTTTTTCATTAGTAGATCTTCCATAAGGTGTTTCTCCATATAATACGCTTTCCATTGCATTCATTGCGAGAAATTGTGCATTCTTCTTAGATGACTCAAGTCCTTCAATATTTGTCTTTTTTATTCTTTTAAAATCTTCTTCATTAAAAGCAGGATTAAACAACTTTTCTTTTGCAATTTCTAACGTCTTAGTAAGATTATCTGTTAAGGTTTCAATATACATCATAGTTCCCTCATTATCACTTGAAAAATTAATAGAGCTACCAAGTTTCTGTAATTCAACACTAATATCTTCTGAAGACATGTTTACAGTACTTTCATTCATCATTTGTGCAGTTAAATCTGAAACCCCTATTTTTTTATCATTTTCCAAAAGAGAACCACCATTAATTTTTAATCTTAAATATATTTTTGGAACCTCATTAGTTTCAGAAAATATAGTTTTTAGTCCATTTCCAAAAATTTCATTATAAAAAGTTGGAATAGTTGGTTTTTTTGGAGTAGTTGGGTCAGGTTGAAGACTCCTATCAAACTTATCAATGGCTTTAACATAATTAAGATTTTCATACTGAGGGTCCTCATCTAATATAAGATTAGAGTTAGGATTAACGCTAATCATAGAATCTAATTCTTTAACAAAAGGGCTCTTTGGTTTAACAGTCATGATAACTGCTTTTCTATTCTTAATATATTTATTATATACTCTAAGAATATCTTCCCTACTAACATTTTTATATCTCTCAATTTCAGAAGAAATATTATATTTTCCTCTTGCTAACCACTCCCAAGAAGAAATCATGCTAGCCTTTGAAGAAATAGAAGTTTTCATATCAATACTTTGACTTATCATTTCAGTTTTAACCATTTCTAAATCCTCATCAGAAAAGCCTTTTTCTTCCCATTCAGCTATTGTATTTCTAATGTCTGATTCTATATTGTTAAAATATATTCCTTGATCTTCTTGCCAATCAGGAAATGAAAGAACTGTAAATTTAAACTCTCCAGATAATTCTCTACATGGGTGACTAACTCCTGCTTGTATAGCTTTTTCACTTTTAACAAAATTTTTGTAAAAGATTGATTTTTTTCCTTGTCCCATCAAAGCAGCTAACATATCCAATGGAGCTTCATCTTTATGGTAATTTGCAACTGTAGGAAAAATAATATCAGTTAGAGGTAAATAAACATTGTCTGTGTAAGAAGTGTATAGATCACTTGATAACCTAGGAACATTTGCCTTTTGTTTTTTCACCTCTGCTCCTCTTGGAATTGAGCCAAAATATTTTTCAACAAGTTTTAGAACATTACTCGATTGAACATCTCCAGTAACAGTTAAAATTGCATTATTTGGACCATACCATCTTAGAAAAAAATTCTTTAAATCTTCTAAATTTGCCCTATCTAAGTCATCAACATAACCAATTACTGGCCAATTATATGGATGAGATGGAGGATAAAGTGTTTGCCCAATAACTTCATACATCATACCATATTGTTGACTAATTTGATTTTGATATTTTTCATTTTTTACAGCATCACGTTGATTTTCAAATTTTTCAGGGGTTACTGCATCTAAAAGAAAACCCATTCTGTCAGCTTCTAACCATAAAGCAGTTTCTAAATAATTAGAAGGCATTGTTTGGAAATAAACTGTTCTATCATATGTAGTATTTCCATTCATATTTCCTCCTGATTCACTAACAATTTTAAAATGTCGTTCATCTTCAACGTTTTCAGAGCCTTGAAACATCATATGTTCAAAAAAGTGAGCAAAACCAGATTTACCAGCAGTTTCTCTATTAGAACCTACATGATAAGTTACATGAACATGAACTACAGGATCTGAATTGTCTTCATGTATCAATAATGTTAAACCATTTGGCAGTAGCCATTTTTCATATGAAATATCTAAAGGATCTGCACTTGGATTATTTAATAAAACTGATTCTTTCTTATCATCAGCAAATGAAGAAAAAGAAAAAGAAAAGACTAAGACTACTAAAAGTAGATTTCTGAATATATACATGATAATTATTATTACAATTTATCATGCAAAAATATCATATTTAAATAATAATATTAAATTTTACTAATAATAAGATAAGAATTTGATTTTTAACACATTAAAACAACTCAGGTGTAGTGTTAGTGGAATCATTTGACTCTTCATCATCGTCATTATCATCACTATCACTTATATCTTTATCGTTATTATTTTCTATTGTAGTATTTTCAACTGCTGGAGATTTTATAATTGTTTCATTTTCAATTAACTCTTCTTCAGAAATATTATCATCTTCTTCCCATTTAGAAACTTTTGCAACTGATGCAATAGCATCACCATCTCTTAATCTTATTAATTTAACTCCCTGGGTTGCTCTTCCCATAACCCTTAAAGTATCAACTCCTATCCTTATAGTAACTCCAGATTTGTTAATGACCATCAAATCATCGTTGTCAGTAACATTTTTTAGAGATATTAAGTTACCTGTTTTTTCAGTAACATTAATTGTTTTAACTCCCTTACCTCCCCTATTTGTAATTCTATAATCATCAACTGCTGATCTTTTACCATACCCATTTTCAGACACTACTAAAACTGTTGAATCAACATCTTCAATACAAATCATCCCAACAACTTCATCCTTATCATTAGCAAGTCTTATTCCTCTAACTCCGCTAGCAGTTCTTCCCATTGAACGAACTTTTTCTTCTTCAAAATGTATAGCTTTTCCAGATTTAACTGCCATCATAATATGAGATCTACCTGTTGTCATTTTAGCTTCAAGTAATTGATCTCCTTCTTTAATAGTTATTGCATTTATTCCGTTTGTTCTTGGTCTAGAGTATGCTTCTAATGTAGTCTTCTTAACAACTCCTTTTTTTGTACACATCATAATATAATTAGAATTGATGTATTCTTCATCTTTAAGATCCTTTGTATTTATATAAGCCATTACTTTATCATCTTTAGGAATATTAATAATGTTTTGAATAGCTCTTCCTTTTGATGTTTTACTTCCTTCAGGAATTTCATAAACTTTTAACCAAAAACATCTTCCTTGTTCTGTAAAAAATAGCATATAATCATGGTTGTTAGCCATAACCATTTCCTCAACAAAATCTTCATCTCTTGTTGTGGCTCCTCTAGAGCCAACTCCTCCTCTACCTTGAGATTTATAATCACTTAATGTAGTTCTCTTAATATAACCTAAATGTGAAATTGTAATAAGAACTTCATCATTAGGAATCATGTCTTCAATACTAACTTCTGAAGATGAATATTCAATATTAGATCTTCTATCATCTCCATACTTTTCTTTAACTTCTTTTAAATCGTCAGTTAGCATAGAAAATCTAAGATTTTCATCGGAAAGAATTTCATTAAATCTTTTAATTTTATTCATAATCTCCTCATGTTCAGCCTTAATCTTATCCATTTCTAGACCCGTGAGTTTTTGAAGTCTCAAATCTAAAATAGCTCTAGCTTGAATATCTGATAATTTAAAATCGTTAATTAATCCGTGTCTTGCATCTTCAGGTGTTCTTGATGATCTAATTAGTTTAATAATAGCATCAAGATTATCTAAAGCAATTAATAAACCTTCAAGAATATGAGCTCTCTTCTCTGCTTGCTTTAATTCAAACTTTGTTTTTCTAATTAAAACATCATGTCTGTGCTCAACAAAGTATTGAATTAATTGCTTTAGATTAAGAAGTTGTGGTCTTCCAGCAACTAAAGCAATATTATTAACACTAAAAGATGATTGAAGTGCAGTATATTTATAAAGTTTATTTAGAACAATATTTGGAATTGAATCCCTTTTTAAATCATAAACGATTCTCATACCATTTCTATCAGATTCATCTCTAATATCTGATATACCCTCTAATTTTTTATTATTTACTAAATCAGCTGTTTGTTTAATAAGGTTTGACTTATTGACCATGTAAGGAATCTCCTCAACAATAATTCTTTCTCTACCATTTTCTTCATCAAAACGAACTTTTCCTCTGATAACAATCCTCCCTCTTCCTGTCTCAAAAGCAGATCTAACACCATCATATCCATAAATAGTTCCTCCAGTTGGGAAATCTGGTGCTTTAACATTATTCATAAGATCAGAAACTTCTAAATCACCTCTCTTATCGATATACTGTATACAACCATCAACAACTTCAGTAAGGTTATGAGGTGGCATATTTGTTGCCATACCAACAGCAATACCTGTTGTTCCATTTAAAAGAAGGTTAGGCAATCTAGATGGAAGTACTGATGGCTCTTTAAGAGTATCATCAAAATTATCATTCCAATCAACTGTATCCTTATCAATATCTAACAACATATCTTCTGAAGTTTTTCTCATTCTAGCTTCAGTATATCTCATTGCAGCAGGATTATCTCCATCAACAGAACCAAAATTACCTTGTCCATCAACCATCATATACCTAAGACTCCAGTCTTGAGCCATTCTCACCATAGCATCATAGACGGAAGTGTCACCATGAGGATGAAATTTTCCTAAAACTTCTCCAACAATTCTAGCAGATTTTTTATATGCTGTGTTTGAACGAACACCAAGTTCATGCATTCCGAAAAGAACTCTTCTATGAACTGGTTTAAGACCATCACGAACATCAGGTAAAGCTCTGGAAACAATAACAGACATTGAATAATCAATGTACTTAGATTTCATTTCTTCTTCAATATTTATTGAAATAATTTTTTCTCCTTCAGACATAATGGTGTTTTTTTTAGTATTAACAAATTAAATAAAATTAGTCTCCCAATCATAAGAAATACTAGAGTTTTTAGCCATTAAGTTATGAACAAAACTTGTTAAAAAAAATGATGTTATTAGAGACTTAAAATTGTATAATATTAATGTAAATTGCAGTCAAATAGATTAAAAATAAAATTGCGTTAAAAAATATGAAAACAGGTTTTTCAAATCGAATGAAAGAAGTCTTTACTTTTGTAAGAGAAGAAGTAGTAAGATTAGGTGATAAGACTATAAGAATAGAGCACTTATTTCTAGGAATTATTAGAGATGGTGGAGGCTCTGCCATTCAAGTTTTAAAAAACTTAGAAATTAATCCAGAAGAATTAAAAATTATTATTGAGAATACAATTAATAATAACATTAGTATTGTTAATGAAAATTTAAAATCTGAAGAAATTATTTTCAGCAAACAAGCTGAAAGAATTTTAAAAAAATCTATTTTAGAAAGAAAAAATCTTCAAGAAGATGAAATAAAAACAATTCATGTTTTATTATCTATTCTTCTTGATGAAAATAATATTATTACAACAACTTTAAAACATCTTCATATTGATTATGATATTATTCTTGATGAATATCAAACCTTAACAAATGATATTACATCAGAACACTCAGACTCTTACGATGATGATGAGAATAGTAACGATGATATTTTTGGGCCAACCAAATCAACAAAAACAAAATCTTCAAAAAGTAAAACACCAATTTTAGATAACTTCGGAAGAGATCTCACTAAATATGCACAAGAAGGTAAGCTTGATCCAATTGTCGGTAGACAAAAAGAAATTGAAAGAGTTTCGCAAATTCTTAGTAGAAGAAAAAAGAACAATCCTATATTGGTTGGTGAACCCGGAGTCGGAAAATCTGCAATAGCAGAAGGATTAGCATTAAGAATTGTTCAAAGAAAAGTCGCAAGAATTTTATTTGACAAAAGAATTGTTATGCTTGATTTAGCTGCTTTAGTTGCTGGAACTAAGTATAGAGGTCAATTTGAAGAAAGAATGAAAGGAATTATATCGGAATTAGAAAAAAATAGTGATATAATTTTATTTATAGATGAAATTCATACTCTTGTTGGTGCTGGAGGTGCTTCAGGATCTTTAGATGCATCAAATATGTTTAAACCTGCTCTTGCAAGGGGTGAGTTACAATGTATTGGAGCAACAACTTTAAATGAATACAGACAACATATAGAAAAAGATGGTGCTCTAGAAAGAAGATTTCAAAAAATATTAGTTGACCCAACAAATGTTAAAGAAACAATTGAAATTTTACAAAATATTAAATCTAAATATGAAGATCATCATAATGTCAAATATACTGATGAGGCGATAATTGCATGCGTAAGTCTTACTAATAGATATATGAATGACCGATTTCTTCCAGATAAAGCAATTGATGCATTAGATGAGGCAGGTTCTAGAGTTCATATTACTAATATTAAGGTTTCTAAGAAAATAACTGACTTAGAAGAAACATTATCGCATGTTACTTTAAACAAAGTTAATGCAATTAAAGCTCAAGACTTCGAAATAGCTGCTCATTTAAGAGATCAAGAAAAAAGTTTAATTTCTTCTCTTGAAAAAGAGAAAAAATCATGGGAGAAAAGCTTAAGAATTAATAAAGAAATTGTTGATGAAGACGATGTTGCAGATGTAATTAGTTTAATGACAGGTATAACGGTGCAGAGAATAGCATCAAAAGAAAAAAAGGTATTATCAAAAATGGCTGATCAAATTTCAAAAAAAATTATTGGTCAAGATAATGCAGTTAAAAAAGTTGTTAAAGCTATTCGTAGAAATAGAGCTGGCCTTAAAGATCCAAATAAACCAATTGGGTCATTCATTTTTATTGGCCCAACAGGAGTTGGAAAAACTCAATTAACTAAAACTTTATCCGAAGAGATGTTTGATTCTGAAGATGCCCTTATTAGAATTGACATGAGTGAATATATGGAAAAGTTTGCGGTTTCAAGATTAATTGGTGCTCCTCCAGGTTATGTTGGATATGAGGAAGGAGGTCAATTAACAGAAAAAGTAAGAAGAAAGCCTTACTCGGTTATTCTATTAGATGAAATTGAAAAAGCACACCCTGATGTTTTTAATTTACTTCTTCAGGCCTTAGAAGATGGTCAAATGACAGATAGCTTAGGAAGAAAAATTGATTTTAAGAATACTATTATTATTATGACATCAAATATAGGATCAAGACAATTAAAAGAATTTGGGAATGGTATAGGCTTTAATACTAGTTCTAAAAAACTTGATTTGGACGATCATGCTAAAGGAATTATTAATAAAGCTCTTAAGAAATCCTTTGCTCCAGAATTTTTAAATAGAATTGACGATATAGTATATTTTCGGAGTTTAACTCAAGAAAATATTAATGACATTGTTAAAATAGAATTATCAAAAATTATTTTAAGAATTAAAGAACTTGGCTACAATGCTAAAATTTCAACCCAAGCTAGTTTATTTATAGCAAAGCATGGGTTTGATGAAAAACTTGGAGCAAGACCTCTTAAAAGAGCTATACAGAAACATTTTGAAGACCCAATAGCAGAAATGATTATTAGTTCTGAAATAAGTGAAGGGGATAATATTAACGTTGGATTAATAAAAGATAAAAAAGAAATAAATTTTAAAGTAATTAAAAAAGAAATCTCAAAAACTAATTAACTTTTTTTCTGACAAACAACACTAATATACTTATAATGACCTTCTTGAAAAGATTTAAAAATTTTACTTCCCTTAACTGACGCAAAAGAAAGTAAAACATTTTTCAAAAATCCTGATGAATAATTATTAATTAAATTTCTCCTACTTTCAGTCATCAATTCTGAGGCATTTATAACATTTTGTGTGATATCTGTATTTGATATTAATTTTAAATATTTTTTATTAAAACATTTAATATGCTCATTATAATTTTTTGAAATAAGAAGATCACAATAAACAAAATATCCACCTGGCTTTAAGACTCGAATAATTTCATCAATGAAATTTTCAAAAGAGGGATAACAATGTGAAGATTCTATATTAAATATTACATCAATAGAATTATTTAAAAAAGGTAGATTTTCAGAGTCACCAACTTTAAATGAAAGATTATTCTGGTCATATAAAGAGTTACATAAGTCAATTGCATTAGAGGAAATATCAATTCCACAAATTGATTTAGGATTAAATGTTTTTGCAAGATATGAAGCTCCTCCTCCTCTACCAGAACCAACTTCTAAAACATCTAAATTTTTAAAAGATACCTTTTCAGCAAGAAAATGGTATAATTGAATGGGATATCTTTCATCCTCATCTGTTATTGCCAGTGTAGGAGAAAAATCTTTTTCATAATAACCGTAGTTCATAAATCTAAACTTATCGTTATTAAATCTCTTAGAAATAAAGTTGTACCAATATTTCCATGCTAATCTTTTAAGATTAGGAAATAAATTAATTAAAAAGAATAATAACTTGTAAAACAATTAGGAATTAGGTTTCATATAATTCGCCATGGATTCTTCACTCATACCCATAAAAGAAAATCCGCCGTCATGAAATAAATTTTGCATAGTAACCTTTTTTGTATAGTCAGAAAATAGAGATATTGTGTAAGCTGCACACTCATCAGCAGAAGCATTTCCTAGCGGAGCAAGATCATTAGAAAACTTATAAAAAACATCAAAACCTTTAACACCGCTTCCAGCTGTTGTATCTGTTGGTGATTGAGAAATAGTATTTACTCGAACATTCTTTCTAACACCATAATGATAGCCAAAGCTTCTAGCTATAGACTCTAGAACAGCTTTATTATCTGCCATATCATTATAAGTATGAAATACTCTTTGAGCAGCAATATAGGAAAGTCCCACAATTGAACCCCATTCATTCATAGCATCAAGATTCCAAGCTGCTTGCATTACTTTGTGAAAAGAAAGTGCAGAAACATCAAAACCCTTCATAGTATAATCATAGTTTTGAGCAAAATATGGATTTCCTTTTCTTACATTCACTGACATCCCAATTGAATGAAGCACAAAATCAATTTTACCTCCTAACTCTTTAACAGATTCAGAAAATAAATTATTTAAATCATCCATATTTGTTGCATCGGCAGCGATTACTTTAGAATTAGTTTCCTTGGCTAATTGATCAATTGTCCCCATACGTAAAGCAATAGGAGCATTAGTCAGAACAAATTTAGCACCTTCCAAATGTGCTTGTTGAGCAACTTTCCAAGCAATTGATTTATTATCAAGTGCACCAAATATAATTCCTCGCTTTCCTTTTAATATATTATGACTCATATTTAAAATTTAATTTTTGTTTTACAAATATATACTTATTGATTTAATAATTCTTTTGCATTTAAAATAGCTGCATTTGATATGCTTTTTCCACTTAATAATTTAGCAATTTCCACAACTCTATCATTACCTTCTAAATAAACAGCACTAGTGACTGTTGAATTTTCTAAAGTTCTCTTAAAAACTTTAATATGAAAATCAGATTTAGAGGCAATTTGTGGCAGATGAGTAATTGAAAGCAATTGAGAAGTAAAACTAATTTTTTTCATTAAATCACCCATGTAACTTGCAATATCACCGGAAACTCCAGTGTCAATTTCATCAAAAATTAAAGTTTTATTAGAAAATTCTTTAGATAATAAAAATTTTATTGCTAGCATTAGTCTAGAGACTTCACCTCCAGATGCAACAGATGATAAATTCTTAGCATTTTTACCCTTATTTGCACTAAAATAAAATTGAATATTATCGTTTCCTGTAAAATTATAATTTTCACTTTTATCTATATGAATATTAAATTTTGCATGAGGAATAGACAAAGATTTTAATGTTTCTTCAATATCTTCTTCAAATTTTTTACAAACTTTTTTTCTTGAAATTGTAATATCTTCAGAAAGTTTAGAAATTATTTTTAATTGCTTATCAATTTTTAAATTAAGATCATTAATATTTTGTGATAAATTAGAAAATAATGCAATCTTCTCCTCTAATTTTTTAATAATTAAAAATAACTCATCAATAGATTTAACTCTATGTTTGAGGAATAAATTATTTAAAATATTTAATCTAGATGAAAGTTCATTAATTTCTTTTGGATTTGCATCTAAATTATTTCTATATGATAACACTTCATCAGAAATATCATTTAAATCAATAATATTAGAATTAAGTCTATCACTTAAATGATTAAAATTTTCAAACTTTAAAAAATCTCTATAAATTTTATTGAGATTATTTATTATACCATTTTCAGATGTTAAATATTCAGATGATGATGATATTATTTTAGAAATCTCTTCTGAATTAGATAATATCAAAAGTCTCTTCTCAATAAGTTCTTTTTCATCTTTATTTAGATGAGAATCTTTAAGTTCTTTTAATTGAAATTGTAAAAAATCAAGCTCAAGAGTGGAAATATCACTTTTTAAATTAATTTCATTTCGTTCTTTTAATATATTATTATAAATAACGAATTCATTCTGATATTTCTGTAAAAGAACATGATTATTTGCTAACCTATCTAGAATATTAATTTGTTCATGTTCTTGCTTAATAAGCAAAGATTCATTTTGTGAATGAATCTCAATCAAGTACTTAGAAAGTTCTTTAATCTTAATTAGAGTAACTGGAGTATCATTAATGAATATTCTACTAGTTCCATTTATAGTAATTTCTCTTCTAATAATAGTTTCAGACGCAAAATCTAAATTATATTTAGAAAAAAAAGCTTTTAAAGACTGGTTGATTTCAAAAACGGCTTCAATAATACATTTTTTATTATTTACGTAATTCTTATCTAATCTTTTACCAAATAATAATGCAATTGAATTTAATAAGATTGATTTACCTGAGCCAGTATCTCCAGAAATTACAGTAAAATCCTTATTAAAACTTAATGATATTTCATCAATTAATGCATAATTTTTAATGTAAAGACTTTTAAGCATTTTTTATCTTTCTATCTTATTTTGTGTTATCCTCTGATATTTTGATGAGTTTGTAGGATCAATCTCAGTTAAAATTTTAACTATTCTAGCTTGTTCATTTGGAAAAGCTTCTGAATAAATTTTGGCAATTTCATCTGATTTAGCATCAAAAAAGAGTTTTAATATAAATGCTGAAGGATTTTCTCTAAAAACACTTTTAAGGGACTCTAATGATTCTGTAATTTCATATCGAGCATCATCAGGCTCTTCAGAAAGTTTGTCTAGTCCAAGTCTGTGATAAGCATAAAGAGTTCTTTGATAATCTGAATATCTAGGATCAGCTAGATCGTGAGCAAGCCAATATCTATTTCTATCACTCTCAAAGGCTTTCCACCCTTTTTGAGGAGCATTTTGTGCATTAGAAACAATTTTTTGAGCTTTTCCAAAATACTCCATTCCACCATCTTCAGAAAATGTAGCAAAATCTAATCCAAGAATAATATTAATATAGAATCCAATTACAGATGTTAAATTAGATAAATGAGTATTTTCTGTAAATTCTAATGCTTGAAATTCTAAATAATTAAATCTAAAATTATTATCCTGATAGTTAAATAAAGTTGATTTATATGATGTACCATAAATAGGTCTAGTACTTTGAATTTGAATACTTCCTTCAAATTCATCATTAGAAATCATTTTACTTATATTTATTAAAATTGAACATTCAATTCTTTCCTCACTTTGAAAATTGGTATTTGTCCATTTTGTATTATTTACAAACTCATATAAATCACTTTGTAAAGAATTAAATATTTTCTTATCACTAGTTTGAATTTGATTTGCATTTACTCTGATATTACAAATCAACTCTTGTGCAGATATATCAGAAAATAATAATAATAATAATAAGATGACTGTTAGCCTCATTTAATTAAGTTCAATTATTTTATTAAAAATATCTTTTGCAACGTCAATTTTATCCTTTAATTCATATTTAAAGATATTTAATTCTTTATCAATAATAGTAATTTTATTAGTGTCATAATTAAAGCCGGTATTCTTATCTCTTAATGAATTAACTACAATTAAATCTAAATTCTTTTTTAATAATTTTTCTTTTGCATTAACAATTTCATTTTCATTCTCTAAAGCAAAACCAACAAGAAATTGATCTTTAGTCTTAATTGTTGATGAAAAATTTGCAATATCAATTGTTTCAACTAATTCTAAATTAATTTTTTTAGTTTTTAACTTACTTAAAAATACATCTTTTGGTTTAAAATCTGAAACAGCTGCTGCAAATATAATTATATCATTTTCTGGTAAATTAATCTTTACTTCTTCATACATGTCTTGAGTACTTATAACATTAATTCGTTTTAATCTATCACTGTCTAAGGTTTGATTAGTTGGACCCGTGATAATAGTTACTTGTGCTCCAAGAGAAACAGCAATCTTTGCTAGAGCAAAGCCCATTTTTCCAGAAGAATGATTACTGATGTAACGAACCTTATCGATTGCTTCTCTTGTTGGGCCTGAAGTTATTAGCAATTTCTTACCTTTTAATGATAGCTTATCTTCTAAATCTAGTTTAATAAAACTTATTATCTCTTCAGGCTCACACATTCTTCCTTCTCCTTCAAGTCCACTTGCCAGAAAACCATATTTAGCTGGTATATGTACATTTGAAAAGGAAATTAATTTATTGATATTATCAACGGTTGAAGGATGTTTATACATGTCTAAATCCATAGCTGGTGCAAAATATACAGGACATTTAGCTGAAAGATATGTAGCTAAAAGTAAATTGTCACAATTTCCTTGCACCATTTTAGACATTGACTTGGCTGTTAATGGTGCGATTAACATTAAATCTGCCCAAATTGATAATTCAACATGGTTATTCCAAGTATTAGTATCTGAATCAATTAAATCTAATAAAACATCATTTTCTGATAATGTTGAAAGTGTTAAAGGAGTAATAAAGTTAGTTGATTCAGCAGTTTGAATAACTTTGACCTGAGCTCCAGACTTTTTAAGTAATCTAACAATAGAAGCTGATTTATAAGCTGCAATACTTGCAGTTATCCCAAGTAAGACTTTTTTACCATTAAGCATAAAGCTTTCTATTTATTCAGACTCACTAGACTCAACAGATTCATCATCTTCTTCAATCTTATTATCTCTAACATAAATTTCATCATTAAGAAGTTCTTGCATAGCAATTGCCCAAGGTTTTGGAAGGCTTTCATAAAATTTAGAAACAGCAATTTGCTCTTGATTTTCAAATACTTCGTCTAGTTGTTCTTGATCTAATGCAAATTCTTCAAGTTTAGAAAGCAATTCTTCTTTCATCTTCTCGTTAATTTGCTTACTTCTGCTGGAAAGTATTGAAACTGCTTTAAAAACATTACCAGTTTTTTCAACAAAATCATTTACGTTTCTAGTGATTGTAGATTTTTCAGCACCTGTTCTTTTAAATTTCATTTTTTAATTTTTTTAATTCTTCAATTGAGTTATTAGTTTTATTAAATGTATCTGATACTTGATCTTTAAATTTTGATTCAGGATAATTATCTACAAATTGCTCATAATTTGATAAAGTCTGAATAAGTCTTTTTTCTTTCTTTGAAGATACGCTATTAATTGCAAGAAAATAGGATGATTGCAATATAATAAATTGAATCTCTTCTCTATTCTTAATTTCTGGAAAATCCATCAAAACATTGTTCAAAGAAATAATAGCAGCTTTATAATTTTCAGTTGTATAATATTGTTTAGCATTCGAAAACTGTTTATCTGAAATTTTTTGTCTTAATTCATCAATTAATAAATTACAATTTATCAAACTATCACTGTTTGGATACTTGTCTATAAACTCTTGAAGTTTATTAATAGCTTTTTTAGTATTCGAAGGGTCTAGAGTGTAAGAAGGAACTTCCATATAAAGTGAATATGCACTCATATACTTGCATTCTTCAGCATGGGTACTATTTGGGTAATCTTGAAGAAATCTATTAAACAAATATGTTGCAGTCAAAAAATCACCTGTAGAATAGTGAGTATATGCAAAATAATAAGACAACTCTTCATAATTTGAGGACCCCTTAAATGAAGTCATTAGCTCATTAAAAATTGGCATAGCTTTATTAAAATCTGCATTATTGTAATACTCTATTGCTTTTGAGTATTTATATTTAAGATCATTACTTTTTAATACTTTTTGATATTTACCACAAAAGGCAAAGCAGAACATAAATAAAATTAATAAAATATTTTTCATAATTTTTAATATTGTACAAAGATAAATTCAATAATTGAATATTCCTAAAAAAATTTCTTCTCTAGGAAAACGTAATAAAAATTAATTATTGCTCTAAAAATGCAGTTATTTTTGAAGACTTTGGGCTTATAGTTGAATAAAAATAATTAATTAACTCTCCGGAATCACTGATTAAATATTTTTGGAAATTCCATTTTACATTAGAGTTAGATGTACCATTTTTATCCTTTTCAGTCAACCATTTATATAAAGGATGTTTATCACTTCCTTTAACTTTAATTTTTTCGGAAAGCAAAAAAGACACACCAAAATTAGCTGAACAAAACTCTTTTATTTCAGATTGTGAATTTGGTTCCTGACCTCCAAATTGATTACAGGGAACCCCAATAACAACTAAATTATCTTTATACTCATTATAAAGTTCTTCTAAAGCTTTGTATTGAGGCGTAAAACCACATTTTGAGGCAACATTAACGATCAAAACAAACTTTCCTTTGAAAGAAGAGAAATTAATATTTTTATCATCAATACTTTTTAAATTTAAATCATAAAAAGATTCTTGACTAGTAGAAGGTGATGTAAAAAAAATTGACATAAAAAAAGTTATTAGAAAAATTCTCATTTTAATATAGATTTTAATGAGTTATTAAGTTTATTTGAGATACTGGTCAAAGGTAGCCTTAAAATATCATTACACAGCCCTAAATGCGACAATACTGCCTTTATTCCAGAGGGATTACCCTCACTATAGAGAATATGATAAAACTTCTCTAAATTTTCATGTATTTGCATAGCCTTCAATTTTTGATTATTTAAAGCAAATGTTACCATAGTTGAAAATTCTTTTGGGTGAGATTGACCAATAACTGAAATAACACCATTTGCTCCTTCTAAAATTAAATTAAGAGTTAATTCGTCATCACCAGAGAGAACAGAAAAACTAGAGGGCATGTTTTGAATAATTTCAGAGATTTGAGAAATATTACCTGATGCTTCTTTAACAGCAATAATATTACTAAAATCTTTAGCTAATTTAAGACAAGTTGAAGCATCAAGATTAACTCCTGTTCTAGATGGAACGTTATAAAGTATTATTGGTAATAAAGAAACTTCTGATAATCTTTTAAAGTGTTTATATAACCCCAGTTGGGATGGTTTATTGTAATAAGGTGTAACGGATAAAATAGCTTCAATTCCATTTAAATCTAATGTTTTAAATTCATTTTCAACATTCAATGTATTACTTCCACCAATACCAACAACAATCGGAATTCTATTTTTAGTAACCTTAATTGTAAGGTTAATAATATCTTGCTTTTCAATTAAAGTTAAAGAAGGTGATTCAGCTGTTGTTCCAAGAATAACAATAAAATCAACTCCTCCTTTAATAACATAATCTATTAATTTTTCCAAAGCTATAAAATCAACTGAAAAATCAAGATTAAATGGTGTAATTAAAGCAACCCCTGTTCCGTAAATATTACTATTCATTTATTTATTAATAATGTGTAAATAATGTTTTATTTCAGACATTAATCTTTCCATCTTATTTTGATTTTCTTTAATTGATATCATTAAGTCATATATTTCATAACCGTCTTCGTGTTGACCAATTTTAAAACGTGCAATAGAGCTTGCAACAAGATATTTAATGGGAATACATGAACTATCACATAAATTAATTAATATATCATACTCCTTCTTAATAAAATTATCTATGATATAGTTTTGTGGTTTATAATACCAGTTTAAATCTTTTAGATAAAAAAAATCATATTGTAATTTTGGAGTATGACAATATGATAATTTTTTAGAATTAACATAACCAAGAGCCTTTACATCCTTTTTAAGATCAAAAAAATATGAAATAAAGGGTTGTATTTGCTTTATCTGGTATTCATTTGTAGCATCATACAAAATACCAATAGATTTTGCATTTTCTAAATTGCATACAGCCTTAAGACGTTTATTAGTTGTAAGTTCTCTATGAAAAACCCATTGACCGATTTTTAACTTAAAATTTTCTAAATATGTCATTTTAATAAATTGAAAAAATCTTTAATAGTTAAAATTTTAATATTAAGATCTTGTGTTTTTTTAAGTTTACTTGGACCAATATTTTGACCACCTAATACAAAAGTAGTTTTTTTAGAAATACTAGATATATTTTTACCATCATTTTCATCAATAATTTTTTTAAGTTGATCTCTTGAATAATCATCAAATTTTCCAGAAATAACAATATTCATATCTTTTAATAGATGAGATTTAGTATTTGAATTATTATAAGTAAAATTTAAGCCATGATTTTTTAGCTCTTCAATTAATAAAATATTATCTTTTAAAGAGAAAAAATCAATTATACTTACAGCTATTCTATCACCAATTTCATTTACATCAATTAAATCATCATATTTAGCAGAGATTAAATTATCAATAGTCTTGTAATATTTACAAAGTTTTAACGATACTGTCTCGCCAACATGTCTAATCCCTAAAGAAAAAAGAACTTTTTCAAAAGAAATATTTTTAGATTTTTCTAGACCATTTAAAATATTTTCAGCCCATTTATTTCCATCTTTTTTAAATGGAATAAGATCTAAAAAATTAAGATTATATAAGTCTGATATTTTTGCAATTTTTTTATTCTTTAATAGTAATGAAATTGTTTCTGGTCCAAAACCTTCAACATTCATAGCCTTTTTAGAAATAAAGTGCTCAAATCTTGTTTGAATCTGCACAGGGCAAAGAACTTGATTTAGGCAATAATGTTTAGCATCACCATCATTTCTTACTAGTATTGAATTACATTTTGGACAATTTTTAATATAATTAATAGGTACTGAAAAAATGTCTCTAAATTTATAATCAACAGAAACTATTTTTGGAATAATCTCTCCTCCCTTTTCAATAAAAACTCTATCGTTAATTCTTAAATCTAACTTATTAATTTGATCTTCATTATGTAATGATGCACGCTTAACTGTAGTACCAGCTAAATTAACAGGTTCAAGAACAGCAACAGGAGTAATTGCTCCAGTACGACCAACTTGATACTTAACATCTAAAAGAGTAGATAAAGCTTGTTCAGCTTTAAACTTATAAGATATTGCCCATCTTGGTGATTTAGCTGTAAAACCTAATTTTTCTTGAACTGATAATTCATTAATTTTAATGACAATACCATCAATTTCGTACGGAAGTTTATTTCTTTGAATATCCCAAAAATTAACAAAACTAATCACACCACTTATAGATGAAAACTTTTTAATTTCATTTGGAACTTTAAAACCAAAACTCTTAGCAATTTGCAAATTATCATAATGATTATCTGAAGGTAAACCTTCACCAAGCATAAAATAAAGAAAACAATCTAAAGGTCTTTTAGCAACAATTGAAGAATTTAATAGTTTTAAGGATCCTGAGGCAGTATTTCTTGGATTAGCATATAATTCTAAGCCTTCTTTCGATCGTATTTCATTAAGATGATTAAAACCTGAAATAGTCAAAAAAATCTCACCTCTCATTTCAATTTTTTTAGGATAATTTCCAACAAGTTCAAGAGGAATACTTTTAATAGTCTTTACATTCTCTAAAACATTATCACCTTTGACACCATCTCCCCTAGTTAAAGCTTTAATTAGTTTACCCTCCTCATAAACTAAACTAATAGATATTCCATCATACTTTAGTTCACATACATATTCAAAATTATCAAGTATTGTTTTCTTAACTCTTTTATCAAAGTCAATTAATTCTTGCTCTGAGTAAGTATTACTTAATGATAAGCATAGGATAAGAATGATTAATAGTCTCAAATCCACTAATTAGACCGCCTCCAACTCTTTGAGTAGGAGAATTTTCATCAAAAAAATCAGGATTTTGATCTTCTAAAACTTTTAACTCTTTTAAAAGTTGATCAAATTGATAATCAGACAAAATAGGCTTGTCAGTAACATAGTAAAGATGATTATGCTTATGTAATTCTTGTCTTAAAGAAATAATTTTATCTTTAAGATTCATCTATTTCTTATAAGGTAAATGAGAGTCATGTAAAATTATTCTTAGATTATTATTTTCATCTTTTTTATAAACAAATGAAAATTCTACTTTTAATTTTCCTTTATTGTTTATAAAATAGTAATTACCCATAGCTAAAGCAATATTTCCAATAATTTTTATACTTGAATTCTCCCAAATTATATTAGTCCAAGACTTAAGTGCAAATCCTGAATCTTCAGGGAATTTGTTATTATTTCCAATAAAATATGATAGTGCACCTTCTTTAGTTTTTCGAAACTGTGTTTGAGATGCAAGCGTTGGTTTAAACAAAACATCTCCAAAATCATAAAAATATAATCTGTCAATAAAATCAGATGTTTGATTAGAAATATCAATATTTTTTTGATGTAGTGCCGCTAATTCTAATAATGAATCTGACCAGTCATTTTGGATCACTTCTACTTCTTCAAGTATTATCATAATTAATATTTTTTTCTTTAATCAAAGATAATTATTTCTTTATGGCTTTTATCATTCTGTCTTTACCATTTAAATCTTTTTTCAACTCTATATTAACAAAATCAAGCTTATTTAAAATCAATTTAATTTCAACACCAAAACTTTCATTTATTTCAAAAAACAAAGCACCTTTAGAATTTAAATATTTAAAAGCAAATTGAGCAATATAATTATAAAAAATTAATGGATCTGAATCTTCTACAAACAGAGCATTATGAGGTTCAAAGTTTAAAACATTTTTATGCATTTTTTTCATTTCAGATTCTAAAACATAAGGTGGATTGCTTACTATTAAATCAAATTTAGAATCAGGATTAAATTTAAAAATATCTTCACACAAAAAAGTAATATTAAGATTATAATTATCTGCGTTTTTTTTAGCTATTTTGATTGCATTAGAAGAAATATCAATTGCAGTTATATTAGCTGTTGAGTTTTTTGCTAAAGAAATAGGAATACAAGCAGAGCCTGTGCCAATATCAAGTACTGAATTAAATTCATAATTTAAAATCCAATTAATTAGCTGTTCTGTCTCTTGTCTAGGTATCAAAACATGCTTGTTAACTATAAATGAAAGATTAAAGAAATTAGCTTTTCCTAGAATATATTGTATGGGCTTATTAGCTATTAGATCTTTAATAATTTCATTAATTTTCACTTCATCATTAGTGCTAATTACGTTAGCATTATTAATAATAACATTTATCTTATTTAAACCTAATATTTCCTCAATTACAATATAGGCAATTGAAATTAATTCTTTATCAGAATAATTATTTATTTTTTTTAGAAATAATGGAATTATATTACCTACAGTAAGCATTGTGCAAATATATTAAATCCTTATTTTTGAAAAATGGTGAATCATGAGATTTTTATGAAAGAGTGTATTGTTCTTGCAAAAAAAGGAATAATGAATGTATCTCCAAATCCAATGGTTGGATGTGTTATAGTATATAAAGATAAAATTATATCTTCAGGATATCACAAAGAGTATGGTGGGAATCATGCAGAAGTTAATGCTATTGAAAATTCTATTGATAAAAAAATTCTTTCAAAATCAACATTATATGTAAATCTTGAACCTTGTAGTCATTACGGTCAAACTCCCCCTTGTTGTAATTTAATTGTAAAGTATAATATCCCAAATGTTGTTATTGGAACAGAAGATCCATGCTCATTAGTTAAAGGCAATGGGATTAAATATTTAATTGAAAATAAAGTTAATGTTATCTGTGGAATACTTGAAAATAAATGTAAGAAACTAAATAAAAGATTTTTTATTTATCAAAAAAATAAAAGACCTTATATAATTTTAAAATGGGCTAAGAGCAAAGATGGTTACATAGCACCTAAAGATCAAGAAAAGTCATTTTGGATGACATCAAATAAATCTAAAAAAAAAGTCCATCAGTGGAGATCTGAAGAAGATAGTATTCTGGTTGGCACAAAAACTGTTGTAAAAGATAATCCTGAATTAACAGTTAGAGAAATTTCAGGCAAAAACCCTATAAGAATAGTTATCGACAGAGACTTATCATTAGATTTAAAAAGAAAGATTTTTAATCAACAGTCCGAAACAATAATTTTTAATGATAAGATTAATTTAACAACTAAAAATTTAATTTATGTCAAATCAGATTTTAAAAATTTAGTTGAAGATATCTTAAATAAACTTTATAATCTAAAGGTAATTTCATTGATAGTAGAAGGAGGAAAGTATACTATTGATAAATTTATTTCATCTAATAATTGGGATGAAGCTAGAGTATTTACTTCAGAAAAAACTCTTATCACGGGAATTATGTCTCCAACAATCAAATGTAATCCAAGTAAGACAAAAAATATTGATTCAGATAAATTAGATATTTATTTCAATGATTAATTTATTTATTTCAATTTTATTATTTAACGTTTTAGTTATTTTTTTCAAACTTTTTGAAAAATATAAGATTGATAATTTACAAGCACTAATAGCAAATTATTTTATTTCTTTTTTAATATCACTAAGTCTTATTGAGAATGATTTAGAGTTCACAAATATTATCGAACAACCATGGTTTTTTCATGCAATAATAATTGGAATACTTTTTATTTCAATATTTAACCTTTATGCATACAGTACGCAAAAAATTGGCATAGCACTTACTTCTGTAAATAATAAAATGTCTTTTATTATTCCTGTTATTGCTTCATTTTTTATTTACAATGATGAAATTATCTCATCTAGTAAATTAGTTGGCATTTTTCTTGCTTTAATTGGGATTTATTTAGCGTCTACTAAAAAAGAAGGGTTTATATTTGATAAGAAATATATGTGGTTACTAGTGATATTGTTTTTTGGTCAAGGTTTAGCAGATATAATTTTAAATGATTCAAAATTATACATTGGTGAAAATGATCTATTAACTTTTTTTCTAGTTCTTTTTTTATTCGCAAGTTTATTCGGGATAATCATTTTGATTTTAAAATCTATTAAAAATAATACTCAAATAAAATTTAAAAATATTATTGCAGGAATAATTTTTGGAATTCCCAATTTTTATTCAATATTATATTTTCTTAAGGCCTTACAATCACCTGATTTAATTTCTAAAACGTCATTTGTATTTCCTTTTACAAGCGTAGCAATAGTTGTATCAACAACTTTAGTTGGGGTATTTTTCTACAAAGAAAAATTATTTATAAGAAATTATGTTGGAATAGTTATTGCATTAATTTCAATATTTATAATATCATATTAATGTTATTTAGTAACCAATATAATCAAATATTAAGACCATCTAAAGCTATTTACAAAGTAAAAAACTCAAAGTTTGTAGCTTATGCATTTATAGTTTTTGATATATTAGAAATAGATAAACTTTTAAATCAGGTAAAACAAAATGAAAATGGAGCTAATCATTATTGTTATGCATATGTATTAAATCCAGATAAATCATCAGTATATACAAATGATGATGGAGAGCCTAGTAATACTGCAGGTAAACCTATTTTAGGGCAAATAAGGTCTAGAGAACTAACTAACACATTAGTAATAGTTGTTAGATACTTTGGTGGAGTAAAACTAGGTATTAGCGGCTTAATTAAAGCTTATAAAGAATCTGCATCAATAGCATTAGAAAATGCATCAATTGTAATTAAAGATATACTGGAAAAATATAAAGTAATATTTGATTTTGAAGAAACAAACTATGTAATGAGGATTTTAAAAAAATATAATATTAAAATTAAAGACAACAAATTTAAAAATCTATGTGAAGTATATTATATAGTTAAAAAGACAAATGCAGATTTAGTAAAATCTGAACTATTACAAAATCACAAAATTAAAGTTGAATTATTAAAATTATAGAATGAAATTATTAAGCGAACTATGTAAAATACATGCACCTTCTGGAGAAGAGTATATGCTAACAGAATATATTTTGAATTATATTCAAATTGAAGAACAAAACTGGAAAGTAAAGCCAAAAGTTTATTTTGGAAATGATTTTCAAGACTCGATAGTTTTATCATTTGGAAAACCAAAAACAGCAATTTTTGCACACATGGATTCAATCGGTTTTACTGTGGGGTATCAAAATGAACTAATTAAAATTGGGGGACCAGTAACAAAAAATAAAATCATATTAGTTGGAAAAGATAAAAAGGGGTTGATTGAAGGAAAGATAATTAATAAAAACAACAAACTATTTTTAGATTTTCACAGAGAAGTTGATCGAGGAACATCATTATCATTTAAAGTAGATTTTAGAGAAACATCTACTCATGTACAAACTTCATATCTTGATAACAGATTGGGAGTATGGAATGCTTTAAATGTAGCAAAAACATTAGAAAATGGAATTATTGTATTTTCATGCTGGGAGGAGCATGGTGGAGGCTCTGTTGGATATCTTTCTAAATTTATTTATGAAAAATTTAATATTAGACAAGCGTTAATATCAGATATTACTTGGATAACAGATGGAATATTTGACGGCAAAGGAGTTGTTATTTCATTAAGAGACAGTGGTATACCAAGAAAAAAATATGTTAACAAGATAATAGATATAGCTGAGAAAAATAATATTAAATTTCAACTAGAAGTAGAACGATCTGGTGGAAGTGATGGAAATGAAATTCAAAAAAGCCCCTATCCTATTGATTGGTGTTTTATAGGAGCTGCAGAACAAAATGTACATAGTCCTGATGAAAAAGTAAATAAAAAAGATATTAAAGAAATGGTTAAGTTATATAAAATACTAATGAAAGAACTAAACTAGTTCTTAAAGCAAATATCTACAACATTATTTTCAAAAATTAACGTATCAACAAAAGAAGATAAATTAATATTATACTTGTAAATAGAGCCAATATTATCTAAATCATTAAGGAAAAGGAAATCAGAGTAGGCATCTGTACTATCATTTACAGCATATTTTTCTGAATTAATCCTCATTAGGTTTGAGTTTATTGAAATGATTGGATTAATATTTGTTGCTAATTTATTTGTTCTATAAACACCTCCATCTGCTAGAAAATAAAAATTTGAAGATGAAGAGTTTTGAATTAAGTTTTGAGCATTAAATATTCCACTTAAATTTTCAAAAAAACTAATACTTAAATCATCAGGATAAATACTATAAATAGAAGACTCAGAATTAGGAGAATTATTTGAATTAGAAACTCCTTCACATAAAACATATATATTACCAGAGTTAACAGCTGAATTTGGATTATATCCTATTATTAAATTACCGGAAAAATCTGCTAGCGGAACTAGACTATCCTCATAGGTCACAGTTATTAAAGTGGAATCAATACTTGAACTACTACCACCATTTAGAACAAAAGATTTGTCGAGTTTATTTATAATAAATGATGGCGAAGTATTTTCACCAGTCTCAATTTCTGAAATAATTTCATAGCTTAATAAATCAACTTCCTTAACTAAGGATTCTCCTTTATCTGTAACAAAAATACGATTTTGTGAAATTGCAGCGCTCATCTGTGGGTTTGAAAAACCTGCAATACTACCAAGTAAACTAAAATTATTAATATCAATAATATTTAACTCATTATTTAAAATAAATAACTTTGAGCCATAAACAGAGGCATTTTTACTGTTTAATAAATTAAAACCATTAACGTTATAAAAGATATTATTTTTAATTTCACTGCTACCCTTAGCAATAAAATTAATATTCTGCGGAGTTATAAAATATGTACCCTTTCCATAATCATTTGGGAAATACAAGTCTTCTTCTGAATCTTCAGAACAAGAAGTTATTAATAAAAAGGTAAAAAAGTATATAAATAATTTTTTCATAATCTTAAACAAATATAAAAAAAGGGATGCCATTAAGACACCCCTTTTTTATGAAATTAAAAAAAATTAATTGAAACAGTAATTTCCTGGAATAACTGAAACTTGAACTGAATCTAATAAATTCCCTTGTAAGTTATATTTATATGACCATCCATTTTGAACATAATCTACCGCATCAGTTCCATATATATAATTATTATCTAAAGCTGTTTTATAAAAACTTCTATTAATAATTGGATTTGTTGGTAGTGTAGTATTACTAATATTAAATGAATAAATTGAAGTACTGAAATTTCCATTATTAAAATATAAAACATCTTTACTTTCATTAATCATTAATCCTTTGGGGTGATTTCCTAACTCAAAGCTAAAAGATGATACTATTTCACCATTTGAAATTTTCACAAGCTTTCCTTGAGTTTCACTCTCGACATTCCAATTAGCATCATAATAAGTTGCTCCAGAGCATAAAACCCAGATATCATTATTTATATCTGCAACTACACCAGAAGGCTTGTCACCGACTGTTAATGTTGACACCAGCATGTCAGAATAAACATCAATAATTGAAATAGTAGAATCAACAGAATAACCACCTATATTACATACATAAACAAGATTATCATTTACACAAAGTGCTTCAGGGCCTTGACCACAATTAATAGCTGAAGTAATTTCATTAGTTTCCAAATCAATGACCTGTACGGTATTAGAAAACCAATCTGATACATAAGCTTTATTTACATCTACTTGAAGAATATTTCTAGGCCCTGAAAATCCATTAATAGTTGTTACATATTGTAAAGAATCAATAGTAGCTACTTCAATTTTTGCAGATCCATTTACAACTATGTATGCATTATCATTAATTATAGACATTGATTGTACCACATCACCTAAAGGAAAAGAGTTTATTGAAGAAAAAACATTATTTGTTACCTGATTATTTTCATCTACATATGATAAACTTCCATTACCAGACCCAAAGTTACCTTCGTTAGTAACAAAATAACCTGATGAAAATTGATTATTATTGTTTATATTAATATTTTCTTTAGAACATGAGAAAAAAGTAAAACTAATAATTAATAGAGTTAGAGATTTAGATATATAATTTTTCATTTTTTTTTATTGTTTAGTTAATTTAAATTGAATATTAAGAAGAAATTCTCTTCTTGGGTTTGGATAATTTTCATAGGATTGATATGAATTATTAAATAAATTAATTACTTTAAAAGAATATTCAAACCGAGCTTTAGGCTTTAAATATTTTATTAAAAAATTATTTAATAAATAATCATCTAGAAAATTAGATTGATCTGAAACAGTATAAACTTGACCGTTGTATAGAACACTATAAATGAGTTCAAAATCTTTCATTTGATACTTAATGCTAAAGTTGCATTTATTTAAAGGAACATACCTTAATTGTTTACCAAATGAATTGTCAAGATTATTTATAGGAGTTTGGTTTGTAGTTTTTGTAAATGAATAATTAAAATTAAATAAGAATTTATTTATAGACATGTAAGAATTTAACTCAAGACCCCTACTCCAAACATTTTTTATATTCTCTGGCATCCAAATTCCATTTTGCAGAGGGAGCCATGTTATCCAATTATCTACGTTTTGAGAGAAAAATGTTAAATCATAATTTAATTTATTTCTAGAACGTGATATTGAAAATTCATAATTAATAGATTCTTCTGATAATAAATTTACATTTCCTAATGATCCTGAACTTGCCCAATATTTATCATTAAATGTTGGTACTCTAAAGTTCCTATTTATTAAAAATGAAAAATTAAATTTACTAAGATTATATATTGCTGATAAAGAAGGGATAATTGGAACTTTTAAATCTTTTCTAAGCTCATGTCTAATACATGAATTTATAGTTAAATTTTTATTTAAATATTTATATTTTATAAATGAAAAGAAATTATTTTCATTAATATCTTGCGATATTAAAGAAGATGAATTAACATGATTATTATTGAAAGTAAATTCTAATTCAAAAGTAGATTTAGCAAGACTTTTATAAACATTTAATCTAGAATAAAATGATTTATTAATATAAGAACTATATAAATCAGTATCAGTGTAAACAAAATCCTCAATGATTAATGAATTCTTAAAATTAAAAACAATAAAGCTATTTTTATGTGAATAGTTAATCAAATATCTGTAAGAATCATCATATTGCTTTGCATTTGAAAAAGAATTCGTCATTAAAACAGGTATTTCTCTATCATATTTAGAAATCCATAATGATGAATTTAAAAAGTTCTTATTGTTTAACTTATATGCAAAATTTGATTTAAACTCTTTTGATAAAATTAATGCATGACTATTTGTATCTATTGGGTTATTAGGTCTAGATGTGTTTACAAATAGAAAATTATTTTTATCAATAGTAGATCTAAAATATATAGAGGATGCAAAATAATCATTTGAATAATTTAATGATATATTATTAGAATTTAGTCCAGAATTATTAATGTCTAAACTATATTTAAATATATTTTTTTTTATAAAGTTTAAATCTTCCTTTAAATATAACGTTGCTCCTAATGAACCACTACCAAACAAACTAGATAAACCGCCTTTGACAACTGATAAATTATCAAATGAATAAGAATTAATTAAGTTAAAATCAAAAACTCCTGTACTTAAAGAGTTTAATGGGATCCCTTCCCAAAGTATTAAAGTATGAGAGCTAGATGTTCCTCTAAAAGATGGAGTAGCAAGAGCGCCATATTTTTTTATATAAAAACTAGAGTTAAATTGCAAAAAATCGCCTATGTTATCTGAGGGAAAAACTAGATTTCTTAAATGATTAAAATTTTTAATCTTAGATCCAGTATTTTCAAAACTTAATTTATTTTCTACTAATGTAACTTCAGGAAGTATAATAGTATCTAAAATCTGAGCACTTGCTAGGTTAGCAAACAAAGACAAACAATATATGTATATGTATATATATTTCATAAGTCATATCGTTTTACACAGAAACGTTAATCTTATTATGAAATTAGCAGGTCTTCTGGCTTAGTCTATCTAAAAATACCTTCCCATTTAAAACAGTGGTATAACTTTCTTTAGATTTTTTGAGACAATACAGCTGCTGGTACAGCGCAGGATTTTAACCTGCTTCCCGATTCATCTATGATGAAAACTAAAATCATTTGCAATATTGCGAAATTAAAATTTAAATAATGTTTAAAATAAAATTATTTTAAAATGATTTTACTATTGTAAATAGTTCTATTTAATTCTACAGACATAATATAAATTCCTTTAGGGAATTGAGATAAATTTATAGTTTCAGAATATTTTCCAATAAAATTAAATAAATTTTTATTAAAAATTTCTTGACCTAAAATTGATTTAATTTTAATATTTATATTTTGTAAATCTGAGCTAATAAGAGATATATTTATATCATTTGAAGTTGGATTTGGAAAAAACTCCAATGAAAAATTATCATCATCATTATTAATTGAACTTAAAGCAAATTCAAAAGAGGAAGAATCAATACAACCTAAATTATCAGTACAAATAAAATAATAATTTCCTAACTCTATTGGAGCTATCGTAAGAGTATCTCCTAAATTGTAAAAGTTATTTGCAATCAGACCACTTGGACCATATATTTGATACAAGAATGGTTCAACACCTGATTTTGAATATCCAATTAAGTTACCATTGTAAAATTCAAGTTCAGCTACAGGATCAGATTCAATTAGATAACTTATCAATACACTATCACAAGAAGTTACTGAAGTAAGTGTATCGAAGTAAGTTCCTGAATTGTAGTATGTATTTTGTCCAATTGTTACTGAGGAAAGACTGTCAGAATTACAGATAACAAATGTTTGGTAATTTAAAATTCTTGGCAGAACAGATAAATTAGTTTCAACAATACTATCACATCCACTATTTGAAATAAAATTATCTAAATATACTCCAGGAGAATAATATGTATTGTTGCCAATAGTATATGATTGACCTTCACATATAAATATGTTATTATTAGTATAAGAGTTATTATTAAAAGTTAAATCAGAATAAATAATACTATCACATCCATTAGAAGCAACTAGTGTATCAATAAACACTCCACTTTGATTATAAATATTACCACCTACGCTATAACTCTGGCCAGTACAAAAAATTAAAGATTGTTGAAAGTTATTAGAGGATAAAACAATCAAATTAGTATTAATTATACTGTCGCATCCACCAAAAGAAATTGTATCAGAATAATTTCCACTAATTGTATACGAATTCGAGCCAACATAATAAGTTTCTCCAGAACATATTGTATTACTTATATTTGTTATACTAGAGCTACCAACTAATAGATTAGTGTTAATGATACTATCACAACCAAAAGAGTCTAACAAAGTATCATTATATATTCCAGCAGAAGAATAATAATTAGATCCAACTTGAATACTATCTCCAGTGCATATAGAAAAAGTATTAGAAACTAATGAGGTATTGTTTACATAAACATTTGAAATAGATATATTAGAAAAACAAGATTGTGGTTTTAATTCCCAATCATAGAAATAATAATAATATCCTAGCGATGCATTAGTTCCTGTTATAGATAAAGAATTAGAAATATTATATGGAAATACTGCTCCATTTTCATTTCTAAACAAATCACTATTTGATCCATTAATTCCTAATTGTAAATTATTTTCAACTGGCAAATTAAAATTTAAATATACTCTAGTTCCCTGAGGAGAATATGGAATAAAAATAGAAGTATCTGATAAAACTAAATTGCTAGAATTTCTTAATTCAATAGTTCTAATTAAATCAGAATTTGCATATACTAATACAGAAATTAATTTTGACGGTTTATAATTATCAAATACTAAATGCCTATTTCCTTGATAATACCCACCACTTCCAAATGAATTATCATCTGGACCACCAAAAGAATTTATAAAACTATATTCGTTTCTAGCATAATAAGTTGAAGGATTAGTTAAGGAATTAATTAATAAATTAGATCCTGTATCTATAAAGTTTGTTAATAAAGAATCTGAGTACCAGTTAATTATACCAAAATCTGAATACGCTTCTAAAATAGCATCTTCACCTTGACATATAGAAACATTAGAAGTATAAATATTATCATCAAAAACAGAAACATAATTATTTACAAGAATAGAATCAACTCCAAATTGATTGGATGTTTTTAAAGAAATAGAATAAATTCCAGGAGCTGAATAAAAATGAGTGGGATTTTGTAAAACTGAGGTATAACCATCTCCAAAATCCCAAAGCCAAGTATTTGGACCATTTAATGAAAGGTCTGTGAAGGAAACTCCACCATTACAAATAATAGAATCGCTTACAATAAAATTAGTTGATGGTGCAATTTGAGGAAATGTACAAGACCAACTTGCATCAAAACCTCTTCCATTAACTGATTGATCAGCATGCAAATAAATCGTAATAGAGCCAGATGAAGAAACTATAGTGCCAGGGCTACCAGTTAATGAATTACAGTATTGACCTAATGATGGAGAGGCTGTATCTGCACCATCAAAAATTTCTAAATAATCCCAATTACAATAAGTTTGAGACGAAGGGGCTTCAATATCAAAGTCATTAAAAATTAAAGTAATTTGATTACTACCTGCTGGAGATATTGTTATCCATGAATTATTATTATCATAATAATTAGCATTAGGTCCTCCCACATCATATAAATTACCATTACAGTTAGTTTGAATAATTCCCTCTCCACTAGATGGTAATGTAATAATACAAGGGTTATTTGGATTGATACTAATTATTGATTGTAGAACAATACTATCAACTCCTAAAGGACCCGTTGATAGTAAAGATACAGTATAATTACCGAAGTTAGAATAAGTATGAGAAGGATTAGTAGATGTACTAAAATTACCATCTCCAAAATCCCAAAAATATGAATTAGAATAGTATGATGTATTAGTAAAATTTACAGTAGCTGGAACATTACAAAAAACAGAATCATCAATATTAAAGTTAGCAATAGGAGGAGAAGTTATCAATAAATCTATGCTCCATAAACCTCTACCATATGTACCAGCAATTAATTTATTTGATGGATATTGAATTTCTAGCTCAGAAACAATTACATTAGGTAATGAATTATTATTAAAATTATTCCAATCACTAGATGTTGAATCTTTAACAAATACTCCTAAATCTGTAGCAAGATAAAGGGTTTCCAAACTATCCATTTCATTAATTATTACACAATTTGCAGGAATATTTGGCAAAGTCCCACTTACATTACTCCATGAGCTACCTCCGTCATTGGTAAAATAAACTTTATTATTATTTGAATAGCCTGAAAATGAAACCCAAACTCGATTTTCATTGGTAGGGTTTATAGCAATACTAGTAATTGATTTATTTGGAAGAGAAGAATTCACATTAATCCAGTTAACACCTCCATTAATAGTTTTAAACAAATTTGCATTATCAGATATATATATAACATCTGAGTTTGATTTTGAAATTTGAATTTGATCTATCTTTCCACCATTAGTTTCATTATTAGTAATTATATTCCATGAAGAACCACCATCAGAAGATTTATATAATTCGTCATAACCAATAAATATAGTTTGTGGATCAGTTCTATCTAAAATGTATGGAGTAACCCATGCTCCATTATTAGATGGTGCTATTGATGAAAAACTATTACCTCCATTTGTGGATTTCCTTACTTCACCATAATAAATAGAACCATACATAATATCTTCATCAGTATAATCAATTATACATTCCATTCCATCACCTCCAATGACTGCATCCCAATTCAAATTATTCTTCAAAAATGTACCATTATCTTGGGTCCCACCAATAACTAAATTTTGAACAGTTTGAGAAACACCAATTTTATAAAACTGTGTAATATGCAAACCATCTGAAATATCAGTCCAATTATTTCCGTTGTCAGAAGAAACATATAGACCACCGTCATTTGCTGAATATACTTTATTATCTAATATATTATACTTTAACATATGTTCATCTGCGTGCATATAATTAGCTCCACCTCCCCCATACCAATGAGTATTTAAATTCCAATTTACTCCTCCATCAAATGATTTCCAACAATTTACTCCTCCAACAAAAACAATATCTTCATTATTATGTGAAACTGTTAGTGCTAAATCATACCAAGCCTGGCCACCACTGTCAGAACCATCAGTTGACCATCCTAATAAATTAGGTGAATTTGCTTGAAGGGACCAATTATCACCTTCATCAGAAGACTTATACAATCCATAAAAGCCATTACTACTATTACCAAATAAAGCATATACTACACTAGGATTATCATTAGTAACCGCAATACATGCTCGTCTTACATCATTAGCTGACGGTAATCCAGAGCCTGAAATAGACCAATTTATTCCATTATCTGAAGATTTAAATACACTATTACTTTGAGATCCTGCATATATAATATCAGAATTAGATACATGAAATTCCATACTGACTAAATTTTCTCCAGGAAAAGTATGTACAAAGTTATCTCCTAAATCAACAGATCTATAAATTCCATTATTTGTAGCAACAATAATAATATTAGGATTGACTGGATCAATTAAAATTCTGTTTCCTCTGTATGAAGAAGTAATATTAAAAGAGAGACCGGTTGTTTGCCAATTTGTACCTCCGTCATAAGACTTCATTACACCATAAGAGTAAGTATCCCCTCCATCTCTATCTCCTGTAACAATAAATAATGTATCTGGATTATTTGGATGAATAGCAATGTCTGATACACCTAAATTACTAAGAAAATCTGTACTTGTTAGCCATGTTTGACCTCCATTTATTGATTTCCAAAAACCACCTGCAGGAGCACCAACATAGAGAATGTCAGGATTAAATGGATGGAAAACTATTGAATTAAGTCTCCCTATTCCTCTCTTTCTACCACTACCCTCAAGAGGCACATTATCAGGTCCTACCTGAGTCCACACGTTAGGAGGCATCATTCTAAAATTTTGATTTCTAGATTTTAGACTTTGATTTTCTTCGAATAAGATTTGGGGTTGTATAACTCCATCAGGAAATACTCTTTGTTCCATAAAGTTTTCCCATCTTTTGAATTGTTTCCAGCCTTTACCTTTTTCAATAGTTTTATCTTCCCAAAAATCATTAAAAGCATTTTGAGTTTGGTAAAAATTCTGATCAGAATCTTGCATCATATCTATCCATTCTTGAGAAAAAATCAGATTAGAAAGAAATAAAAAGATATTAAAAATTATAATTTTTTTCATGTATAAATAGTGTTTAGACTTATAAATTTATTAATGATTTATTGATATTCTTAACTAAAGAAGGTCCTTCATAAATGAAGCCAGAGTATATCTGTAATAAATCAGCACCAGCTTTAATTTTTTCAATTGCATCGGATGCAGAATTTATTCCACCAACTCCTATTATTACAAATGATTTATTAGATTTTTGAGATAAATATTTAATTACTTCAGTAGATCTATCTTTAAGAGGTTTTCCACTAAGCCCACCATTTCCAATAGATTCTAATTTGTTTTTTGATGTTGTAAGAGACGCTCTAGAAATAGTTGTGTTAGTAGCAACGACTCCATCTAAGCCAGTTTCTTTAATAATCTCTATTATGTCGTCTAACTGACTATTTGTAAGGTCTGGGGCTATTTTTAATAATATTGGTTTTCTTGATTTTTTAGAATTATTAATAAATTGTAATTTATCCAAAATTCTTTTTAAAGGTTCTTTTTCTTGTAAATCTCTTAATCCAGGTGTATTTGGTGAGCTAACATTAACAACAAAATAATCAACATGGTCAAAAAGCTTTTCAAAACAAATTTCATAATCGTTTATTGCAAGATTATTATCGGTTAGCTTATTCTTTCCAATATTACCTCCAATAATAATATTTGATTTTTTTCTACGCAATCTAGAAACTACTGACTCAACACCTTCATTATTAAATCCCATTCGATTAATAATAGCTTTATCTTCTTTTAGCCTGAACAATCTTGGCTTTGGATTTCCTTCCTGTCCAATTGGTGTAACAGTGCCTATTTCTACAAAACCAAAACCAAAATTTGATAATCCGTCAAAAATTTTCGCATCCTTATCAAAGCCAGCGGCCAAACCAATAGGGTTGTCAAATTTAAGACCAAGAATATTTTTAGTGAGTTTATCATTATTTAAGACAAAAAGATATTTCCAAAAATGAAATTTTTGAGGAATAATGAAAAGAATCTTTAAAAATTTAAATGAAAAATGGTGAATAGTCTCAGGATCAAATAAAAAAAGAATATTTCTAATAAACTTATAATTAAAGACAGTAAAATAAATGAAAACACATAATATAGTAAGTATTAAAATGGTAAAAATCTGATCACTTATAATATTTATTAATAACATGTTTATTTTTCTACAAAAATACAAGAATGAATTTGATTAATTAATTACTTCTTCAAAAGATGCATCACTGTAAAAAACAGTAATTTTTTTTACTGATTTTGATACATTCTCTTTATTATGTTTTAGCATACTCATGTAACCTTGTCCAGAAATTAACCAATTTGTATTGAAATTCGGGTATACTTTTAAAAGTTTAGTTAAAAATTCAATACTTGGCTTATTTCTACCAGACAAAATATGAGAAATCGTTGCTTTATTAATACTAATATTTTCTGCTAAATTACTTGCATTAATCTTCTTATATTCCATCCATTTTTTAAATCTATTATCCATAATTATATAATTAACATTTGTAAACTATAAAATTAAAAAAATATTAAAAAATCTTAATAAAATATATAAAAAATGTAATTTATACATGATAAGTTAATACATATGATCATTGTATAATATTGATAAACAATGTTTTACATTAAAAAAATTAAAAAATTAAAAATACCTCTCTCTTAGATGATTCTGAGGTTTACAAATGAAAACAAATGTTAATTATATTGAAAACAAAGAGACTCCAAATAAAATCATTCTTGGAACACTTGGTCCATAAATAAAGTTACTATCTCGATCTTTCATAATATCAAAATCGTTTTGATATGAATTTGTAATATTTTTGATACCTACAGAATATTTTACCCCTACCCCAACATTATTAAAGAATTGCTTGTAATTAACATTGAAATCATATTGATTAAATACTTTAGAAGTTACATATTCATCAAATGCCTGATTAATAGCACCACCCATATGTATTAAATCCATTTGTCCAGTATAAATATGATTTAAGGAAATATCTAATTTTTTATTAAAGTTTAGTGATAAAGTAGAATAGCCATAAAAACTTGGAGTTCTTAAGAAATCATCCTTTGGCGCAAGCTCATCAGAGTATACTACTGGAGAATCATATTTAGATGACTGCAAAGTGTATCCTGTTTCTAGTTGAATTATTTTGTTATAATTTCCCCTAATCTCAAAACTAAGACCTTTTACTAATGCCCCTGAACCATTTCTTTTTACATATAAATCTCCAAATTCATCAGAACCATTAAGATCTTGATAAAATGCTTTATCTAAATAAGTATAAAATCCTTCAAGTGTAATGCCATAAACATATCTTTCTCTAGCAAAATCATAATTATATGAACCACTAAAACTATTTGATATTTCTTCTCTCAAATCATCTGCTAAAGATATTCTTGAAATTCCTCCACCAGCAAATGCAATATGTAAGTCCGTATCAAATGCTTGAGGCGCTCTAAAACCTGATGAGTAAGAGATTCTAATTTGTGAATTCGCTCTTAAGTTATAAAGTAAAGAGAGTCTTGGACTAGCCACAATGTTCTCAAGCAAAGAATGTTTGTCAATCCTAATACCACTTAGTAATGAGATTTCATCATTTAAACTCCAATCAGATTGAAAAAATAAAGCTTTAGTTGTAATGTTTTGATCAATTAAATAATTATATGAAATAATTTCATCATTAACATAGTCTGAAACATATTCAGATCCAATAGTTAAAATATTTGGACCTATAAAATTATTTAACTTGTGATTAAGCTGTATTCCTAACTGACTTGTTTTACTTAAAGAAGTTCCATAAGGAGGGCTGGCTAAATGAACTTGATCTTCACTCGTTCCTACTTCAGGTCTTATACCTGTGTAATGCTCTCTATCAGTTTTCTGTGCAGCAATATAACCAACAAATGAAGAAAGGTCATTATTAAAATTAATTGTATAATCTATATTCGCAACTAATACGTCATGAACACGTTCCTCCGACATCATTGCAAAATGAGGAGCACCACTTATCATTTCACCACCATATCTATACTCATGTAAACTACCAAAATTTAATTCAATTTTATGATTATTCTTTGGAAGAAAGAAAAAATTAGCACCAAACGTATTATCTTTTAGTTTAGGTAATTCTGAAAAATTATCCCCATTATGATCATAAAAATTTCTATTTCTATTATTTAAATAGAATGTAGCCCCACTTTTTTTATTATCAGAAAGAAATGTACCATTTCCAAAAATAATATTATCAGATGCTTCTTTATTAATTTGCCTAGCTGACACACCAAATTCAAAATTATTTTTTGTTGGAGTTTTAGTAATTAAATTAACAACCCCTCCAACAGCTGAAGAGCCATAAAGAGAAGACCCTCCCCCTCTTATTATTTCAATTCTATCTATCATGTTAGAAGGAACTTGTTCCATTCCATAAAGACCAGTTAAAGGGCTAAATATTGCTCTTCCATTAATTAGTATCTGAGAATAACCACCTCCAAGACCATTCATTCTTAATTGAGTATAATTACAAGTTTGACAATCAGTTTCAACCCTTAAACCAGATTGAAAATTTAAAGCTTCAGAAATATTACAAGCCTGAACTTGTTGTATTTTTGTTTTATCTATTACATTAACTATTACAGCTGATTTTGTTTTTCTTTTAAATGTTCTGGTTCCAGTTACAACTACTTGATCAATGTTATAGACATCCTCTCCCATCAAAATATCAATAGTATTTAAGTTTTTATCAATATTATATTCAATAATTATTGATTTCCTTCCTAACCTAGATACTTCAATAAAAACTAAACCTTTCTTAATACCCTCAACAAAATATTTTCCATCTTTATCAGAAGATACAACAATTAAATTATCATTTTGACTTAAACTAATGTTTGCAAATGGAATTGGATTATCACCATCACTAACTACTCCATTGATACTTTGGGAATACATGATTAAGCTAAAAAAAAAGCTAATAACTACAAACAATATTTTTTTCATTTCATTAAAATTTTTGACAAATATATAAATTATATTTAGGCATCCCTAAATAAATGTTTATTATAGATTAATTTATTATTTTTGCAGCATGATAACATTATCAGAAGAAAATTATTTAAAAGCTATTTTATCAATTAATCTTGAAACAAAAAATATTGTTTCAACGAATGAAATTGCTGGTGTATTAAACACATCTCCTGCTTCAGTTTCAGAAATGATTAAAAAATTAGAGGAAAAAAATTTAGTTAATTATGAAAAATACAAAGGCGTTTCACTAAGTAAAAGTGGAGAAAAATTAGCACTTGAAATCTTAAGAAAACATAGATTATGGGAAACATTTCTTGTTAACAAACTTGAATTTAGCTGGAGTGAAGTTCATGATGTTGCAGAACAATTAGAGCATGTAAAGTCTAAAAAACTTACTAATAAATTAGATCACTTTTTAAATTATCCAAAATTTGACCCCCATGGTGAGCCAATTCCATCAAAAAATGGAATTATTAGCCCAACTAAAAGAGTTTTACTTTCTGAAGTTCCCATTAAAACTAAAGGTATAATTATGGGTGTTTCAACTGACGAATCTGAATTCTTAGATTATTTAACTCAACTTAATTTCAAAATTGGCTCAAAAATTAAAATTTTAGATATCATATTATTTGATAAATCAATGAAGATTCAAATTGGTGATAAAATTGAACAAATAAGCGAAGAAGTAACAAATAATATACACATAAAAATTATAGAATAAATGGAAGATTTAGAATTATACAAATGGTTTATTGAGCAATCTGCAATAATTCAAGCATTAATTGGCGGTTTATTTACATGGTTTTTAACTGCAGTAGGAGCAACTTTAGTATTTTTTTTCAAATCTAGTAATAGAAAAGTATTAGATATGTGTCTTGGCTTTACAGGAGGCGTAATGATTGCGGCAAGTTTTTGGTCTCTCTTATCGCCAGCTATTGCAACAGTTGAAAAACAACAAGAATTAGGAATTACTAACTTACCAATATGGTTTGCACCAGCTGTTGGCTTTTTGCTTGGAGCATTATTTCTTTATTTCTTAGATAAAAAAATACCTCACTTACATTTATTTGAATCTGTTGAAAATGCTGAAGGGCCAAAAACCGATTTAAAAAAAACAGAATTATTAGTTCTAGCAATTGCACTACATAATATTCCAGAAGGTTTAGCAGTAGGAGTAGCTTTCGGCGCACTTGCATCAGGAATGGACATTGGAATGGAAATGGGAGGAGCTATTGCATTAGCAATAGGGATGGGTTTACAAAATGCTCCTGAAGGCTTTGCTGTTTCAATGCCCTTAAGAAGGCAAGGAATGTCAAAGTTTAAATCTTGGCAATGGGGACAATTATCGGCTATTGTAGAACCAATATTTGCTGTTATAGGAGCAGCTATTGTAATATCAGTTTACCCAATACTTCCATATGCTCTTTCTTTTGCTGCAGGGGCAATGATATTTATTGTCATCGAAGAAGTTATTCCAGAAAGTCAACGAGGTGGCAATGTTGACTTAGCAAGTATTGGGTTAATTCTTGGCTTTATTGTTATGATGATTTTGGATGTATCTCTAGGATAAAATCTTTTAACAAAAGCGTATATTTGCAACATGCCAGCAAATATTAATATCAAAAATAGAAAAGCAAGTTATTCATATCAATTTATTGACAAATATGTTGCTGGAATTGTGTTAGTTGGTACTGAAATTAAATCTCTTAGAAATAATCAGGCAAATATTTCAGACGCATACTGTACATTTATTGAAGATGAATTATGGGTAAATAACCTTCATATTGATGAATATAGTAATGGTGGCTATTCAAATCACATACCAAAAAGGTCAAGAAAACTGCTATTAAACAGACAAGAGCTTGCAAAGATTCTTTCTAAGGTTAAAACAAAAGGAAATGCTATAATTCCAATTAGGCTGTTTATCAATGAAAAAGGAAAGGCAAAATTAGAAATAGCTCTAGCAAAAGGAAAAAACTTATTTGACAAGAGAGAAAGTATTAAACAAAAAGATTTAAAAAGAGACTTAGACCGCTTAAAAAGTAATAATTTTTAATGAAGAAACATCTTTACATAATATCACTTTTAGTAATTATTTTTTCTTGTAAAAAAGAAGATATAGCTTTTAGTGGAGATTTAAATTTTTCAAACGACACTGTTATGTTTGATACAGTTTTTGCATCAGTCGGAAGTATTACAAAAACATTAACAGTATACAATAATAGAGATTATAATATTATCACAAACATTCAATTAAATGGTTCTTCAGCAGCAAATTTTAGAATTAATGTTGATGGAATTTCTGAAAGTGCACATGAAAATATTTTAATACCCTCAAATGATAGCATCTTTATTTTTGTCGAAGTAACTATAGACCCTTCTTCAAATAACCTCCCATATATATTAACAGACTCTATTGTTTTCTATTCTGAAAATTATACTCAATCCGTAAAACTTATTGCTTGGGGTCAAGATGCTCATTTTCATACAGCAAACACCTACGGAAATATAATTAACGGAGCAGATACTACAAAATTTTACTATCACCAAATTGATTGTAATGAAATTTGGAGTAATGACAAACCTCATGTAATTTATGGTTACGCTATTGTAGAACCAAATTGTCAATTAATTATTAACAGTGGAACCAAAATCTATTTTCATTCTAATTCAGGATTAATAGTTGGAAACCCTTTTTCCTCACAATCTGGCGGAACATTAAAAGTTAATGGGGAATTAGACAATGAAGTTGTTTTTCAAGGTGATAGATTAGATAGTTGGTATGAAAACATTCCAGGGCAATGGGACAGAATATGGCTTACCCCGGGAAGCTTTGATAATGAAATTAATTATGCCATTATAAAGAATGGAAGTATTGGTATTCATGCTGACACAGTGGCAAATAATAATCCCACATTAATAATAAAGAATTCAATCATTAAAAATATGTCATCAATAGGTCTTCTTGGTCAAGGAGCTAAAATAAAAATGTCAAATTCTGTGATTAGTAGATGTGGACAATATACACTTGCCTGCAACATTGGCGGAGATTATACATTTAATCATTGTACTTTTGCTAACTACTGGAACTACACTTTTAGAAGTACACCTTCAATATTATTAAATAATTATTATGAAGATGTTCAAGGAAATCAGCAAATCAGAGATTTAAAACAAGCGTATTTTGGCAATTGTATTGTCTATGGCTCATTAACTACTGAAATAAGTTTTCAAGAAAATAATGCTGGATTATTTGAATATAATTTTGATCATTCACTTATTAAAATAGCTGAAGATATTAATACAAATAATTCACATTTCAACAACTCAATTTTCAATATAGATCCTTTTGAAACAATAAACATCTCAAATGATGACTATCAACTGTATGAAAATTCTCCTGCGTTAAATATAGGTTCTTATCAAATTTCTTTAGACAACAATAACATGGAAGATATTTTAAATATATCTAGAAATGACCCCCCTGAAGCAGGTGCTTATGAATCTGAATACTAAAGAGTATTTAAAAATAATAAAGTATCAATATTATCTGCATAATCATCTAAACCTGGGTATTGGGTCTTACCAAAATTATCATTTTCCTTACTAACTATACATTGTAAACTATCCTTCATTTTATTTATTTTTAAATCTAATAGTTCTCGATTAGAATAAAATTCATAATAAAGCATAGCTATTGGAGATTGAATTGATATATCTTCCTTTAAAATAATAAAGCCATTTTCTATTAAATCAGATGAATTCATAAGGTGAATAGCTTTATTATATTCATAGTTATTACAGTATTTAGCATTATTTATTACGTTATTATACTTATAAAACGCTTCAAACAATAGATTTAAATCATAACCTTCAGGAAGATATATCTTTGAAACACTTCGACATCCTAATCCAAAATATAAAAAAACATCATCAGATAAAGAAAGTAATTGATTTTTTGACTCTGAACCATCTAAAATAGCAATAGATCTTCTATTCTTTCTAATTATACATTTTGATTTACTAAAATAATAATTAAAATATTTAGCAGAACTATCAGATCCAGTTGCGATAACAAAATCAAAACCACTTTTAACTAATGAATCTGAAATGATAATAAAGTTCAAAAATCTTTTATCAATTTTAATTAATTCATTCACAATATGTGTCATTAAAGTGCTATCCTTTGAGGAAAATTTTAAAATAGCTCTATTACCACTAATTAAAACTGATAATAAATCATGAAAGCCTACAAAAGGAATATTACCAGCCATTACAATTAAAACAGTTGATATTTTACATTTAATTTCATATGATTTAACCCAATTTGACAATGCTTCTTTTTCAATCATAGAAACTAAAGATTTTAATGAATTTAAAATACTATCTTCTGTAAACCAAGGGTTATGGTTTTTTGCAGATATTATTTTATCATTAAGGAATAATTTAGGATCATCATTAATTTTTTCAGCTAGTGATGAAAATGCATTTATTGTATCTTGTAATTCCATGAATTAATTTTAACTTTACAAAAGTATAACTTAGATTTATTAAAATCAGATTAAATGAACAGATTTATTATCATTTTTATTTTTTTATCGTTTAGTTCAAACTGCTTTAGCCAGAATGTTAATTTTAAATTAATTAAAGAATATGAAGATACTCTTAAAATAATTGCAAATAATATAATGTTTGGAGAAAAGATGAGTGACAGAAATAATGCTAATAATGGTTTTATAAAGATTCTTAAAGAAGTACTTTCTTATGAAAAATCATTTAAATACTCATTTGATTCACTAACAACAATTTCTATACTTCAACCTGAAGACCAATCTTTCAAATTATTTAATTGGATATTAAAATCAGATAATGGGTCTTTTAAATATTTTGCATTAATTCAATACAAAAACAAAAAAAAGGGGAAATATGAAATTATTGAACTTATTGATAATTCAGAAAACATTCGTAATCCAAATGATTTAAATTTAGATAGTAAAAGCTGGTATGGATGTCTTTATTATAAAATAATTTATATCAAAAAATCTGGAAGAAAATTTTATACACTTTTAGGATGGGATGGCAACGATGGTAAAAGCACAAAAAAAATTATAGATGTTCTAATTTTTGGCGGCAAAAATAAAGCCAAGTTTGGTCTTCCAATTTTCAAACTAAAAGATAGAAAAACTCAAAAACGGTATATTTTAGAGAGTGATTCTAAAACAACTTTTTCTCTTAACTATAATGAAAAGAATAAGTCTATATATTTTAATAATCTTATTCCTATAAAAAAAGAATTAAAAGGAATGGAAGAATATTATATTCCTGAAGGTTCATTTAACTCATTTGAATATCTAAATGGTAAGTGGATCTTCAAAGAAGACATTGATGCTAAAGGGAATGGGAATTCTTTAAAAAATAAAAAACCAAAATTAGGTCTTATTAATAGATAATGAACCTTAAAAGATATAGTGATCAACAAGAAATTGGCTGTGATGAAGCAGGAAGGGGTTGTCTAGCAGGTCCAGTTGTTGCTGCTGCTGTTATTTTACCTAAAAAATTTGTTATTAGTGAACTAAACGATTCTAAAAAACTTTCAGAAAAAAAAAGATTAGAAATTGAAACATTAATAAAAAGCAATGCCATAGCCTATTCAATTGGGATTGTAAGTGCAGAAGAGATTGATAAAATAAACATTTTAAATGCATCTTTCTTAGCAATGCACAGAGCTCTAGATAAAATTAATAAAAAATTTAAACTAATTCTAGTTGACGGACCATATTTTAATGAATACAAAAACTTTACTCATCATTGTATAGTAAGAGGAGATAGTAAAATTGACTCAATTGCTGCTGCTTCTATTTTAGCAAAAAACTCAAGAGATAGAATAATGATTGATCTATCTTTAAAACACAATAAATATGACTGGCAAAATAATAAAGGTTATCCAACTTTAAAACATAGAGACGCAATCAAAAAATTTGGTGTGTGTTATCAACATAGAAAATCTTTTAAACTTCTTGAGAATCAAATGAAAATAAATATATAATTAATTAGATTTGAAAATTATTTAAAATATGATTAATAAAGTTAAAATATTACTACCTTTTCTACTGATTGCAGTAATAATTGTTATCAGCTTTAGAAGCTATAATAATGTAAAATCTAGCCAGAACGAGCCAATTTCTGTAATTCCTGTAAATTCTTCTATAATATTTAAATTAAACAAAGCTGACAGACTTGACTATTATCTTAATAAAAATACAATTTGGAGTAAAATTAAAAACATTTTACCTATTAAAAAGATAGATAACTTTATTAAAGAAACAGAAAATTTTATTTCAATAAATAACATTAAACCTTCTACTATTTATATCACCATTACATCTGATGGAGCATCAAACATAGGATATTTATTAAGTACTGAATTATCTCAATTAAATATAGAAAAAATATCAGATATTTTTAAATTAAATAGTAACGATATAAAAACATTTGATTACGATAATTTTAAGATATATAGACATGAAAGCGATACTAGTACAAATTATCTATCCCTTATTAATAATATACTTTGCTACAGTTCTAGTAAAACAATTATTGAGGATGCAATAAAATCTCATAATTCTGACTTTAATCTTCTTAAAGACGATAAAATTATAAAACTTTTTAAGACTTCAAATAGCAATAACCACCTGAATGTGTTCTATAATATTAATAACCTTTTAAGTTTATCAAATAATGTTTTGAAAGTCAAAAACAAAAATTTACAATTTGGACATTGGGTTGCTAGTGATTTAACAATTTCAGATAATTTAATTTTATTAAGTGGGTTAAGTGATTTAGATAAAAGTATTAATAATTATACAGATTTATTTACTAATCAAAAACAACAAAAAATAAATGTTACTAAAATAATTCCATCAAATACAACTTATTTAAAAGCAATTAGCTTTAGTAACATTAGAAATTTCAACAAGAATAGTAAAAGTCTTCTGGAAAAAATGAATGAAATATGGTCTAATGAAAAACATCAAAATAATATTCTTAATGAATATAATTTTAATTATCCTGAATTTATAAAACAAATTGAAAAAGAGGCAGGAATTTTTAGTTGTGATATTTCAAACAACAACAGCTATATGTACTTTAAAGCAAATGAGTCCATACATGCTTATTCATTAATGCAAACTCTAATAGATAACAATAAATCAACAAAGTATCTAAATTACAACATAAATTACATTAACGATCCTAATTTACCATCAACAATATTTCCTTTCCCTTCATTAAAGAAGGATATTAAGTTTTTCACTGTAATTGAAAATTATTTTTTTTTCTGTGACAATATAGCTTCTTTAGAATATTTAATTGAAAATTATGTAAGTAAAAACACACTTTTTGAAAGTAAAAGCTTTAACAATTTCAATAATATTATATCTAGTGAAACTAATATTTTTTATTATTTAAACACTAAAATTATTCTTGAAAATATAAATAGCTATTTCAAAAATATTTTGATCAATAAAAATCAAATTGATTCTTTAGAAAAATTGACATCTGTATCTTTTCAAGTTTCTAATAATAATTCTAGTTTATTAAATAGTCTATCTATCTTTTATGATAATGATTTTAGTGAAAATCTTAAAGAGAAATGGTTTGTTCAAATAGATACGACTTCAAATTTTAAACCTCAAATTGTTTATAATCATAAAACTAATTCTAATGCTATAATGCTTCAAGACAATAGCAATAAACTCTACTATATTACTGAAGACAAAGAAAACAGATGGTCAAAAGAATTTGATGACAAAATTATAGGAGGTATTTCTTTTGGAGATTTCTTTAAGAATAACAAGGCACAGATGATTTTTAATACTTCATCTGAAATTCATATGTTAGATATTTACGCAAAAGATGTTGAGCCTTTTCCAAAGAAAATTAGCACTACATATTTAGGTCACAGTTTATTTGACTATAATAATTCAAAAAAATATAGAATCTTAATTCCCGTAGATAATAAAATTATAAATCTTGATAAAAAAGGGAAAAATGTTTTTGGCTGGAAACATCAAATGCAAATTGAAAAAATAAATAATCATCTAAAACATTTCAAAATTAACAATAAAGATTTCATTATTTCTAAAAGTAAAAATCAAATAAAACTTTTAGCAATAAATGGAAGTGAAAGATTAAAATTTGATGTTTCTACAATTAATAATTCTCTAAAAAGAGATAATAATGGAAATCTTTATGCTATTACAAATAATTTAAAATTATGGCAAGGAGATATTAATGGCTTTTCAACAGTTATTAATATTTCAGACATTGATTCAAATTCTTTTTTAGAAATTATAAATAATAATATCGTAATTACTTCAGGAAATAAATTAAAAATATTAAACAAAAAATTTGAAGAAATTGGCAATTATAAATTTGATTCACAAGTTAAACGACTAGATATTTACAAGAACTATCTATCAGTTGGAACCAATAAAAATATTTATCTTTTAAAAGACAATAAAATTGTTGAAGGAACCCCAATTAAAACTGGGTCAAATTATAATATTTGTAGTTTAGAGGACAAATTAAATATTATTGTAATCAGAAATAAGGTTTTATTTAATTATGAACTAAAACAAAAATGACAAAGTACAGTACTGATATAATAGTTTTTCAATTTTTGTTAAGTTAGTTCTTTTTACAAATGGATCAAATCCAATTGTTATAACTATCATTTCATATCTTGAAGATAGTCTATAATTTATTTTCGAAGATATTTCAAAACTTAATGATTTTGTAATATCTCCTTTATTACTAATAAGTGAAAAATTAGAACCAATATATATATTTTGAAAAAAATTGTATAAAAATGCAAAAGATGATTTATTAAAAACATAACTACTTTCAACTTTTAAATATGCGTAGTAATCATCTAAAAATAAATTAACACCAAGACCATAAGCAAAAGGCATACCAAGGTTATTGCTGAAATAAAATTTCTTTTTTAGATTATTATCATATTTAAAAAGTGAATTTTTCTTAATAATTTCAATCAACAGCCTATCATATTTGGGATTTGTAGCATAACCTGCTTTTTTTAAGCCCCTAGCCCACTTTTTATAGCTTTTAAAAGAAAAAAGGCTAGAGTACCTGGAATTATCAGTTAAAAACAATGAGTGGTCTCTAAATGAATCGTCAACAGTGGAATATTTCCTAAAACATTCATCATCTATATCATCATCCATATATGTAGTCTCTCCATCCCAATTACTATGGCATTTAATACCAAAATGATTTTTACTTGCTAAAGCAAGCTCGCTAGTTCCATTAGCAGATTCAAGAATACCTTGAGATAATGTTATACTAGCTGGAATATTATAAAGGTTCATTTCATTAATAGCTATATCTTTAAATCTTTTAATATAATCTTCTGTTAAATTTTGAGAATTTGAATGGAAGAAAAAAAATATAAAAAGAATAATAGAATATAATTTCATTGTATAATTATCTTATCAACTAATTTTTAAATTTAAATTAAATCTTTGATTCAAACCCAAGTTTCCAGAAAGACCTCCAGAATGAATTAATAAAATAGAAGAGTTTTTAGGGAAAAATCCAAGTTTTATTTTTTCTTTAACACCAAAAAACATTTTAGCAGTATATATTCCATCAAGAGGAATATTATGTTTGTCATAAAAATTATCAATAAATTTTAATAATTCATCATTTACTCTAGCAAAACCATTGAAACAATAATTATCAGAAAGTAACCAATTTCCTTTTTTAGACCATGATTTAATGTTTTTTTCTAAATCAGCAGTTCCTTTAAGTGAAGAAAAACCAATAATTTTTTGAAAAGGTTTAGAACTATTTATCAGCCCAGACATTGTTCCCCCAGTACCAACTGAAACACAAATATAATCTTGAATATCTTCATCTAATAATATTTCGGAAGAACCTTTAACAGCCATAGTATTTGACCCTCCTTCTGGAATTACAAAATATTTCTCTTTAAACTTAATAAAGTGGAAACAAAATCGTCGTTATTTTTTAATTTATAATCTTTTCTAGAAACATAAATAATTTTCATCTTATTTTGCAAACATTTTTCTAAAATAGGATTAATAATTTTATTTTCCTCCCCTCTGACGATACCGTAAAAATTAAGATCATACTTTTTACATAAAATTGATACCGCTAATAGATGGTTTGAGTATGCACCTCCAAATGTCACAACATTTTTAATTTTATTCTTTATAAGATGAGAAAAATTATATTTTAATTTAAAGAATTTATTTCCAGAAATTTCACCCTTTAAAAGATCTAATCTTTTAACAAATACTTTAACATTATGTTTAGTATATAAAGAGTCAAAAATTTCATATGATTTAACATTCATAATTGCAAATATCGTAATTTTGTAATGTGAATAAACAAAAAGAAAATAAACCATTATCTAATGATGATTTTTATATTTCTGACAAAGGTTTATTGATTTTTACAAAAGAATACCATCTAAAAAGAGGCTATTGTTGTTTAAATAACTGTAAGCACTGCCCATATAAAAATAAAATAAGTGAAAGATAAAATTGATATAAAGAAAGAAATACTACAAGGAATCCCTAATTATTTGCCAGAATTAAAAAAATTTAATAATGACATTAATCGTGCTCCCATTAGAAAACAAATTTTAAATAAAGAAGAAAAAAAATTATCCATAAAAAATGCCTTAAGATATTTTCCTCAAAAATTTCATTCTGAGCTTGCCCAGGAATTCTTGGAAGAATTGAACAAATATGGTCGAATATATATGTTTAGATATAGGCCAAACTACGCTATAAAAGCAATGCATATTAATGATTTTCCACATAAATCTATGCAAGCTGCTTCAATTCAATTAATGATATGTAATAATTTAGATAATGCAATTGCACAACATCCATATGAACTGATTACATATGGTGGTAATGGAGGTGTATTTCAAAATTGGGCACAATATTTATTAACAATGAAATTATTAGCACAAATGACTGATGAACAAACTTTAGTTCTGTATTCAGGTCATCCAATGGGTTTATTTCCATCTAATAAATATGCTCCAAGAGTAGTTGTTACAAATGGAATGATGATTCCTAATTATTCAAAACCTGATGATTGGGAAAGGTTTAATGCTCTGGGGGTTACACAGTATGGTCAAATGACTGCTGGCTCATTTATGTATATTGGTCCTCAGGGAATTGTTCATGGAACAACAATTACAGTTTTAAATGCAGCAAGAAAAATTGATAAAGAAGCAAAAGATTTATCTGGAAAAATATTTGTTACTTCAGGACTTGGTGGTATGTCAGGAGCACAACCAAAAGCTGCTGTTATTGCTAAAGGAGTATGTATAGTTGCAGAAATCAATTCAAAAGCAACACAAAAGAGACATGAGCAAGGTTGGGTTGACTTAGTATTTAGTGATTTAGATAAACTTATTGATAGAGCTGTTAGGCTAAAAAAAATCATGAAGCAGTTTCAATAGCTTACGATGGACACATTGTAGATTTATGGGAGAGGCTAGTTGAAAGAGAAGTTAAAATTGAAATAGGATCTGATCAAACATCATTACACAACCCCTGGGCTGGAGGATACTATCCTCAAGGAATTAGTTATGAGGAAGCAAACTTACTAATGGTTGAAAATCCAAAATCATTTAAAATTAAAGTTAAAGAGACACTTAAAAAACATGTTAAAGCAATAAATAAAATGTGTGAAAATGGAATGTATTTTTTCGATTATGGAAATGCATTTTTACTAGAATCAAGTAGAGCTGGAGCAAATATTCTTAAAGATGATGGAAATTTTATTTATAACTCATACGTTCAAGACATTATGGGTCCGATGTGTTTTGACTATGGTTTTGGTCCATTTAGATGGGTTTGTGCCTCCAATTCATCAGTAGATTTAAAAATAACTGATAATATTGCTGCAAAAGTATTAGAGGATTTAGCAAAAAATGCGTCAGATGATATAAAACTTCAAATGGAAGATAATATTAATTGGATAAAAGCTGCTGGTGAAAATAATATGGTCGTAGGTTCACAATCTAGAATACTTTATGCCGATGCAATTGGTAGAATAGAAATTGCTAAAGCATTTAATAAAGCTATTAAAAATGGTGAAATTAGTGCTCCAATAATTTTAGGTAGAGATCATCATGATGTCTCAGGAACTGACTCTCCCTACAGGGAAACTTCAAATATATATGACGGCTCAAAATTTACAGCCGACATGGCTATACATAATGTTATTGGAGATTCATTTAGAGGAGCAACATGGGTATCTATTCATAATGGTGGTGGCGTTGGATGGGGTGAAGTTATAAATGGAGGGTTCGGTATGTTAATTGACGGAGGTAAAGAGTCTGAAGAAAAAATTAATAATATGCTATTCTGGGATGTTAATAATGGAGTAGCAAGAAGAAACTGGGCAAGAAACGAAGGCGCTATAACTGCAATTAAATTAGCTATGAAAAACAACCCAAAATTAGTTGTTACGGTTCCAAACCTTACAGATGAAAAAACTTTAAATAAATTAAATTTTTAAGATCGTATAACTGCTCCTAATTCTTGTTTAAATAAATTCAAAAGTTTAGACATAACGCTTTCAATAGTCTTATCATTTAAAGTTTTGCTACTATCAGAAAGAATAAAAGAGATTGCATACGATTTTTTATTATCTCCTAATTTATCACCTTCATAAACATCAAATAAATTTATTTTCTGAAGTAAATTATTATTTAAACTTTTAGCAATCTTTTCAAATTGACTAAATTGAATTTCTTTATTTACAACTAAAGCTAAATCTCTTCTTACTACAGGAAACTTAGTAACTGGCTTATATTTTATATTTTTTGAACTAATTAATTCTAATATTAAATCCCAGTTAAATTCTGCATATAAAACACTTGACTTAATATTAAAATGATTTAAGATTGAAGAATTAACATTTCCAAAAGATACTATAGTTTGTTTTTTAATCTTATACTCCAAACCATTTTGAAAAATACTACTGTTAATATTATTCGATTTAAACTTATTTAAAGCCAAACGATTTAAAATATGATCAACTTTCTCTTTTAAAAAATAAAAATCAGCTATAGCATTATCAGAGTTCCAATTTTCTAAAAATTGATTTCCCGAAATAAAAATACTTAAAAATTCATTCTCGATATTTAAATCATCATTTTTAAAATAAGTTTTACCAAATTCATATAATTTAAGATTTGTATTATTTCTGTTGATATTGTACTTAATAGTTTCTAAGCCTGAAAAAACAGCTGACCTTCTTAAAACTGACAAATCATTACTTAATGGATTGATAATATTTATATCATTATTTGAGTTAAATTCCTTAATTAAATTATTATAAGATTCTTTAGTTAAAGAATTATTCATAATTTCATAATATCCATTTGATGAAAGTAATTCTGAGATTAAATTTTTATATCTGTGTGAGTCTATGTTAAGATTAGTAATTATTGAAGAATTTAGTTTTAAAGGAATTTTTATATTATTAAAACCATAAATTCTTAAAATTTCTTCAATTACATCTACTTCTCTGTTAACATCAACTCTATATGAGGGAATTATTAAATCTAAATAATCTTTTGTTTCATCGGTAATTATAATTTCTAAATTTATAATTATATTCTTTATAACATCTCTACAAATAACTTCTCCAACCAATTTGTCTACTGAAGAATAATTTAACTTCACACAACAACCTTCAATCTTTTTTGGATATAAATCAATTATATTTGAAGATATATTTCCACCACAGACCTCTTTTATCAATAATGCTGCTCTTTTAAGAGCATATACAGTAATATTAGGGTCACTACCCCTTTCATACCTAAAAGAAGCATCTGTATTTAAATTGTGTCTTTTAGAAGATTTTCTTATTGAAACGGGATTAAAATAAGCAGATTCAAGAAAAATATTTTTTGTTGAGCTAGAAACTCCAGAATCTTTCCCACCAAATACACCAGCAATACACATAGGAGCTTTAGAATTACATATCATAAGATCATTAGCATCTAACTTTCTTTCAATATCATCTAAAGTGATAAACAAATCTCCTTTAATTGCAGTTTTTATCTGAATATTATTTCCTAATATTTTTTCTTTGTCAAATGCATGCAATGGTTGGCCAGTTTCGTGTAAAACATAATTTGTAATATCAACAATATTATTAATTGGATTTACACCTATAGATAAAAGTCTATTTCTTAACCATTTTGGAGATTCTTCAACCTTAAGATCATTAATTGAAATACCAGAATACCTTGGACAAAGAGTTTCATCTAAAATCTCAACATTAATGTCTGATAAATTATTATCAATATTAAAATCAGCAACAGAAGGAATACAAATATTTAGATTAGCACCTTGATAATTTAAAACAGCTTTAAGGTCTCTAGCAACTCCAATATGAGACATAGCATCAGAACGATTTGGAGTTAGTCCTATATCAAAAATAGTATCAGATTCTATTTCAAAAAATTCAGCTCCAGAGATTCCAACTTTAGCATTTTGATCTAGAATCATAATTCCTTCATGACTCTTTCCTAACCCTAATTCTTTTTCTGAACATATCATTCCAAAAGAAAGAACTCCTCTAATTTTACTTTTTTTAATTTTAAAAGACTCTTCTCCAGAATATAATAAAGTGCCTATAGTAGCTACAGGAACTTTTTGACCAATATCAATATTTGGTGCACCACACACAATCTGTAGACACTCCTTCTCTCCAATATCAACAGTTGTAACATTTAATTTGTCAGCATCAGGGTGTTTAGACTTTGTAAGAACTTGACCAATTTTAATTCCATTTAAACCACCACGAATATTCTCATGATGATGAACGCCCTCTACTTCAAGACCAATATCAGTAAGAAGTATTGAAATTTTGTCAATTGAAAGATCAATTTTTAAATATTGTTGAAGCCAGTTGTTTGATATTTTCATAAGATTATTAAGTCGCTACAAATTTAAATAATGTATTTAATATAAAATATAAAGATCTAAGGATTTACCAACACCTTATTTACAGTTTTAAGATTAAGCATATTTATAGGGTTATTCGTGAGTCCAAATATATTTTTATGAGAAAAACGTAAAACCTTGTCATAATAAAGAGGAACAATTACAGCATTATCAATAATTATTTTATCCATTTTGTTGTAATAATTATATCTTAAATAATCATTATTTTCACTAAGTGCAAGTTGATAAAGCTTATCAAATTCATCATTTTTAAAATGTGTGTAATTTGGACCACTAGGTGAGAAATTCTTTCCATAAAATAAAGATAAATAGTTTTCTGCATCTGGGTAATCTGCAATCCAACCAGCTCTAAAAAAAGATAATTTTGATGTAGCCATCATTTGTCTATTGATGGATGGAGGGTTAACATCAATAACAACATTTAGTCCTAAACCAAGTAATTCATTTTGAATATACTCACATATGTCAAGGTAAGAGGATGTTGTTGATAGTCTAATGACACCTAATTCAGATCCAACATTAATCTTTACATCATTTATTAGCTCTCTTGCTAGATCGGGATTATAATTATATCCAAAAACTGAATCATTAAATGATGGCAATCCTTTGGGTATAAAACCATTTTCTGCAGGAGTACCAATATTATTTCTAAGAAATTTAAGCATTTTCCTTCTATCAAAACCGTAATTTATAGCTTGTCTAATTTTTAAAAACTTGGTAGGTGATAAAGTATCTTCCATTAAGAAACCTAAATAAGCAGTATTTAAATATTCTTTCATTTGAAGATCAATCAAATTTTTATATTTGGAATTTAAGTAACCATCTTTAGTTAGTAGCTCATCTTTGTAAGAAGCATCTATTCCTGAAAGAAAATCAGCTTTTCCCATAATAAACTGTAAAAAACCAGCTTGTTTATCTCTTAAAAAAGTAATAGCAACTCCATCTAAAAAAGGAAGACGTTTTCCATCTAATTTTTCAAAGTAATTTTCAAATTTCCTTAGAACTAATTTTTCATTTTTTTTCCACTTTTGAAATTTAAAAGGGCCAGTTCCAATAGGATTAGAATGAAAATCAATTTCTTCAACAATTATTTTAGGCACAACAGAGCAATATTGCATAGAGAGAACACCTAAAAAAGCTGGAAAAGAATTTAAAAGTTTTATAACAAAAATAGAATCATTTACAGCATAAAATTCAGACACATTGGTCATAACCCATCTTCCTGGTGAGATAATATCATCATCTAATAGTCTAGAAAAAGAGTATTCAAAATCAAATGCTGTTACTCTCCTATTATGGAGATCTTTAAATAAAAAATGATCATGAAAATACACATCATTTCTTAAAGAAAAAGTATACTCCAAAGAATTAGGTGAAATAGACCAACTTTTAGCTATTGAGGGAGTTACGTTAAGGTTTGTATCTAATTGAACTAAACCATTAAAAATTTGTGATGTAGCCCAAACCGAGGCCAAATCTTTTGCAAATGCTGGGTCTAAAGAATTAATACCTGAGGATTCGTTATACTTAAAAATAGCTAAATGATCAAGATCATTTTTATTATGACAAGAAATAAAACAAGTAATTAAGAAATAAAAAAAACAAATTCTCATCAAACAAAATTACAATAATATAGATAACTAAAATTAAGTTTAATATTTTAAAACTATATCAGTTTTCTATTTTGTATAGTAAAATAATTATATTTTAAATATTATTTAGTTAGTTTAAAAAATCATAATCATATATAATAAATAAGTATTATTGTAAAAAAAATAAAACTATGTACCCAACTATAAGTCATTTAATTGAAGATGTTTTTGGAATATACATTCCTCTTCCAATACAAACATTTGGTTTTTGGGTAGCTATTGCATTTCTTGCAGCATCATTTGTTATAAAGATTGAACTTCAAAGAAAAGAAAATGAAGGTTTAGTAAGTATCATAAAAGTTAAAAAGTTAATTGGTGAAAAACTAAATTATCTTGAAATAGCTTCTTCACTATTTTTTGGTTTTTTTATTGGTTTTAAACTCTTTGAAGCCATATTTAATTATGGAGATTTAGTTAGTGACCCTCAAGGGTTTATTTTATCTTTAAGAGGTAATATATTAGGCGGAATTATAATTGCACTTGTTTCTTTTTACACAAAACATAAGGAAAATAAAAAAATAGCATTAAGCGTGCCAAAACTTATTACAAAAGAAATACATGCATATGAACTAGTTGGTAACATTACTATAATTGCTGCTATTTCTGGAATAGTTGGAGCAAAAATCTTTCATAACCTAGAAAACATAAATGATTTTTTAGCAGACCCCATAGGACAATTAATTTCATTTAGTGGTTTAACATTTTATGGTGGACTTATTTGTGGGGCAATATCTGTTATTTTATACTGTAAAAAATATAAAATTAACACACTACATTTAATTGACAGTACAGCTCCTGCCCTGATGCTTGCATATGGGATTGGAAGAATTGGATGTCAGATGTCAGGTGATGGTGATTGGGGAATAACAAATTTAAGTCCAAAGCCTGGGTGGCTATCATTTTTTCCTGATTGGGTTTGGAGCTATGACTTCCCAAATAATGTTATAAATGCAGGTGTTTATATTGAAGGTTGTACAGGAAGATTCTGCTCCGTACTTCCTCAGCCAGTATGGCCGACAGCTTTATATGAAGTAATCATGTGTTTAATTCTATTTGTGATTTTATGGGTGATTAGAAAGAAAATAAAAATTAGTGGTTTATTATTTTGTTTTTACTTAATAATGAATGGCATAGAAAGATTCTTTATTGAAAAAATTAGAGTAAATACTGAGTATAATATATTAGGGGGAATTACTCAAGCAGAGATAATATCATTTCTATTAATTTTAAGTGGAATAGTTTTTTCTATTTTTCTTATAAATAAGGATAGAAAACTTAAAATTTAATTTTTTCTAATTAGGTATAATCCTGTAAATGTAATTAGTCCATTTAAAATTAATAGCTCAAAACCAAAAGGAATATAAATATTTAAGATATAGCATAAAATTGGTGAAGAAATTGCAATAATAGGCACTAATTTATCTTTTACATTATACTTTGTAAAAAGTCCAAAAGAAAACATTCCTAATAAGGGCCATATGTATACCCAGCAACTGTGAACAGAGATTTTATAACACTTTGATCATTTATAGCATTAAATACTAAGATAACAACCAAAAGAACTAAAGACATTAATAAATGGACAAATTTTCTAGTTTTAATTTGTTTAACTGGGTCTTGTTTTTCAAACTCGATAATATCAACACAAAATGATGTTGTTAAAGATGTTAGTGCCGAATCAGCACTTGAATAAGCTGCAGCAATAATCCCAATAATAAACAATATTCCTACATAAGATGGTAAACCAGAATTTAAAGCAATATTTGGAAATAACATATCCGCATTTTCAGGTATAATTATACTAAAAGTATCAGAATAAATATATAATAGAGCACCAAGGGATAAAAAGATAAGATCTACAAAAATTAAAATAGTGCTAAAAACCATCATATTTTTTTGTGCGTCCTTTAGATTTCTACAACTTAAATTTTTTTGCATCTGATCTTGATCTAAGCCAGTCATAACTATAGCCATAAACATTCCAGAGAAAAACTGTTTGAAAAAGTATTTTTTATCAGTCCAATCGTCAAAAAAGAATGTTTTAGAATAATCTGAGTCACTAATTAAATTAACAACTGAAGAAAAATTTAAATCCATCTTTTGCATTAAAGTGTATGCTATTATTATTACTGTAGAAAGCATAAATGTAGTCTGAAGAGTGTCAGTCCATATAATAGTTTTCATACCACTTCTAAAAGTATAAATCCAAATTAATGATATGGTAATAATAACCGTAATATAAAATGGAATATTCCAAGACTCAAATACAGCAAATTGTAAAACTGTAGCAATTAAAAAAAGTCTAAATGATGCTCCAATAGTTCTTGAAAGTAAAAAAAAAGCAGAGCCCGTTTTATAACTACTATAGCCAAACCTATCTCTTAAATATGTATAAATAGAAGTTAATTCTAGTCTATAATATAGCGGTAATAGCACTCTAGAAACAACAAAATAACCAACAAAAAAACCAAAAACCATTTGTAAGTAAGAAAATTGACTAGTTGCAACCCAGCCAGGAACAGAAATAAAAGTAATTCCTGACAATGTTGTTCCGATCATTCCATAAGCAATCACATACCACGGAGAGTCTCTATTGCCCAGAAAAAAAGTATCATTACTATCATTTTTACCAGTTAAATATGAAATTAAAAAAAGCAGAAAAAAATAAGCCGCTATGCAGCTAAGAATAATAGTCGGGTTCATAGAATATAATTTATTACAAATTTAAAATATTTAAATATTGAAATGAGTTATCATTACAATTAATTAATTTTACAAAATGGAATTTCCTTCTGAACTTGTTAAAAACGCTGTTGAACAATTATCCACATTGCCTGGAGTTGGAAAAAGATCAGCTCTTAGGCTAGCTCTTCATCTTTTAAAAAAAGATAAAGATCAGGTAGAGAAGTTTGGTTATTCATTTATTAATTTGATTAATAATATAAACTATTGCAAAGAATGTTTTACAATTTCTGACTCTGACCTATGTAAAGTTTGCTCTAATCAAAATAGAGATAAATCTATTATTTGTGTAGTTGAAGATATTAGAATAATGATGGCTATTGAAAACACTATGCAGTTTAAAGGAGTTTATCATGTTCTTGGAGGATTAATATCACCAATGGATGGAATATCTCCTAATGATTTAAAAATTGATGAATTAATAGAAAAAGTAAATGAGGGTATTGCCACTGAAGTTATTTTTGCTTTAAGTAGTACTATGGAAGGTGATACCACAAATTACTATTTATATAAGAAATTAAAAGATAAGGACATAAAGGTTTCTTCAATCGCTAGAGGTATTGCAATTGGGGACGAACTTGAGTATACTGATGAAGTTACTCTAGGTACAGCTTTGTCAAGTAGACTTCCGTATTCAGATAATATTAAAACTAATTAAAACGCTTTAAAGTTTAGATAGATTTATTAATTTTGCTAAAAATTTAAAAACATGGCTAGAGTAGAGTTGATTATGCCCAAGATGGGTGAAAGTGTTTCTGAAGCAACAGTTATTGCTTGGACAAAAGAAGTTGGCGATATGGTTGAACTTGATGAAACTATAATTGAAATAGCTACTGATAAAGTAGATTCAGAAGTTCCATCAACACATGAAGGAACATTAGTTGAGAAATTATTTGAAGCAGATGACCTTGTTCAAGTTGGACAACCCTTTGCAATTATAGAAGTTGCTAGTGAAAATGAAACAGCTTCTGATGAAGTTAAAGTTGATAAAAAAATAGAAGAACCAAAAGAAATTATTAACGAACCTCTTTCTGAAAAACAAGAGGATCAACCTATAATAAAAAATACTGGAGATAGATTCTATTCTCCACTTGTTAGAAGCATGGCAACAAAAGAAAATATTTCTAATGATGAACTTCAAAAAATAGTTGGTTCTGGAAAAGATGGTAGAGTAACAAAATCAGATATGATATCTTTTCTTGAAAATAGAGAAGTTAGTTCAAATAATGAAATCAAAGAGCTAAACAAGTTGAAAAAGTTGTAACTTTAGAAACTCCAACTAAAAAATCTCCAACCCCATCTATTCAAAATACAGGAGAAACAGAAATAGTTGAAATGGATAGAATGCGAAAGCTTATTTCCGCACATATGACAATGTCTAAATCCACTTCTGCGCATATCACTTCATTTGTTGAAGCTGATATGACAAATATTGTTAACTGGAGAAATTCAGTAAAAGAAGATTTTAAATCAAGAGAAGGTCAAAACATTACATTTACTCCTATTATAATAGAGGCAATGGCAAAAGCAGTTAAGGATTTTCCAATGATAAATGTTTCTGTTGATGGCACAAATATTCATATCCATAAAAATGTAAATATTGGTATGGCTGCTGCATTACCAGATGGTAATTTAATAGTTCCTGTTATTAAAGAATGTCAAAACAAAAATCTTGTTGGAATAACAAAATCTGTTAATGATCTTGCTTCAAGAGCTAGAGGCGGTAATTTAAAGCCAGATGATATACAAAATGGGACTATTACAATGACCAATGTTGGTACATTTGGCAATCTTATGGGAACGCCAATTATTAATCAACCACAAGTTGCTATAATGGCATGTGGTGTCATTAAAAAGAAACCTGTTGTTTTAGAAACTAAAGATGGTGATGTTATAGCTATAAGACATATGATGTTCCTTTCTCTTTCTTATGATCATAGAGTTGTAGATGGCGCTCTTGGTGGACAGTATGTAAGAAGAGTTGCTGATTACTTAGAACAATTTGATACAACTACAATTGTTTAATAACAAATATTATAGTTTAAGACTCTATTTAACTAATAATTAAATGTCATTAAACATAACTAGGCCAATTGTTTTCTTTGATCTTGAGACCACAGGAGTTAATATTGTTAAAGATAGAATTGTAGAAATTTCAATTCTTAAAGTATTTCCAAACGGAAATAGAGAAAGTAAAACATGGCTTGTCAACCCAACTATACCAATTCCAAATGAAACTACCAAAGTGCATGGGATTACTGATGAAAAAGTAAAAAATGAACCAAATTTTAAAGAATTATATTTAGAAATATTTGATTTAATTAAAGATTGTGATTTAGCTGGTTATAATTCAAATAAATTTGATATCCCTCTTCTTGTTGAAGAATTTTTAAGATGTGATAAACACTTTAAATTTTCTGATTTTAAAGCAATAGACGTACAAAATATTTTTCATAAAATGGAGCAAAGAACTCTTTCTGCAGCTTATAAGTTTTACTGTGATAAAGATCTTATAAACGCTCATTCAGCTGAGGCAGATACACAAGCAACATATGAGATACTTCTTGCTCAAATAGAAAAATATAAAGAATTAAAAAATGATACAAATTTTTTATCTGAATTTTCTCAAAGAGGTGGAAAAAGTATAGATATGGCTGGTTTCATTAAGCTAAATGAAAAAAATCAGCTCGTCTTAACCTTTGGAAAAAACAAAGGAAGAACATTAGAAGCTATTTATGAAGAAAACCCCGGATATTTCTCATGGGTAATACAAGCTGACTTTCCTCAATTCACAAAAAATATTCTGAGAGAATTTATCAGTACAATGAAACTTAAAAGAAAATTTGAAAAATGAAAATAATTTGTATTGGAAGGAACTATAAAAACCATGCAAAAGAGCTAGGTAATGATATTCCTAAAGAACCATTATTTTTCTTAAAGCCTGATACTGCAATACAACCAAAAGGTCATCCATTTTTTATTCCTGATTTTTCAAATGAAATTCATCATGAAATTGAAATTATTTTAAAGGTATCTAAAAATGGCAAACATATAAATCAAAAGTTTGCTCATAATTATTTTCAAGAAATTGGTTTAGGAATAGATTTTACGGCAAGAGATATTCAAGAGAATTGCAAAAGAAATGGTCTTCCATGGGAAATAGCAAAGGGATTTGACGGATCTGCTCAAATTTCTAATGTATTTTTTAATAAAAAAGAAATGGTTTTAAATAATATTAATTTTAGTTTAAAAAATAATAATATTACAAAACAAATAGGAAATAGTAATAATATGATATTTTCATTTGATGAAATTATTTCATACGTTTCTAAATTTATTACGCTCAAAACAGGTGATTTAATATATACTGGCACACCATCAGGAGTGAACAGAGTATCGAAAGGAGACGTCTTAACAGGCTTTATAGAAAAGAAAAAAATACTTGAAGTTAAAGTGAAATAAATTATCTTAAAATCTTCATTTTATAATTCGGTTCAAATTTTCCATTAGAAATATCTTTAAGTTTTCCTTTAACCATTCTTTTTCTTAGAGGAGATATCATATCAGTGAATAATCTACCCTCAATATGATCATATTCATGTAAAATAACTCTTGCATTTAATCCATCAAATTTTTCATTGCATGAGTTAAAATTCTCATCCAAATATTCAATTTCAACTATGGATTCTCTAATTACATCTTCTCTGACATCAGGAATACTTAAACATCCTTCATTAAAAACCCATAAATCACCTGATTTAGAAATAATTCTAGGATTTATAAATGTTTTTTTAACAGGAACAAATTTTGGATTTTCTTCATCTAAAAATGGATGTGTATCAATTATAAATAATCTTAAAGATTTATTTATTTGAGGAGCAGCAAGACCAACTCCATGTGCTTGGTACATTGTTTCATACATATTAGAAATTAAAGTACTTAAATCTGCATATTTTACATCTAAATCTATACAATCCTTTCTTAAAATATTAGCTCCGTATGCTATAATAGGTAAAATCATTGCTACAATATGTTATCTATTATATCATCAACTGTTAAACCTTGTGATTCAGCCTTATAATTTTTTACAATTCTATGTCTTAAAATAGGCTTAGCAATAGATTTAACATCTTCAATGTCAGGAGAATATTTTCCATTAATTAATGCGTGACATTTTGCTGCCAAAACAATATACTGAGAGGCTCTTGGTCCTGCACCCCAATCAATATAATCATTAACGTATTCAGTAGAATGTAAAGAATTTGGTCTAGTTTTGGAAACTAATTTAACAGCATATTCTAAAACATTATCGTTTATTGGAATAGAATTAACTAATTTTTGATAATTAATAATATCATCAGCACTCATAATATTATCTAGATTTACTTTATTGATGGAAGAAGTCATTTTAACAATCATTAACTCCTCATCATAATTTGGATAATCTAGAACAACATTAAACATAAATCTATCAAGTTGAGCTTCTGGAAGAGGATAAGTACCTTCCTGTTCAATAGGGTTCTGAGTTGCAAGAACAAAAAATGGTGCATCTAATATATATTTTTCTCCAGCACTAGTTACAGATCTTTCTTGCATGCACTCTAATAGAGCAGACTGTGTTTTCGGAGGAGTTCTATTTATTTCATCAGCTAAAACTACATTAGCAAACAATGGACCTTTAATAAATTTAAAATTCTTTGACTCGTCTAAAATCTCTGTTCCAATAATATCAGAAGGCATTAGATCTGGAGTAAATTGAATACGGTTAAATTTTAATCCTAAAACATTTGCTATAGTCTGAACAAGTAAAGTTTTTGCAAGACCAGGAACACCAACTAAAAGACAATGACCATTAGAAAAAACAGAAATAAGAACTTGATTAACCACATCTTCCTGACCAACTATAACTTTAGAGATTTCTTTTTTAAAATCATTAAAAGCTTTAACAAATGATTCTACTTTTTGAATATTATTAATTTCTTTTTCCATAATTTATTTAATCCATTTATTATAAAATTCACAACTATAAAATTCATCAGATAATTTAACAAATGTATTAGATAAATTATCTGAAATCCAATTATTAATAGCTTCTTGTTTCTTATTGTTAATAGCAAATTCTTGAATGTTAGTATAGTCGTCAATTATATTAGCTTGATGAGCAGCTGTTTTTGCATAAAGCATAACAATTCTATAAGACTGTTCATTATTTTCAGAATTTGTTAGCGTAGGTAATGAAATATCATTAATACTCATATTCTCAACAATATATTTAACTGATGGGTTTAATTGTTCGCTAGTAAACTTTGAAGAGCCTGTTGAAGGGTTTATCAATAAACCTCCATTGTTTTTGCTTTCATCTTCGGAAAACTTAATAATTGCATCTTCGAAACTAATTAAATTACTGTCTAAATCAAGCTTAATTTTTGAGATATCATCTTTAGCATTTTTTAAAGATAAAGAAGTTACTTTTGGCTTAAGTAAAATATGTCTTACATTAATTTCTTCTCCTCTTCTAGAAATCATCTGAATAATATGAAAGCCATATTTAGTTTCAATAACCTCAGATATTTCATTATCTTTTAATTTAAATGCAGCTCTTTCAAACTCAGCAACTAATTGCCCTCTATTCATAAAACCAAGTTCACCACCATTATTTGAAGTACCAGGATCATCAGAGTAGAGAGCAGCTAGAACCTTAAAATCTTCACCATTGTAAACTCTATTTCTAAAATTATTTAATTTCTCTCTAATTAAATCTTTTTGTTTATCTGAAATTTTTGGTTTTATAACAATTTGTTTTAATTCTATTTGTTCTTCTACAAAAGGAATTTCATCAAATTTTAATTTAGAAAAATAAAACTTTACTTCTGCAGGAGTAACTTTTGTTGAATTAGTTATTGAGGATTGCATTTTTTGAGAATAGAGCTGATTTTTTACAATATTTGTTAATTCTTGTCTAATTAAATCAATCGATTTTTTAAAGTATAATTCAACTTTCTCAATAGAACCCAACTGTTGTTCAAAATAAGAAATTCTTTTTGAAAGTTCGTTAGAAACATCTTCATTATTCACAATAATATTACTATCTAGTTTAGCGTGATGAACAAGTAAGTTTTGAAACAATAAATCATCAATTATTTTGCATCTAACTTCATCAGATTTAGTGTAACCTTGTGACAAATATTGTAAGTATTGAGACTCAATTTCAGAAGTTAAAACCATTTCACTTCCAATAATAGCTTCGATTTTATCAATAGATTGACTTGATAATAGAAAAGGAATGTTTATTAAGATAATTATTAAGGATAAGATTCTCATTTATTTTTTATTTTAATTTTCTTTAATGCTTTTGCATTAATAATTAAATCATTTTCAAGTTGATCTAAATATTTAATTTTTTTTCTATTTAGTATTAAAGACTTAATTTTTTCTTTTTCAATTTCAAAAGGGCTCAAATCACCTTTAAATTTATAATTTCTAATTTCAAGTAAATATAATAGCTTTTCGTCTTCAAAAACATCAAATCTGGTATTTAATAAATAATTATTGGATGTAATATCAGCTGGTAACTTTTTCTTTATCTGATCAAAATAAATCCAACTAGAATCATTTAAATAATATTCTTTTGAGTAGAGAATACAGTAATTTGTTAATTCGTTTATATCTTCTAAGTTATTTGAACGAAAAATTTTATATAACCTTTTAATATTAGGAGCAAATTTATCGACAATTATAAACCTTCCTTTAAAAACATTTTTATTAAGACTATATTTTTTTTTATTGATTTCATAATAATTAAGAACTTCATCCAATTCAACTAATGTGTCAAACTTTTGATTTAGTAATTGTTGCTGATAATCATTAATTATAAGAGATTCCTCATATCTTTTGACTGCTTCTTGAATTCTTTCAGATTTATCTCTAATATTAATATTTGCATGATGAAGTAAAATCTGTCTTCTAATCCATTTATCAATATAAGAACTAGTGAAAAATGCTGAATCTTCAATATTTACAGGCATTTTATCTAATACATCACTTTCTTTTAAATCGATGTTATAAACTGATGCTAATACTTTAGAATTAGAATTGTTTGAGCAAGAAAAAAATATAAATGGCAATAAAAAAATTAATGATTTAAAACTCAAAATTATTTACTTATCAAAGAGTATAATAGATTTTTATTTAATTCGACTTTATACTTAGCTCTTAAAATTTTGATCCAAGTTAAATCAAGAAATTTCTGATAATCAGAAATAACTTTTCCTTTAGTTTCATTTAAATTTTTTGCCCTAGCATTTAAAATATCATGAACAAAAACAACAGTATAGCTACCATCATCATTCTTAATACTTTTACTTATACCTTTCTTCCAAACTATTTGATCAACAATATTATTTTCATTCTTAGAAAATTGACCGCTAACTAACTGTACATTTAATGGTGATGATGAATTTATTTTATTAAGAACATCAATATCTTTAATCAAACCTCTCTTAAGTTTGTATAATTGATTTCTTACTTTATAAGACACATTATAATTTAAGCAAGTAAATATAGATACATCTAATCGCTCATTCCATTTGTAATCAGATAAATTTTCGTTAAAATAATTTGATAAGCCCGCAGAATCTTCAACAGCTTTTTTCCATACATTATTATTTGTAATATCAAAAAGTAGTATGCCTTCCTTGTATTCTTTAAGTAAATTTTTAAACTCTGGATATTTATTTTCTAATTGACTCTCTTCATAAGAAAGTAAAGATAAATTTAGAAACTCTATATATAATTGATCAAAATCATTATTCTTTTTTTGATTATTAATAATAAAATCAGATAATTCTTTTAAGGAATAAGATTTTGATTCAATTTTAAATATTTTCTTATCCCCATCTATTAATAATTCATTATCCCATGCAGACTTTGATACTTCTTTAACTGCAATTTTTCTTAAAAAATTAAAATTCTCTTTATAAATCTTAATATTATACAAGTCCTTAAGCTTTGTAATCATAAACTCATTACTTAATTTACTTCTAGAGTCCTTTTCTATTTTTTGCTTAACAGATAAAAACAAGTCATCATCAAGCTTAACAGGATTGTCTTCTAATAGCATAACAATATGCCATCCGTAAGGAGTTTGAAAAGGTTTTGAAAAATCTCCAGGAAGTTTTAAAGAAAATGTTGCTTCTTCAAACTCTCTAACCATTTTTCCAACACCAAAAGATGGCAAAACACCACCTTTAACAGCAGTAGATCTATCTTCAGAGAACCTTTCAGCAACCTCAACAAACTTGTCTCCCTTTGTGAGTAAATCATATGTTTCAGAAGCTTTTTTATAAGACTCATTTATTTTTTTTGTATTAGCACCTTTTCCTGTTTTAAACATAATATGAGCAACTTTTCTTTCACCTACAGCCTTCCTCTTATCATTAACTAAAATTAAATGATAACCATATTGAGTTTTTACTGGAACAGAAACTTCTCCAATTGAAGTATTATAAGCAACAGATTCAAAATCGTAAAGCATCATAAAAGCAGTAAAATAACCTAAATTACCCTTTGAATCTAAAACATATTCATCATCTGAATACTTGACAGCTGCATCAGCAAAAGAAATTTCTTTGCTTATAATTTGATTTCTAATTGATAATGCTTCGTTCAAAGCAGATTTTGCGTCATTATTTTCAATTTTTATAAGAATATGGGAAGCATTTATATCAAACTGAATTCTTTCTAGTGCCTCATTAAATAAATTTTCATTAAAATTATTATCTCTTAAATATGGCTTCGACAATTGTTTTTTATATCCATCTAATTCCTTAACAAAGGAAGAAAGTGTGTCATACCCAAGTTCTTTTGATTCCTTAACTTTTAATTTGAAATTAATAAAAAGATCTATATATTCATCTAAATACTCCTTGGTAATTTCAATATCTTCATTGTTTTTATAGAAAATATTTTCAAATTCATTAATACTAATTTTTTCATCATTTATAGTCATTAATGTTTCTTGTGAAAAAATATTAGTAGTAAATAAAATACTAATTATAATTAATATGCTCTTCTTCATTTTTAATTTAAATTTAATTGTTATCGACTGTAATTAGGCGCTTCTCTTGTAATTGTTACATCATGAGGGTGACTTTCAATTACCCCGGCTTGAGTAATCTTAATAAATGAAGCTTTGGTTAAATTATTAATATCCTTTGAACCAGCATAACCCATACCTGCTTTCAGCCCACCTATCATTTGATGCATAACCTCAGAAAGAGATCCTTTAAATGCCACTCTTCCAACGATACCTTCGGGCACAAGTTTTTTCATATCGTCTTCTTCATCTTGAAAATATCTATCTTTAGACCCCTTTTGCATAGCATCAATAGACCCCATTCCTCTATATGTTTTATATTTTCTACTTTCAAATATTATTGTTTCTCCAGGTGCTTCTTCTACTCCGGCAATTATTGAGCCTAACATAACAGAGCTAGCACCACCTACGATAGCTTTAACAATGTCACCAGAATACCTTATTCCTCCGTCAGCAATTAATGGGATATTGTATTTTTTTGTAACTTCAAAAACATCCATAACAGCTGTCAGCTGAGGTACACCAACTCCAGCAACTACTCTTGTAGTACATATAGAGCCAGGGCCAATACCAACCTTAACACCATCTGCTCCTGCTTTAATTAAGTCTTCTGCAGCTGTAGCAGTCGCAATATTACCAACTATAATATCTAATGTTTTAAATTTTTTCTTAACTGATTTTAAAACATTTAAAACACCCTTTGGAATGTCCATGAGCAGTATCAATAATAATTGCATCAACATTTACCTTGTAAAGGGCAGTAATTCTATCAATAACATCATTTGTAACTCCTACGGCAGCAGCAACTCTAAGACGGCCATATTTATCCTTACATGCGTTGGGACGCATCCTATTCTTTATAATATCTTTAAAGGTTATAAGTCCAACAAGAATTCCGTTGATATCTACAATAGGAAGTTTTTCAATTTTATTACTCTTAAGAATTTCTTCAGCTTTCTGAAGATCATTGATTAGTGTAGTAATTATATTCTTAGATGTCATAACCTTTGTAATACTTAAGTTATGATCTTTTTCAAATCTCAGATCTCTATTTGTAACAATCCCTAAAAGAAAATTATCATCTCCAACAATTGGAATACCTCCAATTTTATTTTCTTTCATTAACTTAAATGCATCACCAACTGTTGCATCAATCTTTAAAGTTATTGGATCTTGAATCATTCCACTTTCAGATCTTTTAACTTTTCTAACTTGAGAAGCTTGTTGCTGAATACTCATATTTTTGTGTAGAACTCCGATACCTCCTTCTTGAGCAATTGCTATAGCTAATTTTGATTCTGTTACAGTATCCATAGCTGCAGAAACAAGTGGGATATTTAATTTTATGTTCTTTGAAAAATATGTTTCTGTAGTAACTTCTTTAGGAAGTATTTCTGAGTAAGAAGGAACTACTAAAACATCATCATAAGTTAATCCCTCTGCTAAAATTTTATTTTTTATAGACATATTTAAAAAATTTAAAAGTGTGCAAAATTAACGAAATACTGCTAATAAAAGTATTTTCAATTGATACAAATTAACAAAATAAAAAAATTATCTTATTAATGAGACAAAACCAGTCTTTTCAGTAAGTACAGCAATACCGTTTACATAACTAACATGAAATACATAATTATCATTCTTAACGAAACTACCTTTGAATGTACCGTCCCATCCTTTTCCAGGATCATTTGTAGTAAAAATAAGTTCACCGTTTCTTGAATAAATAGAAAATTCGTAACCAATATCAGAAACAAAATTAGTTATTGGCTTAAATATTTCGTTATGCTCATCTCCATTTGGAGTAAAGGAATTTGGTAAAAATAAAATAGGCGTTTGTGAAACACAAGAAATATTTGACAAACTTCCTTCGATTGCTGAACCGTATGGGTTATTATTACCTTCAATTGCTTTAATATAATAACAAAATCTTCCATTACCATCACCAAATTCAGTAACAATATCAATATAGCTTAATTCCTCGTTTGGATTATTTACTCTATCAAAAACATATAAAGGAATCAAATCAAAAGGCTCTCTATTTACTGACCTAAAAAGCTGATATTCTGTTACATTACCTAACCACTTATCATACTCATTAAAAGTTAAAGTATTTGTGTATTGTTCATTAAATAATAAATTATCGCTATAATCAATATTAATTTCAGAATCTAAAAATATTGTCTTAGCATAAGAAATATCTGAGTTAAGCTGATCAACTGAACCAATTTTCAGGATATTCCCACAAGAGTCAATAGGATATATTTGATATTCATAAAAATAATTATATGTTTCTGCAGAATTATCAGAGAAAAATATCGATGAAGAATTACTATTATCTACTTTTCCAATCATATTAAATAATGAATCATCTTTAAATGATCTGTATACATTGTATTGACTTACTAAAATATTATTATCAACTAAACAACTTATATCAACATTTCCATTATCATGATTTACTGTAGCATAATCAATGTAATTATATTTTGGAAGGTTAGGATAATCAACAGTAATTTCATTTTGATTTGAAATTGCAATAACTGATGAATCATTATTATAGGCTTTTACATAAAAATAATAAGTTGATCCTTGATTTAAATTATAAAGATCATAATCTAAATTATTAGCAATCCTTACAGAATCCATAATAACATTATTTTGAATATCAGTTTCTCTGATTATTATATTATAGTGACTTAATCCATCATTAATGTTAATGTAATCATTCCAATTAAACTTAATTGATAAATCACATGCATCATATAAGTATTTAACATTTATAGAATTATGCTCAATACTTCTAATACTTGAATTTCCACAACTATCAATTGACCTTAAGCTAAAAGTTTCATAAATAGAATTAGCATTAGAATTATTAAATGTATATGTATTATTTAAAAAACCAAAAATAGAATCTAAAGTAATCCATGAACCAAATTCATCTAAAATATAAATAGCATATACATCAACATCTGAAGAAGAAGAAGACCAACTTATAACAGAATTTCCATTTATATCAACAGAAACATTATTGATTATTGGATTATCTGGCCTAATTGTATCTTTTAATATAGCACCATTAATATTAGAATTTGATACACAACCACTTAAATCAGGTAACTCAACATATAATGATTGAAAAGAATTACACGTTTGAGCAGGGAAAATAAAATCATTAGAGGATGTCGAACCAACATTAGACCAATTGGATGAGCTATTTAAAGCTAAAATATTAAAGTCCAATGATGTAATTAAACCAGGAATATGAATATTATTCCAATTCATATTCGCTTCAGTATCACCATTAATAGCACTCACGTTCAAATAAATTGATTTTAAAGTATCAGAAGGAAGTGATTCACTTGCACAAGAAGAATGAGATGAAACATAGTAATATTGTGAAGCATTATTAGCATTTGAGCTATTGTGAATATAGGTGTTAATAGGGTGCATTACACTATCTAAAAAAACAAATGGACCATTTGGATTATTAGAATGAAAAACACTATACACAGTACTTGGTGGAGCTCCAGATAAATGATCCCAAGAAATCTCAGATTTATTATTTGGAAGTACTGAAACACATCTAAGGTCAGGAGAATTATCCACTGGAGAAGGAAGTACTGTTATTTTAATATTTGCAAACTTTATTCCATTAGCAGGACAAAAATCATCATATACTTTAACTAAAAAATTAAAGACATTAGATGTTTGTCCACATCCAGCAGAGGCATCAATATGAGTACAGGCAGTTTGCCAGCTAAATATTCCAGAAACTACACCAGGGCTAGCAAAAGGAGGAACTTGTCCAATAGCATCGTTAAATGTTGCACATGGTGGGTTTAAACAACTTAATGTATTCACATAATCATCAGAAAATTGTCCTCCAGAAACTTCCATGGTTAAACTTTGAGCAGTAGTATTGTTATATAAATCATTATCAACACCATCAATAGTAAATTCAACTAAAGCTCCAGCGAAAACAGTTGTATCATATGAAGAAATTAAAGAGTTAGGATCAATAAATGGAGCACTAACAACTGGGGGGTTATTTGGAGCAACAGAACTTGGCATTGTAGGACAAGCAATTAATACAACCTGAACTTCTCTATAAATTTCTGCTACAAGCTGATTACATTTATAGGATTGTACCTGAATACAAGTAACAAAATTACCAGCAAGATTAGCATCGTAAGAAACTTCTCCAGTAGCTGGATTAAGAGTTGGATTACCTGGAAGTGGATTATTAAATGTGTATGGAGGGTCAAAAGGAAGAGGTATAGGATCAATAGGAGGATTAAATGTAGTTATAAAATCATCTAATGGTCTAGCCCAGTTATAAATTAACTCATCTAATTCATCATCATAAGCATTATGGCTATATGAAAATGGAAAACCTGTGCATAAAATAGTTTTTGGTTGCTCCTTAAATTCTGGAGAGGAATCAAAGCAAGGGTCAGCAGGAGTTGCAACTCCAGTAATAGGATCTAAAAATGGAAACATTGAAGCCCTTAGTGTAAAACCTTCTGAAGAGGGATTAGTTAAGTTTGTTATAGCACCATTTCTGCAGCAATTATCCCATGTAAATTGCCACCCTTGAGCAGGAGGAACTCCTGTTAAAGTTATTGGATTTAAAGTTTCAAAAATATATTCTTCGACAGCTCCTACATCACCATTAGCACAACTTAAAACAGTATTGCCACTATTTATGGGATCACATTGTGGTGAAACATCTTGAGACAAAACAAATTCAACTGGAATATTAGTAATAGTTGGGTGATTCCAAACTTGAATATTTTGAGTAAATGTACCTACTGTAGTTCCTGAACAATCTCTGTAAACTTTCATAGTAAATATATATTTACCAACATCTGGACCATTTTTCAAACATTTCCAAGTAATCTCACCTCCCATTAAATGGGTAGCAAAAGTAGATTGAGAAAAAATAAACAGAGAAAATATTAAAAAAATTTTTTTCATAGATAAATCACATTTAGAACAAAGATATAAATATTAGATTTAGAAATAATAAAGCTTAAAAATTAATCTTAGATAAGATATTTTTTTGACTATTAAAATCACTTATTAAATTGCTAAAAATTTCATCAACTGAAAGAATATTTTTTATATGTGAGGAAACTTGCCCTATTTCTAGTTCACCATTTTTTAAATCCCCTTCAAAAATTCCTTTCTTTGCTCTACCCCTTCCAAGAATTTTCTTAAGCTCTTCAGAAGAAGCATTATTTTTATAAGCAAGCTCAATTTTATAGTAAAATTCATTTTTTAATAATCTTACAGGAGTTAATTCTTTTAATGTTAAAATAGTGTCATTTTCTTTTGAATTTGTAACATATTCTTTAAAATTTAAATGAGCAGATGATTCTTTACTTACAGCAAATAAACTTCCAATTTGGACTCCATCAGCTCCAAGAGAAAAAGCTGCTAAAATTGCTTTTCCAGAACTAATTCCACCAGCAGCAATAATAGGAATATCAACAGATTTTTTAATTTTAGGAATTAAACACATCGTTGTAATCTCATCTATACCATTGTGCCCACCTGCTTCAAAACCTTCAGCAATAATTGCATCAACATCAGCTTCAACACATTTTAAAGCAAATTTCTTACTAGCAACCACATGTAAAACAGTAATACCATTCTCTTTTAAAAAACTTGTATATAACTTAGGATTTCCAGCTGATGTTACAACAATTTTAACTCCCTCATCAATAATGATTTTAATGTGTTCTTTAATATTAGGATAAAGTAAAGGAAGATTTACACCAAATGGTTTATCTGTTGCCTTTTTACATTTTTTAATATGAGTTCTTAAAACATCAGGATACATAGATCCAGCACCTATCAAACCTAAGCCCCCATTATTACTCACAGCACTTGCTAATTTCCATCCACTACACCAAATCATACCTCCTTGAATAATTGGATATTTAATGTTTAAAAGTTCTTTTAATCTATTCATAAAAAATATATATTTGTTGCTACTACGAAATTAAAAATAAAATTTACAATGAAAGCTGATAAAGAGATATTTGAATTAATTGATCAAGAAGATGAAAGACAAAAAAATGGTATTGAACTAATAGCATCAGAAAACTTTGTTAGTGATCAAGTAATGTTAGCAGCAGGATCATGTCTTACAAACAAATATGCTGAAGGTTATCCTAGAAAAAGATATTATGGTGGATGTGAAGTTGTAGATAAAGTTGAACAACTCGCTATTGACAGAGCAAAAGAACTATTTGGTGTAGAATATGTAAATGTTCAGCCTCATTCTGGATCATCTGCAAATGCTGCAGTTATGCTGGCGTGTTTAAAGGCTGGAGATAAAATTCTTGGATTTAATCTTGCACATGGTGGACACTTAACTCATGGCTCACCAGTAAATTTTTCAGGAAAATTATATAAAACATCTTTTTATAATGTAAAAAAAGATACAGGCATAATAGATTATGATTCTTTAGAAAAAATCGCATCTGAAGAAAAACCTAAGTTAATTATTTGCGGTGGTTCAGCATATTCAAGAGATTGGGATTATAAAAAATTTAGAGAAGTTGCAGATAAAGTTGGTGCATTACTTTTAGCTGATATTGCCCACCCTGCTGGATTAATAGCTGCAGGTCTTTTAAATAATCCTGCTAAACATTGTCATATACTTACTACTACAACACACAAAACTTTAAGGGGACCACGAGGAGGCATGATTATGATGGGGAATGATTTTGAAAACCCATGGGGCTTAAAAAATCTTAAGGGTGAAAATAAAATGATGTCATTTATATTAAACTCTGCTGTTTTTCCAGGATCACAAGGAGGACCTTTAGAACATATTATTGCTGCCAAAGCAATAGCTTTTGGAGAAGCATTAAAACCTTCATTTAAAGAATATGGTCAACAAGTTATTTTAAACGCTCAAGTAATGGCTGAAGAGTTGATAAATAAAGGATATAATATAATTTCTGGAGGAACAATAAATCATTGTATTTTAATTGATTTAAGTTCTAAAAATATTACTGGAAAAGATGCAGAAAAAGCACTTGTTTTAGCAGATATTACAGCTAATAAAAATATGGTTCCTTTCGATACAAAATCTCCTTTTGTTACTTCGGGAATTAGATTTGGTACTCCTGCAATAACAACAAGAGGGGTAAAAGAAAATACTATTCCACTTATTGTAGAATTAATTGATGAAGCTATTATTAACTGGCAAGATAAAGATAAATTAAATTCAGTGAAAAAGCGAGTTAATGAGCTCATGAGTAATTACAAAATCTTCTCTTATTAGAAATTATGAATCCTTTAGAATTAGAAAAAGAAAAAAAGGAAATAATTAATAAATATAGAACCTTATTAAGATCATGCCCTTCAAAAACAAGCCAAAAAGATAAAAAGCTTATTAGAAAAGCTTTTAATCTTGCTGTAAAAGCTCATGAGGATGTGAGAAGAAAATCGGGTGAACCATATATTTTTCATCCATTGGCTGTTGCTCAAATTTGTGCCAAAGAAATTGGACTTGGAACAACATCTATTATAAGTGCCTTGTTACATGATGTCGTTGAAGACTCAGATTATACATTAAAAGATATTAGAGATTTATTTGGAAGTAAAACAGCTAAAATTATTGATGGATTAACAAAAATATCTGAGGTTTTTGATAAAAATGTTTCCTTACAAGCAGAAAATTTTAGAAAAATGTTACTTACTCTCTCAGACGATATTAGAGTTATTCTAATAAAATTAGCTGATAGACTACATAACATGAGAACGCTGGATGCTATGACAAAAATGAAACAATTAAAAATTGCTTCTGAAACACTTTATTTATATGCTCCATTAGCTCATAGACTTGGACTTTATACTTTAAAAACAGAATTAGAAGACTTAGGATTAAAATTTACAAAACCAGAAGTTTATAAAGCAATATCAATAAAACTAAATGAAACAAAACTTAGTAGAAATAAATATATAAATAAATTCTCTTCACCTATTAAAAATGTTTTAAAAGCGGAGGGGATAAAATCTTACATAAAAGGAAGACCAAAATCTATATATTCTATTAGAGAAAAAATTATTAATAAAGGAGTAACATTCGATAACATCTTTGACAAATTTGCAGTAAGAATAATTGTTGACAGCTCCATTACAAATGAAAAAGCAGATTGCTGGAAAATCTACTCAATTGTTACTGATTTTTACAAACCTAACCCTGATAGATTAAGAGATTGGATTTCTACTCCAAAGCCAAATGGTTACGAAGCTCTTCACACAACAGTTTTAGGTGATGAGGGTAAATGGGTTGAAGTTCAAATTAGAAGTAAGAGAATGGATGAAATTGCAGAAAAAGGATATGCTGCACATTGGAACTATAAACACAAAGACGAAAAAGATAGCTCTTTAGATAGTTGGATTAAAAGAATAAGTGAATTACTAGAAAATCCAGATTCAAATGCAATTGATTTTATTGATGACTTCAAATTAAATCTATTTTTAGGAGAAATTTATGTATTTACTCCAGCTGGGGAGCTAAAAACACTTCCAAAAGGAGCATCAGCTTTAGATTTTGCATTTGAAATACATACTGAAATTGGTAGCAATTGCATGGGAGTTAAAGTAAATGGAAAACTTGTAGCCTTAAGTCACGTACTTAATAGTGGAGATCATGTTGAAATCATCACTTCTAAAAAACAATCTCCAAAAAAAGATTGGTTGAGGTTTGTGGTAACTTCTTTAGCAAAATCTAAAATAAAAAGTGCGTTAAAAAAAGAAAAAAAAATTATTGCAAACGAAGGCAAAGAATTGGCTCAAAGGAAATTAAGACAGTTGAGGGTCAAGATTAATCATCAAACAGAAAATGAGCTAGCAAAATTTTTCAACTGTAGAAGCTCACTAGACCTTTATTATAGATTTGGTAGCGGAGAAATTTCTAATAGTGAGATTAAAGAATACGTCAAGCTAAAAAATTCTGGTTGGTACCAAACTATTAAAAATAAAATTTACGGAAAAAATAAATTTACTCCTTCGACAAAATTTTTAGGAGATTTAATAGTCTTCAATGAAGATGACGATATATTAGAATATAAAATAGCACAATGTTGCAATCCAATTCCAGGAGATGAAATTTTTGGTTTCTTAAGCGTTGAGGAAGGAATTAAAGTACATGCAGACCAGTGTCCAAATTCAATTGAGTTAAGAGCAAACTACTCATATAGAATTTTAAATGCTAAATGGACTTTAAAAGAGAATCTTGATTTTTTAGCAAATATTAAAATTAATGGAATAGATTCGGTAGGACTTATTAACAGGATAACAGAAATAATTTCGAAACAAATGCATGTAAACATTAAAGCAATTAATGTAGTTGGAGATGATGGTATATTTGACGGAGAAATTACTTTAAAAGTTCATAATGAAAACTTTCTAAATCAGGTTACGTCAAAACTAAAAAAAATTGAAGGTATTGATGAAATTTCTAGAACTTATAAACATAATAAAAATATTAAAATTTAATCTTTATAAACATTTCAAATTTATTAAATTTACATATAAATAATTACTATGTCAAATATTTTAATTGATGACAATGTTACTAAGATTTTTACAGATTTTCTGATTGAAAAAAAACACAGAAAAACTCCAGAAAGATTTGCAATATTGAACGAAATATACAACTATGATGGTCATTTTGATATTGAATCAATGTATATTAAAATGAAAAACAAAAATTATAGAGTTAGTAGAGCTACTCTGTATAATACTGTTGATTTACTTCTTGATTGTCATTTAATAAGAAAACATCAATTTGGTAAATCTCAAGCCCAATATGAAAAATCCTATTCAAATAAACAACATGACCATTTAATATGTACTAGATGTGATAAAGTAATTGAATTTTGTGATCCTAGACTTCAAGGTATAATGAACTTCGTAGAAGAAAACATGAACTTTAAAATTTCTAGACATTCACTTAATTTATATGGAAGATGTCTTGATGAAACTGACTGTTTAAAAAAATAAATATATGACTAAAGCAGATGTTCTCCTTGGGTTACAATGGGGAGATGAAGGAAAGGGGAAAATTGTAGATGTTTTAACAAAAAACTATGATATAATAGCTAGATTTCAAGGTGGTCCTAACGCTGGCCACACCCTTGAGTTTGATGGAATCAAACATGTTTTACATACAATACCTTCAGGTATTTTTCATAAAGGAATTATAAATTTAATTGGAAATGGCGTTGTAATTGACCCAGTAATTTTTGAAAAAGAAATACTTGATATTGAAAAATTAAATCTTGAAATTTCTGAATTATTAATATCTAAAAAAGCACATTTAATTCTCCCAACGCACAAACTTTTAGATGCAGCTTCTGAAAAAGCTAAGGGTAAAAATAAGATTGGGTCTACACTAAAAGGAATTGGACCTACTTATATGGACAAAACTGGTAGAAATGGATTAAGAGTAGGAGATATAAATTCTGTAAATTTTAATGAAAAATATGAAAAATTAAAAAACAAGCATATTGAATTATTAAAGTTTTATGATTTTGAATATAGTTTAGATGAATTAGAGAGAAATTGGTTTAAAAGTTTAGATACATTAAATAAGTTTAAACATATCGAAAGTGAACATTACATTCATCAAGAATTAAGAAAAGGAAAAAAAATCCTTGCAGAAGGAGCTCAAGGTACTCTTCTTGATATTGATTTTGGTTCTTACCCATTTGTTACCTCTTCAAATACTATAACAGCTGGTGCTTGTACTGGCCTTGGAATTGCTCCTAATCAAATTAATGATGTATTTGGAATATTTAAGGCATATTGCACAAGAGTAGGAAGTGGCCCTTTCCCAACAGAATTAAATGATAGCATAGGGGAGCATTTAGGAAAAGTGGGTAATGAATTTGGGGCAACAACAGGAAGAGCCAGAAGATGTGGATGGATTGATCTACCAGCACTTAAATATGCAATAAATATTAATGGCGTAACCCAACTAATGATGATGAAAGCTGATGTTTTATCTGGAATTGATAAAATTAGTGTTTGTACACACTACGAACTTAATGGAAAAAGAATAGACTTCCTTCCATTTGAAGATAATGAAAATTTAGTTCCTATTTATAAAGAAATTAATGGATGGGAAATGAATCTTATGGATCTCAAAAAAATTGAAGACGCTCCTAAAGAAGTTCATGATTATATATCTTACCTTGAAGATGAATTAAAAGTTCCTATTAAAATTTTATCTGTTGGACCTGATAGAAAACAAACGTTTTTTAGATAAAATTGAGAATATTATCAATAATATTTTTAATAGCTATTTGCCTTAGCACAAAGGCTCAGGAAGTACAACAAATAAAAATCATAAATACAGATAATACATTTATAAATGGGAAAATCCACCCAGATTATTGGAGATTAATTGGAAATGTAATCTTTGAACATAATAAGACCACAATGAAATGCGATTCAGCATATCATTATTCTAAAACTAATAAAATTATAGCATTTGACAATATAAGGATTAATAAAGGAGACTCAATAATTCTTACTGGAAAAAGGCTTAATTATGATGCTAATATTAGCTATGCTACAATTAGTGGAAATGTTAATTTTAAAACTAAATCTAATACTTTAAAAACGAAAGAAATAAATTTTAATATTGAAGAGGATTTAGTTTATTTTAAAAATTATGGTGAAATTATTGATAATGAAAAAAAGATAATTTCAAAAAAAGGATATTATCAAATAAAAAAACAAATTTATACATTTGAAGAATCAGTAATTGTAGAAGCTAAAGACTATACAATAAATACTGAGAATATGAAATATAATTCTTTAAACGAAGAAAATATTTTAAATGGTCCTTCAAAAATTTTAATTGATAACAAAATTATTTATTGCGAAAAGGGAATCTTTAATTCAAAAAAAAAAATAGCTTTTCTTTCCAAGAAAACAAAAATTGAAGACAAGAAAAGATTAATTTTTGCAGATAGTATTTTTTACGATAAAAAAAATAAATATGCTCAAGCTTTCTATAATGTAAAGATCATTGACACAATAAATAATTTTAATGTTTTTGGTGAGAATGCAGAAATGTATGAAAAAGAAAACAAAATAGTTATTTCGGAACAACCTATTTTATGTTTGATTTTTGATAAAGACTCACTCTTTTCTAGAGGAGATAAATTAATAAATATTAATAATGAAAAAGAGAGAGTAATTCAGCTATTTCATAATGTTAAATTTTTTAAAAGTGATTTGTCAGGGATTTGCGATTCTATAGTTTATTCGTCAAAAGATTCATTAATTTCAATGTTTCATCAACCATTTATTTGGATGGATGATTATCAAATTAGTTCCGACTCTATTAAACTTTTATTTTACAATAAAAAAATAGATAAAATTTATTTGAAATCTAACCCTATGATTGTTTCAAAGATTGACTCATTAGATTATAATCAAATTAAAGGTAAAAAAATGATTGGATATCTAGAAAAAAATAAGCTTAAAAAAATAAATGTTTTATCAAATGGTGAAAGCATTTATCATCTAAGGGAAGATGAAAAAAAAATTGGGTTAAATTATATTCAATCAACTAACCTAACTCTATATTTTAAAAACAGTAAAATGAATAATGTAACATACAAAGAAATACCAAATTCAATTACAACACCATATAAAGATATCTCTGATAAGCAAAGATTTTTAAATGACTTTTTTTGGAACAATAAGAATAGGCCAAAAAATTTATTAGAAATTATTGGATCCTAAAGGAAGTTCTTCTGTTCTTAGTCCTCCCCTCTTTGTTATCATTACTATATAAAGGCTTAGACTCTCCAAAGCCAATATAAGAAAGCTGAGATTCTTTAACATTCTGAAAAATTAAATAATCATATACTGATTTTGATCTTAACTCAGATAATATCTGATTTTCATAAGTAGATCCAATATTATTAGTATGACCTTCAATTGAAATTATTATATTATTATTTATTAAATATTTTGCAAGAATATCGAGAGAATTAAATGAAATTGTATCTAGAGAAAAAGAATTATTTAAGAAATAAATATTGTCCAAAATAATCTCATCTCCATTTTGAGAAGAAATAATTTTAACTACTAATTCATTTAATTTATTTGCTTTAATTAAATCGTCTAATTCAAAAGTAAAAATATCTTCAAAACCAAATCCATCAAAGTCAGAAGCAAAGTATGCAGTTTTTCCATTATGGGAAACAACAAGAGAATTTTGGTCTAAATAATTATTAATTGGATAGCCTAAATTCAAAGGTTCATTCCAATTACTTAAAACATCACTTCTTCTTGATAAAAAAACATCAAAATTTCCCATGCCTACATGTCCCTTAGACGCAAAATATAATGTTTTATTATCTGAATGTAAAAATGGTGACATTTCATCCTTACTTGTATTAATTGTAGGCCCTGCGTTAACAGGTTTGCCAAAATAATTATCATGTACTTGTGAAATCCAAATATCAGTACCTCCATATCCCCCTGGTCTGTTACTTATGAAGTATAAATATCTCCCATCAGATGAAAAACATCCTTGAGCATCCCAATATTTAGAATTAATTAATGGACCACAACTTTTAATTTCATTAAAATCAGATTTGTTTGAACTAAAATATAAATCACAAGAGCCAAAACCATCTTCCTTATTACAAACAGTGAAAACTAAGATTGAGTTATCACTAGATAATGATAATGCTCCTTCGTTTAAATTAGAATTTAAATTAGTAAAAGGTTTAGCTAAAGACCAAACTGAATCGTTTCTTTCTGAATAAAAAAGATCTTCTTGAGAAAAATTATTATCATTTATGAGTCTACGGGTAAATAAAATTTTTGAATCATCAGATGTAATAGCGGGACCATTTTCTGAAAAAGAAGAATTTATATTGCTTCCTAAATTAATAGGATTATAATTTTTAGGATTTTTTATAGAAGAAATGGAAAATTCAGAACACTCTTTTAAAAACTTAACTTTTCTTTTACAAAAGACATCATCTAAAAAACAAGAAATATTAAAATAATCTAAAGCTTTTTCATATAAACCATTTTCATAAAACATATTACCGATTTGAAAAATACCATCAACATCATCCTTTGATGATAAGTTGAAAACATTAAGCAATGACTTTTCAGCATTTTCAAACTCAAATTTATCTTTATAAATATTAGCTAATAACAAATGAGGTTTATCCCAATTTGGATTTTTTACTGAAATTTTGATAAGTAAGTCTTTAGCCTTGTCTAATTGATTATTTTGATAATAATTTAAAGATTTATCATATTTTTTATAGTCCTTATTTTGCGAAAATAAGTTTACACTTAGTAATAAAAATAAAATAAGTACAATTCTCATTCTTTTATGGAATATTCATAAACTTATGAGTTTGTAATGAAATTATCCACTCAGGGTTTAGCTGAACAAAATCTATAATCTTAGGCAACATATTATCCTTTTTTGACCATTCTGGCTGCAGATAAAACTTACATTCAGAATTAATACCCTTTCTTTGATCAACAGCCCAATTAAAGTCAGTCTTATTTGCAATTATAACTTTTAATTCATTAGTTAGTTGCTTAACTTCTTTAATAGGTGGATTAAGTCTTTTTGGAGATAAACAAATCCAATCAAAACTTCCACTCATTTTATATGCACCAGAAGTTTCAAGATGTATTTGAACTCCAATATTTCTTAACTCTCTACATAAGACATCCAGGTTCCACATAAGAGGCTCTCCACCTGTAATTACTACTATTTTAGCTGGAAAATTTAATAAGTCAGCAATTATTTTTTCTACGCTCATTAGTGGATGTAAATTAGGATCCCAACTTTCTTTAACATCACACCAATGACAGCCAACATCACAGCCACCAATTCTTAAAAAATAAGAAGGCTGACCAGCAAAATAACCTTCACCTTGTACAGTAAAAAAAGCTTCCATTACTGGAAGTTCATTTCCAGAAACTAAGTTGACATTATCATTAATTAGCATATATACAAAAGTATGTTTTTTCTATTGATATAGAATAAATAGAATACTATCTTTGTTTTTTAAATTTAATATAACATGAAACAATTAATTGAATGTGTACCAAATATTTCTGAAGGAAGAGATCAGATAAAAATAAAAGAAATATCAGAAATAGTTAAAGAAGTTGATGGAATAAAATTATTAAATGTTGACCCTGGCTATGCAACTAATAGAACAGTAATTACATTTGTTGGCGAGCCAGAAAATGTAATTGAAGCTGCATTTCTATTAATTAAAAAAGCACAAGAAATTATTGATATGAGTAAGCATAGCGGAGAGCATCCTAGAATGGGCGCAACTGATGTTTGCCCATTAGTTCCAATTGCAAATATTTCTATGGATGAAGTAAGTAAATATGCACATAAGTTAAGTAAAAGAATAGGTGAAGAATTAAAAATCCCTGTTTATTGTTATGAAAATGCTGCTAAATCAAAATCGAGAATAAATCTCGCAAATTGTAGATCTGGGGAATATGAAGGATTAAAAAATAAATTAGCTGATAAAGAATGGAAACCTGATTATGGTCCCAATATTTTTAATGATAGTATCATTAAATCTGGTGCCACTGCAATATCTGCTAGAGATTTTCTTGTAGCTTATAATGTTAATTTAAATACAACTTCAACAAGAAAAGCAAATGCTATTGCATTTGACATAAGAGAAGCTGGAAGAATTAAAAGAGAAGGAAATAAAATAAATGGAAAAATAATAAAAGATGAAAATGGTACTCCTTTAAGAACTCCCGGCCTTTTTAAACATGTAAAAGGAATAGGCTGGTATATAGAAGAATATGGAATTGCTCAAATTTCATATAATCTCACAGATATTAAAGTCTCTACATTACATGAAGTCTTTGATAAAACTTGTCAAAAATCAATTGAAAGAGGGATCAGAGTAACAGGTTCTGAACTAATTGGTTTAGTTCCTAAAAAAGTATTAATAGAAGCAGGAAAATATTTCCTGAGAAAACAAAAAAGATCTTTAGGAATTTCTGAAAAAGAAATTATTAAAATAGCCATTAAAAGTTTAGGTTTAGATGAACTCTCTAATTTTAACCCAAAAGAAAGAATTATTGAGTATATGCTAGAAGATAAAAATAAAAAATCATTAATAAATTTAAATCTTAAGGAATTTACCGATGAAACAGCTAGTGAAAGCCCAGCTCCTGGTGGGGGTTCAATTGCCGCATACTGTGGTGCTATGGGAGCTTCTCTTTCAACAATGGTTGCCAATCTATCTGCAAATAAAAGAGGATGGGATGATCAATGGCAAACATTTTCTAATTGGGCTGAAAAAGGAATAATCTATCAAAATCAATTGCTTGATTTAGTAGATGAAGACACCAAAGCATTTAATGAAATTATGAATGCCTTTAGATTACCTAATGATACAGAAGTAGAGAAAAAAATAAGATTAAAAAATATTCATGCAGCTACAAAACATGCAATAAAAACTCCTTTTAAAGTTATGGAAGTTGCACTGGATTCTATGCAAGTAATGAAAGAAATGGCATTAAATGGAAATCCTAATTCAATAACAGATGCTGCTGTGGGAGCATTATGTGCTAGAACAGCAATAAGAGGAGCATATTTAAACGTTCAAATTAATTGTAAAGATTATGATGATAATATATTTATAGATAAAATATTAAAAGATTGCCAAGTAATACTTAAGCAAGCAAAATTTAATGAAAATGAAATATTAGATATTGCAAATACTAAAATTTCTAAATAGTTTTTAATATAAAATTAGCTATGTCTTTTGATGGACTCCCCTCATTTAATGCTAACATTTTTTGAGTATTAGAATAATCTACCTTTAACTTGGAAGCATTTTTCTTGTTCAAAATATCATTTAAGCTATTAAGTAAATTTTCTTTAGTTAATTTAAATTGAATTAGTTCAGAAACGATGCTTTTGTCATTTAAAATATTCACTAGAGATATATATTTAATTCTAATAAAATATTTAGCAATAAAATATGAAAAAAATGATGTTTTGTAGCACACAACCTGAGGAACATTTAACAATGCAGCTTCTAAGCTAGCAGTTCCAGATGTTATTAATGCAGCTTTAGATGATCTTAAAATCCTATAAGAATCTTCAAAAACAATATCAACTTCATTATTATTGATAATTTTTTTGTAAAAATCTAAATTAAATGAAGAAACTCCAGCAACAATAAATTTATGATTAGGATAATCATCAATTATTGAAAGCATTAAAGGCAATATCTTTATAATTTCCTGGAATCTACTTCCTGGAAAAATAGATATTATTGATTTAGAAGAATTAATAATTGATTTTGATTTTTGAATATTTAGTTCATCAATTAAAGGATTACCAAAATATTCAACTTCATAGTTATTTTTTTTATAATACTCTTTCTCAAAAGGAAAGATAACTATCATTTTAGTGATATATTTTTTGATTGCTTTAATTCTAGAAGATTTCCAGGCCCATAATTTTGGTGATATATAATAATAAACTTTATAATTTTTTTTTGAAGCAAATTCTGCAATCCTTAAATTAAAACCAGCATAATCAACAAGAAGAATTAAATCTGGATTAAAATCAATTATATTTCTTTTACATAAATCTAAATTTTCTTTAATAGAAAAAATATTCTTTAAAACCTCTAAAAAACCCATAAAAGACAATGAATTAATATGCTTTATTACATCCACTCCTTCATTTATTAATCTATCTCCTCCCCAGGCTTTAATTTTTAAATTTTTATTCAAACATTTAATCTCTTTTACAAGATTAGCAGCATGCATATCTCCAGATTTCTCTCCTGTAATAATAAATATTTTCAATTATATATTTTTAAAAGCATAATTACTATGCCGTAAATAATAGTAGCTGCTAAAATACCTTTAGCTGCTTTTTCTCTGCTTGTATAAATCTTCATAAAAAAGATTAAAAGATTAACTAAAACACTCAAACTAATAACATGACTAAGTTTATTATTTCTAATAATGATATTAATAGTTTCAAACAAATCTAATTCAAGATAAAATAAAACATAGATTGAAAATCCTATAAAAGGAGCTATTATACCAACTAATAATCCTATAAAAAATTGTTTATTCATTATTAAAAATTGAATTTACATAATCAATAGATTCATAAGAAGTTAAATCATACTGAACAGGCACTATCGAAATAAATTGATTTTTCAAAAAATATTCATCGGATGTTTCAGTTTTGTCATCAATAATAAAATCTCCACTCAACCAGAAGTATCTATTTCCTCTAGGGTCAAACCTTTCATTAAATTGCTCAACCCATTTAGAGGACGCTTGATGACAAACCTTAATTCCTTTTATTTTATTACTTTTTATAGATTTTGGAATATTAATATTAAGACAAGTATTATTAGGAATCTTATTTTCTAAACTTTTTAAAATAATTTTTTTAATAAATAGTTCAGATTCTGTAAAATCAGCATCTAATGAGTAATCTAAAATAGAAAAAGCTAAAGATGGTATTTTATTAATAGAAGCTTCCATGGCAGCAGAAACAGTACCGGAGTAAATTACATTAATAGATGCATTTGATCCATGATTAATTCCAGATAAACAAATGTCAGGTTTTCTGTCTAATATTTTATTTAATGCAAGTTTAACACAATCAACAGGTGTTCCACTGCAAGAGTACTCAATTTGTCTTCCTTTATCTATAGTAACTCTATCACATCTGATTGGTTGTTCTAAAGTAATTGCATTACTCTGAGCTGATCTAGGCCCATCTGGTGCGACAACTACGACCTTTCCAATACTATTAGCAATAGAAATAAGTTTTCTAAGACCAGGAGATTTTATTCCATCATCATTAGTTATTAATATTAAAGGAATACTCATAATTTTTTTTTTAATAATTTTTAAACAAAACTAATATAATAAAATCGTTAATTAAATTACATTTTTTTAATTTTGAAAAAAAAAATTATGATTTGGATATTAATGATTGGCTTTATGATAATTGGTGGCATTACCAGCAATAGATTAAAAAATAAATTTAAAAAATATAGCCAAATACAAACATCTTCTGCAATGAGCGGATATGAAATAGCAAAAAAAATGTTAGATGATAATAATATTACAGATGTTAAAATTGTTTCTGTTCCAGGAAAGCTAACAGATCACTATAATCCAATGGATAAAACAATTAATTTAAGTCCTGATGTATATAATGGAAGACATATAACTGCAGCAGCAGTGGCTGCTCATGAATGTGGCCATGCTGTTCAACATGCAACCTCTTACGAGTGGCTACATATGAGATCTCAAATGGTTCCAATGGTAAGCGCAAGTAATAAAATGATGACTATAATAATGCTTGCTGGTTTTTTTGGAGCCGGTGTATTACATATGTTTCCAATCAGCAGTGTAATTCTTGTTTTTATCATCCTACAGGCTGTTGTAACCATTTTCTCACTAATTACCCTTCCAGTAGAGTTTGACGCAAGTAAAAGAGCTCTAATATGGCTTAAAAGCGCAAACATTACAAACAAAGAAGAACTTGTTTATGCAGGTGATGCATTAAATTGGGCAGCTAGAACATATATAGTTGCTGCAATGGCAGCTGCTTCTTATTTACTTTACTATATAGCTTTGTACAAAGACTAAAAAAAAAAGCTCTATAAATAGAGCTTTTTTTTTAAAAATTTAATTTAGATTATTTCTTAGTTAAGAAAGGTAATCCAGTTCTTGAATTTTCTTTTACATTGTATCCATCTGGTTTATCAGTAGCAGTATCTCTTGAGTCTTTTGAGAAATAATAAATTCTTTGAACTCTTCCAGTTGATTTTAATGTAACATCTTTACAATTTAAGTGGTAAGTTGTACCTTTTGAATTTTCATGTGTAAAAGCCATAATAAGTTTTTTTTTAAATTAATAATTTTTTAACAGGACTAATATAATAAAAATGTAGCAACTATTTTTAATATCCTAGATAAGACAAGTGTAAATTGTTAATAAGTCTATCTTTTTTTTAAATTGAAAAAACATTAACACAATAAAATTAAAAAACATTTTAATTAACAAAAATTAATAAATTTTATTTAAAACACTGTAAATCAATACTTTGAATTTTTTTTAATGAAAAAAAATTATTTCTTCACTTACTAGATTGGAGAAAAAAAACTACTAGAGTAAATAGTTGATAAGTAATCTTTGTTTTAATAAAAAAAAACTGGATTTAAGTTCACTTTATCATAAAATAGTATTAAAAATATAATATGAATATGCGATTTCATACATTTGTATAAGTCAATAATCAATAATTATATGATAAATAAGACATCTTTATTACTGTTACTTTTTCTTCCTCAATTACTTTTTTCACAGATATTTAAAGAAAAATATATAACGGAAGCAAATGAATTTTGCACAAACTGGCTATCAAATTTAAATAATAAGAGTTATGGTAAAGCATACAATGGGTTTCATGAAAAAGTTAAGTTAAATTCTGATTCATTAAGTTCCTGTAATGCATTTGCTCAATTAATGGGAGAGTTTGGCACATTAAATTCTCGAAAACTTGATACAACATTTTTTCAAAGTAATATTGAAGAATTAGGAGATGGTTTTTATGTTTTTATTGAATATACATCATTTTATAAAAAAATTGATTTGTGCCAAGAATATATAATAGTAGGACAAAATGATAATCTAAAATGGAAAATTTTAAGATATGATTTTTCTTATGCTAATGAAGAATTAAATAAAGAGGATAAAAAATAAATTTATTTATTTGAAATTATGATTTTTTTGAAAAATAAATTGTCTTTATTCTCAATTTTCAAGAAATAAATTCCCTGTTTATATCTTTTAACACTTAAATTATAATTACTATCGTTTGTTAATATCTCATCTACTAATTTACCTGTAATATCAAATAAAGAAATTAAATGTGATTGTTCACTGGTAAATTTAAAATTGATTTGATTAACAACGGGATTTGGATAGATTGATATTTTTTCATTAAAATCATTAATAGCTGAAAAACAAGAATCAACCTCAATACAGATAAAACCACTTCTTAAACATCCATTTAAATCAGTAGCTTCAGCAAAATAGCATGAATCGTTATTTGGATACAAATTGAGTGGATTTGCATTACTTGTAAGAGGCCATATCCAGTTAACATTTGTTAATGAAGGGTCATCAACTGAAATTTGTAATAGTTCTCCTTGACAAACAATTGGAGGGTTTGGATTACTATTAACAATCATAGGCATAGCAGTAATATTAATACATGCAGAATCCACACATCCATTAATATCTGTAACTGTTACACAATAACCACCAGAATAATAATTTGGAACTGTGAATAAATTTGAAGTTGAGCCAGCATTTATATTTGTACCAGCAAATGTCCAATTATATGTTAGAGGAGTTGAAGAACTTGCTGAAACCGCCTCTAAAGTATATGGAAAGTTACAAGGCATAGAGTCTCCTAAAATTGTAACCTCACATGATGATAACGAACAAGATTGTCCGGGAACTAAAGTTGGATCAACAGGACCTATTATTGTATTTCCATCACACTGCGCTAAACAACTATTTGAATAAACTAAACCATTGCATGCGCATACTGGAGCATAAATAAATGGACAAATACACAAAGGGTTTATTAATGAAGAATCAATACAATTACTAGATGGACTATTATCTTCAACAATAATCACACCTTTCATTCCCGAACTTGCGTGAGGTTGACAAACGTAATAATATGATTGCTCAAATTGGGGAATGAAGGTTCCAGTTTGACCAAAATTTATTGAAAACCCTCCATTTGAGGAAGTTCCATTACTTAAAAATGTAGACTGACTAACTTCAACGGCATTATGAGAATTTCCAAGAGAAAAAGTTATAGTATCTCCAAGGTTTATTGTTATTGTATCTGGGGAAAAATTCATTCCTTGATTTGTTATTGTCTGAGAGTTTAAAATTTGACTAAAAAGAAATAAACAAACTATTATGATTTTATACATGCTGAGATTAAATTAAATTATTACGTTGTAAATTTAATAAATATAGAATAGAATATAAATCACACATTTTCTAATTTATATAAATATCTAAAACTTTAAAAACTATCTAGTGAAAATCATATTACCATTATCATGCATTTCACTAAACGAATAGCCTCCGCCAGTAAATAACTTTAATTCATCTATTTTGGTAATATTCTCTTTGATTAAATATCTAGTAAATAATCCTCTAGCCTTTTTTGCAAAAAATGAAATAACTTTAAATTCTCCATTTTTATAATCTTTAAAAATTGGTGTTATAACATTATCAAATGAATCTAAATTAATAACCTTACTATACTCATTGGAAGCAAGATTAATTAAGCATTCATCTTTTATATCATTTTTAAGAGAATTTGTAATTCTATCTCCCCAAAATGCATAAAGAGAAGTTAATCCTTTCTTAAACTTTGTACCCATTTCTAATCTATAGGGCAAAATCATATCAAAAGGTTTTAAAACACCATAAAGTCCAGATAAAATTCTAAGTCTATTCTGTAAAACACTCATCTCTTTTTGATTAAAATCACTGATATTTAATGCACTGTAGACTGCACCATCAAACATATGAATCGAAGGTTTACATTTTTCTAAATCCATAGGAAAATCAAACTCTTTGAATCTATTAAAATTAAGTTGAGCAATATTATCACTAACTTTCATTAAATCTTTAATTTCAGAGGTACTGTACTTAGAAAGGAAATTTATTAAATCTTCGCATTCATTTGGAAATTCTATTGAAGTTGAATAATCTATTGAAACTTTTTCTTCATTTAATTTCTTAGCTGGAGAGATGATAATTTTCATAATCTAGTTGTATTTTTGTACAAATTTATAAATTTAATTAATGTATCAAATACTTAAAAAGTATAAACTCTCTTCTTTACATATAATGGTAATTTTCCTAGGCTTTACAGGAGTCTTGGGTAAATTAATTTCGCTAGAGACACTTCATTTAGTTTGGTATAGAATGCTAGTAGCATTTTTATCTCTCTTTTTCTTTTTACTTTTTATGAAACAAATACATTCTGTAAAAAAGAAATATATATTACCACTTCTTGGTGTGGGAGCAGTAGTTGCTTTACATTGGTTCTTTTTCTTTGGGGCAATTAAAGTTTCCAATATTTCAATAGCAGTAATATGTATGTCTACAGCATCATTATTTTCTGCATTTTTAGAACCCCTATTTTTAAAAAGAAAAATTTTAAAATATGAAGTGTTATTCGGTCTAATAGTTCTAGCAGCATTATCTTTTATGTTATACGAGAGACCAGAACAAAATGACTTTAAAATTAATTATTTTTTAGGATATACTTATGGAATTATTAGTGCTTTTTTAGGAACACTTTTTACAATGCTTAATGCTAATTATATTAATAAGGAGGATGCAGCTAAAATAACCATGATAGAAATGTTAGGTGGTGTAATAGTAATATCAATTTATTTTTTGTTTTCAAATGATTTGAGTGTATTTAATACACTAATTTCATTTGATGACACTGTTTATCTAATTCTTCTTGGAACTGTCTGTACAGCATTAATTTTTGTTTGGATGACAGAAATAATGAGACATATAACTCCTTATGCATTAATTATGGCAATTAACCTAGAGCCAATATACAGTATAATAATTGGTTTAATCATTTTCAGTGAATCAGAAAAAATGAATTTATCTTTTTACATTGGTAGTGTAATTATACTAACAGTTGTTTTTTTAGATGGTTTTATGAAAAATAAAAAAATAAAAAAATAAAAAATTAAAATTTGATTATTAATTTTGAAAAAAATATAAAATAATGAATAAGATAAAAATAATATTAGCTATCACAACCTTCCTTTCTTTTCAATCAAGTGCTCAATACACTTCTTTTAAAAATCAAAAAAACCAAAAAGGATATGAAATTTCAGGAGAGGTAACTGGCTTAGATGACACTTCAATAATTTTAGCATATTACTTTGGAGGGAAACAGTATGCAAAAGATACTGCTTATTCAAAATCTGGAAAATTTACTTTTAAAGGAGAAAAAAAGCTTGATGGCGGTATGTATTTAGTAGTTCTTCCAGAGCAAAAATATTTTGATATTATCATAAGTGAACAAAGATTTAGTTTTAAAACAGATTTGAAGAATTTAGTCACCAATATGAGCTTTAGAAACTCCAAAGAAAATACTCCATTTTATAATTATTTAAACTTTATTGTAGAAAAACAAAAACAAGTTGCTCCTCTAAAATCTAGATTAGTAAATGCTTCTGGAACTGAAAAGGAAAAGCTAACCTTAGAACAAAAAAATATTGACAAAGAAGTAACTGATTTTAGAAATAAATTTTTGACTGAAAATCCTGATATATTTTTTACTACAATTCTTATAGCGTCAATAGACCCTATAATTCCTTCTCAGCCAATAGATAATGATGGACCAAAAGATGAAAATTTTGCTTTTAATTATTATAAAAAACATTTTTGGGATAATCTTAATTTTTCTGACCAAAGAATACTTAAAACAAGGATGTTTTTACCAAAGATGGAACAATATTTGGATAAAATGACAGCAAAAATACCTGATTCTATTATAATTTCTGCTGATGTTATTATTAGCAAGGCAAAAGAAAATAATGAAGTTTTTAAATATGTTGTTTCACATATAACATCTACATATGAAAGATCAAAAATAATGGGCATGGATGCTGTTTTTGTTCATATGGTAGAGAAATATTATATGAAAAATTTATGTCCTTGGATTGATTCAACTCAATTAGAAAAAATTATTGAAAGAGCTGAAAAGATATCTCCCAATTTAATTGGTAAAAAGGCACCTGAATTTGTTGACTTTTATGGCAGACCTTTTATGAAAGATTTAAATGGAACAGCACATACTATAGAATCATTAAATGCAAAATATACTTTATTGGTATTTTATGGACCAACTTGTGGACACTGTAAGAAAGAAGTGCCAAAAATAAAAAACGCAGTTGACTCTCTTAAAAATTTAAATATAGATATTAAATCTTTTGCTGTGGCTACAGAGTTTGATGTAGATGAATGGAAAAAGTTTCTTGAAGAACAAAAAATTGAAGATTGGTTAAACGTTGCTGATATTAGCTTTGACGATGAAGGAAATCCATTGGCAAATAGCGACTGGAGAGACAAATATGACATCTATTCAACTCCAGTAGTTTATTTACTAGACAAAGAAAAGAGAATATTAGCTAAAAGAATTAATCATGATCAACTAAAAGAAATTATTCTAAGATTAGAAGATTTATAGCATTACTTCAGTAGAGCCGCCATTGGTTGAAATAAAAAATCTTAGATTATAACTTCTTAGAATCTTGTGGACTTCATTTTTGAGTATACCCTCTCCAATGCCATGTACAATAATTAACTTATGAGTCGAAGATTTTAATGAATCGTCTAAAGCTTTTTCACATTTTTTTAGTTGTAGTTGAACAATTTCAAAATTTTCCATTAAATGATAATGATCACTAATATTTTCAATATGTAAATCAATTATTCTAACGTTATTGTTTGAACTTAAATCCTTTTTTACTCTTTTATCAACTCTATCTTTAACAAAATTTATTTCACCAAATGAAAGGACAGTATTAGTATCTTTTACATATTTTATTATCTCAGTTTTTTTAACAAGAGTATTAAAGCCTGAACTATCTTCAACAAAAAGTTTATTATTATCGAAAAGTTTAGTTACAACACCATAATCTTTAGAGTGAATAAAAATTACTTTATCTCCTAAATAAAAATCTTCAAGCATTAGTAATATAAATTATGAAAAATTAATTTTCCTTGGCTATATTCGAGTGTAGGCATAGGTAGTTTTATAAATCCAAATAAATTAACTAAATTTTTTACAAATTTATTAGATATATTTAATTCATCAGTGTTAATATCTAAAGAAAGAAAAAATTGTCTGTAGCCCAATTCATGCGAAAGACTATAAGCATCAGAATACATATTATCAGCTCCATAGCCAAATGCTAAATTTAACCATTTTGGCAAAAAATAAGAACTTGAATTAAAAACATCTTCAAAGTTAAAACAAAGCCAGTATGTCTGACCATTATAATCCTTTAAAGATTTTTGAATTAAATTATTACCAAATAATTGAGGATTAGTATTAGAAATTTCTGAGGGATTAAAGGAATACTTTAACAAAATCTTTTGCTCATCCCAATATAATTGCTGAGAAATAGCTAATAAAGAACCTAAAGAGTTAGCAACTAAATCCCCAGAAGAAGCTCCCCATTTTTCAGAAAAACCATCTAAAATTTCAACAGCAGATTGAAAAAAAGTACCTGTAAGACCACCTATCCAAATAGATTGCTTTCTGGAAAAACCCGCCCATTGATAAGTTTTAATTCCTAAAACACCAACAAAATATGATGTAGTTAAATGACCAAATTTATCCATTTGAAGCCATGAATTATTATCATTAATAAAATGAAAAGAAGATTTTTTATAACCCTTGTACCAAAGTTGATTTAATCCAACCAATGCTAAAGAATAAGAAGAAGATTCAACAATTAATAAATTCTTTTTTCTTTGCGAAAAATTTTGTGGTAATTCATTTAATTTTATTTGAGCTTGAAGAGTAAAAGAAAAAAATAAAAAAACAAATATTAAATATCGCATTCTAAGCCCCTATAGCAGACTTTACAGTATGAAGAATATCAAATGCTTTTTCACTAGTTGAACTTTCAGCATATGTTCTTAAAACAGGCTCTGTTCCAGAAGGTCTAATTAGCAACCATGCATCATTCTCAAAGAAAAATTTAAATCCATCAATTTTTTCAGTTCTTAAAACTTTATAATTGCCAAAACTTAAAAATTCATCATTTGTACATTTTTTAATAATATCATCTTTTAATTTACTTGAAATATGAAGATCAACTCTTTCAAAAGCAAAAGATCCAACAATCTCATAAACCTCTTTTATTAAATCCTCAATAGTTTTACCAGACTTTACCATAAACTCAAATAGAATTAATCCCATCCAAATTCCATCTCTTTCTGGAATATGTCCTTTTGTTGCAATTCCTCCAGATTCTTCCCCTCCTAAGAGAACATCTTCAGATATCATTTTTCCTGCAATATGCTTAAAACCAATTTTGACAGTTTCTTGACTTAAATTATAGTGAGCACACATTTTCTTAATTCGATCAGTACATGAAAAGGCAGTTACAACTTTTCCTTCAATTTTTTTATATTTTGATAAATAATGAATTAATAATAATATCAAATGATGTGCATCAATAAATTCTCCTGAAGAATTAAAAAAACCAATTCTATCAGCATCTCCATCAGTAGCTAATCCACAATCTATATTATTATTTTTTATGAATTCAGAGAATTCCTTAAGATTCCTATAGATAGGTTCAGGAGCAATACCTTTAAAACTAGGATTTTCATCACAATGTAACAATTGTGTATTCGGAAGTAATTTTCTGACAACATTCATTCCAGAGCCAAACATTGCATCGTAAGCAAAATTCATCTCAGAATTATTAATTGCTTCTAAATCAAAATACTCTCTAACATGATTACAGTACATTGTTTCAAGATCTATATATTTAACTTTTTTATCATTTAATAATTGTGAAAAATTAATATTATCTAAATCAATATTATTATGCTCAGGAATTAAATCTTCTACATCTGTTACATCTTTTGGAAGTAATGGACCACCAAAATCTCCTTTTAATTTATACCCATTATATGAAGCAGGATTATGACTTGCAGTTATTACAATTCCTAAGCTAGCTTTTTCTTTAACAACTCCAAGAGAAACCATTGGAGGTAGAAACAAATCCTTTAGCAAGTTTAACCTCAATAGAAAAAGAAGATAATACCTTTGCAACTGTTTCAGCAAAAAGCTCTCCTCCAAATCTACAATCATGCCCTATAACAACTGTAGGCTTTGTATAATTTTCAAGCAACCATTTTGCAACAGCGATACTTACCCTTGAAACATTTTCTACAGTGTAATCTTTAGCGATAATAGCTCTCCATCCATCAGTACCAAATTTAATTTTTGACATTTTTTTTATTTTAAAATATTTTTCAAATTTAGATAATTTTATATTCAAAAAATAAATAATTTATTTCATTAAAATATTACTTATCTAAATATTTTCTTTTTTGAAAGCATTTTTTGGTATCTACGAGCATTTTTAAGATGCTTTTTGTAAGTAGTTGCAAAATTGTGATATCCTGAAAGATCTTCTTTTGCACACATAAAAATATAATTATGTTTCTCAAAATTTAAAACCGCATCAATCGAATTACTTGAAGGTAAACAAATTGGACCAGGAGGAAGTCCTTTATATTTGTAAGTATTAAAAGGAGATATTACTTTTTTATCTTTGTTTAACACACGTTTTAAAGTGAAATCTTTAAGAGCAAATATTAGTGTTGGATCCGATTCAAGCTTCATATTCTTTTTTAATCTATTTAAATAAAGACCTGCAATCATTGGTCTCTCATCATATTTAATATTTTGTTCCATCTGAACAATTGAAGCAAGCGTAGAAACTTCTATAAAAGTTAGTTTGATTGATTTTGATTTCTTAACTCGTTCACTATTCCAGAACTTGTCATATTCTTTTAGCATTCTATTTAAAAAATCTTCGCATGAAACATCCCAATAAAACTCGTAAGTATTTGGAATGAATATACAAGCAACATTGTCATATGTAAGATTGTTATTTTCTAAAAAATTCTTATTGTAGATTGCATTCAATAAAGACAAAGAATCTATTTCTAATGAGCTTGTAATTTTTGAAACAAAATCATTAATAGTTCTAGTATTGTTAAATGTTAATTTTACAGGAGTTTGATTTCCAGATCTTAGTAAATTAATAAGATCATTATTACTCATCTCATTATTAATTAAATATTTTCCAGATTTTATGTTTTGAATATATTTTTTCTTTTCTGCTACCCATTTAAAAGAATTAATATTTATTAAATTAATTTCTGAAAGTTTATTTATGACATCATTAAAACTATCATCTGATTTTATATATATGAACTTATTATTTTTATCAGATAAAACAATATTGGGGTTAAAAATATTTTTATAAAATTGCAAACATAGTAGTACACCTGCTAAGCAAGAAATAAGAAAACTTACTAAAATAAATTTTCTTAAAAATGATGATCTATTCTTTTTCTTTTTCAATTTATTTTTTTCATTAATAAATTAGCATTTTTATGATTTGGCGCAATTTCTAAAATTTTCAATAAATAACTATTAGCATTTTTAATATTATTCGTTTTTATACAAAGAAGTGCAAGATTTTCATAGGCTAAAAGATAGTCTGGATCAAATTTTAATGATAACAATAAATTCTTCTTTGCCTTATCATATTCTTTTAAATTAATATATAAAAAACCATAATTTAAAAAAACTTCTTTTCTTCTTGGATTAAGAGATTTTAAATCATCTAAAAGTATTAATGCATTTGCAAACTCTTTACTATTAATATAAAGTGAAACTAATTTTAGTTTAAAATCTACAATAAAAGGAGCTCGTAGAATTGACTCTTTAAATAAATATTTAGCATTATCAATCAAACCATTTTGAAGATAAGCATCTGCTGTTCTTGAAAGTGAAAGTGCAATTACTTCATTTGTATAATTAACAAATGAGTTTGTGTCAGTTGAAAGATAAAAATTAATTAAACTATAATAATCTTTTTTAAGATAGTAATACTGTATAAAAGAAGGAAAAGCTAAAGATTTTGGAGATTGATTTAAATAATAATAAGCACTATCAAGATAAATAGGGTTTTTTTCAAAGCTTTCATATCTCTTTAAATATGCCATTGCTCTTGATATATTTGTTGGACTATTATTATTAATTGATACAAGACCTATAAATATTTTTTCTTTAGTTACTTCACTAATTTTATTAGGAATAGCTATCTTATGGTCTGAGATTGATACATGTGGGATATCAATTGACGATGTTTTGGGCATATGACAAACAAAACAATCACTTACATTTTCTTCATCTCTACAAACATTATGACAATCCATACATTTTTTATCAAAATAATTTTTTTCTACTAATTGTACACTTTTATGTGGATTGTGACATGATACACATGTCATATCACTGTTATTAAAACATTCACTTTGTTTTAGTCTATCAACATGAGATGCCATTATAAAGCTATTATCATTTTCAAACCTTGGCAAATAGACATCCATAATTTCTTCTAAATGCTCTCCTGGCTTAAAATCTGTAAAACTCTTGCCTTGATGAAGAATTGCTGTTCCTTGAAGATGACATCTTTGACATATATCAAACTGTAAATCCAAAGGTAGTTTCGAAGGATTAACGATTGAATAATCTATATATTTAGAAGTATCTATAATCTCACCTAATAATTTCTGTTTAACGTGTATCTCACCTGGACCATGACATCTTTCACAATCTATCCCTTGAGGAATATGATTATATTTATTATTTGAGCCATCAACATGTTCTGGATAAGCGTTATGACAAGTCATACATTCCATATTTATTTCTCTAGTAAAACGAGAATTATTCCCATTCTCAAAACCAGGAGGTAAATCAGAAATACTATCTTGTGTATAGTACGTATATGGCATCTGATGAACATATCCATTAACCTCAAAAAGGTGAGAATTAGTATGATGACCCGAGCCAATAATATAGTTAACCTTATTATTTAAAAGATGAACTGTGTCACTGTTTAACAATCTAAATTCTTTTATCCACAAAGAGTCTTTTAACCAATATGGTTTATAAAATAAATCTTTTATAGAGTCATAAATTAAATTTGGGTTATCAGACATATTAGATTTTGATCTTATAGAAGATGAAATAGAGCTTCCCATTCCTGTTTCAACAAAAGAATTATAGATGTCCATATGACAAAGTTTACACTGATTTTTACCTACATATTTAACAGTATCATTATGGTTAAGATATTGCTTGTAAGATTTAACCTCACCCCTTTCACATGAGTAAAATATTAATAAAAAACTAGAGAAATAAAATAATAATTTCATTTATCTAAACGATAATAATTCGTTGTAATTTCAATAAAACCAAATTTTTCAAATAATTTAATACTATGCTTATTTTCTGATTTAATATTAGCAAAAAGAAATATTAAATCCAATTTTTGAAATGAATAATCTATTATTATCTTCAATGCGTTACTACCAAAATTTTTATTTCTAAATTCAGAATTAATAATAATTCCAACTCCTGCATTTTTCTTTTCAGGATCATACTCAAATAAATCTATTAACCCAATTTGTATATTTTTATTTTCTACAACAAATCTTATTTGATTATATACAGATATATCTGCTTGTGCATTTTTAATATAATCTTTTAGTAATTGTCTTGAAGTGGTAGAAATAAATTTATTAAACTTTTTATTTTTAGGATTATTTTCAATCTCAAATAAAAAATCAAGATCAGTATTTTCTAATAATCTTAAAGAAGTATTGGAAAATTCTAACATTCAAATTCACCAACATATACAAGACTAGCAGGACCTGTTAACCATATATTTTTATAGGATGCATTAAATTCTTGAAAAGAAACAGATAGTAGACCTCCTTTAGTTAAAATGTCAATATTGTCTTCTTCTAAATAATTTGCAAAATGAAGTGATAAAGCGCATGCAACAGTTCCTGTTCCACATGAAAAAGTTTCTTCTTCTACTCCTCTTTCATATGTTCTAATAGAAAAATTATCTGTATCAACAAAGTTTACATTAATTCCTTCCTGTTTAAAAAATTTATTATTTCGTATTTCCCTTCCTTCAAGGTTAACATCTAAACCATTTAGGTTATCACAAAACTTTACACAATGGGGTGACCCAGTATCTAAAGTAAAATAATCATTAAATTTTTCAATTTTTGAAACATCTTTCATTTTCAATGAATATAAATCTTCTATAATTTTTCCTTCATGCAAGCCATCAATAGCATTAAAGCTACAATTATTTTCAAAAATATCAAGTAAATTGGCAAAATGAATAATACATCTTCCGCCATTTCCACACATAGTTGACTCTGCACCATCATTATTAAAGTAAATCATTTTAAAATCAGAATGATTATCATTTTCAAGTAAAATCAAACCATCAGCACCAATACCAAATTTTCTTTCACATAAAGATGTTATTAAAGCAGAGTCTGTTTTATCAAACAACATTTCTCTATTGTCTATAATGATGAAATCATTACCAGTTGCTTGGTATTTAAAAAATTCTAATATCATATTGTAAAAATACAATTTAAAAATCATCAGAAAAATGATATTTTAGTATTAAGAAAAATTTACATTTGCACTAATAACTCAATATTAATATGCAAGAAAAAAAGTATAATAAACAATTTGAAAGCTGGATATCTGAAGAGAAAATAGCTGTTAATTTATTAAATTCAGCAGGAATGCTCATGTATGATAAAGGGATTGAAATAATTCTTTTCAGACAAAACATCTTAGATGTTGGAGTTACTGAACTTATGCGACTTTTCGATTATGCTCAAAATGTAGTTAAAAGGGAGATAAATATTAAAATAGCTGATCTATTAATTGAGGAAATAACTAATCTTACCCTACCCCCTTCAAAATTAGACATAGGTTTACTTACAGCAGAGTTTATTGAAGAAGAATCTAATAATCCAAAAGATTTTTTATTAAAAAAATTAGATAATGTTTTAAACTCAAAACATGAATTTTCCCCTCGAGATATTGTTTTATTTGGATTTGGAAGAATCGGTAGACTTGCTGCTAGAGAATTAATTAAACAAGCTGGTAAAGGTCAACAGATGCGACTTAAAGCAATAGTTGTAAGAAAACTAACAGATGAACAAATAGTTAAGAGATCTAATTTATTACGAAATGACTCAGTTCATGGAGCTTTTAATGGTGTTGTTGAAATAGATTTAAGAAATAAAAGCATAATAGTTAATGGTCAGATTATTAAATTGATTGAAGGATCGAACCCTGATAAAATTAATTACCAAGATTTTGGAATCAATAACGCACTTTTAATTGACAATACTGGAGCATTTACAACAAAAGAAGCCTTATCAATTCATCTAAAAGCCAAAGGAATTAATAAAGTATTATTAACTGCCCCAGGAAAAGAAATTCCTAATATTGTTTATGGAATAAATAATCATGGTCTAGATATTGAAAATAATAATATTTTTTCTGCAGCATCATGTACTACAAATTGTATTGCACCAGTTTTAAAATTGGTGGAAGATAATTATGGCATTAATAAAGGGCATTTAGAAACTGTACACTCCTACACAAATGATCAAAACTTGCTTGATAATATGCATAAAAAACCAAGAAGAGGACGATCAGCTGCTATAAATATGGTTATAACGACAACAGGAGCTGGAAATGCTGTTACCAAAGTTATTCCTTCATTAAATGGAAAATTAACAGCAAATGCAGTAAGAGTACCTACAGCAAATGTTTCTCTTGCTATTTTAAAGCTAAATCTTAAAAGATCTACTTCTGTTGAAGAAATAAACGAAATGATTAGAAAAAATGCCTTAAGTGGAAAACTTGTTAATCAAATTAATTATCAAATTGATCCTGAACTAGTATCTACAGATATAATTGGTAATTCTTGTTGTTCAGTTTTTGATAGCCAAGCAACTATTTGTACTGCTGATGGAAATGATATTGTTTTATATGTTTGGTACGATAATGAGTTTGGGTATACAAAGCAGGTTATTAGACTCGCAAAACAAATTTCAAAGGTTAGACGACTTACTTATTATTAATGGATAATACTATTCTAAGAATTGACAATAGAAATTTCATTAAATATAAATTTCTTAACTCTCTATTTTTAGGAACCTCAATTGGAAGTGTTTTTACTATTTACAATCCTTTAGAACCATCAGTTTATTCAATTGGAGGAATATTTTTAGCAATTGCTATGATTTTAGTCGCTACTCAGTATTCACGCATTTTAAATATAAACTACTTTTACAAAATATCACTTTTTGTAGAATTAGTTATTTTACTAGTGATAATTGCATTTCTAATTTTTTCATTTAGTTATCAAATCGCTTTTACTGTATACATTGGATATCAGCTTACTTTTATCTTTGGTTCATATTTAGTAAGAGGAGAAACATTATTATTAAAAAAAGAAAAAATATTAACACTTGTAGATATCTCAAAACAATTTGGATATTTAGCAGGACTAGGAACCTCATTTCTTTTTTATAAGATTTTAGAATATTACTTTAATATTAACGAAAATCAAAATCAAGTTTTTTTAATTCATTACATTCTATTAACAATAGAATTACTTGTAATTATTTTTCTGATTAAATCATTTAAAAATATTAGAAAATGATTAATCTTAAAAAAAAGATAATTTTAATCAAATGCATTCTTCTAATTATCCCTTTCATTAGTAAAGGGACAGAAGAATTAAATATTAATAAATCTGGGAAAATTGTTTTTATTGGTAACTCAATTACTGAATTTTGGTCCACAAATTTTTTTAAAGACAATTTACAATTTATCAATAAAGGAATAAGTGGGCAAACAACACCTCAAATTCTAAAACGTTTTGATTCTGATATATCTAATGAAAAAGTGAAATCAGTAATAATTTTAGCTGGCATAAATGATATTGCACAAAATACTGGTCCAATAACAATTACTGAAATTGCCAATAATATATACAAAATGTGTGATATAGCAATTTCTAAAAATATCAAAGTAATTATTTGTTCTGTACTGCCTGCTAATAAGTTTATATGGAATCTATCTATTGAGCCTACATATAAGGTTATTAATCTTAACTTTTTGTTAAGAAATTATTGTAGAAAAAATAATATTACTTATGTAGATTACTATTCTCAAATGGTTGATTGGAAAGGTGGTTTAAGGACACCAGAATACACAGAGGAGTTTGATCTTGTTCATCCAAATAAGAATGGTTATCAAAAAATGGAGGAAATATTATCAAAATATATTAAATAAAAAAAGGCTCTAAATTATTTAGAGCCTTTTTTTAAATAAATCAATAATTTTTACTTATCGTCTTTAACTTCTTCAAAGTCAACATCAGTTACATCATCAGGACCAGATTTTTCTTCATCTTTAGCATCAGGATTTCCACCTTTTGCGTCTTCACTAGCTTTATACATTTCTTCTGAAGCAGCAGTCCATGCTGTATTAATCTTTTCCATAGCAGCATCAATTAATGTTATATCCTTGCTAGCATGAGCTTCTTTTAGTTCTTTTAAAGCTTCTTCAACAGGGGCTTTTTTATCGGCAGATAATTTATCGCCAAATTCTTTTAATTGCTTCTCTGTTTGAAAAATCATACCATCTGCACCATTTATTTTATCAATAGACTCTTTAGCACTCTTGTCTGCATCAGCATTTGCCTCTGCTTCCTTTTTCATTTTGTCAATTTCAGCTTCAGATAAACCAGAAGATGCTTCTATCTTGATATTTTGTTCTTTTCCTGTAGCTTTATCTTTAGCAGAAACATTTAGAATACCATTTGCATCAATATCAAATGTCACTTCAATTTGAGGAGTTCCTCTAGGCGCAGGAGGAATATCTGCTAATTGGAATCTTCCAATTGACTTATTATCAGCCGCCATAGGACGCTCACCTTGTAAAACATGAATATCAACAGCAGGCTGATTGTCAGCTGCTGTAGAGAAGACTTCAGATTTTTTAGTAGGTATAGTAGTATTAGACTCAATTAGTTTTGTCATAACTCCTCCCATTGTTTCAATACCTAAAGATAAAGGAGTTACATCAAGTAGTAAAACATCTTTTACATCACCAGATAACACTCCTCCTTGTATAGCTGCACCAACAGCAACAACTTCATCAGGATTCACACCTTTTGATGGAGATTTCTTAAAATATTTTTCAACAACAGCTTGTATAGCAGGAATACGAGTTGATCCACCAACTAAAATAACTTCATCAATATCTGATGCAGTCATTCCAGCATCTTTCATAGCACTTTGGCAAGGCTTGATTGTATTTTGAATTAAAGTATCTGCAAGTTGCTCAAACTGGGCTCTAGTTAAATTACGAACCAAGATGTTTAGGTCCTGATGCAGTTGCTGTTACATAAGGAAGATTTATTTCTGTTTGAGTAGAGCTAGAAAGTTCCACTTTCGCTTTTTCTGCAGCTTCTTTAAGTCTTTGTAAAGCCATAGGGTCATTTCTTAGATCTAATTTTTCATCTTTTATAAACTCTTCGGCTAACCAATCAATAATAACTTGGTCAAAATCATCTCCTCCTAGGTGAGTATCTCCATTAGTAGATTTAACTTCAAAAACACCATCACCAAGCTCAAGAATTGAAATATCAAAAGTTCCTCCACCTAAGTCAAAAACTGCAATTGTTTTATCCTGATCCGCCTTGTCTAAGCCGTAAGCTAATGCAGCAGCTGTAGGCTCATTTATAATTCTTTTAACTGTTAGACCCGCAATCTCACCAGCTTCTTTTGTAGCTTGTCTTTGAGCATCATTAAAGTAAGCTGGAACAGTTACAACTGCTTCACTTACAGTTTGTCCTAGATAATCTTCAGCTGTTTTTTTCATTTTTTGTAATACCATTGCTGATATTTCTTGGGGAGTATATAATCTATCATCAATCTTAACTCTAGGAGTATTATTATCTCCCTTAACAACATTATATGATACATTTTTTATTTCCTTGCTCATAGAAGAAAAACTTTCACCCATAAATCTTTTAATAGATGAAATTGTTTTTTCAGGATTAGTAATAGCTTGACGTTTTGCACTATCACCAACTTTTCTTTCACCGCCTTCGATAAAGGCAACAATTGAAGGAGTTGTTCTTGCTCCTTCTGCATTAGGAATTACAACAGGCTCATTACCCTCCATTACTGAAACACAAGAGTTTGTTGTTCCTAAATCTATTCCAATTATTTTACTCATTTTTTTTATTTTAATTTATATTATAACTTTATTTAAGCATTACTGCAATTAATATACCAAAATAAAATATTTAGATATTACATGTCAAAATTGGGAAAAAGTATAGGGATATGTTAAAAAATATGACAAAAAGTCATTTATTGGAAACTCAAATCTAAATCATTTATAATATAATTTCTAGTTCCATTTGTTAAGCCAATTCCAGAAACCAAATAAGTATATCTTGCAGAGAAAAGACCAATACCATTATTTATATTACTAAAGCTGGGTCTTTCTTGAACAATAGAAGAATATGGTTGATTAACATTTATATATGTCTGTAAATCTTCTGTTCCAACAGTCATTCTTATATCTAAATCTACAAAACGTCTAACAACATTGTCATTAATATCAATTTGGGTTTCTAAAAAATCAAAAAAAGATTCACCATCAAATTGAGTATTCATCAAATTACCTCCAGAATTCTCTACAAGAGGTTGACTCCATGTAGCAGAATACAAATTAGTATCATTATCATGCGTATAATTAAAAATTAAATCAAGTTGATAAATTTCACCATTTGTAGACTTTTGCCAAGTAAGTGTTTTTGAAATAAATCCAATTGCTGAATTATAAAATCCAAAATCAAAAGAAGGATTAAATGTTTCAAAGCTAAAACCATTAACTAGTTCAGTATTGGCAGAAACTAAATTTCCAGTTGTAATATTTTCTACTGTAATTGAATATGTAAAATTGTTTAACAAAAAACCTGGGCTATAAAATTTATACATAATATTATTATCTGTAGGAAAGACTCCTTCATCTTTGATAACAACAGTATCTGATAAAACTCTAAAATCTAAAGTATCAAAACTACCAAAATTACTTTGCTTTAATTTATGAATTTTAACTAGTAAATTATCAGGATTAAAATTAGAAGAATCAGAAATAGAAGCCATAGCAAGAGCATCATCTTGGCCTAAGAATGCCTTATTAATTTTAATAAATTGTGTTTCACTATTTTGATCCAAAAGTCCATATAAAATAGTAACCTCTTGCCAATCAGCATTTACATTAAAATCTGTTTCACAAGAAATTAGTAAAGTCATTGATATAAAAAAACAAATTATTTTATTCATGTATGCAAAGTTATTGATTTAAGTTATAAGTAAAGAGAGATATTTGTAAATTTGCATAAACAAAAAATAAAATATGAAATATCTCTTTAAAATCATTGTAATTATAATCTTTCTATCAGGTAATATTATCTCAGGTCAAGAAATTTTGGTTGATGACTTTACAAATCAGATAGTACATGAAAATTTTTATGAAAAAACAGATGTATTTCCCATACAAAAATCTGGCGAAAATTTCTTTATAATTGATGACAACGAATATTTAGTAAGCAGAAACAATAGTAATAGTGAGTATGCTATTATTTTAGAAAGTGATTTAATTTCAAATTTTTTTTTAAAAACTTCTGTTAGATTAGGACCTTCAAAAAATAAGAATGCAAGCATTGGAATTATAATAAAAGCGGATACTGAATTTAATCGTGCAATAATTTTAGAAGTTAATAGAAAAGGAGAATTTAGAATTAAAGAATTATCAAATGACAAATACATATTTTTAACTGGGAAATCAAGGAAAAACGGATGGGTTAGAAATAAAAACATTAATAAAGAAAATCTTCATAACGAAATTGAGGTAAGAAATAAAAAAAATAATTTAAATTTTATAGTTAATGGAAAAATTATTTCTTCCTTAGAAATACAAAAATTTAACAAAGGATATTGTGGCTTATTAATAGGAGCAGATTCAAAGGCAAGAATTAAATATTATTATTTAAACAGCAACGGCGATGAAAAGATTTTAAAAAACAAAACTGAAGAAATTAAAAAGATTGAAAAAGAGCAAATTTCTGAAGAAAAAACATTTGAAAATTCTCAAGAAATTAATGCTATTAAAAATAAAAATAATTCCTTAAAAGAATCTCTTAAGACTTTAGAAGCATTAAAGTTAATAAATAGTGAGTTAGAAGAAAACAAACTTCAATTAAGTAATATAAATTTAGAATCTAAGAACATAATTAATGATAGAGAGAATAAGATTAATCAGCTAGAGGGCATAATCAAGGAAAAAGAGATCAGTGCAGAAAAATCTAAGAACACTATAAATGATTTAAAGTCAGAGTTAAATATTAAAGAAAAAGAAATTACAATAGAGTATAATAAAATTATAGAAGTTAAAAACTCTAATACAGAAATAATTGAAAAAAACAATATTTTAAAAATAGAAATATTAAAAAATACTGATGAAATAAACAAATTACAAGTCCAACTTAAAAACACATCATCGTCACTTTCAGCAAAAGAAAAAAAACTAAAAAAGGAAGAAGCTGAATTAGTAAAACTCAATTCTAGTCATCAAATATCATTGGAAAAAATAATATCTAAAAACTCAGAGATTAAATTATTAAATCAAAATATTAGTAATAGTAATAAAACTTTAGAATCAGTTAAAAAGAAGAATTCACAAGAAAAAGAATTACTAATTAATAATAAGAAAAAATTAGAGGAAAATTTAAAAAAAGACATTACTAAAATTAGTAATCAAAAAGATATTTTAGTTACTACAAATAATGAGTTTAAAAAAATTATAAAAACACAAAAAGAAAATATTAAAGATTTAAAAAGTAAAATCAATGATAATAAAATAGCCAGTAAAGCAAACACTGAAATAATTAATAATCTGAAAAGCAAAAACAATAAACTTTCAACTTCTACAATTATTCATAAAAAAATTATTTTAGAACAAAATCAAAAAATAACAAACCAAAAAAATATCAATAATAATTTAAAGGAAATATTTGTCTACAAAGATTTTGAATTAAATGGCATTAAACCTTCTTCACTAATAGCAGAGAAAGTTGGCTATCTTAAAGCAATGGAAGAAATAGTAATGAAAGATTCAATTTATTCTATTCAACTTGGTATATTCAAAACAAATTCTAACATATTTGATAATATTCAAGATGTTTTTTTAATTTCTTCAAATAATCTTTATAAATATTATTGTGGGGAGTATTTTAACTTGGCCGAAGTAAGTAGAAGAAAAAATGAGCTTTTAGAACTAGGTTTAAATAATATTCACATAGTAAAAATCTTAAAATAAATTATGTCTATAACTAAAAAGAATTATTCAAGAATAACTACTAAGTCTCTTCAAGAGATTAAAAACAATAATGAAAAAATTTCTATGCTTACAGCATATGATTATACATTAGCAAAAATTATTGATACTGCTGGAGTTGAAGTAATTCTTGTAGGTGACTCAGCTTCAAATGTAATGGCTGGTCATGAAACAACATTACCAATAACACTAAATGAAATGATTTACCATGCTGCATCAGTTGTAAGAGCAGTTAAACGTGCATTAGTTGTAGTTGATATGCCTTTTGGTACATATCAAGGTAATTCATTAGAAGCATTATCATCAGCAATTAGAATAATGAAAGAAACAGGAGGGCATTCTGTTAAACTTGAAGGAGGTAGTGAAATAATTGATTCAGTTAATAGAATAATAAGCGCTGGTATTCCTGTAATGGGTCATTTAGGACTTACACCTCAATCAATTTATAAATTTGGAACATATACTGTAAGGGCTAAAGAAGAAAAAGAAGCAGAGAAATTATTAAGCGATGCTAAGCTATTAGAAAGTGCTGGATGTTTTGCAATAGTTCTTGAAAAAGTTCCATCAAAGCTTGCAGAAAAAATTGCTAAAGAAATAAATATTCCAATTATTGGAATAGGGGCAGGAAATAAAGTTGATGGACAAGTTTTAGTTTTACATGATATGTTAGGTATGAATCACGAATTTAACCCAAGGTTCTTAAGAAGATATTTAAATCTTTATGAAGAAATAACTGGAGCAGTTAAAAATTATGTAAACGATGTGAAGTCAATGGATTTTCCAAACAAAAATGAGCAGTACTAATGCTCGAAGTCATATATGAAGATAATCACCTTATAGCTATAAATAAAAGATCAGGTGATATATCACAAGGTGATAAGACTGGAGATCTTCCTTTGTCTGACTATATTAAAACTTATCTAAAGAAAAAATACAATAAATTAGGAAATGTTTACTTAGGGACAATTCACCGGATAGATAGACCAACATCTGGAGTTTTAGTATTTGCAAAAACAAGTAAAGCCCTTTCAAGAATGAATGAATTGTTTAGAGAGAATAATATTCAAAAAACATACTGGGCAGTTGTTAAAAATCAGACACCAAATATTGAGGGAAATTTAAAAAATTATTTATCAAAAAATAATAAACAGAATAAATCTTATGTTTGTAAAAAAAATGATGGAAAGCTCGCTGAGCTAGAGTACAAAACAATTAAAAAATTAAATAATTATTATTTTCTTGAAATTAAACCAAAAACTGGCAGACATCATCAAATAAGAGTTCAACTATCCAATATTGGTTGTCCTATTAAAGGAGACCTAAAGTATGGCGACAAGCGAAGTAATAAAGACCAAAGTATTCATCTACATGCTAGAAAAATAGAATTTATTCACCCAGTATCAAAAGAAGTTATTAAGATAAGCGCCCCAACTCCATCAGATGTAATTTGGGATAGTATTATAGAGGGTCAACATCAATAATAATTAAACAACCGTTAAGTCTTTTTTGATTTCTTAAATTTTCTTCAACAAACTGAATAATTTGTTTAGCTTTTTCCAATGATTTACCTGTCTCTATTTTGAGTAAAATATTTTTTAAATAATAATTTCGGATTTTAGAAATAGCAGGATATTCAGGACCAAGAACTCTGTTACCAAAACTCTTTTTAAGATAGAATACAAATTCATCAGAGAAAAAATTTAGCTGACTATCATTTCTATGCTTTAATGTAATGGATATAATTCTAGAAAATGGAGGATAATTAAACAGCTCTCTTTCAGAAATTTGATTTTTAAAAAAATTTAAATAATCATAATTTCTAACATATTTAATTAGCTCCTGTTCAGTATTGTAGGTTTGTAATATAACTTCACCCTGTTTTTCTTTTCTACCTGACCTTCCAGAAACTTGAGTTAGTAATTGAAAAGCAAATTCATGTGATCTAAAGTCTGGAAAATTTAAAATATTATCAGCATCCAAAATACCTACAAGAGATACATTATCAAAATCTAAACCTTTAGCGATCATTTGAGTGCCAACTAATACATCTATTTTCTTTTGCTGAAAATCATAAATTAAATTTTTATAAGCATCCCTTTTTCTTGTAGTATCATAATCCATTCTTTTTACTATTATATTAGGGAAAATATTTGAAAGATCATCAGCAACTTGCTCAGTTCCAAAACTTTTATTAGAAAAACTATTATTATTGCAAGATTTACATTTTTTAGGAAAACCTTCATTATATCCGCAATAATGACATTTTAATTTATTAGAAAATTTATGAAAAGTTAAACTAACAGAACAATTTTTACAACTAATAGTTTCAGAGCATGTATTACAGGAAATAACTCTTGAAAACCCTCTCCTATTTTGAAAAAGAATTACTTGATTATGATTATTTATAGCATTAGAAATTGATGAGATTAATACATTAGAAAAAACTCCCTTCATTTCTTTTTTAAGTCCAGCTTTTCTAATATCAATTAATTTAATCTTAGGTAATTTAATATCAGAATAGCGTGTTAATAATTCAACAAATCCATATTTATTTTTTAAAGCATTATAGTATGATTCTATGCAAGGAGTTGCTGAACCCAAAAGAACTTTAGCCTTATGAAGAGAAGATAGATAAATAGCACCGTCACGGGCATTATATCTTGGCGAGGGTTGCTGCTGTTTAAATGATGTATCATGTTCTTCATCTATAACAATTAATCCCAAATTACTAAATGGAAGAAATAAAGAAGATCTTGCCCCAAGTACTATTGAAACTCCATTATTATTATCTTGCTGAATAGATTTCCATATTTCTACTCTTTTTGAACTATTTAAATTAGAATGAAAAACATTCACCTTAGAACCAAATTTTTGTTGAAGTCTTGTAATTATTTGAATGGTTAATGCAATTTCTGGAAGTAAATATAAAACCTGTTTTCCTATTTTTATTTGTTCTTCAATTAACTTAATATAAACTTCTGTTTTTCCGCTAGATGTAACTCCATGTAGAAGACAAACATCTTTTTCTTTGAAAATATGATTAATTTTTTTAAATGCCTTTTCTTGGGTAGATGAAAGTTTTTTTTCTAAAAAATCATCTTTATTAAACTTTAACAATCTACTAATTGGTTCTGTTTTAACATTAATAACTTTTTTAGCAATTAAAGCATTAAAAATTGCTCTACTATAACCGAGTTTTTTAGAAAGTTGAGAAATAGACCATTTTTTTTCAGTTTCAATAGAAAATAAATCTTTAAGATTTTCAAATAATAGATTTTGCTTTTGAGAAAGTTTAATTTTTTGCCAATTAACATTATTGTTTAAATTGATAAATGCAATTAATTTTTCCTTGTATTTCTCATTAATATCTTCGTAAGAAATTAAAATTTCTTTTCGTACTAAATTATTTACAACTGAGTAAGGAATTGTTTTATTAATTTTTTTTGTAAGATTTGAAAGTGAAATCTCCGAAGATTTAACAAATAAATTAATAATTTCTAATTCAAGATTCTCAAATAAACTTACATCTCCATCAAATTCAGGGCTTATCAAAAACTTTGACTCACTAGCAAGCTTTAATGATGAGGGCAATGCTGCATTCATAACATCTCCAATTGAACATAAATAATATTTAGATACCCAATCCCAAAACAATAATTGTTTTGTATTAACTAGTGGTTTCTCGTTAATAAAAGAATCTATAGGCTTAACTTTAAAATCAACTGTTTTATTTTCATATTTCTTAAAAACAATGGCCGTATATAGTTTTTTCAATCCAAATTGGACTATGACTCTTTGACCAACCTCTAACTCAATATCAGATTTGTAAGAATATTGAAACACTCCTTTTACAGGTAAAGGAAGTATAACATCAATATATTTTAAATCAGAAGACATTTATACAAATATGTAAAAACAAAATGGTTTTCAAAGACATTATTTTTTTTATATAAGTTTTAAAAAAATCTAATTTCAACTGTTCTCATTATTTATTAAATTTGTAAAAATTATTCTAATAATCAGTAAATATGAAAATCATTAATTATTCTTCCATTTTAATAATATTTTTATCAATAAGCTCTTGTTTAATTGAAGAAAATGAAACAATAACAAATGCTTCGCTGGACTTTAGCTTCAGTCATTCACAAATATGCCTTCCTGATACTAGTACAGATAATAAACTCCTCTTAGACAAATTAATATATTCTTTATCACCAGATGGATCAATTATACCAGAATTATATAGTGTTAAAAATTTAAATTATTTAATTTCAAATATTTCTCTAACTTCTAGCGATGGCTCAAACTTTCCTTTAGAAGATATCTATTTTGTTGATGCGTTAAACCAAACTTCTTTGACGTTAAATTTAGGTGAAATCCCAAATAATATTTATACTCATTTTAACTTTCAATTTGGTTTAGATAACTCGATAAACCTTTCTAACAACTTTGTAAATGAAAGCTTCCATACAACAATGGCATGGCCTGAAATGATGGGTGGAGGATATCATTACATGAAATTAGAAGGAGCTTATCAAAATGATTCAACATTTTACAATACACATACAGGACCAAGCATGGGTGTAGACTATTCATTTATGGTGTCGAAAGAAATTGCATTGAATGTTGATGGAGATCTAGGTGATATTTCATTTGATTTAAACATGATTATTGATAATTGGTATAAAAACCCTAATGACATAAGTTTTGCTAATGCTATAATGATGGATATGCAAAAACAAATGCAATTTAAAATGAATGGAATGACTGATGTGTTTACTATCGAATTAAATAAATAAAATGATTAGATGGAGTTTATATTTCTGTATAGCTCTACTTATTTTTTCTTGTAAAAAAGATCCAGAGATAATTTTTGGCTGTACTGATGAAAATGCTGTTAATTGGACAAGTTTAGCAAATTTTGATGATGGAAGTTGTAAATATGACTCTATAAATAATTATCAAACTACCCCATATATAATTACAACACCATATGGTTTTCCAGACATGCTTATTCCTGACGATAACCAAATGACAGTTGAAGGAGTTGAGTTAGGTAGACAATTATTTAATGATCCAAGACTTAGTAAAAACAACTCACTCTCATGCGCGGGATGTCACAATCAAAATAATTCATTTTCTAGCCCTAATCAATACAATGTTGGTGTAGATAATATTATGGGGTTTAGAAATGCCTCTGCATTAATTAATTTAGGATGGAATACAAGTTTTAATTGGGATGGTAGTGCATTAACTTTAGAAGAACAAGCATTTGAACCAGTTACAAATCCAATTGAAATGCATGACACATGGCAAAATGTAGAATCTAAATTAAATAATGATTCAAATTATTTTATTCAATTTAAAAATACTTTTAACATTGAATATATAGATTCAATACATATTGTTAAGGCTATAGCACAATTTGAAAGATCTCTTATTTCAGTAGATTCAAAATATGATAAATGGCGAAAAGGTGAGGTACAACTAAGTTTATCTGAGTTAAATGGATATGCCATATTTAATACTGAAAAAGGAGACTGCTTTCATTGTCATGGAACAGAAATGTTTATGGATAATTTATTTCATAATAATGGTTTAGATGCAGGTAACTTTCTAGATTTAGGCTTGGGGAATATTAGTGGAAACCCATTAGACAATGCAAAATTTAAAACTCCAACAGTCAGAAATGTAGAATTCACAGGCCCATATATGCATGATGGTAGATTTAGTACATTAGAAGAAGTTGTAGAGCATTATAATTCAGGGGGAAATTATTCAACTACTATTGACCCTCTTATGAAAAAAGTTGGGATAGGGCTACAATTAACAAATAATGAAAAAAATGATTTAGTAAATTTTTTAAAAACACTAAGTGACAATTCATATATCAACAAATAAGATAAATTATAATAATTTTTATAATCAGAAATACTTCTAATAGATTTATATTTGCTAAATAATTTTTCTTCAACAAAAAAATTTGATTAATATGAATAAAATTCTCTTATCAATTCTACTTGTAACATACTCATTAAGTGTATCTTCTCAAGATATAAACAGATGTTATACTACTCCATTGATTTCTAAAGAAATTAATGAAAACCCTCAATATCAACATAATATTCAAAAAATATTAAATGAAAATAGAAGTTGGTTAGAATCAAATAATAGTGAAAAATCTACATTAACAATACCTGTAGTTATTCATATTATACACAGACAAACTCATGCAAATATCGGAATAGGTACAAATATTCCTATTGAGCAAATTGAAGATGGTTTAAGAATATTAAATGAAGATTATAGTAAAACAAATAGTGAATTCCCCAACCCACCTCGAAATACTTTTTTAAATGTTGCTGGAAACCCAAATCTACAGTTTTGCTTAGCAACTGAAGACCCTAATGGATATACTACCACTGGAGTTACTAGAACTTCAACCTCAAAAACATCTTTTAGTTATACAAATGAGTCAAATGATATGAAAAAAGATAACACTGGAGGAAAAAGTGGTTGGCCTCCATCTAAATATTTAAATATTTGGATATGCGATATAGCATCTTCTGGAGGAACAACTGTCTTAGGATATGCATACCTACCTGGCCTTCAATCTTGGAATGCCTGGAAAGACGGACTAGTGGTAGATTTTCAACATTTTGGTACAAATGGTAATTCTGCTGGAAGTAGTGATGGAAGAACACCAACGCATGAAATTGGACACTATTTAGGATTAAATCATACTTTTTGTGAGTCTCAAAGTGGTGGTTGCTGTGACAATGATGATTCGAATGTATATGATACTCCTGCCACAGATGGAGTTTATTATGGAAGTGTTAATTCTAATACAAATAATAATAGCTGCAATGATATGCAATATGGTTTTAACAACGACTTATTAGATATGGATGAAAATTATATGGCTTATTCAAGAGATACTTGGATGTTTACAAATGATCAGACAAATGAAATGATTGCTACATTAAATGGGTACAGACAGAGTTTAAAAAACTCAAATGTATCTTTGAACTGTACTGGAACAGTTTCTAATGAGAATATTAAAAAAATATTTTACAAATTATATCCCAATCCATCTGAAGGAATATTTAATATTCAATCTCTTTATCAAATTGAGAATATTCAAATATTTGATTTAATTGGAAACAATATTTACTCAAATAATGATTTAAATTATCAATCAACTATTGATTTGACTAAGTTTAGAAAAGGAGTTTATATACTTCAGTCAACTATTAATAATACAATTATAAAAGAAAAAATTATTATCACTGAATAATGTTAGATGTTAATTTAGATATAAATAATATTAAAAACAATCTTAAAGAGATTGTACAGAAAATTATTAAACAAAAAAGAATCGATAATAAGGAAGCATTATTATTATACAAATCTGCACCAAATTCTCTTTTATTTTCACTTGCGAACTCCATTAGAGAAAAACTTAATGGTGATTATACATATTTTAATAAAAACATACATATTGAACCCACTAATATTTGTGTATTTGATTGTAAATTTTGTTCTTATTCAAGATTATTAAAAGAAAAAAACGAAGGTTGGCAGCATTCTATGCAAGAAATGGTTGCAATGGTAGAAAAATATGATGAAAACGAAATTACAGAAGTTCATATTGTTGGAGGTGTTCATCCAAAAATGGGTCTAGATTATTTTATTGATTTAATTAAAAAGATAAAAAAAATACGACCAAATATTCATGTAAAAGCATTTACTGCAGTTGAACTTGAATATATGTGTAGAAAGGCAAAAGTTTCATATAAAGAGGGTCTTTCAAGACTTAAAGAAGCTGGACAAAACTCACTTCCAGGCGGGGGAGCTGAAATTTTTGACAAAGAAATCAGAGATATAATATGTAAAGATAAGTGTACATCAGAACAATGGCTATCAATTCATCAGACAGCACATGAATTAGGAATGCAATCTAATGCAACAATGTTGTATGGTCATATAGAAAAGCCAAAACATCTTATTGATCATATGAGTAGATTAAGAAATCTTCAAGATATTTCTAGAGGGTTTAATGCATTTATACCTCTTAAATATAGAAATGGTCAGAATCAAATGTCTCATCTTAAAGAAGTTAGTGTAATAGATGACTTAAGAATTTATGCAATGTCTAGAATTTACTTTGATAATATAAAACATATAAAAGCATATTGGCCAATGATAGGCAAAGAAACAACTCAAAGCTTACTAGCTTTTGGAGTTGATGATATTGATGGAACAATTGACGATACAACAAAAATATATTCAATGGCTGGAGCTGAAGATCAAAACCCTACAATGTCAACAAAAGAAATTATTAAGTTAATTAAAGATGTAAATAGAAAGCCAGTGCAAAGAGATAGTATATATAATGAAATTGAAATTTATAACTAGAATTGATTCTTAGAATAATTTTTCCACTTTTCTACTAATTTTCTCATATCTTCAGGTAGATTAGAATCAAAAAACACTAATTCATTTTTACTTGGATGAGTAAATTCAAGAGATTTTGCATGCAGAGCATGTCTTGGACAAATTTTAAAACAATTTTGTACAAACTGCTTATATTTTGTAAATGTTGTTCCCTTAAGTATTCTATCCCCTCCATACTCAAAATCATTAAATAATGGATGTCCTAGAAATTTAAAATGTGCTCTTATTTGATGTGTTCTTCCAGTTTCAAGTTTACACTCAACTAATGTAGTATAGCCATATCTTTCGATAACTTTATAATTTGTAACAGCATGTTTGCCGTAATCAGCTTCAGGGAAAACTGACATAATTTTTCTGTTTTTCAAACTCCTACCTATATTACCAATAATAGTTCCTTTTTCTTCTTTAATATCTCCCCAAACTAGGGCAATATATAATCTATTTAAATCTCTTTTTTCAAACTTCTTTGCCATAACAGAAAGAGATGATTCATTTTTTGCAACAACTAAGATACCAGATGTATTCTTATCAATTCTATGAACTAATCCAGGTCTTTCTTGACCATCCAAGCTAGGAAGATTGTTAAAATGAAAAGCAAGAGCATTAACAAGAGTTCCATCATAATTTCCAAAACCAGGATGCACAACCATTCCAGCTTCTTTATTTACAATTAAAATATCATTATCCTCAAATAAAATATTAATGGGAATATCTTGGGGAATAAGTTCATGAGTAATTTTTGGATAAGAATAAACAACACTAACTTTATCCAAAGGTTTAATTTTATAATTAGATTTTACGGCTGAACCATTAACTAATACATTTGATGACTCAATAGCCTTTTGAACTTTTGTTCTGCTAGCGTTCTCAATAAAATTTATTATAAATTTATCTACTCTTAGAGGTAATTGACCAGTGCTAGCAATAAACTCATAATGCTCAAAAAGATCCGAATTATTATCTGACATTATTTGATAATTATTTTTTCATGAAAAACCCCAAGCTCATTATTAATTCTTAAAAAATAAATACCAGAATTTAAAAACTCACAGTTGATTGCAAAATTAATTGAAGATTTAAAAAAATCAGCTACTACCCTTCCATTCAAATCATAAACTACAAGATTATTATTTACTGAATTTGAAATAATATTTATTTTTTCTTTAGCAGGATTAGGATAAAATGAGATTTTATTTTTAATAAATTCATGATGAAGAACAATATTACTCATACTTAGAACTGGTCTTATCATCCAAGATCCAGGAAAGGATGAGTTATTCCATGTTCCTGCTACATTATAAAACATATATTGATTTGCAGAATTATTTCTATCAAATCCAATATTTAATAAGTCATCTGAAGTTTGTTGCCAGCCAACATAAAATGTACCTAATAATTGAAATAAAGAATCTAGATTATATGAAAAATATCTTTGATTGCTTGTATGAACAGGATATTCTATCTGTTGATGAATTATATCTCCAGGGGTTCCGTTATTGTCACTCCAAATTGTTAAATCAAAAGGAATATTATTTACTGAATCTAGCATTTGAGGAAAATAAATTTGAATAGATCTTAAAGTATCTGGTCTGTTTAATTTAAATTGATAAGCAGCAAGTGCTCCTGAAACATTAATTCCATAAGCAGATTCCGCGGTACCATCATCATAAGAAAAATGAGAAAAAAACTGCTGATTAAAAAGTAATGTGTCATTTTCTTTATAATCATCAATGCCTGTTCCTAAAATATGTTCAAAAGTATATTCAGCACTATCATTAAAAACAGAAATAAAAATATTGTTATTAATGGAAATAGGAGGATTGGAGAAACTATAATTTCCAATGGAATCATAATCAAGCACAGTAACATTTCTACTAATTCCAAGATTTGGGTAATGATCAATTAAAAGATTATCTTCATAAACATTATATTGATAATCAACATTAACACTTGCTTTGTTATTTCGTATTAAAATATTTAAAGAATCATTAATTTCATCATTTATATTATCTTTAAAATGAACCCACGGCATTTGACTATATCTTTTTAAAATAGAAGGAGAATCAAATACAAAAGACACGTCATTTAATTGAAATGTATCAGAAGCATTAACTAATTCTGCAAGTTTAATGTAATCAAGATGCCAGTGATCAAAGTTTCCAGAAAGAGTAGCATAATTTCTAAAACGAAACTTAAAGTTATCAGTAAAAAACTTATTATCGTTAATCATTAAAATAGTTTTTTGAAAGTCTATTAATGGTGTCCCTTCTTTTGACCAAACTCTCTCCCATTTTTCAGTTCCAAGTGAATCATATGCAAATTCTAATATTAAAGAATCCTCAATTTGAGGATTATCGCCTACTCCTTGAGGCTGGTAATAAAACATAAGATACAAAGGGTTTGTAGAATTTGACAAATCAATTGGATTAGAAGTCAATTTATCAGCTAATCCAGATGAGTTAGAAATATTTATATTATATGCAAAGCCATTTGAATCTAATCCATCTAATGTTACAACACCAATAGTTGGTGGGTTTATTGGGTAAGTTCTATTAAGAAAAGAACTATGATCTTGCCAAAGTAAATTATTCAACGTCATAGATTTATTTGAAAAATCATCAAAAAACGGAAGGCTTATTGGTAGCTGATTACTAATCTTAAGTAAATGATTATAGTCTCTAGCTGAATAATTCAAATCAGATTGAATCTCTTGAGAATAAACAAAATTAGAAAAAAATAAAAAAATTATAAAAATTCTCATTCCTTATATCTTAATTATTATTACAATCATAAAATAAATCTATTCTTGAACCTAATTGCAATTTATTATTATTATCTGAAGTAGGAAGTTGTTTATATATGACAGCATTTGAGCTATCAGAGCAAGAACTTTTATAAATCTCTTCTCCGATATTAAGTGATGTTAACTTAATAATAATATTAGCAGCTACTCTATCTAAGCCTATTAGATCTGGAACTAGTACATCTTCCTTTGACAAACCTTTTCCAAGTACTAAATCTATTATCGTACCTTTAAGAATATCTTGTCCAACTTTTATTTTTATTCCATTTACATTAAAATCAAGTATCTTATTAGTAGCTATATCAGCTCTATAACTTAATTTACCAACTAACAATCCAGAATTATCTATTTTTCTTAAAGCTTGCCTTAAAGTTAAGTCATAAACATCAGGAAATTTAACTACTCTAGTCTCTGATTCAGTAACAGTTAAATAAACCCTGCGATTTTTTTTAACATTAGTATTTGGTATAGGATCTTGACTAATTACAATTCCTTTTTGTCTATTTGGATCAGATACTGAATCAATTATTACAAATCTCAGATCATTAGAAGAAGCAATAGAATCAATTTTAGAAATATGTATTTGAGAAAAATTAGGAACCTTAATATATTTATCGTGAAGTGTATAAATATCTAAAAATTTTAAAATAAAAAAGAATAAAATCAAAAGAGTAAAAAAAGAAAAAACAAAGTTTTTCAGCAATAAATTATTATTAAAATATGAAAATAAGGAATTGATTTTGTTTTTTAAATCCATTAAACAAATATAATTATATAGATTTTAATATTCTAAATATAAATTTTAAATCTATTATATTTGTTAAACGACTTATGAAGAAAAACATTGCAATAATTACAGGTGGAGATTCTGAAGAATACAACATTTCTCTACTAAGCGCAAAGTCAGTATATCAAAATTTAAACAAAAAAAAATTTAATCTATATATAATAGAATTTCACAAAAACAACTGGATTTTAAAATCAGAAAATGGTAATGTTATTACATCTGATAATAAATTCTCTTTAATGATCGATAATCAAGAAATTAGAATTAATAATATTTTCATGGCCATTCATGGCCCACCAGCTGAAAATGGAGAAATTCAAAGTTTTTTTGATAAAAGAAAAATCAAATACACTTGCTGTAATTCTGAAGTATCAAGTCTTACATTTGATAAATTTAAATGCAATAATTTCCTCTCCCAATTAGGCTATAACACTTCTAAATCAATTTTAATAGATATAAAGAAAAATCAAAATAAATTACTAATTGATTTAAAATACCCACTATTTGTTAAGCCTAACAAAGCAGGATCAAGTAATGGGATAAGTAAAATATCAGCAAATGATTCACTAGAGAACGCAATAGTGCATGCTAGCAAACATGATAATGAAATAATTATTGAAGAAATGATTTCTGGAATAGAGTTAAGCTGTGGAGTAATAACTATTAATGACAAAATTAAAGCCCTTCCCATAACAGAAATAATTTCAGAAAATGAATTTTTTGATTATGATGCTAAATATAATAATCAGTCTAAAGAAATAACTCCAGCAAATATTTCTCGTGAATTAACAGAAAAAATAAAGAAAACAAGTGAAAAAATTTATAAAGATTTATCATTAAAAGGAATATGTAGAATTGATTATATATTAGATGGTAAAATCCCTTATGTTATAGAAATAAATACAATACCAGGTTTTACTGAAAAAAGTATTATTCCTCAACAAATTAAAAATGAAGGTTTCACTCTTGATGAAATTTTCAGTATGAGTTTAGAAAACTAATTCAAATATCAATATATTAGCATAAATTATTTTTAAAAAAATGAGTAATAAAACAAAAGAAGAAAAACTTCAAATCTTACATAACAGACTAGATGAGATAAATGAAAAACAAGCTCAAGCAAGAAATAATAAAAAAAATATTGAGGTAAGAGAAGAAGATTTTTCAAAAAATATTCCAACATCTAATAAAAAAAATAATAAATTAAAAACTTATTTAATAAGAGTATTAATAATTGTTGGAGTCTTTCTCATTTTAAAGAATCTAAATCTTAATAGCATAGATTTCAAAGGTTTTTTATCAGAAAAAGAAGATGCAAAAACAGATACTGTTAATGATAAACAAGAAGATACTAACATCATTTATAATTTAAATTCTAAAGGAGTAAGTTACATTTTAACAGGTGAGTATGATTCAGAAGAACAGGCTATACAAGAGACAGACAAAATAAAAAGTATTCTTGGAAATATAGATTTTGAAATTTCTTACAAATTTATTCCAAATATTTCTAATTCAAATTTTCAAATTTATAAAACATTAATTGGCCCTTTTTCATTAGAATCAGAGGCTAAGCAATGGAATAAGAATATTGGAGAAAAATCTGAAATAATTAATTTATAAATTATTTTTAAAAGGTCTTCTCTGAGTCCAAGCTTTAGTCTTCATTTTTTTTATATATGGATTTAAAAAATAAGCTAAAAACTTATTATTTACTTTTAAGTATACACTGGATTTAAAAGGTACAGCCCCAAAATTACTTTTGAATTCATTAGCTGTTCTTCCCAATACAACTACTTTTTTCTTTTGTTTAATGGCATTGCTAATACATTCACACAAAATTTTAGAATAAAGAGAATATTTTTTATTTTTATGATAATCAAAGCCAACAAAATATGAATATAACTTTTCTTGAATTGAAATTTCGCTAGAGAAAGCAACTAATTCTCCTTTTAAAAAAAAACCAAAAATATTAACCTCATTATAAGCTTTAGATAAATCTATAAGAGTACAAATATTAAAAGAAGGTCCAGAAAAACTAGAACGATCAATCACCTGATTAAAAAGTAGCTGTAATAAATCCTTATTTTGTAAAAGTTCCTCATTATTTAAAACTTTTATTATTACTTCATTACTAGATGTTATAACACTTTTAATTCTTTTTCTATATTTAGTCTTTAACGATTTAGTGTAACAATCAAAATCACTCCAATTATTATCAATCGATATTTTCATTTCATCTTCAATAGGAGTTTTAATAAAATTTAAATCTTGATTTTTAAAATTTAAAGTATCAAATAAAAAATCTGGAATAATTGTAATTAATGGATTATTTAAAACAGAAATTTCTTTTAAGATCTTATCAAAACTAAATGTTCCTTTTACAAAAAAAGATGGAACATTCGTAATAAATGAATTCGTTAAATAAAAGAATTTAATAGGATATAATCTTAAAAAAATGTTAAAAAAAATTGTGAAGAAACTAGTGTAATTATTTGCCTTAGAAATTTTTAAAGTAAAAGAATGACCATAAAACTGATAATTTAAATCTTTAATAAAAATATGCTCATTATTAAGATTATTATTTTGAAATGACAGAAGAAAATCATAGTCAATAAAAATATTATGAGATGGAATATTTGTATTCCATTCTTTCTTGCTAATTAATGAAATATTATTGAAGATCATTTATTATGAATATAATTCTAAAACTGAAATCTCAGGCATAATCCCTACTCTACCTGCATAACCTAAATGTCCAATTCCTGTATTTACGTAGATATGCTTTTTAAATTTAGTATAAAGTCCTGACCACTGCTTATATCTAGCTTTTACAGGACTCCATTTTAAATGAGAGGTATCAATACCAAATTGCATTCCATGCGTGTGACCAGCTAATTGAAGATCAATATTTTTTTCAAAATTTAAAACCTGAGAAGTCCAATGAGAAGGGTCATGAGAAAGAAGTATAGTTGGCTGATTCATGTCAATTTCTTTCATAGCAAGTGTTAAATCTCCATCTTTATTAAAATTTCCTGATCCCCAATTCTCTACACCGACAATATTAAAGGAAGCATCACTAATCTTAATAATTCTACTTTCATTCATAAGTAAATCAAAACCCATTTTCTTGTGAATATTTATCATACTGGTAAAATTATTATTCCATTTATCAGAATTTCGTTTCCATCCGACATAATCACAATAATCATGGTTACCTAAAACCGAAAACTTACCATATTTAGCTTTAATTTTACCTAATGTGTTAATATAAGGAACAGCTTCAGTAAAATAGTTATTGACAAGGTCACCAGTAAAAACAAAAATATCAGGCTTTTGTTCATTAATAATTTCAACAACCTCTTCAAGCTTTTCAATTGAATTAAAACTACCTAGGTGTAAATCTGAAATTTGAACAATTTTTAAACCATTAATAATACTATTCCAATTTTTTATTTTAATTTTTGTTTTTTTTACCTTAAAATTATATCTGCCAAATAAAACACCTGATAAAAGAGTTACAAATAGAGTTGAACCAAGAAAAACTGATAGCTTTTGAAGAAAGTCAAACCTAGAAATTTTAACACCTACAAAAGAACTACCTCGATTACTAAATAAGCTAAATACAAATCTTAAGAAACGTAAAAAATCATCAATTATTAAAGGAAAGAGCGCTAGTAATTTAGAAAAAAGAATCATAAATATTAAAGTACTTATTATAATATCATTATTAAAGTGAACAGATGGTGTTCTTTTTTCATAATTAATAAAGACATAGTAAATAATAAAATAGATTGCAAAAGATAAAAACCAATAAAAAGTGGAAAAAATTCTTTTTGAAAGAATAGATCTATTAAATAAAGACGAGATTGATGAAAACAAATAGTAATCTAAAAAAAGGAGAAATAGAATAAAAAAAAACAATCTAACTAGCATAAAAAAATTTTTGCAAATTTAAAGAGAAAATTAAAATGAATAGAATTAAAACTAAATGTTTTATATAAAAAATATAATTTTTAGTATTTCTTTTTAACAGTTGATTTTTTCATCGTTCCATTCAAAACTACTAAGAGTTGAATAATTTTATAGAAAATAAAATCGTAAATCTTTAAAAAAAATGGAAAATCAGTTCTTCTAACATCAAGTAAAAGCGCAATTCTTTTTTCTGAAGTTTCATTTTTAACTTCATGAATATAAGTATCATCGAATAAAACCCCTTTGCCCTCTGTCCAACTATAAGGCTTGTTATCAACAAATATTTGACATACTCCAGACTTTGGCACACTTAATGCAAGTTGATATCTTAAAATACCCTTATATGGCCCATTATGAGCAGGTATATGCTTGCCAGCATCCAGTATAGAAAAATAGACTCCGGAAACATTTTTTAAAGATTTTATAATCTCAACGGTTTTTGGACATTGCTTGACATTAGTTGAATGCCAAAAACCATACGTTTTGACATTGAACATACTCCAGGCAATTCCATCGTTATCTGAAATAAATTCTTGTCCTTTATCAACCTCATGAAATTTTGGTAGTGTATCTGCTTTACTTATAATAGACTCTATTTCTTCTTTGATAACTTTCCAGTTGTCCTCCAAAATAGAATGATCTTTAAAATAAGTATCCATGTTTAGATAAGGGGAATTACTCATTAGTCTATTATACATAGCTAAATTCCAGTCCCTGAACTTCATAAAGAAAATACTTCTGTTGTTTTGCATTCGATTAAAAGATTTAAACAAAAATAAATATAAAAATACAAATTACTATGTAATGCATACAAAGTATTTAGAATAGTTCTAATTAAGCTTTAAAAGCTCTATTAGGTTTTAATTTCTTTTTTATAACATCAAGATTTGAAAAATCAATAGTAATAAAACTATAATAATTATTTTCTGACTCAAAGTCTATACCAGAATTATGAAAACTTATAGATTCATTTTTAGAAAAATCAGAAAGATGAACGAGGTGGTGTTCTGCAATTTTCTTAGAGTCAGGACCAAAAAAATCCCAAAGTAGTTTAACTCTTTGCATAAGTTTTAAACAACCTTTTTCCCTTTATTATCACCATCCATCCAGTAGTTATCCTTAACCTCACCTAAATATTTAACAATCTTATTGCTAAATTGAGTTTCCGCAAGTTTAATTTGATCAAAGGTTTCACGCATTATTCTAGTTGCTTTTGACGAGCCTTTAACACGGAGCTCTAAGTAAAAACCGTTTTTAAGTCCTTTTGCTCTTGTTGTTGGTCTACCTCTATTACTCATTATTATTTATGTTGGTTAATATAATATTTACTTAGAAAGTAACGAAAATTTAAAATTTTTATTGTCAAAACTAAATTTAGTTTCAAATTTCAATTTTCGCAAATATATAATAATTATTTAAACAAAAACTCTTTAATTAACAGATGAAAATGATGTACTCCTTGCTCCATAGATGGAGAAAATCTTCCATTTTTATAATATCGAGATTTTACTCCCTTCTGAACTCTCTGCACAATCTCCTCATCTTCTAATTCAACTTTATTAATATCTGCACCAGCGCCAATATTCATCTTATCTTGCTTCCAAACATATGATAAAAACTCAACTTTAGTTTTTGTTGGAGAAATAGGTTTAACTATATTTATGGACAAACCCCAAGGGTAAAAGTTAAACATCATATTTGGAAATAACCAGAAATAATATGCTGCTATATTTTTACCAAAATCTATTGAGGTTTCTGGAATATCAAAACAATCCTCGCCATTTTTACCAATTCCTATTTGTAGATTAGAATATTTAAATAATTCAACATCATAATTATTAAAATCTAGAGCTTCATTTAGATCGTTATGAATAAAAGGTATATGAAAACCTTCAAGATAATTATCACAATATAAAGCCCAATTAGCATCTATAGAATATTCTTTAGATAAATCTTTCCTAAAATTAAAATCTTCAACTGGCAACCATGAAATTCTTTTAGACATATCTTGGATAACTAAATTAAATGGAATTATTGGGTCTATACTAACAAAAATAAATTTATTCCATTTAGATAAGATCAATAGAAGAAAGATTATCAACATCAGATGGAAAATTTAACATTCCTTCAGTCTTTGGCATAAAACTAAACTTACCGCAGGTATTAAATTGTTTTCCATGATATCCACAAACAATTTTATTTTTAATAATAGTTGGAACCTCTAATAATATATTACCTCTATGTGTACATACATTTGAAAAACAACTAAATTTATTGTTGTTTACGATTAAAAATAATGGTTCATCAATAAAATCATCAAGTAAAAAAAATGGTTTAGCAAAATTATTTTCTTTAAAACTACAGCTAGAGTCAATGAACTGCCATGTTTTTTCAAAGATTTTCAATTTAACATTTTCAAAATTTTCATTTGAATAATAGAAAGTTCCTGGTAAAGTATTAGATTTTTCTATTTTAGTATTTACATTTTGCATATTGTAAATATAACTAAGATTTCAAAACATCAGAAATTGTTTTAAAACTATTATTAAGATAAAAATCAATATTATCTATCTTAATCCATTTAACTTTAGAAATTCCCTCAGATAATTGAGGAATAAGTTTTTCATTTTTATCTGAAAACATTTTAAACCATGATGTTTTCTTCAAAAATTGTATGTTATCTTGCTCATAAGTATGATATGTATCAATAATTTTTTCTTTCAAAATTAAATTAGTTATACCACACTCTTCTTCAACTTCTCTAAGGGCACATGACTCAATTGTTTCATCTTTTTCTTGTTTTCCCTTAGGTAAATCCCATTTATCATTTCTAAAAATCATTAATACTTCATTATTAGAATTATACACACCCCTCCTCCTGCATGAATAAGCCTAAATTTTGAACAAAAGACATTCCAATTATCGGCTATAACTTTTGGTTGATTGTTGATAAAAACTTTATATTTTTGTGCCATGAATAATGATAATGATGTTGCAAAACAAATTGCTAAATATTTATTGCAAATTAACGCAATAATTTTACAACCTAATAATCCCTTTACTTGGGCATCTGGATGGAAATCTCCTATATATTGCGATAATCGAAAGATATTATCATTTCCAAACATACGAACTCACATAAGGCAAAATATTGCTGAAATTATTAAGAAAAAATATCCAAATGCAAATCTTATTGCTGGAGTGGCAACTGGAGGTATTGCTCATGGATGCCTTGTTGCCGAAGAACTTGGACTTCCATTTATTTATGTAAGAGCTTCAGCAAAACAACACGGAAAACAAAATTTAATTGAGGGTTATTACAATGACAGTCAATCAGTAGTAGTAATTGAAGATCTTATAAGTAGTGGGAAAAGTAGTCTTACTGCAGTAAAAGCTTTAGAGGTTGCTGGATTAGAAGTTAAAGGATTAATATCAATTTTTAATTATAATTTTGAACAAGCAGATAATAATTTTTCAGATGCAGAATGTGAAAAAACATCATTATGTGATTATAATATTTTAATAAATGAGGCTCTAAAAGAAAAATACGTTGAGAAAAAGGATCTTGAAATTTTAAAAGAATGGAGAAAAAATCCATCTAAGTGGAGTAATTGATTAAATTTTACTAATTTTGTATAACTATTTATTTAAATAATTATATATTTAATGAAATTTAAAAGTCCCATTGTTAAATCAAAATTAAGTTGTGAAGAAATTTTTAATAAAATCTCTAACCTTAACAACCTTAAAGAAATACTTCCAAAAGAAATTAGTGAATACAATTCCACTTCTGATAAATGTTCTTTTAAAATTGAAAACCTACCAAAAATTAATCTTAAAATAAAAGAAAAAATTAACTTTAAGAAAATATCATTAATTGCAATAGATTCTCAAGTACCTTTTTATATGAACTGTCATTTTAAAGAAATTGATAGCGTCACAAATGTTTTTTTAGAAATTGATGCAGAAGTTAACTTTATGATGAAAATGGTTGTAGAGAAACCATTATTAAACTTACTTGAGGTTTTATCTTCAAAAATAAAGGATCTCTAGAAAATCATCTTTACCTCTCCATTTTTAAAACTTAAAAATTCATCACCTCTTTTTATTATTATTTCACCTGAAGAATTAAAGTTCATTATCTCTCCTTTAAATTCTTTTAAATTATTGAGAAAATTTGTTTGTTGTTTAAATTTATAAATTTTTAGCATATAACTATTCTTGAGATCATTAAACTGAAAATAATTAATTAAATAATTTTCAAAATTATTCATAAGCTCTAATATTAACGCATTTCTGTTAAATTCTTTGTTTAGTTCATTTGAAAAAGATGTTGCTTGTGGCGAAAAATTTTTAAATTCTTTTTGATTAATGTTAATTCCAACTCCTATTATTGATTTAAAATTAGATTCAATATTTTGAACTAAAACACCTGCTATTTTTTTATTATTAATCATCAAATCATTAGGCCACTTAATTTTTAATCCAGTTTTAAAGTATTTAGATAAAAAATCATAAATAGCTAATGATATAAGCATATTGAATTTAAACAAATCGTAATTATTAGTTGTATGAACATATAGAAAACTAATTAAGATATTCATGTTTTTTTCACTTTCCCAAATATTACTACGCTGTCCTCTACCCTTTTCTTGGTAATTGGTAGAAACTAAAATATTTTCATTTATTGACTTATCTTTTATTAACTTTCTTAAATATAAGTTAGTAGATGAAACGTCATCTAATTGAATATGATTTTTAACAAACAAAAGCTTAGTTAATTTAAATTATTATTAGATTAAAAAGTGTAATTTTGCACTTGTAAATTTAACAATATAAATGATTAAAAAAACCAATAACAATTCAACACTTCTTAAGTCAATAATTCAAAGTATTGAAGATATTAAAGGTCAAGAAATAATATCTCTTGATTTTAAGAAATTAGAAAATAGAATGTGTAGCCATTTCATTGTTTGTTCTGGAACATCAAACACACATGTAAAAGCTATAAGTGACACTATAAAAAAAAATATATCTAAGGATTTAAAAGTTAAACCTTGGAAAACTGAAGGGGAGTTTGCAGCAGAATGGGTTTTAATTGATTACTCAGAAATAATAGTACATATTTTTCAAAAACAAACAAGAGATTTTTATAAACTTGAAGAGCTGTGGGCAGATGCAAAATCAAAAAAATATAATTAAAAGATGAACAAAAATAAAAAAAACAGTAAATCAATAATTAATCCTAAAAACTTTAAATTTAAAATATACTGGGTTTATATAATAATCTTTTTATTTTTTGTTGGAATTCAAATGATTGGTACAGAAAAAGCAAGACCAACTAATTGGAAAGACTTCAATAATAAAATGTTACAAGAAGGGAAAGTTGATAGATTAACAATTGTAAATAAAGAAAAAGTATTTATATACATAAAAAAAGAATTTCTTTCTGAAGAACAGTTTAAAAATGTTAGTAAAACACCAATTGGAAACTCTCAAAATTTAGGCCCACATTATTACTTTGAAATTGGATCAGTAGAATCATTTAATCTTGATTTAAAAGAAGCTCAAAAAGATTTTGAGTACGATGAATCACTCACTCCTTCTTATGAGACAAGAAAAGATGTGTTAGGTGATATTTTAGGATGGATTATTCCTCTAGTATTTTTTGTAGGAATTTGGTTTTTTATTATGAAAAGAATGAGTGGTGGTGCTGGTGGTGGTGGGAGCCAAATTTTTAATATTGGAAAAACTAAAGGGAAATTAGTAGATAAAGCCGATATCAAGGTTACTTTTAAAGATGTTGCTGGATTAGAAGGAGCCAAAGAAGAAATAAGTGAAATTGTTGATTTCCTTAAAAAACCTGAAAAATACACCAAATTAGGAGGTAAAATCCCAAGGGGTGCTATGCTAATAGGACCACCCGGAACAGGTAAAACTCTTTTAGCTAAAGCTGTTGCAGGCGAAGCTAAGGTCCCTTTCTTTTCTCTTTCTGGATCAGATTTTGTTGAAATGTTTGTAGGAGTTGGAGCCTCTAGAGTTAGAGATCTTTTTAAACAAGCCAAAGAAAAATCTCCATCTATTATATTTATTGATGAGATTGATGCAATTGGAAGAGCTCGTGGAAAAAATGCGATGACTGGCTCAAATGATGAGCGTGAAAACACACTAAATCAATTATTAACAGAGATGGATGGTTTTGGCACAAACTCTGGCGTTATAGTAATGGCAGCAACTAATAGAGCAGATATTCTTGATAAAGCACTAACTAGAGCTGGAAGATTTGATAGACAAATTTATGTTGACTTACCAGATGTTACAGAAAGAAAAGAGATTTTCGAAGTTCATTTAAAACCAATAAAAATCGGAAAAGATATTGATATAAATTTTCTAGCCCGACAAACTCCAGGTTTTTCTGGAGCAGACATTGCAAATGTTTGTAATGAATCAGCTTTGATTGCTGCCAGAACATCTAAAAAAAGTGTTGGCAAACAAGATTTTCTTGATGCAGTTGATAGAATAATAGGAGGTTTAGAAAAAAAATCTAAAATCATTTCTCCAAATGAGAAAAAAACTATTGCATTTCATGAGGCAGGTCATGCTGCAATTAGTTGGGTTTTAGAGCATGCAGCGCCACTTATTAAAGTAACTATTGTACCAAGAGGAAAATCCTTAGGAGCTGCATGGTATTTACCTGAAGAAAGACAATTAACTACAACCGAGCAAATGCTTGACGAAATGTGTTCAGCCTTGGGAGGAAGAGCTGCTGAAAAAATATTTTTCAATAAAATATCAACTGGCGCATTATCAGATCTTGAAAAAGTAACTAAGCAAGCTTTTGCAATGGTTAGTATATATGGTTTAAGTGAAAAAGTTGGAAATATTTCTTATTACGATTCATCTGGTCAGAATAGTGGCTTCACAAAACCTTACTCTGAAGAGAGAGCAAAATTAATAGACGAAGAAGTATCATCTTTAATTGAGACTCAATATAATAGAGCTATTAAAGTACTTGAAGACAATAAGGAGAAGGTAATGAATTTAGCAGATGCTTTACTAAAAAAGGAAGTCATTTTCAAAAAAGATTTAGAGGATATATTTGGACTTAGAAAATGGAAATCATATTCAGAAGAGCAACTTGAAGAAATAGATCAGAAAAAAACCAAAAAGTAAATATTTAAAAATGAATGAAGATTGGGTAATAGTTTATTCAACTCATGATTTCTTTAAAGCGGAAATTATAAAAAATATGCTAATTTCTAATAACATCGAAGCTGTGAATTTTAATCAAAAGGACTCTTCATATCATTTTGGATTAATTAATATTTTTGCTTTAAAGTTAAAATCCAAGAAAGCTATCGAATTAATAAATAATGAATTTTAAAGAAATATACTTAAGAGCATTATTTGGGATAATCTATGTTAGTATAGTATGGATTGCTACGTCTTATTCACAAAATTCATTTATTATTCTTTATGCTTTCATGTTACTTATCTCTTTCTACGAAATGTGGCAGTTAAGAAAAGGAAAATCAAAAATATTTGCTTTCATATATATTCTATTTCCACTTTCAATAATTCAAATATTTGCACTAAATTCAGAAATATATTTAGATAAAACATTTGACCCATCACCCATATTGATGATGCTTGTTTTGACTTGGACGTTTGATACTTTTGCATACTTAATAGGAAGTAAACTAGGGAAAAATAAAATTGCACCTAAATTATCTCCAAAAAAATCATGGGAAGGTTTTGGTGGCGGGCTAATTTCTACATTAATAATATGCTATTTAATAACAGATTTCAATTTGTTAACCGTAAAGATAGATAACTTTAATAATTATACTCTTGCTATATTTATTCCATTTACAGCAAGTTTAGGAGATTTTATAGAATCTTATTACAAAAGACAAGCAGGAGTTAAAAATTCAGGCAAATTAATTCCAGGTCACGGAGGTATTTTGGATAGAATTGATGCCATAATGATTACAATACCATTTTTATATCTCTACATTAATTTAATTTAAATATAATTTTAAAAAAATGAAATTACACAAGGAAGGAAGAATAATACTTAGAAACCAAATAATAATATTATTATTACTGCTCACAGTTTCAATATTTAAATTAATACCAATATTAATCTTTTATGTGATGTTATTCATTTTTATAATAACATTAAACTTCTTTAGGATACCTAAAAGAGATTTCGAAAAAAAAGATGGAATAATATATGCTCCTTGCGATGGAAAGCTAGTTGTAATTGAAGAAACTGATGAAAACGAATACTTTAAGGACAAAAGATTACAAATCTCAATATTTATGTCACCATTAAATGTTCACAATAACCTCTACCCTATTAATGGAATTGTAAAATATATAAAATATCATCACGGAAAGTTTTTAGTAGCATGGAATCCAAAATCTTCAACTGATAATGAAAGAAGCACAGTAGTTATTAAAAATGATAAAATTGAAATTCTTTGTAGGCAAATAGCTGGAGCATTAGCAAAGAGAATTATCACATATTCAAAATTAAATGATAAGGTAAGTGTAACTGATGAGTTAGGATTTATAAAATTTGGCTCAAGAGTAGATATGTTTCTTCCAATAGGAACTAAAATAAGTTCTGAACTAAATCAAAAAATGATAGGAGGTCAAACAATTATAGGAACTTATTAATTTAATTAATATATTTGCTATAAATCAATACATATAACTACCATGAAAAAAATCACAACATTAACAATAGCATTAATCTTTTTAGGATCGTTCTCTTCAAATGCACAAATGGTAGCTGCAAAAGTAGCAACCGATGTAACTAAAGAAAATAAAAAAGAATTAGTTGTTAAGGAAAAAAATAAAAAGGCTTCAAAAGGATTTAATTTTAATAAATCAAACAAATATTTAAAAAAAGAATCTTGTTCATCAAGTGCTCAAAAATCATGTTGTTCAAAAGAAAAAGACATAGTAAGCTCTTCTTCAAAGAAAACAAACTGTAATTCAGAAAATAAAAAGAAAGAAGCTTGTTCATCTACAGAAAAAAAAGATAAAGAACTTACTGCTTCAAATTCAAAGGAATGCTCAAGTTCATCTACCAAATCTTGCTGTAAGTCAAAAGAAAAATAATTTTAATTAATTTAAATTAAAAAGCCACTTTAATTAGTGGCTTTTTTTTATATAAAATATGGAATTCTTAAATAAAGAGCTAGAAAATTACATAGAAAATCATAGTTCTCCAGAGCCAGAAATTTTAGCTCAACTAAATAGAGAAACATGGTCAAAAGTATTAATGCCTAGAATGCTAAGTGGACATATACAAGGAAGAGCTTTAAGTTTTTTTAGTAAAATGATAAGTCCAACAAACATTTTAGAAATTGGAACCTATACAGGCTATTCTGCAATAAGTCTAGCAGAGGGAATAAAAAATAATGGAGAACTTCACACAATTGATATAAACGAAGAAAACACTTTATTAGCTAAGAAATATTTTAAAAAATCAGATTACAATAAAAATATCATACAACATATTGGAAATGCATTAGATATTATTCCAACTATAAATAAAAAATTTCAACTTGTATTTATTGATGCTGACAAAGAGAATTATTCAAACTATTTTGATCTAATAGTTGAGAAATTAGATAAGAATGGAATTATTATAGCAGATAATGTTTTGTGGAGCGGTAAAGTAATTTTAAAAGATAAAGATACTGAAACACTTGCTCTAGATAATTATAATAAAAAAACATCTGAAGACAGTAGAGTTGAAAATCTGCTTATTGGAATTAGAGATGGACTAATGATCTCTAGAAAAATCAAGTAATACAAATGCCAGACTTTAATAATACAGAAAATGCATTTGAAGATAAAGACGATTTTGAACTAAAACGAGCATATTTACTTTTTAGCACAATTAAAAGTCCTTTAATTTCTAAAACACTAACTTCATTATTAAAATTTGCTCTCTTTTTAAAATTACCAATTATTCCTTTAGTCAAATTGACTATTTACAAACAATTTTGTGGTGGAGAAACTATTAATCAAAGTCAGTCAACAATAGATAAATTATGGAATTCAAAAATTGGAACAATATTAGATTATTCAGCAGAAGGGAAAAAAGATGAAAGAGATTTTATTCAAGTTTTTAATCAGACATTAAAATCACTTAAAGTGTCCAAAAACAAACAGCAAATTCCTTTTGCTGTTTTTAAACTAACAGGTATTTCAAGTTTTTCATTACTACAAAAAATCAATTTGAATTTAGAATTAAATATTGATGAAACGCTTGAACACAAAAAACTAATTGATAGGGTAGATAAAATATGCTCTACAGCAAAAGAGTGCAATACTCCTATATTTATTGATGCAGAAGAAAGCTGGATTCAAGATACAATTGACAACATAGCTCTAAATATGATGCAAAAATATAATACGGATGAAGTGTTAATATATAATACCGTGCAATTATACAGACACGACAGATTAGACTATATCAAAAATATAATTAAACAAGCAAAAGAAAAAAAGTTTAAAATCGGCTTAAAAATTGTTAGGGGTGCTTATCATGAAAAAGAAATACAAAGATCAAAGACAAAAAATTATAAATGTCCAGTTCATCTTAAAAAATCACAAACTGACCTTGACTATAACAAAGCAATAGAAATATGTTTAGAAAATATTTCAATTATTTCTATTTGTGCTGGAACACATAATGAGAATAGCACTTTACATCTAGTTAATTTAATGTCAAGATTTAATATTAAAAACACTGATCATAGAATTTATTTTTCACAACTTTTAGGAATGAGCGATCATATTTCATACAATCTATCCAAAGAAGAGTTTAATACCAGTAAATATGTTCCATATGGCCCTGTAAAAGATGTTATGCCCTACTTAATAAGGCGAGCAGAAGAAAACACATCAATATCTGGACAAATGGGAAGAGAATTAACAAATATTATTTCAGAAATTAAAAGAAGAAAGAAAAAATAAATTTATTCACAAAGTATACTTTCTTCATTTAATAAATTCAAATCTATGACAGTAACTCTATCTTTAATATCACAAAATTCAAAAATAACTTCATAGTTTTCTAAATTTTCTTGATTTTCAATATAGAAAATTTGACATGGTGATTTTATTGTCTGACTTTTGTCAAAATTAACCTTTCCATTATTTAAAACTGATAACATGTCATCTTTAGAAAGGTTATACTCTAACATTTTACAGTTTACTTTATCAGAAATTATGGTAGAGTCACTTATAAGGTGATTAATTACTCTTTTATTTATATTAAAATAATCAATATATGCATAAAAAGTATTCTTAAGTCTATTTTCTGGCCCCATAGAAAGAAACATAATACTTATAAAAACTCCAAATCCAAAAAAAATTAATCTTCTTAGCATAGTAATTATCTGATTGACAAAATTAGATTTAAATCTTTGAAATCATAATTAAACCTAGATGAAATAATTTTATTCGTAATCATAGAATTAAATGTATAAACTCCGCTTCTTAAATGTTTATATTTAATAATAGCATTCTCTAATCCACCCTCGACACATATTTCACTTATAATTGAGCACAAAATATTACTTATTGAAATTGATGCAGTTCTTGACACTCTAGAGGGAATATTTGGAACACAATAATGTATAACATCATGTTTAGTGAAAATAGGGCTTTCATGATTAGTTAGCACAGAAGTTTCACAACAGCTTCCTTGATCAATACTTACATCAATTACAACAGAACCTTTTTTCATTAACTTAATCATCTCTTCTGAAATTACATATGATGAATCATCTTCTTGTCTCAACGCAGTTATAAGAACATCAGCATGAATTAATGAATTTAAGAGTTGAGATTTCTGAAGTGTAGATGTGATTATAGACTTACTTACATTTGTCTGTATTCTTTTAAGCTTATACAAAGAGTCATCAAAAAGAGTAATAGAAGCTCCTAAACCCAATGCTGCTTGACAAGCATATTCAGCAACATTTCCAGCTCCAATTATAACAATATTTGTAGATAAGATACCAGAAATTCCTCCAAGCATTAATCCTACTCCACCGTTTTGATTACTTAAGTATTCTCCAGCAATTAAAATTGAAGTCTTACCAGCAATTTCACTCATGCTTCTAACAATAGGATATGTACCCATTTTATCTGCCATGAACTCAAAGCCTAAAGAAATAATATTTTTACTCAATAATAAATCAAAAAACTCAAAATTTCTAGTGCTAAGCTGAACTGCTGAAAAAATTATTTGACCAGATTTCATTAATTTTATTTCTGATAATGTTGGAGGCTCAATTTTCAAAAGATAATCAGAAATAATTACATTTTCTTTAGAAGAAATTATTGCCCCAGCTTTAATATAATCATTATCAGAAAAACCAGATTTTAAGCCAGCTTGCGACTCAACTAGAACCTTATGACCTTTTTCACATAAAATTGATACTGAATTAGGGATTAAACTAACTCTGTTTTCTTGAAAAGACGTTTCTTTAAGAACTCCAATCTCAAGAGATGCAAAAGTATTTTTAATTTCTAACTTCTCCTCCTTTGCTGAAGTAGCATATCCTTGAAAATCATGACGTATAGACATCTAATAAATATTTTTTAAAAGTAAAACTCTATTTTTATTTTCAATTAAAATTTTAATTTCAAGATAATTATTTGGAATAAACTCAGAAATTATTTCTGGCCACTCAACAAAGCAATAATAATCATTATCAATATAATCTTCAAAACCTAAATCAAAAACTTCTTCTTTGTTTTTTAATCTGTACATATCAAAGTGAAGAACCTTACTATTATCATTAGTTAAGTATTCATTAATAATTGAAAAGGTAGGACTAGAAATTTGATCGGTAACTTTTAAATACTTACACAAAGAAGTTATTATAGTTGTTTTACCAACTCCCATATCACCGAAAAATAAAATTTTCTTAAACTGTGAAAAAGAAATAATCTCAGATGCAATCTGGTCTAATTCTTTAATAGAATTAATTATTATCTTTTTTGTTGACATCTATTTAGGATCAAGAGTAATAACTGGAAGTAACATTTCTTCTAATGAAACACCACCATGTTGATAGGTGTTTTTATAATAATTTGCATAATGATTAAAATTATTTTGATAAACAAAATAACAATCTTCTTTAGCGAAAATATATTTACTACTTATGTTCTGCATTGGCAAACAAAAGTCTTTAGGATTTTTCATTTCAAAGACATCACTTTTTATATAGTTAAGATTTTTACCTTGCTTATAACGAAGATTTGGGTTAACTTTTTTATCTCCAATTACTTTTGAAGGTTTATTAACGTTAATAGTGCCATGATCAGTAGTTATAATAAGTCTAGAACCTAACTTAGATATTTTTTGTAAAATTTCAATTAAAGGAGAATGTTTAAACCAAGAAACAGTAAGAGATCTATATGCTGAATCATCGTCAGCTAATTCTTTTATTACTTTCATATCTGTTCTAGCATGAGATAACATATCTACAAAATTATATACAATAACGTTTAATGCATTATTTTTAAGATTAGTTATCTTATTTACTACTTTTCTTGCGTAATCTATATTAGTAATCTTTGTGTAAGAAAACTTTAAAGAATCATTACTTAATCGACCAAGCTGCTCTTTTAAAAAAAACTCTTCAAACATATTTTTACCACCTTCATCTTCATCATTTAACCATTTATCAGAATATTTTTTTTGAATTTCTGAAGGATGAAGCCCAGCAAAAATAGAATTTCTAGAATACTGTGTAGCTGTAGGTAATATACTGGAGTATAAACTATCATCAATAACTGTAAAATACTTCTGAACAAGCGGTTGAATAACCTTCCACTGATCATATCTTAAATTATCAATTAAAATCATAAATGTTGATTTGTCGTTATTAAGATGAGGGAAAACTTTTTCTTTAAAAATATTATTAGATAATAAAGGTGCATCTATATTATTTATCCAATTCTTGTAATTATTTTTAATAAATCTAAAAAATTGATTATTAGCTTCAGACTTTTGAATATTAATAATTTCATCAATGCTAGAATCTGTAGATTTTGATAGTTCTAATTCCCAAAAAATTAATTTCTTATAAACTTCATACCAATCATTAATATTTTGACAATTTGATAATGAAATTGAAATATTACGAAATTCTTGTTGATAGCTACGTGTTGTTTTCTCATCAACTAGTCTAGAAGAATCAATATTCTTCTTTATTGACAAAAGGATTTGACTCGGGTTAACAGGCTTAATTAAATAATCAGCAATTTTTGAACCAATTGCCTCTTCCATTATACTCTCCTCTTCACTTTTAGTAATCATTATGACAGGAATACTATCATACTTTGCTTTTATAATTGATAACGTTTCTAAGCCTGAAAGACCTGGCATATTTTCATCCAAAAAAATTAAATCAAAGTTAGATTCTTCTAAGATATCAAGTGCTTTATCACCACTATTAGCAGAAATTACATTATAACCTTTTGAAGTTAAATATATTATATGAGGTTTTAGAAGATCTATTTCATCATCTACCCATAAAATTTTAATCATAATAATGTTTATTCATTTATATTAAAAAACGATATTTGTAAGAGTGTATAAAATGGAAAAATACAAAATAATTAATGATCCTATTTATGGATTCATAAAGATTGAAAGCCAAATTATTTATGATTTGATGAATCACAAATACTTTCAACGTTTAAGAAGAATCTCACAACTTGGACTTTCATATTTAGTTTATCCAGGAGCTCAGCACACACGTTTTCAACATGCCTTAGGCAGTCTTCATCTAATGGACAAAGCCATACAACAATTAACAAATAAAGGCCATGAAATCACATCTAAAGAGCAAGAAGCATTAAGAATAAGTATTTTGCTTCACGATATAGGTCATGGCCCATTTTCACATGCACTAGAAAATATTTTAGTTAATGAAATTAACCATGAAAAAATAACTCTAATGTTTATGAAACAATTAAACGTAGAGTTTGATGGAAAATTATCTCTTGCTATAGAAATTTTTAAAAACACTTATAAAAAGAAATTTCTTTATCAATTAGTTTCATCACAGCTTGATATGGATAGATTAGACTATTTAAAAAGGGATAGCTTTTATACCGGTGTTACGGATGGAAATATTGGGACAGAAAGAATTATCAATATGCTTAATGTTGCTAATGGAAATTTAGTAATAGAAGAAAAAGGAATCTATTCAATTGAAAAGTTCATCTTAGCTAGAAGATTAATGTATTGGCAAGTTTATTTGCATAAAACTGTTATATCTTCAGAAAATATGCTGATAAAATTAATCAAAAGAGCAAAAATATTACTTGAAAATAAAGTTGAAATTTTTACGACATCTAATCTTAAATATTTTCTCAGCGAAGACTTTGCAAAAGATTTGAAAAAAAATCAAATAAAAGTAATTGAAAAATTTGCAGAACTTGATGATTATGATATTTATTTTTGTCTTAAAAAATGGCAATACTCTTCAGATAAAATACTTTCAATTCTTTCAAGTAATCTACTTAATCGGAACATTAATAAAATCATTATTGAAAATGAAAAAATAGAACAAAATAGAATTATTGATATAAAAAATAAAGTTGCAAAAGATTTTAGGTTAAATGATATAGAGATAGATTTTTTAGTAATTGATAATCAAGTTACAAATCATGTCTATGACGAAGAAAAATCAAATATTAATATTTTAATGAAAAATAATGAAGTTTTAGATTTAGCAAAAGCATCAGATCATTTTAATATAAAAGCATTAAATAATAAAACAAAAAAATATTTCATATCATACCCAAAGTTGATTGACGAAAATTAATATAAAATCATGCAAATAATTGTTAATTTTACAAAATGATATACTCTGTAAATGAAATAGCTAATTTTGTAGATGGAAAAGTACTTGGTTCCGGAGATATATCGATAAGTAATATTCAAAAAATAGAAGTTGCAAAAAAGGGAGATATATCATTTATTTCAAACTCCAAATACCTTAAATATCTTAAATCTACAAAAGCTAGTGCTGTAATAATTGATGATGTCAATCACGAAACTAATAATACTACATTAATTATTGTTAAAGACGCTTATTTGGCTCTAGCAAAATTAATTCAAAAATTTGAAAAGAAAAAAAAATTAAATAAAGGTATCTCTGATAAAACAGAGATTGGAGTTAATTTACAGTTTGGAAATGATTCTTATATTGGATCATTTACAAATATTGGTGATAATGTAACAATTGGGGGAAATGTTACAATAATGAATAACTGTTCTATTGGACATGATGTTATAATTTCAGATAATACAACAATTTATCCATCTGTAAGCATATATGATTCATGTGAAATTGGAAAAAACAACATTATTCACTCAGGATCTGTTATTGGATCAGATGGTTTTGGTTTTGCTCAAAACAAAGATTCTTTTAATAAAATCTCACAAATTGGTAATGTTAAAACTGAAGAAAATGTTGAAATTGGTGCTAATACTACAATTGATCGGGGAACAATTGGATCAACATTAATAAAAAATGGTGTTAAGTTAGATAATCAAATTCAAATTGGTCATAATGTTATTATTGGCTCAAATACTGTTATCGCAGGTCTTGTTGCTATAGCAGGTTCAACTATAATTGGAGATAATTGCATGATAGGTGGGCAGTGCGCTATAGCAGGACATTTAAAAATTGGTAATAATGTTAAAATAGCTGGTAATAGTGGCGTTGGCTCAAACATTAAGGATAATCAAACAATTCAGGGCATTTATGCATTTAACAAACAAGATTTTCAACGATCTTATATAATCTTCAAAAGACTTCCTGAACTTTCTAAAAAAATTGATCAGATAATTAATCATTTTAAATAATGTATCAAAACACTTTAAGTGATAAAGTTTCATTTAGTGGAAATGGCATTCATTCTGGATTAAATTCGAATTTAATAATTTATCCTGCTGACGATAATCAAGGAATTTCATTCATTAGAACTGATATTGACAAAAACATACGTGTTTTAGCAAACTTTAAAAATGTTTTTTCAACCAGTAGAAGTACGAACTTAAAATATAAAAATATTGAGATTCATACGGTAGAGCATATATTGGCAGCACTATATTCTGCTAAAATTGATAATGCTACAATAGAAATAAATAATATAGAAGTACCTATTCTTGATGGTTCGTGTAAAGATTTTCTTAAAGGAATAAAGAAAGCAGGTATTAAAAAACTTAAGACTAAAGTAAATTATCTAATAATAAAAGAAAAAATAGAATTTACTGATGAAATTTCCGGCTCACATTATTTAATTGAGCCTTATGATAAGTATTCAATCAACTCTAAAATTAGCTATAAAAATTATTTTTCAGAAAACAACACAGCTATTCTCTCAGATATTAATAATTTTGAAAATGAAATTGCTTCATCTAGAACTTTTTGTTTCTTAGATGAGATTGAATTTTTAATTGAGAAAAATTTAATAAGTGGTGGAGATTTAGATAATGCAATTGTTTTTGTAAAAAATAAAGTCAGTAAAAATTTAAAAAATTTAATATTTGAAAAATTTAAAATAAATGTTCAGAAAAATTCTATACTCAACAATAATAAATTAAGATTTAGTAATGAGCCTGCACGACATAAAATTCTTGATATTATTGGTGACTTCAGTTTACTTAATAAAAGAATTAAAGGTAAAATTACTACTTTTAAGCCTGGACATAAAAACAATATTGCTTGTATAAATTATATATATAAAATTATGCGTGACCAAGAAAAAAAAATAGGCCCTCAATTAAACTTAAATGAAAAACCATTCTATAATTCTGAAGATATAAAGAAAATATTACCTCATAGAGATCCATTTCTATTTATCGATGAGATAAGAGATTTAGGAGAAGATTATATTATAGGTGTTAAATATGTCAAAAAAAATGAAGACTATTTTAGAGGACATTTTCCAAAAGAACCAGTTATGCCTGGTGTTTTACAACTTGAAACAATGGCACAGGCTGGAGGAGTTTTAATATTAAGCACAGTTGAAAACCCACAAGATTATCTCACTTTTTTCATGAAAATTGATAATGCTAAATTTAAACAGAAAGTTATTCCAGGAGATACGATTATTTTTAAACTAGAACTTATTTCTCCAATTAGAAGAGGACTGTGTCATATGCATGGAAAAGGATATGTAAATAATAAAATAGTTGTAGAAGCTGATTTATTAGCTCAAATTGCTAAAAAACAATAAAGAGTTACATTAGCTTTTCAATAATTCAATAATGAATTATATATAAATAAAAAATATGCATCACCCACTATCATCAATTGATCCTTCAGCTAAAATTGCTAGAAACGTAGTTATTGAGCCATTTGTGTCAATTGAAAAAAATGTTGAAATTGGAAGTGGTACATGGATTGGTTCAAATGTAACCATAATGGAAGGAGCTAGAATTGGAAAAAATTGTGAAATTTTTCCCGGAGCAGTAATATCTGCAATTCCACAAGATTTAAAATTTGCTGGAGAAGAATCTTTAGTTATTATTGGAGATAATACAATTATACGTGAATGTGCAACAGTTAATAGAGCAACATCGGCCACAGGAAAAACAGTTGTTGGAGATAATTGCTTAATAATGGCTTATGCACATATTGCTCATGATTGTTATGTTGGAAATAATTCTATTATTGTTAATAATGTTGCATTAGGTGGACATGTAATAATTGGTGAATATGCCATTATTGGTGGATTAACTGCTGTTCATCAATTTGTTAAAATAGGTGATCATACTATGATTTCTGGAGGATCTTTAGTAAGAAAAGATGTCCCTCCATTTGTTAAAGCTGGAAGGGAACCTTTATCTTTTATTGGAATAAATTCAATTGGATTAAGAAGACGTAACTTTATAGAAAGTGAAATTGAAGAAATTCAAAATATATACCGATTTTTATATCAAAATAATTTTAATAATAGTCAGGCGCTAAGCAAAATAGAAATAGAATTTAAAGCTTCAATTAATAGAGATAAAATAATTGATTTTGTTCAAAAATCTGTTAGAGGTATTATGAGAGGATATAACCAAAATAAATAAAATGGCAACAACAGCTGAATTTAGAAATGGTCTTTGTATACAATTTAATGGAGAACCATGGAAAATAGAATCTTTTCAACATGTAAAACCTGGAAAGGGTCCTGCATTTGTAAGAACTAAAATAAGAAATCTTAATACAAAAAGATTACTAGAAAACACTTTTACTTCTGGTGTTAAAATAGAAATTATAAGAATTGAAAATAGAAAATATCAATTTCTATATTCTGAAAAATCAGACTATCACTTAATGAATACTGAAGATTTTGAACAAATAATGCTACAAAAAGATTTTATTGAAAATGTTCACTTTTTAAAAGAAGGAGAGAATATTGATGTACTTTTTCATGCTGATGAAGGAAAACCATTATCTGCATCTCTTCCTGCTCATGTTATTTTAGCAATTAAGCATACAGAGCCTGGTATGAAGGGAAATACAGCAACAAATACTTTTAAACCGGCAACAACAGAAACCGGAGCAAGCATTCAGGTTCCATTATTTATAAATGAAGGAGATAAGATAAAAATTGAAACCTCAAAAGGTGCATATATGGAAAGAATAAAATAAAATAGATTTTAATGAAAAAACACAATTTTAGTGCAGGACCTTGTATTCTTCCTGAAGAAGTTATTAAAAAAGCTTCTGAAGCAATTTTAGAATTCAACAATGATAATTTATCACTAATTGAAATTTCTCATAGAAGTAAACCATTTGTCGATGTTCTAAAGAGAGCCAAGGAGCTAGTAATTGAATTGTTAGATGTTCCGAATGATTACTCAGTACTATTTCTTCAAGGAGGAGCAAGTTTAGAATTTTTAATGACTCCTTATAACTTACTTAAAAAAGATGGTAAATGTGGCTATATAAATACAGGAACGTGGTCTGAAAAAGCAATTAAAGAATCTAAGAAAATTGGAGAAACATTGGTAATTGCAGATTCTTCTGACAAAAACTTTAGTTACATCCCTAAAGATTATTCTATTCCAAATGATTTAGATTATGTTCATTTCACGTCAAACAATACGATTTTTGGCACACAATTTAATCATCTACCAGAGTCAAATAATATTTTAGTTTGTGATATGTCATCAGACATTTTCAGCAGAAAAATTGATGTTTCTAAATTTGGACTTATTTATGCAGGTGCACAAAAAAATATGGGTCCAGCTGGGGCAACACTAGTAATTGTCAAAAATAAAGTTTTAGGAAAAACAAGCAGAGATATACCGTCAATGTTAGATTATAAAATTCATATTGAAAAAGATAGTATGTTTAATACTCCTCCTGTATTCCCTATATATGTTTCTATGCTAAATTTGCAGTGGTTAAAGAAAAATGGTGGAATTAATTGGATTGAAAAAGTTAATAAAAGAAAAGCTTTAAAATTATATCAAGAAATTGATAGAAATAAACTCTTTGAAGGGTTAGCTAATATAAATGATCGCTCAATTATGAATGCAACTTTTAAATTTAAAAATAATAAACACCAAGAAAGGTTTGACTTAATGTGTGTTAAAAAAGGAATAAATGGTCTTAAAGGGCATAGATCTGTTGGTGGTTACAGAGCCTCGATGTACAATGCTTTAAAAGAAGAAAGTATAGATGTACTAATTGAAATAATGCAACAAATAGAAAAAGAAAATAATGATTAAAGTTTTAGCAAATGATGGAATATCATCACAGGGAGTTTTAAAGCTTAAAGAAAATGGTTTTGAAGTACTCACAGAAAAAATTAAACAAGAAGATCTAATAGAAAACATTAATAATAAAAACATTGAAGTATTACTAGTAAGAAGTGCAACTAAAGTAAGAAAAGATATTATTGATAGTTGTCCAAATTTAAAGATTATAGGAAGAGGCGGTGTTGGAATGGATAATATTGATGTTGATTATGCAAGAGAAAAAGGAAAACATATTATAAATACTCCGGCAGCATCATCAAATTCTGTAGCTGAATTAGTATTTGCTCACTTATTTGGAATGGTAAGATTTTTATTTGCATCTAACAGACAAATGCCAATGGAAGGAGATTCTAAATTTAAAGAACTTAAGAAATCATTTTCTTCAGGAAAAGAACTTAGTGGAAAAACATTAGGAATAATTGGATTTGGAAAAATTGGCCAAGAGGTTGCGAAAAAAGCTATTGGACTTGGAATGAAAGTTTTAGCACATGATAAATTTTCTAAAGACACAGATATTACTATACATTTTTTTAACGGAGATAAAAAAACTTTTAATATTGAAATTAACGATTTAACAACTGTTTTAAAGGAATCAGACTTCATTACTGTACATGTTCCAAAAACTGATAAAAAAGCAATAATAGGAGCAAATGAAATTGGATTAATGAAAACTGGAGCCGGTATAATTAATACTTCAAGAGGAGGCGTTATAGATGAAACAGCACTAATGTTTTCTCTTGATAAGGAAAAATTAGCTTATGCTTCTTTAGATGTTTTCGAAGACGAGCCAAATCCAAGTATACATCTCTTAATGCATAATGCAATTTCGTTAAGTCCACATATAGGCGCTGCAACAAATGAAGCGCAAGATAGAATAGGAATAGAATTAGCAGATCAAATAATTACTATTTACAAATAAATGGCAAAAGTTTTTCCATTCAAAGGGATAAGACCCTCAAGAGATAAAGCAAATCTTGTCACAACAAGATCATATCTCACATATAGTGATGAGATACTTAAAGAAAAACTTGACAACAATCCATTTACATTCTTACATATTTTAAATCCTGAGTATAAAGAAAGTATTAAAAAATCAGGAATTCAAAAGTTTAAATTAATAAAAAATAAATTTTTATCTTTTATTAATTTAGAAATATTGATTAAAGAAAAAAATGATGTCTTTTACATTTATCAACAGAAAACAGACTTGAGAAGAGTTACAGGTATTATAGCTGCTACATCAATTAAAGAATATCAAAATGATAAAATAAAAAAGCATGAAGAAACAATTCTTGAAAGAGAAAATATGTTTAAAGAATATCTAATTGAAACAAAATTTAATGCTGACCCTGTTTTACTTACTCATAAAAAAAATGAAGAAATTGATAGTATTATAAATCAATATTCTCGAGAAAGATCTGAGTATGAATTTACCACTACAGATAGAATTTCTCACAAATTATGGGTTGTAGAAAGTAAAAAAAATATACAAATAATTCAAAATGCGTTTCACAAATCAAATGAACTATATATT
>CAJIYG010000003.1 GCA_905181585.1 uncultured Flavobacteriales bacterium
GTAATGGTGGAGAAAAACTATTTATAAAAAGATTAATTAAGGAAAGTGTTTTTTTTAAAAACCAAGTTAAAGTTTTTTCAAGTTTAGTATCAAAAGTTAATAGTTTAATCACAATAAAAACGCAGCTAAAAAAAGTCAATGCTAAATTTACTGTTTTACAGATGAATCAGGGAAATAAAAAAAGTAGATTAATACTGTGGTGGTTCTAATTATTTGTTCATTAAATCTTCAATCTCATCAATTTCAATGGGAATGTTTTTCATAAGATCATTTGGGTCTCCTTTTGTGATTAGAATATCATTTTCTAGTCTTATACCAATCCCTTCTTCTCTAATATATATTCCAGGCTCACAAGTAAAAATCATCCCTTCAGACATTGGAGTTTTAGTGTCTCCAACATCATGAACATCTAGCCCTAGTGAGTGTGAAGTTCCATGCATAAAATACTTTTTAAATAGAGGGCTTTTAGGGTCTTGTTTTTTTACATCATGCCTATCAAATAGTCCAAGCTTAATTAATTCTTCCTCCATTATTTTTATAACTTCTTGTTGCATTTTTTTATGATCTGTTCCGGGTCTTAACATGTTAGTTGCTTGCTTCATAACTCTATGAACAGCATTATATACACTTTTTTGTCTAGGGGAAAACACTCCATTTACTGGCACAGTTCTTGTTAAGTCAGAAGCATAGTTTGCATATTCCGCTCCAAAATCCATCAGTAAAATATCGCCATCTAGACACATTTTATTATTTTCTATGTAATGCAGTACGCATGAGTCAGATCCAGAGCCAATTATAGGCTGGTACGCAAAACCAGAAGATCTATTTAATAAAAACTCATGCATTAGTTCTGCCTCAATTTCATATTCCATAATGCCAGGCTTAATAATTGGTAAAATTCTTCTTAGCCCTTTTTCAGTAATATCACACGCATGTTGCATAAGTTCAATTTCTAAATTAGATTTAATAAATCTTAGTTCGTGCATGACCGGAGCAATCTCTTTAATTTCCATATTTGGAAAATGGACTTTAATTTTATCCCTAAAACGATCATCTCGTGTTTGAACCTCTGAAGAAGATCTAGCATGAATATTTTTATTAAGAAATATAGTATCTAAGTCAGCAATTTTTTCTTTGAGAATTTTTTCTAATTCTTTAATCCAGTATACCTTTTGGATCCCTGAACTATTTTTAGCCTCCTCTTTAGATAATTTCGCCCCCTCCCAAATTGCGATATGTTCATTTGTTTCTTTGATAAATAGTAATTCTTCAATAGTTGAATTATTATTTATCATCATAAAAACACTTTCTTCTTGGTCTACGCCCGTAAGCCAGAAGAGGTCACTATTTTGCTTAAAAGGCATGGTGCCGTCAGCATTTGTTGGCATAACATCATTTGAATTAAAAATAGATATAGAATTTTTCTCTATTTTTTGAGAAAATAACTTTCTATTTTTATTAAAAATATCTTTACTGAGTGGATTATATTTCATGCTAATTAATTTTTGCTCAAAGTTATAATAAAAAATATAGTTTATCTATAATGGTTCTGAATTACCTATTATTGTTGTTTTTGTGCGATATGAGTCATACCTTTGTATAAATATTTTAATATAATATGAAATTATCTTCAATTGTAAGAAAATTGATAATGGCCCTTTCAGGGCTCTTTTTAATTATTTTTTTAGTTACTCATCTAGTAATTAATTCTTTTACTTTAGCTCCATCAAAAGAACTTTTTAATGATGCGGCTCATTTCATGGCTACTAATCCAGTAATATATTTAATGCAATATGTACTTGCCTTAGGCTTTATAATACATATTGGTATGGGTATTAAATTAACACTTCAAAATAGAAAAGCAAGACCTAAAAGTTATGCTTATAATCAACCAAGTAAAAATGCTGACCTTTCATCTAGATCAATGATAATTTCTGGAGGACTTGTAATAGTATTTTTGATTCTTCATTTACGTGATTACTTTTATGAAATTAAATTTGTTGGTCTTCCTTCAGGAACTACTGATTATGATCTTGTTGTTAATTTATTTTCTAGCCCAATATATACCGGTGTGTATGTTATTTCATTTATTGTTTTAGGTTTTCATTTAAATCATGGTTTTAAATCAGCATTTCAATCAGTTGGTGCAAATCACAAGAAATATAATCCAGCTATTAAAATTGCCGGAACTGCTTACAGTATTTTAATCTCTGTTGGTTTTTCTACAATTGCTGTAGTTCATTTTATTAATCAATACTCTTTTAATTAAATGATTTTAGATAGTAAAACTCCTGAAGGTCCAATAAAAGACAAATGGACTAAACATAAAAATGATATCAACGTTGTTGGCCCTGCAAACAAAAGAAATATCGATATAATAGTTGTGGGTACTGGTCTTGCCGGAGGTTCTGCTTCTGCATCTTTAGCAGAAATGGGTTATAATGTTAAAGCTTTTTGCTACCAGGATTCCCCAAGAAGAGCACATTCTATTGCTGCACAAGGAGGTATAAATGCGGCAAAGAATTACCAAAATGATGGAGATTCTATCTACAGATTGTTTTATGATACGGTTAAGGGGGGTGATTATAGGGCAAGAGAGGCAAATGTTTATAGACTTGCTGAGGTTTCTGTAAATATTATTGACCAATGTGTTGCTCAAGGAGTCCCTTTTGCTAGAGATTATGGTGGCTTACTTGATAATAGATCTTTTGGTGGAGTTCTTGGTTTCTAGAACTTTTTATGCCAGAGGGCAAACGGGTCAGCAGCTTCTTCTTGGAGCTTACTCTGCCATGAATCGTCAAATTGCAAAAGGAAAAATTCAGATGTTTAGTAGGCATGAAATGGTAGAGCTTGTTAAAGTAGATGGAAAAGCACGTGGTATTATTGCAAGAAATTTAATAACCGGAGAACTTGAAAGGCACTCCGCACATGCTGTAGTTATCGCTAGTGGAGGCTATGGGAATGTCTTTTTCTTATCTACTAATGCAATGGGGTCAAATACAACTGCTGCCTGGAAGATTCATAGAAATGGTGCTTTTTTTGCAAACCCTTGTTACACTCAAATACATCCAACTTGTATTCCAAGATCTGGAGAACATCAGTCTAAATTGACACTAATGTCGGAATCACTAAGAAATGACGGTAGAATCTGGGTGCCAAAGAATTTGGAGGATGCTGAAAAGATTAGATCTAAAACAATTAAGCCCACAGAATTAAAAGAAGAAGATAGAGATTATTATTTAGAAAGAAGGTATCCTGCTTTTGGAAATTTAGTGCCGAGAGATGTTGCGTCAAGAGCTGCAAAAGAAAGATGTGATGCAGGATATGGAGTTAACTCTACTGGAGAAGCTGTATATCTTGATTTTTCAGCTGCTATTGAAAGGTATGGAAAAGAAAAAGCATTAGTATCTGGAATAAAACAGCCTTCCGTAGAAAAGATAATTGAGCTTGGAGAAGAAGTTGTTGAGCAGAAGTATGGAAACCTTTTTCAGATGTATGAGAAAATTGTAGCTGAAAACCCATATAAAACTCCCATGATGATTTATCCTGCTGTTCATTATACAATGGGAGGTGTTTGGGTTGATTATAATTTAATGACAACTATTCCTGGTTGTTACTGTATTGGAGAAGCTAATTTTTCTGATCATGGAGCAAATAGGTTAGGGGCATCTGCTCTAATGCAAGGTTTAGCTGATGGATATTTTGTACTCCCATATACAATTGGTGATTTTTTAGCAAATGATATTAGAACTGGTCCAATTTCAACAGATTTAAAGGAATTTGAAATAGCTGAAAAAAATGTTTCAGATACTATTGATAAGTTAATGAGTATAAAAGGGGATAAACCAGTAGATTATTTTCATAAAAGGTTAGGTAAGGTAATGTGGGAATTTGCAGGTATGGCAAGAAATAAAGAAGGCTTAGAGCATGCGATAAGTGAAATCAAGACAATAAGAAAAGAATTTTGGGAAAATGTTAGAATTCCAGGTGATAAAGATGAAATGAATACAGAGCTAGAAAAAGCTGGTAGGGTTGCTGACTTTTTAGAGCTAGGAGAACTATTCGCAAAAGATGGCTTAGAAAGATCAGAATCTCGCGGGAGGACATTTTAGAGAAGAGTCACAAACACCAGAAGGAGAAGCTTTGAGAAATGATAAAGATTTTGCATTTACTTCAGCCTGGGAATTTGTTGGGGAACCCTCTGAAGCTATATTGCACAAGGAACAGCTAGAATTCAATGATATTGAGCTTAAGCAAAGATCATATAAATAGAAAATATGGATTTAACATTAAAAGTTTGGAGACAAAAAAATAGTCAGGCTAAAGGCAAGATGGAAACCTACCCTATCTCTGATATTTCAGAGGATTCTTCATTTTTAGAAATGATGGATGTCCTTAATGGTAATTTGATAAATAGCGGAAAAGAGCCCGTAGCTTTTGATCATGATTGTAGAGAAGGTATTTGTGGGATGTGCTCAATGTATATTAATGGTCAAGCTCATGGGCCAATGAGAGGAACAACTACGTGTCAGCTTCACATGCGTTCTTTTAGAGATGGGGAAACAATTTATATTGAGCCTTGGAGATCTGGATCTATGCCAGTTATTAAAGATTTAGTAGTTGATAGATCTGCCTTTGATAGGATTCAGCAAGCAGGAGGTTTTGTTTCTGTTAATACATCTGGAAATACTCAAGATGCAAATGCTGTTCCTATTCCAAAAGTTAATGCTGACAAAGCATTTGATGCAGCAGCGTGTATTGGTTGCGCTGCATGCGTAGCAACATGTAAAAATTCATCTGCCATGTTATTTGTTGCGGCTAAAGTTTCTCAGTACTCATATCTTCCGCAGGGAGAGGTGGAAGCAAAAGATCGTGTTGTAAATATGGTAAATCAAATGGATAAAGAAGGTTTTGGAAATTGTACAAATACAGGAGCATGTGAGGTTGAATGTCCTAAAGGAATTTCATTAGAGTATATTGCAAGAATGAATAGGGAATATGTTTCAGCAACTATAAGCTCTGAGAAAAAATAATTTAACACCATTATTTCTTAAATAATTAACGATTGAAAGAATTTTTAAAGATATCAATAGTTCAAGCAGATCTATTTTGGCTAGATAAGAAAAAAAATATCAATTTATTTAATTCTTTGCTTGAAAAAGTAGAAGAAACTGATGTGATTTTACTTCCAGAAATGTTTAATACTTCATTTTGTCCATCTGAGATTAAGTTAGCTGAAGATATGAATGGAAATACTGTTGTCTGGATGCGTAATTTAGCATCTGAGAAAAAATGTTCAGTTGCTGGTAGTATTATGATAAAAGAAAATAATAATATTTTTAATCGATTAATTTGGATTTCTTCTAATGGAGAATGTAGGTATTATGATAAGTGTCATTTATTTTCACTCGCTAAAGAAGATATGTTCCTTACTAAAGGAAATAGTAGATTAATAGTTAGTGAGCAAGGTTGGAACATTTGCCCCTTGATATGCTATGATTTAAGGTTTCCTGTTTTTTGTCGGAATAATGATGAGTATGATATTTTATTGTTTTTATCGAATTGGCCACAAAAAAGAATAGATGCTTGGACAACTTTATTAAAAGCTAGAGCAATAGAAAATCAGTGTATATCTATTGGAGTAAACAGAGTTGGCACAGATAATGCAAATTTTTTATTTACAGGTCAGTCATCAGTCTATAATGTTTTTGGGGAAGAAATATTAAATCTATCAAATAGAACTAATATTGTAGAAACTGTAACACTCTCAAGAGATAATATTGCGCTGCACAAGAGACAAATGAATTTTTTAAAAGATAGAGATAGTTTTACAATTCATGAATAATCCAATTTAATTCAAGATCCCAATTTTCTCTGATACTTATTTTTTTATTATAAAGTATAGATTTCTCAGCCTGAACTTGATTTAATAAACTACCCGTATCCCAATATCCATTTTTATTTGAATCTAAAAATACTCGCATTTCATATTCTCCTACTTTTAAATCGCTGATTAAACATTCTGACTGATTATATAAACCAATAAACTTAGGCTGATTATCCTGACTTAACTGAATAATAATATCTTGTGATTTATTCAAGTTTAGTATTAATTTTCCAGTTTTCTCCAAGATAGTATCACTGTTTTTCCTCTCTGATTCTAAAAATAGATTTGTTATTGAATCATGAGAAAAATAAGGGTCAAATAGGTAAATGATTGAGTCTAAGCTTTTTTCCAATGTAGCACTTTGTTTAAAACCTATTTTATCATTGTTATTAAATTTAAAATCTAGTCCGCTTATAGCAAAAGCTTTATATTCTAAATTATCAAGATGTTTGAAGTTGAAAAATCCTAAAGAGTCTGTTTTGCAGACAAAATTTGGTTGTTGTTTGAAGATAGCACTATCATTAATATTATTTTCATATAATAAAATCCAAATATCTTCCATAGGTATGTCCAAATAAGCATCCACAGCAAAACCAGAGAAAGATAAAGTGTCTATAATATCTTTTGTTGAGAAGACATATTCTAATTTGTTAAGGATATTTCCCTCATTAATGTCTTTTATAGTTTGATTTAATTGAATTAAATATGTTAATTCTTTTAATTTATTATTGTCAAAAGATAATTCGAGCTGGTTCCCCTTTATTTTGTGCTTTAGATCTGGTATTGCAGGACTACTAAAAATGTTATTCCCTAAGTTTTTTGCAGATATATTTTCATCAAATAAAAATATAATTTTATCATTCAAAAAGTTTTTTGTAAGATTTTCAGGATTTGTAATGATTAATTTTGGGGGCTTGATATCTTTCTCGCCTCCAGTTAAGGGCATAACATTACCACAGGAAAATAAGTAAAAACAGAATTGTATAAAAAGAACTCTTTTTAAAAGAAATATTAAATTTGAAATCACAAAACGAATCTAGAGAATATTTTAATAATACTACTAAATATTCTCTAAAATACTTTTAAATAATGTAAGGCCATCTGTATTTTTTAATTCTATATCAGAAGCTCTCTCTGGATGTGGCATCATTCCAAAAACATTTCTATTTTCATTACAAACTCCTGCTATATTATTAGAAGATCCGTTGGGATTTGACTCACTATTTATTTTGCCATTCATATCACTGTATTTGAACAATATTTGGTCGTTTTCTGCTAAAGATTGTAATGTTTTTTCATCTGCAAAGTATTTTCCTTCTCCATGTGCAATCGGAATTTTAATTGCTTCATCTTTATAAAGGCTAGTAATTTTTGTACTTTTTGAGATTGTTTTCAAAAATATATTTTTACAAATAAATTTATGACTATTGTTGTGCATGAGCACTCCTGGAAGTAAGCCACTCTCAGTTAGTATTTGAAATCCATTACAAATCCCAAGAACATATCCTCCATTATTAGCAAATGTTATAATCTCTTGCATTATTGGAGAAAATTTAGCTATTGCACCAGACCTAAGATAGTCTCCAAATGAAAAACCACCTGGTAAAATAATAAAATCACATTGTTTTAAGTCTCTATCTTTATGCCAAAGCTCTACAACTTCTTGTTTTAGAATATTGCTCAAAACATATATCATATCTTTATCACAATTAGATCCTGGAAAAATTACAACGCCAAATTTCATACCTTATTTTTTTAACAAATTTACATATTAAATAATTATCATAAACCTATAATAACATGAACTAATCAATAATAATAAAAATATCAGATTTGCTAATGATCTATGCTTAGAATATGTAAAATAATTAGCTATAAATATAGCGCTTGGAGTAATCAAAAGGTACCAGCTTTGAAAGTCAAAAAATATTATTATTAGTAGAGAAATAATAACATAAAAAATTAGAATAAAAAATGATTTTCTTGACTTAATACTTTTTTTATAAAGCCAGCTAAGAAATTCATAAATAGAAAATAAGCATGTTATTGTTAGTACAACGGCTAATATAATTTGATGAGTTTTTAATGGATATATATCATCAATGCTTAATATGTTAATAGTGAAATTAGATTCTGGCATATAAAATGTTTTTCCCGTAACTAAGAAAATAATTAGATGCAGTATATGTGGAGTTAAGAAACCAATAATTGAAGCAGCAAATATTCTCCACTTAAAATGATTGAAAACAACTGATGTGTATAATATTAGTAATAGAAATAAAGTAACTTTTGGGTTTAAATACGTTGCCAATCCTATTATTATACTAGCATTAAAAATCTGATAAAATGGTTGTTCTTTTTGATATGTTTCAAATAAGTAGTTTAGTACAAACAGCATTAGAAAACTGCATAATAGATTATTCAAAGAGTTTTCATAGAACGAGTTAAGCAGAACAAATACGAATGCAATAATTATGTTTTCTTTTTTAATAACACTATTCGCATAAACCAAATTATTAAGTCCAATAGCGTGTATTGGGATTATAATTAATGATAATAAAAAAACTAAAGCAGGAGGAATATGTGACGATGAAAATAAAAGAGTATAGCTATTTTGATGTAATGGGATTAAAAATAAAATTATTGCGAAAACAATAAAAAATATTATTGCTTTAGGCTGGGGGTTTATTAATTTATTTATAATCATCTTTTAATTAAAAAATATTTAAATTTGAAAATCAAAATATTATAAATTATGATGAAGAATTTTTGGAATACAATTGGTGATTTTTTCACTTTTACATTTGATTTTATGCCGATAATTGGTAATAAAATAAACTATCTATATATTCTTATAATATTTCTCTTTCTTGTTACATGGATTTCAATAATGTTTAGACACAAAAAAAACGGCGAAGAACATAACTCATCTTTATAAGTCAAAGCCTATATCATTTCTAAACTGTTTTCCCTTGAAAGAAATTTCATTAATGTTTTTGTATGATTTGTTAATTGCTTCACCTATATCTTTACCAAAAGATGTGACAGCAATAACTCTACCTCCATTAGTTATGATTTTTTCATCTCTTGAAATTGTTCCTGCATGAAAGAAAATACTATCACAATCTTTATCTAAACCATTTATTATAAAACCTTTTTCATATTTTTCGGGATAACCCTCAGATACTAGCATAACTGTTGCCGCTGCTTCATCAGAAATATTTAGATCTTTCTCACTAAATGTTCCATCGCCAATACCCTTTAAAAGATTTAATAAGTCTGACTTTATCCTAGGTATTACAACTTCAGTTTCAGGATCTCCCATTCTAACGTTATACTCAATAACCTTTGCTTCAGTGCCAACTTTGATTAAGCCAATAAATATAAAACCTTGATATAAAATCCCATCTTTTTTTAACCCTTCAACTGTAGGCTTAATTATTTCTTGATCAACTTTCTGCATAAAAAATCTATCAACAAAAGGAACGGGTGAAACTGCTCCCATACCTCCTGTATTAAGACCTTGGTCACCCTCCCCAATTCTTTTATAGTCTTTTGCAGAGGGAAGTATTTTATATGACTCCCCATCAGAAAGAACGAAAACAGAAAACTCAAGACCTTCTAAAAACTCCTCGATAACAACTTTAGAGCTTGCGTCGCCAAATTTTTTTTTAAGCACCATAGCATTAAGCTCTTGCTTGGCCTCTTCAATTTTATCAATAATTAAAACTCCTTTGCCAGCAGCAAGCCCATCTGCTTTAAGTACATATGGTGAGTTTAGTGTTTCTAAGTAGTCATAACCTTCACTAATATTTTCTTTTGTAAATGTTTTTGATTTTGCTGTAGGGATATTATGTCTATGCATAAATTCTTTAGCAAAATCTTTACTCCCTTCAAGCTGAGCACCTAATTTAGAAGGGCCAATGATAATTATATCTTTAGTTTCTAAAGTGTTTTTAAAAGAATCTGTTATGCCATCAACCAATGGGGCTTCCGGGCCTACTATAATTAAATTTATATTTTTTTCAACGGCAAATTCTTTTAACTTATCAAAATCTTTTAGTGAGATGTTTATATTTTGTCCTACTATTTTTGTGCCAGTATTTCCAGGAGCAAAAAAAAGGTTTTTACACTGGCTGCTTTCAGAGATTTTTTTCCCTAAAGCATGTTCTCTACCACCACTACCTAAAATTAAAACATTCATTTTTTAAATTGTATTTTTTGAATTAATTGCTATTCATTTTCCATAACCTCTAAAATTTCATTAGTTAGCTCCATATTATGAAATACCTGCTGAACATCATCATTTTCTTCCAGCAAATCAAGTAATTTTAAAACTTTTACAGACTCATTTGCTGTGATTTTTTTTAAATTGTTGGGGATTCTTTGCAGCTCAGAGTTTTGAATTTCAATATTTAATTTTTCTAATTTTACTTGCATATTATTAAAGTCTGTAAGACTACAATAGACTGTAATTGCTTCATCATCAATTTCTAGCTCCTCTAGTCCAAAGTCTATAAGTTCCATTTCTAGCTCTTCAAGCTCTAACGTTATATTTTTAGGGTCTATTGTAAAAACGCCTTTTCTATTAAAAATAAATTCTAAAGAACCATTTGTTCCTAATGCTCCATCACACTTGCTAAAATAGGATCTTACATCAGCAACAGTTCTGTTATTATTGTCTGATGCACAATCTACAAATACAGCAATTCCATGAATAGCATATCCCTCTAAAGTAATTTCATCATAATTGGCAGTTTCTTTGCTACTTGCTTTTTTAATTGCACGTAAGACATTGTCTTTTGGCATATTAGCAGCCTTAGCATTTTGCATAACTTGTCTTAAACGAGAATTGGTTTCAGGGTTAGCTCCCCCTTCTTTTACAGACATTACAATATCTTTTCCAATCCTTGTGAAGGTTTTAGCCATCTTAGACCACCTCTTCATTTTTCGTGCTTTCCTAAATTCAAATGCTCTACCCATTCTTATCTCGTTTATTCAAAAGTAGTAATTTAATCATCTAGTTGCAAGACAGATAGAAAGGCTTCTTGAGGGATTTCTACATTCCCTACCTGTCTCATTCTCTTTTTACCCTTTTTTTGTTTTTCTAGCAAGCTTTCTTTTTCTACTTATATCTCCTCCATAGCATTTAGCAGTTACATCTTTTCTAAGAGCTTTAACAGTTTCTCTTGAGATAATTTTAGAGCCAATTGCAGATTGAATAGCAATATCAAATTGTTGTCTTGGAATTAACTCTTTTAATTTTGAACATAATTTTTTTCCTAAAGTATAAGAGTTTGTTTTATGAACAAGTGCAGATAGAGCGTCTACAGGATCTCCGTTTAAAAGAATATCTAGCTTAGCTAAGCTAGAAACTTTATAGTCTATCGGATAATAATCAAAAGATGCATAGCCTTTTGAAACAGATTTTAATCTGTCATAGAAATCAAAAACAATTTCGCCAAGTGGCATTTCAAATGTTAATTCTACTCTGTCAGTTGTTAAGTAAACTTGATTTTTCAACTCACCTCTTTTAGAAATACAAAGAGTCATTACTTGCCCAATAAAATCAGATTTTGTGATAATTTGTGCTCTGATATATGGCTCTTCAACATAGTCTAGAGTACTTGGGTCAGGGTAGTCTGAGGGATTATGAATAACTAGTTTTTCTTTATTGCTTTTATAAGCAAAGTATGAAACATTTGGAACTGTAGTTATGACAGTCATTTCAAATTCTCTTTCAAGTCTTTCTTGAATAATCTCCATATGCAGCATACCTAAAAACCCACATCTAAATCCAAAACCTAGTGCTGCTGATGATTCAGTTTCATAAGTAAGAGATGCATCATTTAGTTGAAGTTTTTCCATAGAGTTTCTTAGCTCCTCAAAATCTTCGTTGTCTACAGGGTAAATACCGGCAAACACCATTGGCTTTACCTCTTCAAATCCTTGAACTGGATCTGCAGCTGGTTTTTCTACAGTTGTTATTGTATCACCCACCTTTACTTCTTTTGCTTCTTTAATTCCAGAAATTATATAGCCAACCTCTCCGCAACTCATGTTTTTTTTGGGGAATTGCTTAAGTCTTAGGGCTCCAATTTCTTCAGCTAAATACTCTTTTTCTGTAGACATAAATTTAACTTTCTGCCCTTTTTTAATTGTTCCATTGATTATTTTAAAATAAGCCTCAATTCCTCGAAAAGTATTATAAACAGAGTCAAAAATCATTGCCTGTAAAGGAAGATTAGGATCTCCTTTTGGATGAGGAATCTTTAAAATTATTTCTTCTAAAATTTTTTCAATTCCGACGCCTGTTTTTGCACTTGCAGAGATGATATCTTCATGTTTACAACCGATCAGGTCAACTATTTGATCTTTTACAACTTCAGGTTCGGCGCTTGGTAGATCAATTTTGTTTAAGACTGGGATTATTTCAAGATCATTTTCTAGAGCTAGATATAGATTTGAAATAGTTTGAGCCTGAATTCCTTGTGCAGCATCTACAATAAGTAATGCACCCTCACAAGCAGCTATAGATCGTGATACTTCATAAGAAAAATCAACATGTCCTGGAGTATCAATTAAATTCAACACATACTCATCATTATTGTATTGGTAAGTCATTTGAACAGCATGACTTTTAATTGTAATACCTCTTTCTTTTTCTAAATCCATGTCATCTAACAACTGATCTTTAGAGTCTCTTTCACTAACAGCACCTGTAAACTCTAGTAGTCTATCTGCCAATGTACTTTTGCCGTGATCAATATGAGCTATGATGCAAAAATTTCTAATTTTATTCATTACCTGCGAAAATACATTTTTTCAAAAATATTTCGTTATTAAATTTTGTATTATTGTCGAAGAAAATAGATATTATGAATAAAGTAAAAATAAATAGACAGAGACACATATTAAAGTCTTTAACTTGGAACTCACTTGCTATGACTACCACTTACTTTGTTTTAACAGAATTACCTCCTTTTTTTGACTTAGAACCTATTTCTAAGAGTGGAGCTGGCTTTCTAGTTGTTTTAGATAGAATAGTTAAATTACTTTTTTATTATTTTCATGAAAGAGCCTGGTTTTCCTCTAATTTTGGAGTAACTAAAAAATAACTATTTCTTTTCTATATAATCATAAGTTATTTTAATTTCATCTTTATTATATTTTATCTCATCTTGTTCATCAATTTCCCATTGATAAACATCTTTTTTAGGGCCTAAATTTTTAAAGAAAAACGCAATAATTAGGCCAGCTATTAAGCCAGAAAGATGACCCTCCCATGAAACATTCTCATGAGTAGGGAGTAGGCCCCAAAACATGCTGCCGTAAATAAATACTACAACCAGAGACAGGGCAGAAAGTCTTTTGTTTTTCTTCATTAATCCACTAAAAAAGATAAAGCTTGCCAATGCATAAATGAAACCACTAGCCCCAATATGAAAACTTGATCTACCAATGCCCCAAAGTAATATTCCGCATGTAAAATAAAGCCAAAGAACTAATCTAAATTTAATTCTTGGATAAAAGTAACTTAAGCTTGATCCTAATACAATTATTGGCATAGAGTTGTTAATTAAATGACTCAAATCTTTATGTATAAAAGGAGAAAAAACAATCCCTTTCAACCCTTTAAATGATCTTGGTAATACTCCAAGATCAATATATGATGTGTTATATAATATTTCGAAAATTTTTACACCCCACATAATGAGTAAAAAAAACAAAGGATACTTTAGTGTATTAATCAAATTTTTGTTAAACATATTGTTATTATTATCTTCAATAAAATTAATCTTTTTGAATCTAAATTTATGTATAAAAATGTATTTTTACTTAAATGCTAAAAATTAAAAATAAATTATTTTTACTCGATGCTTTTGCTCTAATTTACAGAGCATATTTTGCATTTGCTAAAAATCCTAGAATTAATTCAAAAGGTTTAGAAACATCTGCAGTTTTTGGTTTTACCAACTCTCTTCTTGAAATTTTAAGAAAAGAGAACCCGTCACATATTGCTGTTGTTTTTGACACAAAAAAGCCAACAGAGAGACACATAGAGTTTCCACAGTACAAAGCTCATAGAGATGCCATGCCTGAGGGGATTTCTCTTGCTTTACCATATATCGATAAGCTATTGGAGGCATTGAAGATTCCAAAATTATTTATGGACGGTTATGAAGCGGATGATGTCATTGGAACGATTGCTAAGAAAGCTGAAAAAAATGGCTTCCAAGTATATATGATGACTTCAGATAAAGATTTTGCACAGCTAGTTTCGGAAAACATTTTCATGCACAGACCTGGAAACAAATGGCAGCCAACAGAAACATGGGGGATTAAAGAAGTTCTTGACAAATTTCAGATAAAAAGAGTAGAACAAGTTATTGATTTTCTTGCAATGATGGGTGATGCAGCAGATAATATTCCTGGTATTTCAGGCGTTGGTAAAAAAACTGCTCAAAAATTTATAAATGATTATGATTCCGTGGAGGGTTTATTTGCTAACACTGATAAACTAAAGGGAAAAATTAGGGAAAAAGTTGAGTCTTCAAAGGAGATTGGTTTATTATCCAAAAAACTTGTAACAATAATTACTGATGTTCCAATAGAAATTGATTTTGGACAAATGGAACTTAATATTAAAGACCTTGATGCATTAACAAATCTTTTTGAAGAGTTAGAGTTTAGGAATTTTTTAAATCGATTTTCTCAGCTAATTCATAAAGAGGAAGAAACTCCAATGGAAAAAAGAGAGATTATTGATAATGAGAAGACAGATGATTCTCAATTTGATTTATTTTCAAATGTTGTTCCTGCTGAGAAGCCTAATAATTTCCTAAAACTTGATGCGTTTACAAAAATTATTTCTTCATTTTTAGATCTTGAGCAGTTTATAGAAAAAAACTCTAAAGAAAATAGTTTAGTTTTTAATTTTATTTTAGATAAAGACGGCGTTCATGGATTAGGCTTGTCTTTTAAAGAAAATGAATATGTTTTTATAAATTTCTCTAAAACTAATCAAAACTACAAGCAATTATTGAAGCAATTATTTGAAAACCCTACTGTCACTAAAATTTCTTATAATATAAAACCTCAGTTAAAAATATTAAAAGGTTTTGATGTAGCTCTTTGTGGAGATATTTTTGATGTAAATATCGCTCATTATATTTTGCACCCAGACATGAGACATAATCTTGATATCATTTCTGAAAATTACTTGTCTTTAATAATTGAAAGTGACAAAGATTTACTGAGAAAATCTCCAAATAAAAATACACTTACATATTTAAGTGAAGATAAGCTGGCACAAGTTTCTTCAAAAAGAATTCTAACTATTCAAAGCTTATATCCAATATTTCTTAAAGAATTAGAAAACATTAAATCTAAAGATTTATTTTTAAACATTGAGATGCCTTTAGTTCGAGTTTTATCAAAGATGGAAAATCAAGGGATCTCTTTAGATGTTAGCATGCTAAATGAGTACTCCTTTGAGTTAGAAAAAGTATTAGATAAATGTACGGAAAAGATTTATACTCTAGCTGAATCTAAATTTAATATTTCTTCCCCCAAGCAATTAGGTGAAATTCTTTTTGATCAAATGATGCTTCTTAAAAAACCAAAAAAAACAAAATCTGGTCAATACTCAACTTCTGAAGAAACTTTATTAGCACTAAAAGATGAACATGTTATAATTGAATATATTTTAGAGTATAGAGAAATAAAAAAATTACTTAGTACATATGTTAAAGCATTACCACTTTTAGTTAATAATAGCGGCAAAATACATACAACTTTTAATCAATCTGTTGCAGCTACAGGAAGACTAAGTTCAACGAACCCAAACATTCAGAATATTCCTATTCGATCAAGCAGGGGGATGAGAGTGAGAGAATCATTTATAGCTAGCCAAAATTGTATCTTACTTGCCGCAGATTATTCTCAAATTGAATTAAGAATTATGGCTTCTTTAAGTAATGACAGTACGATGCTTAAAGCATTCAATGAAGGCATTGATATACATACAGCTACAGCTGCAAAAGTATTTAAGGTAGAGGTTAAAGATGTGACAAGAAATATGAGGTCAAAAGCAAAATCTGTTAATTTTGGAATTATTTATGGTATATCTGCATTTGGATTAGCTCAAAACACAGGCATGAGTCGCAAGGAATCAAAAGAAGTTATCGAACAATATTTTGAGGAATTTCCAGGTATAAAAAAATACATGGATCATTCAATAAACATAGCTAGAGAAAATGAATTTGTTGAAACAATATTTGGTAGAAGACGTTATTTGAAAGATATTAACTCAAGAAATGCAATTATGCGAAATGCAGCTGAAAGAAATGCAATAAATGCTCCAATTCAAGGTTCTGCAGCCGATATAATTAAAAAGGCAATGATTGACTATTGATATAGAAATAACTAGAAAAGGTTTAAAGTCAAAAATGTTATTACAAGTTCATGATGAACTTATTTTTGATATGTTAAAATCAGAAGAGCAAGAACTAAGGGAGATTGTAAATGACTGTATGTCTAATGTTTGTAAACTTTCCGTTCCATTAGTTGTAGATATTGGTATTGGAGATAATTGGCTGCAAGCGCACTAGAGAGTTGTTACCCTACTTCTTATTGAAAAGTAAATATAGCACAACGAGTGCTATTACGCCTATAAATGAACTGCCAGCATCTTGAATGTTGCCAACAGGATCCCAGCCTAAAATTTTATCGTCTACTAGCAATTGCACAATAACTCCAAGACATAAAAAAGATAATGAGATTGTAATGGCATTATTTAATGTATCTGTTATAAACGAATATAGTTTTTTCATAAAAAGTTTATTGATTTGATAAAGATATAATTAAAATTATAAAAAAAAAATAGCCCTACTTATTTAGTAGGGCTATTTAATTAAAACTTAATAATTATTCTTACTTTTTAGTTAAAAGTGAGAATAAGACACATAAACCAACTAGTCCAGCAAATCCAGCTCCGCCTAAACCGTTGATTACTCCCATTACATTGTCAATAACTGACAGTCCAAACATAGCACCATTTCCAAATAGGATTTCTACTGCTACACCTAGTCCTAAAACTGTCATAATTAAACCTGTTAAGCCTTGAAAAAAGCCATTAAAATACTTAAATACATTATCCATAATAATTTAATAATTTGATTAATACTGTCAGCAAACTTATAGCATAAAAGATCTTTATCTAATTTTAAGCTTAATTTATTTTAAAGCTAGACTAAAATATAAAATTATAGTTTATAGTTTTTTAAAACTACTTAACTATTTGATTTTTAATATATTATGTTTTTATTTTCTGTTTTTTTTCTAGTTTTTTCCTAACCTTTTGCACATTATATTGTTAAAAATCGAACATATGATGTAAATATCTGAAAAACAAGTATTTACGAGATAATATTGTTTATTTTTTGATGTTTTATTAGGTGTTTTTACTTAAATTGTAATATCTCTTAATGTGAGCTCATTTGATTCAAAAATATCTTGATTTTCTATAACATAAAGGATTTTTTTAGCAACATTATCAGGTGTTTCTAGATCTCCATTCCTGTGATAGTCTTTAAAGTTTTCTACCAATGAGAATGTTTCTTTATTTGCAGATCTAATTTTTAATTGCATATCTGTATCTACAATACCTGGCGAAATAGAGAATGATTTAACATCGCTAAATTCTTCATTTACGCATGAGTTCAGCATCTTTAGGGCAGACTTAGATGCGCAATATGTAGACCAACTTTCGATAGCTCTAAATGCAGCTCCTGAACTTATATTAATAACTGTATGTTGAGTTTTACTTGTCTTATTTACTTGTTTTAAGAATTTATTTAAGATAATTGTGGGGGCTATAATATTAGCCATATACTCTAAAATTATTTGATTATCTTTTCTTTTTCCTAAAGGTTTTATTTCTCCTATATCTCCTGCATTATTTACAAGGATAGTGTGATTATTATTCTTAAAACCTGGAAAATTTAGTGATAATAATTTTTTTTCATTACTTAGGTCTGTCTTAATAAAGGTAAAGTTTGGATGAGAAATATGATTTTGTCTAGAAACCCCTACAACAACATACCCCTTTTCAAGCATTATACTAGCTAAAGCTTTTCCAACACCACGACCAGTTCCGCTAATGATTACATTACCTACCATATTAGTTAAATTGTTTTATTAATACTTTATCTAAAGTTTTTGTTTGCATACTTTTGTAAAAGTATTAAAATCAATCTCTAAAAGATTCGATACTATCTTAAAATTAAATAAAATTGAACAAAATAATTTTTGCGCATTTAGCACTTTTTATTGTTAATTTAATCTACGCTTTAAATTACTCTATTGCTAAAGATGTTATGCCAGAATATATTAATCCTTCTGGATTTATTTTACTTAGAGTTTTAGGTGGAGTATCTCTTTTTTTTTTATTTTTTAAAATCTTTATTAATGAAAAAATTAATAATTCTGATCTTCCTCGATTTGCCTTGTGCGGTCTTTTTGGAGTTGCTATAAACCAATTGTTTTTTTTTGAAGGTTTAAACCTTACAACTCCCATTAATGCAGCAATTATTATGACTACTAATCCAATTCTAGTAATTGTTATCTCAGCATTATTAATAAGAGAGAAAATAAGTTTAATGAAAATAATAGGAATTATTTTTGGATTTATTGGAGCGTGTAACCTCATACTTAACTCAGGTGATTTTAGTTTTAATAATAATTTTTTAACAGGAAACTTTCTTGTTTTTATTAATGCTACAAGCTATGCTTTATACTTAGTTTTGGTAAAAAACCTAATGAAAAAATACAATCCAATTACTGTGATGTTTTATGTTTTCTTTTTTGGTTTGATTTTTGTATTTCCATTTGGCTATGAAAATGTCATGCTTATTGACCTTCAAATTTTCACTACTGAAATTTATTTAAAAGTCTTATTTGTAATAATTTTTACAACATTTATTGCTTATTTATTTAATGGCTTTGCATTAAAATCATTGACACCTGCAACAGTAAGTGTCTATATTTATCTTCAACCATTACTAGCATCACTAATTGCTTTATTTTTAAATGTTGACACATTAGACATGCAAAAAATTATTTCTGCTCTTTTTATATTTACTGCTGTTTTTTTAGTAAGTATGCCAAAAAAAGTTAAAACAGATTAACTTTCATAGTTTTGTATAAAATATTATATTATGATTCAATCAATGACAGGCTATGGAAGATGTGAATTAAATTTACCTAATGCAAATTTTATAATCGAGGTAAAGTCACTAAACTCCAAGCAGCTAGATGCAAGTGTTAAAATTTCATCTATTTATAGAGATAAGGAAATAGGATTAAGGAATCTTTTGTCCCAAAAACTTTTTAGAGGTAAAGTAGAGCTGTCTGTCTGGAAAGAAAAAATTGAATCAACTTTACAAAACACTCTAAACATTCAAGCTATTAAAGAATACCATGATCAAATACTTTTAATAGAAAAAGTCTTAGGTCTTAAATCTAAATTTCATAATGATGCTGATATCATTCCATCTTTATTAAAGATGCCTAATGTTTACATTAAACAAGAAGAAAATATAAATAAAGAAGATTGGATGCAAATTGAAACCTCAATACTTAATGCTATTACAGAATTAATAAAGTACAGAACTATTGAAGGTCTTAAATTAGAAGAAGATATTAGCTTAAGGATAAAAAAAATAAGCATATTATTATTAGAGCTAAAGCCTTTTGCAGACTCTAGAATTAAAAAAGTAAAACAAAATTTATTTGAAAAGATATCCAGCGTTGGAAGTAAAAAAATTGACGAGAATAGACTTGAGCAAGAATTAATTTTTTACCTAGAAAAGCAGGACATAACAGAAGAGCAAGTTCGCCTAAAGGCTCATTTAGAATATTTTGCTGAAACAATAAAAAATGATTTTCCAAACGGAAAGAAACTTGGTTTTATAGCACAAGAAATTGGAAGAGAAATTAACACAATAGGATCAAAATCCTCTGATGCTGATATGCAAAAAATTATTGTTCAGATGAAAGATGAGTTAGAAAAAATTAAAGAGCAACTATTAAATATTTTGTAGAGGTGAAAAAATCAATTGTTATAGCAGCACCATCAGGAGCGGGAAAAACTTCAATTGTTAGATTTTTAATTGAGAACGAAAAATCTTTACGTTTTTCTGTATCTGCTTGTACCAGAGAAAAGAGAGATAATGAATTAGATGGAAAAGATTATTACTTTATAAGTGTAAGTGACTTTAAGTCGAGAATTAAAAATAAAGATTTTTTAGAGTGGGAGCAGGTTTACTCGAATCAGTATTATGGTACTTTAAATTCAGAATTAGAAAAAATTTGGAATAATAAAAATCATGTTATTTTTGATGTAGATGTTATTGGAGGGCTTAATATCAAGAAAAAAATGCAGAGCAACTGTTTGGCAATATTTATAATGCCCCCCTCTTTAAATATCTTATCTAAAAGATTGAAATTACGCGGTACTGATTCTAAAGAAAATGTTATTACAAGACTAGAGAAGGCATCACAAGAGATTGCTTTAAAGGATGAGTTTGATTTTATAATTATTAATGATGATTTAGAAATAGCAAGCAAAGAAACGTTAGAATTAATAAATAATTTTATTAAATAATTTAATATGAACATAGGTTTGTTTTTTGGATCTTTTAATCCTTTTCACATAGGGCATAAGGCAATTGCTTCATACATTGCAGAATACACTAGCTTAGACCAGGTATGGTTTGTAGTCTCCCCTCAAAACCCATTAAAAAGTAAATCCTCTTTGTTGGACCAGTATCACAGATTACAAATTATTAGGGCAGAGATAGATGATGTTGATAATTTAATAGCGTCTGATATTGAGTTTTCATTGCCTCAGCCATCATACACTATCGATACTTTAGCTTATCTTAAAGAAAATTTTTTTGAGAATCAATTTTCTTTAATAATGGGTGCTGATAATATTAATTCAATACATAGATGGAAAAATTACTTGCAAATTATAAATCATCATCAAATTATTGTTTATCCTCGACCCAATATTACTTACACGCCTATCTATAAAAATGTTACTTTTTTAAAAGACGCTCCAATTATTGATGTTTCATCAAGCTTTATTAGAAAGTCCATAAAAAATAAAAAAGCAGTATCATTTTTAATTCCAGAAAAAGCATGGTCTTATATTGATGAAATGAACTTTTATAAATAAGATATGAATAAATTTTATATATCTTTTTTGATTATTTTTCTGCTGAATGCGTGTATTCAAAATAATGAAAATAAATCTGAAGATCTTTTATTTATTAAATACCAAGGATGGTGGATTTTTGGTGAAGGTCTTCATTTATTTAAAGATGAAACTAGTCTTAATGAATATTTTTTGAGTTTTCCTAATGAAGACTCAACTGAAATAATAGATTTGTATTTATCAATAGCTGAAATGGAGTTTTATCCAATGGAAGTTCTAATGTTCGGTAACATTTCTGATGACTCTTTGATCATAAATGATTTTGAAATACTATATATTCAGGGATGTGATGAGCAGTAGTATTATTCGCTGTAAATAACATGCATAACTGTTTCGCCCACTGCTTTTAAAGTTTCTTTGCTAATATTTTGCATATTATCTTGATGAGTATGCCAATGTTTGTTAAAATTTGTTTCTGTAAATGGATCAAATTCAATTATATCAATTGTCGGAATATTTGCTATTGAATTTACATAATAGTGGTCATCCATTATTTCTGCACTCTTTTGGTATAAAAAATAATTAGAGTAACCTATTTCATGGGCCTTTGCCCATACCTTTTCTAAAATATTTGGAGCATAGTAATTTGAGATTCCTTCATACCTGAATGTTGCTCCTTTAGCTCCTACCATATCTAGTAATATTCCATATTTAGCAAAATAATTTTTCTTGTGTGGGTTTTTAGACCAATATTGAGAGCCAAGACACCATGAATTACTCATAATAGGATATATTGAGTTTTCTGGCTGACCATAATCTTCAGCATCAAATAAGATTATATCAACTCCAATATTTGGTTTTTGGATGTTTAAATTTCTTGCTATTTCTAGCAAAACTGCCACTCCGCTTCCACCGTCATTTGCTCCTAATATTGGAGCCCCTTGATTTACAGTATCATGATCAGCAATATGCCTGGAGTCCCAATGTGCAAAAAGTGCAATTCGATTATTTAGATTGGGCAAATAGCTTGCGATAATATTATTTAGTTCATGCTTTCTTTGATCATATGTTGTGATTTGAGTTTTTTGAATTATCACATCAGCATTATATGATTTGAGTTTTTTCGCAAGAAATTCAGAACAGCTCTCCCAAGCCTTACTACTTATAACCCTAGGTCCAAAATTAACTTGTTTTTGAACAAATAAATAAGCGCTATCAGAGTTAAACTTGGGTATATTTTTTTCAGTTTGAAGTATAAATTTTTTATCTTTTTTTTCTGAACATGATAAAATTATAAAAGCACAAAAAAAATATATATATCTCATGAATTGCAATCTACTTTGACTTAGCCTGCCAACTACTTCCCTCTCTGCCATCTTTAATTTCTATACCCACTTCATTTAAATCATTTCTAATCAGATCTGCCGTTGCAAAATCTTTAGAATCTTTTGCTTTTTTTCTGAGTTTTAAAATTAACTCCATGATTTCATTAGTTGTATTTTTATCTCCTGTTTCTTTGTTAGATTTTAGACCTAAAATATCAAAAACAAAAAATTGAAATAGTTGTTTTAATAGCATTAAGCTTTCTTTATCAATTTGAGCTGTGCCATCATTTACCGAATTAATGATTTTTACACCTTCGAACAGATGTGAAATTAGTATTGGGGTATTAAAATCATCATTCATCGAATTATAACATTTGTCCGAAAGTTCTTGAATATTAAAATCATTCTTTTCTGATGAGCTTATATTTAATATTGTTTCACATGCACCCATTAATTTATTAAGCCCCTTGCTAGATGCTTGTAGTGCTTTGTTACTAAAATCAAGTGTTCCCCTATAATGAGCCTGAAGGATAAAGAAACGAATTGTCATTGGGCTATATTCTTGTTTAAGCTTTGGATGGCTTCCACTAAAAAAATCTGCTAGCGTAATGAAATTGCCTAAAGACTTTCCCATTTTTTTGCCATCTATTGTAATCATGTTATTATGCATCCAATATTTTACCGGAACACAATTATGTGCAGCATTACTTTGTGTTATTTCTGCCTCGTGATGTGGAAATGTAAGATCATTTCCTCCACCATGTATATCAAAAGTTTTACCAAGATACTTTTCACTCATAGCTGAACATTCCATATGCCAGCCAGGAAACCCCACTCCCCAAGGAGATGGCCACTTCATTATATGTTCTTTAGGGGCGTTTTTCCAAATCGCAAAATCAACATGACTTCTTTTTTCATTTTGTCCATCAAGCTTGCGGGTTCCTTCTAATGTGTCGTCTAAATTTCTTCCTGATAAAACACCATAATTATAATCCTCATTATATTTTCTAACATCTAGATAAACCGAGCCATTAACTTCATAAGCATAACCATTTTTAATTATTTTTTTAATCATCTCAATTTGCTCAATAATATGTCCGGTTGCTCTTGGCTCTATAGAGGGGGGGAGGCAATTTAAATGTTCCATTGCTTTGTGATAGCTAATGGTGTAGTGTTGGACAATTTCCATGGGTTCTAATTGTTCAAGTCTTGCTTTTTTTGAAATTTTATCTTCTCCTTCATCGCTGTCATTTTCAAGATGTCCAGCGTCTGTGATATTTCTTACATATCTAACTTTGTAATTATTATTTTGTAAGTATCTAAATACAATATCAAATGTAATTGCCGGCCTAGCATGTCCAAGATGAGGGTCTCCATATACAGTTGGACCACAAACATACATTCCAACATAGTCTTTTATTAAAGAACTAAATTCTTCTTTTTTTCTTGACAGAGTATTGTATATGTAAAGTTTATTTTTCATCCGATGCTAACTTATATTTATTTTTTAGATTAATAATCATTTCATCTGTCATATTAGTCAAATTATATTTTGACTCCCAATCCCAATGTTCTTTAGCGAAAGAATCATCAATACTTTGTGGCCAAGAGTCTGCAATTCCTTGTCTAAAGTCTGCAGAGTAATTAATTTTAAAATCTTTTATATGATTAGAAATTTCGTTAGAAATTTCTCTTGGATTAAAGCTTATCCCTGATAAATTGTATGAGGAACGAATTTTTATTTTTTCAAATGGTGCTTCCATTATTTCTATTGTAGCTCTAATTGCATCTGACATGTACATCATTGGAAGGGTTGTTTTTTCAGAAAGAAAAGAGGTATAAGTATTGTTTTGGATTGCTTGATGAAATATTTCTACGGCATAGTCTGTTGTTCCGCCTCCAGGTTTTGATTTCCATCCAATTAATCCAGGATATCTAATTGATCTAACATCAACATTAAATTTGTTAAAATAGTACTCACACCACCTCTCTCCAGCGAGTTTACTTATTCCATAGACGGTATTGGGTTCTGTAACAGTGTATTGAGGAGTTAGTTGTTTGGGTGTTGTAGGGCCAAATACAGCAATTGAAGAAGGCCAAAATATTTTTTTTATTATTTTTTCTTTGGCTAAATTTAAAACGTTAAACAATGATCTCATATTTAAATCCCATGCATGATTTATGTTTTTTTCAGCATTTGCAGAAAGTATAGCAGCAAGCAAATATATCTGAGAAATATTATGTTTTTTCACAATACGTAATAATTTTTCATTATCAGTTATGTCTAGAATTTCAAATTGACCGAAATTCATTACTTCAACAGATGATTCTACAATATCTGAAGCAATAACATGATCTTCACCATAGGATTTTCTTAGTTCTAAAACTAATTCAGATCCTATTTGACCAGAAGACCCTACAACTAAAATATTATCTTGCATACAATGTGTTTATTTTTACAAATATAATACTAAAGACTAAATTCTTTGTCATTATTTTATTGTCAATAGAATATTAATGTTTTGTATCTTTGAAGTCTACAAAATTGGTGTTACAAATGGATCCAAACGGAGGTAAGAATAATTTATCTAATAAGCTAAGTAAAGAAGAAGCGATTGCTAGATTAGAAAAAGAAAGTTTTAAAAGAATCACTGTTTCTTTTTATAAATATGTTCATATAACAGATATAAATTTTTTCAGAAATGAACTATATAACAAGTGGTTTTCATTAAATATTTTTGGACGTATCTATTTAGCTAATGAAGGTATTAATGCTCAGATAAGTATTCCTGAAGACAATTTAAATAATTTCATCGCATCTCTTAGTAGTGAAGTTTATTTAAAAAATATCCCATTTAAAATTGCTGTTGAAGATAATGGGAAGTCATTTTATAAGTTAACAATAAAGATTAGAAAAAAAATTGTTGCTGATGGTCTTAGTGCAAATGAATATGATGTTACTAATGTCGGTAATCATATGTCTGCTTTAGAATGGAATAGAGCTATTAATAATGGAGCTACTGTAATTGACATGAGAAATCATTATGAGAGTGAGATTGGCAAATTCAAAGGCGCTTTATGCCCTGAAGTTGAAACTTTTAAGCAGGAGCTACCAGCTGTAAAAGAAATTTTAAAAGGAAAAGAGAGTGAGAAACTCCTTCTTTACTGTACTGGGGGTATTCGTTGTGAAAAAGCATCTGCATATTTAAAGAATTACGGATTTAAGGATGTAAATCAATTACACGGTGGAATAATTGATTATGTAAGGCAAGTTAAAGCAAATCCTTCAATTGAAAATAAATTTATTGGCAAAAACTTTGTTTTTGACGCAAGATTATCTGAAAGAATAACTGATGACGTGATTAGTAATTGTCACCAATGTGGCAAAAAGTGTGATAATCATATTAACTGTAAAAATGTTAACTGTAATTTGCTTTTCCTCCAATGCTTGGAATGTAAAATAAAATATAAAAGCTGCTGTTCTATTGAGTGCATTGAGACCTCACAATTATCTGATACAAAAAGAAAGGAATTAAGAAAAGGAAAGACTAATAAAAATATATTTCATAGTCACAAAAAAGTAAAACTAAATATTAAAAAAATCATTGCTTAAATAAATGTGTAAATATGTATTTTTGCTTTCGTAAAAATTAAAAAATGACAAACTTATTAATTGCCCTCGTTGTTATCTTAGCTATAGCCGCGCTTGTTCAGCTTGTTCGAGTTAATGAACTCTTATCTGAAATTACAAATGAAGATACGAATGCGGTAACAGATGATGATAATAATAAAAATGGAATTTTCTTTTTGCTAACTATCCCGCTTTTTTTGGGGTTTGTAGTCTGGCAGATGGTAACATGGGATCACCTTTTATTACCTCCCGCAAGTTCTTTGCACGGAGCTGAGATTGATTCTCTGATGAAGGTATCTATGACTCTTATCTTAATAGTATTTTTTGCTCTTACCCCAATGCTTTTCTTTTTTGCATATAAATACAGGGGAAAGAAAGGAAATACAGCTTATTTTTTCTCACATAATAATAAATTAGAGGTTGTTTGGACTGTTGTTCCTACTATTATTCTTACAGCATTAATTATTTTTGGCTTAAGAACATGGGACAGAGCAATGAACCCAGACCTTTCTCAAGCTTCAATTATTGAGGTATATTCAAAACAGTTTGATTGGACAGCAAGATATGCTGGTGATGATAATATTTTGGGTCAATCAAGCTATCTTTTAGTTAAAGGTAAAAATACATTAGGAGTTGACATGCTGGACGAGCAATCATCTGATGATATTGTTACAAGAGAGGTGCACCTTCCTGTTAATAAGCCTGTACTACTTAAGTTTAGATCTAGAGACGTTATTCATTCTGCTTTTTTACCTCATTTTAGAGTTCAGATGAATTGTGTTCCCGGCTTATCGACTCAGTTTGGTTTTACTCCTACAAAAACAACGGAAGAGATGAAGTCGCAAGAAGGAGAAGATTTTGAATATGTCTTACTTTGTAACAAAATATGTGGAGCTGCTCATTTTAATATGCAAATGAAGTTTATTGTTGAAAGTGAAGAAGATTATAATAAATGGATTGCCTCTCAGAAGTCATTGGAAACTACACTAACATTAAAATAAAAAATAATGTCTGATCACCACCATAAAGAAACTTTTATAACAAAATATATTTTTTCAACTGATCACAAAATGATCGCAAAACAGTTTTTACTAACTGGAATGTTTATGGCGATTATTGGTATGTTGATGTCTGCAATTTTTAGAGTTCAGCTTGCCAATCCTGGAGAGTATTCTGTATTATATGAATTACTGCCAGGAGGTTGGTTAAATGAAGATGGTGGATTAAATCCTGATAAGTATTTAGCTTTGGTAACTATGCATGGTACAATTCTTGTTTTTTGGGTTTTAACTGCAGGATTATCTGGAACATTTGCAAATTTTTTAATTCCACTTCAAATAGGAGCAAGAGACATGGCTTCTGGTTTTATAAATATGCTATCATATTGGTTTTTCTTTATAGCAACAGTGGTTCTTTTGTCTTCACTTTTTGTTGAATCGGGACCCGCATCTGGAGGATGGACGATATACCCGCCATTAAGCGCTCTCCCCCAGGCAATACCAGGCTCTGGAACTGGAATGACTCTTTGGCTATATAGTATAACTTTATTTGTTGTTGGCTCCCTTCTTGGTGGCTTAAACTATATTGTTACAATTCTTAATCTTAGAACAAAAGGTATGTCAATGCAAAGGCTGCCCTTAACAATTTGGGCACTTTTAATTACAGCAATTCTTGGAGTACTTTCCTTTCCTGTATTACTTTCGTGTGGCCTTTTATTACTTTTCGACAGATCTTTTGGAACTAGTTTTTATCTCTCAGATATTATTATAAATGGGGAAGCTCTTCACAATGTTGGTGGAAGCCCAATACTATTTGAGCATCTCTTCTGGTTTTTAGGTCATCCTGAAGTTTATATTATTTTACTTCCAGCTCTTGGGATTGTATCTGAAGTGATTGCTGTCAATTCTAGAAAACCTATTTTTGGATACAAGGCAATGGTTGGGGCTTTATTGTTAATTGCATTTCTTTCTTTTATTGTTTGGGGACACCACATGTTTATGACTGGTATGAATCCTTTTCTTGGATCAGTTTTTACTTTTACAACATTATTAATAGCTATTCCTTCAGCTGTAAAGGTGTTTAATTACCTAGCTACACTTTGGAGAGCCAACATTAGATTTACTCCTGCTATGCTATTTGCTATAGGAACTGTATCAGCTTTTATTACTGGAGGTTTAACTGGGTTAATCCTTGGGGATAGTGCTTTAGATATTAATGTTCATGACACCTATTTCGTTGTTGGACATTTTCATATTGTTATGGGGCTATCAGCAATTTATGGAATGTTTGCTGGAGTATATCACTGGTTTCCTAAGATGTATGGAAAGATGATGAATAAGACTCTTGGGTATGTTCATTTTTGGGGTACATTTATTTGTGCTTATGGTGTATTTTTTCCAATGCATTTTTTAGGTCTTGCCGGACTTCCAAGAAGATACTATACTAATAGTTCTTTTCCAATGTTTGATGGTCTTGCAGATATTAATGAAATCATTACGTTTTTTGCTTTAGCCGGAGCTATTGTCCAGGCAATCTTTATTTTTAATTTTATTTATAGCATCTTTAAAGGAACTAAGACAACAGCAAATCCGTGGAAGTCAAATACTTTAGAATGGACAACTCCTGTCGAACGAATTCATGGAAATTGGCCAGGAGAATTACCTGTTGTAACAAGATGGGCGTATGATTACTCCAAGCCAGGAATGGATGAAGACTTTGTAATGCAAAATGTTCCATTAAAAGAAGGAGAAGAAGAACATTAAAGATGAAAAAATCAATTAAAGAAAAAGCGTTAAAACAATTATTATGGGTTGGGATAGTATCAATCTCAATGTTTTTTGCTGGACTTACATCAGCTTTCATTGTTAGAAAAGCAGAGGGGAATTGGACAGAATTTATACTGCCTGATTGGTTTATTGCAAGTACATTCGTAATAATATTAAGTAGTGTATTACTTTTTTTTGTTAGAGGTAGATTAAAAAAAGGAAAATCAGTTTTTAATTTACTTTTCACTACATTATTGCTTGGAATAATATTCTCATACTTACAGTTTGAAGGGTGGGGTCAATTAACCAATCAAGGAATCTATTTGACTGGAGTAGGAAGTAATGTTGCGGGTTCCTTTTTGTATGTCTTAACTCTTTCTCATTTAGTGCATTTAGCAGGAGGAGTAGTAGCATTAGTTTTTGCTTCTGTAAAGTCAAAATTAAATTTATATTCTGCTGATAATTGTTTAGGACTTGATCTTACAATGATGTATTGGCATTTTTTAACAGTTTTATGGCTTTACCTATTCATATTTTTAAAGTTCTTATAAAATGTTATTGAAAATTAAAAGAAATATTTACTTAGATTAAAAAAATTATGGCAGATACTTTAATACAAAATGACATGAAGGCTCCTGCTTGGGAAGGAGGAGATGTTCCATATAAAGCTAGCTATGGTAAAATGATGATGTGGTTTTTTCTTATCACAGATACATTAACTTTTTCTGCTTTTCTAGCGGCTTATGGCTTTAGTAGATTTAAATACGAGGATATTTGGCCAGTACCAGAAGATGTATTTACACACTTTCCTTTTTTACATGGAGAGCATCCCTTATTATTTGTAGCTTTAATGACATTCATTCTGATAATGAGTTCTGTAACGATGGTATTGGCAGTAAATTATGGCCATAAAAAAGAAAAGAACAAGGTAATAATGTGGCTTTCTTTAACAATTATTGGGGGGTTCATGTTTTTAGCTTCTCAAGCATGGGAGTGGGGACACTTTATTCACGGTGATTCAGGGGCAATACAACTAAAAAATACTGAGGTTGTGCATGTATACAATGATAGCCATAGATATTCTATATATGATATCATGGGGGCTGATTCACACGATGGTCAGCATCATCATTTTGAATTAAATAATTTTCAAGAAAAATTTAGTTTAAACTCTGATCTATACATTCGACTAGCAAATCGAACTTTTTTAAATCATGAAGAGTCAATTGAATATTTAAATACTAATGCTAATCAAGTCCTTCTTGGAGCAAATCTTAAAGATAATGAATATGGTCATGTATTATTTGCTGATTATTTTTTCTTTATTACAGGCTTTCATGGTTTTCACGTTTTTAGTGGTGTTGTGCTGTTAATAATTCTTTTAATAAATACTATTAAAGGAACTTACGAAAGAAGAGGTCATTATGAGATGGTAGAAAAGATCGGATTATATTGGCATTTTGTTGATTTAGTATGGGTATTTGTATTTACATTCTTTTATTTAGTTTAATTTAAATTAATAATTATGTCAGATGAACAAAACGGAAGTAATTGGTGGATTTGGAAGGTTTTCTGGATTCTATTAGGTTTAACAGCTTTTGAGGTTGGGCTTGGAATGTATAAGCCTGAGTTTTTGGTTGAGACTATATTTTTAGGCACAAAACTTTTGAACCATGTTTTTATAGTCCTTACTTTAATAAAGGCAGGATATATTGTTTTAGTTTTTATGCATTTGGGCTTTGAAAAAAGTTCTTTTAAATGGACTATTTTACTTCCAGCATTTGTACTTGTTCCTTATTTGCTCTTCATTATTTTAAGTGAGGGTGCACATGCTTATTTAATGCTTTAAAATGAAATTTAATATTAAAAGTTTCTCGACAATAATTGTTTTAATTCTTTTACTAGTTGTTCCACCTATTATTTATTCATATGTCACAAAAGGATTTAATAATTTTATTAAACTGGATATTGTAGGGGAAAGAGATTTAGATACTGGTGAATACCACACGATAAGTGAATTTAGTTTTATCAATCAGCTTGGAGAACAGGTTAATAACGATTCAATGAAAGGAAACATATACATAGCTGATTTCTTTTTTACCAATTGTCCTTCTATATGTCCTGTTATGACTAAAAATATGGCATATGTACAAAATAAATTAAAGGTTTATCCAAATATAAAATTTCTATCACACACTGTAGATCCTGCTAATGACTCTCCTCTAAGATTTAAAGAATATATAAATGAAATGAGGTTAAAGAATATAAATATTGATGAATCAAACTGGGATTTTGTAACTGGTAAAAAAGAAGAAATTTATGATGTTGCTAAATCCTATTTTGTAAATGTTAGCGCGGATTCACTTGCTCCTGGAGGGTTCCTTCACTCAGAGTATTTTGTTCTTGTAGATAAAGAGGGGAGGATAAGGTCTGGAATTGATAAAAATGGGAATGTTGTGGGCGTATATGATGGAACTAATGAGGCTCAGCTTAGAGATTTAATTAACGATGTAAAGGTTTTGATGGCTGAATATAAAAGACCTAAAAAAAACAAATAAAAATGCTTAAAAGATTTTTGCTATTGACGTTATTCCTTTTTGTTTTAAACAATGATGTTTTTAGTCAATGCGCTATGTGTAAATCTGTAGTAGAAGCAAATTTAGAATCTGGAGATACAAAAGGGGCAGGTCTTAATGACGGGATATTATACTTAATGGCTATGCCATATGTTTCAATCTTATTATTTGGAGTTTTTTGGTTTTTTCAAAATAAAAAAACTCAAACGTCAAGCTAATTTCTTTTGATTTCAAACCTTAAATACTATAGTCAGCTTTTAAAATTTCGACTTTCATCTTCAGTAGTATTTTCTGCAGCTGCAGGATATCTACTGGGGGTTACAAATTTTAATTTACAAGAATTTTTATTACTAATTGCTGGTGGATTTTTAATTACTGGTTGTGCAAATGGTTTTAACCAAATTCTTGAAAGTGATTATGATAAGTTAATGATTAGGACAGAGGAAAGGCCATTGCCGTTAAAAAAAATTAGTTCCTCTAGCGCCATAATATTTACTGTTCTAATTGGAATTTTGGGTTTTTATTTTTTAAGTCTAATTAAGCCTCACGGAAGTTTTTTTGGCTTTCTTTCTAAATCATCAGTTTTCGGCTTACTTTCTCTAATGATCTATGTATTATCATATACACCACTTAAGAGAATGTCAACCGTTTCTATATTCGTTGGAGCTATTCCTGGCGCTATACCTGTTTTATTAGGATGGGTAGCTGCAACTGATCAATTTGGATTGTCTGTTGCGGTATTATTTGCTATTCAGTTTTTTTGGCAATTTCCACATTTTATTTCTATAGCTTGGACCCAAGACGAGCAGTATAAGCGTGCAGGATTTAAGATGATGTACGGAGGAGAAAAAGGTTCTTACCCAGCCCTTATTGCATTAATAACTGCAAGTGTTATGACCTTAATTTCAGTTTTACCCTATTTGTTAGATTTTAAAAATCTTAATTTATCTTTTATAGCTTTTTGTTTAGTGCTATTATTAGGGATTTGGTTTACACTCAAGACTTATTTTTTATATAGGGATACTAAAGACAGTAGTGCAAAAACTCTTATGCTTGCTTCATTTGTATATTTACCCATTATGCAAATAATCTATATTGCAGATAAGTGGTTAGCTAATTAAATTTTTTAAAAATAAATATTGAGAAAACAGTACTAGCAAGCAGCACAAATGCTCCTACTTGGTGAATTACCCCAAGCCATATCGGCACCCCCATTACTAAAGTAATAATTCCAAGGACCATTTGAAAGAAAACAGTTACTGAAAGAAAATTAATCGCAATATTCTCAATCTTTAAAAGATTATGTTTTCTTGATTCATAAAAAATATAAAGAATAAGACCTAAGACAACAAACGCAAATGTTCGATGCACAAATTGTACCCCTGCAATACCATTTATAAAATTACTCCAAAAAGGTTGCATGGCATAAACTGATTCTGCTATCCATTTATCATGCATTTTTGGCCAGGTATTATAAATTTTCCCTCCATCAAGCCCAGCAACGAAGGCTCCATATATAATTTGAATTACAACGAAAAGCATTAAAACAGATGATAATTTATAAAGTTTAGTTTTGAAATGAATTTTATCTGGATAGATTAATTTTAGAGCAACCCAAAATGTATATGAAAATGTTAAGAAAGCTGTAATCAAATGTGTTGCAAGTCTAAAATGACTTACATCAGGATTGTTTACGAGCCCACTTTTAACCATCCACCAACCTATTGCTCCTTGCATAGCTCCCATAAAAAAAAGAATAGTACATTCAATAATTAAGCCTTTACTTAATCTTTTTTTTATTAAAAAATATATGAAAGGAATAATAAAAACTAGACCAACAAATCGTCCTAATACTCGATGAATATACTCCCAAAAAAATATTGTTTTAAATTCACTTAATGTGAACAAAAAGTTTTGTTTTTGATACTCTGGATATTGCTTGTATTGGTTGAATGCCTCAACCCAATCAGCATGATTTAATGGAGGGATTGCTCCAATAAAAAGTTTATAGTCCACCATTGATAGTCCAGAATCAGTTAATCTGGTAATTCCACCAACAATGACCATCATGAAAATCAGCAAACATCCTGATATTAGCCATATTATAACTGATATGTCTTCTTTCTTCACAGTACTAAATTTTAATATATGTAATAAGGGGAGATCATTAAATAAACAACAACTCCAGTTACAGCAACATATAGCCAAATTGGAAACGTAATTTTGGATATCTTTTTATGAGCAGCAAATTCTTCTTGGAATGCTCTAACATAGCTTATTAAAACAAGCGGGATAAGTGCAATAGATAATAATATATGAGATAATAAAATAAAAAGATAGATATACAGTGAATTTCCAATTTCTATATTTTCTTGTAAATCTCTAATTCCATCTCTATTTATATCTCCGAAAATTGTTGAGTTCGATGTCATATGATAAGCGATATACATAAGAAGAAAAGCTAGCGAAAGAGCAATACATGTTTGCATTAATCTTTGGTGTAGTTTAATTTTTTTAGATTTAATTGCTATTAGAGCAAGAACTAGTAGGACAGCAGTAATGGCATTTAGTGAAGAATAAATCGGTGGTAGAAAAATAGGTAATTCATAATCTACTCTTACTCCAAATAAGATAGCAACAACTACAGGAATTGCAACTGAAACAATTTTAATCCATATGCTGTATTTGTTTTTACTTTCCATTATTTTAACTTAATATTTAACTCATCAAGTTGTGCACGATCTATTGAGGAAGGAGAATCAATCATAATATCTCTTCCAGAGTTGTTCTTTGGGAACGCTATAAAATCTCTAATGCTTTCACTACCACCTAATATGGCACATAATCTGTCAAAGCCAAATGCAACACCTCCATGAGGTGGAGCTCCATATTCAAAAGCTTCTGTTAAGAATCCAAACTGATTTTGAGCTTGTTCATCTGTAAATCCTAGATGTTTGAGCATTAATTTTTGTAATTTTTTATCATGAATTCTTATAGATCCACCACCTATTTCATTACCGTTTAAAACTAGATCATACGCATTAGCTCTTACAGCTGCAGGATCATTTTCAAGTTTTGTTATATCTTCTTTTTTGGGTGATGTAAACGGATGGTGCATGGCATTGTACCTATTTGCTTCTTCATTCCATTCTAAAAGTGGAAAATCTATAACCCAAAGTGGAGCAAATTCTTCCGGATTTCTAAGATTTAATAATTCGGCCATATGTAGTCTAAGTGCCGACATTGCTTTTCTTGTTTTTTCTTTTTCACCAGACATAATTAGAAGTAGATCACCTTTTTCACATAAAGCTTGCTCAGCCCATTTTTTTCTACTTTTTTCATCAAAAAATTTATCTACTGAAGACTTTGAAGTCCCATCATCATTAAACTTACAGTAAATTAGCCCGGAAGAACCAACTTGAGGACTCTTTACATAATCTACTAATTTATCAATTTCTTTTCTAGAAAATTTAGATCCTTCTTTTACATTTATTCCAACAATAAATTCAGCTTTATCAAAAACTATAAAATCATTTCCCTTGCAATCATTAGTTAGGTCAACAAATTTCATTTCAAATCTAATGTCAGGTTTGTCGGATCCGTATAATTCCATTGCTGTGTCATAAGTCATACGAGGAAATTTATCTATATTAACATCTTTAATCTTTTTTAAAATATGTCGAGTCAGCCCTTCAAACGTATTTAGAATATCTTCCTGCTCTATAAAAGACATCTCGCAGTCAATTTGAGTAAATTCAGGCTGTCTGTCTGAACGAAGATCTTCATCTCTAAAGCATTTAACAATCTGGTAATACTTGTCCATGCCAGCTACCATTAAAAGTTGTTTAAATGTTTGTGGTGATTGAGGTAGTGCATAAAACTGTTGAGAGTTCATTCTGCTTGGAACAATAAAATCTCTAGCCCCCTCCGGGGTAGATTTTATAAGGTAAGGAGTTTCAACTTCTATAAATCCTTCTTGATTTAAATATTCTCTTGTACAGGCTGAAACTTTATGTCTTAGAATTAGGTTTTCTTTAATTGGCTCTCTTCTAATATCAAGGTATCGATACTTCATTTTTAATTCATCACCTCCATCAGAATTTGTTTCTATTGTGAATGGAGGAGTTTTAGAGGGGTTCAAAATGATTAACTTATTTACTTCAATTTCAATTTCTCCAGTAAAGATATTTTTATTTTTTGATGATCTCTCAATAACTCTCCCACTAACTTGAATAACAAATTCTCTACCTAATTTTCTTGCTTGAAGGCACAAGTCTGAATTTGTCTCTAAATTAAATACAAGTTGTGTTATCCCATATCTATCTCTTAGATCTATAAAAGTCATTCCACCCAAGTCTCTGGATTTTTGTACCCAGCCTGATAGAGTAACATTCTCATTGATGTTTTCAAGATTTAATTCTCCAAGATTATGAGTTCTAAGCATTTTACTAATTTATTTTAATGCAAAACTACAAAAATGACTTATAATATCATCTATATTTGTTACATGGAAATAAATTTAAAATCTGATGAATATTTTATGAATCAAGCAATTGAAGAGGCAAAAAAAGCACTTGATCTTGATGAGGTTCCAGTTGGCGCTGTAATTGTTTGTGATAATCAGATTATAGCAAGAGGATATAATTATGTTGAACATTTAAATGATGTTACTGCACACGCAGAGATGCAGGCATTTACATCCGCATCGGACTATTTAGGTGGGAAGTTTTTAAATGAGTGCACTTTATATGTCACATTAGAGCCCTGTAGTATGTGTGCTGGAGCATCTTTTCTGACTAGAATAAAAAGAATTGTTATTGGTGCTGTAGATAAAAAAAATGGTTTTAGTGCGATAGGAAAAAAAATTCTTCACCCTAAAACTAGTGTTATATTTGGTTGTCTTGAAAATGAGTGTGTTAAATTACTCAGTGATTTTTTTAAAGATAAAAGAAAATAAAATTAAATTTGTAAAAAAAATAAATATGTATCCTGAAGAGATTTGTACCCCCATGAGAGAAGACTTAACTAATGTTGGTTTTGTTGAGATGAAAAGTTTAGAAGATGTAGAGCAAGTTTTAGAAAAGAAAGAAGGCACAGTTCTTTTAATGGTTAACTCAGTATGTGGTTGTGCTGCGGGTAACGCAAGGCCAGCTGTAAAAATGACTACAACTTTTGATAAAAAACCTTCAGTTTTTGCTACAGTTTTTGCTGGACAAGATATTGGAGCAACTGCTAAAGCTCGTGAGTATATGCTTCCTTATCCTCCATCATCTCCCTGCATTGCTCTATTTAAAAATGGTGCATTAGTCCATTTTATTGAAAGACATCATATTGAAGGAAGACCTGCTCAGATGATAGCAGAAAACCTGCAAAATGCTTTTAACGAATATTGTTAAAAATTAAATAATTTTTTCCTTCTTTTTTCTATTATTTTAAGGCCATTTAATTTCGTAATGTTACTAGATTGTATAGGTAATTATATCATTTGCTTCAAAAAGCTTAATTTTTTGTATCTTGCCGTTCTTTAAACAAACATTTAATTATTAGATAAGATGAAAAAAATATTCTATATAGCTTCACTTCTATGTTTTAGTTTTGTTTCCTTAAGTGTAAATGGTCAGGTTACCCTAGATTCAGTTATTGTTACGAATCCAATTAATTGTGCTGGTGATTTTGCTGATGTTGAAACATATATTACTCAAACTAATCCTCCTACTGTAATTCAATTAAAAGCATTTAAGTTTACTGGATTTGCTTATTTGCCTTACTTGTCAAGTAGTCAGACATCAGGAACAAATGTTATTCTTAATGGATTTGAAGCAAATGATTATGTTATGCTAATGGTGGATTCAATTCAATTTATTACAAATTATCCTGGCCCTCCAGGCTCAGGTCTTTCACAATTATTTTTTACAACTTCAGATTTTGCAAGTGCCATGGCCGATACGGCATCAGTTCTTGATTCAGCTAACTTTACAGTTCTAGGTAAAACACAGCTAAGTGCATTAACTAATACTTTCATGACTAACCTGTGCTTTGGAGATTGTGATGCCTCAGAAATTATTTCAGTAAGTGGCGGAACTCTTCCTTACACTTTAAATGGCTCAATATTTACTGGCAGTGATACAACATTAATAAATTTATGTTCAGGAAATTACTCTGTTGTAGTTTCAGATGCTAACGGATGTTCTACAAACACTAGTCCAACTAACTTTCTTATTTCTGACCCATCACAACTTAACATGTCTGCTATTATAAATTCAAATTATAATGGTCAAGATATTTCATGTTTTGGTGATTCAGACGGAGAGATTTTAGCTTCTGCAACTGGAGGAACTCCTTCATATACTTACTCCATTGACGGATCAAATTACTCATCTAGTCCAATGTTTTCTGGCTTAAGTTCAGGTGTTTATACTATTTCTTATTTAGATGATAATAACTGTTCAAGCTCAGAGAATATTACCCTCTCTGATCCTGTGATTCTTTCAGGCTCTCTAGCTCTTACTCAACCAGTTTCATGCTTTGGTGTTTGTGATGCAGAAATAATTTTTTCTGTTGATAATATCCAAACTGGTACCGCTCCATATACTTATTCAATAGATGGAGGTGTAAATTTTCAAAATAGTTCAATCTTCTCCTCTCTTTGTGGTGATGCTAGCTATGATGTGGAGGTTAACGATGTAAATAATTGTTCTTATTCTCAAAATATTAATGTTACAGAACCAGCTTCTATAACTTTTGGAAATAGTACTTCTGACTTTAATGGATATGAAATTAGCTGTAACGGAAATAATGATGGAGAAATAATTCTTTTCTCAATATTAGGAGGAACCCCTAACTACGCATACTCAATTGATGGTGGTCAAAATTACAGCTCTAATACAATTTTTTCTGGATTAAGTGAAGGAAGTTATAATGTGGTTGTAATTGATGCTGCAGGATGTACTGCTACTAGCTTAGTTACATTAGATGCTCCATTGCCCTTTACATTATCTTCTGTAGAAACAAGTAGTATCTCTTGCTTTGAAAGCTGTGATGGAGGTATTATTGCTGTTGCAGGAAATGGAGTAGGAATAATAAGTTATGATTTAACAGGTTTTTTAACACAAACCTCATCTGTTTTTAATGGTCTTTGTGGAGATATATCATATGGAACGTATACTTTAGATGCCTCAGATGAAAATAGCTGCTCAGCTACTACAAATGTTAGTCTTAGTGAGCCATTAGATTTTGCATATTCTGTTGATTCTTTCGCAAATTTTTGTGGTACTTCAACAGGTGAAGCCTCTATTATTATTACGCAAGGAGGTACTCAACCTTATTTTTATATTTGGGACGATATAAATAATCAGACTACTTCTACTGCTACTGGCTTAGATGCAGGTATATATACTGTAACTGTTACAGATAATAATGGTTGTTTATTAGGAACTGAAGATATTATGGTAGATGATCAGGATATGACATTATCATTTACGACTACACCTCCTTGCAATAATGGTGGTGATGGTTCTGCAACTGTTATTCCTAATGGTAACCCAGGATATTCTGTTCTTTGGTCTAATGGTCAAACATCATTTACGGCTACGGGATTAAATCCAGGTTTTTATTCGGTTCAAGTTACTGATATTTACTGTACAGTTACTGACAGTATTGAAGTTCCACAAAGTGCAATTGTAAGTGTAAATCTAGACACAATAAATTCAGATTTATTAGTTGATTGTTATGGATATCCATCCAGTGGCGTTACTGTCAACGCTAATGGTGGAACAGGAGCTAACACTTACATGTTTTATATTCCAAATATTTCTCCTACTCCTCAAGCTTCCAATGTATTTACTGGATTATTTGCTGGTACATATCCAATTTACACATTTGATGGTAATGGATGTTCCGACAGTGTTATGGTTTCAATATCTGAGCCAGATGAATTAACTTTTTCAGCTTATTCATCAGATGTAGGCTGCTATGGTGATACAACTGGATCGGCATATGTTGATAATGTTGATGGCGGTCAGTCTCCTTATACTTTTTCTTGGTCTAACGGATCTTCAAATCCTTACGTTTCATCTCTTACAGCCGGGGATTATTATATTACAGTTTTAGATGATAATGGCTGTACTTCAAATCCAGCATCAATTTTGGTTACAATTAATGAGCCAACTCCTTTAATTACATCTACTAGTGTTTTAAGTAATTCAAATTGTGCTGGCTCACAGGCTATAGCTTCTGGAGAAATTGAAATTTTAGCATCAGGAGCAACACCTGGATATTCATTCCTTTGGAGTAATGGTGAAACCTCTTCAATAATTTCTTCTTTATTGCCCGGAGTTTATACAGTGGCTGTGTCAGATGATGAAGGTTGTGTTTTAACAGATACTGCTGAAATCTTAGCTGGATCTAACCCAGAATTAAATGTAATTGTTCAAAACGTAAGTTGTTTTGGAGCTAACGATGGTATGATGTTTACTTCTGCAGACTTTGGTACACCCCCTTACAATTTTAGTGCAGATGGTGGAAATTCATTCGTTCCTTCTGGCACTCCTTTTGGGCCAAGTGGTGAAGCTTTTTACTATATAACTGTCGTTGATTCTATTGGATGTATCGATAATGACTCAATTTTTGTTTATGAGCCTGAACTTCTTGAAATTTTAAATATTGATGTTCAGAACATCAGTTGTAATGGAAATATTGACGGAGAGTTAACAGTAGTACATTCTGGAGGAAATCCAAATATTACTTATAGTTGGAATGATATAAACAATCAAACAACATCAACAGCTGTAGGATTATCTGTTGGAACATACAATGTAATTATAACTGATAGTGCCGGCTGCGCTGATACATCAGGATTCGTATCAATATCTCAGCCTGATAGTCTAATTATTACTTCAATTAGCTCTACAGATGTTAGCTGCTTTGGATCTAACGATGGGTCTGTTTCAGTAGCTGTTGGAGGAGGTGCATTAAATTATTCTTATGATTGGTCATTTGGAGGTATTGATCAAACAGAGACAACAGTTAGTGCTGGAAATTATAGTGTAATTGTTTCAGATTCTAATGGTTGTTCAGATACTTCCAATATTATTGTAGATGAGCCATTACAAATTATTGCGTCTTATTCTAGAGATTCTGTTTCATGTTTAAATGGGTCTAATGGATCAGCAACTGTTTTTGTTAGTGGTGGTCTTGCCCCATACTCATATCTTTGGGATAATGGAAGTACTTTAACTAGTGCAAATAATTTATCCTCCGGATTTCATCATCTTGTAATTACGGATGCTAACCTTTGCCAAGTAATTGACAGTGTGGAAATTTTATCTCCATTATTTGATATTTCAATTGACTCTTTAAATATTAATGATGTAAGTTGTTATGGAGCAAACAATGGTTCATTAGAAATCATTGCATCAGGAGGAAACTATCCATACCTGTACTCTAATACTAATGGCTTTAATTTGCAATCTTTAAATAGCTTTGTTAGTCTTTCTCCTCAGACTTATATAATATACGTAGAAGATAATAAAGGTTGTTTTGATAGAGATACAATTAATCTTACACAGCCAGACTCTTTATACATTGATACAACTATTTTTAGTAATATTCAGTGTTTTGGTGATGCTAATGGCTCAATAGATGCTATTAACGCGTCAGGGGGGACTGGTTCTTATACGTATTCTGTTAATGGTGGTTTTCAATACAGTAACACCTCATATTTTAATGGATTTAGCGCTGGAGTTATAACAGTAGAGGTTTTTGATGCAAATAACTGCGTTGGCCAAGATATTGTAATTATTAATGAGCCTAGTGAGTTATTTGTTGACGTTAATATTTCTGATTGGAATAATTACCAAATCAGATGTAATGGGGATAGCTCAGGCTTTGCAGACTTTGTTATTAGCGGAGGAATTGCTCCTTATCTAAAATCATGTATCAGTAATAATGATACATTAGTATCTTCATATAGCAGTAACGTAACAAATTTAACTGCTGGTCAATATAGTTTTGTTGTTCAGGATGGCTATGGGTGTGTTTATCAAGAATCAATTTTATTTCTTGAGCCATCAGCGATTGAGCATAATTTTATAGCTAACCATATAACTTGTGATGGATTAGACAATGCTTCATTAATTGATTCAGTGTATGGAGGTGTCGGATCAGCCAATACTTACTCTTATTTATGGGATAGTGGAGAAACAACATATTCACTCAGTAATCTTTCTGCTGGAATATATTCGATAAGTGTAACTGATGAAAATAATTGTATATCAGACTCTAGCTTTACAATAAATAATAATAATGCTTTAAGTGCTGTTGTAGACATGAATATTACAAATGAAGTTAGTTGTTTTGATTTTTGTGATGGAGAGATAGGTATATTAGTTTCGGGCGGAATACCTAATCTGAGCTCTAGCGGAAGTGCAGAGTATAGCTACCAATGGAATGACACACTTTTACAGACTAGCTTACAGGCTATTGGATTGTGTGTAGATAATATCTTAAATACAACAAGCTATACATGTATTATTTCCGATTCTCAAGGCTGTAACGATACAGTTTCTTATGTATTATCACAACCGGAGAAGTTAATTGTAACAGCTTCAATTTTAGAAGATGTTTTATGTAATTCAGGAAATAATGGAAGTATTAATGCTAGTGTAACTGGGGGAAATGGTGGAGATGAGTTTTACTGGAATAACTCAACTAATTGGAATCCTAGCTCTTTAAATTCTAATTTAATTTCGGGAAGTTATGTTGTAGTTGCTAGAGATATTAATGGTTGTCTTGACACAACAGAAATATTATTAGAACAACCAACAGAGTTAGCTATTACTGTTGAAGAAAAAGATATCAGTTGTTACGGTTTCAATGATGGAGAGATTACTGTAAATACTTCTGGAGGAACGCCAAACCCTGGAATACCACCAACGTATAACTACTTATGGACTCCTGGAGGTCAAACTACTCAAACTGCTACAGGGTTATCACCAAATATTTATTCTGTAACTGTTACTGATAACAATGGATGTTTTATTCTTAGTGAATCTATTAATATAAGTGAGCCTACAAATCCACTTGTAATAAATGTAGATTCAATTGATGAAACATGTGCTTTAAATGATGGAGAGGCAAGTGCAACAGTCTTGGGAGGAACTCTCCCTTATACTTACAGCTGGAACAACGGAGAAAATACTTTATCAATTAATGGACTAACACCAGGCACATACACTGTTGAAGTTTTAGATAATAATGGTTGCCAAGTTTCTTCTTCAACAATTGTTAATGGAGTAAGTAATGTCTTCTTACCAGGAAACTTAAATACCTTGAATGAATCAATCTGTTTGGGTGAAGTTCTCACTATAAATATTGAAGAAAGACCTGGACTAATTTATTATTGGCTTGATGGGTTTGCTCAGTCAGATAGAGAAGTGAGTCCAGCAATAACTACAACATATACTTTGGAGATTACTGATCCTAGCTGTGCAATTCCTTATTTAGTTGAAGCCATTGTTAATGTAAATGATGTTAAGACAATGATTTCATCTAATATTTCAGCTAGTGGAACAAACCCTACAATCAGTCTTGGACAAGAGATAGAATTATTTTCAAATAATAATAACTGTGATACATGGGAGTGGTCATGGGATGATCAAACTAACAATAATCAAAGTTTTTATGATGATCCCATTGTGTCAACTTGGTATACTTTGAATGTAGATTCAGCAGGTTGTCAAGGTATTGATTCCATATATATAGTTGTAGGAGTTATGCCATATGATGCAATTACTCCTAATGGAGATGGAATGAATGATACTTGGGAGATTTTAGATATTAATAGTTATCCAGATGGAATGGTAAAAGTATTCAACAGATGGGGTGAAGTAGTTCATGAGTGTTCTGGAGGTACAAATTATATCCCTTGGGATGGAACATATCAGGGAGAATTGCTTGCTGTGGGTACTTATTACTATGTTATTGATTTAAACAATGGTGACGAACCACAAACTGGCCCAATTACAATTTTAAGATAAAAAAAATGATGATGAAAAAAATTACTCTTTTAGCTTTAACTTGTTTTCTTAGTGTAGTAATACATGCTCAACAACTACCACAAATAACACAATACATGATGAATAGTTACGTAGTTAATCCTGCAACAGCAGGTATGAATGACTATTATCAAGTTAGAACAAGTATAAGAAATCAATGGGCTGGTATTGCTGATGCACCAAGCACAACTGTTTTAAGTATTTATGGAAAACAGAATGCAAATGTTGGATTAGGAGGTGTAGTGTTTAATGATCAGGTAGGGCCAACAAGTAGATCAGGAATTTCTGCTTCTTATGCTTATCATTTTACAATTAAAAAAGATTTAAATCTTGCCTTAGCTCTTTCTGGAGGCTTCACACAATTTAAAATTGATAAAAATGGATGGAATGTAAATAATACTAATGATCCATTAACGCAAGGAGATATTATTGTTCAATCAGTACCAGATGCAACATTTGGTCTTAATCTTTATACAGATAAATGGTATCTTGGACTTTCTATCCCTCAACTTTTAACAAGTAATCTTAATTTACTTGATAATGATTTTGCGGATAAACTAACTTCAGATCAAACTGGTAACCTTTCAAGACATATATTTGTTTTGGGGGCCTATACTCATGAATTAAATAAAAATTGGAAAATAGAGCCATCAGTTTTATTAAAATCTGTAGAGCCTATGCCAGCACAAATGGACATAGGTTTAAAAGCAATTTATGATGATAAACTTTGGTTTGGAACAGATTATAGAACTAATGGTGATATAGCAGCTTTGGTAGGTTATTCTATTCAAGATAGATATATGATTGGTTATTCATATGATATCCTAAATTCAGATCTTAGTGACTATTCAAATGGTTCACACGAGTTTATGTTAGCTGTAAAGTTCGCACCACCTTCAAAGACACGATAAAAGATATAAAATTAAAAACCCTCCATATGGAGGGTTTTTAAATGTTGCATGATTATATCTCTGGAAAGAAATGCAACTTAAAACAAGTTTCAACGATGGCACAAATCTAATGTATAAGACAAGCAAATAAATATTATAATTTTTTACATATTAACATACATTTGTTAACCTTATTATACAATACATGAAATCACTAGATATAATTTTTCTCTTTTTTTTACTTAGTAGTTGCTTTAATACTGAAAAAAATGAAGATAAATTAACCTTTGTTAATTTAGAGGCTAATGATTTTCTAGCAGAATATAATGCTGAAAATTCATTAATATTAGATGTTAGGACAGCTGGTGAGATAAGCCAAGGTCACATAGAAGGTGCAACGTTTATAGATTTTTATAGCGAAAAATTTGAAGAGAAGATAAAAATTATTAATAAGGATTTAAATATTCATGTATATTGTAAGAGTAGTGGAAGAAGTAAGAGTGTTTCAGAGAAGCTTATCTCATATGGATTTAAAAATGTATTTAACTTAGATGGTGGATTCGATTCTTGGAAGAAAGAAAAGAAATTTATTATAACTGAATATACTAATAAAGAGCCTGAAGAGTCTGTAATATATAATTTAGACTCTCTTAATTACATAATAGAAAATCATACAACTTTAATGTACATTTACACTAAGTGGTGCAGTCCTTGCCGAAAAATGTCACCTATTATTGATCAAATAAAATTAGATTTTAATAATATTAAAGTAATTTCTATTGATGCAGATATTTACCCTGAAATGCTAAAAAGATTTCAATCATCTTCTGTTCCTACAATTTTATTTTTAGAAGATAGTAAGGTCTTATGGAAAAAAAACGGCCTCAGCTCATACAAAGAATTGGTCGAATCAATAAATGAAGAAGTATTAGTTTTATGAAAATAGCAATACTTGGAACTAGAGGAATACCAAATAATTATGGTGGATTTGAACAGTGTGCTGAAATGCTTTCGGCAGGTTTAGTTGCCAAAGGTCATAATGTTACAGTATACAACCCAGATTTTCATCCTTATAAAAACAATAATTATCTTGGGGTTAGTATTAAACATATTTACAGTCCTCAAAATAAGATAGGAACTTCTGCATCTAATTTTATTTTTGACTATCTATGTCTTAAGGATGCGATAAAAGAGGGTTATGATATTATTCTTGAACTAGGACTAATAACTGCAGCTCCTTCAATAATTTTTTGTCGAAAAAAGGGAAACATAATTGTTACTAATTTAGATGGGTTAGAGTGGAAAAGAGCAAAATGGAATCCAATCGTTAGATTTATAACTAGAAAACTTGAACGTTTTGGAGTTTATTTTTCCAACTATATTGTTGCTGATAATATTGGTATTAAAAACTATGTATTTGAACAGTATGGAAAAGAATCAGAATTCATTGCATATGGAGCTGAAAAAATAAATATTCCAAATAAATCACTAATCAGTAAATATATAAATGTAAATGAGGATTACCTTTTAACTATAGCAAGGTTAGAGCCAGAAAATAATATTGAATTAATTTGTGATGCTTATTTACTTTCAGATCTTCAAAGCCCTTATTATATTATTGGAAATGTTAATACAACATATGGAAATTTTCTAATTAAAAAATATAAGAATTCTACTATCATTTTTTTGGGAGCAATCTTTAATAAGGATGAGCTAGATTCCTTTAGGTATTTTTCAAAACTATATATTCATGGACATTCTGTTGGAGGCACTAATCCTGCTCTTTTAGAAGCAATGACTGCAAAATCTTTTATTTTGTGTCATGATAATAAATTTAATAAATCTGTAATTGCAAATGGGGCTTTATATTTCGATAGTATTGATTCGTTAAAATTAATTTTTAATAATTCAGATATATACCATCAAAAAGAGAAGTTTGTTAAAGAAAATTTAGAAAGTATTGAGGAAAACTATAGGTGGAATATAGTCGTGGATAAGTACGAAAATTATTTTAAAAGAATTTTAAATAATAAATAAGTCTGATGATATTGCATCAGCAAATAGCATTCCTTTATTAGTCAGTCTCACATTGTTTTTTTCCCAAAATAATATTTTTATTATCTATCCATTTTCTTGCATTTTTTTTAAAGTGAGATACAATGTGTTGATCAAAATTATTTTCTAAATAATCTAAGCTAACACCCCAAATAGTCCTTAGAGAGGTTAAAGTATATTCATTGTATTTTTGTGTTGGTGATAATTTTTCTTCATCAAAATACTTTTCGCTATTATTTATCAAAGTTATATATTTCAAATTATTGGAAATATTCCATCTTCTGCTCTCGCCATTATAAGAATGAGCTGAGGGTCCAATCCCTAAATATGCTTTGTCTTTCCAGTAGGATGTGTTGTGTTGTGCAAATTTATTTTTTCTACAAAAGTTAGATATTTCATATTGCTCATATCCCATTTTTAGAGATTCTTCTTGTAGAATTTTAAAATGATTTTCAGCTTTTAATTCAGAAGTTGGCTGAACTCTCTTCTTCTTAATTAGGTAATTTAGCTTTGTGTCTGGCTCAACGGTTAGTGCATATGCAGAAAAGTGATCTATCTCCAACTCAAACATTTGGTTTAGATTTTTTTTCCAAGTTTTATCTGTCTGATTTTGCACTCCATATATTAAATCAATACTCATATTATTAAAGCCACACTCCTTAGCTAATTTAATAGAAGAAATTGCTTCTTTAGCATTATGACTTCGGTTCATGAAAATTAGGTCCTCATTATTAAAAGATTGTATTCCAATACTCAGCCTATTAATTCCTGCTTGCCTTAATTTATTCAATTTTTCTTTTTTAATATCATCAGGATTAAACTCCATAGTTATCTCAGCAGTTTTTTTAACATCGAATAAAGAGTAGATTTTTTCTATTATATTAATGATGTGTTTTACATCAATTATTGATGGAGTTCCGCCACCAAAATATATACTATCAATTTTTTTTGTCTTTAAATAGCTTTTTCTTTGATCTAATTCTATAATCATTCCACTAACTAACTCTTCAACATTATCTTGTTTAGTTGAAAAATGAAAATTACAATAATTGCATTTTTGTTTACAAAAGGGCACATGAATATATATACCAGCCAAATAGTTTGTTTTTAAAATGTAAATTTAAGCTTATTCTATAAACCTAGAAAGATGTTCTTTCTTTGGGATAGAGCACGAATTTCTTTTGCCAAAATATCTATATCTGTTTTTTGCTATAAAATCATAGATAAAATCTAAAAAGATTTTAGGTATAATTTTAAAAATAAAAAATACTTTAAAGAAAATATTTAGAGATGTAATTATTTGGATTGCAGCGTCTGATTTTACTTTTATTTCATTATTTGATAATAAAATTATTGAATCAATTTTCTTATTATTTAACTCATATAATTTAACTATCTCTTGCCCTTTCTTACCAGAAATGGGAGAAAATAAAAACTTTTTCTTCTTATCCATTACGATAATTAAGTTTACAAATGAATTGCACATGTTACACATTCCATCAAAGAATATTATATTATTATTATGCATCAATATTTATAATCTAATTTCTATTGTAGTGTAAATATTTCTATTTGGTGAGGGGATTATTCCTGGCCCAGGATATCCAGTTGCTCTACGTGTAAAATACTTGTTGTCTAGCATATTATTTATTCCAAATTCAAATTTAAGTTTTTTATATTTATAAGAGGCTGAGAGGTCTAATACATTGTAGGACGGTATTAATCCAATAACTCCACTTAAGTTGCTTTCTACGGCGTTAGAGGCGTCTGTAAACTGGTCTGACAAAAAAGTAAACTGTAGATTTGTTAAAATATTCTTATACCCTAATCTAATCCCAGACTTTAAGTTTATTTTAGGTATAAATTCAACTCTATTACCAATGATCCCATTTTTGTCAGAATCAACATATTCCGAGTTAATAAATGATGTGTTTATATAAAATGTGAATATATTATTATCAACTTCAGATATTAATTTGTTAATATTTATGTCGATTAAAGTTTCAAGGCCATATATTTTTGCATCTCCAACATTACCCCTTTCACTTTTAACACTTCCATCTTCAAACTCTTTTTGTACAAAACCAATTCTGTCATTATAAAATAAGTTAAAGCCACTAATATCATATGAAAAGATATTTTTAAAGTCTCCTCTTATTCCTAAATCAATTGTAAAACCTTTTTCGTCTTTTATATTTGGATTTATTACAAATGCAGGGTTGATTATACTTATATCTGCAAAAGTAACTGAGCGGTAGTTTTGTGAAATGTTTCCGTAGATTTCTACATCTTTTTTATAGCTTAATCCAGTTCCAAATAATACAAATTTACGCTCATTATTATTGTTATTATATATTGTGCTATCTAGTATAACATTATCAGCCCCATCTAGATTTATTTTTTTATAAAACCCTATGCTTTCAGTCTTTATGTGCTCAAATCTTATGCCTGGCGTGATTGAAAGACTATTATTAATTTTAAAGATATTTTCTCCAAATAATGCAATGTTTAGATTTGGATATCTATAATTTGATTGATTATTATAGTTTGGATAATTAGAAATATCAAAATTAAAATCTGGCTCAATACTATCTGATCCGGGCCCTTGCTCGCTATAATTATCTGCTTTATAAAATTTCGTTCCAATCAGAAATGCTGATTGATGATTATTTAAAAGATATTTTTTTAGGTATTTTGCTTCAAAACCAAAATTATTAAAATCACTTTTTATTAAATCTCTTTCCTCAAATGAATCTATCTGACTAACTCTGTTTGTTCTAAATCCAAGAGCATATCTATTTGCTTTTAGGCCAAATAAATTAAGTGATAATGAGTTGTTTTTCGACGGTGTATAAAAAACCTGGAAATTGTATAGTAGCCATCCAACCTTAAACCAATTTCTTTCTCTATTGCTTTGTAAGGAGTTTTGATTAAACATCTTGTCAGATAATCCCCCAGCTTGCTGTGCTAAGTAATCCAGAAAAGTTATTTCTGTAGATAATTTTAATTTGCTATTAAGTTCATAACCTATGTGAGTATATATATTTGAGGATTCAAATTTAGAATTAGGCCTGAATCCATTTCCCCTTTTGTAATTTATGAATGAGATATAACTGAACTTATTTACTCTTCCGCTTAGGCTTGTGTAATTGGTATAAAGCTGATTACTTCCTATTGTATTACGGCTAATTATTTCTGTATTTTTTTCCAAGTTTGGTTTCTTCATTATAAAATTAACAAGACCTCCAAATTGAGTTCCATATTGCAATGAAGCAGCACCTCTTATAATTTGTATTTCTTCTAACCCTTCAGAAGCAGGAGCGTAATAGCTCTCTGGGTATCCCAAAACATCAGCGCTTATGTCATACCCATTTTGTCTAGTATTAAAATTAGCTGTTCGATTTGGGTCGAGCCCTCTACCTCCAATATTAAGCTGTAGCCCTGCATCATCATTTTGATATATATTTAGTCCTGATACTTGGCTATATATTTGTCTTGCATTATTAGAGGCAAGATTAGCCATTGATTGGTTCACTAATATTACTTCATTTTTCTTGCCAGCATATATTGAAGTCCCTTCAATATCATTAAGTCTTTTAATTTCAAATATTTTTTGTTTTCTCTGAGTAATTTCTACTTCCATCAACTGCTTCGAAAGAGGTAAAAGCTCTTTATTAATAATAGTATCTCCATTAAAATTCAATTTTTGTTCATAGACATTATAATTATATGCGAAAAAAATTAAGCTTATATTATTTTTTTTAGTTGAGAACTCATAAAATCCTTCAGAATTTGTTTGAGCTATTTTACCAATGTTTTTTTCAAATATTTCGACTCCTTTAATAGCTTGTTTAGACTCTGAAGAGATTATTTTTCCTGAGATAATATTTTGACCACTCAAAAAATTAAAGCTTAATAGGAAAGAAATCAAAAGTATGTTTTTAAAGAATCTCATTATTTTAATGGAAGAATCCAGTATTTATTTTTGAAAGAATCTTTAATATTAAGTAAATTAATTTCTGGGTCAATATACATTTGACTTCTTCTACCATTTAAAGATACATAGCTTTCTGCAAATACTTCAATATTTTCAAATCCTTTACTTTTAAAGTGTTTGCCAAGAAAATGCGCATATTCTAAAATAAAATCAGGCTGGAAACTCATCTGTTTTTCTTGATAGCTTGTCAAGAATTCTTCATTTTGGACATAGAAGAACTGATTTTTATCATTATCCAAAATTTTAAATGTTGTGTATCCAATTTTTTCCATAAGCATGACTCTCCAAGAAAATCTATAGCCCTGTTCGTGCCACATAATATTGCCATTATAGCTCAGATGTCTTAAAGGTATTGTTAGTTGTAGAATAAAGAAAATAGCTAGTACCCAAATAATCTTTTTATTACTATAAAATTTAACATTTTGAATATTAATTTGTGATAATCTTTTGCTAATTGGATTTATAATTTTTTTTAAAATATTAATAATCTTCTTATGAAATTTTGCATCAAAAAATATTAAAGCACTGATGATCATAATGTAAGGAAATACACCAATTGGAAATAGAACTCTTGTAAAAACATGAAAAAATACTACCAAAAGAAATGCAAATGTTCTTGTTCTTTTGTAAAGTAATAAAAATGGGATTAGTAGATCATAAAGCATTCCTCCCCAACTCATTGCGAAATGCACCCAATTCTCTTGCATAAGCGTCTCGCCTATTATTGGAAGATCGTATTTTGATGGAAGCCAAATTTTTAGTGGTAGTGCTTGCAAAAGCCAATCAGAATTTATCTTAGCCAATCCAGCATAAATATATACGATACCAAGCATTAGTTTAATACTATCAATTGTCCATCTTGGCACAGAATTTGATTTTTTATTATTTATAAGATTATCTATTGAAAATGATGAGTTTAGAGGAAGAAAAATTAATAAAAAGCTCAGAACACAGATGAAATAATAATGATTTAGATATATTGTTTTCTCTAAAAGTTCAATATATGTAAAGCTTAAAAAAAAGGTAATTATTGCAAGTTTATATTTAAGCCCAATCGCAATTAAAGCAGAAGATATGGCACAAAGTATAAAAAGAATATATATTTTATCTCCTAAAGGTTTAACCCACTCAAAACCATAGTAAGTAAAATGAAATGAAGGCTCAATATATATTTTTTCAATCCAGCCTTTACTCCAAAATCTTACGATGCTAAAAAGCATCATTAACCCAAAACCTATCCTAAATATTACAAGAGGAGAGGAGTCTGTATAGGCGTTGATATATTTTTTTACACTTAGTATCATAAAAAAAAAGATTCTCCAAATATATGGAGAATCTCAGTTAATCTTTATAGAAATAAATATCAGTCTCCATCTGCATCTATATAGTCAATATCAATACTAAGATGCCCTATCATATCTACTTTAAGAAGTGGAACAGCAGCCTGTATTTTATCATAGGTAACAAGTAATTGATAGTTGTCTGTATTAATTTGATTCATTAGGTCATCATCTAAATCATTTATAGCTGCTTCTGCAGTATTAATTGTTGCGATGATTACATTACTTAAAGTATCACCATCATCTGTAGCATTAAGATAGTTTAAGTATTCTTTAAGAGAACTTCCCTCTGTCGAATTATTAAAATGAACACCACTAAAGAATTTATTTATTGCTGTAAATGCTTCAAGGGCTAAATTTTTTGATGTATTGTTATTGCTAAGGTTATGGTAATAAGCTTCTATGTTTTGGGGTAGTTTTGACCCTGAAAATACTCCAGCAGGTATTCCTATTTTATTAGCTCTAAAACCTTTTTCATAGTAAAAAATAAAATCATTAGTAAGTTTATTTAGACTTGAGGTTGCAGTATTTTCAGTTGAAGAAATAAAATTATCACGATTTGAAATCCATTCATTTTTCACCTCATTTGTGTTAAAGTTTATTGTACTTATCAAGGCTTTTAGATATGCTAAATACTTACCTCCATCTGCTCCATTGTATATAGTAATTCCATTTTGCAAACCATTTATCATATAATCCAATGACGGAAATCCTTGTGCAGCATAATGATTAGGGTCATTGAAGTCATAACTTTCAGATAATACGTTTAACTCTATTCTAGAACCATTAGCTGGATAAGAATTCATTTTTTTTCTAAAATTAATTTCTTCAGCCATATTTATATCAAACATCTCAATATGTTGCCAAGCCATATATGCATCCAGCCATTTTGTTTGAACCAAATCAAGATTGTTTTGGTTAGTTTCTGCAATAAATTGATCTATTGTATTTTCTAGCTCAGTTGTTTTACTGCTAAAATTATTATATGCTGGAATTATTATATTATCAGTAATGTTTATAAGAAGAGCATTTCTGTCAAACCCATCACTATAAATGTCATTGTTATCACCACCGCCACACCCAGTTATTATTATAGATATACTAAGTACTGTAAATATTTTTTTCATTTTAGATTTTTTTAAAATATAAAAAGCCCAGAAGACAATACTACTGGGCTTTTTATATGTTTAGTTTTACATTCCAAATCTTGCGTCAATATCATCTGCCATCTGAATTAGTGCTGCAGCATCAACATCCCAAAGACCGTTTCCAGCTTCAAGTATTGCTAGCATATTATTAACCTCAGAATTTGTAAATAGATAATTTCCGCCTCCATCAAGAGCAAACTGTAGACTTAATACAAAACCATATCCTTCAGAAAGATCATGAATTGCTTCAGCCATATCTGGAGTTGAATTCTGTAGTTGTTCAGCACCACCTCTTAAGTAATCAGAAGCTTTAACTCCTAAAATTTTAGAAATATGCTCTCTTGCAATTAATGCTTGTGCATCTCTCTCTACGTAATCCATATTTACAATTGCAGTTCTTCCTGCTATTAATGCAGTATATACCGCATTCATATCAACATCTCCAGAAGTATTAACTTTTCCAGCATATTTATTTAATAGAACAGATCCATTAGCTGAAAATGTAGGTGCAGTAATATCTGCTTCTAATCCATAAAGATATCCAAGACCTTCATCCCAGTAGTGTTCCATATTAGTATATTCTCCTGCTCCAAGACCAGACGTTTCATTATCACCAGAATTTAATTTAGAAGGACTTAGGTAACCATTTACAATTTGGTCTACGCATAACCCACCAATTAACCCTTTAATAAATGTTTGATTTAGCTCAAATCCTTTTTCGTCTACTTTCACAGTTCTACCTCCAACGCCAGTAAATGATCCAGCAACTCCCGCTGATGCAATTGTCCCTGCATTAACAGCAGGCATAACAACATTTGCTTGCTTAGATAGCATCGCGTCAAATAAAGGCTTAACTGTTGCAGAACCATATGCTGCAGTTTTGTTACCAAGTTTTTTTCCACTTGCATCTAGGTCTATAGTAGTTCCATTAAAATCTACACTACCAAATCCTGTACCGTTATTAAACATTTCTAATAGTTCTGTTTCAGATCCAGTAGTAAAAGAGTTGTATAGTTCAATGGCCATTAAAAGTCTTGTGCTTTGTCCTCCGTAACTTACTGTACTCTGTCCCATTCTATCAAAAGTATATGTTGATGGCGCAGTAATACATCCTTGATTCCAGTAAGGGCTTGATGCATCATCAGGCATAACAAGAATTTCAGTTTGTCCCAATTCAACATCATTAACATCATCTAACAGTTGTACTGTATGAGAAACAACATCATATACATACGCTTGTTGACAATCTCCACAGTCATCAATTAAAGCTGGACCGTTTAAAATACCGTTACAGTCATTAACGCCTACTGGCTCAGGATCTGAATCCGTGCCGCATGATGAGAGAATTATTACTGAAGAAAGTAGTAATCCTTTTATAAAGTTTTTAGTTTTCATTTTTTGTTTTATTTAGTATTATAATTTTGGCAAATATAGACGTTATTTTTCTTATTTAAAATTAATCTTAATAAGAATATTGAGCTTATTAAGATTGGATAAAAATAATAAATAAGATACTGATTTTCAGTATTTTACTCTAGTTTTTAATTGCTTTAAACAGATTGTTTAAAAAGATATTTTTAATTTTTTCACTTTAAAGAATCAAAAAAAACATAGATTTGTGGCTAATTTTCAGTTGTAATGAAGAATATAATTATTTTATTAAAATTTTCTTTTTTAATATTCATTTTTTTTAATGTTTCAAATCTTTTTGCGCAAAATATTTATTTTACTGATCAAAGTAATGAGCCTATTTCTGATGTTAATGTTGTTGTGTCTCATCCTGAATCAAATCTTGTTGTAAATTTAACTTCTGATATAAATGGTAAAATATCTTTATCGAATTACTTTATTCCATCATACTTAAAATATGATATTATTGCATCTCACATTTCTTTTCATAAATCTATATCAGAGCATTTTATAAGGGATAGTATTATTATTTTAAGCAGCAAGAATACTTTACTTGATCAAGTAGTTATAACAGCTCAAATATCACCACGAACATCTAGTAAAAGCATACACAAGATTAGTGTTATTGATAAAAGCTATATAAAGGCTAAAGGAGCAGTTAATCTTCAAAACTTATTACAAGATCAAATGAACTTAAGATTATCACAAGATAATATTTTGGGAAGTTCAATTAGTATTCAAGGTCTTTCAGGGCAAAATGTGAAAATTTTAATCGATGATATTCCGGTTATAGGAAGACTAAATGGCAATATAGATTTATCACAAATTAATCTTAATAATATTGAAAGGGTGGAAATTGTTGAAGGCCCTTTATCTGTTTCTTACGGCTCAGATGCTTTAGCGGGTACAATTAATTTAATTTCTAAGAAGCAACAACAAAAAAAGTTATCTACATCACTTTCTACATACTATGAAAGTGTCGGTCATTATAATTTTGATATGGACTTTGGATTAAAAATAAAAAATAATCTTTTCAAATTTTCTAGTGGAAGAAATTATTTTGACGGCTGGTCTAAAGGAGAAAGTTTTCAGCTAATTACATCCAATGCTTTAGCAGATACATCTAGGTTCTTACAGTGGAAGCCAAAAGAGCAGTACTTTGCAGATATGCAGTATATTCTCACTAATAAAAATTATAATCTTAGAATTTTCTATCAACATTTTAATGAAAAAATTACAAATAGAGGAATGCCTAGACTTCCATATTATGAAAATGCATTCGATGATTACTATTACACTTTGCGAGATAATTTTGGTGTAAATTTTAATCTTAGATTAAAAGAAAATGAAAATTTAAATTTTTTATTAGCATATAATATATATAATAGAATAAAGAATACTTATTTTAAGGACTTAACAACATTAGAGGAAACTTTAACTGAATCAGAAAGCGATCAAGATACATCATTATTCACGTCATTCTTAAATAAAGTAATATATTCAAATACAGCTGATAGTAATTTAAATTATCAGATAGGATATGAAGTTAAGAATGAGTATGCAAAGGGACAAAGGATAATAAATTCTAAGCAATATCAGTCCAATTATGCAATTTTCTCAAATATTGAGTTTTACATGAAAAAATTGACTTTTAGACCTGGCTTAAGATTTGCATATAATTCAGATTATAAAGCTCCTGTAATTCCATCAATAAACTTAATGTATCCATTTAAAGATTTTAAGATAAGATTATCTTATGCTAAAGGCTTTCGAGCCCCTGCTTTAAAAGAATTATATTTTGAATTTGTAGATATAAACCATAACATCTTAGGTAATTCTAGTTTAAAATCAGAAGCGTCTAATAATTTTCATTTAGATATTGATTGGAAGAAGAATTTATTATCTAAAACTTTATTTTTTGACTTAAGTGGATTCCATAATAATATAAAAAATCTAATTTCATTAGCTCAAAGTTCTAATTCATCTGAGTATACATATTTTAATTTAGGAGAATATCAAACCATGGGTGCTAGATTTCAAGCAAAAATAAAGACAAATAGATTAGAGATGAGTATAGGAAATTCTTTACTTGCAAGATATAATTCATTAAGCAGTGGTCAGGATGTAAAAAGGTTTAGTTATTCTTCTGATTATAAAGCTTCAATTTTTTGGGATCTAAATTTTTGGGATTTACAACTTGCTTCTTTTTATAAATTTACTGGTAATTTACCATCATTTGCTAAACTTTCGGATGGAGAAATTGTTGAAACTAATATTGATAAATATCAAATTTTAGATGTAAGTCTTTCTAAGAGTATTAAAAATATTGGAGAAATTACTTTAGGAGCTAAAAATATCTTTAATATAACTGACGTGTCAAGTTTTAGTATTGGCCAGGTTCATTCTACTTCTTCTAGTTCTACATCTGTTGGATATGGAAGAACATTTTATTCTTCAATTAAATTCTACTTCTAATGAAAATATATATAGCAATTATCTTATTTTTTATATTTACAAGCTGTGAAAAAGGTGAAACTCCTATCATGCCTCATGGTTCTGGTAGTATGCTTACCTCAGTAATTGAGTTAGGTCCTGATTATCGATATCAGATTTTTTATTCTTTAAAGCAGGGTGAGATTATTTCTCAAAATATTAAAACCGATTGGGATTTAGCTATTTCATCAAATATTCAGAACTTAGATATCCGCATAAATACATCTAGAGCAGCAGCAGCATGGAAAACAAATAGCTATAATTTTGATCAATCTTACGATTTAAATAGCGCTACTTGGCTGTGTGATAGCCCTGATGGAAATAATGATAGCTCAGCTTTATTTGGAATTATAAATAACGAGATATATATAATCGACAAAGGATATAGTTTCTCTGGAAATCATACTGGATACGTAAAATTTGCTGTAGAATCTCGTACAAGTAACTCATGCTTTATTCGTTATGGTTCTCTTGACAATTCTTTTGATACAGTTGTCGAAATTATTAAAAATCAAAACTTTAATTATGTTTCATATTCTTTTTCTCAAAATACCGTTGTAGATGTGGAACCAGAAAAAAATAATTGGGATTTAGTCTTCACACAATACACACATATCTTCTACAACCCTAGAACACCATATTTAGTTACTGGCGTGCTTATTAATGAAGCAAATGTTTTAGTTGCTTTAGATACTTTAAATCCTTTTGAAAATATTTCTAATGAAAATTTAACTCAGTATTCTTTCCATAATAATAGAGATGTGATTGGCTATAACTGGAAATCCTATGATATGAATGCTGGAGAATATTCTATTAATACTAACTTAAACTATATTTTAAATGATAAAGATGGTCGTTATTTTAAGCTTCATTTTATAGATTATTACAACAGTAGTGGAGATAAAGGCTATCCTAAGTTTGAAATACAAGAATTGTAATTCTTTTTAAAGATATTTTCCCTTGATTTTTATCTAAATTTGTAATAATTATGTATTACACTATCTTAATCTCACATATAGCCTTAAGTTTTGCGGTGTCTTTTGTAGCTTTATATATAGTTATTCGTTCTTTGCTTGGAGTTTATGAAAAAATTAAATTTTCTGATTTCCACGATTTCTTTATTCCAAAATTTGCTGTCATTCTTTTATATCTTGAATTAATATTAGGGCTTTTATTATACGCCTTACATATTAGCAAGCTTGAGAATTTTATTAGTCAGTCAAATGCAGATGCATATTTTTCATATAGATTTTGGGCTATAGAGCATACTATATTAATGCTTTTTGCTATTATTTTTGGTCATCTTGGCTTGCTTTACACTAAAAATATTAAGTCTGTAGTAGAAAGATTTAAAAAGAATTTAACTTATTTTGGATTATCATTTATTCTTATCACAGTTTCATTACTCATGAATATGTTAAAAAATGCATAATAAAAATAAAATACTTTTAGTAGAAGATGAATTAGAGTTAGCTAAATCTGTAGTTAAATATTTACAAGAAAGTAATTATTTATGTACACATGTTGAAAAATTAAAAAATGCTAGAGATTTGTTAAAGAATAATAATTTTCATGCTGTTCTATTGGACCTAGGTTTGCCAGATGGAGATGGACTCTCACTAATTAAAGAAATAAAAAATAAAGATAAAACAACAGGCGTGATTATAATTTCCGCCAAAGATGCTTTATCAAATAAAATTCAAGGACTAGATTTAGGAGCGGATGATTATTTGACAAAACCATTTTTTATGCCAGAATTAAATGCTAGAATTAATTCTTTGATAAGAAGATTAAATTTTGAAGGAGATAATGAGATAATAATTGGTGATATAAAGATCATACCAGATCAGATGTTAACTTTAGTTAAAGAAAAAAGAGTTGATTTAACAAATACAGAGTTTAATCTATTATTATATTTTATTACTAATAAAAATAGAGTTTTAAGTAAAACTAATTTAGGAGAATATATGTCCTCTAATTATCATGACTATAGTTTTTCTGATGATTTAGTTTATACACATATTAAGAATTTAAAGAAAAAACTGGAAAAATCTGGATGTTCAGATTATATTAAAAATATTTATGGTGTTGGTTATAAATTCAGTAATTAAAAATGAAGCTATCTACTAAATCGGGTCTAAGTTTTATTTCTGCTAGTGCGATATTCTTTTTCTTAGGCAGTATCTTAATGTATTTTTCTGTTAGAGTGATTCTTGCCGAAGATTTAAAAGATAGATTATTAGACATGCAAAGTTCTTTTATAATGGATGTTTCTTATGCCGATGACATCGCTATCATGAAGGGTGCAAAAACATTTGTTTTTAAAGCGCCAAGATTAGAACCAACCCTTTTTTCTGATACTGTTTTAATAGAATCTGGCAGATATAATCTTTTTCGAAAGATTACTTTCTTTCAAGTATTTAAACATAAGATATACAAAGTAGAAATTTTACAATCACAGTCTCAGACTGATCTACTAATATGGAGAATTGTAATTTTAAATGTTGGCTTAGCAATGCTCTTTTTCTTAATAATATTTTTTGTAAATCACTTGACAGTAAAGCGTACTTTAAAAGTTTTTTATAGCACAATAGATAAATTAGAAAATTTTGATGTAGGAAAATCTCATTCTTTAGCTCTGGAAGATGCAGACGTTGATGAGATTAAAAAACTGAATGATGTATTTAATGAAATGTCCAAGAAGATTAAGAGTGACTTTGATGAACAGAAAGAATATACTGAGAATGTATCTCATGAGTTACAAACACCACTTGCAATCATCAGTTCAAAAGCAGAAGAGCTTCTGCAATCTGATCGTCTGAATAAGATGGAGATGGAGCATATTGCTGTCATAATGAATACTATTAATCGTCTTGCTAAGATTAATCAATCACTAATTTTCTTAACTAAAATTGACAATCGTTTTTACGCCGATGAAGAATCGCTCCAGCTTTCGTCGATAATAAAAGAGAAAATTAATTTTTTCACTGATATAATTGAACAACAGAGCATAAGTATTAGTGTTAATATTCCAGATAATATATCACTAAAGATGAATAAGTATTTGGCAGATACACTATTTTTAAATCTTATTAAAAATGCTATTATTCATAATTTGAAAGGCGGTTTATTCGAGGTGAATTTTATAGATAATATTTTAATTTTTAAAAATAGTGGTCAAAATACTAGTCACAGTAGTGTAGATATATTTAAAAGGTTTTACAGAGATCAAGAAAATAAAAAGAGTTTAGGAATTGGTTTGTCAATTGTTAAGAGAATTTGTGATTTATATAATTTTAAAATTAATTATTCTTTTGAGGATTGTCATATTTTTAAAATAGAAATATAATATGTCAAGAGATTTTTTTAGTGATTTAACTGATGAGGAGAAAGAAATTATTGTTCATAAGGGTACTGAGCGACCATTTTCTGGAGAATACAATGACTCTTTTTTAGAAGGTGTTTTTTGTTGTAGAGCATGTGGTAGTTTTTTATATGAATCTACATCAAAATTTGATTCTGGCTGTGGGTGGCCTTCATTTGATGATGAGATTGCTGATGCAGTTGTAAGATATGAAGATAATTCACTTGGTAGAAAAAGAACAGAAATTTGTTGTGCAAGATGTGATGGTCATTTAGGTCATGTGTTTCACGGTGAGAAAGCCACTAAAAAAGATACTCGGCATTGTGTCAATTCATTAAGTATTAAGTTTATTGATAAGAATAAAATTGAAAAAGTAACAGTTGGTGCCGGATGTTTTTGGAAGGTTGAGTACCTATTCAAAAATACTGAAGGAGTTTATAATGTTAAATCAGGTTATATGGGAGGACACACTAAAAACCCAACTTATAATGAAGTGTGTTCGGGCTCAACTAATCACATTGAAGTAGTAGAAATATATTTTAACCCAAATATTCTTACTTTTTTGGAACTTTTAAATATTTTTTGGTCCAACCACAAACCAGCATCCATCGACAGTCAGAACGGTGATTCAGGCTCTCAATACAGATCAGCTATATTTTGTTATTCAAATCTTCAATTAGAGCAAGCTTTTGAGTCTAAAAAAGAATATCAGGAAAAAATAGAGCAACAAATTGTTACAACAATTATAGAAGCTGAGGTTTTTTACAAAGCAGAAGAATACCACCAAGACTACTTAAATAAAAATAATTTGGATAGCTGTAGTCTTTAAACCTTTTCAAGTAAAATTATAAATTGTGCCCCTTGACCTTCTTTGGCATTTCTAGCATAAATTTTTCCACCATGATAGTCTTCAATAATTCTTTTAGATAGTGATAGGCCTAGCCCCCATCCTCTTTGCTTGGTTGTCACGCCAGGTTTAAAAATATCTTTCAAAATATTTTTTGGGATCCCTTTTCCAGAATCTGTTATTTCAATTTGGACTAAAGAATTTTCATCCGTAACCTGAATACATATCTCTCCTTTTCCTTTCATTGCATCAGCAGCATTTTTACATATGTTTTCAAATACCCATCCAATGAGTGTTTTATTTGCACTTATATTATTGATAGCTGTACTTTGATTAAATATAAAAGTTGTTTTATAAGGAAGTCGATTCTTAAGATATGAGATTGATTTTTGAATAATTTCATTTACATTATGCTCTTTCATTTCAGGTTTAGAGCCTATTTTGGAAAATCTTTCTGTTATTGTTTCAAGCCGATTTAAGTCTTTTTCCATTTCAGTTACCATACCAGTATTATTTCCTGAATCTTTTATTAGTTCTACCCAGGCCATCAATGATGAAAGTGGAGTTGCAATTTGATGAGCTGTTTCTTTAGCCATTCCAGCCCATACTTGATTTTGCTCAGATCTTCTAGCCCAACTAAAAATAAAGTACCCAATTAATACAAACAGTGATATAAGAACTAGTTGATAAAAAGGATAGTATCGTAAATTTGTTAACGTTGGAGAGTCTTGATAATATATCCATTGTTTATCACCTGAAAGAGTTATTTCAATTGGGCTCTCACCACTTTCCTTCATACTCTTTAATTCTTTTCTCAAAAAAAAGTTATAATCATCTATTAAATTTTTGCCTTTTTTTAGACTTAATTTATTTTTTATAGCTGATGATTCTTTTGATATTTCATTATAGTATTCATTTAATAAAATACTGTCTTTTTTTGAATAAAATTTCAGATTTCGTGATTCTAAAATACTATCACATTCATCGACAAGTATAACTGGTATATTTTGATTTTCTGATATTACTTTTAGCGCAAGAGAATAGTCAATTTGAATATTTGAACTTACTAACTGTTTGGTAGCTGCAGCCCATATTTCAATCTTTTTTCGTTCTTCTTCTTTTAGTTCATTTACAAGATAATTTGTTACAAATAGGGATAGTAAGCTAATACAAATTGCTAGCATTGCTAGAAAAAGCTTCCATCTCTGTTTTGTACTGTAAATATTCATTTCTTGTAGTAAAAGTAACTATTTTAAAAATTATCGTCCCATTCTATTTCAATTTCATCGTCATTAACTATTTCCTGTTTTTTGTCAATAATATCTTCTTTTATAATATCTTTTATAGTTTTAACTTCTTGTTTAATCCCCTTTTTTATATGTTCTTTAATTTTTAATTTTTCAAACTTTATGTCAAAATTATCTTCATCCCCACTCATTCTAAGCTGAACATTTGTTATTAGCTCGTCATTATTATAATCTATATTATTTGATTTAAATGTTTTGGCAAGTATTTGCCCTAGAAGCATTTTGATTTTATAGTTATATTCAAGATTAAAATTATGATATCCTGAAATTATCATACTAAGTGCATTTGATTTAATTTCCATGCTAGGTATTTTAATTACTTCATCTTTAATCTCGATATCATTTTTTAATGTTGAAAATTTTATATGCTTTAAATCTTCAAGACTTACAAATTTTGAAAGTTTTTCCATTGGTTGAAAACCGATTAACTCCCCTTCACTTATTGTTATTTTTGAACTGAGTTGAAACTTATCAGAAATAAATTTGAATTTATTATCTAGCTCTGTGTTACACATAAACTGTGAATTAATCTTGCCATCAAGGTTCTCATATTTTAGATATTCTTGATTAAAGTTATTAAAGCAGTAGAATAATGTTTTAATATTGATGTCCTCAAACTTTGAGTTTATAGACAGCTTAAAGGAATTATCCTCCTTTTGATAAAACTTTCCATTTAGGCTAATACTACCTGTAAGTGTATTTGCTTCGACATTATCGGTACTAAAAGCAAGATCCTTATATAACATTAATCCTTTTATATTCTTAACTATTAATTTGTCATATATGAAATTTTCCACATCCAGGCTAATATTGGCTTCTAAATAGTCAGGTAACTCTGTTATTGTATTAGTATCGATAATATCATTTTTATTTAAAAGATCTTCATAGTTTATTTTGGATGATTTTAACTCGCCTTTAATATTAATTTTGGGTTTTTGAGTATGTATGTAACTGAATAGATTTAGAACATCTCCTGAGAAATTCATCAAGCTTTCTCCAACTTTTGCATAACCTTCTTTGATTTCTATCTTATGGTTCTCAATAAATCCATATGCACTATCAATAAATATTTTATTTAAATTATTCTTATAATAAAATGAAGAATTTATAATACTATAAGATCCACTTTTTTTGGCTTTTATTATTTTATTTATAGTGTTGTTATCAAAAGAAATAGCTCCATTATAATCTAAATTCCCCTTTACTTTACCTTGCATTTCAAAGAATGGACTGTCAATACTATAGTGATTTGTTTCTTTTAAACCTAGATCATAATTTAAATTAGCTAATAAATAATATTGATTAAAATTAGATACAGTAAAATCACCCCAAATATTACCAGAATTTGTAAAGGCTTTAAAGTTCTCAAAAGATATTGATGAAGATTCAAAAATATTTTTAATACCATTATTAATACTTCCGTTAGAAGATAAATGCTTTAGCAAGAATGGATTTTCTTTTATTTTAAAATTTACTTCATCAAGCTTATAATCGATCTCAAGGTTAGGGTTTCCAAGGCTAATATCTCCATTTACTTTACCATTAAAACTTATCCCCCCATCAGCAGTAAATGAAGAGTACATCTCTTTAAGAAATTCAGGTGTATTATTAATAACATCTTTAATTTTTTGATTTGAGCTTTTAAAAGTAAAGTCAAGATATTTATTTGCTGATAATTTTAAAGCTATATCAGACTTTATCCCTTCTAATTTTATTTCAGCTTTCAATATCTCAAAGCTATCACTCATTGTTTTTATATCTCCTTTGAAAATTAAATTTTTATTTTGAATATATTTTTTGTTATTATATGAAAAATGATGGAAAAAAGATTTGAAATCTATGTTCATATTTTGTGTTAACCCTTTTTCAAAATTCAAATTAATTAACTCAACATTTGTTTTAAAATTTATATTGAGGTTTTCATTATTATAATTTAAATTAGTATTTTGAAATGAAATCTTATTAAATGATAGTGTCTTTTTTGTTTCTTTATTTTCTGATAATATGTCAAAGTTTTTGTCATTATCTTTATTAAATTTGATAAAAATCTTTGCGTTTTCAATATTGATGTTTTTTAATTTAAAATTATCAGAAAATATTTCGATTAAATTAAATTTCACAAAGGCATTTTTTGCAAATAATAATGTGTCCGAAGAAAAATTAGTTGATTCTGATACAATTAAATTGTAACAACTTACTGATGCATATGGAAATTGGTCCCAAATTGAGAATTTTAATTTCTCAAATTCTATATCTGATTTTATACTGGAAGTTAGATTCTTTGATAGATTTTTTTTAATTCTATCACCATACATTTTTGGTATTACTATACCGCTTAAAACAAATAAAAAAATTGTTAAGATGCTGATATTTCTAATTAATCTTTTCAATTATATTTAATTTTAGACTTTATTACTATTACTTATACGTTAAAGACGTTTTAATATTGTGATTTCTTCATCTGTTAAAAATCTGCATTCTTTTCTAGCTAAATTCTTTTTTGTTAATCCTGCGTAATATACTCTATCAACTTTAACAATTTCATACCCAAGTGCCTCAAAAGTATTATAAATTACTTCTTTTTTAATACTTAATACTTCCATGCCTATTTCATTCTTATCTTTTCCTTGCATATATGCTACACTTGAAATCAAGGATTGATTGTTTTTATCAGTAACTGAATCCTGTATTTTTTTAAAATCTAAAGAAGACAGCTTTTTATTAAGACTAACTTGATAGATGATTTTAATTCTTTTATTTTTAGATGATAATTTTTTTAAAAGATCATTATCATTTGTAAACAGCATTAGCCCAGTACTAATTCTGTCTAGTTTACCAACTGGTAAAAGTTGTTCTTTACAGATCCTTTCAACTAGCCTTAGCACTGAGTTTAGTTTACGTGGATCTTTAGTATTTGTAACGTAGTTTTTTGGTTTATTTAGAAGAACATATTGTTCTTTCTCTCTTCTTATTTTTGAATTATTAAATTTAACGATATCTGTTTTATTTACCTTGTACCCCATCGAAGTGATGACTTTTCCATTAACACTAACAAGACCAGCCTCAATAAATTTATCTGCCTCTCTTCTTGAACATATTCCAGAGTTGGCAACATGTTTGTTTAAGCGAGTTAAGCCATCATTACTTTCTTTCTTTGCATTTTGTCTTTTACGAAAAGTATTATTTGAGGAATTATTTTTCTTAAATCTTGGATTACGATTTATTTGATCTGACATCTTAATTTATTTAAATATTATTTTTTTCTCAACTTTTCCATTATCATAAATATACAGCATTGGAGTATTAAAAGACCTACTTATAGTTTTTCCTAGAAGATTCGTTACACGAATTAATTTTTCTTTTTCAGTAACATGCTCGCTTATATTTGTTGTTTGATTACATGAAAGCAGTGGGTAGAGGAAATCAGTTGTCTGATTTACTGCTTGGATAAATTCAGGATTACTACCTGATGTAACCCAATAATGATCCGCATTGTTAAATGTAAGAGATTGATTGATAACACCCAAATTATCACATAAAGGGTGTATTTGAGCTAATCCACAAAGATTCAATACTGATGGATTGTTTAAGCCTGGACCACAATTATAATTCACTATAACATCATTTGATCCCTGTGCTGAGAAAATAGGCTCATCATTACTATCTATCCAGTTTAAATCATTTATTCCTCCAGCAAAATTTATTATTCCTTTAACTGATGAATTATATCCATTATTACCAGCATCTCCCTCTAACCCACCAAGAGAGTTTACGATTGATTGAACATCAACAGGGCTTGTAGGGAGATCACTAATGTTGTCAATGTAAGCAGTGTGAATTGCAGTAACACCTCCCGATGAAATTCCTCCAATAAATACAGATGCAGAATCTACCCCTAGAGAGTTTCCATTGGAATAGTTTTTCTTTACATATCTAATAGCTGCCTTCATGTCTGCAGTTGCTTTTAGAACTGTCTCATATTGCACCGAGTTATTGGTTAAAAAGTTAATAATGTTTTGCAATGCAACTATCCGGTAATTTGATGAAATAGCAACATATCCTTTTTTTGCAAAAGCAGTACAAAAATCAACAGCTCCTGGATTTTCTTTAGATCCGCCATAGTATGATCCTCCATGATGAAAAATAATTACTGGTCTATTAGTTGCTGTATCATCATCAGCCGTATAAATATCCATCTTGTGGGCATTATCATTATAGACATCTGAATAGTTTACTGTATTTACTGAAACATTATTAAATATTTCACTTTGATATCTGTCATAGCATTGTCCACTGATATTGGAGCTAATTATTAATAATAATACTAGAGTTATTGATTTAATCATTTTTTCTAAGTTTGTTTAATTGGATTTCAATATCTTCATCTTCTACTTTACTAAATAGGTGTTCTGCATCATTAATTATATGCCCAGATTTTAAAAAACATTCTCCAGCAGTATCCCAATTTTCTGAAGGAATATTTAGCATATTGAAAAGTTTTTTAGAAGTAAAAGGAAGGAAAGGCTCGCAAATTATTGCAAGATTAGCAACTATTTGAATTGATATATTTAATATACTTTTTGTTTTTTCTTTATCAGATTTTATAAGTTTCCAAGGCTCAGTGTCTGCTAGATATTTATTTCCTGTTCTTGCAAGATTAATGACTTCACTTAAAGCCTCTCTAAATTTATATTTTTCGATATTTGAACTTATCTTTTTTGGTGTTTGAGAGATTTCTGTAATAATATTATTGTCATAATCAGATAAAGATGCATAAGCTGGTATTACACCCTGGTAATATTTATGAGTTAGAACGATAACTCTATTTACGAAATTACCAAATATAGCTACAAGCTCATTATTGTTCCGAGCTTGGAAATCTTTCCATGTGAAATCTGTATCCTTATTTTCGGGAGCGGTTGCACAAAGAGTATATCGCAGAGCGTCTTGTTTGTCTTTAAATTCATTTAAATATTCATGCAGCCAAATAGCCCAGTTTTTTGATGTTGATAGCTTCCTCCCTTCCAAGTTAAGGAATTCATTTGCTGGAACATTAACTGGCAGATTGTAATTGCCTAGCTCTTTTAATATTATAGGAAAGATAATACAATGAAATACAATGTTGTCTTTGCCAATAAAGTGAACTAAACTACTTTCATTATTTTTCCAGTATTTTTCCCAGTTAATATTATTTTCTTTAGCCCACTTAATTGTTGCAGAAATATAGCCAATTGGAGCATCAAGCCAGACATACAAAACCTTACCTTCACTATCTTCAATAGGTACTTTTACGCCCCAGTCTAAATCTCTTGTCATTGCTCTTTCCTTGAGCCCCCCATCAATCCATGATTTACATTGTCCTAAAACCTGACTTCGCCATTGCTTTGGGTCGTGATGAGATTTATCGTTCAGTACTCCAGATAAGAGCCATTGCTTCAGCCAGTTTTCATGTTTTTGCATCGGTAGATACCAGTGTGTTGTTTCTTTTAAAACTGGCTCTTCTCCGCTTAAAGTAGATTTGGGATTAATAAGTTCATCAGGACTTAAAGCTGAGCCACATTTTTCACATTGATCTCCATAAGCTTCTTCAGATGAACATTTTGGGCACTTACCGCTAATATATCTATCAGCTAAAAATTGCTTGTTTTTTAAGTCATAAAATTGATTAGTAGTCTTCTTAGTGAAAATATTTTTCTTTTCTAAAAATTTAAATGTTTCTTGTGCAGTTTCGTGATGAAGTTTATCCGAAGTTCTATCATAAATACTAAAATCAATACCAAAATCTTTAAAAGATTTTTTATTTAATTCATGATACTTATTTATAATATCTTTTGGTTGAACATTATTTTTTTTTGCTTGTATTGTTATGGCAGCACCGTGCTCATCTGAGCCACAAATAAATACTACATCATTGTTAATAGATTTTTGATATCTAACAAAAATATCTGCAGGTAAATAAGCTCCAGCAATATGACCAATATGAAGAGGTCCATTCGCATAAGGCAGAGCTGCAGTAACTGTAAAGGATTTTTTGGACATAAATGTTATAAAAAATATATTTTAGCAAATATAAGTTTTAATGTATCACAAATGATTATTCCAGATAACTTAAAAATAGGTGACCTAATAGGTATTGTTTCTACTGCTAGAGCTATAAGTTTAGATGAACTACAGCCATCAATTAATACTTTGAAAAATTGGGGTTTAAAAATCAGGCTTGGTTGTAATATTTTTAATTCTTCAAATCAATTTGCAGGAAATGATATTGAGCGAGCATTTGATCTTCAAGAGATGATAGATAATAATGATATTAAAGCAATATTATTTGCTAGGGGAGGCTATGGCTCTGTCAGAATTGTAGATAGAATTAACTTTTCTAATTTAATATATAACCCCAAATGGCTAATTGGATACAGTGATATAACTGTTTTTCATTCGCATTTAAATACTTTAGGAATTGCTTCAATACATGGTACTATGCCAGTTAATTTTAAAAATAACACTTCAAAAGCGATTCTTTCTCTACACAAGCGCCTATTTTTTTCAAGTAATAAGATAGAGTTTAATGATTCAAATATAGATCTTAATTTTTCTGTTACTGGTGAGATCATTGGAGGTAATCTTTCTATTTTATATAGTCTAATTGGTTCTTCATCCGATTTAAATACTGATAATAAAATATTATTTTTAGAAGATTTAGATGAATATTTATATCATATAGATAGAATGATGATTTCACTTAAAAGAAGTGGTAAACTAAGTAATCTTAAGGCTTTAATCATTGGTTCTATGACTAAAATGAATGATAATATTATTCCATTTGGTAAAACTGCAAATGAGATTATTTTAGAGCATACTAATAGCTATAATTACCCAGTAATCTCTAATTTTCCAGCAGGACATATTAATAATAATTTATCAATAATTCTTGGAAAGGAATCCCATCTTAAAATAGATAATAATAATGTAACTTTGCTTCAATAAATCTTTTAGTAATGTCATTAGAAAAGTATTTTTCAAAATATAGAGGTAATATTATTGGTAGAGATCAAAATTTTGTGACTCCATATGGCGAAAAAAAAATGGTTTATGCAGATTGGATTGCAAGTGGACGTTTATATAAGCCTATAGAGGATGTTCTAAGGAAAAATGTTTTTCCATTTGTTGCCAATACTCATACTGAAACCTCAACAACTGGAGCAACGATGAGTTATGCATTAGAAAAAGCTTTAAAATGTATAAAAGACCATGTTGGAGCTAATAAAGATGATGTAGTTATATCTTCTGGTTCTGGAATGACTTCTTTGGTTTGTAAATTTCAAAGAATCTTAGGCTTAAAAGTACACGAGAATTTTAAGGATCAAATCGAAATTAATAATAAACCTGTAGTATTTGTTACTCACATGGAACACCACTCGAACCAAACATCTTGGCTTGAAACAATTGCAGAAGTAGTACTTATGCCTCATAAAGAGAATGGAGATGTTAACCTTGAAAAGTTCCAAGATATGTTATCTGAATTTAGTGATAGAGATATTAAAATTGCCGCAGTAACTTCGGCATCTAATGTGACTGGTGTTTACGCTCCATATTATGAGATTGCTGAAATAATGCACGATAATAATGGACTTTGTTTCGTAGATTTTGCATGTTCAGCTCCTTATGTAAATATTGATATGCATCCAAATAATGAAAAAAGATGTTTAGATGCGATATATTTTTCTCCACATAAATTTTTGGGTGGACCTGGTGCGTCCGGTATTTTAGTATTTAATAAAAGTTTATATAAGAATAAAGTTCCTGATGTACCTGGAGGGGGAACTGTCGATTGGACAAATCCATGGGGAGAGCATAAATATATCGATGATATTGAGCTTCGAGAAGACGGAGGTACTCCAGGTTTTTTACAAACAATAAAAACAGCTCTTTGTATTCAGTTAAAAGATCAAATTGGTGTAAAAAACATTCTTGATAGAGAGCATGAAATTCATGAAATTGTATGGCCAAGACTTTTAAAAATAGATAATTTACATGTCTTAGCTGAAAATATTTCAGAAAGATTAGGAATTTATTCTTTTTATATAGATGATTTACATTTTAATTTAGTCGTCCAATTATTAAATGACAGATTTGGGATTCAAGTTAGGGGAGGTTGTTCATGTGCAGGAACTTATGGTCATATTTTATTAGAAGTTGATAAAAAAACTTCTCACAAAATAACTAGTAATATTAACAAGGGTGATTTAACACTAAAGCCTGGTTGGGTCAGAATGTCTATCCATCCAACGATGACCAATAGCGAGGTTGAATTTATTATTTCAGCTATTGAAGATGTTGCACAAAACCATACTCTTTGGACTAAAGATTATATTTACAATAGTAAATCTAATGAGTTTGTTTACAAAGAAAAAAAATATTCTTTAGACAATAAGTCAAGAGCTGAATCCTGGTTCGATATGGATCTATCCTAAGTTTTATTTTTTTATAATCTTAGGTACTAAAATGTAGTCTGAGTCTTTTTTTGGGGCATTGGACAAAGCCTCTCTCTGACTTAACATGCTTCCAATTTCATCTTCTCTTAGAACATTTTTTTCATCACTTAAATAAATTAGAGGTTCAATATTTTCTGTATCAATTTCAGAGAGCTTATCGACAAAACCAATAATTTTTTTCAAGTCTTCTTGCATCTCAACGGACTGTTGCTCGTTAAACTCAAGCTTAGCTAGCTTTGCAAGATCATTGATAAGTTTATTATTTATTTTCATAGTTTGTTAATTCATCAAAAATAGTGTTGTATGTTGTATTATTCAAGTTTTTAATGTCATTATTTTTCACAGAAGAGACTGTTATTGGCTTATGAATGATTACGTGAGCTAGCCCAGGATAACCTCTAAAATAGTTCCAAGGAAACATAGATTTATTATTAGGCATCGTAACAGGAACGATTTTATAATTAGATTCTAATGCAAGTTTAAAAGGTCCGTTTTTAAATTTTCGTAATTTAACTTCAGGCTTGGGAATTCCTCCCTCTGGAAAGATACAGACATTTAAACCCTCTTTTAATTTTTCTATAGAATTGGTAAATGCAGAATATGCATCACGTAGGTTATCTCTATTAACAATAACGGTATTGTTCTTATAGAAGTATCCAAATATTGGAATATTTGAGTACTCTTTTTTTGCCATGAAAATAACAGGTATTTTAAATGCTGCTAAAACAATAGGTATGTCTAAAGATGATACATGATTTGGACAGATTATATATGCTTCATTTGAGTTTAATGGTTCTTCAATTACTATTTTTAAAAATACTCCAGACAACCATAATGTTAATAAGGACCAGTATCTTGTTAATTTAGCAACTATTAAAGGTCTTCTATTGATTCTAGTAAAAAAGAAAAGAGCAGGAATAAATAAGAAAAAGACTAATATAAATGCAATGAGAAACCATAAACGCCAAATTGAACTTAAAATATGTCGAAGAGATTTAATATTAAAATTATGCCATTTCATTTTACAAAGATAAAAATCATATTTTTACAGAGTTGAAAAATCTATAAAATGGCAAGAATATTAACAGGAATCCAAAGTACGGGCCCACCACATCTAGGAAATTTACTTGGAGCAATTATTCCTGCAATTAAAATGTCTAAAGACATAACTAACGAAAGTCTTTTTTTTATTGCAGATCTTCATTCATTTACTACGGTTAGGGACAAAGAAGTACTTAAAAAAAATACTTATGCAACAGCTGCTGCTTGGCTAGCATTTGGTTTTGATACAAAAAAAAATTTTTTCTACAGGCAGTCTGATATTACTCAAGTCTGTGAACTTAGTTGGTATTTAAATTGTTTTACACCATTTCCTATGCTAGCGAATGCTCATTCATTTAAAGATAAGTCTGATAGATTAGCTAGTGTTAATTCTGGTCTTTTTACTTACCCCGTTTTAATGGCTGCTGATATTCTTCTTTATGATGCCGATATTGTACCTGTTGGTAAAGATCAGGTTCAACACCTTGAAATAACAAGAGATATTGCAGGAGCTTTTAATCACGTTTATAAAGATTCTTTTGTGATTCCATCTACTCAAATTGATGAAAAGGTAATGATTGTTAATGGAACTGATGGACAAAAGATGAGTAAGTCATATAATAATGTTATTGATATATTTTTGCCTGAAAAGAAGTTAAGAAAACAAATTATGTCTATAAAGACTGATAGTTTAGGAGTTGAAAGCCCTAAAAATCCAGCTGAATGTACTATTTTTAATATCTATTCTTTAATAGCTAGTAATTTGAAGGTTAAGGAGTTAGAAAAAAAATATATTAGCGGTGGCTTTGGTTATGGTCATGCTAAACAAGAACTTTTTGAGTTGATTTGTGATAAGTTTAAGAAAGAAAGAGAATCTTTTAATCATCTAATGAGAAATACTGATTTGATAGAAAACGAATTACTATTGGGTGCAAAAAAAGCTAGTAAAATAGCTAATGATGTATTGTCTAGAGTAAGATCTAATATTGGTTACTCATGAAAAAAATAGATGATGAAATCACTGCTTTTATTTCAAATCATTTTGTACTCTCTCTAGCCACTTCCAAAGATAATAAGCCTTATTCAGCTAATTGCTACTATGTTTTTAATAAAGAAAAAGAAGAACTAATTTTTTCCTCTGATATTAAAACAAAACATGCTAAATATTTTATTGAAAATAAGAATGTATCTGCTACAATTTCTGTTTCAAGTAATGATGTTCAAAAGATTAAAGGAGCACAAATAATTGGTGAGATTAAGCCAATTCTACAAAGTGAATCTTTTTTCTATAACAAACTCTATATAGATAAATTTCCTGTTGCAAAAGGCATGAAATTATCACTATGGAGCCTAAAAATGTCCTTCATTAAAATGACAGATAATTCTATAAGCTTTGGTCACAAAGTTATCTGGAAAAATTAGTTATTTATTCTTACGATATTTATTGAATAATCTTTTTTGATGATTATCCGTGCTTATACTATTTCCTTTAATAAAGATATGTGTTACATTATTTGACCTTATATCTAAAGCGTCTCCATCAGAAATAAAGAATGTAGCCTCCTTATTTATTTCAATCGAACCAATTTTATTGTCAACGCCAAGAATTTTTGCCGCATTTAAAGAAATTGACTGAACAGCTAATTCATAGTCTAATCCATACGCTACAGTTGTTCCCGCTGTAAAAGGTAAGTTTCTCGCTCCCATGGCTTCCATATCTCCTTCATAGCTTAAGCAGTATAAAATGCCGAGTTCACTAAGTTTTTTAGCTTGCGAAAATGGTGCGTAAATATTTTCATCTTCATTTTTTGGTAAGCGATGAATTCTATTTAGAATAATTGAAATATTATTTTCTTTTATCTTGTCACTTACTTTTAGGGCATCTTCTGCTCCAACAAGAACAATTTTTTTAATTTTATATAGGTTACACACATCAATAGCATCAGTAATATCACTAGCATAGTTTGCATGTACATATAATGTTTTAGTGCCTTTATAAAGCCCTTTCATGCTCTCCATTTTAAGATCCATAACATTACTTTCATTAGAGTATGCTAAGGCTTTCTCAAAAAGTCGATGTATTTCTTTTATTGTCTTCTTATACGTTTTATTTTTTTTAGTATCTCCTTGTTCTGCCCACCAACCTGTGTTATAGTAAGAAGATGGCCACTGTAAGTGTATACCATCATCTTCTCTACAAACCGCATCTTCCCAATTCCAGCCGTTAAGATACATTACAGAGGATTGACCCGAAATTAACCCACCATTTGGAGTAACTTGAGCTAGTAAAACTCCGTTTGTTATAACAGTCTCTACTATTTTGGATTGAGGATTATATGCGATGATTGATCTAATATTTGGATTTATCTTTCCAGTCTCATCAAAATCATGAGTGGCTTTTACCTGACCTATTTCAGTAATTCCAAGTGTAGTGTTCGGAACTATAAAGGATGGGTAAATATGTTTTCCATATATTTTATAGATTGTATCAAAGGCTTCTGGATCAATTCTAATTTTGGATAAATCTGCAACTATGTCAAATTTACCATCAACAACAGAAATAACAGAATTTGAAATTTTTTCACCATTTCCAAGGTGAGCAATACCGCCAATAAATAAACTAGAATTCTGAGCAACTAGATTTAAATTAATTGTAATTAATAGAAGTAATGTTGTAATATTTTTTTTATTCATGATCTAAGGTGTCACAGTGATAGTGTTTTTCTTTTTCTTTTCTCTTAACTTTAATTTTATTTTTGTCTTTTGATTTACTTAATTTACTAACGATTCTATTTCTTTCACGCTTATCTCTTAGTTCAATTTCATTTTTTGAATCAATGTCAAAATAACATCGGCCATCTATAAAGGTTTTTTCAGCCTTAGCATAAATTGAAAGAGGGTTGTCTGACCATACTACTATGTCGGCATCTTTACCTACTTCAATAGACCCCATTCTATCATCTAGATGTAGAAGTTTGGCTGGATTTAAAGTTACCATTTTCCAAGCATCTTCTTCGCTTGAACCACCATATTTAACTGCTTTTGCTGCTTCTTGATTTAATCTCCTTCCCATTTCAGCATCATCAGAATTTATTGCAGTAACAACTTTAGCATTATTTAGAAGTGTTGCATTATATGGAATTGCATCATTGACTTCAAATTTATACGCCCACCAATCTGAGAAAGTAGAACCACCTGCACCATGTTCATATAATTTGTCAGCGACTTTATAACCTTCTAAAATATGCGTAAATGTATTTACTTGAAAACCCATTGAGTCAGCTACATGCATTAACATATTTATTTCAGACTCTACATATGAGTGGCATGTTATAAAACGTTTATTATCTAATATTTCTGAAAGAATATTTAACTCTAAGTCTTCTCTTGGAGGGGTAGTTACTCTTTTTTTTCTACTGCTAAGGTTATTGAATTTATTCCATTCTTTTTTGTAATTTTTTGCTCTATAGAAAGCATCATAAAAAACTTGCTCGACACCCATTCTAGTCTGAGGGAATCTAGTACCTCGCCAATTACTCTGCTTGACATTTTCTCCTAAAGCAAATTTAATAAAGCCATCACTATCCTTAATTTTCATTTCTTCAGCTGTTGCCCCCCACCTTAGTTTTATCAAAGCTGACTGACCACCAATTGGATTAGCTGACCCGTGAAGAAGTTGTGATGATGTTACTCCACCAGCTAATTGTCTGTAAATATTATGATCAAATGGGTTAATAACGTCAGCTATACTAACTTCGGCTGTTACAGCCTGACTAGACTCATTTACACCTGCACTGATTGCAATGTGTGAGTGTTCATCTATTATTCCCGAGGCAATATGTTTTTCTTTTGCATCAATTATTTTTATTCCTGTAGTATCAGATTTAAAAACATCTTTGATTCTTAAAGATTTTCCTACAGCTAAAATTTTCCCTTTGTAAATAGCAACATCAGAATTTTCTATAATTCCTAGAGTAGAATTAGTCCAAATGGTTGCATTCCGAAAAACTATTTTTTCTTCTATAGGTTTTTCTATTAATCCATAGGATTTATTTGGAGACCAAATTGATGGTGTAATAGTATCTATATTTTGGCTAAATTTTTCTTTTTTATTAACAAAATTTGAATCAAAATTCATTACAAAATTATGGTAATCACCATTTTCATCTTGGTACTTTCCAATGATGCTATTTTCATAAATTTTAGATGAAGATCGGAATTTATTTGTGTTGCTTATAATTATTTTATTTTGGTCTATTTTAGTGATAAAACCAGAGGAATCAATTTGATTTATCTTCACTTTAGGCTTGCTTTTTGAACCAGTAATCTGTACTAGGTAATCTTTATATTCATCAGAATTTAAGGTGTAGTATCCTCTAATATCTTTTTTTATTTTTTCATTTACAATGTGTCTTTCTCCTGAAGACCAGCTTTCATAAATTATGCCGTCCTCAAAAATATTAGATGAACAAACAATAAAGTTAGCAAGTTTATTTTTTTCTAAACTTCCTATTATATTTTCTACTCCAATAAGCTTAGCAGGATTTGTGGTAAGAGATTTTAAGGCAATTTCTTGTGGAAGGCCCTTTTTAACAGCTAAACGAATATTTTTAATAAAGTCTTTCTTTTCAGATAGGTCTGAAGCAGTAATACAAAAGTTAATATTATTATCGTTAAGTATTTTTAGATTATATGGGGCTGTCTCCCATTTTTTTAAATTACTTAAGCTTATTTCTTGAGCGTCATCAGGATTTGTTACATCATAAGTTTTAGGAAAATTAATTGGAACAATTAATGGGAATTTTGTTTCTTTTATTTCATTAATAGATAGAAACTCTTCGCCTGATCCTTTAGCAATAAAATCTATTTCAAATTCATCAGAGATGTTATACAATCTTGAATAGTTTAAAACTGTTTTTACATCAAATATCTTTGGAAGTGATTTGTTTTTGTTAAATGCATCAAAAGCAACATTCGTTTTTCTATTATTATTGTTATACCATTCAGCATCTAAGAGAGTTTGTCTAATTAATGCAATACTACCCATTCTTGAGGTTGGGTATCTTTGATTTGATGATCCTTTGTTAAATGAATAGAATGTTGCTACTTGGTTTAGAATTATATTTTCATTACCTAACTTATTAGTTAAGTTCACTAAAGACCCTGTTCCTCTAAATATACCATCTTGATGATGTGTTAAAACAGATGTAAAACCTATGTTTAAATAATTTTTAGCATTCTCTGAATTAGATTCAAATTCTTTAGCCGCAGTAAATTCAGGATGAATAGCATAATTCCAGTGATATGCATCTTTATTTTCTGGTGAAGTATTCTTTTTAATTTCTGATTTTGCGATTCCATAATCACTAAATAAATCAATAAAGCCAGGATAAATATAGTCTCCTTTTAGGTCATAGATTACAGCTCCCTGAGGAATTTCTAAATTACTGTCAACATCTATAATGATATTATCATATATTAATAATACTCCATTTTTTATTACAGTATTGTGTGAAGTAAAGATTGTAGCATTTGTTAAAGCGTAAACAGGCTTAAACGTTTCTTCAACACCATCTATGGGGAAGGTTTTTTGCGCATTCGTCAAAATGGTGATTAGCAGAAAAATTATTGTGATATATATTCTCATGTATAATTATAAAGTCGTGAAAATACCAATTTTTTATGAGTTTTATTTGTTTCTTTGTGAATAGAATTTATATAACAATTTCTCCAATATTTAAATTGGATTTAATTGTTTAAAGTAATTAATAATTAATTTTTTATGAAAACATATCAAGCAAATTTATTGAACAGTATCGTTTTAATTGTATTGGGGTTATGGGGTTATTTTGAAGTAGTATCACCTACTGCTTTAATACCTGTTTTTTTCGGTATTGTTCTGTTACTATGTAATGGAGGAGTCAAAAAAGAAAATAAAGTAATTGCCCATATTGTGGTTCTATTAACTTTATTATTACTTGTTGCGCTAGTTGGAATGAGACTGCCAAAATCCCTTGATAGTGGTGGTTTAGGACTTTTAAGAGTTATTGGAATGATTTTAACTTCTTCTCTAGCAATGGTAACATTTATAAAGAGTTTTATTGCTGCTAGAAAGAAATCATAATTATTTTAATAAATAAACTATGAAGGAGAAAGCAATTTTAATTGGCTTAATCACTCCAGATACTTCACCTGAACAGGTTTATGAATACTTAGATGAATTAGCTTTTTTGGCCGAAACAGCAGGAGCAAAACCTATAAGAAATTTCACACAAAGACTTAAGCATCCTGACACTACAACATTTTTAGGAAAAGGTAAGATTGAAGAGGTGAGGATTTATGCACAAGAGCACTGCATTGAATTAATTATTTTTGATGATGATCTTAGTCCTTCTCAGATAAGAAATATCCAAAAGATCTTTGAGCATTGTAAGATTATAGATAGAAGTAATTTAATACTTGATATTTTTGCTTCACGAGCACAAACTGCCCAAGCTCGTACTCAAGTTGAACTTGCACAGTATGAATATCTACTTCCAAGACTTACTGGAATGTGGACACATCTTGAGAGGCAAAAGGGAGGTATTGGAATGCGAGGTCCCGGAGAGACTCAAATTGAATCTGATAGACGGATTATAAAAGACAAAATAGCTCTTTTAAAGAAAAAGTTAGATAAAATAGATAAACAGAGTTTTACTAGAAGAAAGGGCAGGGCAGATATGATAAGAGTTGCATTAGTTGGTTACACAAATGCAGGAAAATCTACTTTAATGAATAAGCTTGCAAAATCAGATATTTTTGCAGAAAACAAACTTTTTGCTACACTAGATACAACAGTTCGCAAAGTAGTAGTTAAGAATTTACCTTTTTTATTATCAGATACCGTAGGCTTTATACGTAAATTACCACACCAGCTGGTAGAATCATTCAAGTCAACATTAGATGAGGTCAGAGAATCAGATTTATTAATTCATGTAGTTGATATTTCTAATCCAAACTTTGAAGATCAAATTAAGATAGTTAATAGCACAATTTCTGAAATTGGAGCAAGTGATAAACCTATGCTAATTATTTTTAATAAAATTGATGCTTATACTTTTATCAAAAAAGATGAAGACGATTTAACAGATGTTTTAAAGGAAAACTTATCTCTTGAGGATTTAAAAAAGACTTGGATGGCTAATCTTGATTCAGAAAGCCTATTTATTTCAGCTCTTAATAAAACAAATTTTGAGGATCTTAGAGAGAGACTATATTTAAGAGTTAAGGAGTTACACATCAAAAGATATCCTTATAATAATTTTCTCTATTAAGCTAGAAGCTGTAAGTCATATAGATTCTTATAGTGCTTGTTTTGTTTAATTAGATCATGATGAGTTCCTGTTGCTATTATATTACCCTTTTCAATTACTATAATTTTATCAGCATCAATAATTGTTGATAGTCTATGTGCTATTACAAGTGTTGTTCTATTATTCATTAATTTTACAATAGCATCTTGAACTAATTTTTCTGATTCAGAATCAAGAGAGGAAGTTGCTTCATCTAGAATTAAAACTTCTGGGTTTTTCAGAATAGCTCTTGTAATACTAATTCTTTGCTTCTGACCACCTGAAAGTTTTTCTCCAAGATTTCCAATATTAGTTTGATATCCTTTTTCACACTCAAGAATAAAGTCATGAGCATTTGCACTTTTAGCTGCTGCTATTATATCTTTTTCGCTAGCATCTAGATTTCCGATTTTGATATTATTTAAAATAGTGTCATTAAATAAAATAGATTCTTGATTTACAATCCCTATTAAAGATCTAAGAGATGTAATTTTTAATTTTTTAATATTTGTTTTATCTATTGTGATTTCCCCACTTGTTAAATCATAAAACCTTCCTAAAAGGTCAGCAATCGTTGATTTTCCACTTCCAGACTTCCCCACTAAAGCAACTTTCTCTCCTTTTTTAATTGAAAATAAAATATTATTTAATATTTGCTTATTCTCATATTTAAAAGATGGAATGTTAATACTTATTTCTTGTTTTAGTTTATTAATTATTACTGCATTTTTATCTTCTGTAATAGTGTTTTTAGCCTCAATTACTTCAAAAACTCTTTCAGATGCTGCGCTTCCCTTTTGAATGTAATAATATGAGCTAGTAAGTGACTTAGCTGGAGGAATAATTTGTGAAAAAATTAGAATGTATGCAATAAATTCTTCCGCAGACAAAGTAGATTCTGCACTTAGAACAAGCTGACCTCCAAACCACATAACAATAACCATAACAATTGTGCTTAGAAACTCACTCATTGGAGAGGCTAGATCTTTTTTTCTAAGTATCGTAGTCATTATATTTTTATACTCACTGCTAGTAGAGTTGAATTTTTTATTAAATTCTTTTTCAGCATTAAATGATTTTATAATTTTAATTCCAAATAGATTTTCATCAATTAATGACATAATTTCACCCATCTTAGATTGCCCTTTCTTTGAGTCGTTTTTTAAGCTTTTTCCAATGTATCCAATTAGTATTCCTGCAATAGGAAATAAAATAACTACAAATAGAGTTAATTGAGGACTTATCACTATTAAGGTAACTAGAAAAATAAATATATTAACTGGATCTTTAAAAATCATCTCTATTACTCCCATTATTGACCATTCAATTTCTACTAAATCTGATGTCATCCTTGAAGTTAGGTCTCCTTTTTTCTGTTCAGTAAAATATGCTAAAGGAAGAGAGGTGATTTTTTCTTGTAGCTCCATTCTCATGTCATATATTATACCATTTCTAATAGGACTAAGAAAATAGAGGGCAATGTATCTAAATAGATTTTTGAGTAAAAACATAGCTAAAACAATTAGGCAAATAAGCATTAAAGCCTCAACCTTTCCCTTATCTTCAATTGTTGAAGATAAGAAGAGGTAAAAATTTTCTTTTATTGATAAAATAGAGAAATTAAGTTCTTGAGCTTCATAGACTTTTTCTTGAGTGCCAAAAAGAATTCCAAGAAAAGGAATAACCATTGTTAGTGAAAATAATGAAAATAGAATCGATAATATGTTAGAAAAAATATTAAATATAACATATGTGGTATATGGTTTTATATATTTTAGAATACGAAGCATATTACTCATAAGGCAAATATAACAAAGGATTGTTTACTTTTGTTGTATATGGAATCAACAAGACAAAAAAAAGTTTCTAGATTAATTCAAAAGGAACTTTCTCAAATTTTCAGCAAAGAATCTAAGAACTTTATTGGCTCAGTTTTGTTAAGTGTTACATCAGTTAGAATATCACCTGATCTAGCATATGCCAATGTATTTCTTAGTATGTTTCCTGTTTTAGACACTGAAGACACTATAAATAAAGTGAAAAGTCACAGTAAGTTAATACGCAAAAGTTTAGCCTTAGTTGTTAAAAATCAATTAAGAATTGTTCCGGAATTGAATTTTCATATAGATGATTCAGCTGATTATGCAGAAGAGATTGATAGACTATTAAAGAAATAGTTTATAAATGAATTTATCTCTATTTATTGCTAAAAGATATTTTTTTTCAAAAAATAAAGTAAGTTCAGTAAATTTAGTGTCAAGGATATCCCAATTTGCTATTGCTATTGGAACTGCTGCATTAATTCTTGTTCTATCTGTTTTTAATGGTTTTGAGAAGTTAGTATTAGATATGTATAATGTTTTTGATCCTCATATTAAAATAACTTCCAACATTGGTAAAACATTTCATCAGGATTATGTTGTTAGTGAATTAGAGTTAAATGATGGTATTTCTGTATTTTCAAAAACATTAGAAGAAAAAGTTTTATTAAAGTATAATTCAAAAGAATATATAGCAACTATTAAAGGTGTAGATTCACTATATCAAGCAATAACTAATTTTGATTCTATTATTGTGGAAGGTGAATTACTTTACAAACTCAGACAAGTCTAACGTAGCTGTAGTTGGTAGAGGTGTTGCGTATCATTTGTCTTTAAGCCTTGGCTCTTTATTTGATCAGATAACTGTTTTATTACCTAATCGCAAGAAGAATAATTTGTTAAGTATCGAAAATTCGTTTACTCAAAAAAATCTTATTCCTATAGGTGTCTTTGGAGTTCAGCAAGAAGTAGATTCTGAATACTTGATTTCACCTTTGCCGTTTGTTCAAGACCTCCTTAATAAAAACGAAATAGTCACTTCAATTGACATTCTTTTAAATGACGAGAAACAAGCAGAAAGAATAAAATTTGAGCTTCAAAAAAAGTTAGGGGAAGATTATAAAGTTCAAACTAGATTTGAGCAGCATAAATTTTTATATAAAATAATGAATAGTGAAAAACTAGCTGTTTTATTAATTCTCCTATTTATTCTTATAATTTCTTCGTTTAATATCATTGGATCTTTAACTATGTTAATTACTGAGAAAAAATCTGCAATTCATCTCCTTCAAAGCGTAGGAATGACAGAATAGCTCAATTAAGAGTGTCTTTTATTACAAAGGGTTTCTTACTGTTTTATCAGGAACAATTATTGGTTTGTTATTTGGTCTTGTTTTTGCTTTTTTACAATTAAAATTTGGATTTATTACTATGGGTGAAGGAAGCTTTGTCATTAGTTCTTACCCTGTACTTATTAAAGCTTTAGATGTTGTTTTTGTATTTGGTACAGTTATAATAGTAGGTTGCTTATCTGTAATAATTCCTGTGCGAAATATTAATCTTATAAAAGGCTAAAATTCAATTAACTGAAATTTCTCTCTTACATTATTTAGAATACTTATGACTTCTTCCTTAGAATTAGATGTTACCATATTTGTCCTATACTCCTTGAAATTTGGAATTGCTCTAAAATAATTACTGTAGTGTCGCTTCATTTCAACTATACCCAATCTTTCCCCTTTCCATTCAATAGAGTGGTTTAAATGTTGTTTACACACCCTAACACGCTCTTCTATACCTGGCTTTGGTAGGTGTGAAGATGTTTTAAGAAAATGTTTAATTTCATTAAATATCCAAGGATACCCTATAGCACCTCGACCAATCATAACTCCATCAATACCATATCTATTCTTAACTTCTTGAACCTTTTCTGGAGAATTAATATCGCCATTACCAAAAACAGGTATTTTCATGCGAGGATTATTTTTCACATCACCTATTAAAGTCCAATCAGCCTCTCCTTTATACATTTGTTTTCGTGTTCTTCCGTGAATTGAAATAGCTTGTATGCCAATATCTTGTAATCTTTCGGCGACCTCTACAATATATTTTGTCTCCTCATCCCACCCAAGTCTAGTTTTAACAGTAACTGGAATTGATGTTGAATTGACTATCTCTTTTGTCATGGCAATCATTTTTGGAATATCTTTGAGTATTCCTGCTCCAGCACCTTTATTTGCAACTTTTTTAACTGGACATCCATAATTTATATCAATAAATTCAGGTTTTTCCTTAGCACAAATTTCTGTGGCTAAACGCATTGACGCAATATCATTACCAAATATTTGGATACCTATAGGTCTTTCAAAATCATAAATATCTAATTTCTGTGTGCTTTTAAAGGCATCTCTTATTAATCCTTCAGATGAAATAAACTCAGTATACATAACATCCGCACCATTTTCTTTGCATAAAGCTCGAAATGGAGGGTCACTTACATCTTCCATTGGAGCTAATAAAAGCGGGAATTCTCCTATATCTATATTTCCTATCTTTACACTCATAATTGTTTGCAAAAATACTAATATATGATTTTAAAAAAATTCTTAAGTGATAATATATTGTCTAGACAAATTATAACTTATTTTTTTATCACATTAGTTTCTTTTATAGTTTTTACACTTTTATCTATTTTCCTTTTACCTATTTTCTTTAATATTGAATATTCTTCACTTTCAATTATTATCGATAATTATTCTAATCAATCTACTATTAATGCTTTAAAGTTTATGCAACTTTTTAGCTGTGTAGGTCTTTTTATAGCCCCACCTTTTCTTTATGCTTATTTATCGGGAGAAAACATTTTTTTAAATATTAAAATAAGTAGACAAGTAATTATTTTAGTTATAGCTATAATGATTTTAATTAATCCATTTGTAAGTTTTACCTATTTTCTAAATCAAAGTATAGGGATTCCTGAATGGCTAACAAAATATGATCAAACTGCTTATTTAGTTACTAAAGCTTTTTTAGTTATGAATTCACCAATTGATTTGATAATCAATTTATTAATATTAGCTGTCTTGCCAGCTATTGGAGAAGAGCTAGTATTTAGAGGTTTTTTACAAAAAAAAATAATTAGTTTTTCTAATAAACCTTATTTAGCAATTCTTTTCACTGCTTTTTTATTTAGTATTATTCACATGCAGTTTGAGGGAGTTCTACCAAGATTTATTCTGGGTTCTGTTTTGGGGTTTTTGTTTTATTTTTCATCAAATATTTGGATCCCAATTATTGCGCATTTTATCAATAATTCTTTAATTGTTATTCTTAGTTACCCAGCTTTAAATAATAAAATCAGCTTTGACATACTTAATTTAGAAAATTTTATAAGATGGGATCAGGCAGCTTTAAGCCTAATTGCCGTATCAGTATTGTTTTATCTCTTTAAGAAAAAAATTGATTTAGAAAAGAAGGGTGTCTAGTAGATCCCTTTTCTAGTGGAATAATTTATCTTTAAGGCATTAGCCTTTCTAAGCTCTTGCTTAACGTCTGTTATAATTCCCATTTTAACAGTTTCATCAGCCTTTATTGAGGTGGTCATATAAGGAATTTCTTTTTCGTCTTTTGCCTCTCTTTCTGTAGCAATAAATTCTTGAATTTCATTTACATCTGCAAATGCATCATTAAGTTGGATTCTTGCTGCTGTACCATAAGAGTTTTGCATTCTTTTAACAGGAGATCCTATATATACATAGCTTACTAAAGATTTTTTCTCCATTTTCTTTATTTCTGTTGCTTTTGGTGTTACAACGCTAACAAATAATGTAGTCTCTCTCATGACTGTAGTTACCATAAAAAAGAATAAAAGCATAAAAACAATATCTGGTAGTGATGCAGTTGATATTGCGGGCATTCCCTTACTTCCGTTTTTTTTAAATTTACTCATTATGAATCTCCTCCGATATTTTTTGGTTCAGCCTCAGATATTTTTTGAGGAAATAATTTTTTAATTTCTTTTTGTTGGGTTTTATTTAAGTCTATAAATCGTTCGCCAAATTTTCTTAAAGCATTTTCATTTCTTAATTCGTTATATGCAGAGGCTAACTCATTTTGCACTCTTATATATGTCTTATAAGCAGTTCCTCTATCATTTTGTAATGAGATGATTGCTTTTTCAGGGTTTTCTGAAAGATCTTCTCTAATTCCATTATTATTAATAAATCTTTTTGCTCCTTCTTTAAGCTGAGAAATATCCATTAGCTCACCCTCAACTAGAAGTTGATTATTTGAGTTTATTAGAACAACATATATATTTCTAGCATTAATTTGAGAATCATCTTCTGGCTGATCTTCCTCAGGCATAGGAGGTAATTTTCTGGAGATTCCAGTATCAACATCCATAGTAGTTGTAACTAAGAAAAATATTAATAAAAGAAAAGCTATATCCGCCATTGATCCAGCATTGATTTCAGGAAGCCCTCTTCTTTTACTTGCCATTATTTTTTAAAAGCTTTTGAAAGTTCTGCAAATAAAACTGAAGCAATTGCTGCTGCAGCAAGGATATAAAACATAACCAGACCCATACCCACATTTTTTGCTTGAGCAGAACTTATATCATATTTTTCATATGATGATAAAACATCTCCAGAGGCAATAATGTAAGAAATAATACACACAATTATCAGCCCTCCAATAGTGTATAATGTCTTTTTAGCATTTTTAGTATTAGACAACATTTTTTTTAAGCCGAATAAAATCGTTGTCAAAGTAGCGGCACCTATCATGACATAAGTTAAAATAATTCCGATATTGATTAAGCTATCCATATTTATTTATTTTTAACTAATAAATCAATTAAAGATATTGAAGCGTCTTCCATAGAGTTAGTGATAGAGTCTACTTTTGCTATAAGGTAGTTGTAAAATATTTGAAGTATCATAGCAACAATTAATCCAAAAACAGTTGTAAGTAGTGCAACCTTAATTCCCCCAGCTACAAGTGAAGGAGAAATATCTCCAGCAGCTTCAATAGCATCAAATGCACCAATCATACCAATAACAGTACCCATAAACCCTAGCATTGGAGCTAAAGCAATAAATAATGAAATCCATGATAAACCTTTTTCTAGAAGTCCCATTTGAACACTTCCGTAAGCAATGATCGATTTCTCTACCATATCAACTCCTTCATCTGATCTATCTAGCCCTTGATAAAATATAGAAGCAACGGGTCCTTTAGTATTTCTGCAAACTTCTTTTGCAGCATCTACACCTCCGTTATTCATTGCACTTTCAACATCATTAAGAAGTTTGTCAGTATCTGTAGTAGCCATGTTTAGATAGATAATACGTTCTATTGCCAAAGCAAGACCTAAAATTAAACATAGAAGAACAATACCCATAAATCCAGGACCTCCTTCAATAAATTTTTGTTTAATAATTTGGTGAAATGATGCAGCCTCTGCACTTTCAACTTCACTCATTACATTTTCAACTTCACTAACTTCTTCTTCATTTAAGTTTTCTGCTGATTCCATTTCAGTTGATTCAGTTACAATTGAATCGCTACTTTGAGAGAAGGCATTATTATTTAAAAAAACTAAGAAACTAAATAGTGTTATTAATGTGAATAAATTTTTCATTTTCATTTTTGTTTAATTTTAGATTGGCAAATTTAAAAAAATATTATAAAGCTTCTAAATATAGCTCGTTAACTTTATCCCAATTTATAACATTAAAAAATGCATTAATATAATCAGGCCTTTTATTTTGATAATTTAGGTAATAAGCATGCTCCCAAACATCAAGGCATAAAATAGGAGTTCCTCCACATCCTTCTTGCATAAGAGGGTTGTCTTGGTTTGCTGTAGAACAGATAGAAAGTTTTCCATTACTAACACATAGCCATGACCATCCAGATCCAAACCTTGTTGCAGCAGCTTTTGAAAAATCACTTTTAAAAGATTCAAAATCTCCAAATGTATTATTTATTGCAGCTCCAAGTTTATTTTCTGGCAATCCACCTCCATTAGGAGACATAATCTCCCAAAATAGTCTGTGATTAAAATAACCTCCACCATTATTTCTTACAGCTGGACTTAATGAAGGAGTTTTACAAATCTCTTCAATACTTTTCCCTTCAAGTCGCTTCCAGCTATTGCGTTATTTAGATTATTGGTATAGCCCTGGTGATGCTTTGAGTGATGGATTTCCATAGTTTTTGCATCAATATTTGGTTCTAGTGCGTTATATGCATATTGTAGTTGTGGTAATTCAAATGCCATGATATTTAATTTTAATTTATAATAATTCTTGCCAAGCTTTCTGTGTTTCTCCTTCTGAGATTAATTCTTTTGCTAAAATATGTTTTTCTTCGGTGTTTTTCTCATTAGTAGCTGTGTTTTTTTTGTTTGGAATCTCCTCTACTGAAGCTAATGTGGCTAAGTCTGCACCACTAAGAATTTTAGAATTTTTGATTTCTAAGGGCAAATTGTCAATTCCAACACCAATTTTGGAAATTGGTTTAGACATTTTATAGAGGCTTTCTTCATTTGTTTTTCCATACCAGCTTCCTCCAAGTCTAGATACAATTTTTAATTTTAAAGGATCAATATTATTTTCGCTATCAAATAATTTTTCATCAATATGTATTTTTAAAACTTCACATATAACTAAATTCCCAGAACCCCCTTCTTGACCAAGTTCAACTATGTCATTCACCTTACATTCAAAATTTATGGGAGAATCTTTTATTAAAGACGGTTTAACTAAGGATGCTAAATGTTTCGATAGTCCTGCCTTCTTAAATTCATCTTCTTCAGATGGAAAATTACTTGAAGCCAAAGATACCTGCTGAGCAATATCTTCAGTTACCAGACCTATAACACACTCTTTATTTTTAGAAATATTTATTAATGTATCTTTTTTTGTATTATCTATTGTTCTATTAACCGGAGAAAAAATTAATATTGGAGGTCTTATGGAAAAAACATTAAAAAAGGAATATGGACTTAAGTTGCTCATTCCATTTTCACTTATTGTACTTACTAGAGCAATAGGTCTTGGTGTAACTGCAGAGGTTAAATATTGATATAGTTCTTTTGTTTTTAAAGTTTTAATATCTATTTCCTTCATATTTAATATTAGTTTATTTACTAATTATTTTATTTTCAATCTTGCCCAGCTGATCAATTTTCATACAAACGATATCACCATCTTTTAACCATTTTTCACTATAGCTAGTATCAGCTAGCTTGTTTGTTCCATTGATTTCTAGAAGACATCCCGTTCCAACAGTTCCCGAACCAATTATATCTCCTGGAAATAATTTCACTCCGTATGATATTCTTTCAATAATTTGCTCAAATGACCAATGCATTTCTTTTGTATTTCCAGAAGACAATAGCTCGTCATTTAAATAACAACGCATTTCTAAATCAAATTTTGTTCCAAGTTCATTCTTGGAAACTATATTCTTTTCTAACTCATCAGGGGTGGTTAAATATGGTCCTAAAACTGATGCAAAATCTTTTCCTTTTGCTGGCCCTAAATTTAGTTTCATCTCTTTCATTTGCATTCCTCTTGCACTCAAATCATTTAGTATCATATATCCTGCAATATATTCGCTAGCATTTTTCACACTTATATTTTCTCCTTCTTTTCCGATAACTATTGCAAATTCAAGCTCATAGTCTAATTTATCAAAGTGTTCTGGCATGCACTTAATATCTTCATTTGTAGCGAAAATCGCATTATGATTGCTAAAATAAAAGACAGGAAAATCATCGAATTCTTTAATCATTCCGACCCCTCTATTTCTTCTAGATGTTTCAACATGTTGTTTAAAGGCATATGCGTCTCGAAATGAGTTAGGATTTGGAATAGGTGATTTTAAAGAAACTTGATCTAAAGAAGTAAGTTTGTTGGAGTTTTTTTTAATAAACTCTTCAACTTTTGATTTCCAATTAACAATGGCAAGCAAGTTTTTAAGAGTTATTTCTCCAAAAAAATTATTTAAGTTTAATATTTTATTATCTAATAAAACACCAATTAAATCTTTTTTAGAATCATTTAAAGTGTAGGTGCAAAGTTTCATAATAGTGCAAAGCTATGATTTTTAATTTTTTTCTATTAAAAATACATAATTTTGTTTCTTATAACTATATATTATATTTGCGTAAATAATTTATCATATGCCAAGATATCATTCTTTAGGAAAAGTGCCACATAAAAGACATACTGTATTTAAAAAAGAAAATGGAGATATTCATTACGAAGAGTTATTTGGAACAATTGGATTCGATGGCATGTCTTCTTTATTATATCATCTTCAAAGACCAACCATGGTTAAGTCTATAAAACCAGCATATTCCGTTGCTCCTGAAATTGCAGTTGATAAAAACTTAAAAGCATATTTAATGAAAGGTTTTGATGTTCCTTCTATTGATGATCATTTAGAAAGTAGAATATCACTAATGTTAAATAATGATTTAAATATTCTTCTTTCTTCTCCCAAAAATTTAGAGCAAGATTATTTTTATAAAAATACTGATGGTGATGAAGTTATTTTTGTGCATAAAGGTACTGGTGTTTTAAGAAGTTTTGTAGGTAATTTAAAATTCTCCCCAGGTGATTATTTAGTTATTCCAAGAGGAGTCATATATACAATGAAGTTTGATTCAGAAGACAACAGACTCTTTATTGTTGAGTCTTATACTCCTGTTTATTCACCAAAAAGATATCGAAATCATTTTGGGCAATTACTTGAAAACTCCCCATATTGTGAGCGTGATATTAGAGTACCTGAGGATTTAGAAACATATGATGAATCTGGAGATTTTATTATAAAAATTAAAAAAGAGCATATGATACACGAATATACATATGCTTCTCATCCATTTGATGTTGTAGGATTTGATGGATATAACTACCCTTATGCTTTTTCAATACATGATTTTGAGCCTATTACGGGAAGAATTCATCAGCCGCCCCCTGTTCATCAGACATTTGAGACTTCAAGGTTTGTAATATGTTCATTTTGCCCTAGAATGTATGATTATCATCCAGAATCTATACCTGCTCCATATAGTCATTCAAATATTGATTCAGATGAAGTACTATATTATGTTGCTGGAGATTTTATGAGTAGAAATCATGTAGACGAAGGTTATATTTCATTGCATCCTGCTGGAATCCCTCATGGTCCTCATCCAGGAGCTGCTGAGAGAAGTATTGGTAAGAAATCTACTGATGAATTAGCTGTAATGGTAGATACATTTGCTCCATTAAAATTAACAAAATCTGCTATTGCACTTTCTGATGGTAAGTACCATAAGTCGTGGGTGTAAACCATTAATAAATAGAAAAATAAAATTAACATGAGTGACATAAAAAATGTTGAATATGGAATAGAAAAAATATTTAAAGATGCGAAAGACTTCTTACCTTTATTAGGTACTGATTATATTGAATTTTATGTTGGAAATGCAAAGCAAGCTGCTCATTTTTATAAAACAGCATTTGGCTTTCAATCTTATGCGTACAAAGGTCTTGAAACAAATAATAAAGATTATGTATCATATGTCTTAACTCAAGACAAAATTAAAATTGTTTTAACTTCTCCATTAAACTCAAAATCAACAATTAACGATCATATTGTAAAGCATGGTGATGGTGTAAAGATCATTGCACTTTGGGTAGAAGATGCTGAAAAATCATGGAAGGAAACCATATCTAGAGGAGCAAAATCTTTTATGAGCCCAACAATAGAAAAAGATGAGCATGGTGAGGTTATTCGCTCTGGGATTTATACTTATGGTGAAACAGTTCACTTATTTGTAGAACGTAAAAATTATAATGGGACTTTCCTTCCAGGATATCAAAAATGGGAGTCAGCTTATAATCCTGAACCAACAGGATTAAAGTTCATTGATCATATGGTTGGAAATGTTGGTTGGAATGAAATGAATACCTGGGTTAAGTTTTATGAAGATGTTATGGGATTTGTAAACTTTTTATCTTTTGATGACAAACAAATAAACACTGACTATTCTGCTTTAATGAGTAAGGTGATGAGTAATGGTAATGGGCGGATCAAGTTTCCAATTAATGAGCCTGCAGAAGGAAAGAAAAAATCACAAATAGAAGAATACTTAGATTTTTACGAAGGTCCTGGAGTTCAACATATAGCCGTTGCTACAGACGATATAATTACTACAGTTAGTAAACTGCGTTTGCGAGGAATTGAATTCTTATCTACACCTCCAGATGAATATTATAAAGCAGTGCCTTTTCGACTTGAAAAGCATGATCATAAACTAAAAGAGGATATTGACACCTTAAAAGGTCTTGGTATATTAATTGATGCTGATGAAGAAGGTTATTTATTACAAATTTTCACAAAGCCTCTTCAAGATCGGCCAACAGTATTTTTTGAAATTATTCAAAGAGTAGGAGCAAGAGGATTTGGCGCTGGAAATTTTAAGGCTTTATTTGAATCCATTGAAAGAGAACAAGCAAAAAGAGGAACACTTTAAAAATAATAAATTATGTCAAAATTACAAATAGGAGATAAGGCTCCAGCAATTAATGCAATTGACCAAAATACAAATTCAATCAATTTAGAATCATTAAGTGGAAAAAAAGTAGTGCTATATTTTTATCCAAAAGATATGACTCCTGGATGTACTGCTCAGTCTTGTAATTTGTCTGATAATTATCAGTTGTTACAAGAAAGGGGTTATGAAGTGATAGGAGTCTCATGCGATAGTGTCAAAAGACATCAAAAGTTTATTGAGAAACATAACCTTCCATTTAATTTAATTTCTGATGAAGATCAAAAAGTAGTGAATGACTATGGGGTGTGGCAATTAAAAAAATTTATGGGTAGAGAATACATGGGTATCGTAAGGACTACTTTTATAATTGACGAAAAAGGATTGATATCTGATATTATTTCTAAAGTAAACACTAAAGAACACACAACTCAAATTATAGATTAAGGTTTCCTTTTTTATTTTTAAAAAAGTAATCTAAAAACTTCTTCTATTTTGCCACACTTTTTAATCGAGATATTATGTTTTTTTCCACTGAGTTTATTGTATTTCGAAATTATGATTTGTTTATAACCTAGCTTTTCAGCTTCTGCAATTCTATCTTCTATTCTTTTTACAGCTCTAATCTCACCTGATAAACCAATCTCTCCAGCAAAACAAATTAAAGTGTCAAGTTCGATATTATTATCAGAAGATAAAATAGAGCAAACAATTGCTAAGTCAATAGCCGTATCTTCAATTTTTATTCCTCCAGTAATATTTAAAAACACATCTTTTGATGCAAGTTTAAATCCACACCTTTTCTCTAAGACAGCTAATAGCATATTCATTCTTTTAGTGTCAAATCCTGTTGCTGATCGCTGAGGTGTCCCATAAACTGCAGAACTTACTAATGATTGGATTTCTACTAAAAGTGGTCGAGCCCCCTCAATCGTAGCTGCAATACTCACCCCGCTTGTAGCCTCATCTCTCTCAGATATTAGTATTTCTGATGGATTATTTACTTCCCTAAGTCCCAGTTGATTCATTTCATAAACACCTAGTTCTGATGCAGATCCAAATCTATTTTTAATTGTCCTAAGTATTCTGTAGACGTAATTTCTATCCCCCTCAAACTGAAGAACGGTGTCCACCATATGTTCTAAAATTTTTGGTCCTGCAATTGCACCATCTTTATTTATATGTCCAATTAGAAAAACAGCTGTGCCAGTTTCTTTAGCAAACTTTATAAGTTCAGATGTACATTCTCTTATTTGAGAAACACTTCCAGGGGTAGATTCAATACTATTTGAATGAATTGTTTGAATTGAATCAATTACAACAACATCTGGTTGAACTTTTTCTATTTGATTAAAAATATTTTGGGTACTTGTTTCTGTTAAAATGAAGCAATGTTCTGAATTTTTATTAATTCTCTCAGCTCTCATTTTAATTTGTTTTTCACTCTCTTCACCAGAAATATATAAAATGGTTTTAGATTTTGAGCTTAATGCAAACTGCAATAGTAATGTTGATTTTCCTATTCCAGGATCTCCACCTAAAAGTATTAATGATCCCGGTACAATACCACCACCTAAGACTCTATTTAACTCTTTATCATTAGTAACTATTCTTTTTTCTTCATGATTTTCAATTTCATTTAAAAGTTTTGGCGTGTTAATTTTATTACTTTTAAATGAAGAAGATTTTTTTTCTTTTGTGATATTTTCTTCAACAAACGAGTTCCACTCATTACAATTTGGACATTTTCCAAGCCACTTTGGCGATTGTGTTCCACAGTTTTGACAAAAAAATGCGCTTTGTGTTTTTTTAGCCATTGTAAATTTTTTCTAATATATTAGTTGTTGAAAAACCCTCAGATAATGGCAATATAATAACCTCTCCACCATATTGCTCAATATGATTTTTTCCAATAACATCTTCTTTTTTATAATCACCTCCTTTAACTATTAAATCAGGGTTAATTTTTTTTATGGCATTTAAAGGAGTTAATTCATTGAAGATTAAGACAGCACTTACTTTTTCTAATGATGCAATAATAATTGATCTAGAATTTTCATCTAAAATTGGTCTTTTTTCCCCTTTTAAATTTTTTATTGAAATATCTGAATTTATAGCAATGATTAGCTTTTCCCCCAAATCAGATGCTTTAGCTAATAACTCAATATGTCCTAGATGCAGTATATCAAAACATCCATTTGTAAAAACTATTTTATAATTATTTTTTTTCCATTTTTCAACTTTCTCTTCAAGTTCATCAATCGAAAATATTTTATCTTTTATATTTTTTAAGCTAGTCATTTTTTTTTGAAAATAATATTATTATAAATGATAAAAGTCCAAAAACTATTGTCATTAAGGTTTGTGCTGTATGAACAATAAAAGCAAACATTAGTGCTGCTTGTGCTCCTACCCCAAGAGTAATTAGTCCAATTTTTGCAGCCATGTGATAAGAGCCTATACCCCCTTGAGTGGGAACAATCATGCCTAAACCACCAACAACTAGCATATAAAATCCATCTCCAATGTTCAGATGTTTGGTCTCTTCAATAGCAAAAAAACAAATGAATGTCATTAATATATACATAAGCCAAATCATAAATGTATGAAACCAAAACATCTGTTTATTTTGAATATTCTTATAGCTAGAAAGACCTTCCTTAAGACCTTTTAAAATATTTACAATTTTCACATAAAGAGATGAATTTTTAATCTTATCTTTTAGGATATATAAAATAAATGCAAGCAAAAAAGAAAATACTAAAAAGATAGCAATTAAGAACTTACCATCTTTTATAGAAAAAATATCTTTAAAAAAAATACTGATATTATCAAATTGAAAAATAAAAGTAATTCCAATCATTAGACAAAGAATTATAAGATCTATAATTCTTTCTAGAATAATCGTGCCAAATAATTTATCAAATGGTGTTTTTTCTACTCTATTAATTGTTGTACATCTTGTTATTTCTCCTGCTCTTGGAATAATTATATTTGAAACATAGCCAATAGCAACTGCACTTATGCTGTTTTTTAATGAGTTTTTGTAGCCTAACGCTTTAATCATATATGTCCATCTAATTCCTCTACTTACTATTGCTAAAGCTCCAAAACACATTGAAAAAATTACCCATTTAATTTCAACACTTTTAAGCCTGTCAATTAATTCCAAGATGTTCTGATCTTTAAAGGCAAAGTACATAAGTGAAAAGCCAATTATCAGAAAGACTATGGGTTTTAATATTTTCATTAATTTTTATTGATTGTAAATTTATAAAATTAAGTTATCAATTAATCTAACACCATTAACATAAGCCGCTATACATATTGCATATTCTTTTTTGGAGTTTATATTTCTAGAGATTTTAAATGTATTTGTTTCAATAATTTCAATATAATCAATGGTAATATTATTATTTATTAATTTTTCTTTAGCATTTTTTAAAAGTGCATCAATACTGTTTTGTTTAAAGTTCTCTTTAATAATTAATAATTGTTTGTAAATATGTGACGCATTTTCTTTGTTTTCAACACTAAGTAATTTATTTCTAGAGCTTTTAGCTAGACCGTTTATCTCTCTTATTGTTGGGAGCCCAATTATTCTAGTTTTTATTTTATTTAATTTAACAAGTTCTTTAATAATCATTGTTTGTTGTAAGTCTTTTAATCCAAAATATGCATAATCAGCCTTTACTATATTTAGAAGTTTATCGACAATTGTTGCTACTCCATTAAAATGATTTGGTCTGTAAATTCCCTCCAGAACAGACTCTAAACTTTTAAAATTATATTTTTTAGCTTTTTCACCACTTTTATATAAATCAGATTTATTGGGGCTATATAATATGTCACAGTTGTTTTTTTTAAGAAGTAAAATATCTTGCTCTATTGTTTTTGGGTATTTTTCAAGGTCTTCTTTGCTGTCAAATTGAGTTGGATTAATAAATATACTGCAGATTGTTAATTCACATTTCTTAGTGGATTCTATTATGAGCGAAATATGCCCCTCATGTAAAGCTCCCATTGTAGGTACAAATCCTATTTTTTTATTTACACCGTTAATTTCTAGGTGAAGCTTTAAATCATTCTGATTGTCAAATATGATCATGAAGTAATTTATTTTTGTTTAATTTTTTAAGACAAACAAAACTAAAAGAAATGGCTAATATTCAGCATAATTTTTTATATTTTTGTATACTTAATTAATCAGCTATGGATAAGAAGAGAGTGTTATATGTTTCGCAGGAAATCTTCCCTTACACCAACGAAACAAAAATGGGGACAATGGGAAGTTCTTTACCTCAAATAACGCAAGAAAGTGGAAAAGATATTAGAATTTTTTTACCAAGATTTGGAACAGTAAATGAAAGAAGACATCAGCTTCACGAGGTAATAAGGCTCTCGGGAATGAATCTTATTATTGATGATTTCGACCATCAGCTAATCATAAAAGTTGCTTCAATACAACAATTAAGAATGCAAGTCTATTTTATTGATAATGAGGAGTTCTTTCCAAGAAGACAATTATTTCATGATTCAGACGGTGCTCTTTTATCTAATAATGATGAGCGCATGATATTTTATTGTAAAGGAGTGATTGAAACAGTTAGAAAGCTTGGATGGTCTCCTGATGTTATTCATTGTCAGGGGTGGTTTACATCTCTTGTTCCTATGTACATTAAGAAGTTATATGCCGATGATCCATTATTTGAAAACACTAAAGTCATATATTCAGTTTTTGATAATGGTTATGAAGGTATATTAAGTGATACCATAATAGATAAGTTATTGTTTGAAGATTTAGAGATGGAAGATGTAAATGGATTAGTTAATTTGAATATTAATCAACTTAACAAATTTGCAGCATCTTATGCTGATGGAATAGTTCAGGCGAGTGAAAATATTGATAATGATGTGATTGAGTATGTAAAATCTTTAGATAAGCCTTTTATGGAATTTCCTGGTGAAGAAAATTATAAAGATGCTTACCTTGATTTTTATGAAATTTTTACAGCGGAAAAAGAAGAAGTTAACGCCTAATGAATATCAAATATATTTTATTTTTCATCGCTACTTGCTTGATTCTTTCTTGCTCAGATTCTAATGTAGTTGGTCTTGAGGTTCAGCCTAATTCTGACATAATAGAGATATTTAACGCGGAAGTAATGAGCAATCAAGACTCTATAAATCTACCTCCTTATTCTCTGTCGTTAAGTGTATCTTCTGAAGATTCTTTGAGAACTGACGAAACATCATCATTATTGCTTGGTAAAATTTCAAAATCTTATGACCCTTATTTTGGAGATAATGTTGGGGAATTTATAACTCAGATTGCCCTAAGTGAAAATAATATTGATTTAGGAAATAATCCAATTGTTGATTCAGTTATTTTTTCTTATTCATATTCTGGCTATTATGGTGATTTGTCTTCAATTAATGCAATTGCAGTTAATTATGTTGATTTAAATATACATAAAGACTCTGTATATTATTCAAATCACCAATTTTCTAATTCATCTAGTGCTTCTGAAGATTTATTATTAGATTTTATAATTTCATCTGATACATCTTCTTCTCCAACTTTAAAAATGACTTTAGATAATAGTATTGGTCAGCAAATTTTAGATTTAGGTAATAGTATTCTTTTAGATAATGAAACTTTCCAAGAAAACTTTGGTTGCTTTTGGCTTAATGAATCCTCTCTATTAGGTAACTCAATTATTTATTTAAATCCTTCTGGGTCAAATTCAAATTTTACCATATATTATCATAATTCAATTAGTGATACTTTGTCTCTTTCATTTGTTGTAGATGGGGATGCGGCAAGAATTAATTTATTTAATGACAAGCCACTTGCTAATTTATCCTTAGATCCAAATTTCTCGTACATTCAATCTATGGCTGGTTTTAGAACTAATATTGAAATTGAAAATTTAGATAATTTAAGACTTGATTTAGCTGGGAAATCTATTAATCACGCATCGCTTAATTTTAATGTTACTGATTTGGATACATATTCTCCTCATGATAAATTATTTTTGGTAAGAGAAAACAGTGAAGGATCTAATGTCTTTTTAACTGACTTTACTATTGAGGGGGATTCTCATTTTAGAGGAGTTCTAAATGGGGATTCTTTTGATTTTAATATTTCTCGATACTTTCATAATCTTATAAATGACACCTCATATTCTAATAAATTAATTCTTATTTCATCGGGGGGTGCTATTAATGCAAATAGAACTATCATATTAAACAATTCCGTGAAGATGCAATTAATCTATTCTGAGCTTTAATTTATTACTAGTATTAATACTTAGATTTTGTTTAATATTATTAAAATAATTTTATAAAAAAAAATATGTGTGGAATTGTAGCTTATGTTGGGTCCAGAAGAGCGTATCCCATTTTAATTAAAGGTTTGCAAAGACTGGAGTATAGAGGGTATGATAGCGCAGGAATAGGTTTGATTGAAAATAATAAAATAGTTACTTATAAGAAAGATGGTAAGGTTAACGATCTTATTTCATTCATTGGAGATAGTTCGACAGATGGCACAATTGGTATTGGACATACAAGATGGGCCACTCATGGTCCTCCAAATCAAATTAATTCTCACCCCCATTCTTCATCCAATGGTAAGTTTTCTTTGATTCATAATGGAATTATTGAAAATTATTTAACATTAAAAATTGCTCTTGAGAAAAAAGGTCATGTTTTTATAAGTGATACAGATTCTGAGGTCTTAATTCATTTGATTGAAGATGTATATAATAGTTTGGAGAAAAAATCTAGCTCTAATAATGATCTACTCTATCAAGCAATTATCATTGCTTTAAATGAAGTAATTGGGGCTTATGCTATTGTTATTTTAGAGCAAGGAAATACTCAAGAGATCTTTGCGGCAAGAAAAGGGTCGCCATTAGTTATTGGAATTGGTAATGAAGAATACTTTGTCGCTTCTGATGCCTCACCTATAATTGAATTTACAAACAAGGTTATTTATTTAAACGATGGTGAGGTCGCTAAGCTAAATAAAAATGAAGATGTTATTGTTAAGACAATTGAAAATAAGATCAAAAGCCCTTATGTTCAAGAGTTAGAACAAACTCTTGAGTCAATTGAGAAAGGAGGATATGATCACTTCATGCTTAAAGAAATATTTGAACAGCCTAAAAGTATAATAGACACACTAAGAGGACGAATTAATCCAAAGACTAACGACATAATTTTAGGTGGTATAATTGATCATGAAAGTAGAATCCTAAGTGCAGATCGAATAATTATTATTGCTTGTGGTACTTCATGGCACTCAGGATTAATAGGGGAGTATCTTATAGAAGATCTTGCTAGAATTAATGTTGAAGTTGAATATGCTTCAGAATTCAGGTATAAAAATCCAATTCTAACTAAAAAAGATGTTGTTATTGCTATATCTCAATCTGGAGAAACAGCAGATACTTTAGCAGCTTTAGAATTAGCAAAAGAAAAAGGAGCTCTAACTTTAGGAATATGTAATGTAGTTGGATCATCAATAACGAGAACAACTTCAGGTGGGACCTATACTCACGCTGGTCCAGAAATAGGAGTGGCGTCTACTAAAGCATTTACTACTCAAGTAACTGTTTTAACTCTTATTGCACTTAGATTATCTCAACTTAAATCAACAGTTGAAAGAAATAATTATGATTTTTTAATTAAAGAATTAAGGTTAGTTCCTCAGAAAATTGAAAAGTTACTTCTGCAAAATGATATGATTAAGGAAATAGCATTGAAATTTTATAAAGCAACTAATTTTTTATATCTAGGAAGAGGAGTTAACTTCCCTGTTGCTTTAGAAGGAGCTTTAAAACTAAAAGAAATATCATATATTCATGCTGAAGGATATCCTGCTGCTGAAATGAAGCATGGTCCTATTGCTTTAATTGATGATGAAATGCCAATTGTTGTTATTGCTAATAGAAAAGATAATTATGAAAAGGTTGTTAGTAATATTCAAGAAGTAAAAGCAAGAGGGGGGAAATTAATTGCAATCGTAACTGAGGGTGATCAAGAAGTTAAGTCACTTGCAGATTATTGTATTGAAATTCCAAAATGTTTTAGAGAGATTTCTCCTTTACTTACAATAATACCATTACAATTGTTATCATATCATATAGCATTATTACGAGAATGTAATGTTGATCAGCCAAGGAATTTAGCAAAGAGTGTTACCGTCGAGTAATTTTATATGTGGGTTTTGAGTCCTTCTTTTTCTTTCTAAATAATTGTCTTTACTAATAAGAGTGTCACTGTTGTAATACCTAGACTAATTAATATAAGACCTTCCCAATAAGGAGTTTGTAAACCCCATAACTTCCATATTTTATCATTAGTTTCTTGTCTGAAGTAACTGTATGAGTATTTGTAAAGTATATAAGTTGTTGTAATGAATATTAAAGTGAATATGAGTAATATTGGTTTCATGTTTTATGAGTTTTCATGTACTAATAATTTCTAGTATTTCATATCTCAAACTTATTTCTTTTCAGAGTTGTCTTCTTCGTCTATAACTTTGATTTTATACTTAGTCTCTTCTAATCCATTATGACTAGTATATTTTTCTTTCTGGATATTTTCTAATCTACAATGTTTAACACAATATGATTTTAACAGATTCTTTATTTTTTAAATAAAAAACTTCTTTATAGTCCTCTTTTTCATATTTGTGATGTTTAAGTTTTGTATCAATGATATTTCCTCCAAATAAAGAAAATGTTATGGTAAATATAATTTCAAACATATTTTAAATATACTAAATTTTTTTATTTTCATAAATCATTATATCTTTTATCACAGTTTTGAAATATCTATTAATTCTCTTTTCTCTAATTTTTCCTTTTTTATAAATAGAGTAGATATAGTTATATCTTAGAATTGAATTTGTTCTAATACTTCGATATCCCTTTTCATAAAGTACATAACTTATTCTTCTATAACCCAACCCTTCAACTTCTTTGAGTCTTTTAACTTCATCAAATAGTTTCTGTTGGTATCCTGAGTAATGTGAGGTTTTGGTAAGTGTTGATGATTTGAATGAAATAGTGAACTTAAAGATTAAGGAATTGTATTGTTTATCTTCAGTGAAATCAAAGAAAAAACCCTTACTGTTAGACCATTCTGCAACTGTAGAGTAGTGGGGTATTCTAGGTTGATTTTTTATTTTAAGGGAAACTGATTGATGTAAAATTATCTGTTGTTAGATAAGACCAACTTACACCTCCGTATAAAAATCTTCAATAAGATGAATTTCTTCTTTGCTTACTTTTTCTGATTTATTTGAAAAGCTATTTTGAAATTTATCATTTAAACTATTTATATAATAATATTCATTTTCACTATTATGATGTTCATTATCAAAATTATTAGCGGTAGAAATGCAAACAATAACGTTTCTGTTATTTAATTCAAAGCTGCAATATGAATGTTTTTCCCAATAATCATCTTCAACAAAATCATGGCTTATCATTCCAATATTTCTATACTTAATAACTTTTAATTCCATTTTAAAAAGCTTATAAATCGTTATTCTTTAGAATTTTTTTTCTTTTTATTTGAAAGTTCAGAATCATTTAACTCTTCATTTTCCTGAGATTTATGACCCCAATTAATCATATAAATTAGACCAATTATATAAAGTGTAAATATTATAGTCCCAATAATAAACATTGAAAGAGAAAGCATAATTAATTGTTTTTGTTAAAGAAATTATTTCTTCTTTGTCTAATTGCGATTGCAAATAGAAGAATTGTGCCAGGCCAATGAGCTGAATATTGAGCAGATTCAAAATCACCAGTAATACCCAAAATAATTGAATACATCATTGCAATAAAAGCAATGATAATTGGATAATAGACGCTAATAAATTGGGATAAGTTTTTCATTTTATTTTTTTTCAAAGATATAAAATCTCTTTCGTTTATTAAACACTATATTTTTAAAAAGATGTTTAATTTCACACAATAAATTTATTAGATATTTTTTTGAATGACAACAATTTCCTTTTTTAAGTATAAAACAAATAAATATTGGGCTTTTAAGCAGATGCGTCTTGCTTATGATGTAATTAAAAATAGTCAAGGAGTTATGTTTTTTAAACTTTTGGGTACAGGTGCTGGAGATGGGTTTAGTCTATTTCCTGATTTCTCTACATATTCTATTCTTTGTGTTTGGGAGAAAGAAGTGGATGCTATTAATTTTATTAATAACAGTGATCATTCAAAATTAATATCCCAAAAAGCATTTTCAAGACATGATTTTTTTTTAAAAACGATTAAATGTCATGGGAAATGGGATGGAGAGACTCCTTTTGTAGCAAATAGTGAAAATTTAAATGAAAAAAATAAAATTGGAATTATTACTAGAGCTAAGATAAATAAGATAAGGCTGTTTGAGTTTTGGAGCTCTGTTCCTACAGCTTCTAGGGCAATAAAGAATGCACATGGTGTAGAATGGTGTAAGGGTATTGGTGAGTGGCCGCTTATTCATCAAGCTACGTTTAGTATTTGGGATAATTTAGAAAGCGTAAAAAGTTTGCTTATGGAAGTGGTGCTCATTCAAAAATTGTACAAAAGACAAAAAAAAGAAATTGGTATAGTGAAGATCTTTTTGCACGCTTTGAGATTCTAAGTTCTGATATGAAAGTGTTTTAGAAATTAACTTTTTTTATAGACAAAATAATTCTATTCTTTTTGAGCCATTAAATTATATATATTTAAAATTAATAGGCCAAATAAAATTCCTGCAACTATAAGCGCTATATTGGTTAGTCCTTCAGCCGAGAAGGATAGCCTTAATAAGATGGTGGAAATAATAAATCCAGTATTTCTAATAATCTGGCAATATCTTTCAGTGTATTGAAATGATAGAAGCAGTATAAATACATCTGCCAAAATTAGTAAGGTGAAGAAATCATTAAAGAACAAATAATTAATGTTTTCATCAAATATTGTTTCATTAATAATTCCATTAATCCAGCTATAAAAACTTAAAAAGCAGATAATGATTAGTGTTGGAGTAAGTATTATACTTATTGCTTTTTTTGAGGTGATAAAAAGGTCTAATTTTTTTGATTCTTTTCTTTTTATCTTTTTCTTTTGCGCATTTTTAAATAGATAGATTAAAAAAAACACAATTAATATTCCAAGTAAATCATAGATAAGTTGAAGATTGTTACTAGTTGTAAGCCAATTTGCGTTCAAATCAACCAAAGGAATATCTTTAAATATTTTTCTAATAATAATAAGTGACATTATTTCATATTGTTTACTTACTGCAGTTGAAAATGATCTAGGAATGTAGTAGACCAGTAGAAATGCTTCATATACAAGAATGAATGAAAAGGGAGTATACAGCGCAGAGATTGGATTAGTCAGTAGGTTTTTATCTACAATACTGATGTCAATCAGATTGTTATTGTTTAAAAAAATTAAAATTAGATGAAATATGAAGCCTAAGGATGCTACATAAAGAATATATTTTTCAGCATTTTTTAAATTTCTATCTGAAAAAAATACTGAGAATAAGCTATTTATTTTTTTAGTAATTACCATAATTAATTTTTTACAAATTTACAATATTAAATTAATATATAATTTTTCAATAAAAATCTTATATAAAATAAAATCTACAGACTTTCTACAGATTTCAAACTTAAATTTGCCGAAATTTAATAATAACAAAAAATAAAAAAATGAAAATATTAAGTCAAGCAATAATTCTTGCCTCGTTTACCTTGTTTTTTTCAAGCTGCGGCTCTGATACAACTAAATCTGATGCTGTAGAAACTGTAGTTAATGAAGAAATAAAAAATTGGGAAGAATTCAATATTAGTGCTTTGGGAAATACTATGCAAGAAATGATGTTTAGTGAAAAAAATATTAATGTAAAAGAAGGTTCTTGGATTAGAATAATTTTAAAAAATGAAGGTATAGATCAAGCAATGATTCACAATATCCTTTTTGTAAATTTTGGTAAGAGAAAGGATGTAGCGCTCAAGGCTAATGAAGCTGGTCCAGAAAATGATTTTATACCTAACCATCCTGAATTAATTGCAGCATCAGATTTAGCATTGCCTGGTGAAACTGTTACTTTAGAGTTTCAGGCACCTGCTAAGGGTAATTATGAGTTTTTCTGTAGCTATCCTGGCCACGCAGACATGATGAAGGGATATCTATTTGTCAAATAGTAGGAAATATCAAATTTTTAAAAAAGCCACTTTATTGTGGCTTTTTTTTATATGTCTCCCTCTTTAATAAATATTCCGTCAATCATCTTCCCTTTTCTGTCCTTAATGTCATCCCATGCTCTTTGCATACAATCCTTTAATGTTAGTTCATTTCTTTCTGCAATGTTAATTAGCACAACTATCATGTCTCCAATATCATCTGAAATATCTTTTCCTTTACAAATATTATCACTTAACTCTCCCGCTTCCTGTATTAATTTGCAAAATTGATCTTTGTCTGTTGCACCTTTAATTAAGTTTCTTTCATGATGCCATTTGGCAATATTTTTTGCTAGTATTTCCATTTTTGGTAATTAAAATTTATTTTATTATTTCTAGTTTATTGTTTTTATTAAATATATATTATATTTTTGATGTAAATATATTAAATTATATAAATTTTGAAACAAAAAGATATAGAAAATAAATTTGAGATGTATTTACCTCCTTCTTATCTAGAAACTATTCATCAAAGTCAGTTGAATAATACTATCTTAAAATCACTACTAACAAAAAGAAAAAGAATTATTAAAAGTTTAGAAAATCTTGATGTTGAGATTGAAAAAACTTCTCATAAACGTCAATTATTACATAATCAAACAGCATATATTAAAAAAAAGTATTTACCTAAAATTTACTATAAACAATATTATAAGAAAAATCAATCTACATTATTTTCTCACATTGTCATAAAATATCATTTGATTTCAAGAACAGTTTATTTTGGTAAAATTGATAAATTGATTAATAAATTTTCTAACTTAAATTTAAGTTTAGATCACAACAATTTCAAGAGTAAGATATTTCCATTATTGTATCCAAAAGTTCTAGATTTTTTATCAAGCATAAAAAATGAATCCGAATTTTTGAATCTTAATATTAAATCAAATAACTTGATCTCTTTTGTTCTGGACAATAAGGTTGATGACAATAATGCAAAGGATACTTCTCTTCTTGATTATATTAAATCACTTGAGTAGTTTAGTTCTCTTCTTGAATATTTCCTACTATAAAACCAACAAATGATAAAAACATCGCTAGTGGAAGGCACCCTTTTAGTAAATCTTGAGGGCTATTTCCCATATTACTGTAGCCCATATATTCTACGAATGAAATAGTAATAACAAAGCCCAATACAAAAGCCTAAAATAGAATAGATATACTGCTTTTTCATTTAATTCTTAACTTTAACTAATGTTTATGTTAAGCAAATATATAAAAATTCAGTTTATTATTTGATTATCAATTGATTAATTGTTTAAAACCATCATTGCTTTTTCGATATATTTATCATTAGAATTTTTTATTTGGTAATAATTTTCTTTTCCAAATAAATTTCTCCAGATTCTTGCTTGTAATTCTATTGATAGGTATTTTTTTTCATTTTGTTGTAAAGTTTTTGTGATTTATTAATTTTAACAAATTCCAAAAAATCTTTAATTATTAATTTTCTTTCTGAATTAATAAAATCTATGCTTGTTGGTAATTTGTTTTTTATTCTAAGAGAATTTTTTTCTGAATACTTTATGCAAAATTCAGATATTATTCCTTTAGAAAAATAATAATTAATATTTCTGTAGTTTAGTGTAGTGTCTCTTTGTATTAAATGATCTGGAGTTATTCCACCACCACCGTATACTACTCTTCCTTTTTTTGTTAAAAATTTTACAGTATCATTTATTACTGAATCATTTCTGAGGTATTGTTCGAGGTAATAATCCTTTTTACTATTTCCATATTCTTTCTGAATACATCTTCCTGAAGGAGTATAATATCTTTGTGTTGTTAATCTTATAGCTGTGCCATCATCAAGTCTAATTTCTTCTTGAACAAGTCCTTTCCCAAATGATCTTCTGCCTACAATTTTCCCTCTGTCATTATCTTGTATTGCTCCAGCAATAATTTCTGATGCTGATGCAGAGCCTTCATTTATTAAAATCACAATTTCAATATCTTCCAATTTACCATTTGAAGAAGCAAATATTTCATTTTTTTCTCTATTTCTTCCTTCAGTAAACACTATTAGCTCATTTTTTTTTAAAAACTCATCACTAATTGAAGCTGCAGCATTTAAATATCCTCCAGGATTATCTCTAAGATCTAAAATTAAGTTGTCCATTTTTAAAGCTTTAAGTTTTCTTATTGCTTTATCAAATTCTTTAATTGTTGTTGCAGAAAATCTATTTATTTTAATGTAACCATTTTTTTCATCAATCATGATCGAGGCATCTACGCTGTAAATTGGTATTTGTTCTCTTTTTATTTTAAATTCGATTAATTCTTTGGCTTTGCTTCTTTTAATGTTAATAATAACATACGTATCCTTTTTCCCTCTTAAGTTACTTATTACATCTTCATTTTCTAAGCCAATTCCCGCAAAGTTTTCTCCATCAATTTTGATAATTTTATCTCCTGAAATAATTCCAAGTTTTTCAGATGGGCCGTTAGATATTGGGGAAACAACAACTATGGTGTCATCGATTATATTAAATTCTATTCCAATACCACTAAACTCTCCAGACATATTTTCATTAACATTCTTATATTCTTTTTTTGGAATATAGCTAGTATGAGGATCAAGATCTTTAATCATTAAGTTGATCATTTTTTCCTCAAAATTTTCGCCCAACGTATCAACATAATGCTGGTCAATCAATTTAAGAATTCTGTTGATTTTAGATTCTTCATTAATTGTCTTTGCTTCATTATTAATTGAATTACCAATTAATATCCCAATAACAATTAATAGCGAGTAAAGTATTGGTTTGTAATTATTTTGAATCAATTTAATTTTTTTTTATCAAAGTGTATTATTTCAACTTGGGCTTTTTTTAAAAATTCTATTCCTGTTGAGTCTTTATATTTGTTAAGGAAAACAACTCTTTTAATTCCTGACTGATGAATTAATTTACTACATTCTTTGCATGGAGACATTGTAAGATATAGAGTGGAATTTTTGCAATTATGATTTGACCCTGCTGTCTTTAGTATTGCGTTTGCCTCAGCGTGTAAAACAAACCAATTAGTTTCATTATTTTCGTCTTCACAGCAATTGTCAAAACCACTTGGTGTTCCATTATAACCATCAGAAATTATCATTCTGTCTTTTACAATAATTGCACCTACTTTTCTTCTTTTACAATAAGAAAGTTTTGACCATTCTACTGCCAATCTTAAATATGCAGCATCAAATCTATCGGTATTTATTTTCATTATTTCGTTACTTGTGCCCAGAGCCGGGATCGAACCGGCACGAGTTTAACCTCATTGGTGTTTGAGACCAACGCGTCTACCAATTCCGCCATCTGGGCATCTCAAATTTTATATCACAAAAATATAACTTTCATATAACTATTTCTTAAAATATTGAATTTTTAAAAACTTAAAGATATTAGATATAAAGTTATTATATTTGCGTCCCTTTTTAGATAAAATGAATAGACCATTTAAAATATTTGCAGCAAGAGCCTCAAGAGAATTTAGCTTTGCAAATTTGTAGTCATCTTAATGTTGAATTAGGTAGTAATACACTTATTGAATTTAGTGATGGTGAGTTTGAGCCTTCATTTGATGAGACTGTAAGAGGTGCTGATATATTCATAGTTCAGTCTACTATGCCACCTTCTGAAAACTTAATGGAATTACTTTTAATGATTGATGCTGCAAGAAGAGCGTCTGCTTATAAAATAAATGCTGTTATTCCATATTTTGGCTATGCAAGGCAAGATAAGAAAGGTAAGCCAAGAGTTCCAATAGGTGCAAAACTAATTGCAAATTTGTTATCTTCTGCTGGTGTAGACAGGATTATGACCATGGACTTACATGCTGATCAAATTCAAGGTTTTTTTGATGTTCCAGTTGATCATTTATACTCATCTAGACTGTTTATCCCTTATATTCAATCTCTAAACCTTCCGAATTTAACAATTGCCTCTCCAGACATGGGTGGGTCAAATAGAGCTAATACTTATGCACGTTTTTTAAATGCCGAAGTAGTGATTTGTTACAAGCACAGAGAGAAGCCAAATGAGATTGGTAAGATGTTAGCAATTGGTGAAGTGAAAGACAGAGATATTGTTCTTGTTGATGATATGGTTGATACGGCTGGAACGTTATCTAAAGCTGCTGACCTTATGATGTCTATGGGAGCTACAAGTGTTAGAGCAGTATGTACTCACGGAGTTTTCTCAGGCCCAGCCTATCAAAGGATAGAAGATTCTGCTCTTCTTGAAATAGCAGTAACTGATACTATTCCAAAAAATCATTCAGGCAATAAAATAAAAGAAATTAGTATTGCAGAAATTTTTTCTAGTTCTATTAAATCAGTACTAGAAAACAAATCAATTTCTGAATACTTTATACGTTAAATAACCAAATTAAATTTAAATAATGAAATCACTAGCAATTAGCGCAAAAACAAGAGAAAAGGTAGGTAAATCAGATTCTAAGGCGTTAAGAAATCAGGGTAAAGTTCCATGCGTACTTTACGGGGGAGAAAAGCAGGTGAGTTTCTATGCTCATGAAAATGACTTTAGAAAACTTGTATATACTTCCGATGTATTTCTTGTCGAATTAGATATTGATGGCACTAAATTTTCTGCAATTATGCAGGATATTCAATTTCATCCTGTTACTGACAAAATATTACATATTGACTTTTTACAAGTTTTCGATGATAAAGAAATTACTGTTTCAATTCCTGTTAAGTTAACCGGCTTATCAATTGGAGTTAGAAATGGAGGTAACTTAATGCATAGAAGAAAATCAATCATTACAAGAGCATTACCAGCGAATCTACCAGATGCAATAACTATTGATATTTCTGATCTTAAAATTGGTATGTTTGTTTACATCAAAGATTTAAGGTCTGATGTTTATGATTTCTTAGCTGCTGACAATTCTGTTGTAGTTGGAGTTAAAACGGCAAGGAATGCTATAGAAGATGAATTGGCAGAATCTGAAGAGGCTGAAGGAGCAGAAGGAGAGGATGGAGAAAGCCCTGAATCAAGTTCAGATGCAAAAACCGAAGAAAATAAAGATTCATAAAGTATGAAATACTTAATCGTTGGATTAGGTAACCCAGGAGCTGAGTATGAGAATACTCGCCATAATATTGGTTTTAAGATACTTGACGGGTTTTTAAATAAAGATGATAGTTTCGAAGCATGTAAGCATGGTAGCCGTTTAGATTTTTCATTTAAGTCTAGAAAGATAATTCTACTCAAGCCTAATACATTTATGAATCTTAGTGGTAAAGCAGTTAAGTACTGGATGATAAAAGAAAAAGTGAATCTTGATAATTTGTTAATAGTAACAGATGATATTGCACTTCCCTTTGGAGCAGTTAGATTAAGACCAAAAGGTTCAGATGGTGGGCATAATGGTCTAAAGGATATTAATCAAGTTTTATCAAATAATAATTATCCAAGATTACGAATTGGAGTTGGTAGTGATTTTGAAAGAGGTCGGCAAGTTGATTATGTACTTGGTAATTGGTCACAAGAGCAGGATAATGATTTAAATAGCTTAATTAATGACTCTATTCAAGTTATTAAATCTTTTTGTTCTATCGGTATTGAATATACTATGACTAATTTAAATAGAAATAAATTATGACTGTTCTTGTTTTATATTACTTAATGTATATTTTTGTGCTGTAATAAGGTATCGTGGCCGAGCGGTTAGGCAGTGGTCTGCAACACCATCTACAGCGGTTCGAATCCGCTCGATACCTCAAGATGCCCGTTGTTAAACGGGCATTTTTTTATATTTTAGTAAAAAATTATTTAATGAATAAATTTTTCGTTCTAATCTTACTTTTTTTTAATTTTCAAATTGTTTTTGCTCAATGTCAATTTACGCTTAACAACTTACAACATGTAAATTGTAATGGAGAGAACTCTGGAACAATAGATATAACACTACAAGATAATAGTAGTGATATTTCATGGTATGGACCAAATAATTTTGCTAGTTCATCTGCTAATCTTGCTTCATTATACTCTGGAAAATATTTTTTACAAATATCAAATAATAGCTCTGGGTGTATTATCTTTAGATTCTATTACTGTATTAGAGACAATAGAAGTTAATGTAGATTTTAATGTTTTAAATTTATGTGATATTGGTGATAGTGCTGATATTTCAGTTAATATTATTGGAGGGACACCTCCCTATTTAACATTATGGTCTACTGGAGATACATCAAGAAATATATTTAATTTACCCTCAAATATCTCATCATCTTTGACATTAGATGTTACAGATCTTAATGGGTGCATATCTCAACATATTTTTGAGCTTGAACCAACTGAAAAAATGGAAACCTTTATGTCTACAAATAATGTAATTTGTAAGGATGATGTAAATGGTAGCGCAAGAGTTTATATCTCAAATGGAGCCTCTCCTTTTACCTTTATTTGGAATAATGATACTAATTCTATTCTAAAATTAGATGAATCTTTTTCTATAATTGAAAATTTAGCTCCAGGAGATTATTTTGTTGAAATTACTGATAATAATGGCTGTAAGGTATTTGATAATTTTACTATCAGCTATAATCCAAAAATTTGTCTTGCTCCAAAAAAAGTTTTTTCTCCAAATAATGATGGTATTAATGATTTTTGGCTAATTGAAAATATACATATTTATCCAAATGCTTTAATTGAAATATATTCTAAAAATGGAACTCAGGTTTTTAGGCGTAGAAATTATACTAATTCATTTGAGTATGGCTTTAAAGGAATAGATAGTAATAATAATAATTTGCCTTCAGGAACCTATTATTATATTATACAGCTTGATGATAAAAATGAAGTTTTTAAAGGTTCATTAACAATAATAAGATGACAAGATACCTTTTATTGATTTTATGTGTTATATCTGCATTTTTTTCAAATGCTCAGCAACAAATTTTATTTGATCAATATTTCATTAATGATGTTATTTATAATCCAGCTATTTCAGGTAGTAAAACATATAACCCTTTAGTAATACAAACTAGACAGCAGTGGGCAGGTTTTGATGATGCCCCTTTTTCTACTTCAATAAGCTATCATCAAGCAATTAAATATAATACAGCAATTGGTGGTTTTTTAAATGTTGAAAATAGTTATCCCTCTAAACAATTGAATTTTCAGCTTAATTACGCTTATCATATTCCTTTAAACTCTAACAATACATATATTTCGTTTGGTCTGGGGCCTAAATTTATGTTATACTCACTTAATTTTAATAGAGAGGATTTACCTGATTTAAATGATCCTGCATTTAGTTTTAATGAACACAATGAAATGTTAGCTGATTTTTCTTCAGGTTTTTATCTTTATAATGAAAATTTCTCTTTAGGTTTTTCTGTTCTTAATATATTACAATCCTCATTTAATGGAGAAGTTTTTACAAATTCTTTGAATCAATCTGTTAATAATAGTTTTGGAGAAAATATTGAGGTTAGACATTTTTATTTTACCAGTTCCTTTAGAGGAAGAATAATAAATAATGACTGGGAAGTTGAACCCTATTTACAAATATCATCTGCGGAAAATCAAACAAGTCTTATTAGATTCTCTTCAAGAATTATCTTTTTAAAAGATAACTGGCTCTCATTTGGATTAGGCAATAATGGATTAATTTCTTCAGGAATAGGCTTCAAAGCAAATAATATATATTTAGGGTATAGTTATGGACAGCAATTAAGTGGTGAAATAGTTCGCTATAATTATGGCTCTCATGAATTAAGTCTAACTTTCAAATTACCTTCGTATAATCAAAAAGAAAGAACATCGTTCTGGTATTAAATTTATATGCACAAACTTGATCATATTGGAGTAGTAGTTAAGGATATTCAAAAAGCTAATGAGCTATTTGAAAAGATTCTTAAGACTAGCTCGTATAAGAGTGAATATGTTCAATCTGAAGACGTATCAACTTCCTTTTTTAAGATTGGAGATTCCAAGATTGAGCTTATTTCTTCAAATGATTTAGATCATACAATAAATAGGTATATCAACAAACAAAGTAGCTCATTACACCATTTTGCAATAAGAGTAGATGATATTAAAACAGAGATGGATAGGATTGCTTCTTTGGGAATAAGACTTTTAAATGATACTCCTAAAATTGGAGCCGATAATATGTTGATTTGCTTTTTGCACCCCAAGGATACGTTTGGAGTGCTTATTGAATTATGCCAGGAAATAAATCAGTAATTTCCTCTGATTTTTTTAGATGGTGACAATTTATTTTTAATTTTCTTGCAGCATTAATATGCTGGGGACTGTCATCAATAAATAAAGCATTTTCTGCTTCTATTGAATTATCAGATAAAACTTTTACAAATATCTCTTCATTAGGTTTTCGCATACCTAATTCATGTGAAAGATAGAATTTGTAAAATAATTTTTTAAATGAATTCCATTTTTTTTCTCCAAAATCTCTTATAATTCTTTCAATATGAATTGAATTAGTATTTGAAAGTAAAATGAGTTTATAATTTTTTGAAAGGCTTTCTAAAAGTCTAATTCTTTTTTCAGGAATATTACCTAACATCATGTTCCATGCTTCAACAATTTCATCATTAGTAGCATAGTCTGAGATACTTTTAATTTCATCTATAAAATTTTGATTAGAAATTTTTCCTTCTTCCAATTGTTCAAATAACTTATTTTGTATTTTTTTTGAGTATAATTTTTCGGAATTTTTAATGCCAAGATTTTTAAATGCTTGAATTGTCGTATCATAATCAATATTGATAATTACCGCACCAAAATCAAAAATTATATGAGTAATTTTTTTCATGATGCAAATGTTGTAAAAAGTAAAACAATTTGATAGTTTTGCACAACCTTTTTTTTAAAGGGGGCCCATAGCTCAGCTGGTTAGAGCACTTGACTCATAATCAAGGGGTCGCAGGTTCAAGCCCTGCTGGGCCCACCAACAAAAAATCTTTGCAGTGATGTGAAGATTTTTTATTTTAATATTATATATTATTATTTATGAGAAATTATATAATTATTTTAGCGTAACTTACTGTTAATATGGAATATTTAAAATCAACCTTTACATTTATTAAGAATAATAAAATTCTGCTTGTTCTTTTTTTTCTTGTTGTTTTTTTAATTGTTTCTCTTTTTTATCAAAGAGAAAGTATGAAAAATCAAATGGATTTAAAGATTCAATTTATTGAACAGAAAAATATATTAAGAGACGAGCTTGACGATCTTGTTGACGAGCATGATGAGTTGTTGGAAGAGTATGGGGATTTAAATAATCAATTATTCGAGAAAGATTCATTAATACAGAATCAAATTGCTGAAATTAAAAGTTTAATTAGGAACAAGAAAGATCTTAAAGAAGCTAGAGTTAAGATTGAAAACTTAAAAAAAATATCTAAGAGATATTTAGCAGATATAGACTCATTATTTTATATTAATGAAAAGTTATCTTCAGAAAAAGATAGTGTCATCAAGGTTAATAAAAATATTAACTGGAAGAATTATAAGTTAAATAAGAAAAATATTCAGCTTTCTGAACAGGTTAATAAAGGTTCTGTTTTAGAAATTTCTAATATTTCTGTTGAGGCTTTTCGCTTTAGAGGAACCGGAAAAGAAGTGCCAACACGTTCAGCTCAGAAAACTCAAATTCTTAGATCATGTTTTAATATATCAGCAAATCAAATTGCCAAATCTGGTCAAAAAGTAATACAAATTCAATATTTAAATCAAAGAGGTGAGGTTTTAAATGTCCCTGATTCAATAAATCAGAATGAATATTCTATTATTGAAAATGTAGAATATCTTAACAAAGACTTAGAGATTTGCATCGACTTTGAACGAAATAAGATGTTAATTGAGGGTAATTATACTTTCAAAGTTTTTATTGATGATTTACTTTTAGCCCAATCAAAATTTAATTTAAGATAATAGATATGCCAATAATTCTTACATATAATATCAATGGAATAAGAGCTGCTATAAAAAAAGATCTACCTAAATGGATTAATAGTACTTCAGCAGATATAGTCTGTTTACAAGAGATTAAGGCTAAAGAAGAGCAGTTTGATAAAGAAATTTTTGAGGAATATGGTTATAGTTCATATATTAAATCTGCAGAAAAGCCAGGCTATAGTGGCGTTGCAATAATTAGTAAAATAAAACCTCAATATATTGAATATGAATGTGGCATTTCAAAAATTGATTCTGAGGGAAGATTTATAAGATTAGATTTTGAAAATTACTCTGTTTTAAGCGTGTATTTTCCTTCTGGAAGTAGTGGTGATTTACGTCAAGCTTTTAAAATTGAGTTTTTAAATTTATTTTCTGAATATATTAAGAATTTAAAGTTAAGAATACCAAACCTAATAATATGTGGCGATTTTAATATATGTCATCAAGCAATTGATATACACAATCCTACTAGAAATAAAAACACCTCAGGATTTCTTCCAGAAGAAAGAGAATGGTTGTCACAGTTTTTAAATTCTGGATTTACAGATGTGTTTAGGTTTTTCAATAAAGACCCTCATCATTACAGCTGGTGGAGCTATAGAGCACGTGCAAGAGAAAAAAATTTAGGATGGAGAATTGATTATATTATGATTTCAAATAATCTACAAAAAAAACTAAAAAGATCTGTGATATTATCTCAAGCTGTTCATTCTGACCATTGTCCTGTATTAGTTGAAATCGATGATTAGTTTTTATTACTTTTACAAATAGATATGGCAATAGTTCAAACAGCTGAAAGAAGTTCACATTTAGATCCCTCTGAAAATGTTATTTTTCAAAGACATATGATTGCTTATTTAGAGGCTTCCAAGCGTATTAGTGGAACTGTGCTTGAAATTGGTTGTGGAGAGGGCTATGGAATAAGAGAGCTTGCAGGTAAATCGTCTAAGTATATTGCCGTAGATAAATTCCATACTCAAATTGATGAATCTTTAATTAAGAAAAATAATATTGAATTTCATCAAATGGAAATCCCCCCTTTGAATAATATTGCTTCTAATTCAATTGATTTTGTTGTTACATTTCAGGTAATTGAACACATTGTGAATGATGTTTTTTTTCTCAAAGAAATTCATAGAGTTTTAAAAGATGGAGGTCAGTTACTTTTAACTACTCCTAATAAATTAATGTCTTTATCAAGAAACCCTTGGCATATACGTGAGTATAATCCAAATGAGATGCATAAAATATTGGAAACAAGTTTTAATATGATAAAAATAAATGGTGTTTATGGAAGTGATAAGGTTATGCAGTATTATAATAAAAATAAGGAGTCTGTAAAAAGAATTACAAGATTTGATATTTTAGATTTACAATATAAACTACCTCGATGGATATTGCAGATTCCTTATGACTTTTTAAATAGATTAAATAGAAGAAAATTAAAAACAAATAATAATGATCTTGTAAGTACAGTAGATGTTAATGATTATTCTATTACAGATTCCGTTGATGATTGTTTAGATTATTTTTGTATAGCTACCAAGTAGTTGAAAATTTATACCCCATTTCTTTAAGTTCAACTAATATTGCTTCTAATGACTCTTTTAGATTAAGATAACTTTTAGAATTATTATGTAAAACAATAATTGATCCTTTTTGGACATTGCTTAATATGTTTTTTTTAATTTTTTTAGATTTGTTGGCTTTAAAATCCCAGCCAAAAACATCCCACATTACTATTTTATATTTTTTTCTTAAATACATCATTTGGCGCAAAGTTATCCTTCCATAAGGAGGTCTAAAAATTTTAGATTTATTTTCTATTGTATTTTTTTCTATATCATTATAATAATCTGTATTATTTGTAATAAATCCATCTTTATGAGAGTAGCTGTGGTTGCCCACTATGTGTCCGTTATCAAGTATTTTGCTGGTTAATTGAGGTGATTTTTCAGCATCTTTGCCAACAAGAAAGAAGGTTGCTTGAATTCCTAGCTTTTCAAGTATTGATAGAATTAGTGGAGTTGTTTTTAAGCAGGGGCCATCATCAAATGTTAGCCACAGCTTTTTCTCATCAGTGTTGTGTCTCCAAATAATACTTGGAAATAATCTAAAAAATATTTTAGGTGTTTTTACAAACAAATTTTTTTATTGAAGAGAATAAAATTCATCCATAAATGTATTTATCCTATAATTTTCATAACTAATTTCTTCATCTTCACCATTTTTGCTTTTATAATATTTTTCATTATCACTAAAATATTCGAAATCGGTATTTTCTAGCTGATGAATCTGTATGACTCTTGATAGACTACCTAAAACTTGACCGCAAATGTTTAAGTTTTGTTTTAATCCGCTACCAGAACTAAAATTAGTTAGATAATTATACTCTACTAAATAATCATCTAGCATAAGACTTAATAGGTTGTCAGCTTTTTTATTTTCTCCTAACTTGTAGTATAAGTCTATTATTGGAATAGCAAAGTAACTTAGATTAACAACCTCTCTTGGGAATTCAAAAACACATTTATCTAAAACAGCTATTGCTTCATCATTTTTTTGCTCTTGTAGAAGTTTTTCAGCTAGTCTAGCGTAGTTGTTTCGATAATTCATAATCATTCTTGTGTTGGTCTCATCAAAATAAATGTCTTTATTATTTAAACCTCCCCAAGAAAATTTATTAATAACATTATCATACATGATTTCTGAAGCAACAGCTCCTGTTTGGCCATCTGTATTTTTTGTTAAATAAGGGACTAATCTATACGCCAATCCTTCAAGTTGAAAGTATTTTTCTAATCCCATAAAATTATCTTTCCCAACTGTTATGGCAAAATAAATTGGTCTATCCCAGTTGAAATTTGCTAAGATGTCTAAGACCATTAACTTATTTTTATAAATTCCGTTTCCTTTAATTTGCCATTTGATTTCATCAACTATTTCACTGTGTAATGATTCAGGAACAAATAATTTAGCCTTTTCTTTATCTACACTAAGTTTTAATTTTCTAGTTGGACAGTAGTTCTTTAGGCCAGCAGAAGTATTGATTTTAGCTTTTGATTTTTTACTATTTATAAATTTAACAACTTGATTTACATCCTTAAATTCTTTGAACTTTTCTTGAATTGGAGTATAGTCTCTTGTTCCAGCTCTGTAGTCTTCATTTTCTAGAGATGAAGGAATTGGCGCTGCATCATAAGAGGCTCTTTTCATTTGGTCAATATACCAAGGGGTATTAAATAAAGACAGGTTAACTACTTTAATATCTGTTCGAATTCCCTCAACTTCTTGAGCATACCATAGTGGAAATGTGTCATTATCCCCATTTGTAAAAAGAATAGAGTTTTTAGCACATGAATTTAGATAGTTTTTTGCTACTTCTAAAGCTGTATATCTATTTGATCTGTCATGATCATCCCAGTTTTCGCTAGCCATAAGGGCAGGGGCCATGAAAAAAGCAAGACATGTGGCAATTGCTAAACTAGCTTTAGTATTCATTTTTTGTTTTAGAAAGTCATGAATTGCCAATAAGCCCAGACCAATCCAAATTGAAAAAGCATAAAAAGAACCAACATATGCATAGTCTCTTTCTCTTGGCTGAAAAGGAACTACATTTAAGTAAATAATAATAAGTACTCCGGTAAATAAGAAAAAAAGTAGTACAACTAAGGCATCTTGATTGTTTTTCTTAAAATGAAATAGAAGCCCCAATAGCCCTAAAATTAGTGGAAGAAAATAATAGTGATTTTTAGCTTTATTATTTTTAAGATGCTCAGGTGCATCTACCTCACTTGGGGTACCTAATCTTGCATTATCAATAAAGCCAATTCCACTTTCCCAATTTCCATTTAAGGAATTGCCATCCATATTCATGTAGTCATTTTGCCTACCTGCAAAATTCCACATAAAATATCTAAGATAAGACCATCCAATCTGATATCTGAAAAAGTATTTTAGATTCTGGCTAAAAGTGGGTGTTTTATCTTTCTTTGAAAGTCCTGCCCAACTTTTATATCCTGCAGCATGTCTTGATTGAGTGTTGCTCCACATTCTAGGAAAAAATGTTTTATCCTGACTTCTGTAATTTGGTAGAGATTTCTTTCTATTGTCAATAATAATATATTTATTCTTTTTTTCATCCTTAGCATAAACAGGGTTGCCATCAAGATAAGGTTTTTTACTGTCGAGTTTTGCATTAAAATATTGTCCATAAACAATTGGCCAACTACCGTATTGTTCTCGTTTTAAGTATGATAATAAGTCCTACAGCATCTTCTGGATTATTTTCGTCGATAGGTGGATTAGCATTTGATCGAACAACAAGAACAGCAAATGATGAGTATCCAATTAACAGCATCATAAAACTTAAAATTATAGTGTTAAGTATCGGTTTATTATTCTTTGAAGAATAGATTAGTCCAAATGCTATTAGGCTAATTAATACAACAAAATAAATTATTGCGCCATAATTAAAAGGTAAGCCAACTGTATTTGTAAAGAAAATTTCAAACTTTGAAATTAAACTTACTGCTCCAGGGATTATTATACCTTGAACAAGTCCCAAAATAAGCATAGAGGCAACAAATGCTTTAATTGCTCCAAATTTACTGTAAGTGTATTTTTTATTATAATAAATCATTCCCATTGCTGGAATAGTTAAAAGACTCAATAAATGGACACCAATTGATAAACCAATTAAGTAAGCAATAAGAACTAACCATCTAGTAGCTTTTTCTTCTGATTCTTCTTCCCATTTTAAAATGCACCAAAATGTAATTGCTGTGAAAAAAGAAGACATTGCGTAAACTTCTCCTTCAACAGCTGAAAACCAGAAAGAATCAGAAAAAGTGTATGCAAGTGCTCCAATAAATCCACTTGCTAGAATAGCATATTTGTTAGAAGATAATGAATCTTTATCATTTGCAAAAATTCTTTTTGCAAATGATGTAATTGTCCAAAAAAGAAATAAAATTGTGAATGAGCTACATAGCGCAGATAGGATGTTTATAGCTACAGCTACTTGACTGGTTGCGGGCTCAGCAAAAAGAGAAAAAATTCTTCCAAGTAATTGAAATAATGGAGCTCCAGGGGGATGTCCTACTTCAAGTTTATAAGCAGTTGCAATATATTCGCCGCAATCCCAAAAGCTTACAGTTGGCTCAATAGTAGATAAATAAACAAACGATGCAATTGAAAATACGAGCCATCCTATAATATTATTGAGTTTTTTAAATGTATTCATACTTTTTAATTCTTAATTAGATTTTAGATGCGAATTTAATAAATATATATGTTAATTCATCAAGCAATTGTTCTTCTAGACTAAATTCTGTAAAAATATTTTGTAGTAAATACAATATTGCTATTTTTGCCAACCAAAGTTTTAATGCCCGATGGTGTAACTGGCAACACGTCTGTTTTTGGTGCAGAAGAGTCTAGGTTCGATCCCTAGTCGGGCAACAATTGCTGATAAATAATCCAATGTGTATAAACATGTTGGATTATTTTTTTACATTTTTTTAACCATCTTTCTCTTTTTTTCTTTTGAGAAATCATCAATTTTATCTAGATTTGTGAACTTGTATTAAATTTTAAATACAATTTATTAAAAATATATATATGAATAAATTAATTACTCTATTTTCAAAAAGGTCATTTTCCTTTTTAATTTCTGCACTTTTTACTCTTTCAGTAAGTGCTCAAAGTTTTTCTCCAACTGTAAATGTTACTCTCTCTAATAATGACTGTGGACTTACTGCTGATTTGTCGATACATGTAGATCAAGATGCAGGGGAAACTGATATAGACGCATCTATTTTTACTTCTGATGATGGTACGTTTAATTTATCAACTCTTGTTACAGGAGATACTGTTGGAATAGCTGCTATGAATTTTAATAGCGGTATCTCTGTATCCACTGATTTAATTGTTGGAGCTACTTCTAATATTTCAACTGTTATTTTATCTATTGATGCAAGTGACGGTAGTACATTAGGGTCATTTACAATGTCAAATTCTTCGAACGGAGGGGTTCTAATAACCGCTACAAGTCCTGGGGACGGAAATACTACAACTGGAGGATATACTTCTACTGCTACATTTCATAATTTATTTGATAATCCTAATAATGGAGTTTTAAATTTTTATTCAATAATCAATTCAGAGCTAGGGCAAAGTGATTCTCAATCATTTATGTTTTATTTGTCTTGTTTAGACTTTTCTCCTACTGTCAACGTCTCTCTATCAAATCTTTTATGTGATAGTTTATCAGATCTTACAATAAGTGTTGCTCAAGATGCCGGTGAGGCTGATATTGCAAGCGCTATTTTTAGCTCTGATGGTGGTCAATTTACAATTTCATCAATGAACGTTGGAGATGTTATTGGCTCAGCAGTAATGGCAGCTGGTTCTAATTCATATAATACAGACTTGGTTGTGGCTACTGTTGTTTCTTCGAATCAAGCAATAATTTCTGCTGTTGATAATAACACTGGTTTATCTTTAGGAACTTTTGATATTCAGAACACTCTTTCTGGAATTAGTGTAACAGCAACTTCTCCGGCAGATGGTAATTCTACAACAAGTGGTAATTCTTCTACGGCAATTTTTAATAATGTTTTTCAAAACCCTAACAATGGCGCATTAACTTTTAATGCTACCTCAACATCTGAACTTGGAAGTGTTTCTTCTGAAACTTTAGTATTTATGATGTCTTGTGTTGAATTTTCTCCTACAGTAAGTGTTTCACTTTCTAATCAATTGTGTGATAGTTTATCAGATCTTTCTATTAATGTATCTCAAGATGCTAATGAAGTTGATATGGATACAGCATTATTTATTTCAGACGCAGGATCATTTACTCTAAATTCATTAAATATTGCAGATATGGTTGGTTCTGCTTCAATGACTTATGGTGGTAATATAACTCTTACAGCAGATCTATATGTAAGTGCATTATCTTCATTTACTAATAATATTCCTGCTCAAGCTTTTATTGAGGCTATAGATATTTCTTCAGGAATGACTTTAGGTTCTTTTTTAATTGAAAATTTATCTACAGGAGGTATTAGCATTGTTGCTACTAGTCCAGCAGATGGAAATACTTTAACTAGTGGAAATTCATCGTCCGTAACTTTTAATAATATTTTTCAAAACCCATCAAACCAATTAAACTTCACTTCATCAATCACTTCTGAATTAGGAGATATTGATACACAACTATTTAGTTTTAATATGAATTGTGTGACTTTTTCCCCTACTGGTTTTATTGCTCTCTTAACATTAGATTGTGATAGTTTAAATGACTTAACTATTAATGTTAGCCAAGATCCTTATGAAGTTGATATGGATACTGCTCTTTTGGTTTCTGATGGTGGATCTTTTACACTTTCCAGCATGAGTGTTGGTGATACAATTGGTTCAGCTTCACTTTCAGCTGGACCCAATGCTTTTACAACAGATTTACTAGTAAGTTCAGTTATTTCTTCATCTCAAGTTGTTGTTGAATCAATAGATGTGAATTCGGGATTTCTTTTAGGAACCTTTTTAATATCTAATAATTTAAGCGGTGGAATTTCTATTATTGCAACAAGTCCAGCAGATGGAAATAATATAACATTAACAGGCAATACATCCTCTATAACTTTTAATAATGTTTTTCTTAATCCAAATGCAAGTACTTTAAACTTTGTATCTACTATTACTTCTGAATTAGGCGATGTAGATATTCAAAACTTTAGTTTTGTAATAGTTTGTCAATGTATTACTCAGTATACTGATGTTATTATCACAGCCTGTGATAATTTCACTTGGGACGGAGTTGTTTATGATTCCACAGGCCTATATACTAACACTTATACTGATATATTAGGATGTGATAGTATTGTAACTTTAAATTTAACAATAAACAATAGCTCAGCTGGTTCAGTTGACATTACAGCATGTGATGATTTTACATGGGATGGAGTTGTTTACGATTCTACAGGATCTATATACTAATATTATACTGATGTAAATGGATGTGATAGTTTAATGACTTTAAATTTAACAATAAATAATAGTTCTGCTGGTTCAGTAGACATTACAGCATGTGATGATTTCACATGGGATGGAGTTGTTTATGATTCTACAGGATCATATACTAATATGTATACTGATGTAAATGGTTGTGATAGTTCAATGACTTTAAACTTAACAATAAACAATAGCTCAGCTGGATCAGTAGACATTACAGCATGTGATGATTTCACATGGGATGGAGTTGTTTATGATTCTACAGGATCATATACTAATATGTATACTGATGTAAATGGTTGTGATAGTTCAATGACTTTAAACTTAACAATAATAATAGTTCAGCTGGTTCAGTAGATATTACAGCATGTGATGATTTCACATGGGATGGAGTTGTTTATGATTCTACAGGATCATATACTAATATATATACTGATGTAAATGGCTGTGATAGTTCAATGACTTTAAATTTAACAATAAACAATAGTTCAGCTGGTTCAGTTGATATTACAGCATGTGATGATTTTACATGGGATGGAGTTGTTTATGATTCTACAGGATCATATACTAATACATATTTAGGTGCAAATGGTTGTGATAGTTTAATGACTTTAAACTTAACAATAAATAATAGCTCTGCTGGTTCAGTAGACATTACAGCATGTGATGATTTTACATGGGATGGAGTTGTTTATGATTCAACAGGATCATATACTAATATGTATACTGATGTAAATGGTTGTGATAGTTCAATGACTTTAAACTTAACAATAAACAATAGCTCTGCTGGTTCAGTAGATATTACAGCATGTGATGATTTCACATGGGATGGAGTTGTTTATGATTCTACAGGATCATATACAAATATGTATACTGATGTAAATGGTTGTGACAGTTCAATGACTCTAAATCTAACGATAAATGAAGGACCTGTTGTTGAAATAATTTATAATTCTTCTTTAGGAACTCTTACTGCTAATAATATTACAGGAAGCACACCTCCTTATAGTTGGCTTTGGAATACTGGTGAATCAACACAATCAATTTCTGCTGACACATCTGTTTTATCTTACTGGTGTGTAGTTACTGATTCTTTAGGATGTATTTCTGATACTGCATACTTTTTAATTCCAACAGGAGTTGATGAAATCTCTGCTTCTAAATTATTAATTTATCCAAATCCGGTTGTAGACGTTTTAAATATTGAGTTTGAATTTAGAAATAATCAAAAAGTTGAATTAAAGATTGTAAATATTTTAGGCGAGGTTATGTATTCTGAAAAAGTTAATCAATCAGAATTATCATATTCAAATAAATTTGATTTTTCAAAATTCTCTAAAGGATTATATTTTATAAAACTTAAGCTAGACAAAAATATTATAACTCAAAAGGTTATTCTTCAGTAAATCTATTAAATTATATAAATAAAAAAACCCGTTTTATACGGGTTTTTTTATGCCTTATTTATATTAAACATAATATATTTACATACTAATTAAAAAATTGATAATATGAAAAAGATAATTTATATATTATTAGCTGCTAGTTTTTTTTCTAGCTGTAGTAATAATTTGGATGAACAGAAGGTAAGTGAATTTATTATAACACATTTTGCTGAAAAAATTGGTGGAGAAGAAGCTATTGATAAACTTAAGGAAGATGCCGGAGATTCAATTATTATGTATAATCTTTCTAATGGATGGATCGGTAGACCAGAATGGGTAAATGATAATAGTAAAATTAAAGCTGAATGGTTTTATGAGGATTCGCTTATAGCTGAAGTAAAGAATATTGAAGTTTTTGGTAACGTTGCTAGCGTTTATGGCAATGTTAGTGCCTATATTGGAGGTATAAAAGTTCAAAGATCAGGTTTTCATTCAATTGTTGGAAAGCAAATGGGGAAGCTAGTATTTAAAAGACATTCATGGGTTAATTGGAATATTAATAGATCGGCAAATTCTTTTGTGTGGCCATCAACTGAAGTTGAAGGAGCTTTAGCTATGTACAATAGTATGAGATATGCAATGGCTAATCTTAGAAATAATGATGCATTAGCTTATTCTGATAGCTTGGTTGCATTAGATTCTACTTTAGCTGTTGCACATGTTGGGAAGATGCACTACCTATTCTTGAATGGCGAAAGAGATAAGTTATTATCTGTTATTGATGAGATTAAACCAAAATTAGCGACAGCTTCTATAGCTGAAAAGTATTATTTAGAAACCTATGCTCCGGTATCAAATAGAGCTGAAAGACTTGAAAAGTATGAAAAAGCATTATTGTATGCTGCAAATGATCCTTTATTAAGAGGTTGGTATGCTTATTTTTTAGAAGATTTAGATGCTAGAATCGAAAATACTAAAATAGGTTTAAAAAGATTTCCGGAAAGCAGTCTTTTAAATAATATGATGGCTTACATTATGATTGATAAAGGAGACTTAGAAGCTGCTATGAATCATTTGAAAGTATATATAACTGTACACCCAGATGAGCCTAATGCTTATGACTCTATGGGTGACCTACTTCTAAAAATGGGAAAAGAAGCTGAAGCTAAGGAAATGTTTTTAAAAGCTTATGATATGAGTAGAGAACTTACTACTGGAGTTGAAAATTTCTTTGATACATCAAAAGAAAAAGCTGATAAATTAAACTAGAACTATAGCAGATGTAATTATTTGCTCTATTAGCAAAAAGATTATATATTTGCATTGTATTAAAAATTTGGAGAAGGGGCATCAAGCCCCTTCTTTAATATAAATATGTTGACGAAAGAAAATATATCAAAAGCAGCTAAAGAAAAGATAACTGATATAGGAGGTTTTCTTGTAGATGTGAAAATGAATACTAATAATAATATTACAATTCATTTTGATAAGAATGAAGGCGTCTTAATTGAAGATTGTATTTCTGTTACAAAGCATGTGGAAAGTATTTTTGATAGAGATGTTGAGGATTATGAGTTAAGTGTTTGTTCTGCAGGATTATCTCAACCTTTTAAGGTAAGTGAACAATATTTAAAAAATATAGGAAAAGAAGTATCTATTAAATTAAAAGACGGAAAAAGAAAAAGTGGAGTAATAAAATTTTTTGATGAAAATTTAACTCTTGAAATATTGAAAAAGAAAAAAGGATCAAAAAAAGATTATATTATTGAAGAAATAATAATCCCTATTGATCAGATAAAAGAAACAAAATTGAAAATAAACTTTAAATAAATTATTAATGGAAGTAGAAAATCTTATTGAATCATTCTCTGAATTTAAAGATGTAAAAAACATTGATAGAGAAACGATGATGAATATCCTTGAGGATGTTTTTAAAGCAGTTTTAGATAAAAAATATGAAGAAGCTGGTAATTTTAATGTTATTATTAATGTCGATAAAGGAGATTTAGAGATATGGAAAAACAGAGAAGTTGTAGCTGATGGTGATGTCGAAAACGATATCGCTCAAATTTCTCTTACAGATGCATTAAAGATTGAAGACGATTATGAAATTGGAGAAGAATTATCTGAGCAAGTTAGTTTTGAATCTGAATTTGGTCGTAGACAAGTATTATCTATTCGTCAACACCTAATTGCTCGAATTCATGAACAACATAGAGATACTCTAATAAAAAGATACCAAGATAGAATTGGAGAAATTGTTCATGGTGAGGTTTATCAAATTTGGCGAAATGAAATTTTACTTACAGACGATGAAGGAAATGATATGTCCTTGCCTAAAACTGAGCAGATCCCTAAAGATTACTTTAAAAAAGGCGAATCTGTTAGAGCTGTGATTAAGGATGTTAATGTTAAAAACAATAAAGCAAATATTATTCTTTCAAGAATTGCTCCTGAATTTATTGAAAGATTATTTGAAATGGAGGTTCCTGAGGTTTTTGATGGTATTATAACAATAAAAAAAGTTGTTAGAGTTCCAGGAGAAAGAGCCAAAGTTTCTGTAGAATCTTATGATGATAGAATTGACCCAGTAGGAGCATGTGTAGGAATGAAAGGTTCTAGAATTCATGGCATTGTAAGAGAATTAAAAAATGAAAATATTGATGTTGTAAATTATACAGAAAACTTACAACTTATTGATAACTAGAGCTTTAAGTCCTGCAAAACTTACCTCAGTTAGTATAAATGAGGAAACAGGAAGAGCTAAGGTGACTATGGATGCTGATCAGGTTTCATTAGCAATTGGAAGAGGAGGTAATAATATTGGTTTAGCTGGTAAATTAACTGGCTATGAAATTGACGTTTTTAGAGATGAAGATTCGTTTGAGGATGATGTCGATATAGATGAATTTAGCGATGAAATAGAATCTTGGGTTCTTGATGCTTTAAAAGCAATTGGCTGTGATAGTGCAAAAAGTGTTTTGGGGATTGATGCAAAGGATCTTGTTTCTAGAACAGATTTAGAAAAAGAAACTGTTGATGAGGTTTTAGCTGTGTTGAAAGCTGAATTTGAGGATTAAAAATAAAATATGACAGAAAATAAAAGCGTTAGAATAAGTAAGTTAGTAAAGGAATTTAATGTCAAGATTGACAGGATTCTAGATTTTCTTGAGAAAGAGGGGTTACAAGGGTTAAATCCAAATTCTAAGATTTCATATGATGTATATATGAAGTTACTTGAAGAATTTGATGCTTCAAAAGCGGCGAAGATTTCGGCACAGTTATTAGCTAAAGAAAAAGAACTAGAAAGAGCTGAAGAGATAATAAAAAATCAAGAGTTACTTGAGTCTCAAGCTAAACTTGATGAAGAGAAGGCATTAGCTAAAGCAAAAGCACTAGAAGAAATTAAGCAAAAGGAATTAGATAAAGAGAAAGAGGAAAAAAAACCATCACTAAATGTAGTAGGGAAATTAGATTTAACTAAAAAAGATGATGTAAAAAAAGATGATGTAAAAAAAGATCTTAAAACTAAAGATTCTACTTCAAAAGATGATGTTTCTGAAACTAAGAAAGAAGATGAAGTAATTAAATTTAAATCAATAAAACTTAAAGGACTTACTTCAACAGGAGAAAAGATTGATTTGTCAAAGTTTGATACTCCTAAAAAAGAAAATTCTAGTTCTGAAGATAATAAAAGAAAAAGAAAAAGAATTATTAAGAAAAAGGTTGAGCCAAATAAATTTAATAAAAATAGAAAGTCAGCACCTAAAAAAGTTGTTGAAATTTCACCTGAAGAAGCACAAAAAAGAGTTAGAGAAACTTTAGCAAAATTACAAGGAGGAGGGAAAAAGACTTCCGTGAAAAATAGAAAAGAAAAGAGAGAGGCTCACAAGGCATTATCAGAACAGGAACAAGTCGAAAAGATGGTCTCAGATAAAACAGTAAAAATTGCAGAATTTGCAACAGCAAATGAGTTAGCTGCACTTATGAATGTTCCAGTTACTGAGATTATTACATCTTGTATGAGTCTTGGTATTATGATAAGTATGAACCAGAGACTAGACGCTGAGACTATTCAAATGTTAGTTGAAGATTTTGGATCTACTGTTGAATTTGTCGGCGCTGATGTTCAAGAGTCCATTGAAGAAATTATTGATGCAGATACTGATTTAGTTGTCAGAGCTCCTATTGTCACAATCATGGGACATGTTGATCATGGAAAAACATCTTTAATGGATTATATTAGGAAAACAAATGTAATTGCTGGAGAATCTGGAGGAATTACTCAACATATTGGAGCATATGAAGTAACTCTTGAGGATGGTAAAAAAATATCATTTTTAGATACTCCTGGACATGAGGCTTTTACAGCAATGAGAGCAAGAGGAGCAAAAGTTACAGATATTGTAATTGTCGTGGTTGCTGCTGATGATAGGGTAATGCCTCAAACAAAGGAAGCGATTAGTCACGCACAAGCAGCTGGAGTACCTATCATATTTGCAATTAATAAAATTGATAGACCAACTGCCGATGCCGAGAAAATTAAAGGAGAGCTTGCTGAAATGAATCTACTTGTAGAAGATTGGGGAGGGAAATATCAATCACAAGATATTTCAGCTCTAAAAGGAACTGGGGTTAATGAGATTCTTGAAAAGATTTTACTTGAGTCAGAGATGTTAGATCTAAAGGCTAATCCTAATAGAAATGCACAGGGTACAATTATTGAAGCCTCACTAGATAAAGGTAAAGGGTTTTTGTCAACTATATTAGTTCAAAAAGGAACATTAAAAATTGGGGATTATGTATTAGCCGGAAGTTATTCCGGTAAGGTAAAAGCATTATTAGATGAAAGAGGTAAAAAAATTGAAATTGCTGGCCCTTCTACTCCTGTAGTTTTACTTGGTCTTGATGGCGCTCCAACTGCTGGTGATGAATTTTATGTTATGGATAAAGAGCAAGAGGCTAAAAAGATAGCTTCTAAAAGAATGCAACTTCAAAGAGAACAAAGTGTTAGAACTCAGAAACATTTAACGTTAGATGAAATTGGAAGAAGAATTGCTTTAGGAGAATTCCAGGAAATAAATGTTATTGTTAAGGGAGATGTGGATGGATCAATTGAAGCATTATCAGATTCTTTGGAAAGACTATCTACTGAAGAAATTAAAGTAAATATTATTCAAAAGGCAGTCGGTCAAATATCTGAATCTGATGTGATGTTAGCTGCAGCTTCTGACGCGATAATAATTGGTTTTCAAGTAAGACCTTCACTAAAAGCAAGAAAATTAGCTGAGAGTGAAGAAATTGACATCAGATTATACTCTATTATTTATAAAGCGATAGAAGAATTAAAACTTGCGATGGAAGGAATGCTCTCGCCAGAAATTCAAGAAAAAATCGTCTGTAATATTGAAGTAAGAGATGTGTTTAAAATTTCAAAAATTGGAACAATTGCTGGTTGTATGGTTCTTGATGGTCAACTAACAAGAAAAAATGGAGTACGTCTTATTAGAGATGGCGTGGTTGTTTATACTGGTAAACTTTCATCGCTAAAACGATTTAAAGATGATGTAAATGAAGTTAGAAAAGGATTTGAATGCGGTATGTCTATTGAAAACTTTAACGATTTAAAAATTGGAGATGTTATAGAAGGATATGAGCTTGTAGAAACTCAGAGAGTATTAGACTAGTCTTTAATTATGTAGCTCTGTAATTGGAATAATAGTTGGCACAGGATAAGCTTCAATATAATCTTTTTTAATTTTGTCTTTTAACTTTAATGCTTCTATTTTTTCTCTGAAATTTCCAACACTTATTTTGTAATAAGGCGGGCTATAGGTTAAATATGTATCTATTTCTGGAAATTTTTTTATAAAATCTAATCTACTTGATCTAATTTCTTCTTTTGTGCTTTTGAATGCTAACTGAACCCTCCACCCATCTACACCATTTTTTGCATAATTTATTTTTTGATGTTTTATTATTAGGCTATCAATGTCATCTTGATACTTAATATTCACCTGATTAAAATCTTGAGAAAATAAACAGAGTGGAAAAAATAAAATTGCTATTATTTTTAATTTCATAATATCAAAATTAGTAAATTTATCCGTTAGCTATTTTATATTAAAAAAAAATGAGAAATAAAGTTATATATAATATCAAAAATCCTGATTTACTTTTGAGTCAATTTATCTCATTAACCAAAAAATATAAATATTCTTGTTTGCTAAATTCAAATCCTTCTTCAGAAAATCAGCCAAAAGAATACAATACTTTTTCAATTATGTTAGCTCTTGACAAGATTGATTTAATAGAGTCTAATCATAATTCTTTTAAAAAATTAAAGAAATTTCACATTCATAAAAAAGACTGGATGTTTGGATATTTGTCTTATGATTTGAAGAACGAGAATACCAATCTATATTCAAAAAATATTGATAATATTTCGCATTCTAATTTGTCTTTTTTTGTGCCTAAGTATTTGTTTATTTTAAAAGGGGATAATCTTACAATTGAAAGCTATGAGTCAAAAGAAAATCTTGTAGAATTTTATAAAAAAATAAATAATATTAAGCCTGTTAAGTCAGAAAAAGTTAAATACGATCTTCTGCAGAGAGAAAGTAAAGATATCTATCTTAAAAAGATAAATATGATTAAGAAGCATATCCAGAATGGAGATATATATGAAATGAATTACTGTCAAGAGTTTTTCAATGAGAATGCTAATTGTAGTCCACAAGATATTTATAAACGTTTAAACCTTTTAGCACAATCTCCCTTCTCATGTTTCCTTAATTTGAGAAATATTAATATTATGTGTGCTAGTCCTGAACGTTTTCTTAAAAAAACAGGTTCTAATATCTTATCTCAGCCAATTAAAGGAACCTCAAGAAGATCTGAAGACCCTAAAGAAGATATATTTTTATTTGAAAAATTGTCAAAGAGTGTTAAAGATAAAACTGAAAATGTGATGATAGTTGATTTGGTAAGAAATGATTTATCTATGACTGCTGAAAAATCTTCGGTAAAAGTTGATGATCTTTGTTCTGTTTATCCTTTTAATCAAGTGTATCAAATGATATCGACAGTTTCTTCTAAAATAGATTTAACAAAATATACATTTAGTGATGTTTTGGAAACAAATTTCCCAATGGGTTCTATGACTGGAGCTCCAAAGCATAGTGCCATGAGAATTATTGAAAAATTTGAAGCAACCAAAAGAGGTCTTTTCTCAGGATCTGTAGGATATATAGATCCGGACGGTGATTTTGATTTTAATGTAATAATTAGAAGTATTATATATGATTCTGCAAAAAAATATCTTTCTGTATCAGTCGGGGGAGCAATTACAAATAAATCTATTGATATCGAAGAGTATCAAGAATGCCTAACTAAGGCTACTTTAATGTTTAATGCTTTAAATTTTAATTTTGATGATTAAAAAAATTAAAGAATATATAAAATCAAATAATTTATTTGATCCAAATACAAAGCTATTAGTTGCTGTTAGTGGGGGCATGGACAGCATGTTTCTTTTGCATATATTAATGAAATTAGATTATGAACTTGAAATTATACACTGTAACTTTTGTCTAAGAGGATCTGAATCAGATGGTGATGAGGAGTTCGTTAAAGAATATGCATTCAATAATAATATTAAAATTCACACAAAAAGTTTTGACACATTAGAATTTGCTAAAGAAGAAAAAATTTCAACCCAAATGGCGGCAAGAGATCTAAGGTATTTATATTTTGAGGAAATAAGACCTATCTCTAATTGTGATCATATTGCGATTGCACATAATTCCGATGATGATGTTGAAACATTTTTTATTAATTTAACTAGAGGTACTGGCCTAAAAGGTTTGTCTGGAATAAGAAAAAAAAATAAGAAGATTGTAAGACCTATATTGTCTATAGCAAGAAGTGAAATTTCTGAATATGTTAATTTAAATAATATTTCTTACAGAGAAGATTCATCAAATAGAAAGAGTGATTATATCAGAAATAATTTTCGAAATAATATATTTCCCTTATTATCAGATATTAATCCTTCTTTTAAGAAAACTATTTTGAATCAGATTAAGATTCTGGATGAAGTCTATCAAATGCATTCTATTGTAATTGATAAAGATCTTAAGAAGATGAAATCTAAATTTGAAAATGGTTTTAGAATAAAATTTTCCGATATATTATTGAAAAATTTTCCGATGGTGTATATATACGAATTATTTCATCCATATGGCTTTAAAGATTTTGATAGTATATACTTAGCAATTAAAGTTCAAGAAAGCGGGAAAGTGTTTGTAAGTAATAATTTTAAATTACTTATCGACAGAGAGTATATATATTTATCAAAAAAGTTAATTGTTAAAAACGATAATTATAAAATTGAACAAAATGCAAGAGAAATTTATAAGCCAATAAAATTAAAGTTTTTTGTTTCATCAGAAGTTGACTTCATAAAGAATTCTCATCAAGCTTTTTTAGATATTAAAAAAATTACTTTTCCGCTTATTCTTAGAAAGTGGCAAAAAGGCGATTCCTTTTATCCTCTTGGTATGAGAAATAAGAAAAAGTTAAGTGATTTTTTCATTGATGAAAAATTATCTATTTATGATAAAGATAATGTCTGGTTATTATGTTCTAATAATGACATTATTTGGGTAATTGGCTATCGTATTGACGATAGGTACAAGATTACAAATAATACTAAAAAGATGTATATTGCAAATCTTTTAAATTAAGAATATGTCAATTAGTACTTTTCATGAAAAACAATATTTAGGACTAAATAAAAATTCTCTTTCGAGAAGGTTAGTTCTTGGCATTTTTTCTTTTTTAGCCTATTACTTTAGCGCAAGTATTGGGTCAAAAGGTGATGTTTATTTTTTTATTGGAATTTGTATTATTTTAATCTCAATTTTATTGCTATTTGTTCTACATTTTGAAACGAAGATTGTTAATGGTAGTTTAATATTAGATGGTATTTGGACATCTAGAAAAGTTAAGATTGATCTTTTGTCAATAAATTCCTGTAAGATGGTTAATTATAGTAAGTATATTCTAAATCGATCTGTATATAATCTTCACCGAAAGGGTGTCGTTAGGTTTTATACAAGAGGTAGTGAAGCTATCGAATTAACTGATAGAGATGGACTAAAGTATATTATTGGTAGTCAAAATACGTCTGAATTAAATAGAATAATTAATGCAATTTTAAAAAAATAGATTATGAAAAAAATAATTTTATTATCATTTTTATGTTTTGGATTCTTGTTGAATGCTCAGATCTTTAATCCTGTTGAATGGAGTTTTTCTCAAAATAAAATTTCAGAAAATGAAATTGAATTAACTTTTACAGCCAAAATTGATAGCGGTTGGTATGTCTATTCTCAATACGCTGGAGAAGGTCCTGTCTCTACTGAGTTTACATTTTCTGAATCAGAATCTTTTATTTTACAAGATAAAGTAAAAGAAGGAAAGGCTATCACTGAGTTTGACCCTAATTTTGATGTCGTTCTTTCTTATTTTAAAAAAGAAGCAGTATTTACACAACTTATTCAGATTAGTTCGGAAGAAGATTTTTTAATTAATGGTGATGTCTATTTTATGACTTGTGATGCTGGTCAGTGTCTGCCACCTGAAGCTGTTGAATTTTCTTTTGAAGTGGAAGGGACACAACAATCTAGCAGTTATAGTATTTGGAGACTTTTCTTTATTGCTTTTTTAAGTGGTTTTGCAGCTCTTTTGACACCATGTGTATTTCCAATGATACCAATGACTGTTTCATTTTTCACTAAACAATCGAAAACTAAGTCTAAGGGTATTTTCAATGCAATTATTTATGGAATTTCTATTATTGTTATTTATGTTGCCCTGGGAGTTGGAGTCTCTTCCATTTTTGGTGCAGATGCTTTAAATAATATGGCAACTAATGTTTATTTTAACATTGGCTTCTTTCTCCTTCTAATTATTTTTGGAGCTTCATTTCTTGGAGCTTTTGAAATTCAGTTGCCTTCATCTTGGGTAAATAGTACCGATAAAGCTTCCGATCGCGGTGGGCTGATTGGTATTTTCTTTATGGCTTTCACTCTTGCTTTGGTTTCATTTTCATGCACAGGCCCAATAGTTGGGACTTTACTCGTTGAAGCTGCTAGTGGAGGTTATATGGGGCCAATTATTGGAATGCTTGGTTTTTCATTAGCTATTGCATTACCTTTTGCATTATTTGCAGCTTTTCCAGGTTGGTTAAACTCTCTTCCTCAGTCCGGGGGATGGCTAAATTCAGTAAAAGTAACACTTGGTTTTCTTGAGATTGCACTAGCATTTAAGTTTTTATCAAACGCAGACCTTGTATTACAAACTCATCTTTTAGAAAGAGAATTGTTTATCGCTATATGGGTAGTAATTTTTGCTTTACTAACTATGTATTTGCTTGGATTCTTAAAATTTGCCCATGATTCAGAGCTTAAGTATCTATCTGTTAGTAGATTATCTATGGCTTTTTTAGCTGGTACTTTAACCATATATATGATTCCAGGAATGTGGGGAGCACCTTTAAAAATTATAAATGCTTTTCCACCACCAATGCAGTATAGTGAATCTCCTTCAGGACTTGGCTCATCTTCAGCTATAAGTTCTTCTTCCCATTCAGTAAGTGGCCAACATATAGGTCCTCAAGGCTTAATGGTTTTTCACGATTATAAAGAAGGTTTACAATATGCTAAGAAAGTTAACAAACCACTTATGGTAGATTTTACAGGACATGCATGCGTTAACTGTAGAAAAATGGAAGAACAAGTTTGGTCTAATACCGATGTTAAAAATACATTAATGAATGATGTTGTATTAGTTTCATTATATGTTGATGAGAGAATTGACCTTCCTACTAATGAACAGTACACAACAACAATGGCAGGAAAAAAGAAAAAAGTCAAAACTACAGGAGATAAGTGGATGGTTTTTCAAGCAAATACATTTGGTACAAATTCTCAACCATATTACGTCCTATTAGATCACAACGAAAATCAGTTAAACGAACCAGCTAATTATCAAGATTACGGATCAGTTCCTGTATTTAAAGATTGGATTTCTAGAGGTTTAGCAACATTTAATAAATAAAGAAAATGAAGAAAGAAAAAAAGTATATAAAAGTTATTACAAAAAAATCGGAAGAATTCTTAGAAAAATATATCAATAACCCATCACCAACAGGATTTGAAAGTAGCGGTCAAAAAATATGGCTTGATTATATTAATCCGTATATCGATGAACATTTTGTTGATACCTATGGAACAGTAGTTGGTGTTATTAATCCTAAAGCAGAATATAAGGTAGTTATTGAGGCTCATGCCGATGAGATTTCTTGGTTTGTTCATTATATAACAAAAGATGGTTTTATTTATCTACGAAGAAATGGTGGGTCAGATCATCAGATTGCTCCATCAAAGCGTGTTAATATTCATACCAAAAAAGGCGTTGTAAAAGCTGTATTTGGTTGGCCTGCTATTCACACTAGAACTGCTGCTGATGAGAAAGTTCCCAAGCTTGATAATATTTTTCTTGATTGTGGTTGCTCTGATAAGAAAGAAATAGAAGCTCTTGGTATTCATGTTGGTTGTGTAGTTACATATGAAGATGAGTTTATGGTTTTAAACGATAAATTCTATGTTGGACGAGCTCTTGATAATAGGGTTGGAGGTTTTATGATTGCAGAAGTTGCAAGACTATTAAAAGAAAATAAAGTCAAACTTCCATTTGGTCTTTATATTACTAATGCTGTTCAAGAAGAGGTCGGTTTAAGGGGTGCTCAAATGATAGTTGAAACAATAAAGCCTGATGTTGCAATTGTTACAGATGTTTGCCATGATACTCATACACCAATGATTAATAAAATTAAGCAGGGTGATACAAAATGCGGCGAAGGTCCTGTTTTATTTTATGGACCTGCAGTTCAAAATAATTTATTAGAGCTTATAATAAATTCAGCTGAGAAAAATAAAATACCATTCCAAAGAGGGGCTGCCTCTAGAGCCACAGGAACAGATACTGATGCATTTGCATTTTCTACTGGAGGTGTAGCATCTGCCTTGATTTCATTACCTTTAAGATATATGCATACAACTGTAGAAAGTGTTCACAAGAGTGATGTTAATAATGTTATTTCCTTAATCTATAATTTACTACAAGATATTAAAGATCAACACGATTTTAGATATTTAAAATAGTTTTAGTTTACTCTTGCCCACTTACCACTATCTACAAGTGTTTTTGCCTTTTTCCATTTTAGTTCTCTAGTCTCTTTGCCATTTGTGATCACGACTTTTTCATTTCTACTAGTCTTTTGTTCTACTCTAACTGGCTGAATTTTGTTAGGTTTTTGAGTATTTGAATTTTCTGACTTTATACTATTATCAGGCCTACTAGTCTGTAAATTTTGATTATTAGAGGCTTTCTCTTCTTGTATGTTTTGTGTATTATTTGGAAGTCCAGCTTTTAGAAGAAAGGTCACAATTTCTTTATTGACTTTATAAATCAATTCTTTAAAAAGATTGAACGATTCAAATTTATAGATAAGAAGAGGGTCTTTTTGTTCATACACTGCATTTTGTACTGATTGTTTAAGATCATCCATTTCCCTTAGATGTTCTTTCCAAATATTATCAATAATAGCTAGAGTAACACTTTTTTCTATTGATTCTGCAATATTTGCACCCTGAGATTCAAAGGATTCTTTAAGGTTAGTTACAACTTGCAGTGTTTTTATTCCATCAGTAAATGGTATTACAATATTTTTATATGTGGCAGATTGTTTTTCAAAGACATCTTTAATTACCGGAAATGTTTGCTGAGCTATAGATGAGGTTTTTACTTTATAATTATTGTAACATTTCTCAAATGTAATCTCTGCAAGCTCATTTTTATCAATTTCTAAAAATTCTGATTTATCTACAGGAGATTCTATTGTTAATGTTCTTAGCAGAGCTAATTTATAAGCTTCAAAATCCTTGTTTTCTTGATTTTCAAAAGAAATACTTTCACATGTGTCAAAAATACTATTTGAAATATCTAAAGAAATTCTATCTCCATAAAGCGCATGCCTTCTCTTCTTGTAAATCACTTCTCTTTGTTGATTCATTACATCATCATATTCAAGAAGTCTTTTACGAATACCAAAATTATTTTCTTCAACTTTTTTTTGTGCTCTTTCAATTGATTTACTAACCATTGAATGCTGAATAACCTCTCCTTCCTCAAGTCCCATTCTGTCCATTAGTTTAGCTATTCTTTCAGAACCAAATAATCTCATTAAGTTATCTTCTAAAGAAACATAAAATTGTGATGAACCAGGGTCTCCTTGTCTTCCTGCCCTACCTCTAAGCTGTCTATCAACCCTTCTTGAGTCATGTCTTTCCGTTCCTATAATTGCTAAACCACCATTCTCTTTAACTTTTTCAGAAAGCTTTATATCTGTTCCTCTACCTGCCATATTTGTTGCAATTGTTACAATACTTTCATTTCCAGCTTCAGCAACAATATCAGCCTCTCTTTGATGAAGTTTTGCATTTAAAACATTGTGTTTCACTCCTCTTTTACGCAAAATTGTGCTTAGTAGCTCTGATATTTCTACAGAAGTAGTTCCAACTAGTATTGGTCTTCCTCTTCTCGCTAATACTAATTATATCTTCAATGATTGCATTATATTTCTCTCTATTTGTCTTGTAAACTAGATCATTTTTATCATCTCTTTGAATCTGGTCTATTAGTAGGGATTGAAACAACATCTAATTTGTAAATTTCCCAAAATTCTCCTGCTTCAGTTTCTGCAGTTCCAGTCATTCCAGATATTTTATTATACATCCTAAAATAATTCTGTAAAGTTACTGTTGCATAGGTTTGTGTAGCATCTTCAATTTTGACATTTTCTTTTGCTTCAATTGCTTGATGAAGACCATCAGAATATCTTCTTCCTTCCATTATTCTACCAGTCTGTTCATCCACAATTTTAACCTTATTATCCATTACAACATATTCAACATCAATTTCAAATAAAGTATAAGCTTTTAATAATTGATTTACTGTATGGATTCTTTCACCTTTGATTGAAAAATCTCTAAGTAATATTTCTTTATCAATTGATTTTTCTTTTTCATTTTTACTCGAATTGTCAATATCTGCAATTTCTTGCCCAACATCTGGTAGAACAAAGAAGTCTTTGTCATCAATTGATGTGGTCATAAGGTTAAGTCCTTTTTCAGTTAATTCAATTGTGTTGGTTTTTTCATCTATTACAAAAAATAATTCTTCATCTACTAAGTGCATTTCCTTATTCTGATCTTGCATGTAGAAGTTTTCTGTTTTCTGTAACTGTGCCCTAACCCATCTTCGCTTAAAAATTTAATAAGTGCTTTATTTTTTGGTAATCCTCTAAATGCTCTTAGTAGATTAAAACCTCCATTTTCCTTATCTCCTTCTTTAAGAAGTTTTTTAGCATCAGATAGAACTGTGGTAACATATTTCTTTTGTCCGATGCTAATTGACTCACCTTATGTTTTAATTCATTGTATTCATGAACATCTCCTTTAGGAGTAGGTCCCGAGATAATTAAAGGTGTTCTAGCGTCATCAATAAGCACAGAATCAACTTCATCTACTATTGAATAATGTAATTTCCTTTGAACTAAGTCATCAGGTCTTTTAGCCATATTATCTCTAAGATAATCAAAGCCAAATTCATTATTTGTCCCATATGTTATATCTGCTAAGTAAGCTTTTCTTCTTTCATCAGAGTTTGGTTGATGATTGTCAATGCAATCAATGCTTAAACCATGAAATTGGAATAGGGGCCCCATCCATTCACAATCTCTTTTAGCCAAGTAATTATTAACGGTTACTAAATGTACTCCAAGTCCTGTTAATGCATTTAAAAACACAGGAAGTGTAGCAACTAATGTTTTTCCTTCTCCTGTTTGCATTTCAGCAATTTTCCCTTCATGTAAAACAATTCCACCAATTAATTGAACATCATAGTGAATCATATTCCACTGCATCTCATTTCCTGCTGCTTGCCATGAGTTTTTGTATGTAGCTATTTCATTATTAATACTAATAAAATCTTTTGATGCTGCTAATTCTCTGTCAAAATCATTAGCTGTAACTTCAATTGTTGCATTATTTGTAAATCTTTTTGCAGTTTCTTTCATAACTGCAAAAGCTTTAGGAAGAATTTCTTTTAGGACCTCTTCAATTTTTTCAATAACCTCTTTTTCAAGATTATCAATTTCAGAGTAATAATTTTCTTTTTGCTGAAATGATGTTTTAGAATTTTCAGCTTTTATTTTTAAATTTTCAATTTCTTCTCTCTCCCCTTTAATGTGAGAATTAATTTGATTTTTTAAAGATTGTGTTGTTTGTCTAAGTTCATCATTTGAGATAGATGAGATTATTTTTTCTTCTAACTTGATTTTTTCAACAATTGGAGTAATAAGTTTTAAGTCCTTATTATACTTAGTTCCAAAAAATTTTTTTGCAAAATCAAATATTCCTCCCATTACCTTTTTTTATGTAAACAAATTTAGTTTTTAAAGTAGAAATGCCAAAGTAAAAGAATGAAATATATAACTAGTTCTAGTATTCATCTTCATTAAAGAAGAAGTCATCTTTTGTGGGATAATCTGGCCAAATATCCTCGATTGTTTCCCACTGCATTCCAAGCTCATCTTCAATGAGCTCTTGCAGATTCTCAACTACTTCCATTGGCGCTCCTGATCGAATAGCAAAATCAATCAATTCATCTTTTGTAGCAGGCCAAGGTGCGTCTTCTAACTTTGATGCTAATTCTAAAGTCCAGTACATGAGGTTTTTTTTGCAAAAATAAATTTTTTCCTCAATTATACAGTCTTTTAGAGATTTTTTTCCCAGATTATTTCTTTGTCACCATTACTTACAATAATAAATCTTGATAGAACAAATAAGAAATCAGAAAGTCTATTTAGATATTTTAAATGAATGTCTTCTGATTTAGAAATATCAATGAGTTTAATAAGTCTTCTCTCCGATCTTCTACAAACTGTTCTAGCAATATGAGTAAGTGAGGCTATTTTATTTCCTGAAGGAAGAATAAAATTTGTTAAAGCTGGAAGATCTTTTTCCATTTTATCAATTTCTTCTTCAAGTAGCTTAATGTCTTTTTCTAAGATTAAAGGAAGAATAATATTTTTATTTTTTTTATCGAAGGCAATATTACTTCCCATGTCAAATAATTTGTTTTGAATAATTTTAAGAGTTTTTTTGATTTCATTTGGTAGTTTATGATCATATATATGTCCTATATGTGCGTTCAACTCATCTATAGACCCATAACATTCAATTCTCTCATTATCTTTTTCAACAATTGTTCCTCCTAATAATTGTGTTTTTCCTTTGTCTCCTTGCTTTGTATAAATTTTCATAATTAAAATCGTATTATATAATTTTCTTTGCTCAATTTTTTATCAATAAAAACTAAACCAACAAAAAATAGATCAATTGTAAGCTTAACCTTTGAAGACTCTTTTATCTTATCCCATGCCTTTTCCATATCATTTGACCAATGTATATCATCAAATATAAGAATTGCATTCTCATTTACATTTTCCATTATTAGATTAAAATATTCAAGTGTTGCATGATAATTATGATTTCCATCTATAAATGCTAAATCAATGTCTTCAATTTTGGAAATGGTTCTATCTAAAGTATCTTTAAAATCGCCTTTTATAATTTTAATATTTTTTAACCCTAAATGAGAAAAGTTTTGTTGAGCAATTTTTATTGTTTCACTACATCCTTCAAGAGTGTAAATTTTAGAATCCGGATTTGCTTTTGCTATATAAGATGTACTTATACCTAGAGAAGTTCCAATTTCAATGATTGTTTGTGGCTTAAAGTAACCAACTATTCTGTAAAGAAGCATTCCAAATTTAGAGTTTTTTGCAGAGTTTTTTGCGATATCTTTAATTCTACGTTGCTTTGAATTATTAATAGTACTCCCTTCTCCAAAATCATTAATATTTACAATATTATTATTTTTATTAAGTTGTGATCTTAGCTCTGCAATGTCTTTTAAATCTTTTGTTTTTGAATTTAGTATAATCTTAGAAACAATATTATAAAGAAAAGGAGAGTGAAGATTGTATTTTCCTTTTGATATTAAAAGATATTGTAGATACTTAAGTACTATTCTTATCAATTTCATTTCTTATTAAGTTGCACAATTAACACATCTTTTACTATTAGGCCTTATTATTAATCGACCATATGGAATTTCGATATTACAGCTAACACACATTCCGAAATTCTTACTATTAATCTTTTTCTTTATTGTTGACAGATCAATTAATTTTCTCTTTGATTCTCTTAGCGCTGCCTCCACAACACTTTTATTATTTATTGCATCCATCCTGCTAATTCTTCCAATTGAATTTTCTGGAGCAATCGGTTTACATAATTCTGAGTAGGTCGAAATTTTATTTTGAGTTTTTTTAATCTCTTCGGATAGTATAAATAAAAAATTTTCTTTTTTATTTTCTTCCATTTTAAAGTTCCTCTCTTAATTTTACTAAAAAACTCCTAATTTCTTGCAAGTGATTTATTATTCTAAGGTTATCTGTTGTGTCTTCTTTATTTTCTCTAAGTTTCTTTTTTGCTCCTTCTATTGTAAAACCTCTTTCTTTTAGAAGATGATAGATGATTTTTAAATTTTCTAAATCTTTTTTTGTAAACAGTCTATTTCCCTTTTTATTTTTTTTTGGCTTTAGGATATCAAATTCTTTTTCCCAAAACCGTATTAAACTTACATTCACATTAAATTCTTTTGCTACCTCACCAATTTTATAAAAAAGTTTTTGTGGATTAGTGTTTAAATTCATTTAATCAAAGGATTGATTGTTTTGTGAACAAATTTCTATCATTTTAGAATATTCATGAGTTGATAGATCATTATAATAAAAATTAACTGGATCTATTTTTTTACCATTTTTAATTACCTCATAGTGAAGGTGAGGAGCAACTGATGTGCCTGTGTTACCAACATATCCAATTACTTCACCTCTTTTAACTTTTTGTCCTTGTTTTACAATGGACTTAGACATGTGAGCATACAATGTTTTATATCCATATCCATGATTTATTTCTACATAATTGCCATATCCTTTTTTACTTCTTCTCACTTTGTTAATTGTTCCATTACCTGTGGCATAAATTTCTGTACCTGTTTTGGCTGAAAAATCCATACCAGCATGCATTTTCCTTGTTTTGTATATTGGGTGTATTCTGTAGCCGTATCCACTAGCCATTCTTTTAAGATCTTTATTTGAAACTGGCTGTATTGCAGGAATAGAAGCAAGCATTGATAACTTATCCTTAGTTAAGTCAATAATTTCATCAAAAGATTTAGACTGCAAGTAAAGTTGTTTTGTAATTTGATCAATTTTAGCGGATGTTTCAATCATGATTTTAGAATTGGAATACCCTTCTAATTCTTTATATCTATTTATTCCTCCAAAACCTTGTTTCCTTATTGAGGTTGGAATTGGATCAGCTTCAAAAATTGTTCTATAGATATTATCATCTCTTTTTTGAATATCATCTAGAACTAGTTCAATTTTAGACATCTTATTATCAACAATTTCATATTGATTTACTAGATGATTAATCTCATTTATTAGTCTTTTTTCTTTTGGACTATCAAAAAACTGAAAAAAAGTTACAATCATTATTAAACCAATTATAGCACTTGAAAAAATAAAATAACTAAATCTTTTAGTTTTTTCTAGCTTACTAAGCTTAATTCGCTTATAGCTTAAGGTCTTTGTGTCGTAATAATATTTTATTTTAGCCATAACTAATAATTAATACAAATTTAGTAATATTACAGTAGATAATCTATTTAAAGGATTTGATTTACACTCTTTACTAATGAATGATTTATAAATTCTTATGACATCTCAAGACATCAGGAAATTATTTTTAGATTTTTTTAAGAAGAAAAAACATACTATTGTTGATTCCTCATCTTTAATAATTAAAGATGACCCTACATTGATGTTTGTAAATGCTGGCATGAATCAGTTCAAAAATATTTTCTTAGGTGACACAAGACCATCTGATTTAAGAGTTGTTAATTCACAAAAATGTTTAAGAGTTTCTGGAAAACATAATGACTTAGATGAAGTAGGACACGATACTTATCATCATACCTTATTTGAGATGTTGGGAAGCTGGTCTTTTGGAGATTATTTTAAAAAGGATGCAATTGAGTTTTCATGGGAGTTCTTAGTTGATATTTGTAAATTAGATAAAGATAGGATTTATGTTACTGTATTTGAAGGAGATAAATCTGATGGCCTAAGCAAGGATGAAGAAGCTTTTTCTTTTTGGAAAAAATTTCTTCCAGAACAAAATATTATAGACGGTAATAAGCAAGATAATTTTTGGGAAATGGGAGAGATTGGTCCCTGCGGTCCATGTTCTGAAATACATTATGATAATAGAGAGAATAAGCACAGAAAAGAAATTGACGGCATAACTCTTGTAAATAAAGATCATCCCCAAGTTATAGAAATATGGAATCTTGTTTTTATGCAGTATAAAAGACTTAAAGATAAAACTTTAGTTAATTTGCCTACCCAGCATGTGGATACTGGAATGGGTTTTGAAAGATTAACTATGATTATGCAAGGAAAAAAATCTAACTATGATACTGATATTTTTCAGCCTTTAATTCAAGAAATTGCTAATCTTTCAGGAATTCAGTATGGAGCTGATAATGAAAGTGATATAGCTATGAGGGTGATTGCTGATCACCTTAGAGCAGTATCTTTTTCAATTGCAGATGGACAAACTCCTTCAAATGTTAAAGCTGGATATGTTATTCGAAGAATCTTAAGAAGAGCTATTCGATATGGATACACTTTCTTAAAATTTAAAGAGCCATTTATATACAAGCTATTACCTGTTTTAGAATCTACAATGGGGGGGCAGTATAAAGAATTAGTTAATAATAGTAAATTAATTACTAATGTAATATTTCAAGAGGAACAGTCATTTTTAAGAACTCTTTCAAAAGGACTTAAAAGAATTGATGAGATTATTTCTCAAGCAAAAAAATCTGTTTCAGGGGCGATAGTCTTTGAGCTTTATGACACTTATGGTTTTCCTAAAGATTTAACAGCACTTATTTTAAGCGAATATTCTTTAACTTTTAGCAGTAAAGAATTTGATCAAGAAATGCAAAATCAAAAAGAAAGATCTAAAGCCTCATCAAAATCTGATATTGGTGATTGGTTAACTATCAATGATTGCAAAGAAGAGTTTAAGGGATATGATGTTTTAGAATTAGAAACTACAATTAGTAGATATAGAAAAGTAAAAAAGAATAATAAAGAATTTTTTCATCTTGTTTTAGAAGAATCCCCATTTTATGCTGAATCTGGAGGTCAAGTAGGAGATACAGGAATATTGATAGGAGGTGGTGTGACTTTGAAAATTTTAGATACCAAAAAAGAAAATGATATTAGATATCTTATTTGTGATAAATTTTTTGATAATATACCTCAATCTATCAAAGCTAAAGTTGATTTAGTTCGTAGGGCAGATATATCAAAAAATCACACTGCAACTCATTTGTTACACGAGTCGCTTAGAGCAATACTTGGCGAGCATGTGGAGCAGAAAGGTTCTCTAGTAAGTGATAACTACTTAAGGTTTGACTTTTCTCATTTTTCTAAAATTTCTAGCGATGAATTAGAAAAAATTGAATTAGATGTAAATAATAAAATTCAAGAAAATATTCAATTAATACTACATGATAACCTTTCTATATCTCAAGCTAAACAAATGGGAGCTCTCATGCTCTTTGGAGAAAAATATGGAGACAGTGTTAGGCTTATAGAATTTAACTCTTCTAAAGAACTTTGCGGAGGTACACACGTGACCTGTACTTCAGAGATAGGCCTGTTTAAAATTATATCAGAAAGCTCTACTGCTTCAGGAATTCGTAGAATTGAAGCTTTTTCAGGTAGCGCAGCTTTAGAAGCGTTAAAGGAAAAAGAAAAAATGCATGACAAGTTAGTAGTACTTTTGAAAAATAAAAATATTGTTACTTCTACTGAGAGTTTAATTTTAGAAAGTAAAAAGTATGCTAAAGATTTAGAATTTTATAAAGACTACTATTTCAAATCTTTAAAAATTGATTTATTATTAAATACTGAGAAAATTGGCTCTGTTAATTTTATTTATAAGAAAATGGATTTAGATGCTCAAGATTTGAAGAATTTTGCTCAAGGTTTTAAAAAGGAAAATAATTTGGTGTTATTACTTTCTTCCACTTTAGGCTCTAAAGTTTTAATTACTCTTCTAATTTCTAATGATTTGATTTCAGAAGGTTATAATGCCAAAGACTTGATTAATATACTTTCAAAAGAAATTTCTGGAGGAGGAGGAGGACAAGATTATATTGCTACTGCCGGAGGATCAAATCTTAACGGTCTTGATAATACAGTTAAAAAAGTTAAAGAATTATTTACTAAAAAATTAGCATAAAAAAAACCACCTAAAAGGTGGTTTTTTTAAATTTTAACAAATTTTCTTAGAATCTGTAAGCAAGTCCAAAGTTTAATTTTCCTTCTCTATCTCCTGCATCATCTTCGTTTACTGGCATTGTGTAACTTGGCTCTAAGTAAAGGTCATTCCATACATTGAAAGAATATCCTACACCTATAGTCATGTTATCAGTAGCTTCTTCAGTTGGCATTTGTAAAGTTGCCCACATTCCTTCACCAAAGCTATATCTTACAAATAGATCCCATGTTGCATCACCTGCATCATCTTCAGGTCCTTTTTGAACTCCAGCTGTTAAGCTTTCATTAACTTGGTAACCTAAACCTATTTTGTCAGTAATTTGCTCTGCTGAAAAACCATCAGCATCATCTGCTGCTTCTGTAACAGTAGTAACTACCATAAATTGAGCTGAAGCAAATAACGTAGTCATTGCAAGAGCTGCTGTAAATAATACTTTTTTCATCTTATTTAAATTTAATATTAATATTGGTCGCAAGATAGTAAAGGTATTTATCTTTTGTATAATAAATACTAACTTTTCTTAACACCATATTGTTAATTGCTAGATAAAGTCCAAAAAAAAAGAGCTGCATAAAGCAGCTCTTTTTGAAATTATTTGTTTAACTAATTACGGAGTAACAGTTAAAGTTAACCAGTTGTAAGTTGCATCAGTATCAGTACCATTGTTATCAGTAACCATTCTGTATGATAATGAAGCATTATCAGTTAATGAATAACCTACAGAAATATCAGTAGCTGATCTTTCATAGTTATCATCTTCAGTGTTAGTTACAGTACTCATTGTAGCTGCTAAAGAAAAGTCTCCCATGTTGTAAGAACCACCAACATATAAGTTTTCTTCGTTAGCTGCTAATTGACCTAAATTACCATGTGACATCCAGTCTCCAGTCATGTTACCTGAAGCTAAGTAAGTGAATCCATCTTCACCAACTGAAGCCATACCAGCAGTTAATGACATATCATCATTTACTGTGTATGTTCCTGAAATATCCATCATGTCACCATCAACACCATCAAAAGAAGTTGTGTTGTAAGAAACATTTAAATCTAAAGCACCACCCATTGCTGAGTAAGTAAAGTCAAGACCCATTGCAGTATTTGCATCAGCTCCGTTTGATCCTAATGAAAGGTATAGTAAGTTAGCGCTCCAGTCACCTTGTGACTTAGATGCGTTTAACCACATGTTATCAATTGAAGAAGTTCCATCGTCATTACTTTGTGAATTTAAACCTAAGTCTAAACCTACTAAGTCATTATCGATTGCAAAAGTCATACCATCTGTAGTATTTCTTGTTGCTGCCCAGTCATTTGTTCCAACAAAAACTCCTGAACCATAAGATAATGCTTGACGACCAATGTTCATTGTAGCAAAACCAAAAAGATCAGTTGAAGCATAAGCTTCGTAAACGTTAGCATTAAGTGTACCATTAGTTCCATCGTTAGTTGTGTAGTTTACATCACTACTTAAAACGATTCCCCAATTGTCACCACCCCATGTAGTTCCAACAGTTACTCTTTGATCAGTAGACATCTTATCTCCGTCTCCACTCATATCTATTCTCGTTCTTGAATCTACATTCATGTCTTGAGCAAAAGATACAGTTGTCATTAGTCCTAATGCAAGGGCTAATATGTTACGTAAATTTTTTTTCATTTTATTTAATTTTAAATTAATACGGGGCAAAGATAAACTACTCATTTAAAACAAGCCTAATAGATTACCTACTTTTTTAACATTAGATTGTGGGTATCTCACTTATGTTTTTGATTTTCAATTGTTTAGACTATGAATTTTTTTGATTAAAAAAGGTTCAAAAAAGTAAAAAAAACCTGAAAAACTGCTGTTTTTTGATAAAATTTGGTTTTTAGCCTTTATATGAGAGCCACTTCCAGAGCTCTTTATAGCTGATTTTTTTACCATACATAAGTATACCAGTTCTATATATTTTTGCAGCTAAAAATGTCGTTGCTACAAAGCCAATAATAATGGATAACATTGAAATAATGAGCTCCCAATTTTCTACTCCAAAAGGCAGTCTTACCATCATAATCACTGGAGATGTAAATGGTATCATAGACATCCAAAATGCTAATGTACCATCGGGATTATCCATTACAGGCTGTATTAGCATAATAGCAAGTAATAAAGGAATTGTAATAGGAAGAATAAACTGCTGAGTATCTGCTTCTGCATCTACTGCCGAACCAACAGCTGCAAATAAAGAGCTGTAAAGAAGATATCCAGACATAAAATAAAACATAAAACAAAGCATTATTTGTATGAAATTGATTCCTCCAACTAAGCTTGTGATTTTTGACATCATCTCTGTATTTTCAGCTGAGTTGGCCTGACTAATTAATTCATTTGGACTAAATAATAATAATTCAGCCAAAGATGCTAAAGCAAAAGTTAAAACAATCCATAAGATGAATTGGGTTAAACCAACTAGAGCAACTCCTATAATTTTACCCATCATCAGCTGAAACGGTTTTACAGAAGAGATTATAACTTCAACTATCCTGTTTGTTTTTTCTTCAATAACTCCCCTCATGACCATTGTTCCGTACATAAAAATAAACATATATATGAGAATCCCAGTAATAAAACCTATACCCATACTTCCCTCGGTACTAGAGTTAATATTCTCACCATCTAATGTTACAATCTTTGTTTGGATATTTATTTTTGTTTCAGATTCCTCAAGTACTTTTAGGTCAATTCCTGCTAACTTTAATTTATCACGCTCTATTATTTTTTCAATTTTATCTGCAATAGATCTTTTAACTGATAATGAGATTTGTTGATCTGATAGTAGATAGAATTGATCTTCATTTTTATCTAAAACCGCATAATATCCAGTCTGTGAAAAATCTTTTTTTAGAAGCTCAAATTCTTCATTAGGAATAACATTAAATTGAGTGTTTTCTATTTTGTTTAAAGGTTCTAAGAAATCTATATTCTTTTCTGTTATAGCTATAAGTCTATTTTGCTGATCTTGCATTGATAAAATAGTTGGAGTTACTAATAAAGCAGCCATTAGTATAGGGCCTAGAATCGTCATGACTATAAAAGATTTCTTCTTAACTCTAACTAAATATTCTCTTGAAATTATTAACCAAATTTTATTCATTTCCAATCGCTTTAATAAATATTTCTTCAATGCTTGGGGTATGTTTTTTTAATAAAATAATCTCATGTTTCTCGTTAATAGATTTAATTACATCTTTCTGATTGAAATTATCTTTTATAGTTAAATAATGAACATTATTAACTTTTTTAATAATAGAATATTCTTGTGATTCTAAAAGAGTATCTTCTTTTATTGTGACTTCAAATTGCTTATTGTCAAATTGTTTTTTAATATTTTGAATTGATCCCTCTAAAATTGTTTCTGAATTATTGATAAGAGCAAAATGATCGCATATTTCTTCTACTGATTCCATTCTATGAGTAGAGAAAATAATTGTAGTTCCTTTATCTCTTAAGTTAACGATTTCTTCTCGAATAATTGATGCGTTTATAGGATCGAACCCACTAAATGGCTCATCAAATATGAGTAGTTTAGGTTCATGTAAGATTGTGACAATGAATTGAATTTTTTGGGCCATTCCCTTAGAAAGTTCTTCAACTTTTTTTGGCCACCATTCAATAATATTAAATCTTTTAAACCAATACCTTAATTTACTCAAAGCTTCGTCGTATGTCATTCCTTTAAGCTGAGCAAGATATAAGGCTTGCTCTCCAACTTTCATTTTTTTATACAAACCTCTTTCCTCAGGCAGATAACCAATTAATGAAACATGCTTTTCCTGTAGTCTTTCACCATCAAAAATTACAGATCCACTATCTGGAGCAGTAATTTGATTTATGATTCGCATAAGAGTTGTTTTTCCAGCTCCATTTGGTCCTAACAATCCATATATACTCCCTTTAGGAATAGAAAGATTTACCTTATTTAGGGCTGTGTAGTTGCCATAAACTTTTACAACATCTTTAACTTCTAGTAATGCTGCCATTTTAGCTAAACATATCTTTTACTCTATCAAAAAAAGATTTATCTTTTTTTGTTGGATTTGGATGAAAATTTTTCTGTATTTCTGATTGCTCAAAGAATTTTTTTTCTTCTTTAGTTAAAGTTTGGGGTGTCCATACATTAATATGAACAAGTAAATCTCCTCGACCATAGCTATTTACAGAAGGAAGTCCTTTAGATTTTAGTCTTAAAATCTTCCCACTTTGTATGCCACTCTCTAGTTTAATCTTCACTTTTCCATTTATCGTTGGTATTTCAGTTTCTGCCCCCAGTACAGCATCATTGAAACTTATGTAGTGGTCATAATGAAGATTTTTACCATCTCTAATTAATTGTTCATCTTCTTCAACAGAAATAAGAACAAGTAAATCACCATTGATCCCTTCAAATGGAGCTGCATTTCCTTTTCCGCTAACTTTAAGCTGCATATCATCTTCCACTCCAGCAGGAATAGTGATTTTAACAGTTTCTTGCTCTTTAATCATCCCATTTGCATCTGTTCCGCTAGGTCTGTTTTTAATGGATTTACCAGCACCCGAGCAGGCTTGACAGCTTGCTGAAGTTTGCATTTGTCCTAAAATAGTATTGCTTATTCTAGTTACCTGACCAGATCCATTACATGTTCTACAAGTATCATATGTAACACCTTCAGCATTAACTAAACGACTAACTTTAATTTTCTTATCAACTCCTTCAGAAATTTCTTTTAGATTAAGTGTTAATTTAATTCTAAGATTTGATCCTTTAATAACTCTTCTTCCTCTTTGACCTCCGCCAAATCCGCCAAATCCACCACCACCACCAAAAACATCTCCAAATTGGCTGAAAATATCATCCATGTTCATCCCTCCGCCAAAACCACCACCACCGGAATTCCCCATACCTGCATGACCAAATTGGTCATATCTTTGTTTTTTTTCGTTGTTGCTTAAAACCTCATAGGCTTCTGCAGCTTCCTTAAATTTAGCTTCAGCTTCAGCATTATCAGGGTTTTTATCTGGGTGATATTGTATAGCAAGTTTTCTGTATGCTTTTTTGATTTCTTTACTATCAGCACTTTTGCCAACTCCTAAAACATCATAATAATCTCTTTTTGACATATTTCTTTTAATTAATTTCCTACAACTACTTTAGCATATCTTAAAACTTTATCTCCAAGCATGTAACCTTTTTCTATAACATCTATTATTTTTCCTACATCTTTTTTGTTTTCAGCAGGAATGTTAGTAATAGCCTCATGAAAATCTGTGTCTAGCACTTTCCCTTTTGGATCTTCTATCTCTTTTAGTCCTTTTTTCTCAAGCTCTCCTTTTAATTGATTATATATTAGCATTATTCCATCATCATCAGATATGTTTTGAGCTTTTAGAGCTCTTTCAAAATTATCTATTACAGGAATTAAAGATGTAATAACATCTTTGCTGGCAGTAGTGAAAAGTTCTATTCGTTCTTTTGCTGTTCTTTTTCTAAAATTATCAAACTCAGCAAAAAGTCTTAAGTTTTTATCTTTTTCAAGAGCAACTTCATTTTTTAAATTTTCTAGTTCTTCTTTGTTAATTTTAACTGATTCAACTGTTTTCTTTTTAGAAGCGCTTTTTTTTGGTTTTTTAGATTTTGGTTCACTCATTTCTTAAATATTATTTATTAATATCTTATTGCAAGATCTTTGCCAAAGATTAATAATTAGACATATTGTCAGCTTATTTTTTTTTAGATTCTAAAAATCTATGAAGACTTTGACCCTTTAGATTTTTAGCTATAATGATTCCTTTTCCGTTAATAATTACATTTGAGGGTATACTTCTAATATTATATTTTTTTGAACCCTCTGATTGCCAACCTCCTAAGTCTGAGACATGATATTCCCAAAATAATTGATCTTGATTTATAGCTTTTGTCCAAGCTGCTTCAGTTTTATCTAGAGAAAGACTAAATATTTCAAACCCTTTGCCATCCTCAAAATTTGTTTTATTAAATTTTTTGTAAGCATCTACAAGGTTGGGGTTCTCTCTTCTACAAGGTCCACACCAGGATGCCCAAAAGTCGATTAATACTAATTTATTCTTTATACTTGAAAGACTCATGTTCTTTCCTTTAGGATTTTTGTAAGATAAATCTGGTGCCTTGTCTCCAATGTTTAATCCTATTTCTTGACTGTATGAAAAGCTGACAAATAAGCAGTTTAAGGCTAGCAGAATAATTTTTCTTAGCATAATATATTTTTAATTGATTCTTTCTATTTGAGCTCCAATTGCATTTAGCCTTTGATCAATATTTTGATATCCTCTATCAATCTGTTCAACATTGTGAATTGTACTCTCTCCATCTGCCGCTAACGCAGCTATTAATAAGGATACACCAGCCCTGATGTCAGGAGATACCATTGTGGTTGCTTTAAATTTAGAAGAATGATTAAGACCAATTACGGTTGCTCTGTGTGGGTCACATAAAATAATTTGAGCCCCCATATCAATAAGTTTATCCACAAAGAAAAGTCTTGATTCAAACATTTTTTGATGTATTAAAACACTACCTTTAGCTTGAGAGGCTACAACAAGAATTATGCTTAATAGATCAGGGGTGAATCCTGGCCAAGGAGCATCTGATATTGTAAGTATGGATCCGTCAATAAAACTTTTAACTGCATAGTTCTCTTGTGAAGGGATGTATATATCATCTCCTTTTCTTTCAAGTTGTATCCCAAGTTTTTGAAAGACTGAAGGAATTATACCTAGATTTTCAAAAGAAACATTTTTGATTGTAATTTCTGATTTTGTTATAGCTGCTAGTCCAATAAAACTACCAATTTCAATCATATCAGGCAGTATTCTGTGTGTACATCCTGTTAATGATGTAACACCATTAACTGTTATGAGATTTGATCCAATTCCAGAAATATCTGCTCCCATGCTATTAAGCATTTTGCATAATTGCTGAAGGTATGGCTCACATGCGGCATTATAGATAGTTGTTTTTCCTTTTGCAAGAACTGCAGTCATAATTATATTTGCAGTACCAGTAACAGAAGCTTCTTCTAGTAGCATGTAAGTGCCTTTTAGTTCTTCTGCAGTTACTCTATAGAATTCTTCTTTACTGTCATAATTAAATTTTGCCCCAAGCTTTTCAAATCCATTAAAGTGTGTGTCTAATCTCCTTCTACCTATTTTGTCTCCTCCAGGTCTTGGGATAAAACCTTTGCCAAATCTTGCTAGCAGAGGTCCAATCATCATAATTGAGCCTCTTATAGAACTACTTTTTTCTTTATAATCCTCGCTCGAGAGGTAATTAACATCAACATTATTTGATTGAAATATATAGCAGGAAGATGATTTTTTTTCTACTCTAACATTTAAATCTTTTAGAAGATTAATCAAGATATTTACATCTCTTATATCAGGAACATTTTCCATTACAACTTCTTCTGAAGTTAAAAGGACAGCACATAAAACTTGAAGAGCCTCATTTTTAGCTCCTTGGGGATGAATATCTCCTTTTAATTTAAATCCTCCTTTAACTTTAAATGTAGTCATTTAACGTCTTTTCTTAAACTTCTTTTTGTAATTTGAATTATTTGTTGAGGGTCTTACAGCTACTGTATCAGATTTTATAAACTCAAAATCTTCTGCTAATTTAAGTTCATTATCTGAGAGTTTAGCGAGATGTAATATTATGGTTTCATTATTTACTGCGTTCTTATTAAAAAGTAAGTATGACTTTTTCATATGATTTGCAATCATACCAGTCATAATTTCTTTTTCTCTTTTGTCTTCTAAGGTTTTTGCAATTGCAATCATACCCTCTAAAGTTGATCCGTAAAAAGGAAACTTAATTTTATTTTTAGGATACTCCATTTTGTCTGGCTTGGCCTGCAGTTTTTCAATTTCAGGAAGGGGGTATGGAGATTCTGTGTCAAGCTTAAAGTCTGACATAATAAATAGATGATCCCACAACTTATGAGTGAATTCCTTAACATCTCTCAGATGAGGATTCATTTGACCCATAAACTGAATAATTGACTTGACACATTTAGTCCTTTCCTCCTTGTCTTCTATATTAGTTGCATGTGCGACCATTTTTTGGACATGTCTCCCATATTCAGGTATTATAAGCTCTTCTCTTTCAGTGTTGTATTCCATGTATTTATCTTTGGTGCAAAAGTACAAAAAAAAACAGCTCAAATTAATGAGCTGTCTTAGGTATTAAAATCCTAGAGTTAATCCGACAAGATAATTTCTTGTAGCTTCAGGAAAATATCCAGCCATATTATATCCTCCATCTGAACCTTGAGTTACATAGTGATCATCTTCGCTTGGATCATAACCATCAGATACAAATCGATATATCCATGCATTGCTAACATATTCTTCATCAAATAAATTATTTATTTGTAAGCTTATTCTAGCATAGTTGAATATTTTACTTTTTAAGTCATAAGTTACTCGTAAATTATTTACTAAATAATCATCTAGTTTTCTATCATTCGAAGAACTATTATCTATAAATTGCTCTCCAACATATTTGGTGATAAAATCAAGCGATAAATTATCTTCAAAATTATATGTAAGCTGTGAAGCCCAAATTATGGATGGGGAAAATGCTAAATCTGTATTTGTATAAATTACTTCTTCTTGCCCACCAGTGTCCCAACTGTCTATATATTGAATAAACGAATCAATTTTGTTTTCACTAAGAGTCATATTAGCTGCCCATGCAAGTTTTTTGGAGAGTAAGACACTTCCTTCTAATTCAATTCCTCTTCTGAAAGAGCTTTTAACATTTTCGCTTGTAAAATACCCTACATCATTTATTTCTCCTGTTTTAATTAATTGGTTGTCATAGTTCATAATGTAAGCATTAGCATTAAACCTAAAATCTGAGGTGCTATATTTAAAACCTATTTCTGTATCATAAAGAGTTTCATGTAGAGGTCTTGAATTTGGACTACTTTCTACATAGTCACTTCTATTAGGTTCTTTATTTGCAACCGCAAAAGATCCATAGAATAATTGTTCTTCATTCATTTTGTGTGATAAACCAAATTTAGGGTTAAAGAATTCTAAGCTAACTTCTTGGGTTCCGCTATTACCTTCAATATCATTTCCATTAAATTCATATTCAATATTTCTAGATTGTAGATCTAAAAAAAGTGAGGTTTTTTCACTGGCCTGAAAATTTGATTTTATAAAAAGATTATTATCGTATTTAGTAGCTATATTTTTATAATACTCATGATTGAAAAGTCCATTGCTCATGTATTGAGCCCAAATTACATTTCCATAATGTTGCCCACTGTAAACATTATTTGCTCCTCCAATAACTAAATTTATAAAATCATTTTTATGATTAATAGAATAAGTAATACCACCAAAATCATTATTAAGCCATTTTCTTCTTACTAGATCTGTTGAAGAGATTGTGTCATTTCCAATTAATACATTAGAAAGTCCATAGTCAGCTAAATCTTGGTTTAATTTCTCATTTTCATAATAGCCTTCTCCATGAGTATAATGTGTGGCTAAATGAATATTTGTTTTACTATTCAGTTGTTCATTATAATGAAGTTGATAGTGTGTTTGATTATAATTGTCAACTTCATTTTCATATGTATAACTATTAAAAGTTCTATTTGTATCTAAATATCTTTGAGGAACTCCGTTCCAAGCTTGATAAGTTCTTTCTTGTCCTGAGAAAACGATAGCTTTAAGAACTGATTTTTTTCCAAAATATGCCCCTTGAAGATATAATGATTTTAAATCTGAAGAAGCTCTATCAATATATCCATCTGAGGATATTTTTGAAAGTCTCCCATCAAATGTAAATTTGTTATTTAATAAGCCTGAGCCAAACTCAATATTATTTTTTAAAGTATTAAATGATCCAACACTATTATTTGTAATTGTGTAAGCTTTTTGGTTGAGGCCCATAGTTTTTAAGTTTATACTTGCTCCAAATGCTGCCGCTCCATTAGTTGAGGTTCCAACTCCTCTTTGAATTTGGATATTGTCAAGAGAAGATGCAAAATCAGGCATATTTACCCACCAAACTCCTTGGCTTTCAGAATCATTAATAGGAATTCCATTAATAGTAACATTTATTCTTGAAGGATCAGTTCCTCTAACTCTAAGGCCTGTATACCCAATTCCAGCTCCTGCATCAGATGTAGTTACAACAGAAGGTGTTAGAGAAATTAAATAAGTAAGGTCTTGTCCAAGATTAGATTTTTTTATTTCGGATTTTGAAATATTAGTAAATGCTATTGGAGTTTTTTCATTCGCTCTTAAGGCATTAACACTAACTTCATCAAGATTTTTTTTAAATGTAATTGAATCTGATTCTTGTGCTATTATGTTTAAAGCAAAAAAGTTTAGTATCAGAAGTATTTGAATTTTTTTGAACATTTTTTGGTTTGTTTAATTAATATAACCAAAAAGGGTGAGAAGAAAAACACAGAGTTTTCTCAAAAATTCCTTGCTAGAATTACCTAGCCAGGTTCAATGGGTATATTCTCAGCCAAAATTTAAGGCACCCCTTTTTAGATAATGCAAATTTAAATAATGATTTTTAATTTTTTAAAATATTATTGATTTTTTTTATTGCTTTATTTAATCTGTTGTCTTTTTCGATTATAAAGTAATTAAAGCCAAAATCATCAAGTTGTTTTTTATAAAGATTAAATAAATTATTTCTATCAAATTGATTTTCTCTTTGAGGGTCATAAACCCAATCTATGTCTGGGCGGCACAGAAGATAAAAGTAATTTTCTAATTTCCTTGATTTAATATTCTGAGTAATTTGCTTATCACATATTCCAAACTTATATTCGGACCATATTTTAATTGTTAGAAGATCTGTGTCGCAGAAAATTATTTTGTTATTAAATTTTTTTTCTGAATTCGAATTGAGTTTTTGCAATTTTTAATAAATCTTTCTGTGTGTATTTTCTTTTTAATTTTGAAATATATTCTCTAGCGTACTCCTGCAAGAGAGGAGATTGAAAATGTTCTGCTAATGACTTGCTTAATGTAGTTTTCCAGAACATTCTGGGCCAGTTATAATAATTTTAATCATTTACTTGGGTAGAAATTCTATTCCATTTAATGAAACCTGCCACTGCAATAAATGTATATAATAAAAAGAGTAAAGAAGTAAGATGAAGATCTCTTGAAAAGTATAAATAGGTTGAAATTATATCAATAATGATAAAATAAAGCCAATTAGAGAGTATTTTTTTTACTACCATATATGTTGCAAAAACACTAAATACGGTTGTAAAAGAATCAACTAAGGGCATTTCAGCATCTGTAAAATTGGAGAAAATAAATCCTAGAAAGAATGTTAATATTGTCCCTAAAAAAATTATAAAAAGATGTTTTTTAATAGGCCACGTACTTATCTGTAGCTGAGAATTATTTTTTTTCCATGAGTAAAAACCATAAATAGCCATTAAAAAATAAAAAACTTGAAGAACTGTTTCTGCATACAGCTTAGCATTAAAACAAATGTATATATATAAACTTACACTGATGACTGCTGCTAGCCAACATAAATTGTTTTGATGTGCTGCTAAATAAACATATAGTAGGCTAAAAATTACAGCAACAGTTTCTAAAATACTCCAATTAAACTCAATTAATAAAAATGATTGAAGTAGTTCTGCCATTCTCTAAAATTGAGGAATTTCTTCTAGTTCAGAGTTAATTAATTTCATGTTAAAGACTATGCTTTTGTTTTGTTTAAAACTTGATTCTATTTCAATATTAATAGCATTCATTATTTTCTGGTATTCTCCAAATATTTGAGTGCTCATTCCATTTGTCTTTACAGTGATTTCATCATAAGTTCTTAAGTTTTTTATAAACTGAATAATGGCTGGTTTATATTCATTCTTTAATGGGTACATCGAGATTTCTAATGAACAAATCATTTTTAAATCAAAAGTTGTGTATTGCTTCAGCAATTTCAGCAATCAAACCATTTTCTTTTTCAATAGCATTTCCAACAACTATTATATCTGCTCCAGCAGCACAGTTTTCAATAGCTTTCTCTGCTGAACGTATACCTCCTCCAACTATTAGTGGAATATCTATTTGGCTACTTACAGAGGAAATCATTTTAGTAGAGATTGCTTGTTTTGCGCCACTTCCACCATCTAAAAAAATTAATTTGAGGCCAAGCATTTCTCCAGCAATAGCAGTTGCTGTAGCAATATTGTGTTTAGCATGTGGGATTGGAGTTGTATTGCTCATGTAGGAAGCCGTTGTGGCTTCTCCACTGTCAATAAGCATGTATCCAGTAGAAACTATTTCTAAATTTGTTTGCTTTAATATTGGTGCACTTATAACTTGTTGACCAATTAAAGTATGGGGATTTCTACCAGAAATTAATGAGAGAAATAGTATTGCGTCAGCCTTATTGCTAATTTGCATAGAGTTTCCTGGAAATAGGATAACAGGAATATCACTTTTAGATTTAATAGTGGTGATACATTCTTCAAGCTTATCATCCATCAGTAAACTACCTCCAATAAAGAATAAATCTACTTTGGCCTTAATAGATTTTTCTATTAAAGATAACAAATCATCATTGTCTTGCTTGTCAGGATCTACTAATAAAGCAAAGAGTTTAGATTTGTTTTTCTTGCTATCAAATATTTCTTTGTATATACTCATGTTAAAAATCTAATGGCAAAAATACACTAAAAAGTGATTATTTATTTTTAGAAAATCTAAAATGAGTTTTTCTCCTTTAAAAATCATACAAATTTTATTTTTTTCCAAATTAATATAAGATGTTTTAATGTCGTCTTTAAAATTAATATTTCCTTTTTGATATAATTTAAAAATACATTCTTTTGCGCTCCAAATAAGTGTTGCAAAATCTGAGTTTTCATCTATAAATTTTTTTGCAGATTCAAACCTATTATAAGCTTGAATTGGTTTACTAGAAATTTTTTCAATATCAATTCCGCAATTATTATTACTTAAAATGATTGAAACTATTTCTGAAGAGTGCGATATTGAAATATATTTATTGTTTGATAGTTTCGGTGCACCATCTATGTTATAGCTAATCTCTCCTTTCTCTCCCATTTGCATTAGTAAAGTTCTTGTGCAAAGTATTTCTAAAGCTCTTTTTTTACTTTTTATTTTGTTTGCAACTAAAACCTGATTTATTTCATTCTCAGTAAAAGCGGAACTATCTATTTTTTTGACAGCTAACAAGCTTGAATTTATTTGCTCAAATAATAACATACTCATATTGCTAAATTAATAATATTAACTATCTTTGCAGACCTTTAAAAATTAAAAAAATGAACTATAAAGTTAAAGATATATCACTTGCTGATTGGGGAAGAAAAGAAATTACATTAGCTGAAGCTGAAATGCCAGGTTTAATTTCAATAAGAGAAGAGTTTGGAGATAGTAAACCATTAGCAGGAGCAAGAATAGCAGGGTGTCTTCACATGACAATTCAAACAGCTGTTTTAATTGAGACGCTAGTTCATTTGGGGGCTGAGGTTAGTTGGTCTTCGTGTAATATTTTTTCAACTCAAGACCAGGCAGCAGCTGCAATAGCTGCTTCAGGAGTTCCAGTTTTTGCATGGAAAGGAATGAATGAAGAGGAGTTTGATTGGTGTATTGAGAAAACTTTGACTGCTTTTAAAGATGATAAGCCTCTTAATATGATTTTAGATGATGGTGGAGATTTAACTAACATGGTTTTAGATAGGTATCCTCAATTAACTGATGAGATTAAAGGTTTATCTGAAGAAACTACTACAGGTGTACATAGACTTTATGAAAGAATGGAAAAAGGTACTTTAACACTTCCTGCAATTAATATTAATGATTCAGTTACAAAATCAAAGTTTGATAATAAATACGGTTGTAAAGAATCTTTAGTTGATGCAATAAGAAGAGCTACAGATATAATGATGGCAGGTAAAGTTGCTGTTGTTGCTGGATATGGTGATGTAGGTAAGGGTTCTGCAGCTTCTTTAAGAGGAGCTGGAGCTAGAGTGATAGTAACAGAAATTGATCCAATATGTGCATTACAAGCTGCAATGGATGGCTTTGCAGTTAAGAAAATGGATTCAGTCGTTGGAGATGTTGATATTGTTGTTACAACAACTGGAAATAAAGATATTATTCAAGGGCATCATTTTGAAGCAATGAAAGATAAGGTTATTGTTTGTAATATAGGTCATTTTGATAATGAGATAGATGTTTCATGGCTTAATGATAATTGGGGACAAACAAAAAACACAATAAAGCCTCAGGTGGATATGTATACGGTAAACGGAAAAGATATTATTCTTTTGGCTGAAGGAAGATTGGTAAATCTTGGTTGTGCTACTGGACATCCATCTTTTGTTATGTCGAATTCATTTACTAATCAAGTGTTAGCGCAACTTGAGTTGTGGAATAATACCGATAAATATGAGAATAAAGTTTACATGCTTCCAAAGCATTTAGATGAAAAAGTAGCTAGACTTCATTTGTCAAAAATTGGTGTTGAGCTAGAAGAATTACGTAAAGACCAAGCAGACTATATTGGAGTGGAAGTTCAAGGCCCTTACAAGCCAGAATATTATAGATATTAGTTAAATACGTGTAAGTAGTTATTTTCAACAGCGTAATTATACATTTTGAGCGGAAGTATTGCGGGGCTATTAGCGGCCATACCATCTTGGTCTAATAAAAATGCCGAACTACAGCATCCGCAAAAAGCCAAACTTGAGTTAATAGAGTCAATATATGAACATGCTAAATTAGGTTCGTAGCTGCAATTTCTATCATAAATCTTAAATTCATAATTAGCATATCGGTAAATAATTATACCTTTATTTCCGCCAGAAACAATAATGCTATTTCCTAAAGAATTTAAGTCGCTAAATTCACTTAAAGACAAGTCAATTTCAAAATTAACATATACATTTTGAATATAATTGTCACTATTTCCACAACTTAATATTATTAAAAAAAATAGTAAATAGATTAGCTTTTTCATTCTTGCAATTTTACTAAAAGAATATGAATATTTATTAAAAATACTCGTAATTTTTGTTATTTTTACAGACTTTAGAATTTTAACTACACCTTAAAACGAAACATTATATTATGTTGAGAAAAATTTATTTAATCATTTGTTTGTCATTCACCTCTTTAGCTGCTATTGCACAAACAGGAACATTAAAAGGAACCATATCTGATGCTATGTCAGGAGAATCTATTCCATTTGCCAACGTTGTTATTGAAAAAGATGGAGATCAATACGGAGGGACAACAACTGATTTTGACGGTAATTATACTATTAAGCCAATTGAGCCAGGTAATTATTCTGTAAAAGCAACTTTTGTCGGATATGGTACAATTGAAGTAACTGGAGTAATTATTTCTGCGAACAAAATTACATTTCAAAATGTAAAACTTCAAGAAGGAGTTGCTCTTGGAGAAATAAAAATTATTGAGTACAAGAAGCCTTTGCTGGATCAAGATAATTTATCTGGAGAGACAAAAACAGCAGAAGAAATTGTTGCTCTTCCAACTAGAAATGTTGCATCTGTTGCAGCAACTACAGCTGGTATTTATCAGAAAGATGAAGGAGATGCTGTAAACATGAGAGGGTCAAGAACAGATGCTACTTCTTATTATGTTGATGGTATAAAAGTGAGAGGTGCTCTTGGAGTTCCAACTTCTGGTATAGAACAAATTACGGTTGTAACTGGTGGTCTTCCAGCTCAATATGGTGATGCTACAGGAGGGATTATTGCAGTAACAACAAAAGGGCCTTCCAATAAACTATTTGGAGGTATTGAATTAGAATCCTCTTCTTTATTTGATGATTATAATTATGACCTAATAGGTTTTGGTTTATCTGGGCCTATTCTTAAAAAAAGAAATTCTGATGGAACTAAGGGAAGCTCTATTCTAGGTTTCTTTTTATCAGGTGAGGCAAGAAGTGTTGATGACACTGACCCTTCTGCTATAGGAAGATGGAAAGTAAAAGACGATGTTTTAAAAAATTTACAACAAACTCCATTTATTATAGCTCCAAATGCTAATGCTGGTTTCTTAAGTACATCTGATTTTCTTGGTGAAGATGACTTTGAAAATGTTCAGGCAAAGTTAAATTCAAATGAAAAAAGACTTAACCTTTCAGGAAAGATTGATTTTAAGCCCGCTGATAATACATTTTTATCTTTAGGGGGGACTTATTACAATAGAGTTAGTCGAGATTTCTCTGGATGGAGGTCAGTGTTCTCCTCAGCAAATAATAGAGAATCTTCTCAGCAAACATACAGAGTGTTTGGAAAATTAACTCAGAAATTCGGATCCGAAGAAGATAATGAAGAAAATAGTTCTACATTAATTAAAAATGCATTCTTTACGATTCAAGGAGATTATACAAGAAATCTTTACAATTTTGTTGATGCTGATCATCAATTTGATTTGTTTAACTATGGATATGTTGGGCAATTTAATACTTATAAGACGCCATTCTACCAAAACGGAACTGCTATAGATTCTTCTACTGGAATAATTTACTCTGGTAGAATTCTAAGTGGTTGGGGAGATACATTATATACTTTTAATGAAAATAAGTATACTAATCAAGATCTTGCAAATTACACAAATGCATACTACCAAATGTTTAGTGATTATGGACTAACTTCTTTTGTTGGTGCTGAAAATGATGGTATTATTAGAACTGCAGCAGATTTAAAAGGACAGGGTTTAAGAAATGGAGATGGTCCTGCTTCAGTTTACTCTTTATTTGGAAATCACGGAACTATGTATACAGGAGCTGCAAAGCAAGAAGATATTCAATCAACATTTAAAGCCTCCGGTTCTGCAGATATAAAAAATCATGAGTTCTCATTTGGTTTTGAGTTTGAACAAAGAGATGATTCTTACTGGGGCTTTGCTCCAGCTAATCTATTTGGGTTAATGAGACAGCTTTCCAACAAGCATATTCTTGAAAGAGATTTAAGCAACCCAATACCAATTATTGATGTTAACGGTGTATATCAAGATACTGTTTACTATGATAGATTATTTGTTTCTGAAGAGCAATCATTTTTTGATAGATCATTAAGAGAAGAATTAGGATTAGATCCAAATGGTACAGAATTTATTGATATTGATTCTTATCTTCCAAATACTTTTGATACAGAAATGTTTAGCCCTGATGAACTATTAAATAATGGTTCTAATCTTGCTTATTATTATGGCTATGATATTTATGGAAATAAACTAACTACAGATCCTACTCTTGAAGAGTTTTTCACTAAACAAGATGCTAATGGTAATTACACTAGAGAAATTGCATCTTTTAAACCAATTTATCAAGCTGGTTATATACAAGATAAATTTGCTATTGAAGATTTAATTTTTAATATCGGACTTAGAGTGGATAGATATGATGCAAATCAAAAAGTATTAAGTGATAAATATCTTCTTTATGATTCATATACTGCAGGAAATAATGATCCTTTGGGTTTAATTGGAAATACTCCTTCAACTATTGAGGATAATTATGTTGTTTATGTTGATGATGTATCAAACCCTTCAGAAATAGTTGGGTATAGAGATAATGAAACTTGGTATAATGCAAGTGGACTTCAAATTTCAGATCCAAATTTATTAGCTGAAGCCGCAGGAGGAGCTATTCAGCCTTATGTAAAAGATCCAAATGCAGCTCTTTCTGGTGATGTTGATGTTTCAACAGCATTTGAAGACTATTCTCCTGAAACGGTATTTATGCCAAGAATTGCATTTTCATTTCCAATTTCTGATGAAGCACAATTCTTTGCTCATTATGATGTTTTAACTCAGCGCCCACCATCAGCTAACAGATTAGAGCCTGTTGATTATCTTTTTATGGCAGATAGAGTAGGTGCACTTTTAAATAATCCAGATCTTAAATCAGAAAAAACAGTTGATTATGAACTTGGTTTTGCTAAGACTTTATCATTAAGGTCAGCTCTGAAAATTTCTGCATTTTACAAAGAATTAAGAGATATGATTCAGGTAGTAAATGTTCTTGGGGCTTACCCTGCACAATACTTAACATATGGAAATATTGATTTTGGTACTGTCAAAGGAATGTCAGCTAATTTTGATCTTAGAAGAACAAATAATGTTAGTCTTACAGCTAATTACACTCTTCAATTTGCTGATGGAACAGGTTCTTCTGCAACATCTGGTCAAAGTTTAGTAAATACAGGCCAGCCAAATTTACGAACAACTATTCCTCTAGCTTATGATCAGCGACATGCTCTATCTGCATCTGTTGATTATCGATATGGATCAGGAAAAGATTATAATGGTCCAGTTTGGTTTGGTAAAAATGTTTTTGCAGAAACTGGTGCTAATATGGTGTTATCAGCTGGTTCAGGAACTCCATTTAGTAAGCAGTCTAATATAACACAAGAAGCGGCATCTGGAATAAATGATAGATCTACTCTTGAGGGAAGTTTAAATGGTTCAAGATTACCTTGGCAGTTTAGAATTAGTACTAAGGTAAATAAAGAGTTTGAAATTAAGTGGACAGAGAAAAAGAAATCTAATGTAAACGTGTACCTTCAGGTTCAGAATCTGCTAAATGCTAAAAATATTATTAGTGTTTACAGAGCAACTGGAAATCCAGAAGATGATGGTTATTTAACTTCAGCAGCTGCTCAAAATGCTATTGATGCTCAAAATAATCCAGACTCTTTTAGATATTTATACTCTTTAGCAGTTAATAATCCATCAAATTATAGCCTGCCTAGAATGTTTAGAGCTGGTATCAGTTTTCAATTTTAAATAAGAAGAAATTAGTAATATGAAAAATAAAGCATATATGATTAATAAAGCAAAAAAGGCATTGGTTATTTGTTTAGCGCTTGTAACTACATCTGTTTTTTCCAAAGAAAACATTACAAACAATATTTCATCAGTTGTTTATACTAAAGTAGCATCTGGCTGTTCTCCATCAATATCAAAGACAGATTTAGATGTTAATAATGTAAGAACAACTATTATGGCTGCTGGAGATATGTGGTGGAATCTTGACGATGCTAGATATGAAATTCCAAAAGATGGAAATAAGCATTCTATGTTCGCAGGAGCCCTATGGATTGGTGGAGTAGATGCTGGAGGGCAATTAAAGGTTGCTGCTATGACTTATCGTCAAGGAGGAAGTGATTTTTGGACTGGTCCATTAAATACAACAACAGCAACAATTACTGCAGATGAATGTAATAAGTGGGATAAGCATTTCAAGATAGAAAGAGCAGATGTAGAAGAATATGCTGTTAGATTCGGAGTTGACCCTACATATGTAATTCCAAACTCAATTTTAGAATGGCCAGCAAGTGGAGATTTAGCACTTGGTCAGGATCAGTTTTTAGCTCCTTTCTTTGATCTTAATGGAAATGGTTTATACGAGCCTTATGATGGAGATTATCCTGATTATAATATTACAGGAACTAATGATGATGCTAAACTTTTTGGTGATCAAACTCTTTGGTGGGTTTTTAATGATAAAGGAAATATCCATAGTGAAACAGAAGCAGATGCATTAGGATTAGAAATACATGCGCAAGCTTTTGGATTTACTGCTGATAATGAGGTTAATGATATGACATTTTACAACTATAAAATCATTAATAGATCAACACTTCCATTAAACGACACATATTTTGGTCAGTGGGTAGATCCAGATTTAGGTTATTATTTAGATGATTATGTTGGATGTGATGTTGGTTTAGGGCTTGGTTTTTGCTATAATGGGGATGCTGAAGATGAAGGAGCAGCTGGTTATGGTTTTAACCCTCCTGCTATTGGAGTTGATTTCTTTCAAGGTCCTTTAGCTGATCCAAATGATGGTATCGATAACGATAGAGATGGAACAATTGATGAATTGAATGAACAAATTATTATGTCAAAATTTGTTTACTATAACAATGACTTTACTGTAATTGGGAATCCTTCTGAGGGAACTCATTTTTACAATTACCTAAGAGGAATTTGGAAAGATAATGTTCCTATGACTTATGGAGGTGATGGTCATGGGTCAGGTCAGGGAAGTACGACTGATATTTGTAATTTTATGTTTCCTGGAACTTCAGATGATTCTTTTGGTGGTCTTGAATGGACAGAACAAACAGCAGGAAATATTCCTGCAGATAGAAGATTTTTACAGTCTGCAGGTCCTTTTACACTCCAGCCTGGAGCAGTAAACGAGATAACAACTGGCGTTGTGTGGGCACGTGCAAAATCTGGTGGTCAAACAGCTTCTATTGCACTTGTAAAAATTTATGATAGAGAGGCACAAGCTTTATTTGATAATAATTTTAATATTCTAAATGGTCCTGATGCTCCAGACTTAACTGTAAGAGAGCTAGACAAAGAACTAATTTTTACAATTTCAAATAGTGGAGCATCCAATAATATAAATGAAAGCTACGCTGAAAAAGATCCTTATATTACTAAGCCTGCCAATATTTTAACTGATTCAGCCTACAAATTTCAAGGGTATTTAGTTTATCAAATTAAAAATAATACCGTTTCTGTTACGGATTTAGATGATCCTGACTTAGCAAGATTAGTGTTTAGATCTGATATTAATGATACTACAACTGGAATTGTAAATCAATATTTAGACCCTTTACTAGGAGTTTATACTCCAGTAGAAGAAGTTAGTTCAGTTTTAAGTGATGGAGTGATTGGTTCTGTAGATGAGGGTATTCAATATTCTTTTCAAATTACTGAAGATAAGTTTGCATTAGGTAATACAAGACTTGTAAATCATAAAACATACTACTTTACATCTATTGCATACGGTTACAATAGAGCTGAAGAAAATGCAGATCCATATGATGTAAATTCTTCTGAATATGACGGAAGAAATCAACCTTATATTGGAGGAAGAAGAAATATAAAAGTTTACTCAGCTATTCCACATTTCACTGAGCCAGATGCTGGTGGAACTTCACTTAGCGCTGCATATGGAGATGGAGTTGAAATTACAAGAATAGAAGGAAGAGGAAATGGAGGTAATTCTTTAGAGTTAACAGAGGCTTCTGTTACAGAAATTCTAAATAATTCTGATGCAAGATCTTTTAATCCTACATATGTAGCTGGTAATGGACCTGTTTCAATTTCAGTTGTAGATCCTGTTAAAATTCCTCAAGGAGATTACACACTTAAGTTGTTTAATCCTGAATTTAGTGGTACTAGTATAATCTCATATAACAATTGGGAATTAAGTGATCAAAATAGTGGTAATGTTATAGGGTCATCAAATCAATCATTATTAGTAGGAAGTGAAAAATATGTTGAGCCGCTAGGACTAAATATAAAAGTTAAGCAAGCATCTGAGCCTGGATCAGACCCTGCTAACATTGATAATAATGGATTACTTTCTAGTGAAATAGAATTTGAAAATATTAATGATAGATGGTTAAGTGGTGTTCCAGATAGAGATGATGAATCTGCATTTTTTAGTGTTTGGGGATTAAATTGGATTAGATCAGGATCTTATACTAATGCTACAAACGGTTTATTAAGTGATTATTCTCAAACCGATGATCCAAGTGGAATATATGAGGGAGCAATTGAGCAAACAGTAAATTTTTCTCTTTTTGGAGGTCAAGAAATAACTGGAGGAACATGGTCTCCTTATAGATTTGCATCATATTTTCAAGATGGTCCAGGTCACAGTAGTTCTATTACCTCACAAGCAAAAATGGAAACTTTAAATTCAGTTGATATAATTTTTACTGACGACAAAACTAAATGGTCTAGAGCTGTTATTGTTGAAGCTCAAGAAGATCCAAATCTTGCTATTGGTGGAGCAGTTAAAATGGGATTAAGACAGGAAAATTCAGTTAATAAAGAAGGAGAAGATGATGGTTCTGGAAGAAAAGGAATGGGATGGTTCCCTGGATATGCTATCGATATTGAAACTGGTGAAAGGCTAAATATCGTATTTGCTGAAGATTCTTGGCTAACAAGTGATAATGGAAATGATATGAAGTGGAACCCTACTTCAAATATTGTAACAGATGAATTTCCTCAATATGATGCTGCTACTCAAACATTTTCCGGAGGAAATTATCTTCTAGGAGGTAAACATTTTGTTTATGTTATAAATGGCCAATCTTGGGTAAAAGGAACTGAAGATTATGTAAATGGTTCTTTCTCAGATGTAGACAATAGTCCAAATTATGATGAATGTGAGTGGATTTATAATCAACTTTTAGATGATGATAATGGAGTCGGCAAATGGAAAGTATTTAAAAATTGTACTTGGGTTGGAATGCCTTTATTAGCTCCTGGAAGAACTTTACTTACAAATGATGCTAAAGTTAAATTAAGAGTTTCTAAGCCTTACAAACAATATGAAACAGCTAATCCTGGAGATATTCTAACGAAAAATGATGCATTAGTAATTGGTGAAACATACGTAGTAGCTTATGAGAATTCACCTACAACATGGGGAGGTAAATCAATTACTCATGATGGTAATACTTATGAGCCCGGTGATGTCTTCCAAGCTTCAACAACTTCTTTTGGTGGAAGTAGTAAGGGGAGAGTTGTAAGATATAATCCATTAAATTCATTTAATCCTATATATAATTTCAGTACTGATGATATAGTTGCTGTAAAAGGAGACGCAGGAGTTGCTAAGAGTGCTTTAGATATGATTAATGTTGTTCCTAATCCTTATTATGGTTACTCTAGCTATGAAGTAAATCAGCTTGATAATAGAGTTAAAATAACAAATCTCCCACAGGTTGCAACAATTAAAATATTTACTGTAAGTGGTACACTTGTAAGAGAGCTAAAGAAAGATGATGCTGTTACTTCTATAGATTGGGATTTGAAAAATGATTTTGGAATCCCAATTGCAAGTGGAATGTATGTTATTCACGTTGAAACTTATATTAATGGTAAAAAGAAAAATAAGGTAATTAAATGGTTTGGCGCTTTACGTCCAATTGATTTAGATACATTCTAAAAAAAATAATAGCGAAAATAAATATTATGAATATGAAAGAAATTAGTAGATTATTAAAAGTATCCCTGATGGTAGCATGTTTACTTTTTGGTGGAGAAATGTTTGCCGGTAATGAACAAAGAGCTGGACAAGCAGGAGCTTCAGAATTATTAATAAACCCTTGGGCAAGAACATCTGGATGGGCTGATGCTAATGTTGCTGGAGTTAAAGGTCTTGAAGGAATTTTTTCTAATGTTGCAGGCCTTGCTTTTACTAAGAAAACAGAACTTATATTTTCTCAGACATCTTGGCTTCAATATGGAGGTAAAATGTTTGATGCAAATAGTTCAGTAAGTAATATCAGTACTTTTGGTTTTGCTCAAAAAATGGGAGAGTCAGGAGTTTTAGGTTTTGCCGTTATGAATATGAATTTTGGAGAAATAGAGATAACCACAGTTGATCTTCCCGATGGAGGTATTGGAACTTTTTCTCCTAAGTATATGAACATAAGTATGTCATATTCAAAAATATTCTCAAATAGTATTTATGGTGGTATGACAATTAAAATGATTTCAGAACAAATTTCAAATGTTGGAGCTAATGGAGTTGCTTTAGATGCAGGTATACAATATGTAACTGGGGAGAAAGATAATTTAAAGTTTGGTATCTCTTTAAAGAATGTTGGCCCTAGAATGTCATTTGCTGGAGATGGACTATCCTTTAGAAATTATTTAAATCCTAATTATGAAATGACTGCTGAACAGAGATCGTCAGAGTTTGAATTACCAGCTTTATTAAACATTGGGTTATCTTATGATTTTATTGTTGAAGACCATAGATTAACAGGGGCAGGAGCATTTACATCCAACTCATTTCAAAAAGATCAATATAGATTAGGGGGTGAATATTCATATAAAGATTATTTAATGATTAGAGCTGGGTATACTTATGAAGAAGGTATTAATGATCCTTCAACCAGAACAACTGCATTAAGAGGCCCATCTGCAGGTTTTACTGTTGAACTACCAATGGGTAACGGAAGTTCTTTTGGTTTAGACTATTCATATAGACATACTGATCCATTTCAAGGTTCTCATGCTATTGGAGCAAGAATAAATCTTTAGTAATATTACAAGCTAGATTTATATTTTTAAAACCTTATTAATATAATTTATTATGAATAAATACTTTTCTAAAATCCAAATTGCAGTTGCAATTATTGTTCTTATAGTAATTAACCTATTAATTATTTTTTAAGTGATGAGCGCAACAATATATCTTTCACAGAATGGATATGATAATCTTAAAAAAGAATTACATACTCTTAAGACTGTAGATAGGCCTCATATTATTAATCAAATTGCCGAAGCTAGAGATAAGGGAGATTTGTCAGAAAATGCAGAGTATGATGCTGCAAAAGAGGCTCAAGGTCTGCTAGAAGCACGAATTTCAAAACTAGAAAATGATTTAAGTAATTCACGTGTTATTGATGAAAGTCAATTGAGTACTGATAGTGTAAGCTTACTTACAAAGGTTACTATAAAAAATCCTAAAAACAATATGGAGATGTCGTATGCTATTGTTTCAGAGTCTGAGGCTAATTTAGCTGAAAAGAAAATCTCTGCATCATCACCAATAGGTAAAGGTCTTTTAGGAAAAAAAGTAGGTGAAGTTGTTGAAATTCAGGTGCCAAATGGAATTGTAAATTTTGAAATTATAAATATTTCAAGACTTTAAAATGTCAACTATCTTTTCTAAAATTATTAAAAATGAAATTCCATCATTTAAGATTTTAGAAGATAATAAGCATCTAGCGTTTCTTGATGCTTTTCCTCTAAAAAAAGGTCATATTCTAGTAATCCCAAAAAAAGAAATTGACTATATTTTTGATATTGAAAGTAATGAATATTTAGAGTTATGGTTATTCGCTAAAAAAATATCTATTGCTATGAAAAAAGTATTGAAATGTAAGAGGATAGCAATAGCAGTTATTGGATTAGAAGTTCCTCATGCTCATATTCATTTGATACCTATGGATAGTGTAGAGGAAATTAATTTTTCTTTACCAAAGCTTAACCTTTCTAATAATCAGATGAACGATATCTCTGAACTTATTAAATCAGCTATTTGATTTTTTTTGGATTATCCTGTAAAAAAGCTTTCCAACCGGTATAACTTTTTGAACTTGAAGCATCTTTTCTTTGGAAGTGATGGCATACAGCAGCTGCTAATCCATCGGTTGCATCTAGATGTTTTGGTAATTCTTCTATTTTAACTAGAGATTGAAGCATTGATGCTACTTGTTCTTTGCTTGCATTTCCATTTCCAGTAATAGCCATTTTTATTTTTTTTGGGCTATACTCAAATATTGGAACATCTCTATATAAGGCAGCAGCCATTGCTACACCCTGCGCTCTTCCTAATTTCAGCATTGATTGAACATTCTTACCAAAGAAAGGTGCCTCTACAGCAAATTCATCAGGCTTGTATTCTTCAACTAGTTGAAGAGTTCTTTCAAAGATTTTTTTTAACTTAAGTTCATGTGAAGCTAGTTTAGATAAATGTAAAACACCCATATTAATTAATTCAATTTTTTTTCCTTTAATATGAATTAGTCCATAACCCATTATAGTTGTTCCAGGGTCTATTCCTAAAATTATTTTATCTTTAATCAATTCCTTTCTTGTATTATTGTATACAAATCTAATTAATGAATTTTAAAAAGACACTTAGCTTTTTAATAAAAATAGGAATAGTAGTTTTTTCTTTATATTTTTTATATAAAGAGTTAGTACTTAAAAATGATATTGTAAATTTTGATAAAAGTTTATTTTTCAAATTAATCACTGATAATATTATTTTAATAGTTATAGTTTTATTTCTAATGTTTTTAAATTGGTTTCTTGAGGCACTGAAGTGGAGGTATATGATCTCTAAAATTGAAAAAGTAAGCATCTATACATCCCTAAAAGCTGTTTTTGCAGGAATTACAGTTTCCTCTTTCACACCAAATCGAGTTGGAGAATATGGTGGTAGAGTTTTTTATTTAGAAAAAGCTGATCGCTTGAAAGGTGTAATTATTACTTTTATTGGAAGTATGTCACAGTTATTGATTACTATTTTATTTGGATCAATTTCTTTTATAATATTATCAGAACTTCTATTTGAATCAAAAGTATTATTTAGTGCTATTAGTAAATTTAAACTTTTAGTTTTTTTACTTCTATTTTTATTGAATGTATTTATTTTTTATTTCTTTTATAATGTACACTCTTTTATTTCATTTTTTAATTTGAATAAATATATAAATAGGTTTAAACAATATATTCAAACTTTTACTATCTATAATTCAAGTGAACTTACAAATATACTTTTGTTCTCTTTTTCAAGATATATTGTTTTCTCAATACAATTTTTAATTCTATTAAATGTTTTTGAAATTGACTCTAGCACTTTTCATTCGATGTTATCAGTTATGCTAATTTTTCTTTTTGTTTCTATTATTCCCACAATTGTTGTTGCAGAGATTGGAGTTAGAGGTTCAGTTGCTATATATGTATTTAGTCTATTTACAATTAATTCAATAGGTGTATTTTCTTCTACTTTACTTCTTTGGATTATTAATTTAGTAATCCCTTCATTAATCGGAATTTACTTTGTTTTTAATTTAAATTTTTTTAGAAAGTGATTCTTTTATTTATAATTCTTTCACTGCTTTTATATTGTTATTCAATAATTTCTTTTTCTAAGGGTTGGGATAATAATCTTAAAGAAGAGTCAAATATATTTCACACAACAGTTAGTGTTGTTGTTGCAGTAAGAAATGAAGAACCAAATATTATAAATCTACTCGACGACCTTTCAAGCCAAAAATTTCCTCAAGAATTATATAATATTATAATTGTAGATGATCACTCTGATGATAATACCCTTTATTTGATAAAAACGTATCAAGAAAAATATTCTAATTTAATTGTTAAGCAAATGCCAACAAATAAATTTGGAAAAAAAAATGCTATTAATCACGGTATTTCTTTTTCTTCTGCAGAAATAATTTTATCCACAGATGCTGACTGCCGAATAAATTCTGATTGGATTACGGCAATGGTTTCTGATTTTGCAAATAAAAACATTAAACTTGTTTCTGGTCCAGTTACGTTCTTTAAAAATAAATCAATATTTCATCAACTTCAATGTTTGGAGTTTTTGTCTCTCATTGGCTCAGGTGCTGGTGCTATAGGAATAAATAAGCCAATTTTCTGTAACGGAGCAAATATGGCTTATAAAAGAGAAGCTTATCTTGAAGTTGGTTCTTTTTTAGATACATCTATAGCCTCAGGTGATGATGTATTTTTATTGCATAGTATTAAAAAAAAATATCCTTTGTCAATAATATTTCAAGCTGATTACCGGGCTATTGTATTTACACATTCATTCAGTAGTCTTAAAGATTTTATAAATCAAAGAAAAAGATGGGCAGCTAAAACAACTTCTTTTAAAGATTTATATTCGATTTATATATCTATTATAGTTTTTTTAGTTAATGTATTGTCTGTTTTATTATTAATAATTTCATTTTATAATTTAAATTTAATTTATATTTTTATTATGTTTTTTCTTTTTAAGAGTATAGTTGACTTTTACTTATTAAGAAAGGTTGTTTCTTTCTTTAAAAGAAAAGATTTGTTGAAATGGATTTTTCCCTTTCAAATTATTTATTCATCATATATTATTTTTATCAGCCTTATTTCACAATTTAAAACTTTCAAATGGAAAAAAAGAAAATATAGTAGATGACAAGCGATTCAATAAATAAAATTATATGGAAAAGGTTTAAAGGTAGAAAATCATCTTTGCTTGCCTTGTTCTTTATTGCTCTTTGTTTTTTTTTATCAATATTTACATATCAAATTATTCCTGATAAAACTCCAATGGCTAATGAAATGAATCTTGAATTAGCAACTCTCCCTCCATTTTCTAAGATTGATTTTTTATCTATTGACGTTAAGTGTATTGAATCTTCATCATCTATAAAATCTTTCTTTTTTGGCAAAATAAATAATTGTAAAATGATCCCCGTACAATCATTTAATAAGATTGAAGATGGGTGTGTGTATAAGAAATTTAATTCTTTAGTTGAAAATAAGTTTATTGGAGAATACAAATTTGAAACTAGAACCTTTTGGTTAGGTACAGATAAATTTGGAAGAGATTTTTTTAGTAGATTAATTTATGGTATTAGAGTCTCTTTGTCGATAGGACTCGTTGCAGTTTTTATTTCTGTATTAATTGGTCTAACTCTTGGCCTTGTTGCCGGATATTTTAGAGGACGAACGGATGATGTTATAATGTGGCTGATAAATGTTGTATGGTCGATTCCTACATTACTTATGGTTATTGCTATTACGCTTGCTTTAGGAAAAGGTTTTTGGCAAGTATTTATAGCCGTTGGTTTAACAATGTGGGTAGAGGTGGCAAGAATTGTGAGAGGACAAGTTTTAGCCGTACGAGAACTTGAGTATGTTCAGGCAGCTCAAGTTTTAGGATATAAGTCTTTTCGGATTTTAAAAGAACACATATTACCAAATATAATTGGTCCTGTAATTGTTATTTCTGCAGCTAATTTTGCATCTGCAATATTAATTGAAGCAGGACTTTCGTTTCTTGGAATTGGTGCTCAACCTCCATTCCCTACATGGGGAGGTATAATAAAAGATCACTATTCTTATATTGTTATGAATAAAGCTTATCTAGCAGTATTTCCAGGTATTGCGATAATGCTATTGGTGCTTTCATTTATGATTTTAGGTAATGGTATTCGAGATGCTTTTGATGTTAAGTACTAGCAAAAAAATACTAGAAAATCATTAAAGCACTAACGAAAATTATTATTCCGGCACACATTATTACAAGAGTATAAGGAATAATTTCTCTTGCTTTTAGCTTTGTAATACCTAATAGCGGTAGAGCCCAAAATGGTTGTAGCATATTGGTTAATTGATCTCCATAGGCTAAGGCCATAATATTTTTTGGTATTTCGACACCTAATTTAATAGCAGCTTCTACAATAATTGGTCCTTGAACTGCCCATTGACCACCTCCACTTGGAACAAAAATATTTACAATTGCCCCACTTATAAATGTGAAAACTGGTAATGTTGTTTTATTTGAAATACTAACGAATATTTCCGACATAATATCTACCATGCCAGAATGATTCATTATTCCCATTATACCAAAATAAATTGGAAATTGAATCAAAATCCCTGAAGCACCAGATATTGCTTTGTCTACCGCATTTAAGAAATTATAAAAACTTTTATGCATGATAATAGTTAAGCCAAGTAAGAGTAGATTAATATAATTAGGTGTTAAGAAACTAAATGACATATAATTTGATTGAAAAATAAAATTATAGATACTAATACTAATTATCATACCTCCAAATAGATATGCTAGAATCTTTGAATGATCTAAGTGTTCTGCTCCTTCAATTTTTAGTGTTCTACTTTCATCTTTTAATTTAAGCTTTATAATTTTTCCTGGATTTATTTTTCCAATCCAATACATTAAAATTGGTAGTATTATAATTAGGCATAAGCTTACAGAAATGTTCATTAGTGAAAAGATAGTTTCTCCCTGAGAAATTACTCCTATTTTATTTTCAAGAAAATGTCCAGCTTCAGCAATTTTAATAGGAGCAGATCCAGAAATTCCACCATGCCAAACCATTAAGCCAGAATAACCCGCAGCACCAATTAACGGGTAGTTTATAATTTTGCCTTCTTTTGAAAAATGTTCTCCTACTTTACGAGCAAAAATTGCTCCAAATATTAGTCCTAAACCCCAGTTAAATAATGAAACAATTATTGTAAAGAAAGTTACTATAGCAGCAGCCTTTGGTGTGTTAGTGCACTGTAATGTAGCTTTAGTTATTAAATAGTGAATAGGTTTTGTAAGAGCTAAGGTATGACCAAGTACAAGCATTAACATCATTTGCATTGCAAATACTAATAGGTCAGGATTCCAAATTCCTTTTTCCCAATATGTTAAGATATTTATGAAATTTGAACTTTGATTATCACTATTAGTAATAAGAAGTGCAAGTGAGAAAGTTATAAAAGTTAAAATAACTGCTATTGTGAAAGGAGCAGGAAGACTTTGTTTAAATAACTTTTCTAACTTATGAGAAAATGACATTTTTTTTAGAAAGGAAGGTCATCATCTGGATTGTCAGAATTCTCAAATGAAGGAGCCTCTGGCATTTTGTTCTCCGAGCTAGAACCTGCCGCTAACGTTTCTATTCTCCAAGCATCAATATTATGAAAGTATCTTCCATTGTATTCTCTTGAAGATAAATTGAATGAAACCTCCACTTGGTCTCCTTCTTGATGACTATTTAACATTTGTATTTTATCCTCTCCAAATAGTTGAAAGCATACCTCTGGGTTATATTGTTCTCCCGTATCAACTAAAAAAGATTGCTTTTTCCATTCTTTTCCAGCTTTTGAAGTTCCACTTTCTACACTTAATTTTCTACTTAACTTTCCTTTTATTGATAAACTCATTCTAATTATATGTTTTTTATTGTTTAACAAAAATAAATAAAAACTTATATAAAAAATCTTTACTTTAGGTTTAATGATTAAATGTTAAAAAATAATATCTTTGCCACCCATTGCGGGTATGGCGGAATTGGTAGACGCGTTAGCCTTAGGAGCTAGTGCCGCAAGGCGTGGGGGTTCGACTCCCTTTACCCGCACTAAAAGAACTCTATGTAAATAGAGTTTTTTTATTATTATTTATTTATTAGAATTAAACGTACTTTTGGCGACCATTAAATATAAAATCTGATGAAAATTACACAAAGCAAAGTTAAAAATATGATGTCCTCAATTATAGTAGAGGTTGAAGAATCAGACTACATAGAAAAAGTAGATGCTGCATTAAAGAAATATAGAAAAGATGCTGTTATTCCTGGATTTAGAAAAGGAAAAACACCTATGTCTATTATTTCCAAGCAATATAAAGTATCTATTGTTGTTGATGAAGTTAATAAAATGATTCAAGATCAACTTTACAAGCATATTACTGATAAAAAGGTAAGAGTTTTAGGAAGTCCTATGCCAATGAGTAGCGAAGAAATTGATTGGGTTAATTCAGTAGATTTTAAATTTGAATATGAAATTGGTTTAGCACCGGAATTTGATGTGAAACTAAGTGGAAAAGATTCTTTAGATTATTATAATATTAAAGCTGAAGAGAAATTAGTTGACAATTATTGTACTGATATAGCTAAAAGATATGGCAAAATGAGTAATCCTGAAGTTTCTGAGAAGGGAGATATGGTTTTTTGTGCAATTAATCAACTTGATGTTAATGGTGTTTTAATGAAAAATGGAATTTCTAATGATGCAACTGTTTCTATCGATGTTATTGAAGATAAAAAAAATCAGAAAAAATTCCTTGGATTAAAGAAAGACGATAATCTTACTTTAAATGTGGTGAGTACTTTTACAAACCAAACTGATCTTGCTGCGATGTTAAATATTTCTGCAGATGAACTAAAAGGTCTTGTTTCAGAAGATTTTCAATTTACAGTTAAGCAAGTTAATAGATTAGCCCCTTCAGAACTAAATGAAGAACTTTTTGCTAAAGTTTATAAAGAAGAATCTATAAAAGATGTTAAAATATTTAAAGCAAAAATAAAAGAAGAAGCAGAAAATTCATTTATTGTTGAGAGTGATAGAATGTTAAAAAATGATGTTGTTACATTTTTTGTAAATAAAACTAAGCTTAAACTTCCGGATGAGTTTTTAAAAAGATGGTTAGTAAAAACATCAGAAAAGCCTTTAACAATGGAACAAGTAGAACAAGAATATGATATGTATTCTAAAAGTCTAAAATGGCAATTAATTGAAAATAAAATTTTAGAAGAGCATGAAATTAAGATAAATAATGAAGATTTATTAGAACACACTAAGAAGATGGTTGCTTTTCAAATGAAGCAATATGGACAAGCATCTACTGATGAAAAACAACTCTTAGATATTTCTGAAAATATTTTGAAAAATGATGATGAAAGAAAAAAAATATCTGATCAACTTTTTGATGAAAGAACTTTAGTTATATATAAAGAAATTTTCAAACTTAAAAATAAATCAATTTCTTATGATGATTTTGTTAAATTAGCATCAGAAAAATAAAAATATATTATGGACTATTCAGCAGAATTTAAGAAATACGCTACAAAACACAAAGGGATTAATAGCCTTCACATTGATCAATTCACGTCTATGCATGGCAACTATATATCTCCTACAATTATAGAAGAGAGACAAATGAACGTCGCAAGTATGGATGTTTTTTCTAGACTTATGATGGATAGAATAATTTTTTTAGGAGTACCTATTAACGATTATGTAGCAAATATCATTCAAGCACAATTGCTTTTTTTAGAGTCTGTAGATTCAAAGAAAGACATTCTAATTTATTTAAACTCACCTGGAGGAGGTGTTTATGCTGGTTTAGGAATTTATGATACTATGCAATATATTAACCCAGATGTTTCTACAATTTGTACTGGAATGGCAGCATCTATGGGGGCAGTTTTATTATGCGCTGGAGCTAAAGGTAAAAGAACAGCTCTGCAGCACTCAAGAGTAATGATTCATCAGCCTCTTGGTGGAGCTCATGGTCAAGCTTCAGATATTGAAATAACTGCTAATGAAATTAAAAAGTTAAAGAATGAGCTTTACCAAATAATTTCTGAACATTCTGGTAAATCATTTAAAGAGGTTTGGAAAGACAGTGACAGAGATTATTGGATGACTTCTGAAGAAGCAAAGGCATACGGAATGATAGATGAGGTTTTAAAAAGAAAATAATGAGTTCTGAAAACTCGATACAATGTTCATTTTGTGGTACAAATAAGCATGATACAGATATTTTAATTGCAGGAGCTAGCGCCCATATTTGTAACTCTTGTATAGAGCAAGCTCATAAAATAGTTGAGCAAGATGCCAAATCAAATCAAAAAGAACCTCAAGAATTTAATCTACTAAAGCCTGCAGAGATAAAATCACATCTAGATGATTTTGTTATTGGGCAAGATTTTGCTAAAAAAGTTTTATCTGTTGCGGTTTATAATCACTATAAAAGAATTACACAATTAAATATTTCTGAAAATGATGTAGAAATAGAGAAGTCCAATATCATAATGGTTGGTCGAACTGGAACTGGTAAAACTTTATTAGCTCGTTCAATTGCAAAGCTATTAAATGTTCCCTTTTGTATTGCCGATGCAACTGTTCTTACAGAAGCAGGATATGTTGGAGAGGACGTTGAAAGTATTCTATCAAGATTATTACAGGCTGCTGATTATGATGTTGAAAAAGCTAAAATAGGTATTGTTTTTATTGATGAAATAGATAAGGTTGCTAGAAAAAGTGATAATCCTTCAATAACTAGAGATGTTAGTGGAGAAGGAGTGCAGCAAGCTATGTTAAAATTATTAGAGGGAACAATTGTAAACGTTCCTCCTCAGGGAGGAAGAAAGCATCCAGATCAAAAGATGATTGCGCTTGATACAAAAGATATTTTATTTATAAGTGGCGGTGCTTTTGATGGTGTTGAAAAAAATATTGCATCAAGACTTAATTCAAGTGCTATCGGTTTTAAAGCTAAAAAAGATAACAAGATTGATGACTCTAACTTCTTAAAATATATTTCTCCACAAGATTTAAAATCATTCGGTTTAATTCCTGAGCTGATAGGAAGGATGCCAGTTGTAACATATTTAAATCCATTGGATAAAGAAGCTCTAAGATTAATTTTAACTGAACCCAAAAATGCAATTACTAAGCAGTACATTAAGTTGTTTGAGCTTGACGGGGTTAAATTAAAATTTGAAAGTGATGCTATAGGTTTAATTGTCGATCAAGCGTTAGAGTTTGAATTAGGAGCTAGAGGATTAAGATCAATTTGTGAGAAAATAATGTTAGATGCTATGTACCAGATACCGTCTGATGATTCTAAAAAGGAATTAATAATTTCTAAAGAATTTATTAAGAATCAATTAACTACACTAGAAAATAATAATCTTAAAGTAGCTTAATCTAATACAATAAGTGTTGTTTCATTATTGTATTCAACAATTATATCACAATCACATCCAGAGAAACCGTATTTAATTAATCTATTTTCATAATTATTTGGAGTAATTATTGCTTGTCCAGATTGTGTAATACAGCTACTGCTTTGAAAGCAGCTTAGATCATATGTAATTGGATCGGAAATTAAAATATCAAAAGAATTTCCATTTGATGAGTTTCCAGAAATATTTCCATTAACTAAGTATATGTCATCTAAATAGTTATAAATACTGTTCTGACCATTTATCATCTGCTTTTCTAATGATGCATTAATGTTTATAACGCCATAGTTAGTTGTTAAACTTGTATTTGATATTTCAAGTTGATATAAATTATTATCTAAACAGCTCAATTCTAAATTTCCTTCTATTAATATATTATTGATATAAAACTGACTAAAAGTTGTATTGATAATTGAGCCTGATGTATGATATTTTTCATTAAATGTACAAATAATCTGCCCACGTTTTAATTGTCCAAATTGTAAGCAGTTTTCTTCACCAAAATCAATAATTAATGTGTCAGAATTATTTATATTTTGGTTTAATAATGTGTATGATGGGCAATTTTTGGCTTGACCATTATAAATAAAACCTTCTTCGATTGATCTATAAATATGATTAAATAAATTTTCAGAAAGTAGATAATCTCTGCTTGACTGTAGGTTTATTTGTTCTACAGGGTTTAAAACTTTTTCATCTACACATGATGACAGTGATAGTAAAAAAATGTTAAAAAATAAAATTGTTTTTTTCATTTTAAATTATTTTTTCTTTTCATAAATATAAAAAGTAAAATCAAATTTATGTTCTTTATCTTTAAAAAACTCCCTTTTATCTGTTTCTATCCAATCGTTTGATAGTTTTGGGAAAAATGTATCTCCCTCAAATTTGTGATGAACCCTTGTCAGATAAATTCTATCAACAAGATTTTTTTCTATAGCAAGTTTATATATTTCTCCGCCTCCAATGATAAAAGGTTCTTTTTCATTATTATTATTTGCTATTTCTATTGCTTCTTCTAAAGTATTTGTAACCAAACAATTCTCTGCTTTATATTCTTTGCTTCGTGTAACAATAATATTCTCTCTGTTTGGTAACGGACGATATTTGTGAGGAATTGATTCAAAGTTTTTTCTCCCCATTATTACATGGTGTCCTTTTGTCTTATCTTTGAAGAACTTCATATCTATTGGTAGTCTCCAAATTAAGTCATTATTGGCACCTATAGCGTTATTCTCGCATGCTGCAACTATTATAGATCTAATCATTGATTTTTTTAAATTTATATTTTACATTTCTGGCTTCTAAATAATTTTTTACATCTTGGAAGTGTCCCCCTAAATACTCAGGAGGTGATATTCCAACTGTAGTATATTTTTTATCCAAAACTAAATTTGCTACTGCTGTGCAAGTAAATCCAGTTGTTCTAGCCATTGAAATTGTATCATTCTCATATCTATCCAATAAATTATATTGATATGTTGTACTCTTATTGTTTTCAATTCCTTTGATAATAATTCTCATAATAGTAAAATCTCTGTCACCATCTTTCATTTCCCATTTTGGAAATAAAAGCTTGGATGTTACATCAATTGGTCTTATATCATGTCCATCTACTTTGATTTTGTCATATGAGAAGAATCCACTTGCTCTTAAAACTTTTAAATATTCAACACATCCTGGATATCTAAGAGTTTTTTCAATCATGTTTGGGACATGTGGCATTGTTTTAATTAAACTTCTAAGTCCATCAGAATTCCAACTTTCTAGAGTTCCTATTTCATCAAATTCTATAAGTTCTGTTTCTGACAATGCCTCTTTTGTTATTAATTGACTATTTTGAACAAATCTTGCAGGACGTATATACTCTTCAATTACATCAATAGGAGAAAACACTGCTTGGTACTCATATGGCCATTCTCTTTTTACTGGCAGACCACCAACAAGACATTCATAATCAGTTATTTCCATATTATTGTTATGATGTCCAAAAATTATATTTCCCATTCCAGGTGCAACTCCACAATCCATAATAGCAATAATATTTTTGTCTTTAGCTAATTTGTCTAGCCCAAATGGATCTTCTGGATAAAAAGATATATCAACAATATTTTTACCAGCATTTATTACATCACGCATCATTTTATAACCCATAAAACCAGGAACTGCTCCAACTACTAAGTCACAGTCTTGAATTAATTTTTCAAGAATAGGGGTGTCAGAAACATCTGCACAAATTGTTTTTATTTTTTTATTTTTTAACTTATTAAGATTTTTTTGTGAAATATCAATGGATGTGACATTATGATTTTTTGCTAGATCTTCAGCCATAACACCACCTACTAATCCAGCTCCTAATATTGTTATTTTTTTCATTATACTTTTTTCTTTAAATGGCAACTTTTCCTTTAATGTGTGGATGACTTTGATAATTTTCTAACTCAAAATCTTCAATGCTAAAATCAAAAATATTCTTGATTTTGCTGTTAATTTTCATTTTGGGAAGTGTTTTTGTTTCTCGGCTTAATTGTAGTTCTGTTTGCTCAAAATGATTTGAATATATGTGTGCATCACCTAATGTATGAATGAAATCTCCTAATTGAAGATTACATACCTGAGCAACCATCATTGTTAAAAGTGCATATGATGCTATATTAAATGGGACCCCAAGAAAAATATCAGCACTTCTTTGATATAATTGACAAGAAAGTTTGCCATCTGCAACATAGAATTGAAAGAATGCATGGCAAGGAGGTAAAGCCATTTGTTCAATCTCTCCAACGTTCCATGCACTTACTATTATTCTTCTGCTGTTAGGATTATTTTTAATTTGATCTATGATTTTTTTAATTTGATCAATATGTTCTCCGTTTGGAGCAGGCCAATTTCTCCACTGATATCCATAAACATGACCTAGATCACCATTATCATCTGCCCATTCATCCCAAATTCTAACACCATTATCTTTAAGGTATTTAATATTTGTATCTCCTTTTAGGAACCATAAGAGTTCATGAATTATAGATTTTAAATGAAGTTTTTTAGTTGTTATGCACGGAAATCCCTTGAGATAGATCAAATCTCATCTGATATCCAAATACACTTTTTGTACCTGTTCCAGTCCTATCAGTTTTGAGAGTACCTTTACTCATAACATGACTCATTAAATCTAAATATTGTTTCATTTTTTAATTAAATTATTGCGCCTACAATTACAGCAGTTAGTAATGATGCTAATGTTCCTGCAATTAACGCAAGTATTCCAAGTTGAGATAGGTCTTTTCTTCTTGACGGGGCTAGTGACCCTATTCCTCCAATTTGAATTCCAATTGAAGCAAAGTTTGCAAAACCACACAAAATATATGTTGCTATAATAATTGATTTTTCCTCAAAAAATTTACCTGTTTCTTTTAGTTCTGAAAGAGAAATATATGCAACAAATTCATTTAGTATAGTTTTCTCTCCTAATAATTGACCAACTAGAACCATATCTTCTTTACAAACTCCCATTAGCCATGTAAGAGGTGCTAGTAAATAACCTAAAATAAATTCTAACGTTAGACCATTGTATTGACCTAAAGTAAACTCTGCTATCAAATTATTAATATTCATTAATTCTCCAATAAAATCTTTAAGAAAATAATTTGTCATTGTAATAAAAGCTATAAAAACTAGTAGCATTGCACCAACATTAATTGCTAATTTTACTCCTTGTGAAGTTCCAATACTAATTGCTTCAAGTGAGTTAGATCCTAATTTTTCACTAGAGATTGACATGTCTTCATTTACAATATTAGTTTCAGGCAATAGAATTTTAGATAGAACAATTGCAGCCGGCGCTGACATTACTGAGGCAGCTAGCAAATGTTTAGCGAAGAATAGTTGTTGAGCAGGGTCTGTTCCTCCAAGAAAACCAATATATGCTGCTAAAACGCCACCAGCTATTGTAGCCATTCCACCCGACATTAGGCAAAGCAGTTCAGACTTGGTCATTTTGTCAATATATGGCTTGACTAATAGAGGGGATTCAGTTTGTCCAAGAAAGATATTCCCTGCTGCTGCTAAGCTTTCCGCTCCTGAGAGTTTTAGCGTCTTTTTCATGATGTATGCGAAGAGAAAAATAATTTTTTGTAGAATACCAAAATAAAAGAGAAGACTAGTAAGCGCTGAGAAAAATACGATAGTCGGCAAGATTTGAAAAGCAAAAATTGCTCCAAAATTATTACTGTTTACTAAGGTTTCTCCAAATAAAAATAACGCACCATTTTTTGAGAATTGTAATATCACTACAAAAACTTGACTCATCCATTCAAATATATTCTGAACAAAAGGAACTTTTAAAATAAGAAAAGCAAGAACTAATTGTATAAATAAACCTTTGCTTACTAAAGACCAATTTATTCCCTTTCTGTTTCTTGAAAACAAGAAAGCAAGAAAAATTAAAGATATTAGGCCGAGGAAACCTCTTAGATAATTGTATAACAATGATTTTTCATTTATTTCTCGAGGAGCAATGTTTGAGAAAATATAGTCTTTGTTTCCCTCAGATAAGATCAGCTGATCATTAGTCTTTTTGAAATTATAAAATCGTAGAGTATCATTTGGTAGAGAGTAAGCAAGCGACAACAAATCATTATTTATTGCCCATGTCCCTTTGGCATATATTTTTTTATCAGTTATTTGATAGCTAAAAGAGCTATCTATATTTAATATTAAAAAGTCATTATTATTAAAAACTGTTTTCTCAAGACTAATGTTGTTGTCCTTAGTATTAATTTCAGTGAACCACCATTTCTGAGATAAATCATTGGCATAGCTAGAGATATTTAGGAAAATTAACAGTATTATTATAGTTTTCTTTTTCATCTATTTTGATGTTCTTCTTTTAATCTCGTCTCTAATTACTGATGCTCTTTCATAATTTTCATGCTCAATAGCTTCAATTAAAATAGCTTCTAATTCTTTTAAACTATACAAGCTAAGTTTCTTTTCTTTAACAATTGAAGTAGCTTCAGAAAAGGTTGTTTTATTATCTTCATCGCTTTTAGAAAACTTAATTCCTGCTTTTGATAAGATGCTTTCGTATGTAAAAATAGGGCAAGCAAATCTAATTGCTAAAGCAACAGCATCAGATGTTCTAGCATCTATCTTAGCTTCTTCTCCAGTTAAGGAATTAATACAGTAAAAAGTTGAATGAAATACACCTTCATTTAAAGTGTGTACAATGACTTTTTTTAAATTAATATTAAAACTATCTCCAAATGACTTAAACAAATCATGTGTTAGTGGTCTCTCGGGTTCCTCTTCTCCATCTAATGCAATTGCAATTGAGCGTGCTTCACACCATCCTATAACAATTGGAAGTTGTCTTTTGCCGTCTGTTTCATTTAATAAGAGCACATAGGCATTGTTTTGTGAATCACTTTGTCGAATTGCAGAAATTGTTAAGGGAATAAGATTCAAAATTATTAGTTTTTGATTTTTTTAATTTCCTCAATTAACTTTGGAACAACATCAAAAGCATCACCTATTACTCCATAATCAGCTGCCTTGAAAAAAGCTGCTTCTGGATCAGTATTAATTGCTACCATTACTTTAGATGAGTTTACACCTGCTAAATGCTGGATTGCTCCAGAAATACCAACTGCAATATATAAATTTGGAGCTACAGCTTTTCCTGTTTGTCCAACATGTTCTGAATGAGGTCTCCAACCAATATCTGAAACTGGTTTTGAACATGCTGTAGCTGCATTTAAAAGCTCTGCCAACTCTTCAATCATTCCCCAATTTTCTGGTCCTTTTAAACCTCGCCCTGCGGAAATAACTATTTCTGCCTCAGAAAGAGATATTTTTCCAGTATTTGTTTCTGATCCAATAACAGTAAACTGATTTTCAAAATTTGCATCATTCTTTGTTATCACACAATTTGTTGTACTGTTTTTTATTTCAAAAGCATTAGGTGAAATAGTAATGATTACCTTTTCTGTACTAACTGATACTTTTTCAATTGCCTTTGATGAAAAAGATTGTCTTTGGAAAGTGAAATTTTCTGTGTTTAAAATTGTTGAAATTACATTGCTTAATAATCCAGCTTTTAATTTTGATGATAGTCTGGGTGCAATCATTTTGGCAGAAAAAGTATTTGCAAAAATTATTGCTTTAGAATCCTCTGCATGCTTAGCTAAAAGAATAGAAGCATTATTGTTGTCACTTTTAGTGACATTTGAATATGAAAATATTTTTGACACCCCATACTCACCAAGCTTCGACAACTCACTCTCATCAATATTTCCAAAAGAAACAGCTATAAGATCTGTATCTAAATCATTTGCTAATTGATTTGCATATGAAGCTGCTTCATATGTACTTTTTCTAAATCTTCCTTCCCAACTTTCTGCGTATACTAGTATTGACATTCTTATGTTTTATTAAATTACTTTAGCTTCATTTTGAAGCATATTCACCAATTGATCTATATTGTCTGAAGAAACCATTTTACATTCTCCTTTTGCAGCGGGTTTCTCAAATTGTATTGACTTGCTCATTGTCATTGGATTATTTGCTTCAACAATATTTAAAGGTTTCGATCTTGCAGTCATGATTCCTCTCATATTTGGAATTCGAAGTTCGCTTTCTTCAACTAATCCCTTTTGACCTCCAATTATAATTGGTAATGATGCTTTTATTTTTTCAATACCACCATCAATTTCTCTGTTTAATGTAACTTCATTCCCTTCAATTTCTAATCCATTACAAGCATTTACAAATGGAATATTTAGCATATCTGCAATTATTCCCGGAACTGCTCCTCCATTATAATCACTAGATTCTTTACCAGCAATTATTAGATCAAAGGGATTCTCACTAACATAATTACTTATTTCTTTAGCAGTTGAAAAGCTGTCTAAGGGTTTCATATTTATCCTCACAGCTTGATCAGCACCTATAGCTAAAGCCTTTCTAATTACTGGCTCAACAGATGATTCTCCAACAATAATTGCTGTAACTTTTGCTCCGTTTTGTTCTTTTAGCATTACTGCCTTAGTTAAGCCAAATTCATCATAAGGATTTATAACGAATTGTATCCCATTTTCATCAAATTTACTATCATTCTCTGTAAAATTTATTTTTGATGTTGTATCTGGAACACTGCTAATACAAACTAATATATTCATTTCTTAAAATTTAATTGTGATTTAATTATACAAACTTAAATAAAATCAAGGAAATAATACTTGGCTTTACAACAAAATACTAGCTGAAAATTTACTCTTTTTTTCTAAAAAAGTGCCTGATTACCACCCTCTTTAATCAAAAATGCTATTTTTGCATCGATTTAAAATTTTAACTAAAATAAAAAAAATGGAATTTATTGTAAATTATTTACCTCTTTTTGGTCTTTTAGCTCTTGCATTTGTTTTTTGGAAAAACGCATGGGTTTCAAAGCAAGATGAAGGTGATGCAAAAATGTCTCGAATTGCCAAAAACATTGCAGATGGAGCTATGTCTTTTCTAAAAGCGGAATACAAAGTGTTATCTGTATTTGTAGCTGCAGTAGCTGTATTGTTATTCTTTAAAGGTTCTGCTGAAGCAAATTCAAGTGGAATGGTTGCATTCTCATTTGTTATTGGTGCTATATGTTCAGCACTTGCTGGTTTTATTGGAATGAAAGTTGCAACAAAAGCAAATGTTAGAACTACTCAAGCAGCTAGAACATCATTAGGTAAAGCTCTTGAAGTTGCATTTTCTGGTGGAGCTGTTATGGGACTTGGAGTAGTTGGTCTAGGAGTTCTTGGTTTAAGTCTTTTGTTATCGCTTTACCAAGGAATGTATGAATCAACAACTGTTGTGTTAAATGTTTTATCTGGTTTTTCTCTCGGAGCTTCATCTATTGCACTTTTTGCTAGAGTTGGAGGAGGGATTTATACTAAAGCTGCAGATGTTGGTGCTGATTTAGTTGGTAAGGTTGAGGCAGGTATACCTGAAGATCACCCTTTAAACCCAGCAACTATTGCAGATAATGTTGGTGATAATGTTGGTGATGTTGCTGGAATGGGAGCAGATTTATTTGAATCTTATGTTGGTTCAATAATTGGTACTATGGTTCTTGGATCTTATTTATTTACTGACTCACTTGAGGCTGTTTATCTTCCTCTAGTTTTAGCTGCTGTTGGTATCGTAATGTCTATAATTGGAACATTTTTTGTTAAAGTAAAAGATGGAGGTTCTCCACATAAAGCTCTTAATATTGGTGAATTTGGTTCTGCAGGTCTTATGATTATTGCTTCATATTTTATTATAAATGAAATGCTACCTGAAACATGGGTTAGCGAAGGACTGTCTTATACGGCAATGGGTGTTTTTTGGGCAACTATTGCAGGTTTAATTGCTGGTCTAGCTGTTGGGAAAGTAACAGAATACTATACTGGAACTGGTACAAAGCCTGTACAATCTATTATTGATCAATCAGAAACTGGTGCTGCTACTACTATAATAGCTGGACTTGGTGTTGGAATGATGTCTACTGCACTACCAATTTTATTAATTTCTGCAGCAATCATGGTGTCGCATCATTTTGCAGGACTTTATGGAATTGCAATTGCAGCTGTTGGAATGCTTGCAAATACAGGAATTCAATTAGCTGTTGACGCATATGGCCCAATCTCTGACAATGCTGGAGGTATTGCTGAAATGGCAGAACTACCTGCAGAGGTAAGAAAAAGAACTGATGAATTAGATGCAGTTGGAAACACGACTGCTGCAATAGGAAAGGGATTTGCAATTGCTTCTGCTGCATTAACTGCATTAGCTTTATTTGCTGCTTTTATGAAGGTTGCAAATGTTACTTCTATTGATGTTTCTAGACCAGATATTATGGCTGGGTTGTTAATTGGAGCTATGCTACCATTTGTTTTTTCTGCAATGGCTATGAATGCTGTAGGTAGAGCGGCAATGGCAATGATTGAGGAAGTTAGAAGACAATTTAGAGATATTCCAAAACTTAAGGCGGCTCTAGAGGTTATGAGAAAATATGACTCTGATATGTCTAAAGCATCTGCTGCAGATAGAAAAATATTTGATGCAGCTGATGGTGTTGCTGAATATGATAAATGCGTTGATATTTCAACAAAAGCTTCTATTAAAGAAATGGTTGCTCCTGGATTACTTGCTATAATTGTTCCTGTTTTAGTTGGGTTTGGTGGTAAATGGGTTGGAGTTGGTGGTCCTGAAATGTTAGGTGGTTTACTCGCTGGAGTAACATCATCTGGTGTTTTAATGGCTATTTTTCAATCTAATGCTGGTGGTGCTTGGGATAATGCTAAAAAGACGATTGAAGAGCAAGGTAGAAAAGGTACTGAGGCTCACAAAGCTTCTGTTGTTGGTGATACTGTTGGAGATCCTTTTAAAGATACATCAGGTCCTTCTCTAAATATATTATTAAAATTAATGTCTGTTGTTGCTTTAGTTATTGCTCCTTCAATAGCAATGGATGTTTCTAGCTCTAGCTCTAAAGAAGTTAGTGTTGTTTCATCAAACGTTGCTGTTACTAACTTAACAATTAATTCAGTTGCTGAAGCTTTTGAATACTCAATTAATGAAGAGTTAGAATTAATGTTAGTTGAAAATATAGCTATCACAGATGTTCAATGTGGTTCTACTGTTAAAGAAGAGTGCGATAAGATTCTTGCTCTTTTAGGTAATAAGTTAGATTTCTATGCAAATAGTAATACACTTTCTGTATCTCAAAAACCTGGATTAAGAATTTCTGTTGATGGAGTAGTTAAATTTAACGGAAAAAATAAGGATGCTACTTTGTATTATAATCAAAGAGGAGAGTCAGGCTTCTCTGGTGAACTTAACTTTGATGGTTTAACTGTTTTGACTAAAGGAAGAAAATAGTTTTTAAACGTTAATTATAAAAAAAGAGCTTAAATTTTTTAAGCTCTTTTTTTTATTTCTTTTTATAGATTAAAGATTTTCATCTATTTGATTTATTATTTGTTGAAGTTCATCAGGGTTCTCAGCAAAATTTATGTCATCTACATTTATAATAAGAATCTTTCCTTTTCCATAATTTCCTACCCATGCTTCATATCTCTCATTTAACCTTGTTAGGTAATCTAATCTTATACTATTCTCATACTCTCTACCTCTTTTTTGAATTTGTTCTACTAAAGTTGATACACTTGCCCTTAGGTATATAAGTAAGTCAGGCCCCTCTATAAAATCATCCATTAGATTAAAGATTTCTTTATAGTTATCAAAATCTCTTGAGCTCATTAAGCCCATTGAATGTAAGTTAGGAGCAAAAATATATGCATCTTCATAAATTGTTCTATCCTGAATATATTTTTGGCCACTTTTTTTAATATCAACTATTTGTCTAAATCTACTATTCAAAAAATATACTTGTAGATTAAATGACCACCTTTGCATATCTTTATAAAAATCATTTAAGTAAGGATTATTCTCAACATCTTCATAATGGGCTTTCCATTTGTAGTGTTTTGATAAAAGAGTTGTAAGTGTTGTTTTTCCCGAACCAATATTTCCAGCAATAGCTATATGCATATTCTAATTTTTTACTAAAATATAAAAGAATTCTATGCTAGCATGAAAAAATAATATTCTGTGAATTTTTGTTGAAAACTTCTAGCAATTTATTTTTAGTAAAATATTAGCAATTTTACGATCATTACTTAATCTTGGTATTTTATTTTGCCCTCCTAACCTTTTATTTTTCTCTAACCATTTATAAAAAGTTCCATTGTTTAGAATCGTAATCTTTGGTGGTGAAATTATTATATTATTAGATCTTTTTGCTTCATAATCAGAGTTGTTTTTTTTAAGATCTTCATCTAAGATGTAAGTAAATAATTTTAAGTCTCTAGGGATAATCTCAAACTCAATTAGCCACTGATGTCCACCAGATGACTTTGAAATAAATATTGGAGCAACTGTATATTCTCTTACTATCGCATTTGTTTTTAAACATGCATTTTTTATTGCTTTATCGGTATTATTTGAAATTAATTCTTCTCCAAAAACATTTATTTGATTATTAGTTCTTCCACTAATTTTTATTCTGTAAGGAGATAATGATGTAAAACATATAATATCTCCTATTAAATATCTCCAAAGCCCACCATTAGTAGTAATTACAAGTATATAATCTTGATTTTTTTCAACTTCAAATAATTGATAATATTTTTTATCTGATTTCTCCTTATCGCTATACTTGATAAATTCAAAAAATATCCCGTAATCTAGCATTAAAAGCATTTCATCAGAATTAGCTTGATCCTGAACAGCAAAAAACCCCTCTGAGGCATTATAACTTTCTAGATAGTTCATGTCATTTGATGGAATTATATTCTGGAACTGTTTTTTATAAGGACCAAAGTTTACTCCCCCGTGCATATATAATTCAAGATTCGGCCACACTTCTAAAATATTATTAGCTCCTGTTTTTTTGAGAATTTTTTTTAAAATAACCAGAATCCATGAAGGAACTCCACTAAGATTTGTTATGTTTTGTTTGCTAATTTCTTCAACAATTAATTTTAGTTTTTTCTCCCAATCTTGTATTAGTGCTGTGGAAAGTTTTGGAGATCTATGGAAATTAACCCAAAAAGGAAAATTGCTCAATAAAATTGCCGATAAATCTCCATCTGTGTAATTTTTATATTTATTTAAAGTTCCGCCAAGTATAAATCCTCGACCTGAAAAGAATTTTTTAGTAGGGAAGTTATCAAGATACAATGCAAGCATATCTTTTCCACCTTTAAAATGACAGTTAATTAATGATTCTGAAGATACTGGAATAAACTTACTTTTTGCATTTGTTGTTCCAGATGATTTAGAAAACAATTTTATTTTAGAGTTCCATAAAATATTTTGTTCTCCAGCTCTTAACCTTTGAATGTATGGAAATAAATCTTCATATGATCTTGTTGGAATTCTATTAGAAAAGCTTGAATAAGAATTAATGTTTTTAAAATCATGTTCTTTTCCAAAAACAGTATTCGTTCCGTTTTTAATAAGATAATTAAAAGTTATCTCCTGAGCAATATGTGGGTTATTTTTAAAAAAATCAATTTTTTTTAGTCTTGTTTTTAAAGCATATGAAAGAATCGAGTTTTTCAATTGAGATAACTTAAAAATATAATATATTTAAGATTGAAAAATACAAAAATTATATACATGGATTCTCTAAAAAAAATGACCACTGAGTTAAAGGATGTTGTTTCCTATTCTCTAAATATTAATAACAAATCTCACATTATGAATGATTTAATAGATTCTGTTATTAATATAAATTGGAGTGGAAAAGTTATTTGTTCTTGTGGAAAAACAATGGATAGTTTTTACAGATCAAATTTTTGTTACCCTTGCTTTTGGAATTCACCATTAGCATCTCAAAGTATTTTTAAGCCCGAGCTATGCACTGCTCATTTAGATATTGAAGAAAGAGATTTAGCTTGGGAAAAAGATTTTCAAATAGCACCACATTATGTTTATTTAGCAAATTCAAGTGGTATTAAAGTTGGTATTACCAGAGGAACACAAGGGGTTATTAGATGGATGGATCAGGGAGCTTCACAAGCAATAATTTTTGCACAAGTTCCCAACAGAAGGTTTTCAGGTGATATTGAAGTGGCTTTGAAGTCTCATGTTGCAGATAAAACAAATTGGAGAAAAATGTTATCTGCAGCGCCAGAAAAAGTAGATTTAGTAGCAATGAAAAATCATCTTACACAATTTGTTCCACAGCCTTTAAAAAAATATATTACTATTGATAATACAGTTACAGAAATAAAATATCCAGTAAAAGAATATCCTGTAAAAGTTAAGAGTTTAAAGCTTGAAAAGGAAAACGAAATATCTGGAGTTTTGAAAGGAGTAAAAGGACAATATCTAATATTTGATAACAATAGAGTTTTTAACGTTAGAGCTCATGAAGGTTTTTTAGTTAATTTCTCAACACAAAAAAACAAGAAACAAACTGAATTATTCTAATTTCATCAGGTAAGGAATTCTAGCTTGAATTCTATCTTCTTTCTTCAAATCCTTAAGGTTTTTAATATGCTCATATTTTAAAAATCCAAAACCATCAAATAATATTTTTGAAATTTGCATTTCAGCAAAATCATTTACAAGTGATGTGAGTGGGTCTGCTTTTTTTGGTAATGAAATAATTCTATAATCTTCAATTTCAGCTAATTGCCCGGCTATCTCAACTGCTTTTTCAATTCCTCCATAGACATCTATTAATCCGATACTTTTTGCATCATGACCTGACCAAACCCTTCCTTGACCTATTTCATCTACTGCATCTATTGTCATATTCCGTCCCCTTGCCACTCTGGATAGAAAAACTTCATATATTTCTTCAACACCTTCTTGTATTTTATTTTTTTCAAATATTGAAAGTTTTCTACTTATACCCATATCTGAGTATTTATTAGTATTAACAGTATCTATACTAATTCCAAAATTTTCTTTGTAAAAATTCTTAAGGTTTGGGAGCATTCCAAAGACACCTATAGATCCAGTTAATGTAGTTGGATTTGCAACAATAGTATCTGCAGCACATGCAATATAATAACCGCCAGAGGCTGCGTAATCACCCATTGAAACTACAAAAGGTTTTTTTTCCTTTGCTAGAATAGTTTCTCTCCACATAACATCAGATGCAAGAGCACTTCCTCCTCCTGAATTAACTCTTAGAACTATTGCTTTTACATTTTTATCTTCTCTTGCATCTTTAATTGCTTTACTAGTTGTTGTTGAACCAATAGTCTGCGTATTACCTTTTCCAGAGATAATATTTCCGTTAGCATAAATAATAGCAATTTTATTTCTACTGATTTTTTTATCGTTTATTTTTATTTTACTGTACTTACTTAGAGAAATAAAATTTAATTTTTCCACCTCAAAAATAATTTTCATTTTTTCTGCTACTTGATCTTCATATAAAATATCATCTATATATCCAAGATCTTTACATATACTAGCTTTTGTAAGTTTTAATTGATCAGCATCTAATTGAACTTGCTCTAAAGTTAAATTTCTTTGACTAGCAATACTGTCAAAAATATTTTCAGAAAAACTATTTAAAAGTTTTTCAAGTTGATTTCTATTTGCATCACTCATTTTTTCTAAAATCAATGGTTCGATTGCACTTTTAAATTTTCCAACTTTAAAAATTTGAATATCAATATTTAATTTTTCTAGCATTTCTTTAAAAAACATTAATGTAGCTGATAGTCCTTGATGTGTAATTGTTCCAAGAGGATTTAGAAATACCTTATCTGACACTGATGCTAAATAATATCCCTTGCTTGAATACATTTCATTATATGAAATTATTGGTTTACCAGTTTTTTTAAATTCTAAAAGTTTATTTCTAATTTCTTCTGTTTTAGATAAACCTGCATTTATAAATGGGCTGTAAATGTATATTCCTTTAATTTTTGTATCGGATTTTGCTTTTTCAATATTATCAAGAATTTGTTTAAGCTCTAATTGTTTTTTTGGCTCCGGATTCATGAAGTTTAAATCATCAAAAGGATTGCCTGAAGATCTTTCTACAACCTCTTTTGATAAATCAATTTTTAAAATAGAATTATCTTTTAATTTAGGCGTTTTATCAGAAAAATTTGATGATAGTAAGCCTACAGCCACGAAAAATAAAGCGATAATAATACCTAATCCGAATATTAAGCCTAAAATAGTTGATAAGATATTTTTGAAAAAGTTTTTCATAATTTGAATTTTAATTTTGCAAATATTTAAATTTTAAAATAAAATGCAATGCTAAGCATTTATTATTAAAATTATAAAAAAGATAAAGTCATTTTATGTTTTGTCGTAAGAATTTTATGTTGTACTTTTAAATAAAGTAAAATTTTAATGAGTTTAGTTTATTTACAATTAGGAAGTAATCTTGGAGACAGATTAAGTATTTTGAATACAGCTGTCAGTAAGATTAGTACTCAAGTTGGAGATCTATTACTTTTATCAAAAATTTATCAGAGTTCTCCATGGGGCGTCGAAGGGCAAGGAGATTTTCTAAATCAAGTTATTTTAATTGAATCAAGTTATAGTGCCAAATTAATTTTAGAAATTATATTAAATATTGAGAAGGAACTTGGAAGAGTGAGAATTGAAAAATGGGGTGAAAGAGTAATTGATATTGATATTTTATTTTATAATGATGAGATAATAGAAGCTTCAGATTTATGCGTTCCTCACAAATATATTTCAAAAAGAAAATTTGTTTTACTCCCATTAAATGAAATTGCTCCAAATTTTATTCATCCAAAATATGACAAAACTATTACACAATTGCTCGAGGAATGTTTAGATGAAGAAAGTGTTATGATTTATGAAGTATAAGTTTATTTCAATTGAAGGAAATATTGGCGTTGGTAAAACATCATTAGCTACAAAAATATCTCATGATTTTAAATCTGATTTAATTTTAGAGTCGTTTGCTGAAAACCCATTTTTGCCTAGTTTTTATAAAGACCCAGAAAAATATGCTTTTTCATTAGAACTTTTTTTTATGGCTGAAAGATATAGTCAGCTAAAAGGTAAATCAAATCAAAACTTGTTTCTAAAATCTACAGTTTCAGACTATTTTTTCATGAAATCAAAATTATTTGCAAAAAACAATCTTAATAATGTCGAGCAAGAACTTTTTAATAGGCTATTTGATATAATGATGAACTCAATGCCAAAGCCTGATATACTAATATATTTATTTTCAGATATTAAGCGCTTACAAGAAAATATCAAAAAAAGGAATAGAGAGTTTGAACAGAGTATTTCAGATGAATATTTGCAAAATATTCAAGATCGTTATCTTGATTTTTTAAAAAAACAACAAATTTTCCCTGCTATAATTGTAGATGTTACTAATTGTGATTTTGTAAATAAAGCAAGCGATTACAATAAAATACGTAATTTATTAACTTCAAAATATCCAATTGGTCTAACAAAAATTAATGTTTTTGATTAATTTAATAAATTTTGAAAATCGGTATTTTCTTGAAATTTGATAAATTCTAAATCCATTGATGCTTCTTTTTTGTATTTGCTATCTAAGTCAATCGCAGATTTTAAATATTTAATTAATAAGTTACTGTTTCCAGACCTTGCAGATGAAATTGCATTTAAGTAATCACAAGCAGCTGTTTTTTCATTACATAAAGAGTTATTTCCATTTAACATTTTAGCTAGTGCTGCATTATGAGAGTTTTTGTTTTTAAAGAATCTACTTGCTTTTTTGTAGTCTCCTTTTCTTATGCTTAATAGCGCTTGATTTTCTTCTGAATTTTTACATTTGTTAAAGTAGTTTTGAGCTTTAGTATATTGACCTTTCCATGCAGCAATTACTCCAAGATTATTTTGAACTTCATCACTTCCTTTAAATAACTTTTCAGCTTTAGAAAGGTGTTGAGAAGCCTTGTCTAAATCACCATTATTTAAATGAATTGTTGCTATATTATTTAGTCCTTTCCAATCATTGTGTATTTGCACTGCTTTGTTGTAAATATCAATTTTATTTTTTTCATTAGCTGAAAGTGAAGCAGCATGTAGAAGTTCTTTCAAGCTAAGTTCGCTTGGAGATGAGTTTGCAAGTATACTTATAGTTGAGTCAGACTTTTTTGTTTGGAAGGATCTTACTGTTATCTGAGCTTTTCTTAGTTGAGGTAAAACATTTTTTTCGATCGCATCGTAAATCTCTGCCATATCTCTTATTGCACGTTCTCTAAGCTCTAAATCCTGTACTGAATTAACAATTTTAGTTATTCTTCTTTTATCTTTTATTTTAGACTTCCTCATTAATTGATTAAAGCCTTCCCAATCTTCTCCTTCCGATTTCTCAACATAAAGTTCATTGTTTGAAGCACCATCTAGTTTTACTTTTTTCAAAATTCTTTTTGCATATTTTAGAGTACTTTCAGCTCTTCTATCTGATACGTTATCGTTTAAATTAACAGATCCCTCTGGAGATGCAAATGATTTCACTTCAATTGAATGTGTTTGATTACCAAGTTTTGCAAAGTCTTCAAGTTTTTTTAAGTCACTATTACTCTTCTCAGTTGATCTTATATTACTAGCGTTAACCAGAAAATAAATTATTGCTGTTTCCTCAAGTATAGTCTCATACTCATATTCACTTTTAGCATCAAGGATATTTTCAGTATTTTCTATTCTTTGTGAGGTAGCAAGTACTCCGCTAGCAATTTTCTTTGCTGGAAAAATAGCTTCCTTGTCTTTACTTTTTCCTATTGCTCTTAGCTCTAGCTCTGAATTTAGCATTGCATCAGAATAATTTATTTTGTCTTGGTATGAGAAACTCCCTCCATTAGCATAAAAAATTGTTGCTTCACCACCAATTGCAGATTCGCCTTGAACAGTAATTGTTTTAAATTCTGCTTCACCACCATCAAAAACAAGAACAGGAGTGAAGTCGACTGTAGCATTTTTTGCAAAATATTTTTCAGGAAAATTGGCATCAATTGTTAACCCTACCTTGTCTCCATGAACCTGTAAAGTACTTGGAGTTACGTTTACATTAATTGTTTCGTACTTACTTGACATCGTAGATAAACCACAAGATGATAAAAAGAATAAAAAACTAGCTATGATTGAAATTTTTGAAATGCTCATTTGAATTTAATTTAATTAATTAGTTCTAACTACTACAAAGATAAAAATTATACATTCATTTAAACGAACATCGTTTAAATAAATTTTATGAATTTATATTTTATTTTTTTTGTCTATAAAATTTTTAAATAGGGTCCAAATCACAAGGCCTGCACTTACAGAGATGTTAAGTGAATGCTTAGTTCCAAATTGTGGGATTTCTATCACTTCATCACACATGTTTATAATTTTTTGATCAATACCATGAACTTCATGACCAAATATAATTGCAATTGGTTTTTCATGATTAAAATTTTGAAGTAGTGTTGCGTTTTCAACCTGCTCTACTCCAACTATGTAATAGCCCTCTTTCTTTAGAGTTTTAATAGCTTTTTCAGTTTCTTTGAAATATTCCCAATCTACTGATTTAGTAGACCCAAGTGCAGATTTTCTAATCTCATTACTTGGAGGTGTACTTGTGATTCCGCATAAAAAAATTTTTTTTATAATAAACGCGTCAGATGTTCTAAAAATTGAGCCAACATTATATGCACTTCTAACATTATCTAAAACAACAATAATTTCATTTTTATTCTTTTTTTTAAATTCATCAATTGTTATTCTTTGTAATTCATTGTTTTTTAACTTTCTCATCTATTATATTTGTTGCTAAATTAAATAATAATTTTTTGAGCTCGAAAATAAATAAATCAGATAAAGTAACTCCTTTGATGAAGCAGTATAATGCTATTAAATCAAAGTATCCTGATGCGTTATTATTATTTAGAGTTGGTGATTTTTATGAAACCTTTGGCACTGATGCTATTCTTGCTTCAAAAATTTTAAATATTATTTTAACATCTAGAGCAAATGGCGGATCTAGAATTGAGCTTGCTGGTTTTCCTCATCACTCTCTTGATACTTATTTGCCAAAATTAGTTAGAGCTGGCCACAGAGTAGCCATATGTGATCAACTTGAAGACCCTAAGCAAACAAAAAAAATTGTTAAAAGAGGTGTTACTGAGTTAGTCACTCCAGGGGTTTCCTATAATAACTTAACTATAGACAGCACTAAAAATAATTTTCTTGCTTCAATTTTTTTTAATAATAAAAAAATAGGAATTGCATTTTTAGATATATCAACTGGAGAGTTTTTAGTATCCGAAGGAAATTATGATTATGTAAGTAAGTTAATAGAAGCATTTAGACCCTCAGAAATTATATATCAAAAAGAAAATAGAGAGCTATTTTTAAATAAATTTAAAAATGATATTTTTTCATTTGGAATTGATGAGTGGGTATATAATTATGATTATGCTTACGATATTTTATTAAAGCAATTCTCTACAAATTCTTTAAAAGGATTTGGGATTGATAATTTAAAAGAAGCAACAATAGCAGCTGGTGCAATCATGTATTATCTTGATGAGACAAAACATTCTAAGACATCTCATATTTTATCTGTAAATAGAATTGATGAGCATAAATATTTATGGATGGATAAGTTTACAATGCGAAACCTTGAGTTATTTTATTCTCCTCACTTTGGCGCAAAAACCTTTTTTGATATAATTAATCAAACACAATCCCCAATGGGAGCAAGATTGTTAAACAGATGGCTTTCACTTCCACTAAAAAACTTAGATGAAATTCAAAAAAGACTAGATATCGTTGAAGTTATTAAAGATAATCACAGTGTTGAACAAGTTTTATTAGAAAACATTAATAAGATTGGAGATCTTGAAAGGTTAATTGCTAAAGTGTCAACTCTTAGAATAAACCCTAAAGAGATTGAAAAATTAAAGGATGCTCTTTTTTCTGTAGATCCAATAAAAAGCAAATGCAATGAAATATTTAATAAGCCTTTAGATAATTTGATTGTAAATTTAAATCCATGTGTTAAAATAAGAGATAAAATTAAAAATCAACTTCATCCTAACCCTCCTTTAATGCTAAGTAAGGGGAATGTTATTAATGTTGGTGTAGATAAGCAACTAGATGAGCTGCGTGATATCAAAAAATCTGTTAATAATTTCTTAGATAAAATGCTTGAAAGAGAAATTGAAAAAACATCAATATCGTCATTAAAGATTTCATATAATAATGTTTTTGGATACTATCTTGAAGTAAGGAATTCTCACAAGGAAAAGGTTCCTGAACAATGGATTAGAAAGCAAACGCTAGTAAATGCTGAAAGATATATAACTGAAGAGCTTAAGGAGTATGAAGTTAAAATTCTTTCAGCAGATGAAAAGATTTCATTATTAGAACAAAAATTATATTCACAATTAGTCTTAGATATTTCTAAAGAGCTGGTAGTCTTGAAAAAAAATGCTCAAATAATTTCATCTTTAGATTGTTTATTGTCATTTGCTTTAATTTCAAACAAATATAATTATTCAAAGCCTAATTTAAATAATAATCATGTTATCGATATAATAAAAGGAAGACATCCTGTAATTGAGCAACAGCTTCAGACGCAAAGTCAATTTATCCCAAATGATATTTTTCTTGATAGAGATTCTCAACAAATTATGATGATAACTGGACCTAATATGTCAGGTAAATCTGCAATTCTTAGGCAGACAGCATTAATTGTTTTAATGGCTCAAATTGGTTGCTATGTTTCTGCAGATAATGTGAAAATTGGAATTTGTGATAAAATATTCACAAGGGTCGGGGCATCTGATAATATATCTATGGGTGAGTCCACATTTATGGTTGAAATGAATGAAACTGCAAGTATTTTAAATAATTTAAGTGATAAAAGTCTAATAATATTAGATGAGATAGGTAGAGGAACAAGCACTTATGATGGGGTTTCAATTGCATGGTCAATTGCCGAATATTTACATAAGCATAAAACAAAAGCTAAAACATTATTTGCTACACACTATCATGAGCTTAATGATATGACAAAAAATTTTAGTAGAATCAAAAACTATAACGTTTCTATAAAAGAAACTGAAAAAGATATAATTTTTCTTAGAAAACTAATTGAGGGTGGTAGCAACCATAGCTTTGGTATTCATGTTGCAAAAATGGCAGGTATGCCTCAAGAGGTTGTTTTAAAAGCAAACCACCTATTAAAGAAACTTGAATCCCCAATTGGTAAAAAATCTATAACACATTCTGAAAATGATAAGATTCAACTTAGTTTTTTTGATGTTGAAGATCCTGTAATGAAAAAAATACGTGATATGTTAAATGATTTAGAAATTAATAATCTTACACCTATTGATGCTCTTATGAAATTAAATGAAATAAAAAAACTAACAGGAAATAAGTGAATTTCTTTGAGATATTGATTATTTCATTAAATTTGCCGACCTGATTGCGAGTGTAGCTCAGGGGTAGAGCATCACCTTGCCAAGGTGAGGGTCGTGGGTTCGAATCCCATCACTCGCTCAATTGTTCTTTTAATATAAAATATTGTTATGTCTTGCCCGGGTGGTGGAATTGGTAGACACGTTGGACTTAAAATCCAATGAACAGTAATGTTCGTACGGGTTCAAGTCCCGTCCCGGGTACAAAAAGCTGAAGATTTATCTTCAGCTTTTTTGTATTTATACATTTAAGACTAAATAAATTAAATTAAAAAACGTTAATTGTAAAACAATATGAACTTGTTAAATAATTTAAAAAATATAGTTTTTGTTTTACTAGCATTTACGATACCAGTTTCTGTTGCTTTTACTAATGTTTTGCTTGTTGTTTTTTTAATAGTATGGTTGTTAGAAGGTGATTTTATTAGAAAGATTCATGTTTTTAAATCAAATAAATGGCTTTGGTCAGTTCTTGTATTAACTATAATGTATTTTCTTGGTTTAATGTATGGTCATAATCATAATGACGCTAATTATGTTCTGCAACGAGTTAGTCTTTTATTAATGTTTATAGTTTTTACCACTGCTGAAATCCGCCAAAAATCTTATCATTATGCATTAACTTTATTTCTTTTCACTAATCTTATTTCTGCAACGGTTTCAATCTTAATAAACAATGAAATCATTGAGCCAATCAGCAGCTATATTCCTATTATCTCATCCGAAAATTCGATTTCTGCTTTTTTAAAATATAACTACCATAATATTTTGCTTTCTTTTTCTTCTTTATTGTCATTTATGCTATTTCATCTTTCTAAAAATAAATATTCTTTTCTTTATTTATTAGCCATACCTATTTTTTGCTTGAGTATATTTTCTGAGGCTGGTCGTGCAGGACAACTAACAATTAATGTATTTATGTTTTTCTATGCTATTTATTTCTTAAGAAGTAAAATAAAATACTCAATTTCTATTTTTTTCTTTTTAATACTTGTTAATTACTCATCTTACAATAACTCTACTGTTTTTAAATATAGAGTTGATCAATTAAATCATGTTGTTCAAAATAACGGTGAAAAGAAAAACCCCAAAGCTAAAGAGAAAGATATAAGGTACCTATTTCTTAATGAAAGTTTAAGTCTTATTAAAGAGCGTCCATTTTTTGGTCATGGATCAGGAAGTTTTAGCTCTATATTAATTTCTAATACTAACTCAAGCTATGATTTTGAAAAGCATAAAACACCTCACAATAATTTTTTATATGTTTTTTTTGAGTTAGGAATATTTGGATTTTTAATTTTTTTATCAATCTTTTATTATCAAATTAAGAGTATTCTTAAAAATAGTAATATGAAAATTCATAGTATAATACTTCCTCTTTTCTATTTATTTTTAATGTTATTTGACTCTTATTTATTCATATTTACAATAACAGTTATGTATATGTTTATGTATAAAATATTCTCTGAAATTGATTTAAAATTTAAAAAAAGGCTACTTCAATAACAATATAATAATAGTTTTTTAGTTTTATTAATATCAAAACTTAAATATTATGGATAAAGCTAAATTGTCTTATAAATTACACCAATTACAGAAAAGAGTTAATAGAGCTCTTAAAAAAGGTTTAGAAAGTAATTCTTTAAAAACGAATCTTAGAATAATTAGGATAAAAGAAATTAAGAAGTCTTTGGTTAAGTAGTATTACAATAAAAAATTTAAACTATATCTAATATTTTTTTTACTGCCCCACTATTATCTTGTAAATAATTCGAAATTTTTCTTTCACTTAATTTATTTATTGCTTCTTCAAATTCGTAATGATTTTTTATGCTTGACGCAAAACCTAAACTAATGAAGTCTTCTGCTTCTTTAAATTTTTTATAATTAGTTCCAAATATTATTGGTAAATTATATGCAGCAGGTTCTAAGATATTGTGAATTCCTTTGCCAAACCCTCCGCCAATATATGCGCAGTCACAGTATTTATAAAGATTTTTAAGTATGCCAATATTATCAATTATTATTATTTTTTCTTTTGAAATATCATTGTTAATTATTTGAGAAAATAATGTACCATTTGTTTTTTTTATTAATCTATCAGCATATTTTAAATCATGAGGAGCAATCAAATAATTGAACTTATTACTCTTATTTTTTATGAATTTTATAAAGATATGCTCATCCTCAGGCCATACACTTCCAAAAATCAATGTTTTGCTTTCAGACCTTATAATTTCTAAATTATTTTTTTCTATTTCAGAAATTATGGTATCTATTCTTGTATCTCCAACGATACTTGTTTGATGAATTTCTAATTCTCTAAGCTTTGTTAATGATACTAAGTCCTGGACAAAAAAATGTTTAGATTTTTTCAGATATTTTCGGAAAAATTTAAATTTAAGTATTAATTGATTTTTATTAAAAATTGACGAAATATGATATAGAGGAATTTTTTTCTTATCCAAAGCTATCATATAATTAAACCAAAATTCAGATTTAATAAAAAATGCCATTTCTGGCTGAATCAATTCAATAAATCTTTCAGCATTTTTTTTTGTATCCAATGGAAGATAGAATATCCAGTCTATAAATATTTCTTTATTTACATTTCTATATCCTGAAGGAGAGAAAAATGTCAAAAGAATTTTTTTTAGTTTATTTTTCTTTTTAAACTGAAATATTAATTCTTTTGCTTGTTCATATTCCCCTAGCGATGCGCAATGAAACCACACAATTTTTTTATCATTTTTAATCTCATTTTTTATTTTGGTAAAAATATTTTTTCTTCCTTCTATCCATTGTCTAGACTTTAAATTAAATACAGAATGTAATTTAATTAATAGAAGATAGCTAGAGATAATTATGTTGTAAGCTATTGACATTTAGAAATAATGAAATTCTTCTGTATTTTTTCTGCTTATTGGGATAATAAGACCAATTTTAAAACCCAATAATTGATCATATCTTAATTTTTCGCTTGTATTTTGCATATTACTTAAACTATATTTTCTTTTATTCTTTGTAAAGCCGAGAGTATATTCAACTCCTGTATAGAATTGTAAGTTGCTGTTTTTTCCCATGAAAATATAATCTAAATTAATTTGGGTGCTTAAGCCATTGGTAAGCTGGTCATATCCTTTCTTATATTGCGTATCTAATTGAGGAATATATTGGTTTTTTGTATCAATAAAAATTTTATGCTGTAGGAATCCAATTCCAGAAGATATGTATAAACCTTGATCAGTATTTTTTTTATTATGAAATGAGTATCCAATATAAGCATGTGAACTAAAGCCTTGCTCTAAAAGTATAATGTTAGAAAATGAGCCAGTACCATCAATTACAAATCCTGACTCTGTACTGATATTATTAAATACTGACGAATCATTAATATTTTCGCCAAAAAGATAGTTTGCCTTTATACCATAAAAAATATTATTTGACTTTGCCTTAATAAAATTTATTCCTACAGAAGAATTGTTGCCAAAAGTATTTGATATTTCTCCGCTTGGTATATGATAACCATAGTCAATAACAATAGCACTAAACTTATTATCCTGAGCACTCATAAAAGTATTCATGGTAAGAAATATCAGTAAGATAATTAATCGCATTTTATCATTGAAATTATTGCTAAAATACATTATTAGTAATAAAATAAACGTTTATGGCTACTCATTAATTGTCTATATTTGTACTTGAATATTATAAAATATTTATAAAAATGTTTAGTTGGTTTAGAAGAAAAAAAATAATTTTAGAGCCTGTTGACTTTTCTAGTCTAAAGACAGATATTCATTCTCATTTAATACCTGGAATAGATGATGGAGCCCAAAATCTTGAATCAAGTGTTGAGATAATTAAAAAATTAATGAGTTTAGGGTACTCTAGATTTATCACAACACCACACATAATGAATGACCTGTATCGAAATACCCCTGAGATAATTCTGGATGGTTTAAAAAAATTACGAGCTGAGTTAACTAGGCTTAAAATTGATGTTCAAATTGAAGTGGCAGCGGAATATTTTGTTGATTATGATTTTGAAAGTAAAATTGGTAAAGAAGATTTCCTGACATTTGGAGATAAATATATTCTTATTGAATTCTCTTTTTTAGAAAAACCTCAAAATATCGATGAAATTATTTTTAAGTTACAATTAGAAGGCTATAAGGTTGTATTAGCTCACCCGGCCAGATATCTATATTTAAATTTAGATGATTATAAAAGTTTTGTAAACAGAGGTGTTTATTTACAGCTAAATCTACTTTCTTTATTAGGTTATTACTCGAAAGAGGTTAAAGTAAATGCAAATCTTCTTATAAAGAATAAGATGGTTTCTTTCATAGGTAGTGATTGTCACAACATCAGGCATGCATCATTATACAGGAAGTGTCAAACTGAGGAGATGTGGCATTTTTTACTAGAAAGCAAAACATTGCTAAATTCAAATTTCTAAACCTGCACTAGAAGTAGATATATTTCTGTCAACTTTTTTAAAGAGACCTTGTAATACTTTTCCTGGTCCGACTTCAACTACTTCAGTAAGCCCATTTTTAATCATATTTTGCATTGTCTGTGTCCACATCACTGGACCAGTCAGCTGTTTAATTAGATTTTCTTTAATTTTTTCTAAGTTAATTGTTGCTTGAGCATTAACATTTTGGTAAACAGGGCACATACCTTTTTTAAATTCTGTTTGGTTAATGGCGTTTTCTAATTCTTCTTGTGCAGATTTCATTATTGGCGAATGAAAAGCTCCGTCAACAGGTAGCTTAATAGCTCTTCTTGCTCCTAATTGTGTAAGTTTATCACATGCTAATTCAATTCCACTAAAACTTCCAGAAATAACTAACTGCCCGGGACAATTATAGTTTGCAGGAACTACAATTTCATTTATGTCTTTACATACTTTTTCTATCACTTCATTTTCAAGTCCTACTATAGCCGCCATTGTAGATGGAGATATTTCACATGCCTTTTGCATTGCCTGTGCTCTTTTTTGAACAAGAATTAATCCATCTTCAAATTTTAAGAATCCGCCTGCAACAAGCGCAGAAAACTCCCCAAGTGAGTGGCCAGCTAAAGATCCAGGATTGAATTTCTCGCCAATAACTTTAGCAGTTATAACAGAGTGGAGGAAAATTGCTGGCTGTGTAATTGATGTCTTTTTTAAGGCTTCATCATCATTACCAAACATTACATCAGTAATATCAAAATCTAATACTTTATTTGCGCTTTCAAATAATTCTTTAGCAATTTTAGATTTTAAATATAAATCTTTACCCATTCCTGCAAATTGTGCGCCTTGTCCAGGAAATACGAAAACTTTCATTAAGATATATGAATTAAACTTGACCATGTTTCATGAGAAACATCAGCACAAAAATTACTATTAGGAGCTAATAGAACAGAAATAGCATCATGTGAGTGAAGTGATTCTTGATGTGAACATATTACTCTAAAATCCTTAATTCTCTTCTCTGCAATAAGTTGTTCGTATAATAATCTAGCAGCATCTTCAACAAATTTAAGATTAGAACCATTTAATTCTGCAAACGCCATTTCATCTTCTCTTTTTACTACTACTTGGGTTTCTGTATTAAGAGCTCTATCACATATTTCTTGTAATTCTTCTATCCAAAACATATCATCAAATTCAATTGAAATTCTTGCAACTGATCTTTGTGAATGAGATACTGTAGCTTTATTTCTATATTTTCTAGCATACTCAGCTAATTCATAAGAACAAGGACAAGCTGAAGAATAAACAAAATCAAAATGAATATATTTTTTTAAATCACCTTTTTTATTTAAATCACCTTCTAAGGTAACGTTATAATATTGGTACCCTTCATTATCTGATCTAAGTGATTTTTTAATAATGGGATAAGAAAACTTAAGCGCTATTTTAGAATCAAATGTTTTTAATTTATTCTTGTACGCCGTAAGTACTTTTCCTAATTGATTAATACTAAAAGTGTCATCTTTAAATTCATAAAATGATCGCATAATACGCGACATATTAATTCCTTTTTTGTGTGCCTCTAAAGATACTGTTCCAGTTACCTTAGTTTCTAATTCTATATTACCACTATCTCTAGTTTTATATTTTAATGGTAATCTAAAATTATGGATACCTACTTGTTGTATTTCAACAGGAGCACCTTGAATTAGCGAGGAAGGACCGTTTTGTAAATCAGGAAACGTTTCGATATCTTTTTTAGTGGGTTTATAATCCGAGTCATATTTTCTATTTGGCTCGTTATATTTTTTCGAATGTTTATTTTCTTCTGGTTTTTTGTAGGAATCTACATCTCCTACCCACTCATATTTTTTTTCGATTTTACTCATTTTTTAATCTTTATTTAATATCAATTTTATAACTAATTTGTTTAATATTTAATGTTGAGTTTAATTATTTTTTTGCAAATATACTACCTTTTGTTTGGTATCTTTGCACAATGAAAATACTAATTTTAGTTGCTACAGAAAATGAAATATTAAGAGAAAATTTTTCTGATTGTAGCATTCTTATTGGTGGTGTCGGGATGATTAATACAACCTATGAGTTAACTAATTATCTAAGTAAAAATAGTGCTGACTTCGTAATTAATTTAGGAATTGCTGGATCGTTTAAGAAAGACCTTGTTGTTGGAACTGTGTGTGAAGTTATTCATGATACACTTTCTGAGCTTGGAGTTGAAAATAAAGAAGAGTTTTTAACTTTAAACCAAGTGGGATTTAATACGCAAAATGCTTTCATGGCAAATTCAAGGACTTCACTAATAAATGTTTCTTCTATCACCGTAAATACAGTTCATGGCAATAAAAAAAGTATTTCTAATATTTCACAAAGACTCAATCCAGGTATTGAAACAATGGAAGGCGCAGCTTGTATGATGGTTTGTGAAAAGTTTAATATACCCTGCTTACAAATAAGATCTATTTCAAATTTTATTGAAGAAAGAAATAAAGAAAATTGGGATATACCATTAGCTGTGAAAAATTTAAATTCCATAGCCAGAGAAATTATTTCTAATTTATGAATTTAAGCTTAGCATTTTCACCTTGCCCAAATGATACATTTATCTTTGATGCATTAGTAAATAAAAAGATTGATACATGTGGCATTAATTTTCAAGTTCATATGCATGATGTTGAACAGCTAAATAAGAAAAGTTTAACACAAGATTATGATATTACTAAACTCAGTTTTAATGCTTACTCTTTGTGCTACAAGAAGTATATTATTTTAGATAGTGGAGCTGCATTAGGAGAAAATTGTGGGCCATTATTAATTAAAAATCCTTCTACAATCATAAAACAGAATAGTGTAGTTGCAATTCCAGGAAAGTATACAACGGCAAATATGTTATTTAGAATGGCTTATCCTAAAATGAACAACACCAAAGAATATTTATTCTCTGATATTCAAGAAAAGGTTCTAAATAATGATGTCGATGCTGGCTTAATAATACATGAAAATAGATTTACTTATCATGATAAAGGTCTAGAAAAAGTAGTAGATTTAGGCGATTTTTGGGCTAGTAAAACATCCCTCCCTTTACCTTTGGGTGGTATAATGGTCTCTAGAGATTTAGATCTAAGCACGCAAAGAAAAATTAACTCATTGATAAATCTTAGTATTAAATATGCTTTTGAAAACCCAAGTAGTTCATTAGGCTACACAAAGTTTCATTGTCAAGAAATTGATGATGATGTAATAGCTTCACATATAAAGTTGTACGTTAATAAATATTCTTTGTCACTTGGAGATATTGGTAGAAAATCAATAAAAGTTTTACTCTCTAATCTAGACTTAGAAACATCAAATATTTTTTTATAAGATTTCATGTTTAATAAAGTTAAAAATGTTTTAAGAAAATATGATGTGTTGGATACTCATATTGTACATGTTTTAAAGGCTCAGTTCTTTATTCAATTAGTGGGAGGTGCATTCTTTTTAATTCTTAATATATTTCTTTCATCTAATGGATTTTCTGATTCAAGTATTGCTAATTTTATTTCATTTAGATTTCTAGCTGTTATGTTACTTGCCTTTCCTTTAGGGTTTTTTATTAAAGGTCGTAGTTTAAAACCATTTTTTATTTTAGGTAGTGTTGGAGTACCAATTGTAGCTATATTAATAGTTGTTTTTATAAATCTTGAGAAAGAAGAGTTTCTGCCATTTTTATTTATTTTCTGGGGAGCAGTTTATACGTGCTTTCAAGTCAGTGTTTTACCTTATATAATGCGAAATACGTTAGCAGAGCACCAATCTCACGCAATTTCAATGAGTTTTGCAACTAATAGTTTTGGAATGATTTTAAGTGGTATTCTTATTTTTCTTCTAAGTAATATCTTTCAAATTGATGACGGACAAAGCTTGATAATGATTTCGTGTCTGGGTTTTTGTGGTATTTATTACCTATTTAAGTTGAATGTGGATAGCGTACAGTTAAATAAAAACAAAAATGATAAACGTTCATTTAACTGGCTATTAATTTTGAAGGCAGTGATACCTACTCTTATAATTGCAATTGGAGCTGGTCTTACCATTCCTTTTATTAATTTATTCTTTTTTCATAATTTTGATGTGAAGGCCTCTGATTTTGCTTTAATTGGATCAATGACAAGCATATTAGTAGCTTTTAGTGCTTTATTTGTTCCAGAAATTAAAAAAAGATTTGGATTTAAAATAGGTATTACTTTAACACAATCTTTAGCTGTTGGGGCATTAATATTGCTTGCAACAACTGAAATATTTAAAGATTATTGGCTTGCCTACCCAATTGCTCTAGCTTGTTACATGTTTAGAGCACCTTTAATGAACATGGCAGCTCCCATGACCTCTGAGCTGACTATGAATTACGTTGGAGAGAAAAACCAAGAGATGCTGAGTGCAATAATGGCTGCTATTTGGAGTGGTAGCTGGTATTTTAGTTCACAAATTTTTAGATTTCTTATTGATTATGGTTTTGAGTACTCACACATATTTTATATTACTGCAGTTTTATACTCATTTGGAATTTTAAGTTATTATGTGTTAATTCTATCATTTGAGAGAAAATAAAATATTTTAATTATACTTTTGTTTAAAAAAATAATATGTCAATAGGTAAGTGGTTAGGAGTTGGAGCAGGATGGTTCTTTGGAGGTCCAATAGGTGCTATTATTGGCTATCATATTGGGAAGAATTTTTTCAATGGTAAAAATGATAATGAAAAAGCATATGAAGTTTCATTATTAATTTTAGCATCTTTAGTTATTAAAGCCGATGGTAAAGTTGTTAAATCTGAACTAGAATACGTTAGAGCTTTTTTTCTAAGAACTTTTGGAGATCAAAAATCTAAAAAATATTTTTCGATTTTTAATAAAATTAATAAACAAGATTTAACAACTCAAATTAGACCTATTTGTTTGCAATTAACCCAATCTGTGAATCACGCTTCAAGATTACAGATAATTCATTTCCTGTTTGGTGTTGCGTCAAGCGATAGTGAGGTTCACTCACTTGAGATTAATCTTATTAGAAAGATTTCATCATATTTAAATATTAACAGTAGTGATTTTGAATCTATTGAAGCAATGTTTTCAAATGAAATATCCGGAATTGAAAAGTATTATAAGTTATTAGAAATTGATAAAACAGCAACTAATGAACAAGTTAAAAAAGCGCATAGAAAGATGATAATGAAATTTCATCCTGACAGACTTAAAGGCGTAAGTGATGATATTGTAAAATTAGCCAACGAGAAATTTTTACTTGTTCAAGAAGCGTATGAAAAAATAATGTTAAATAGAAAATAATTTTATAGTGAATAAAAATATATTTGGTGAAAATTTAGAGGTATGTGGTTTAGAGCCCTTAACAGGATATTTCAGAAATGGATGCTGTGATACTGACTCATCTGATGCGGGATTGCATACTGTATGTGTTATTGTCACTGAAGAATTTCTTTATAATTCAAAATTAAATGGAAACGACTTGACAACTCCTGTTCCCGAATGGGGTTTTCCAGGCCTTAAAGTTGGAGATAAATGGTGTTTATGTGCAACAAGATGGAGGCATGCACAAGAGAATGGATACGCTCCAAATGTTGTTTTAGAGGCAACCAATGAAAAAACTCTAAGTATTATTTCTGCAGAGACTTTAATCAAATTTTCTCACACAAAATAATGAGAATATTTTTTGTACTTATATTACTTTTTATTTTTTCTAACTGCAGTGATTCAAAAGTTAGTAACTATGATGAAATAGAAAAAGTTTTTGAACAGGATTCAATTAAGTATGAAAAAGGTTATATCAAAACTCATTAATCAAGCTACTAAAACATTGTATAGATAAAAAAAAATGTTTTGAGTAATGAGAAAGAGATTTTAAAATTTAGTCTACTTAAAAAATTTTCTTGCAACAAATAGCATGCCAAAAGATTCCCCTTCTTCTTTGTTTTTGTTTTTATGATGAACATGGTGCGCTAACTTTATTGCTTTAATATATCTATTATTAAGCTTTCTAAAAATTTTAATTCTTTGATGAATTATGATTTCATGCACAACAAAGTAGGCAAATCCGTAAAGAGTAATACCCATGCCTACCCAAAATAGATCATTAGAAAATGTTGATCCTAGTATAATACAAGCAATACCAGGAATAGCAAATATTAGAAAAAAATAATCGTTTTTTTGAAGAACTTTATCGTGATCAACTTGATGATGATCTAAATGAAGATTCCAGAGAAATCCGTGCATAACATATTTATGTGTGAACCAAGCAAATATTTCCATGAAAATAAATGTGAAAACAATAATTAAAATAGATATCATATTCATTTAATTAGATTTTAAAATGTTTTGATTGTTGATGTTATATAATCATTCAGCTCTTTGTCTTTACTTAAAGCAATCTTATCAAAGATAAACTTTTCATCTGTACTAATATGTTGACTATATAATAAGATTTTTGGGATATTTTTTTGAATACTATATCTTAAAAATCGTATTTCTAAATTTTCAGGATCATTTTTTATAGACTGCTCTAAAAGATCTCGACCTATAGAAAACAAAGATATTTTTGAAATAGGATTTAAGGTAAAACGACATTTCATCATATGAAAAACTCCTAAATACGCATTTTCAATATTACTAAGTTCTTTTTTGTTTTCAAGAATTATTTTTACGGAGTCACATACTTGTTCTTTTTTAAATGAATCTAAATATGTCTGCCTAAGTGACTGTAGATCCTTAGCATTAATTTCAAGTTGAAAAGCTATTAAACAAAGTATTATGACAATCCTCATACTATAGAGAATTTAATTTTTAAATAAGCCTTTATTAGAATCATAAATTTTTGAAAATTATTTACTCTAATTCTTTTTGATAATATTTGACTAGCGGGAATTGCTTTTATTTTTTTGAATAATGTATAATAATAAGAGTAGGCTAGAAAGACACCTTGCTTAGCATTTTTAGGTAGTTGTTTAATGCCCTCAAGTGCTTTTATAAACTCATTATTGATATCGTTTTCAATTTTTGCTTTTTCTTTATCATTAAATTTTTCAATATCTAAGTCTGGAAAATAGACTCTTTTTAATACGCTATAATCTGCGTTTAAATCTCTTAAAAAATTTATTTTTTGAAATGCAGATCCAAGAGTACAAGCATATTCCTTAAGGTGATTATAGGATTTTTGGTCGCCAATACAAAATACTTTTAAACACATTAGTCCAACAGCTTCTGCAGAGCCTTTAATGTATTTTTTATAGCTTTCTATATCATGCTTTTTATTCTCTAAGTCATGTTTCATACTATCAAGAAATAGCTCAATATTTTCCCACTCTAAATTGTATGTATTTACAACATTTTGGAAACTATTAAGTATTGGGTTAAGACTTATTTTACTTTCAATAGCTTGTATAGTATCAAGTCTAAATTTCTGTAATAAATCTTTTTTATCAAAATCATGGAAGCTGTCAACTATTTCATCTGCAAGTCGAACAAAACCATAAATAGCATATATATCGTTATGAATTTCTTTATCAAGCATGGATATTCCAAGAGAAAAACTTGTACTATATTTTTTAGTTACAAGCTTGCTACAATCTAAAGAAACTGAATCATAAATTTCTTTCATAATTTATTTTTTAGCTATTGATTTGATTATTTCTTCTGCTACTAATTGGCCAGAAATTATTGACGGGGGCACACCAGGGCCTGGAACAGTTAATTGTCCACTGTAGAATAGGTTTTTAACTTTTCTGTTTTGAATTCTTGGTTTTAAATTTGCAGTTTGCAATAGTGTATTTGCTAATCCATAAGCATTTCCCTTGTAAGCGAAATAGTCTTCTTCAAAGTTTTTAATGCAATAGCTTTTTTTGTATTCAATATTTTCAACTATTTTTTGTTGGCAATACTTCTCAAGTCTTTCAATTGTTATTCTGAAATATTTTTCTCTTAATTCTTCGGTATCTTCTAATCCAGCTGAGATTGGTATAAGAATAAATAAATTTTCTTTTCCTTTAGGAGCTAATTTTTCTTCAGTTTTGGCAGGGCAGCAAGTGTAAAATAGAGGCTTTTTAGGCCACACTTTTGTTTCATATATTTCAGTTGTAAGTTGTTCCATATCTTCATCAAAAAATAAAGTATGATGTTCAAGATTTTTAAGTTTTTTATCAATACCAATATAAAAGAGTAAGGCAGAAGGAGAGAATTCTCTACTTTCCCAATAACTTAAGCTATAATTTCGAAATTTTGGTTCAATCAATTTAGATTCTACATGAGCATAGTCTGCTGCCGCTACAACAAAGTCAGTTTTTAAGTTTTGTTTAGCTGTAGAAACAGAAGTTACTCTGTTTCCGATAATGTTTATTTTTTGAACTTGCTCATTTGTGAAAAATTTCACGCCCCTTTGCTTACATATTTCAGACATACTTTCAATAACTCTTGCAAAACCTCCAATTGGGTAAAAGGTTCCTTGTTTAATACCTGAATAAGCCATTAAGCTATAAAGGGCAGGAGCACTTTTAGCAGAGGTGCCTAAAAAAAGAACAGGAAATTCTAGTAGGCTAATTAATTTTTCATTTGAGAAATATTTTCTAATATGTTTTCTGTATGAAGTCAGTAGTTGAAGCTTATTTGCATTAAATAATACATCTTTTTTTAAAAGTTCAGTTATTGATAAACCAGGAGAATTATATAGAAATCTAAGGCCAATACTATATTTTTTTTCTGCGTCGTCCATGAAATTATTAAGTTTCACAGCTCCATTTTCTTCATATTTGTCAAACAAAAAGCATATATCTTCCCAATTAGATGGTATCTCCATGGTACTTTCTTTAAACACAATTTTAAAGCCAGGATCTAATTTTATTAAATCATAAAAATCTTGTGTTTTAAAATCGAAATCTGAAAAGAAATTATCAAAAATCTCTGGCATCCAATACCAGCTAGGACCCATATCGAAAGTAAATCCTGCTGCCTGAAACTTTCTTGCTCTTCCGCCTAAATCTTCATTTTTTTCAATGACCGTAACATCTAATCCTGCTTTTGCAAGATATGCTGCTGAGCTTAAGCCTGCAAAACCACTTCCTATTACTATTGCTTTATTCAAAAGATTTTTTTTTACAAATATCAGAATTTTTAATTTTAATATTTATAATAAATCAATAAAGAATTTAATAAAAATTTAGATGTTCCAAAGAAGTGGAACTAAGAAGTAGACTAATAGTGTTAATACAAAAATTGAAATTAGATTCATCCAAAACCCCTTTTTTACCATATCATTTATTGTTAAAAGTTTAGACCCAAAGACAACTGCATTAGGGGGTGTTGCAACTGGAAGCATAAATGCGCAAGAGGCAGCTACAGTTGCTCCAATTAATAAATAATAAGGATGAATATTTATTACAGTTGATAGTGATACTAAGACAGGAAGTATCATTGCTGTTGTAGCTAAATTAGATGTTATTTCTGTAAGGAAATTTACTGAGGCGATTAGAATAAAAAGAAGTAAAATGAATGGGAACGATTCCAGTGATGTTAATTGATTACCTATCCATACTGCTAATCCGCTTGAGTCAAAACCTTTAGCAAGCGCCATACCACCACCAAAAAGTAATAATATTCCCCAGGGAAGTTTTGTGGTGTCTTCCCATTTTAAGATTGTACTTTTGATATTTCTAGTAGGTAAAATAAATAGTGTAACAGCACTGATTATTGCAATTATTGTATCATCGATATTTGGTATTAATTTTTTAAGAACAAAAGATTGAATAATCCACAACAAAGCTGTAAATATAAAAACTATTAAAACAGTTTTTTCTTCATATGATATTTTCCCCAATGATTTAATCTGATTGTTTATTTCATCTTTTCCTGACGAAAATTCTTTGCTTTTAAATTTAAATGCATATTTAGTTAAGTATGCCCAGCATATGGTTAAAAGTATGATACTTACAGGTAATCCAAAAGACATCCACTCTAAAAATGTAATTTCAATATTATAATTTGTTTTTATAACTCCTGCAAAAACTAAGTTTGGCGGAGTACCAATTAATGTAGCCATTCCACCAATTGAAGCACTATATGCAATTGCTAGCATAAGTGCTTTTCCAAAAGTTATATTCTCGTTTTCTAGTGTTTGTGGATTATCTTTTAATTGTGCTATTATAGCTAAAGCAACAGGAAGCATCATTACAGAGGTTGCTGTATTGGAAATCCACATAGAAAGAAAGGCTGTAGCAATCATGAAGCCTAAAATTATATTAGATTTATTTGTCCCTACTAATCTTATAATGTTTAATGCAATTCTTTTGTGGAGATTCCATTTTTCAATTGCAATTGCTAATATGAATCCGCCAATAAATAAAAATATAAACTTATGACCAAATGCTGCTGTAGTTGTTTTTAAATCTAATCCACCGGTTAATGGAAACAATATTATTGGTAGTAAAGCTGTGACTGAAATTGGAGCAGCCTCTGTTATCCACCAAATAGCAATCCAAATTGTTGAAGCTAAAATAGCTTTTCCTTCTTGTGAGAGCCCAGATGGGTCTGCAAAAATAAGTATTAGTATAAACACTAAAGGACCTAATAATAAACCAAAATATTTTTTATTTAACATTAATAAAGAATTTCTGTTGCATAAACAGCGAGAGGGCTTAATTGATGACCAACATTTGGAAGAGTGGCAAAACTCCAATTAAAGGAACAACCAATTTCTATAGATTTATTTTCAGCTAAATTATAAAAATAATTTGCTCTTGTGAATCTATTGACTCCTTGCTGATCTACAATACTATTTCTTCTTAAACCAGAATCATTAGGATCGTTGTCGTTTTCACCAATAAGGATTGTTAATTCTTTAGATAATAAATTGGTTACACTACTAATATCCAATGGACTATCTTTTACCCCATAAGGAAAACTAATACTTTCGTCTAATGTTGTATACCACCCCGAAGAGATTGCAATGATTCTATTACATTTTTGAGATTGATTGAAAATAAGAAATCTATGGGCAAATTGCCCCCCAGCTGAAAAGCCTATTAAATCGTAATTAAGATTTGTATTACCAATACTTGAGCTAAATAAATCAAATAATGGGTCAATAATTGAAGTGGTCCAGTTTTCTTTATTATTAAGTGTTTGAGGAGTTGGATTGTCTCCGTCAACAAAAATATTTGCAAGGTTAAAAGCGTCTCCTCCTGGAAAGTATACGCTGTTAAACTCTGGAGAAATAATTATAAAGCCTTTTTGATTAGCTTCATTTATTAATACATCTCTTGATTGTGATGCATTTCTATCAGCACCATGAATTACAAAAAGTATCGGAGTTGAATTAGATATTTGTGGTGGTAGATGGTAGAAAACTTCAACTGTCTTGTTGCCTGTTAGAGGATATTGGCTAAAAATAAATGAACCTGTTCCTGAAATGTTTATATTATTACCGGATTGGATTACGAGTTCTTCATTCTTGTCACAAGAAAATAGTATAGAAAAAAATATTAGTATTGATAGTTTTTTCATTTAAGAATTTTTATGTAAAAATATATAAAATATAAGTTCTAAATACTCTTACTTTTTAAAGATTATTTGCGTCTTAGAAAAATAAATAATTGATATATTTTTTTTATTTTTAACGAACACAAATAGAAATTATTTCTATTCGTAATAACTTTTAATTTCATTCTAAAATATATTATAAACATTAAATTATCATGAAAAAATATTTTATTTCATTTCTATGTCTCTTCCTATTTCCTTTTTTACTAGTATCTCAATCTACTAATTCCACTTCATTAATACTTCAAGGGATAATGGATTTTACTCTTCCATCTGGGGGGAATACAGGTAAAGCTATTCATTTTACAGCTTTAGATTCTATCTCAGATCTTAGTTTGTATGGAGTTGGTGTAGCAAATAATGGTGGTGGTACTGACGGTGAAGAGTTTGAGTTTCCAGCTATTTCAGTATTGCCTGGAGATGAAATTTTGATAGCAAGATCTATTTCAGACATGAATTCTTATTTTGATAGTTGTTATGCTGAATTTGATCATGTCATACAAGCATCATCTTCAATTTCTCAAAATGGTGATGATGCAATTGAATTATTTTTTAATGATTCCGTTGTTGAAACATTTGGTGATATTAATGTGGATGGAACTGGTTCTGATTGGGAATATACAGATTCTTGGGCCTACAAAGACTCGTCAGGTTTAGTAACTTTTTCTGGAAGTAATTGGATTTTTGGTGGGGTTGATTGTACAGATGGTTCGGTAACTTCATACTCTTCATCTTGCCCTTACCCTTTGTGTCCATTACCTTCTACTTCAGGTTGTACTGATCCTTTTGCTCTTAATTATGACCCAAGTGCCACATTCAATGATGGGTCTTGTTTGTATTCTGGGTGTTTGGACCCACTTGCTCTTAATTATTGTTCTTCGTGTAACGTAAGTGATAGTGCTTCTTGTATTTATCCAACTTGTAATTTACTTGACTTATATGAAGATTTTGAGAGTAATAATTTAACAAACAATGGTTGGATTACTTATTCTGGTTCTCAGGCTTTAATCTCATTGTCATCTACTAATCCACTATCTGGATCAGTAAGTTTACAATCTAGCGGTGGTTATTCAAATTGGAGTAATTGGAATTCTCCTTACTCTGAAGCTGATGCTTTTTCTTACACAACACATATTTCTGAATCAATTATATGCCTAGATTTTACAAATTCATCAAGTACTATTAATCTTAATGCTCTTGTCGATTTGACTGGTCCTTCTTCAACATATCCTTACAGTTGGATGCGAATGAAAGTAAATGATACTGTTGTTGCAGATGTTAATGGAAATACTGCTTTTACTAGATCTTATACAAGCTCTAATAATTTATCTGGAAATGTTGGTGTGCTTTCAGCTCCAACAACTGTGATATATGACTTGTCAAGCTATGCTGGTCAATCTAATGTTAGTATTTCTTTTGAGTCTTCATGTCGAAGTGTAACTGATTTAGCTCAAATAGATGATATAAATATTTTTAATGTTTACACATGTTCATATTTTAACGTTTCATCAGCAATAACTAATCCGTCTTGTCCGCTTGCTAGCGATGGTATGGCTTATGTCTCTGCATCTAATGATTCTTTGTATAATGATACTTATAGTTATTTATGGAATGATGGTCAAACAAATGACACTGCTACAGCTCTATCTGCTGGAACATATTCTTGTATTGTTACAGGAAACACATATGGTTGTTCTGATACAGTTCTTGTTACATTAGTTGATCCTTCATCAATTTCTGTTTCTAGTATAATTGTAGATGCTCTATCTTCTAACAGTAATGATGGTTCAGTTGATTTAACAATTTCTGGAGGAACTCCTTGTCTTAGCGGAAATTTATATTCCTTTTTATGGTCAACTGGAGATACTACTGAAGATGTTTCAGGACTAGCTCCAGGAAATATTAGTTGCGTGATTACCGACTGTAACGGATGTACTTATCAATGGTCTGGGGTTGTGTCTGTTAACCTTGTAAGCGGTTGTACTGATCCTTTAGCTAATAATTTTAATCCTAACGCAAACTATGATGATGGTTCTTGTATTTATTCAGGATGTACTGATCCATTAGCATTAAATTATAATCCTCAAGCGTCTATTGAAGATAGTTCGTGTACTTATCCTTCAAGTTTATCCCTACAAGGAGTTTTAGACTTAACTGTTCCTTCTGGTGGTAGCGATGGTAAGGCAATTCATTTAGTAGCTTTAGATTCTATTTCAGATTTAAGTATTTATGCTATTGGAGTTGCTAACAATGGAGGAGGAACGGATGGGATAGAATACACATTTCCATCAATTTCTTTGTCTGAAGGAGATCATTTGCTATTAGCTAGATCACCTGCTGAAATGTCTTTATATTTTGATGCCTGCTATATTGAGTTTGATCATATTCTTGTTGCCTCTACTTCTATTTCTCAAAACGGAGATGATGCTATAGAATTATTTATGGATAGTATTGTGGTTGAAACGTTTGGAGATATTAATGTTGATGGTTCTGGTGAGCCTTGGGAATATTTAGACTCTTGGGCATATAAAGATACTTCAGGCCTTGTATCTTTTTCAGGTGGGAATTGGATATTTGGTGGCGTTAACTGTTCTGATGGATCAACTACAACTTATAGTTCTTCATGTCCATATCCTATCTGTCCTCCTCTTCCTAATATTGGATGTACAGATTCAACTGCTTTAAATTATGACCCCCTTGCTACAACAGATGATGGATCTTGTTTATATCAATTGGGATGTACAGATTCAACAGCTCTAAACTTTGATTTATCAGCTATTGTTGATGATGGTTCATGTCTTTATCCAGTTTCAGGATGTACTGATTCTTCTGCTACAAATTATAATTCGTTAGCAACAACAGATGATGGTTCATGTTTTTATTTTGCAGTTAATTTATCACTTCAAGGAATTATGGATTTAACTGTGCCACAAGGGGGAAGTGCCGGGAAAGCTATTCACTTAATAGCAACTGACTCTATTGCTGATTTGAGTGTTTATGGAATTGGTGTTGCGAATAATGGTGGAGGAACTGACAGTATTGAATATGTTTTTCCAGTGATGTCAGTGAATCCTGGAGAAAATATTTTGTTATGTAGAGACTCTATTGCAATGTCTTTATATTTTGATGCATGCTATGGTGAGTTTGATTATATTTTGCAAGCAAATAATAATATTTCTCAAAATGGAGATGATGCTATTGAACTTTACAAGATTTTAAGTTCATCACCTGCACCAACATCTTATACAGTAAATTCTGGTAATTATTATTATTCACCCTCTAATTTTAATATAAATATTGGAGATACTGTTATTTGGTTAAATGCTGGAGGATATCATAACGTAAATTTTATTAATTCTTCTATTACTGGGCTTTCTTATGGAAACCCTGAGAGTTTTATTTCTTCCCCAACAAGTGGTTCATTTTTATACTCTCATGTTTTTACATTACCTGGATCCTATACATATGATTGTTCGGTTGGAAGTCATGCTCAAAATGGTATGGTTGCTTCACTTTCTGTTCAAAATAATTTTACATATTCAAGTGTTGTTGTGGAAACATTCGGTGATATAAATTTGGATGGAACTGGTACCCCTTGGGATTATTTAGATGCATGGGCTTATAAAGATAATAATGGTTCAGTATCTTTTTCTGGAAATAACTGGATTTTTGGTGGAGTTAACTGTTCAGATGGCTCAACTACAACTTATAACTCATCATGTCCTTATCCTTTATGTCCTGCACAAACAAATACAGGATGTACCGATTCTTCTGCTACAAATTATGATCCTTTAGCAACAACTGATGATGGCTCATGTACCTACACGGCATCACCAATATTCTTTTCAGAGTATGCTGAAGGATCTTCGAATAACAAATATTTTGAAGTTTATAACCCTACAACAGATACTGTTGACTTATCATTATACGCATATCCTAATGTTGGAAATGCACCAAACAATCCAGGAGATTATGAATACTGGAATGAATTTGCTGCAGGAGCTGTAATTTTACCAAATGATGTTTATGTAGTAGCTCACCCATCTTCGGATCCAATAATTTTAGCTCAAGCAGATGAAACATTCACCTATCTAAGTAATGGAGATGATGGTTTTGGGCTCGTTTTTGGTGATCAAACAACTTATCAAGTTATTGATTGGCTAGGAGATTGGAATGGAGATCCAGGTAATGGATGGGATGTTGCTGGTATCACGGATGCTACTAAGGACCATACTTTAGTAAGAAAATGTGATGTTAATACTGGTGATACTAGTTGGACAAATTCTGCTGGAACAGATTCATTAAATTCACAGTGGACTGTATATCCCCAAAACACTTGGACTTATTTAGGATATCACATTAATCCATGTAACAATACAGGAATTACAGGATGTACAGATTCAACTGCATTAAATTATGATTCTTTAGCAACATTAGATGATGGATCGTGTTTATATCCCATATATGGATGTACTGATTCTATAGCTTTAAATTACAATCCATTAGCAACTGTTGACGACGGATCGTGTAATTACACATCACAACCAATGGCTAATTTATTCTTTTCAGAATATGCAGAAGGTTCTTCAAATAATAAATATTTTGAGATTTACAATCCTACAACAGATACTATTGACTTGTCATTTTATGCTTATCCTAATGTTTCTAATGCACCAAGTACAATTGGGGCCTACGAATATTGGAATGAATTTGATGCAGGAGCTATAATTTTACCAAATGACGTTTATGTAGTAGCTCACCCATCTTCAGATCCAATAATTTTAGCTCAAGCTGACGAAACACATGGTTATTTAAGTAATGGAGATGATGGTTTTGGACTTGTTTACGGAGATCAAATATCATATCAAATTTTAGATTGGTTAGGGGATTGGAACGGAGATCCAGGTTCAGGATGGGATGTTGCTGGTGTTACAAATGCCACTAAGGATCATACTTTAGTAAGAAAATGTGATGTTACAGCTGGTGATACTAGTTGGACAAATTCTGCTGGAACCGATTCATTAAATTCACAATGGACTGTATATCCACAAAATACATGGATTTATTTAGGTTCTCATATCACTCCTTGTAATTTTGTATATGGATGTACAGATACTTTGGCATCTAATTATGATTCTTTAGCAACAATAGATGATGGCTCTTGTTGTATTGATGGCTGTATGGATATTAATTCATTAAATTATGATTCACTTGCTACTTGTGATGATGGTTCATGTATTCCATTTATCTATGGTTGTACGGATTCATTAGCATTAAACTACTATCCTGGAGCAAACACGGATGATGGTTCTTGTGTCTATTCAGGTTGTACTGACCCGAATGCATCTAACTATGATCCAAATGCTACTATTGACGATGGTTCATGTTTATACATGAATTGTTCAAACCCTGTTCCTTCTGGATTGTTTGTGAATTGGACAACAGATACTAAAGCTTCAGTTTCATGGGACAATATGAATGATAGTGCATGTATGGTATTTAAATACTTTATAAGATACAGAGTAGATAACTTAGATGGTACTTTTGGTAACTGGGTGACTAAGTCAGCTGGTGTTGGTAATGGACTATGTAACTTTGGTCTTAATACCACTGAGAAGAGATTACAATTCTTAACAGCTGCAACTACTTATCAATTTAAGATGAAAGCTTTTTACTGTGGTGGAACGGAATCAGGTTATTCACAAGCTGCAAGCTTTACTACTGGAGCAGATTGTCCTCCAATGACTAACTTAGGTGTACAAACATTTAATGGAAATCAAGCTAAAGCTACATTCTCTTGGGATACTACAGGAGCTTATGTTTTCGCAAGAATTGCATTAAGAGTAGATACTACAGGTGCATCTTGGGGAACAGCTGGTGGATTCGGTGTGTACTATCCAACCTTTAGTGTGAATAAGTTCGGTTTAACTCCTGGACAGTCATACAGAGCTCAAGGAAGAACATTCTGTGATTCTAATGTTACATCTTATAGATCAACGTGGACAGCGCCAGTACTGTGGACACAACCCGGAACTTTAATTAGAATGGAGTCTACAAGTCAGATCAATAACTTAGATGTTTACCCTAACCCATCAAAAGATATCTTTAACATAAGATTTGTATCAGAGACAATACAAGACTTAAGTATTAGAGTAATCAATATAATGGGAGAGTTAGTATATGAAGAAAAAGCAAATCAATTTATTGGTGAGTATACTAAGCAGATTAATTTAGCAGATAGCTCAAAAGGAATTTATTTTATTGAAATTGTTACAACTGATGGAATTGTAAACAAAAAAATAATTTTAAACTAAACAAAAAATGCAAAAAATATATTTAATAATTATAATATTAATATCGCCATTTTTAATTTTTGGTCAAAATGATATATCTCTTAAAGGAGTTATCGATTTTGATTTGGTTTCTGCTGGATATACTGGCAAAGCTATTCACTTAGTTGCTAATACTAATATCAGTGATTTAAGCTCTTATGGAATTGGAGTTGCAAATAATGCAAATGGTGGGGATGGGCAGGAATATACGTTTCCTGCTATTTCATTATCTATTGGTGATCAAGTATTACTAGCTAGAGATAGTACAGCTATGTCTAATTATTTTGATAATTGTTTTAGTTATTTTGATGTTATTTTGCCAGCATCAAATGCAATTTCTCAAAATGGAAATGATGCTGTTGAATTATTTTTTAATGGTAATATTATTGAAACCTTTGGAGATGTTAATGTTGATGGAACAGGAACTCCTTGGGAATATTTAGACTCATGGGCATATAAAGATCCTTCAGGATCAGTTTCTTTTTCAGGAGAAAATTGGATCTTTGGTGGGGTAGGATGTACGGTAGGTTCAATAACTACCCAAACTTCTTCATGTCCATATCCTTTATGTGCTTCACAATCGTCTATAAATAATTTTTCAATTTTTAATGACACTAAATTATATCCTAATCCTAGTAGTGATTTTCTTTTCTTTAATAATAATATTAAGAATGTAAAAATTTTTGATTCTATTGGAAAAGAAATTACAAATGTTGCTGTTTTTGATAATATGATAGAGATCAGTGGATTAAGCAATGGAGTATATTTTTTAAGTGCAAAGAATATTAAAACAACATTTATTAAAAAATAAACAAATGAAAATCAATAATTTCTTATCATTAATATTAATAACCATATTATGCTTTGCTTGTAAAACCGAGGATGTTGAGCCTGTAACAAATAATAACAATAATAATAACAGTGGAACTACTATTTTAGGATGTACTGATGCAACAGCAGTTAATTATAATGCTCAAGCAAACTCAGATGATGGTTGTTGTAAGTATTTTAGTTTAGTTTTAAACGAGGTTTTATATGACCCACCTTCTGGCATGAATGGAGATGCTAACCAAGATGGAGTTAGAGATGCAAATGAAGATGAATTTATTGAGCTTGTGAATGTCTCTAATCAAAATCTTGATATAAGTGGCTATGAATTTTATGATGAGACAAATTTAGCTCAAGGTATGCCAAACCATGTTGTTCCTCCAGGAACTATTCTTAGTGCAAACTCTGCTTATGTTCTTTTTGGAGGAGGAAGTCCTCCAATGAATTTATGGGTAAACACCATTGTTCATGTAGCTTCAGCAGCGGTCTTAAATTTAAATAATTCTAGCGATACATTAACTATTAAAGATGAAATTGGTAATACATTAATAGTTTTTGATGTTGAAGCTCTATCAAACAATCCTGATGAATCTTATTCTAGAATACCAGATATTTGTGGAGACTTTGTACAACATAATTCTCTCTCTAATGGATTGTTTTCCCCCGGAACAAAAGTTGATGGGACTTCATTTTAAAAATAAAAAGTGGATTTTACTGGACCAATAATTGCATTTGTATTTATAATCTTAGTTATAACTTTATTGCTAAAAAGGTATAATGCACATGCTGTTTTATTGTTTTCTGGCTTAGCTATGATGTTAATATCATGGCTTTTGGGATATGATATAGATTCATTGCTTCAGCTAGAAAATTTACAGAAAAAAATGAAAGTTGGATTTAAATCAACCGATGGATCAGTGAATACAATTAGTAATTTATTAGATTTTTTTAAATACATAGTTTTTTTATTTCAGATTAAGCATGCAAAAGTTTGTATTTTAATTATGACAATTGGCGGATTTGTTTCTTATATAAATAAAATAGGAGCATCATATTCTTTAGTTAGCTTAGTATCTAAGCCTCTTAATTTTTTCAAAAAATATCCAAATATAGCAGCTGTTTTAGTTATCCCTATTGGTCAATTACTTTTTATTTGTATCCCCTCAGCAGCTGGACTTGGACTATTATTGATGGCTTCAGTTTTTCCAATTTTAATAAATCTAGGAGTTAGTAGACTTTCTGCTGTTTCGGTGATTACTGCTTGTACAGCATTAGGAATGGGTCCAGCATCTGCAATGTCAAACAAGGCAGCTGAATTTGCTTATGGATCTTCAGATCAAATTATTGAATATTTTTCTCATCAAATACAACTAGCTTTGCCCATAACTATAGTTTTTATGTTGGTTTATTATTTTACAAATAAATATTTTGATAAAGAAAGAGATGAAGAAAAAATCAATTTATCTGATAATAGTTTAGAAAAAAGTGCTCCAAAAATATACGCTTTAATACCAGTTCTTCCACTATTTCTATTAATTTATTTTTCTAAAATAATGGGTTCTTCATTAGTTTTAGACACTTCATCTGCTATGTTTATTAGTCTTTTTATTGCTCTCATATTTGAGTTTTTTAACAAAAGAAATATTAAATCGGTTTTTGAATCATTAAATACATTCTGGTTAGGAATGGGTAATATTTTTAAATCTGTTGTTACATTAATAATAGTTGCAGATATTTTTGCTTCTGGTTTACTTAGTTTAAATTTTATAAATGCTCTACTTTTTCTTTCTGAGAGCTTGGGCTTTGTCGCTCTTGGAATTGGTGTGGTAATGACAATTTTAATATTTTTATCTGCAATGATAATGGGAAGTGGTAATGCAGCATTTTTTTCTTTTGGTCCTTTAGCACCAGAAATTGCTCAGAAATTTGATGTTCAAGCTTTAGAATTTATACTTCCAATGAATTTAGCTGCATCAATGGGAAGAACAGTTTCTCCAGTTTCAGGAGTGTTAATAGCTACATCAGAGATTGCTAAAGTTTCTGCTATTCAGGTTGTTAGAAGAAATATTATTCCCTTGTTAGTTGGTTTGATAATAATGATTTTATATCATTTCATTTAAAATATATATATGTTATTAATTAAAAATGCAAATGTTTACGCACCAGAAAGTTTAGGTATTAAAGATCTTTTAATTGCAAATGGTAGGATACAAGCGATTGAAAATAATATTGAAAAAAATAAATTATTTTCCCAAATTTGGGATGCACAAGAAAAGATAGTTACTCCAGGAATTATTGATCAGCATGTTCATATTATTGGTGCAGGCGGGAAAAATGGTTTTCATTCTATGACCCCAGAGATTAAAATGACTGACTTAATTTCTTGCGGTACAACGACTGTAGTTGGTTTACTTGGAACAGATGGTTCTTCAAGGTCAATTAAAACGCTCAATGCTAAGACGAAATCGTTAATTAATGAAGGGATAAGTGCGTATATGTACACAGGTTATTATGGATTAGATCCTATTCACTTAACTGAATCTGTTAAAGATGATATGATGTTTATTGATAATGTTCTTGGTTGTAAAATTGCTCTTGCAGACATAAGATCATCTTATCCTACACCATTAGAATTAGTTAGACTTTTAAAAGATATTAGGGTAGGTGGAATGTTAGCTTCTAAAAAAGGTATTTTACATATCCACTTAGGTGCATTAACAGACAAAATGGATGTTTTATTTGATTTAGTAGAAAATTTTGAGTTTCCTATTGAACATATTTCTCCAACTCATGTGGGAAGAACTAAGGATTTATTTGAACAAGCAATTAAATTTGCCAAATTAGGTGGTATGATTGATATTACTACTGGAGCATCAAAATATACTGACCCCTACAAATCTGTTTTATATGCCCTTGAAAAAGGTGTTGATATTTCTAAAATTACTTTTAGTAGCGACGGGAATGCAGGGCTTGAAAAGTTAGATGATAAAGGGAAACTAATAGGTTTTAGAAAAGCTCCTGTCGATAAAAATTTAGAAGAAGTAATATCCTTGATTAAAAAAGGAGGAGTTTCCATTGAAGATGCTTTTAAAATTATCACGAAAAATCCAGCAAATAATTTAGGATTAACCAATAAAGGAATTATAAAGGTAGGTGCGGACGCAGATTTTTGTGTTTTTGATTCTGATTTAAAACTAATGGATGTATTAGCGCATGGTGTTTTAATGATGGAGAATTACGATTTAAAAGTTAATGATAGTTTTTAAAAATATTTTAATGAAAAGACTTTCTTATTTATTATTATTCTTTTGTTTTCTTTTTCTTAATAAAGAAATGAAATCACAAGAAATTTATAGTTATAGTTTTGGTGAAGGAGTAAATTTTGTTTCAGAAAATAATTATGAATTTGTCTTAAGTGGTTTTGTTCAGCCTTTTGTTGAGTATCGCATCATTAACAACGACTCACTTGATCAAATTTATCAAGATTCAAGATATCGAATGAGAAGGATTAGACTTAGAATGTCAGGTTCTTCTCCTCAAAAAAAAGTTGATTATAGAATTCAGTTTGATTTTAGTGGTATTTCTGAAGACGGATCGGCTTCAAGTTCTTTGTTATATGATGCATTTATTACTTATAATTTCAATAAAAGAACAAAATTGTCTTTTGGGCAAAGGTCACAGCGATCAGATAATCGTGAATTAACAATGAATTCAAATTCTTTGCAACTTGTAGAAAGAAGTAGACTGACATCAGTCTTTGCTAGCATAAGAGATTTTGGACTTTTTCTTCAAAGAGATATACGCTTGTCAAACGGTAGTTATTTTAGAAACTATTTAGAAATTACTTCTGGTGATGGAATGAATAATTTTACAAAAGATATTGGAGGGTTGAAGTACGGAGGTAGAATAGACTACCTTCCTTTTGGTTTTTTCACAAATAAAGGACAATTTAGACAGGTAGATATAGTAAGAGAGAATTCTTTGAAATTAGTTTTAGGAGTTAATTATAGCTTTAATCAATCAATGAGTAGCAGAAGGGGAAGGGTTGGTAATGATTTTTTATATTATAATATTAATCTTGCTGATACTAACTATAGGTTGCCTGATTTTCTAAAATATGGAGCGGATTTACTTCTTAAGTATAGAGGTTTTTCTTTATTGGCTGAATATATAAAAACTAATGTTTATTTAGATAATGATATTACTCATAGAAATGATAGATACGGCGATAAACCTAAAGATATTACAGATAATTTTAGAAATTTAGATCCAAAAGATTATTTACGTTCACAGTTGATGTTAGGTAGTGGTTTTAATCTACAAGCAGGCTATATTTTTAAGAATCTTATTTCTGCTGATTTACGATTCACACATCTTGAAAGTGACGAATTTTCCTTTTTAAATAACGGAACATTTTATAATCGTCCAAATTATTACACTTTTGGTCTTTCTAAGTATTTTGCCCGAAATTATGGTTTTAAAATCCAAGCTTCCATAACATATGTTGAGGTGTTAGAGGGTTCTATATATAGTCAGCAAACAGGTATCCCTTCAGAGCCTTATAGAAATATTGAACTTATGGGTAATGAAATTATTATTAGATTAATCACTTCTATTAATTTTTAAGAAATGAGAATATTAATTTTAATATTATTTCTTCTTCCAAATCTTTGCTTTAGTCAATTAAATCCTCAATCTAAAAAGATTACTAAGAAGTTCTTTCCCAATCCAAATCTTGAAATTAGTACTCCAGCTTTTAGTAAAAAGAAGGGTTTTACCAGCTATAGTATGATGATGAGTTTTATTAATGATTTAGTGAAAGATAGAGATGATGTTTCTCTTTCTTTTATTGGAGAGAGTCAGAAAGGAAAATCTATTCCAATGGTTAAAATAAGTAACGATTTATCTGATGATAAATTAAAGGTATGGTTTCAGGCTGGAATGCATGGTAATGAGCCAGCTAGCACTGAAGGTATTCTTTATTTAATGCAGCAGTTATTGTTAAATGATAAATATTCGTATTTATTTGATCGTTTAGAATTGATAATTATTCCAATGGTAAATATAGATGGTTATGAAAAAAATAATAGATATGCAGCAAATGGGCTTGATTTAAATAGAGATCATACTAAACTAATGATACCAGAAAGTAATTCATTAAAAAATGCTTTTAGTAAATATGGTGCTGAAGTGACAGTAGATTTTCATGAGTATACTCCTTTTAGAAAGGATTTTACCAAAATTGGAGATTTTGGAATATCTAATATTTATGATGTAATGATTTTATACACAGGAAATTTAAATGTTCCAAAATTATTGAGAAATTATACTAATGACATCTTTGTTGCAAATGCTAGAGAAAAATTAGAATCAAATAACTTGAGATATCACGATTATATTGTGAGTAGAAATAATCATGGTAGTATTCATTTTCATCAAGGATCAAATAGTGCGCGTTCCAGTTGTACTGCTTATGCTTTGTCAAATTCAGTTTCATCATTAATTGAAGTAAGGGGTGTTGGTATTGGTAAAACCTCATTTCAAAGAAGAGTAAATAGTACTTTTTTGGTTGCATTATCATATTTAGAGACAGCATATAATAATGTTCAAAATGTTAAGAAAGTTCTAAGAGATTCAAAACAAACTGAAAATGCTGCTGTTTTAAAGAGTACTCCAGCAATATTAAATAGTAAGATTGAGTGTTTAGATTTAGGTTCTTCTGAGAAGATAGTTCTTGATGTTATTTTGCATGATAAATTTAATGCCAAGGCAGATTTGACTAGAGAAAGACCTCATGCTTATCTTTTTCGTAATGACAATAAGCTATTAATCAAAAAGCTGAAAACACTTGGGCTAGAACTTACATCTGTGGCTAAATCTCAAACTGTTAAAGTAGAGAAATACATAGTTGATTCTTATGAAAAATCTTCTATGAAATATGAAGGAGTATTTATGCAAAAGGTTAAAACAACTACAGAATATACAGATTTAGATATTGATAAATTTTGGTATCTTTTGAATATGAATCAAAAGAATGCTAATCTTGCTATTGAAGTTCTTGAGCCAGAAGCTCCAAATAGTTTTGTATCATATAACATTATAAAAACAAATAAAAATTTAGAATTACCTTATTTTAGATTGTTAAAAAAATAACACTAACACTATGAAAAAAATATTAATAATAAGCTTCATTTTCACATCTTTCTATAGCTATGCCCAGGAAATAGTTAGTGATTATACTAAAGATTTTGAGCTGGGAAACGGTGTGAATTTTTCATCTGATAATAATTACTTTTTCAAATTAAGTGGAATGATTCAGCCTTCTTTTTCTATTGAATCTTATTCATACCCCTCAGATTTTGTTTTAGAAAACAGTGTAGATTACTTTTTTAACTCTAAAAGAACATTTTTTAGTTTTTCTGGATATGCTAAAGAAGAAAAAGTTTCTTTTTTAGTGTTATCTGATTTCAGTCTTAATACTCCATTATTAGATGCGTGGATAGCTTATGATATTAATCGCTCTATAAAGATATCTTTTGGTCAAAAATTAAGTAAATCAAATAATAGAGAGATGTTAACTATGGAGGATATGTTACAGTTTACCGAAAGAAGTTTATTAAGTAGCACATTTAGTTCTACAGGAAGAGAGTTTGGATTATTTTTAGATATCAGACATAGTATTAATAATTTTGGTTTTATCCCAAGCTTTTCTCTTACCTCTGGAGATGGAAGAAGTTCTTTTGGCTCTAGCAGTAGAGATGTAGATTTGGGAGGTTTTAAATATTCGACAAGACTTGATTTATTTCCTTTTGGTTTTTTTAAAGAGGGAAATGAGAATAAGATATCCGATGTTATGTTTGAAGATGATTTTAAATTAGTTTTAGGCTTATCTCTTTCATATAATGATGGAGCGTCTAATGCTGTTGGGGAAGGTCATGGTGATTTTTATTTATGGAATGTAATTAATAACCCGCAGATGCCTGATTACAGTCAAATTTATGTTGACATGCTTTGTAAATTTAGAGGAGCTTCTTTATTAGCAGAATATGTGATTACAAGCGCAAGTTCACTAAATCAAATTTATACTGACCCTCTGGCATTAAATTTACTTGTGCCCCAACAAATAAGTGAGTATTTATCATTGGGGAGTGGTGTGAACTCTACTCTTGGATATGTCTTTGAAAATGGTTTTTCTGTCGACTTTAGGTATACTGACATAATACCAGAATATACTTTAAACCCACTTTCTATTGTTAAAGATAACTCAATGTTATCACTTTCTTTATCAAAGTATTTTGTTAAAGATAATTTTAAACTTATGACTTCATTTTCACAGCTTAAAAACGATGATAATTCATCAGTTTTAATTTCTGAGTTAGTTTTACAATTGAAAATTTAGATAATGAAAAAAATAATTATTTGTATCCTATTATTTCATCAGTTTTCCTTGGCTCAAACCTATGATGTTTTATTTATTGGAAATAGTTATACTTATTATAACGATTTACCTGATATGTTGTCAAAGATTTCTAGTTCTTTTGGAGATTCTATTTTTCATGATCAAAACACTCCGGGGGGGTACTCTTTATATGCTCATTCCCAAGATCAGTTGTCAATTGATAAGATAAATCAGCAAAACTGGGATTATGTTGTATTGCAAGATCAAAGTCAGCGCCCTTCTTTAAGCCCAGCATATGTTTCTACTGCTGTTTTTCCATATGCTCAACAATTGGTAGATTTAATTTATCAAAACTATAATTGCTCAGAACCTTTGTTCTATATGACATGGGGAAGAAAAAATGGTGATCTAACAAACTGTGTTAATTATCCTCCTGTTTGCACATATTTGGGTATGCAAGAGAGACTTAGAGATAGTTATATTTCAATGGGTATTAATAATAATGCTACTGTTTCTCCTGTTGGTATTGCTTTCAAAAATGCAATAGCTTTAGACTCTACAATTGAACTTTATAATAATGATAATAGTCATCCAAGTATCTATGGGACTTATTTAGCAGCCTGTGTTTTTTATTCAACCATATTTAAAAAATCTTCAATAGGGTCCTTATTTGTTCCTAGCGCTATTAGCGCAAGTGATGCTCTGTTTTTACAGCAAATAGCTTCTTCAACAGTTCTTGATAGTGTCTTAACTTGGAATATTTTTAATTCTAATTTTTCATATTCTGTTAATGGAACATCAGTAGATTTTCTCAATATTTCTTCAAACTTTGAAAATTGTATTTGGGATTTTGGCGATGGTAGTTTTTCTTCAATAGAAAGTCCTTCACATAATTTTCTTGTTCCAGGAGCATATAACGTAAAGCTAACAGTATATACTAATGATTGGTGCTTAATTGATGTTATAGAAGAGGAAATTATAATAACTATTTCTAATTTAGAAGAGATTCATATTATAACTGAAAAAAAAAATAAATACTTAGATATTTTTGGTAGAATTACTGATTCTAAATCAAAAGGTTTAAAATTTCTTATAAATAATGATGGAAAAATTACAAAGAAGTTTATTTTTGAATAAAAAAATTAAAATATGATAACTATAATTTTAAAAATCTCTCTCTTTTTAGTAATTGTAAATGTTTGGGTTTTTCGTTTTAAAAAGTCAACTCCATACAGAGGTGGTCAGGCGACAAGTATGACTGAAGAATTTACAAGTTATAATTTACCATCTTTTATGTTGTATTTGGTAGGAGCATTGAAAATTATTGCTGCTTCAACCTTACTTCTTAGTGTGTTGGTTGAGAGCGAGTTAATTACAGCTCTTGTTGAATATAGTCTTTATACCATGTGTTTGTTAATGGTTGGAGCAATTTTCATGCACATTAAAATTAGTGATCCTTTGATGAAGTCATTACCAGCATTTTTAATGTTAGTGATTTCTTTAGCAATTTTATTTCTTCCTTAATTTTTAATAATTTGTCTCTTTGGGCTCCAATATGTTCTCCTATTATCTTTTGTTATGTCGTTAATTATAGGATTTCCCTTTGAATCTTGTGTTTGAGCATAGGCATTTAAAATTAGCTTAGAATCGTTTTCAGGATTTTTAAAATCCTTTAGCTCAGCCCCTCCGCTCAGATATGCTTGGTGTATAATTTCTTTAGTGTATTTACATAAATTATAAATATCTTTTTTTATTAAATAGTTCCACTTTGTATGAGGATGGATTTTAGCATGATAAAGAATTTCTGATTTCAGATAATTACCTACTCCACAAAAATATTTTTGGTTTAATAAAATCTTACAAACTTCAATATTTGAATTTATATTTTTCATTAGAAAATTTGTATACTTTTCTGGTGAAGTGTTAAAGTTTAAAAAATCTCCATCTTTATGATATTTTGTTTTAATGTCAATATTGTTTAAAATTTTAATATTTCCAAACCTTCTAATATCATTAAAGTAAACGACGTTATTAATATTAGTTTTAAGTTTAAGATGGCTATGCTTTTCTTCTTTTTTAGACCAATTACCTGTCATGCCAAGATGGAAAGAAAAATATTTATCATCATCAATTTTAATGAATGATGTTTTTCCAATGCAAAATATTTCAGAAAATTTAAATGGGATGTGTTTATTAATTTCTTTCACAATCTTTCCATACTTAATCTTGTACGGTTTTGAAAAGCAATCAAAATTAGTAATTTCTTGGTTTTTTAATTCCTTTTGAAGGAAATCTGCAACTATTCTTACTTCTGGCCCCTCAGGCATTATTTAATATAATATTTTGATAATTTATTTCTTGCCTTTGATACTTTAGGAGATATTACAAATTGGCAGTAGGGTTGGTCTTGATTTTGTTTGAAGTAATTTTGATGGTAATTTTCAGCATCATAAAATGCTGTAAATTCTTTTACTTCGGTAACAATTTTATTGTCAAATAATTCATTATTAACTTTATTAATAAATTTTTCAATTATTTTTTTTTCTTCTAAATTATGGAATAATATTATCGACCTGTAGTGCGCTCCTATATCATTACCTTGTCTATTTAAAGTAGTTGGATCATGTGATAAAAAGAAGACTTCTAACAAAACTTCTAAACTAACTTCATTTGGGTCGTAAACTATTTTGCAGACCTCAGCATGATTAGTTTTAGATCTGCTTACCTCTGCATAAGATGGGTTTTTTATTGTTCCGCCAGAAAATCCGCTTTGAACATTAGATACTCCGATTAAGTCCTCGAATACAGCCTCAACACACCAAAAACATCCACCACCTAGATAGATTTCTTTTTGGTTTTCAATTATTTGGTTTGACATATTAAAACTTAAAATTAAACTTAAAATTAAACTCATTTAATAGCATTATTATTCACTGTAATATGCAGCATTTTTTGCATACTCCATAAACTTAACCTTAGTTACTCTCACTCTATTTTTTGTTTCTTCTTTAACGAATTTATTTATTTTGTGAAAAATGTATTCAGCAAATTTTTCTGCACCAGTAGCTTTGATAACTCTTACTTGAGCGACTTTTGCTTCATTCATTAAGAGAAAAGATTTAATTTCCGGATCATCTTCAGCTATAATTACTGTATGATCAAACATATAGTCCATCCATGCTTTTGGTTGTAATCCATCAATATTGGTTTTTGCTCTTTTAAGGCCCCCAAAATCCCAAACCCAGTTTCTATCGTCTAGTTCTCCTTCAAAATATATTTTAAATGATATGGCATATCCGTGTAGAAATCTACAATGGACTCCTTCAGCTCTCCATTGACGAAATACAGTGGAAAAACCGTCAAAAACTTTACTTGATTGAAATTTACCCATTTTATTTTATGTTTTTTATTACTTTTTTAGTTTTCTGGAAATAACTTATCTATTGCATCATGTCTAAATTCAAATATTTGCTTTAGTCTTTTTTTTATAAAAAGAGAATGAGCAATTTTTCCAAATATACCAAAAGGCATTTTGTATATCACTTTGTCTATTATAGTTGTTGAATTATCATCATTTTTTTTAAAATGATGTTCGTGATGCCACATGTTATAAGGACCGAACCTCTGTTCATCAATAAAATATTTGTTTTTTTCGATGTAGGAAATCTCTGTTACCCATTTCATGTTAAAGAATTTAAATGGATTTACATTGTAGCTAATTATTTTACCTGTGTAAAAATCCTCAGATCTACCGGATAGAATTTTAAATTTCATATCTGTTGGGGTTAGCAGATTTAGATTTTTAGGATTACAGAAGAAATCCCAAATTTTCTCTATGGGTTCGTTTACTTTTTGTTTGGATTTAATGGAGTACAATCCACTTTTGTAACTTTTTGTCTTTACTGACATAAGATATAATTATTATGATTTAAACTTATGCAAATATATTCTTTAAATTCATATTTTATAATTTTAATTGCTAATTGTTATATATTTTCATCATATTTGAAAAAAAAACTCTATGAATTATAATATTAGTCAATTATCTAAAATAAGCGATACTAATAAAATTACTTTAAGATCTTGGGAGGAAAGGTATAATTTTTTAATAGCTGAAAGAACAGATACTAATATTAGAGTGTATTCTAAGGATGATTTGATTTGTGCTATTAATACAAAAGCTCTTTTAAGTGAGAAAATTAAAATATCAAGTATTTCGAAGAAATCACATTTAGAAATTCAAGGTCTTGTTGATGACAAATTTAATGACAAGGAAAATAGTAATCCACAAATTTATATTTCACGAGTTTTACGATCGGCATTAAATTATGACCGTGATTTGTTTGATAGTACTATTTATTTGGGATTTAAAAAGTTTGGAATGTTTGAGTTCTATTTGAATATTATGTACCCTTCTTTAGAGAAAATTGGATACATATGGTCAGTTAAAAGTAATGTAGCAGAACATGAGAAGTTCGTTTCATCTTTACTTGAGGTTAAGATTAATGATATTACAAAAGAGATTGCAGAAAATAATATGAGTAAAGATATTTGGTTACTGTTTATTATGGCTCCTTACATATTCTTAAATAGAGACAATAATCATTTTATTTCATTATTTCAAACTACTAAAATGGTAGAGGGAGCAGAGAAAAATCTAGAAGATAATTGGGTAAGTTAATTATTGTTTAGTCCATCTTCCATTAGACATAAGCATAAAGCTACCTACATATTTTTGTTTCCAATTTTCAGGTTCAATTATACTTAAAAAATTTTCTTCATTTGGGGATTCATATAAATGATAGACTGCTCCAGTTGTTGGGCTAAAGCTGTATTTAGCTTTGTATATTAATTCAGTCCAATTGTACTCTTCTTGTATTTTTTTATATTGATCTTTTAGTTCTTCAATTTGACTCTTGAAGTAATTTTTACATTCATAAGGTAAGTTTTTGTCAATTACACTAGCTCCAAAGTTTGGAGCAGATGTTGAAGTAGGATAATCCTTTTTGAAAGCATCAAACGACTCTTCTTCGTAATTAAAAACTATATTATCAGGATATTTTTTCATATCATCAAAATTTATACAAATTTATCATATTTTTCTTTCTAAACTAATTTTACATCAAAATATATAATGTTTTGCTATTATAATTATATATTTGTTTATAATTAATGTAAGTATTAAAAAATTTATGTAAAATTGATCTTAGAGAAGATTAATGTAACTCCTAATGAAATTATTTTTTACGCGAATAATCTAATTATTAGTCTTAATAATCATGATCAATTAAAATCTTGTTTAGAAAGATATAATAATAGCAGATATACCTTTAACAATGTCTAACATTTACAAATAATGTATTTTATTTGTAACTTAAAAATTTAAAATGAAAATATTATTAGTTGGTGCAAGTAGTGATATTGCAATAGAGTTTTTTAAAAAGCATAACTCTAATTATAATCTTATTAGATTGAGTTCTAACCCTGATTTTAGTGACGTTGCTAATTTTAATCTACAAGATGAAGATACTTTTATTGATGTAAATGAAATTGACGGAATAATATATTTTCCTGGTAGTATTAACTTAAAACCTTTCAAAAGACTAAAGATTGAAAATTTTCAAGAAGATTTTGATATAAATGTAATTGGTTTGATAAAAGTTCTTAAGTTTTACGAATCTCGCTTATCAGAAAAATCATCTTTAGTATTCATTAGTACCGTTGCAGCAAATTTAGGAATGCCTTTTCATTCTTCCGTTTCAATCAGTAAATCTGCTGTTGAAGGCCTTACAAAAAGTCTCGCAGCTGAATGGGCACCTAAGGTTAGGGTTAATTGTATTGCTCCATCTTTAGTTGAGACAAAATTAGCTAAACGTTTTTTTAGAACAGATGATCAAAAAGAGATGATGAATCAAAAACATCCTCTTAAAAGAACTGGATTGCCTGAAGATATTGTTAATGCTCTTGACTTTTTAATTTCTAATAAGTCTTCCTGGATTTCTGGTCAAATTTTAAATGTTGATGGTGGTATGTCTACACTAAAAATTTAAGTAAATTGTTAGATTACATTTGGAAGCTTAAGTATTACATATTTGTAGTTGTACTGGCTATATTTTCTTATTCATTATTTCTAATTTCTTCACCTGTAATATTTTTTGAAACCGAAAGAATCTTAAAATATGCTGATGATATAGAAATAGAATTGGCTCAATCTTTTGATGATAAAAATCTTTTTTTAATTGGTGTTGAATATAGTGATGAGATTAATTTTGATCAATTTATTGCTTTAGATTCAGTTTACAACATCATTAAGAAAGATTCAATAATTAAAACTGAAAAAAGTATATTTAATGAGTCAAGGTTGCTTATTTACAGGTCTTTTCTTTCACAATATTAATTTACTTAATCTTGACAATCAAGCTGCATATGAAAAATCCGTCAAAAAAATAAAGAATAAATCCAGTCAATTTCTATCAAATGATTTTAAAAAACTATTTTTTTTAGTTGAGATTAAGAATGGCTATGATGATAAAGACTGGAAAAATTTTATTTTTAAAATTAAAGATTCCTTTTCTCAATCAGGGGTTAGTGATGTATTCGTTTCAGGCCAAATATCATCAGAATTATATATGCAAGACAAGGTTGTTTCTGAGCTAATATTTATTACAATTTTTAGTGCTTTATTTTGCTGTCTTATACTTTGGCTATTTACACTTAATATAAAATTTGTTCTTTTAACCTTATTAAGCGTAATACTTAGTGTAGTAATAAGTATTTCAATGTCTCAATTTATTTATGGAGGTATTGAATTGGTTATGATAATCATGCCAGCTATAATTTTTATTGTATGTGTATCTGATTTAATGCATCTTTTAAATGAAGATAATATCTCTACCGAGAGTAAAAAAGATTACTTTATTAAAAAAGTCAAAATTGTAGGAGTTCCTGTTGCTCTTACATCATTTACAACAGCAATTGGTTTTTTAAGTTTTTGTTTTTCTGATGTCTTACCTATCACAAGATTTGGCTTAATTACAACTGTTGGTATTTTGATCTCTTTATTTGTTATTTTAATAAGTTATGCTATAAGCGTTGATTTAAATTTCCATCTTCTTAAAGGGAATCCTAAATTAAATAAGAAACTTGATAGCTTAATATTCTCAATTGTAAACTTTAACAACAAATTTTATTTTAGGTTAATTATTATAGTAATGATTTTATTTGCAGGATATGGTGTAAACAAAATTAGTGTTGATAATTACATTACAGATGAAGTAAATAAGAAATCCAGATTATTTCAAGAAATGAATTTTTTTAATGAGAATTTTGGAGGAATAAAGCCTTTAACTTTTAAAATTAAAATGGATGAGCAAGTTGATGTAGAAAAGATCTTAAAATTTGAAAATTTCTTGGATTCAACTGGATTTGTTTTAGATTTTTCAATTAGTCGTTTTGTAGATAACCCATCATTAATAGATAAGCGAACCTTTAAGAAATTAACAAAAGATGTATACACCATAAAAGCTAGAATGAAAGATATTGGATCCAAAGTTAGCTTCGAAAAAATTACAATGATTAAAGAGCAGGCACTATTATTAGAAATCCCTTTGAGTGTTGGGGGAGCGGGGTATTTATTTGATCAAGTAAGTAATAAATTAACTAGAGAAATACTATACGGATTGATAATTGCTATTCTCACAATTGGTTTATTATTTATTATAATTAATAATTTTAATTTTAGATATTTCTTTATTGCACTTATTCCTAATGTTTTTCCAATTTTAGTTTGCATTGGTGTTTTGTGTTTAAATAATTTTTATTTCAGCCTTTCTAATGCTTTTATTTTTGCAATTGTTTTTGGCTTAATTGTTGATGATTCTATTCATATTCTAAGCTCATACAGGTTTAACGTTAGAAGAGGAATGAGTAAGGATAAGGCGTTAGATAAATCTCTGACTATAACTGCAAGAGCTGTTATTAAGACAACTATCATTGTTATATTTAGTTTAGTTCCTTTAATGTTTTCAGAGTTTAAATCAGTTAGTCAGTTAAGTATTATTACTATAATTTCAGCATTGATTGCTATCATATTTGATTTAGTATATTTACCTAAGCTTATGAAAAAGTACTTATAATGACAGTAAATATATTTTGGTTTAGAAGAGATTTAAGATTAGAAGATAATACTGCTTTAAAGTTAGCTTTATTAAAAAATAAAAATATTTTGCCAATTTTTATTTTTGATAATAACATCACAGACTCACTTACAGAAGATGATGCTCGTATTAGCTTTATTTACTATCAGCTTAGCAAAATTGATATGTTGTTGAAACAGCACTCCTCGTCATTATTGGTTCTTAAAGGCGATCCAGTTAAGGTTTTTGAGAAATTAATTAAAGAGTATAGCGTTAATTCTATTAGTTGCAATAGGGACTATGAGCCCTATGCAATTAAAAGAGATAATAGTGTTGCAAATTTTCTTAAAAATCATTCTATTGAATTTACTCAATCAAAAGATAGTGTCATTTTTGAACCTCATGAGGTACTTAAAGATAATGGAGAGCCATATACTGTCTATACACCGTTTAAAAATAAATGGCTTCAAAAATTTAAATCATATGAAATGATTTCTGATACACAGTCATCCTTAACTAATCTTTTAAATTTTACGAATGATTTTCCTTCATTGAATTTTCTTGATTTTGAGCAATCTAAAATTAATGTTAGAGATTATGATTTAAATAATATTAATCATTATGCCCAATCTAGAGACTTTCCTTCAACCGATGCAACCAGTTATTTGGGTATTCATCTTAGATTTGGGACAGTAAGTGTCAGAACTATCATTAGTAAACTTTCTGGAAATGATAGTGTCTTTTTGTCTGAACTTATATGGAGAGAATTTTTTATGCAAATATTATTTCATTTTCCAAAGGTTGTGAATCATAACTTTAAAGCTAAATATGATGGTATTAAGTGGAGAAATAATAAGGAAGAATTTACAAAATGGTGTAATGGAGAGACAGGTTACCCCATTGTTGATGCTGGTATGAAACAATTAAATCAAACAGGCTACATGCATAATAGAGTTAGAATGATTGTTGCAGGTTTTTTATGTAAACATCTTTTGATTGATTGGAGATGGGGAGAGAAATATTTTGCTTCAAAGCTGTTAGATTATGAATTAGCTTCAAATAATGGTAATTGGCAATGGGCTGCTGGAACAGGCTGTGATTCAGCTCCATATTTTAGAATTTTTAACCCATTTACCCAACAAAAGAAATTTGATGGTGATTTCAAATATGTTAAAAAGTGGATTAATAATTTCAATCAAGAAACTTACATCCCTTTTATTGTAGATCATAAACTAGCTAGAGCTAGAGCCCTGTCTGGCTATAAAGATGGTATTGACGCTTCTTTTAATTCCTAACACCTTCCCAGAGACAACTAAAACAACTGTATCTTTTAAAGTCAAATAGGAATAGCGTCAAATATTTTAATATTTTATCTTTATTTTTTCTTGCACCTCGATCGATATTATTTTAGCATTTTGGACAAATAGCTTTTCCTTTTATTTTCTTAATTTCCAACAATCTTAATTTCTTTATTACTAAAAGAATAACAACGTAAGATATCCCCACAACAATTATCATATTCATTTTCCAAATTTAAACTGGATAATGAAAAAAAAAATAAGTATTAATACTCAAATAATATATACTTACTTATTTTACTACTCAGCTAGAGTTGTTGGTGGTGGAGGTGGTGCAACAGTGTTTTTTAAGTTTTTAGCGCCGATAAATACAACTTGTACTACTGCATCATTATTTGATGTATTTTTTGTTTCATGCCAATTATTATTCGCACCAATAAATGCCTCTCCTTTTTTTATAACTTTTTCGATAATTCCTGATTCTGTTTGATGAGATATTGTTAGCTCTCCTTCAATAACATATACTACAGGAATAGATTCGTGCATGTGAATACCTGTTGATTCTCCCGCAGATAATACTCTAATTGCAGATGTTATTGTTGCATTAGAGTCTGGGAAGTTTATTTGTTCTCCAAGAATGTTTTCAGTTACTGAATTTAATAAAACTTTAGTCTCAAAATTAGTTGTTTGAGGGCTTGAACACGATACCCAAACAAGAGCTAAAATTGTAAGTATATTTAAGATTTTCATTTTTGTTATTTTTTATAAAATTAAGTATTTTTTCTACAAAAAAAATATCCATAAAAAATTAATAATCAATACTACTACCGTCATTAATACACTCGCTAAATGTAAAAGCTTGAATTTCTTCTTATCACCACTGTCTGTTGCGTAATTTGTTGCTGGTATTAATAAAAGACAGATTAAAGAAAAAATAAATGTGATAGATCCAATAAATGTACTTGTTTCGTTTGTTAAAAAAATAAAGTTTAAAACTAAAAATACTAGTGACAAACTCATATTAGTTTTGAAAATTTTCGGAAAGATATTTCTAATATAAATTCTTGATTGTTCTTTGTTTAAATTGTTGAAAACAATAGGTGCAGCAAGAGCAGTTTGAAAGAATATTATTCCAATAATTATTCCTGAGATTAATATCTGAAAGTTTAAAATTAAATTCATAATAATTTTTTTTGACAAAATTAAAAAAAACTCTCTCTCTAGCATAGATTGAATCTAAATTAGATGTAATTTTGCACAAAATTTTTAAGTAAACAATTTAATAAAATGAAAATTGGAATTATTTGGGGGTCTGATTCAGGTGATACTGAAGATACTACAATGGCTATGGAAGGTAAATTGTCTTCTTATGATTTAGAGATTATAAATGTTGCTGAATCTAGTGTAGAAGATTTTAGAAAGTTTGATTTACTAATTTTAGGAATATCGACTTGGTATGATGGTGATTTGCAAAGTGATTGGGAAGATTTTTTTCCAACATTTGAAGAAATAGATTTTACTAACAAAACTGTTGCGATTTTTGGTCTTGGAGATCAATATGGCTATGATGAATATTTTATTGATGGAGTGGGTATTCTAGCAAAGCAAATTATAAAAAAAGGTGGTGAGGTTATTGGCCACTGGCCAACAGAATCTTATGAATTTGTTAAATCAAAAGCATTAATGAATGATAAGACTTTTTATGGATTAGCTCTTGATGAAGGAAATCAATATGATCTTTCTGCTGAAAGAATTGACAAATGGTTAGTTAGTTTAGGTCTAGATATCAGTTAATTACTTCTTTAATTTCTTAAGTTTGTTTTGTTAATAATCTGACATGGAAATATTTGGTTTTTTTGGTGCTCTTTTAATCGGTCTAATTCTGGGATTAATTGGTGGTGGAGGTTCTATTTTAACAGTACCAATTTTTGTATATGTCTTAGGTGTTTCTCCTGTTCTTGCTACATCTTATTCATTATTTGTAGTAGGATTTACAGCTATGGTTGGAGCAGTTAGAAATTATCAATCAAATATGATTGATCTTAAGGCAGGGGTGATTTTTGCAATTCCTGCATTTATTGGAGTCTTCTTTTCAAGAAAGTTTATTTTACCAGAAATCCCTAATCAAATTATATCTTTTAATAGTTTTTTATTGACAAAGGATATAGCAATCATGCTATTCTTTGCGCTTATTATGTTTGTAGCTGCTTTTTTTATGCTTAAAGATCGCACTGAAACTAATTCCCAACAAGCAATAAAATATAATATTCCTTTGCTAACAATAGATGGATTAATAATTGGAGTATTAACTGGGCTCGTCGGAGCAGGAGGAGGATTTTTGATAATTCCAGCTTTAGTATTTTTCGCTAAATTACCAATGAAAAAAGCAGTAGCAACCTCTCTAATGATAATTGCAATTAAATCTTTGATTGGTTTTACAGGAGATTTAGGACAACTACAAATTGATTGGATATTTTTACTTTCTTTCACAGCTGTTTCTGTAATAGGTATTTTTATTGGAATATATTTTAATCAATTTGTCAAAGAGAAACATTTAAAAAAGGGGTTTGGTTTGTTTATAATTATAATGTCTATTAGTATAATTATAAAAGAATTGATTTAAATATTATTTTTGAACATAAATTTTAAAAGATGAAAGTAGAACAATTATATACTAGCTGTTTAGCACAAGGTGCTTATTATATCGAAAGTAATGGAGAGGCAGCTGTAATAGACCCTCTTAGGGATGTTAATCAGTATATTAAATTAGCTGACCAATCTAACTCAAAGATTAAATATGTGTTTGAGACACATTTTCATGCCGATTTTATTAGCGGTCATTTAAGTTTAGCTAAATTAACAGATGCTCAAATAGTATATGGTCCAAAAGCAGATCCAGATTATGATTCTTTAATTGCAACAGATAAACAAGTCTTTAATATAGGAGAAATAACACTTACAGTTTTACATACACCAGGACATACATTAGAGAGTACTTCTTTTCTTTTAAAAGATAAGTATGGTAAAGAACATTGTATTTTCACTGGAGATACTTTATTTCTTGGTGACGTTGGAATACCTGATGTAGCTCAAAGATATATGGGTGTTTCAAAAGAAGAATTAGCTGGAATTTTATATGATTCTGTCAATTTAAAAATTAAACCATTGCCAGATAATATTTTAGTTTATCCAGGACATGGTGCTGGTTCAGCATGTGGCAAGAATATGATGAAAGAAACTGTAGACACTTTAGGTAATCAAAAAAAGATGAATTATGCTCTTAATGGAAGTTTGTCAAAAGAAAATTTTATAAAGCAATTAACCAATAATTTGCCTGAGCCACCTACATATTTCCCCTCTAATGTGAAATTAAATCAACAAGGTTATCAAGATTTAAGTGTTGTTTTAAAAAATGGAAAGCAAGCTATTTCTTGTCATGATTTTATTTCTAAAGCATCTACAGAAAATGCTGTCATGCTAGACTTAAGAAATCAAAGTGATTTTGCCAAATCTCATATTCCAAACTCAATATTTATAGGTATTGATGGAGGATTTGCTCCCTGGGTTGGCGGCTTATTAAAAAATGTTGAAAAACCTATATTGTTAATAGTTGAACCGGAAAGAATTGAAGAGGCAATAACTCGATTAGCTCGAGTAGGTTTTGATAATATAATTGGTTATTTGGATAAAGGTTTTACTTCTTGGACAGATGCCAATTTAGAAATCGCTACAATTTCTACAATTTCAGCTAAAGATTTTAGTGAAATAATTAAAGAGAAAAAAGTTGAAATATATGATGTTCGAAAGCCTAGTGAGTTTTTTTCAGAGCATATAATAGACGCTAAGAATATCCCTTTGCTTTCAATATCAGAGAATAAACAAGAAATTACAAAAGATAAAAATGTGTATATGCACTGCGCCGGAGGCTATAGGTCAATTATTGCAAATTCTATTCTAAAATCTAAAGGGCTTCATAATATCATAGATGTTGAAGGAGGGTTTTCATCAATAAAAGAATGTAGTATTAAATTAACGGACTATATCTGTCCATCTGAACTTTAAAAAAATGGAAAATTTATCAAACAAGCGTTGGAAAGAATTAATTACTGAAATAGATGAACATGTTGTTCTTGATGTAAGAACTCCTGAAGAGTGTGATGAAGGTATTATTGCTGAAGCAGTTCAAATTAATTTTTTAGCGGGTCATGACTTTGTAAGTGCATTAGAGGGACTAGATAAAGAAAAAACATATTTTGTTTATTGCAGAAGCGGTAGTAGAAGTGCTCAAGCATGTAATTACATGACCATGAAAGGTTTTAAAACATATAACCTGATGAATGGAATCATTGGATGGGATGGAGAAGTTGTCTCTAGTTAATGGATTATGTAAATCATTGGAATAGTTTGTATTCTTCTAAAAAGTTAGAAGAAGTTAGCTGGTATCAAAAGATTCCACAGACATCTTTAGATTTTATTTATAATGCTAATCTAAGTAAAGATGATGCAATTATAGATATTGGAGGAGGTGATAGTTTTTTAGTTGATAATCTTATTAATGCTGGATTTACAAATCTTACAGTTTTAGATATTTCAAAATTTGCCATAGATAGAGCAAAAGTTAGATTAGGTAATAATGCTAAAAAAGTTAAATGGATAGTTTGCGATGTTAGAAATTTTACTTCAAAAAAAAAATATGTTCTTTGGCATGATAGAGCAGTATTTCATTTTATGAAAAACTCTAGAGATATTAAAGAATATTATAGTGCTTTATTAAGTAGAATAGCTGAATCTAGTACTGTAGTGTTAGGGACCTTCTCTGAAAACGGTCCTGATCGTTGCTGTGCTCTTGATGTTTGTAAGTATTCAATTAATGATTTATCTTTACTTTTTAGCAAAGATTTTTCTTTGATTAAAGGGGAGAACACATTGCATAAAACACCAATAGGTTTAACACAAGCTTTTACTTTTGTATCACTTATCAAAAATTAAAATTTAAGAAATGGAATTTATATATAGTCCTTGGCCATGGTATGTAGCAGGCCCTATAATTAGTTTAATAATGTTGTTTTTAATTTTATTTGGCAAAACATTTGGAATGTCATCAAATCTAAGAACCATGTGCTCTGCACTTGGTGCAGAAAAGTTTTCTGATTTTTTTAAATTTGATTGGAAAGCACAAATATGGAATTTAGTAGTTATTTTAGGTGCTATTATTGGAGGCTATATTGCTTATAACTTTATGATTATTGATTATTCAATAGACTTAAATCCAAAAACAATTAAACATTTAAAACTATTAGGAATAGAATATAATGGTGGTTCATATATGCCTGATGAATTATTTAGCTTAAGTGTTTTAGAGAGTTGGAAAGGATGGGTTTTTCTGCTTTTTGGTGGAATTCTAATTGGATTTGGCACAAGATATGCCGGAGGATGTACTTCAGGGCATGCAATCTCAGGGCTTAGTAATTTACAATTACCTTCATTAATTGCTGTGGTAGGTTTCTTTTTTGGCGGTTTAATAATGACTCACTTTCTTCTTCCTGTTATACTTTCAAATTGGTTTTTAATTTAATATAAATATTATGAAATTTTTAAAATTTTTATTGCTTGGTATACTCTTTGGTATTATAATGACAAAAGCAGAAATAATTTCTTGGTTTAGAATTTATGAGATGTTTAAGTTTGAATCTTTTCATATGTATGGAATAATTGGTTCTGCAATTTTTCTCGGCTTATTATACATTCAGATCATTAAAAGATTTAATATAAAAAGTATTGATGGTCTAGAAATTAATTTTATTCCAAAAAAACATGGCTTTATTCGCTATTTCTTAGGGGGAACTATTTTTGGACTTGGTTGGGCAGTCACAGGTGCATGTCCTGGCCCTATGTTCGTTTTACTCGGTAATGGTTTTCTTACAGTTTTTATTATGATATTAGGTTCTGTTTTAGGAACATTTATGTATGGTTTATTAAAAGAAAAATTACCTCATTAAAATTATAAAATAATAGATCTGATTAATTCATAAATTCTCATAGTTATCTTTCAATATTACTTGTTTTGTAAAAAAATATTACATTTGAATGACTATAAATCATAGCTTTTAACTAATTTTCTTAGTTAATTGTTGAAATTCAATTGATTATATAGTAGTTTATTAACTTTAAAAAAATATTATGGAAGAATTATTTGGAATTTTATTTGTATTAGTACCATTTGTTGTATTTGGATTTATGTTTGCAAAACATAGAAATGAAACCCCTTCGTTTTTAATAAGTATAGAAAGAATGAGTGAGCTTAAAAATGCTTGGACTCTACTTTTGGTATTTACAGCACCACTTATTTTATTATATAACACTTTAGTTTGGGCAGGATATTCTGTTCTAATTGCAGCTACTTTTTTAGCATGGTTACTTAAAACTATATTTGATTTTATTGTAAAATGGATTATTCTTCCAGTTTTTAGAGCAATTAAGTGGGTTTGGATAAATGTTTTTTGGGTACCAATTAAAATTATAGCAAAAGCAATTTTTCATTATCTTGTTATTTGGGCATGGGATTTATATAAAACTTCATTTTTAGCTTTAAATAACACATACAATAGTAATAAATTAAGAATTGGCTTTATTGGTTCATTTTATTCATTAATCATTCTTGGTTTTAGTATTTATCTTTCAATATTATTTGATTTTGAATTATTAGCGATGATTGGGCTTTCAATTTCAGTTTTACCTATATTAAAGGCAGCAGGTACAATTACTTCAATTATTCATTTTGATGATGAAAGAAACCATTCAGAGCATGGTGCTAGAGTAATGAAAGCAGCGCTTAATTATGTTTTAGCTGCCTTGGTATCTGTTGTTGTTATTCAGATCTTGTTATCTCTAAGTTTACTTCCTGATTTTGGTTTATTTATTTTAGGTATTGCTATTAATACAAATGTCATTTTATCATTTGTATTAATTACTTCTCTTTTTATTGCATTTTTTGCACAGGCAATTTTTCCAAATTACATGCTTGAAAATGAAGATAATTCATCTTTACTTGACTCTACTAAATCATATCTTAATCAAATCAAACAAAAAGGTTTACAAATTTTATTTTCTATAGGGCCATCTTCTATGGTTTCTTTAGCAATATTAATTATTCCAGCATTTATAGTTTATTTATCTATTGCAACAGCTGATGATTTTAAGAGTAAAGTTTATGCAGAGAAAAAAATTGATTTAGTTGATGATAAAGAAGAAGCTAATGAGAATTTACAAAAAGCAATGGAAAACTTTACTGCTGAAAATCTTGATACTGTACAAACGGCATTGGAGAAAGTTGTAGAGCTTGACATAAGATCTCAGCAAATTGATTATGCAGATAGTTTTCCTAAAAATATGATTGATGATCCTCAAAATATTACAAATAAACATACCTCATCATACACAGATTTTTTTCCAAAAGTAATTCAATCTTCAAAAGATGATTCTACTAGATTTTCTGAAAAAATAGTTGAATCAACAAATATAATTACAAACTTAAATGAAAGATTATTAGAGTATAAAAAACAAGATTGGTCATTTATAATTGAAAGAAAGAATTCGAAAGGAAATGATGACAGTTGGGTCATGGTTAAACAAGGAACTGACATTAGTAGATTTGTAGATAAATCTGTTGATGAAGGTGAAACATATGTTTATAGAGTAAAAGCACAAAATTCGAATGGAAAATCAAATTGGGGTCCTGAAGTAAGAAAAACAATTGATAATTCTGATCTTTTAAGTCCTTCAAGTTTAAGAGTTTCTTCGGAGTCTAACTTTAGAAATGTTTTAAGTTGGAATGATAATTCTATTAATGAAACAGGTTTTATTATTGAAAGAAAAATTGGAGATGAAGAAGGTTGGAGTAATTATGCATCACTTGGTTCTGATATTTCGCAGTTTGTTGACTCTAATATTACTTCGGGATACTTATACTCTTATAGAGTTAAATCTAAACAAGATGAGACTCTGTCAAATACAAGTAACTCTGTTTCAATTAAAGTAAGACTTAAAACTCCAACAGATGTTAAATCTATGGCAAATTTAAAGAGTCTTTTACTAGATTGGTCCTATAACTATGGGTTCAGTACTTTTGGATGGAATTACAATAATAATAGATCTGCTGGTAAGGTTACAAAGAACAAAGTTAGTGGTATAATTAAAAATACTGAGCTTTCATTTTCTGCAGAAATACAGAAAATGATTGATAGTGAAAATAAAAATCTTAATGATCTACAAAAAGAATTAGAATTTATAAATAATAAATTAGTGATGTATGCAGAATTAGTTGATTATGACGCTTCTCAAGCCAGCATGCTAAGAGTATTCAAAAATATTTCGTTCATGTTACTATTACTTTTTATAGCATTAATGGGGGGGGTACTAATGAGTGTTGCACTTTCATACTTCTCTAATGTGTTTTATAAAGTTTTTAAAATTAGACACGATGCAGAGTGGTACTTTATACAATTAGCAAATAATGAAAACAAGAACAATCCGCTTCAACCCTTATTTGGTTTAACATGCTTTGTTGTAATATTGATTGCTGTTTATTATGGAATACAATCTCAAGCAGATTTAAATGTTGCATTAGAAATTATGAGTAGCAATGAATAATAAGATAATTGTACTTATAGCAGCATTACTATTAGTTTCTTTTTTAATCTCTGATAAAAGTGAAGATTTAGAAAAAAAATCTAAAAGTTTAATTGAACATGTAATATCACCAGTATCATTAAATCTAAGTGTTGAAACCGATATAGATATTTTTAAGATGCATGGTGATTATGTTGAGTCTGGTGTAGAGAAATTAATAAATAATTCTTCTATTAATTTTAATGCATCAAAAGAAATTGGATTAGATCTTTATGTTAATGCTCTTGATAACACTTTATCTAATAGTAATAAATTAAATCCAGTGGAGACTAGTTCATCTCTGTATTTAAATACAGAAGATTTTATTTCAAAAAAAGTTGTTAAAAATCCTGCTGTAGTCAAATCTCGAAGTTTTAAATATTCCTCTAGCGATGATTATACAGAAACTGGTAAGGTTTCTAAACCACTTGTTATCATTCCTAAAGTTGAAAAAAATATTGTCGTTGAAAATTCAAATCCTTCAAAGAATACAAAAAAGAAAGTAGATAAAGTTTCTAGCAAAAAACCGAATGTTAAAAAGAAGAATATAACTAAAGAAAAAGTAGTTATTAAGCAAGAAATTGATAATAATGAGGTTACTTTAGAGTCAGAGGAGGTTATTACAGAATCAGAGGAGGTTATTACAGAATCAGAGGAGATTATTACCGAATCAGAAGAGGTTATTACAGAGTCAGAAGAGATTATTACAGAATCAGAAGAGGTTATTACACATATAAATGAACTAAATAATATTATTTTTAATTACACAAAGAGTTCTGGTAAAATACCTGTTTTTAAGAAAGATTCTAAACAATTACTATTCAAAGTTTTAAAGAAAGGTGTTTTAACCGAGAAAGATATTCTAACTATTTTTGATGAAAATTTTGGTTCAAAAATCACTAGAAAGGTAATAAATAAATACATCGACATAAACATCACTAAAAAAGATCCTAACTTTAAAAGAGTGATTTAATAATTATTTGATCATATTTTTATGATAAAAGTAATTACAGTATTATTACTATTTCCATTAAATTTTTTTGTAATTACCAAGAAATTATTTTAACGAACATGTGTTTTTAAAAGTCGTTTAGATTCTTTTTTTACTACGTCATTTTTTCTAAGGCTCCAAAGTTCTTTAACTGCTTCTGTTCTGCCTAATTTATGTGAAATTATAGGATGTTTATAAAATTCAGGAATGCTTTTATCAATTAAATCAATTTCAGTGAGTTTCCATGGTTGGTGAATGAATGCATTATCAATACATGCTAGCTCAGGTATCCATTTTTTTAAAAATACTGCATCTGGGTCTTTTTCAATAGATTGCTTTATTGGGTTGTATACTCGTATTGAATTAATTCCTGTAACTCCTGCCTGCATTTGAAATTGTGTAAAGTGAATGCCAGGCTCATAGTCTAAAAAAAGCTTTGCTAAATGATAAACACCTCTTCTCCAATCTTGTTCTAAATAATGACAAAGAAAAGAAACTAACATAGCGCGCATTCTAAAATTAAGCCACCCATTTTTTATCAAGCAACGCATACTTGCATCTACCATTGGGAAACCTGTTTGACCTTTTTTCCATTTTTCTAGTAAAATATTATTATTAGCATACTTCATTTGTTCATACCCTTTATTGATACAGATATTTTCATAGCTACATTCAACTTCAAATTTTTGAATAAAATGTGAACGCCATTTTATCCTTGATAAAAATGCATCAAATGCTCTTTTATTTGTTTTATAGTAAGGAGATTTTTTAACTCTTTGATAGACTTGTTTTACTGTAATATTTCCCCATGCAAGATATGTAGAAAGTCTACCACAAGAGTATCTACTTTTTTCAGGTTGAGATATATGGCGATTATAGTTTTTCCCTCTGTCTTCTAAAAAAGAGATTAAATATTTTAGTGCAAACTTTTCTCCAGCTGGCTGAAATTCTTTTGGATATTCTTTTAGTTTAGGAAAAACATCAATAGAAAAGTCAAATGGAGATTTTTGTAATTGAAAATTATTTAAACTATAAATATTTTGAATAATTAATGATGTTGCATGCGAGAACCAATTTTTATCCCAACCTAATCGATTTTTAGAACCTCTAATTACGGCTTGATTTTCGAATTCTGTCCAGTTTATGTTTTTTTTAGCAAGAAATTTATTTACTTTTTTATCTCTTAGCCAACTATTATTAGTGCCACTCTCCTGAAAGAAAATACATTTTTGATAGAATATTTTGATGTTAAATACTTGAAAACATTTTCAGCATTTTCATAAAAAATATGTACTTCTCTATTATAAGTTTTGAGAGTTTTGTTCATAGCTATAATTGAGTGATAAATAAACTGCTGATGCCTTAAACTATAGTCAGGATGCTTCATCTGATCCGGCTCAAAAAGATAGATAATGATATAATCTTGCTTTAACTCCTCAGCTTTAAATAATGGAAGATGATCAAAGGTGCGTAAATCTCTTTTTAACCAAACAATATTTAAATTTTTACTCATAATAGATACACACAAAGATAATTATTTAGTGTGCGGTAAATTGATAAAATTCTAAACTTTATTTTAGTTAAATCTATTACTACCAATTTTGAAATTCTACTTAATTAATTATTAATATTGTAATATGAAAAATTCATTATTAATATTACTATTGACACCTTTATTGTTCTCTTGTGGTTATGAGAAAGATGTTAAAAAAGATAATAACAACATAATTATTATGGCAAAAAAAATACCTAAAGAAAATATTTATCATCAAGATACAATTATTGATAATTATGATTGGATGCGATTATCTGATGAACAGAAAGAATCTGAAAATCCTGATGTTCAAACTAAGGATGTTATTAATTATCTAAATTCCGAGAATGATTTTCTTAAAAAAGAAATGTCAGATAATAAATCGTTTGAAGATAATTTATTTGATGAATTTGTTTCTAGAATAGAGCAGAATGATGAATCTGTTCCTGTCAGCTATAATGGATACACATATTATTCTAAGTATAAGCAAGAAGAGGATTATCCATTTCACTTTAGAAAAGAAAATACAAATAGTGCTAAAGAAGAATTAATATTGGATTTACCTTTAATGGCTAAAGGAACAAGTTATTTTTCCCTTGGAGATAAATCTGTAAGTGAGAATAATCAATTTTTAGCTTATAGTGTAGATTTATTATCAAGGAGGGAGTATACAATTTATATAAAAGATTTAAACACGGGAAAGATTTTAGAAGATATGATCCCTAATACAACTGGTGGGATTACTTGGGCTAATGATAATAAAACTATTTTTTATACAAAAAAAGATGAGGTTACTTTACGTTCTAGTCAGATATACAGACATACTTTAGGTACAGATGCATCAGAGGATGTTTTAGTTTATGAGGAAAAGGATGATACTTTTAGTTGCTATGTTTTTAAAACAAAATCAAGAAAATATTTAATGATTGGTTCTTATCAAACTCTTTCAACTGAGTATCAATTTTTAGATGCTAGTGATCCTGCGGGTAAATGGCAAGTTATACACCCAAGAGAAAGTAATTTAGAATACTCTGTTAGTCATTTTGAAGATAAATTTTATATTAAAACTAATTGGGAGGCTAAGAATTTTAGACTGATGCAAACCTCAATTAATTCAACTTCAAAATCAAATTGGCAAGAAGTTATTCCGCATCGTAAAGATGTGCTCTTAAGAGTATTAATATTTTTAAAAATTATTTAGTAGTTAATGAAAGAAAAGATGGTCTTCGTAATACTAGAGTTATTAACTGGAAGGATAATTCTGAGTACTATATAAAATTTAATGATCCAACATATTCTTTATACTCTAGCTCTAATGTAGATTTTGATACTGATTTTTTTCGTTTTGTTTATACTTCTTTGACTACTCCTCGTTCAGTTTATGACTATAATATGGTAACTAAAGAACAAACTCTTTTAAAACAAAAAAAAGTTTTAGGCGGTAAATTTGACTCAGATAATTATGTTTCAGAGCGTTTATTTGCTAAAAGTAGAGATGGCAAAACAGAGATTCCTATTTCATTAGTTTATCGAAAGGGACTTAATAAAAATGGTAAACAACCTTTGCTATTAAATGGTTACGGATCTTATGGTAGTAGTTCTGATCCTTATTTTAGCTCTGTAAGACTAAGTCTTTTAGATCGAGGTTTTACTTTTGCTATTGCTCATATTAGAGGTGGTCAAGAAATGGGTAGAGATTGGTATGAAGATGGTAAGCTATTAAAAAAGAAAAATACATTTTATGACTTTATAGATTGTGGTAAATATCTGATAGATAGTAAGTTTACATCCTCAGAACATTTATATGCTTCAGGTGGTAGTGCAGGAGGATTGTTAATGGGGGCTGTAATGAATATGGAACCAGAATTATTTAATGGTATTATCGCTGGAGTACCTTTTGTAGATGTCATAAATACGATGTGGGATGAGACAATTCCATTAACCACAGGAGAATTTGATGAGTGGGGTAATCCTAAAGATAAAGAATATTATGATTATATGAAATCGTATTCTCCTTATGATAACATCGTTGAAGTAAATTATCCGAATTTACTTATTACTACTGGATACTGGGACAGTCAAGTTCAATATTGGGAACCTGCTAAGTGGATTGCTAAGATTAGAGATTTTAGAGCTAATGATAATTTATTACTTATGTATTGTAATATGGATGTAGGACATGGAGGGTCTTCTGGTCGATTTGAAAGTTTGAAAGAAGTTGCTTTAGAGTATTCTTTTTTATTTAAGCTAGAAAGTATTAAAGAATAGATTGAATAAAGCAATAAAAAAATCAATAATATTTTAAAAAATTAAAAATCATTATTTAAATTTGCATTATCTAAAAAGGGGTGCCTTAAATTTTGGCTGAGAATATACCCATTGAACCTGGCTAAGTAGTTCTAGCAAGGAATTTTTGAGAAAACTCTGTGTTTTTCTTCTCACCCTTTTTGATTTTATAAATTATAATAACTAAAACTAAAAAAATGAAAAAATATATAATATTACTTTTTTTAAGCTTTGCTTTTTTTGCAAATGCTCAACAGCAATTAAATAAAACATTATTTTTTGATGGAATTAATAGAGAATACATAATATATATACCAGCAAGTTATGATGGAAGTGAAGAATATCCTTTGCTATTTAGTTTTCATGGTGGGGCTGGATTTGCAAATGATTTTATTAACGTAAATGATATGAGACCTATAGCAGATACAGCAGGATTTATTGCAATATATCCTCAAGGTGCAATTGATTATGATGGAGCTGACCCTGGCACTACTCCTTCAACTTCTTGGATACATAAAGCTCCTACAACTCATAATGATGTTAATTTTATTGCTGCAATAATTGATACGCTTGCAAATGAATATTTAGTAGATGAGAATAGAGTTTATGCTTGTGGTTATTCAGAGGGAGGTATTTTTTCTTATGAATTAGGGTGTAGACTTAATAACAGAATAGCTGCTTTTGCTTCTGTTTCAGGAAGTATGATGGTAGATGCTTTTAGAGATAGTTATTATAATTTAGGCTTTTGCTCACCTATTCATCCAACTGCAGTAATGTTAATTCCTGGTACAAATGATATGAGCCCTCATTCTACATATAGTGGATTTCAGCCATATTATATGTCTGCTGATGAGATTACAACTTATTGGTCAAATTATAATAATACCGATATTAATCCTATAATTTCTCAATTACCAAATATTAATACTTCTGATGGTAGTACTGTTGAAAGAAGAGTATGGGAAGGAGGAGATAATTGTGTTAGAATAGAAGAATTAAAGGTGATTGGCGGAGATCATGACTGGCCAGGAAGCTGGGGAAATATGGATATTAGTGCTAGTGATGAAATTTGGAATTTTGTTTCTAAATTTGATATTAATGGTTTAATTAATTGTAATACATCAAGTAATCATGAAATTCAAATTACTAAAGATCGGAAACTTATTAAAATCACTGATATGTTAGGTCGAGACATAAAAGAATTGAAAAATATTCCTCTTTTTTATCTTTACAATGATGGAATAGTAGAGAAAAAAATTATTATTAAATAAAATAACTTCACTACTTTTAGTAGAGTTTCTTGTAATAATTTTACTGTATTATTTCTAAATTTTTTTAAAGAAATTATTATGTAATTTCGAATTATGAAAAAAATTGAATCAATCAATATAATGAAAAAGTTTTCATTATTTAATGAAGAATGGACTCCTAAAATTCTAGGGGAGCTGAATGGTCAGTATGTAAAAGTATGTAAGCTTAAAGATGATTTTGTATGGCATAGTCATGAAAATGAAGATGAATTATTTATGGTATTTAAAGGAACTCTTTTAATTGATTTCAGAGATAAAAAAACAGTCAAAGTAAAAGAGGGTGAGATTTTAATTATTCCAAAAGGGGTTGAGCATAGGCCACGCACAAATGGTGAAGTTGTATTTAATTTATTATTTGAGCCAAAAACAACTCTACACTCTGGTAATGTAGAAAGTGAAATGACAGTAAAAGAACTTGATTGGATTTAGCAAGAATGAAATACTCATTTAGTATTTTTGAATTATGAAAAAAATTACTTTATTCTTATTATTTCCATTATTAGTTTTCTCACAAACTGAAAAATCTGCTTTCTCTGATGATGAATTATTTGTGATGTTTTATAATTTAGAAAATCTATTTGATACAATTGACAGTCCTACTACTAATGATAGTGAATTTCTTCCAAGTAGTGAAAAAAAGTGGAATACTTACAGATATGATTATAAGCTAAAGCAAATAGAAAAAGTTTTTTCGAGTATTTCAAAAGAAGAAAATAATAATAAAATGCCAGATATTATTGGTTTATGTGAAGTTGAAAATAGGCTAGTGATTAAAGATCTTTTAAAAACTCCGGTTTTTAATAATAAAGACTATAAAATAGTCCATCAAGATAGTCCAGATAATAGAGGGATTGATTGTGCTTTATTATTTAACAATAAATTTAAGTTATTAGAGAAAGAGTTTATTAAAATAGAGAATCCTACTGAGAAAAGACCTACTAGAGATATTGTATATGTCAAGTTACAACTACAAGATAAGGTAATTAATATTTTTGTAAATCATTGGCCTTCAAGATGGGGAGGACAAGAAAAATCCAACCATAAAAGAGTGTTTGTTGCTGAAGTTTTAAAAGATTTTATTAATTTGAACACTTCAGAGGACGAATACACGATAATAATGGGAGATTTTAATGATTATCCATCTAATGAGAGTCTATCAAAAATTCTTGTCAATGATAATTTTGTAAATCTTATGTCAACTGACTTAGTTTTTGGAAAAGGTTCTTATAACTATAAGGGTAATTGGAATTGGTTGGACCAGATAATTATTTCTAAGAATTTTAAGAATCCTAATATTAATTTAACATCTGTTGGCGCATTTCAAAGAGATTTTATGCTTTATAAAAGCAAAAATGGAGAATTTTATCCTAGCAGATCTTATGGTGGGAATAATTGGTATGGTGGTTTCTCTGACCATCTCCCAATATATTTTAAATCAGTCTTTTTAAATTAGAATAAAAAAATTATTTTTTAATTTTTGGTGCTCCAATATTTTTTAATTGCTCTGTCATTGGCTTAACACTCATTTCAATGTTTATATAAATAATTTCAAGTTCTAGGAATATTTTATTAGCCGTTTCTAAACTTTTTTTATGAGTTTGTGTTGGACCATATGTTGAATTAGCACCACCACTAGCAGACCATAGATAAGACCACATAGAAGGGTATTCATTTTCTTCTCCAATTTCTTTACGGACTTGACTTCCACCAAGATCTTTTTGAAGATCTAATATTTTATTTCTATTATTTAGTAATGAAGAATGTAAATTTTCATCAAGTGATGTTCCTCTTTCATAAGCCTTTAACATCATATTAATATTAGTTTTTAAATCTTTAATATTATTAGATAAATTATTTGCCTGATCTCTCAAATTATGAAGTTCATCTCTAAATTCTGAGATTATAGAAACTGAACTTCCTTTGATAGAACTTTTAGTTAATTGTTTTACATTAAAGTCTATTTTTTCTGAAATAGAAATAAATTCTCCTGCAACTTGTTTAAAAAGTTGTGCAGAATACTCTCCAGGATTTACCATATATCCTGATTCGTCTTTATTGAAATTTTTAGATGAAATGATAGATGTTGATTCTGATGAAAGATCCCAATTTATTCTATTAAACCCTTTTTTATTATCCGCTTTTACTTTTCTAATGATATTATTATTTGAATAGATAAATATCCATATTGCTGGATTAATTTCTTTTTTTTCAGACTCTAAAATTTTCCAATCAGGAATTTCAATAATTTTATTTTCTTTTTCAAACTTTTTTTCTTCCTTTTCTCTGCTTTTCTTTTGTGAGAGAATTTTGTCTTTTAGGTAATAAGTAAATTCTACTCCAAATGGAGGATTGTCAGCAACAAAATAATTATCCCCTTGAGATGCTTTCTTGCTGCCTCCTAAGATTCTTTTTTGTTTATACCAATAACTATCTCTAGGTGAAAACAATTTTGAATTTTTATCTATTTTATTAAAAGTTCTTAAAGCTGAGTAATCATCTAAAATATATATTCCTCTACCAAAAGTACCAAGGACAAGATCATTTTCTCTTTTTTGTATTGCTATGTCTCTAACTGATATGTTTGGCATCCCTCCATTAAGCTTAGTCCATTCCTTACCTCCATTGTTAGTGAAATATACTCCAAATTCAGTTCCTAAAAAAAGCAAATTACTGTTTATATGATCTTGTGCTATTCTCCATAGTAATGTGTTTTCTGGTAAATTATTAGAAATTTTTTGCCATGTAAAGCCTTTATTTTTACTCTTATAGATATACGCATTATAATCTCCAAACTTATGATTATCAAACACTGCATAGACAGTATTTTTTTCATATAGATCTGCTTTAATATCATTTACGAACGCAGTTTCTGGAAGTCCATTCAATTTTTTAATATTAATTTTTTGCCATGTTTCACCTCCATTTTCTGTTACTTGAATTACACCATCATCTGTACCTGCATAAATGAGCCCTTCTTGCATTGGAGATTCAGAAAGTGATGTTATTGTACTATAGTTGGACATTGCGCGTACATCCCAAGCATTATTCCATTTTTGTTTTGATCCAAAAAAAGGAGTTGAAAGTCGTTCAATATTATTGGTAAGATCTTTAGAAATTGTTTGCCATGAATCCCCTCTATCATCTGATTTCCAAACTCTTTGAGAAGCAAAATATAATCTTTTTGGATTGTGGGGGCTCACTAAGATTGGCGCGTCCCAGTTAAACCTCTCTGTCTTTTCTCCAAACTCAGGCTGTGGTTTGATATTTGTATTCTCTCCAGTTTTTCTGTCATGTCTATTTAAATTTCCTCTTTGCCATTGTGCATAAACAATATTAGGATTTCCTGGTTCAGTTGCAGGTTGGTGACCATCTCCACCTAATATAATAAACCAATCTGAGTTTCTAATACCATGAATATTATCAGTCCTAGATGGAGCTCCTTGTGTATTATTATCTTGTGTTCCTCCATAAATATTATAAAAGGGTTCATTATCATCAACTGCAATTTTATAAAATTGAGTTAAAGGTAAATTATCGATAAATTTCCAGTTTAGAGTTTTATCAAAGCTTTCATATAAACCACCATCGCAGCCAATAAGTATGTAATTTTTATCACTCTTTTTAAATGCAACAGCATGATTATCTACATGTTTTTCAGTTTCATTCATTCGAATAAATGTTTTTCCACCGTCGTATGAGACTTGCATATAATTATCTGCAAGATATAATTCATCAAAATTATGTGGTGAAGCATATAGTTCCTGATAATAATGAGGACCTGTCCCTCCTGCTACTGCATCACTCATTTTAGTCCATTTTGCACCTTGATTTTCACTTTTATAAACACCTCCTGTTCTACGATCTAATTCTATTGCCGCATAAATTATATCTGGATTTTGAGGTGAAAGAACTAAACCAATTTTACCCATATTACTTTTTGGTAGACCACTTTTAAGTTTAATCCAATCTTCACCTCCGTTGTTAGATTTGTAAATTGCAGTGCCTGGACCACCTCCTAAATATCCAGCTATAGTTCTATGTCTTTGCCATGTTGCAGCATATAATAAATTAGGGTCTCTTGGGTCAATCAATAAATCTGTAGCTCCAATCCATTCATTGTCTCCAAGAGTTTGAATCCATGATTTTCCACCATCATTAGATTTATAAACTCCTCTCTCACCACCCTTACTCCATAGCGGGCCTTGTGATGCAACCCAAATAATATTTGAATTTTTTGGATGTATTATAATCTTAGAAAGATGTTCAGATTTTTTTAAACCCATATTTTTCCATGATTCCCCTCCATCTTCACTTTTATAGATTCCATCTCCATAAGCTACATGTCTTCCTCCAACATTTTCGCCTGTTCCAACCCATATAATATTAGGATTTTGTGGGTCTAATGAAATACATCCTATTGAATAGCTTTTTTGACCATCAAAAATTGACTTCCATGTTGTCCCGGAATTTTCTGTTTTCCAAACTCCTCCAGAACCAGCTGTTACATACCATAAATTCTCATTTTCTGGATGAATAACAATATCAGATATTCTTCCAGACATTAGTGCAGGGCCTATACTTCTAAATTTTAAACCTGAATAGATTGAACTATTTTCTTTTTTATTTTTATCAGTTTTCTTATTTTCTTCAGCAAAAATATTAGAGTAAGAAGTTAAAATAAAAATGATTAATAGAGAGAGGTGTTTTAGGAATTTCATAATAAGTAAATTTATTGATTTTGCTAAGATAGTAAAACCCAATTATTTTTTTGTTTTAGCAATAGGAACTTTATGTCTTTTAAATACTCTTATTTATAGCTAAGTATTTTTTTATTTTCAATAATATTAATACCGTTTAATTCAGATTTTGATAGTTCAAGCATACATTTAGCTACTGTAGATGCTTTAACAGCTTTGATTGATTGCGGAAGTAAATATGAAAATAGTGGCATTATAATCTGCCCAATACTTTCTATAAAACGGCTATTTTTTCTTTTTCCAATTAATAAGGACGGTTTTAAAATGAATAAAGAATTATTATTTGTTTTTATTACAGCATCTTCAATCTCTCCTTTTAATTTTAAATAAAAATTTGAGTTTGAACTTTTTGCTCCGCCAGAAGATATAAAAAGAAATTTTTTTGCATTTAATTTTTTACAAGAATTTGCAATATTTAATGTTATGTCAAAGTCAATCTCTTTGTATTTTTTTTTATTTCCTTTAACTTGTGCTTGAGTTGTTCCTATACAAGAAAAAACAATTGTATCTTTTTTAATACAGCTTTCAATTTCTATAGGTTCCGAGAAATTAATAACTTTATTGGATATTTTGTTGCTTGAATATGTGAATTTTTTTCTGCTTACAACAAGTATACTTTTAAAATCTGAATCATTATTGAGAAGATTTAAAATATGATTTCCAGTTAATCCTGTTCCTCCAAATAATACTGCTTGCATAATTTATTTCTGTTCTTATATTTCTTTAATTACAAGTTCATCATCAATTCTAAAACGATCTGAATAAACACCGTTCTCAGCAGCCTTTCCTATACCAAAAATCATTACTACTTTACACTGCCAGTTTAAATTTAATATTTTTTTAACTCTTTTTTCATCAAACCCTTCCATTGGGCATGAATCAAATCCTTCTGATACCAGCCCCATCATGAAATTTTGACAAGCTAGAGCAGTTGTTTTAGTTACTGTTTCAAATATTTGATGTTTATAAATAGGACCTCTAATCATAGGTCTGAAATAGCCTATTATATTTAAGAAGATAAAAACTAATCTTTTTATAAATCCAGTAATGCCAAATCTATCATGTAGATATGCGTATGGAATAACTTTATTATAATATTTATCTACGATTGGGATTAGTTTATCATGTTTTTTATAATGTTCAATTATTAGATCTCTATTTCTTTTCCATGTATCTATTCTTGCTACAGCAATGACTATTTCTTGAGCAGTTTTTGCTGCGTTTTGAGAAAAACAAGCCTCGATAATTTTATCTTTTTTTTCTTTATCTCTTGCCCAATAAAATTCCCAAGGTTGCAGATTAGATGAGTTAGGGGCAAGTACTGATGCCTTTAAGCACTTTCTTATAACTGACTCAGGCACTTTAGTTTTAGAAAATTTTCTTACTGATCTTCGTTTATTTACAGCATCAAAAAAGTCCATTCGAGTATTTATTTTATTACTCCACAAAAATACAAAAACAACTCAATTTTGTGGTTTTGTTTTTGAAGGACCTTTTGGTTCTTATTTTGAACTTTTTTCGAAATTTAGTTATGCTTTGAGTTATAATTAGATTTTAATTTTAAATAAATAATCTAATTGTTATCATTAATATTTGTATAACTTTGATGCTTAAAAATTATACTAAAATTAAAAAATTATGAAATCAATCAAGATTACAGTTTTATTAATATCCTTTCTTATATCATTTCAAACATTTGCTTGTAAAACTTGTGGATGTAGTTCTAAAAAAGATACACACAATCATAGTGAAAACAGTATCAACAAAGATATTGATATATCTAAAAGCTCTGTTAAGTGGTTAGGAGAAAAAGTTACTGGTTCGCATGAAGGCACTATCTCTATTAAAGAAGGTCATTTACATTTTGATAACAATACTTTTACTGGAGGAAATATTGTCATAGATATGTCTACAATTGACTGTACAGATTTAGTGGGTGAACCTAAATCAAGTATAGAAGGTCATTTATCTTCAGATGATTTTTTTGGTATTAAAAAATATCCAACTGCAAATTTAGAAATTGTAAATGCTGAAAAAATAAAATATTCAAAAAATAAATATAAAGTATCCGCAATATTAGAAATTAAAAGTATCAAAAATAATGTAGAGTTGGAAGTTGTAATTGACAATGGTTCAGCGATAGTAGATCTTGTTATTGACAGAACTCAATATAATATTAAATATGGTTCTGGATCATTTTTCGATAACCTAGGAGATAAGATGATTTATGATGATTTTAAGCTAAGTGTATCACTTAATTATTAACTACTTTTATAAAAAAAAATTATTTAATAAAAAAGCCCACTTAAATAAGTGGGCTTTTTTTGTTGGACCTTTCGGTCCTAATTTCGAACTTCTTTATTAAGATTTATTATAAATGATATATATTAATTATCATTACAGATTAAATAAAAAAAATAAAAAAATGAAAAAATTATTATTACTAACATTAGTGCTTTCTATATTTAGTTGTACAAATAAAGAATCAGATGCATGTACTGAACTAAAAAATTCAAAAATATTATTATCCGACAATATGGAAAATTATAGATCTGCTTGGGAAAAGTCTTTTCTTGAGAGAGATATTAATGTATTAGATGAATACCTTCATGAGAATGTTACCCATCTGAATGAAGATGGAGTTGTTAACGCTACAGGTCCAGAAGAATTTAAAAATGCTTATGCAGGATATATTACAGGTTTTCCAGACTCTGAATTTTTAATTGTCAATTTATTTGGTGATGGTGATCAACTTATTAAGCATTGGAATTTTAAAGGGACTCATGCTGAAAGTGGTAAGAAAGTTAATGTTTATGGCGCAACACTTGTTAAAATGAAAGATGGTAAGATATTTCAAGAACAAGACTATTGGGATGCTCGTAAATTTTACAAACAATTATCTGAGTAATTATTAAATTATCGTAATTTATAAAAAGAAACCCACTCAATTGAGTGGGTTTTTATTTGGTGGGCCTTGCGTTCCCTGTTTCGAACTTTTTTTTTAGAAAATTATTTATAATTTTGAAACATGAAAATTTAAACATTATAAAATGAAGCATAAATCCAAAAAAATAATAATAAAACGACTGATTTCACTCTTAATATTTATTACTATTATTAATGTGAGCTTCGCTCAAGGATACATTAGCGAAACTATACAGTATGATGGTTTAACAAGAGAATATAGCATTTATGTTCCAGCAAGTTATGATGGAACCACCAGTTTTCCTTTATTATTCAACTTCCATGGAGGCGGTGGCACTATTGCTTCTCAAATTGGTATCGCAGATATGAGTCCTATCGCTGATACTGCAAACTTTATTGTTGTGTATCCTCAGGCACGCCCAGACCCAAGTGATGGAAACTCTTTCAACTGGATTTCTAAAGTTCCAGGCACTTTTGATGATGTACCCTTTATTAGTTCATTGATAGATACGATTGCTAGTAATTACCAAATAGATCAGAATAGAGTATATGCATGTGGTTATTCATTAGGAGGTGATATGTCATTTGAGCTTGCGTGTAAACTTAATAGTAGAATTGCAGCTATAGCTCCAGTAGCAAGAACCATGCAAGCCAATCCAAATAGTTTTTGCTCTCCTATTCATCCCACTGGAGTTCTTACAATACTTGGTACGGATGACACAACTTCTCCATACGATGGGATAATATATCAAGGAGTAGAATATTATCTTTCTGCAGCTAGCAACACATAGTTATTGGGCAACGCATAACAATTGTGATACAACTGCTAGTGTTAATATTGTAAGTCCAAGCGTTGAGCGATATAGTTGGTCAACTGCATCAGGTTGTGCCTACGTAGAGGAATTAAAAGTGATAGGAGGAGGTCATGATTGGCCTGGAAGTTTTGGAAATATGACGATTGATGCAAATATTGAGATTTGGAAATTTGTTTCACGTTATGACATCAACGGATTAATTGGCTGTATAACTACATCTATCAACGAAAATAATATACAGAATGATAACAAGGTATTTCCAAATAATAAGCAATTGATTAAGATAGTAGACTTATTGGGAAGAGAGTCTAAAGATTTGAAGAGCCAACCTCTCTTTTATATTTATGATGATGGAACAGTTGAGAAGAAAATAATTATTGAATAAATAAAAACCCACTCAATTGAGTGGGTTTCTTTTTGGTGGGCAATGAGGGACTCGAACCCCCGACTTCCTCCTTGTAAGGGAGGCACTCTGAACCAACTGAGTTAATCGCCCTGATTTGGTTGCAAATATATATGATTTCTTTAATAATTAACTTAATAATAACACTAATTATAATACTTCTGCAACAATAAAGGTACTTCCTCCAATAAAGATTAAATCATCCATTTTTGCATTTGATTGAGCACTGTGATATGCTTCAATTACAGATTCATATCGTTCACCTAATAATTTAAAATTCTTTGATTCTTCTAATAATTTTTCAGAATTTAAAGATCTTTCAATATTAGCTGAACAGAAATAATATTGTGCATTTACGGGAAGTAGTCTTAATATTTTTCTTAAATCTTTATCATTTACTGTTCCAAATACAAAATGTAATTTATTAAACTTTAATTTTTTTAATTGTTTGATATTGTTTTTTATTCCATCTTCGTTATGTCCAGTATCACAAATTGTTAATGGTTTTTTCGCAATAGTTTGCCACCTACCATTTAAGCCAGTATTTTTAACAACATTATTTAAACCTTTTGAAATTATACCATCATTAATATTAAGATTTAAAATTTTCATTGCTTGTAAAGCCGTATTTAAATTTTCTTTTTGGTATTCTCCTTTTAAATCAGTTGAATAATTTAAATTTTTTTTGCAAAAATGAATAGGGCTATTTTTCTCTTTGGCTTCACTCTTAAAGATGTGTTCAGTTTCCTTTTGCTTTCTTCCAATGATTACAGGAGTATTTTTTTTAATAATTCCTGCTTTTTCTTTTGCAATTTCTTCTAATGAATTTCCTAATAAATTAGTATGGTCATATCCAATATTAGTTATTATTGATATTTCTGGACTTATAATATTGGTACTATCTAATCGTCCTCCTAAACCAGTTTCAATAATTGCAATATCTACATTTTCATTAGCAAAGTAGTCAAAGGCCATTGCAACAGTATATTCAAAAAATGACATTTCTATTTTTTCATATTGAATTTTATTTTTTAAAATAAAATCAAGAGTATCTTTCTTACTAATAAGTTGTCCATTAATTTTAATTCTTTCTCTAAAATCTTTTAAGTGTGGTGAAGTATACAGTCCAGTTTTATAGCCGGCTTCCTGGAAAATTGATGCTAACATATGTGCTGTTGAACCTTTTCCATTTGTACCAGCAATATGAATACTCTTAAACTTATTTTGTGGATTGTCTAGTATTTTACAGGCTTTAATTATATTTCCTATATCTTTTTTGTATGCAGCTGCACCTGTTCTTTGATACATAGGTAGCTTACTAAAAAGATAATTTAGTCCTTCTTCGTACTTCATTAATTAAGTTGGAAATTATAAATGATTCTGCCTTGTTGTCTTGATGGCGCAGATTCTTTGGCAGTGAATTTCGTTTTTAGTGCTGCTTCTTTCGCTCGTTTTAAAAGTTGTTGATCTAGCGTCGTTGATCCTTTAACTCCCGGGATTGCACTGATAACGTTTCCTAATTGATCAACTGTGATTTCAACCACTACTTTTCCTTGAGATTGGATTTTATATATTGGTTTTGCTTTAAAAGAAACATTTCTTCCTGAAAGTTGATAAGCCAACCCATCTACACCAATACCTCCACCTTCATATTCTGTAGAATTTTTATCTCCTTCTACAGAGCCTTGGTTTCCTTGATATTCTTTATTGCCATCTGTCTTTTTATCAGTTGATTTTTTACCAGTATATAAAGCTTTTTTATTTACAGTTGGTTCTACCTTTTTTATTACTTCTTCTTCTTTGACTTCTTCTGGTTCTTCTTCTAATTCTTTTTTAACTTCTTTTGGAGCTTCAATTATTTCAGTTTCAATTATTTCTTGCGTTATGACTTCTTGTTCAACTTCAATATTTTCTTGAACAACTTCTTCAATAATTTTATTTGATTCTGTTGCATTTTCCTCAGGAATTATTTCCTCTATTCCCATTTCTTCATATCCAAAATTAATTGAAATACCTTCCTCCGGTGGCGGCGGAGTTCTATAAGTAAGTCCTAAAAAAAAATAAGCAAAATAAAATGCAAAGACATGGAAAATAATTGTTCCAAGTATTCCATTGATTTTATTTTTCTCTTCAGGAGAGTTCATTTTAGTTTGGAGTTGTAGCTAAGACTATTTTATATTTATTTCTATATGCAATATCCATAACTTTCACGACATATTCAATATCAACAGTTTTATCTGCATGTAATACTATTGCAGGCTCTAATTGTCCTACTAATAGTTTTTTTAATTCATTTTCAATATTGGTTTCTAGTACTTGATTTTCATTTATATAAAAGTCTAATTCTTTGTTTATTGAAATTGATATTGTTTGTTTTTCTAAGGTTTTAGCTTTGCTATTTGGGAGAAGTAATTTTAAGGCATTAGGGCTTACGAGTGTTGATGTAAGCATAAAAAATATCAGTAATAAAAAAACTATGTCTGTCATTGACGACATATTAAAGTTTGGACTAACTTTATTTCTACTTTTTAATGCCATTATTCATTATGATGTAATAGATCTAGAAACTCTGTTGTTCTAGCCTCTAGTTGAAAAATTACTTTATCAACTTTACTTACAAGAAAATTATATGATATGTAAGCAATAATTCCAACAATTAACCCCCCAACTGTTGTTACCATCGCAGTATAGATTCCTTTTGAAAGCATTTCAACATCAATATTCCCTCCAGCACTAGCCATTTCATGAAAAGCAACAATCATTCCTATAACTGTTCCTAAAAATCCAATCATAGGAGCAGCACCTGCAATAGTTGCTAGATTAGCAAGATTGTTTTCCATTTTATAAACTTCTAATTTTCCTTGATTTTCAATTGCCGCTGATATATCAGTCATAGGTTTATCAATTCTATCTATTCCTTTTTCTATCATTCTAGAAACAGGGTTGTCCGTATTTTGACATAAGGTTTTTGCAGCCTGAATATCTTTCTGCTCTACAAAATTCTTAATGCTTTTTAGGAAGCTATCATCATCCTTACTAGCTTTTTTTATTGTTGAATATCGTTCAACTAATATGTAAATTGCAAAAAATGAAAGAACTCCAAGAGTTCCCATAATAATATTACCACCTAAGCCTCCAGAGCTAATTAATTCTACAACTGATAATGTTTTCTCCTGATCAATAGGCATTGATAAAGAGTCACTAACTGCTGGATTTTGGATAAATATAAAATTCATTTATTATATTTTTAAATAAAACGTAATTTAAGAAAATTATTGTAAAAGGATATATGTTATTGCGCCAGATACGTAGCCAATTAGAGCTAAAAAAGAAATGTTTTTTACATACCAAATAAAATCAATCTTAAGTATTCCCATAACGGCAACTCCAGCTGCAGAACCTATTATTAAAACAGAGCCTCCAGTTCCAGCACAGTAAGCAAGGAATTCCCAAAACTTCCCATCAATAGCATAAAGTCCTGACTCAGCTATTGGATACATACCCATAGCTCCTGCTACTAAAGGAACGTTATCAACTATTGAAGATAATAATCCAATAATTATATTTATGATGTATATTCCTTCAGTTGTTTGACCGTTAAAGGTTGTGTCTAAATACGTGGCAACAATATCCAAATGACCCGCAGATTGCAATGCTGCTACAGCAAGTAATATTCCAAGAAAGAAGAAAATTGTTGGTGTATCTACTTTTTTTAAAACTCCTATCACAGATAGTTGAGATTTTTGTTCATGATTTTTGCTTCTATGAATAATTTCAGTAACTAACCATAGAACTCCTAATGAAAACATCATACCAACGTATGGTGGAAGGTGTGTTATCATTTTAAAAGCTGGGACAAAAAGTAGCCCTAAAACACCTAAATAAAAAATTAGGTTTCTCTCAAATGGTGTAGTTGGATTTTTTTTATGCTCATCTAGTTCTTGTAATTTAGGTCGTTCGATATCTCCTTTAAGTTTGAATGTTAGATATATCAGAGGAACAATAGCGCATACAATAGATGGGATAATAACTGCAGAGATAATATTAACAGCACTAACTTGACCACCAATCCACAGCATAATAGTTGTTACGTCTCCAATTGGAGACCAAGCCCCACCTGCATTTGCAGATAAAATAACTACTCCTGCAAATAGCCATAAGGTTTCTTTGTCTTTAATTAATTTTGGTAATAAAGCTGCCATTACAATAGCTGTTGTTAGATTATCTAATACAGCAGAGAAAAAGAAAGTTATTACGCTTAAAATCCAAATAAGATATACTTTTTTATTTGTTGTTATTTTATCTGTTATAATTGCAAAACCTTGATGAGCATCAACTAGCTCTACAATTGTCATTGCACCTAAAAGAAAAAATAATATTTCTGCAATATCAACGATATGATGCTGAATTTCATGAGTAAGCGTGTGGTGGTCTACTCCAGAGAAAGCAAAAAGAGCCCATCCTAATCCTCCAATAATTAATGCAGAAGCTGCTTTATCAACTTTTATTGGGTGTTCTAATGCTATAGCAGCATAGCCTAAAACGAAAACAATAATCATCAGTGTAAAAATCATAATTTAATTTTATTTATTTTGCTGCAAATATACAGATGTAGATGGGAAGGCGAAGTCACTCTTATGTTTTTTTACTATGTCCATTATTTTAAAATTTATATCTTGTTTAGCGTTGATTAAATCTTCCCATCTTGGGCTATCTACATAGTATATGACTAGAATATCTAGTGAACTTGCTCCAAATTCTTGGAATCTTACTCTTCCATCAGAATTCGTTTTTGAATGAATATTAACCATCTCTTGTATGTCATTTACGATATTTTTTATTTGCTCAGTCGAAGTTTCATATGTTAATCCAATGTGAAATTTTACTCTTCTAACTGGTCTCAGGCCTAAATTATCAAGTTCTGCATCAACCATTTTTTTATTCGGAACTGTTACAATACTTCTGTCAAAAGTTGTAATTCTTGTACTTCGAAAACCAACTTTTTCAACTTTTCCAGTAACAGATCCTACTTGAACAATATCTCCAACAGTGAACGGTCTGTCAAAGAAAATTGTAAATGATCCAAGAAGATTCTCTAGACTTTCTTTTGATGCCATGGCTATCGCTATACCACCAATACCAAGACCAGTGGCAAGTGCAGTGATATTTATACCAAAGACATTACCTAAAACAATGAAAAGAGCAAATATTACTACAATAATTTTAGCTATTTCTGTCGCAAAGGGAATTAATTGATCATCCATTTTGTTTTCTGTAAGAGCAGCTTTTTGTTTTAAAATTAAGCCGATATAATCAATAACTCTAAGGAAAATTCTATATACAGCATAAATATATATTAATGAAAAGGTCTTAGTTATAATACTTTGACCTCCAAAGTTGCTGTCTGAACTGAAGTCAAGAAATGAAGGGAGTTGTAGCTGACTTGCTCCTATATAAATTACACTTAACATGACAAAAAAACCAATTGGCTTTGTTAAAAGCTCATTAAATTTATCAACTCCTACGCTAGTTTCTTTTTTTCCAATTAATTTGTATAGAAGATGGCTAAAGTATTTAGATAATAATTTTTTAAAAATTAAAGCAATAATTAATGTTGATAAAAAGAAAAGATATTCTTTTATTGAATTATCAAAAAAAATGGTATCAAGAATAAGATCTGTCATATTATACTAGTTTAGTTAGTGCAATTTCAAAAGCAGTTTTTGCAATATTTTTATTTTCATTCTTTTTCAAGTAAACATCATTTAAAGCATCATAAATTGTTGTCGAAACTGCTTCAAAAATAGCTTTATCATTTAGAAGCGCATTGTTTTGCATTAAATATGAAAAAACTCTAGCCATTCCGCAGTTTGAAATAAAATCTGGAATTACACTTACTAGCTTATCAGCTTTTTTTGCAATCGGGCCAAAAAATATTTCTTTGTCAGCAAATGGAACATTTGCTCCTGATGATATAAGCTCTAAGTTATTTTTAACCATTCGGTCTAATTGATCTTCTGTTAAAAGTCTTGAGGCAGCGGCAGGAATAAAAATTTCAGCTCCAACATCCCAAATATTATCATTAATTTCTTTAAATGAACATATATTTTCATCCTCTAAAAAATTTGATGTTCTTTGTTCTAAGAGTCTAGAAACCTCTTCAAGATTAAAGCCGTTTTTATTTATTATTCCACCATTTTTATCAATTATTCCTACAACTAATGCTCCTTGCTTAGATAAATAATATGCTGCAGTTGCTGCAACATTTCCCCATCCTTGAATAATAACTTTTTTGTTCTTAAGGTTTCCTCCATAAATATTGTAATAGTGAATAACTGATTCACTGACTCCGTATCCCGTGATTAAATCACCAACTGAATATTCTAATTTAGACTTTGGAGTGAGATTTCTATCAGTTACTAAAAGTGGCACACCTAAAGATAATTGATGTATAATTTTATTTCTTTCTTCTCCTTCAAGTTTAAGGTGCCCTTTTATAATTCCTTCTAATGGAAAATCAATATTTGCTTCTTTACAAAATGGTATTACTTCATGAACTTCATCAACATTCATGTCTCCCCCTGTTCCATAGTAATTCTTTAGCAATGGGGCTGCTGCCTTATACCATCTTTTTAAAACATCTTTTTTTCTTGGGTCTCTTGGGTCAAAGTCAATTCCAGATTTTCCACCTCCTATTGGAGGGCCAGCTACAGTAAATTTAACTTCCATTGTTTTAGCTAAAGCTAAAACTTCATTTTCAGTTACTCCAACTCTCATTCTTGTTCCTCCAGCTGCTGCGCCTCCTCTCAAAGAATTAATAACTATCCATCCTCTTGCATCCGTTTCAGTATCATTCCATTCAAAAACAATTTCAGCTTTCTTGTTTTCGAATTCTCTCATCAATTTTTCCATTAGTTATTTTTTATATTTTACAAATATAATGTTAATTCATGTCTTTTAAATATTCGTGTATTTCTCCGCAAGAACTATCTTTTGTTGCTCCTGTAACCTCACTTAAACAATTAATTTCTGATCTTAATTTAAGAACACCCAAAAAGCCAAATATTAATGCTTCTTTAAAATTAATTTCTTCATCAGTACCAAGTATAATTTTAGATAATGAGTATTTTTTAATTTTTTCTATAAGAAAACTGTTCAATGCACCGCCCCCAGTTATAAAAACACTTTTGTTTTTTAATTTAGTACCTATCTGAAATCCAATGTGCTCATAAAAAGTTGCGAGTGAATCTTCTATTTTTAGTTTTTTTAAATAATCTATTTTAAGTATATTTTTTTCTAGCCACTCTCTAGATAATGACTTTGGGCCTTTATGTTGATAATATTTTATTTCATTTAAGTAATCAAGTAAATGAGTATTTACTTTACCCTTTCTCCCAATCTCTCCGTTTTTATCAAATTCAAAATCATATTTATTTGCCAAAAAATTAAGTATAATATTAGCTGGGCAAATATCAAATGCTTTAATTTTAGTTTGATTTTTAATAGATAAATTAGCAAAACCACCAAGGTTTAGACAATATTTATATTTTGTAAATAATTTTAAATCTCCAATTGGAACTAAAGGGGCTCCTTCACCTTTTAGTTTAATATCTAAATTTCTAAAGTTGTTTATTGTTAATATTCCAGTTGTATTTGCGATAGTTTCTCCATCTCCTATTTGAAGAGTAAATTTTTTTTTTGGTTGATGAAATATTGTATGACCATGTGAACAAATTATATCAACTAATTCTTTTTTGGAGATAAACTTATTGATTTCTTCACCTATAAATTTACCAAAAGCAATATTGGTTTCATTTATTTTTTTTTCATTTTTTAAATGTAGTGTGCTAAGATTTTTAAACCATTTTTTTGAATACTTTACAGTTTTACATTTATCAATTTTATATTCCCATTTTTTTTTGAAATCAAAGGAACATTGTATTATATCAAGACCATCTAATGATGTTCCAGACATTACTCCAATAACAGAATACTTTTCCTCTTTTTTCATTTAATTCAAAGATAGTTGAAAATGTGTATTTTTGTTATTATTAATTATTAAATATAAGAAGAGAAATGGATTTTAATTTGACGGAAGAACATAAGATGATTAGGGATGCAGCAAGAGACTTTGCTAATAATGAATTGCTTCCAGGAGTTATTGATAGAGATGAAGGTCAGATTTTCCCTAAAGAGCAAATAAGTAAGATGGGGGCTTTAGGTTTTTTAGGGATGATGGTTAGTCCAAAGTATGGGGGGGGAGGAATGGATACCGTCTCTTATGTCTTAGCAATGGAAGAAATCTCTAAAATTGATGCATCTGCTGCCGTAATAATGTCTGTAAATAATTCATTAGTATGCTGGGGTTTAGAAACTTATGGAACTGAGGCTCAAAAGGAAAAATATTTACCAAAATTAACATCTGGAGAGATTATTGGGGCATTTTGCTTGTCTGAGCCAGAAGCTGGTAGTGATGCTACTTCACAAAGAACAACAGCAATTGATAAAGGCGATTACTATTTACTAAATGGTACAAAGAACTGGATTACTAATGGTAATTCTGCTTCGGTTCATTTAGTAATTGCTCAAACTGATGTAGAAAAAGGTCATAAGGGTATAAATGCTTTTATAGTAGAAAAAGATACCGAAGGTTTTATTGTAGGCCAGAAGGAAAATAAATTAGGAATAAGAGGTTCTGATACTCATTCAATAATGTTTAATGATGTTAAGGTTCCAAAAGAAAATAGAATTGGTGAAGATGGTTTTGGTTTTGCCTTTGCAATGAAAACTCTTTCAGGAGGTAGAATTGGTATTGCCGCTCAAGCTTTAGGAATAGCTTCAGGAGCATATGAATTATCTTTAGCATACTCAAAAGAGAGAAAAGCGTTTGGAAAAGAAATCTCTAAGCATCAAGCAATAGCTTTTAAATTAGCTGATATGGCTACTGAAATAGATGCTGCAAGATTATTATGTTTAAGAGCAGCCTGGTTAAAAGATAATAATGAAAATTATGATAAAGAGGGGGCAATGGCTAAGGTGTTTGCGTCAGAAACTGCAATGAAAACTGCTACAGAAGCTGTTCAAGTTCATGGAGGTTATGGTTTTGTAAAAGAGTACCATGTTGAAAGATTAATGAGGGATGCAAAAATTACACAGATATACGAAGGAACATCTGAAATACAACGTATCGTTATATCTAGATTTATATTAAAATAAATTTTATGAAAAAATATTTTTTCCTGTTATTGGTGTTAAATTTTTTAGCATTTAGTGTTAAAGCACAGGGGCAACTTGATATATCTAATATCAATACTTCTTTTTTAAAGTTTTTACCTTCAAATAAAAGTGCTAGTGATTTAAGACCAAGTGATATACCAAGTAGTCAAGTACTAAAGCAAATTGGTTTATCAGATAATGAAATTAAAGAAGCGCTTGATTTTAAATATAGCAGAGGAAACTATAGTAAAATAAAGCAAGATACTAATACGTCATTTTCAAGTTTACAAAAATTATATTCTTCTTTTGATGATACGCTAATTATTGATTCTACTTCATTTCCAAAGGGTAAGATATTTGGACAAGATATTTTTAGAAATCAAGATTTATCATTTTTCCAAAAAGCATTAGATGCAAAAGCTCCAGAAAATTACAAAGTTGGTCCCGGAGATGAAATAAGTATATCAATTTGGGGATTTAATGAATTCTCAGAAACTTTAGAAGTTGATGAAAGAGGTTATATTTCTCCAAGTTCTTATGGAAGAATATATGTTAAAGGAATTACATTTAAAAATATGCGCTCTATTCTTAAAAAGAAATTTAGCACGTTTTTTGATATGCAAAATTCAGAAATAGATGTTTCATTGTCTTATTCAAGGGTAATTACTGTCAACATAATCGGAGAAGTTTATAATCCAGGTTCTTTTACTATTCCTGCAATAAATACAGCATTTAATGCTTTAATTGCATCTGGAGGCCCAAATCAAATTGGTTCTGTAAGAAATATCTATATAAAAAGAGATGGTAAAACAGTTGATTCACTCGATGTTTATAAATTCTTGTTTAACCCACTAATATCAAACGATATCTATATGCAAGATGGTGATTATATTTTTATTCCTCCTGCAGAAAATTTAGTTGAAATAATTGGAGAAGTTAATAGACCTTACACGTATGAGGCAAAGGATGGGGAAAGTGTTGGTGATATGATTAAATACTCAGGTGGATTTACAACTACAGCATTTAGAGACATAATAACTTTAAAGAGGTTAGACTACAATAATCTCAAAGTATATGATGTGATTAAAGCTGATTTATATCAAGAAAATATTTCGGATGGCGATCAAATAGTTGTAAATAAGATTTCCAATAAGATTTCAAATGTTGTAACACTTAAGGGTGATGTGGGAGTTTCTGGAGATTATGAATTTAAGGAAAACGAAAAAATACTTGACTTACTTAGCAGAGCTAAGTGTATTTCGAATAAAACTTTTCTAGATAAAGTTTATATCATAAGGTTAAATGAGGACAGGAGTAAGCAACATCTATCTATAAATCTAAATAATATTATAAGCGATCCTAATCATGAAGATAATATTTTATTAAAAGAATATGATATAGTTCATGTGTTATCTGTTGATAAGTTTGATGATGAATTTTTTATTTCAGTACAAGGAGCAGTTAGAAATCCAAGTACATTTAGCTTTGGAAATGGAATGAGTTTACAATCAGCCCTTATTCTCTCAGGTGGGTTAACTCAACAAGCTCAAGGTAGTAGGGTAGAGGTTTCAAGAATAATGGAGTACGATATTGCAACAAATAAATTAAAACCTAGAAGAACCGTAGTGAAAAATATTGAAGTAGGCAATGACTTAACCCTAAGTGAAAGTGCTGAAGATTTTATTCTACAACCTTTTGACCAAGTTTTTGTTAGATCAAATCCTGAATTTGAGCCGGCTGAAAATATAACTATCTTAGGAGAAGTTAAGTATCCTGGAACATATTCTATTTTAAGAAAGAATGAAAAAGTTAGTTCACTAATTAAAAGAGCAGGTGGCCTAACTAATTATGCCTACGTAGATGGAGTTAAGATGTTTAGGAAGTTTAATGTAAAAGAAAGTATTCGTGAAGAATCTTTGGAAATGAATATTTCTGATGACTTAAAGAAATCAATTTTAAATTCCCCTGATGTTGCTGCAGTTTATGCTAATGAAGTAGAAGAAAAATCTAAAGCTTTTTTTGCTGAAGAAAATAGTGCTAAAATTAGCAAAGAGAATACGGACATTGTGTATTTAAATTTAGATAAAGCATTAAAAAATAATGAATCTAGATTTAATTTAGTTTTAAACAAAGGTGATAGTATTGTAATACCTCAAATTTTAGATGTTGTACATATTTCTGGAGAACTAATGAATTTAGAGGGGAATTCTATCAGTGCACCCTTTTTTACTAGAAAAAGAGCTAATTATTATGTCAAGAATTTTGCTGGTGGTTTTAGTAAAGAAAATGATAGATCAAATACCATTGTTGTTTATCCAAATGGAATTGCAAAAAAGTCGAGAAATTATATTTTATTTAAAATTTCACCTAAAGTTACCAAGGGGTCAACTATTAGGGTTGCTAGTAAAAATATAAAACAAAAGAAACAAAAAGAAAGTAAAGTCGATTGGAATAAGCAAATTGAAAATGCAATGCTAAAGATATCTGCTGTTTTAACACTTTGGGTTCTTGTTGACAGAGTAACACCTCAATAATCATGATTGAAAAAGAAGTAGTAAGTATTAAAGAGATTCTTTTAAATATTAATGAATTCAAGAATGAATTGTTTTTAAAAAAATATAAGATTTCTATTTTTACTATTTTATTTGTTTGTTGTGTTTTACTTTTCTTTTCATCTAAAGAAAAGACTTACACAGCTGAACTTACTTTTGTTGTTGAAGAAGAAAATGTTGCAAGCCCTCTTTCCTCAATGTCAGGAATTGCTAGTCAGTTTGGTTTTGATGTGTTTGGAGGAGGTACATCTACATTTAGTCAGCAAAATATAATGCAATTATTGAAATCCAGGGGAGTTCTTTCGAAAACACTTTTAGAAAAAATTACAATTAATGATAAGAAAGATTATATCATTCAACACTACATCAGTTTATATGAAAAACAAAACTTATGGATTAATAGTGATTTAAACAATTTAGGACTAAAATTCAGTTCTACTTTAACGCAAGCTCACGATAGTATAGTTTCTCTTGCCTGTGAGGAAATTGTTGAAGAAAGTTTAAATGTTAATATAAAAAATGATGAAACAAATATTATTTCGTTATCATTTACTTCATCTAGTGAAAATTTTTCTAAATTATTTGTCGAAAAATTAATTAGCCAAATGAGTATGATGTATGTTGAATACAAAACTAAACAAGCCTCAAACACAATTGATTTTCTGCAAAGTAGATCAGACTCTGTTTTTTTAGAGCTTGAGAGTTCTGAAAGAGAATATGCTAGAATTAAAGATATTAATCAAAGAATAATTAAAGCTTCTGGAAGGCTAAAAGAATTACAATTAATGAGAAATGTAGAGGTGTTAAACACTATGTATCTAGAGATAATTAAAAATTTGGAGATAGCAAAGATGACTTTGCTTAATCAAACACCAATTATTCAAATCATTGATAGACCTATTTTACCATTAAAAGATAATAGTATATCAAAACTACTTGTTACCATCATTAGTTTTTTAATATCTATTATATTGTCAATTATTTATTTGTTTTTTGCTAAGTTATTTAGAGACAGTTTGGAATAGCTTTTAAAGATATTTAACTAGCTCTTCAAGCTTAATTCCTCTTGAGCCTTTTATGAAAATTGTATAGCCTTCAATTGGATTCTCTTTAATTTCATTAATCAATTCTTTATTAGATGTAAATGAATTATTACCTAAAATCGATTTAAAAATACTACCAACAAAATAACATTTAAGATTTAGTTTAGAAACCAGACCAATAATCTTTTTATGCTCAGAATCACTGTAGTCACCAAGTTCTAGCATATCTCCAATGATACATATTTTATTTAATTCAGAATTTTTTTTAAAAGATTCAAGTGATGCTTTCATACTTGAAGGGTTTGCATTGTAAGCATCTAGAATTATTTTATTTTTTTCTTTATTTATTATTTGTGATCTATTATTTTTAGGAATATACTCTGAAATAGCTGAAACTATATTTTTAGTTTTAATCCCAAAATAATTAGCAATACAAATACTTAACATAATATTATAGAATTGAAAATCTCCTGATAAGTTTGATTGAATAATATTGTCTTGATAATTAATTTTTAAAAGTGATTTATTAGAATCAATTTTTCCTGAAATATTTCCTTTTAATCCGTAACTAATTTTTTCTATTCCTGATGATATATCATTTAAAACTTTATCATCACTATTAATAAATATTTTACCGTTTTTTGATTTGATATAATCATATAGCTCTTTCTTTGTTTTTTTAACACCATCAATTGATTTAAAACCTTCTAAGTGCGCTAGACCTATATTAGTTATTATACCATAGTTAGGTTCTGCTATATTACATAGCTCTTTTATTTCTTTAGGATGGTTTGCTCCCATTTCAATAATTGCAACATTATCAGATAATTTTATTTCTAACAATGTAAGTGGGACACCAATATGATTATTTAAGTTTCCTTTTGTATAAGCTGTATTTATCTGAGTTCCTAAACATTCTTTTATTAACTCTTTAGAAGTTGTTTTTCCATTTGTACCAGTTATAGCGATTATTGGAATTTTTAATTTTTTTCTATGGAAATTTGCTAAAGTCTGTAATACCTTAAGAGTATCTTCAAAAAAAATAAAATTATTTTTAGCAGCTAGTTTTTTATCATTTACAATGGCATATTTTGCGCCATTTGATATTGCTTTTTTTGCATATTTATTGCCATCAAAATTTGGCCCTTTTATGCTAAAAAATATTGAATTTTCCTTAACGTTTCTTGAGTCTATTGAAACATTTGGATGTTTTTGGTAAATTTTATATAGTTCTGATATTTCCATATGTCAAAAAACCCCAAGATCATTGGGGTTTTTATCTTTAATTATTTAACAAAGTGACTTATCTCTTCTTGTTGTAGTCAGTTCCTTTTCTTTGATTTTCACCTAATTGACTCTTAGGATCTCCAACTCTGTCCATAGCACATCTAAAACCAATAGCATCACTTGATTGAGATTGGTCTAAAAATCTTCTCGTTCCTGGATTTAACCAATAAGCTCTGTCTTCCCAAGCTCCACCTTTATATACTCTTGTTCTATCTGTAATTAATGAAGAACCACCATAATCATACATCTCACTACTATTTCCTGTAACAGCCTCATCTTCATATTTACTAGCTTGCTGATTCCACTTGTCAATTTTAACCCTTGATGTGTCTTTGTCAGATTTTTCAGAAAGAAAATTATTCCAATCAATTCCCATTTGAGATTCAATATCTCCATCAAGATAATTTATATTATCAGATTTTTTATAATTTCTTCTATAAGCATTGTCTTTAACATCAACATCTACCATTATAAGTCTTCCAAGACTATCTTTTTCAGCAATAAAACCATCTTCGTCAGTTAATGCAGTTTTAAATACATTACCTCTAAAAGGTCTGTGGTCAGTTGTTGATGTTTGTTCAGTTACTGGACGATAAACATCCATTACCCATTCTGATACATTTCCTGCCATATCAAATACTCCATAATCATTTGGCCAGTAAGTTCTTACAGGAGCAGTTACATCAGCCATATCATTAAGGTTTCCTGCAATTCCCATATTATCCCCTCTACCTCTTTTAAAGTTGGCCATTATTTCTCCTTGATTTTTGCTACTTCCATTTCTCAGAGATGAACCATTCCATGGAAATATTTTTCTATCATCAATATTTTCTCCGCTAGTATTACCTACATAGCCTAGAGCTGCAAATTCCCATTCAGCTTCAGTTGGAAGCCTATAGTTTGGAAGTAATATACCGTCAGTCATTTTAACTTTTCTGAACTTCTCACCCGTTGAAGGGTCTAAATTTCTTAGCAGTCTTCCTTCTATTCCATCATATTGACCAGCTAAATATGCTTCTGTGTTAAAGGTGTTGTCATCAACCTGTTCAGGATCTTCTTTTAAAATACCAGCATTAATTAAAATTCTTTCATTCACCCTATCTGTTCGCCATGTGCAGAAATCATTTGCTTGTTCCCAACTAACACCAACAACTGGATAATTCACATATGCTGGGTGTCTTAAGTAATTAGTAACAAATGGCTCATTGTATCCTAATTTATCTCTCCAAACTAATGTGTCAGGTAAGCTTTTTAAATATACTTCTGGATAAGAGCTATTGTAGACTCTTTTAATCCAGAATAAATACTCCATATAGTCTTTATTAGTTACTTCTGTTTCATCTAAATAAAAAGATGAGACAGTTACTCTTTTAGGCACATTGTTCCAATCATACATAACATCTTGTTCAACTCTTCCCTGAGTGAATGATCCTCCCTCAATAAATACAAGTCCAGGACCAGTTATTTGTTCCTTGAACTGCGTGTTTACTTCATAGCCTCCATTTTTGGAATCATTATATGACCATCCGGTAACTGAAGATTTTTGTTTTGAGCATGAGCTAATAATTAGAATGCTAATTAGTGCTAATGATATATTATTTATTTTCATATTTATTTACAATTAAATTAAAAACTAGAATTGTGGACAACTTATTGTGTTAAATGATTTAGATCTAGATTGTCGAGGTAAGAAGTATGTAAAAGATATCTCATGTGCCCCTAGAGTATTACTATTTTTAAGATTACTAACAGTAATATCGTAACTATATCCAAACTTAAATGTATCCTGAAGAACTCCCACCATTAAGATAAATGAGTCAAAGTTTTCTAAACTATTTCTTGCCCACAGTCCACCAACTAAAGGACCTCTGTAAATATAGACACCGTAGTTAAATTGTTGAAAATCTTGTTGTTTTTGATAAAGAAAGTTTGGAGATATTGTGGTAACATTATTATTATACTTGTTAAGAGGAAAGTTACCTCCAAAATGTGCTGTAAACTTACTTGGAAGTTGGCTTTCACTTATAAATCCTTGTTCAGGCTTAGTCATGTGATGTAGTGCCATTCCAAAAAATAAGTTTTCTGTATAACCAATAAGTCCAGAAGAAAAATCTACGTGTGCAACGCTTGATGGATTATTAACAATATCTTCCTGAGTAGGAAAAATAAAACCGTATTGTTCATCAATCATATCGCCAAAAGTTAACTCACTCCAATCTAAATCTAACATTCTAAATGTTGCTTCGAAACCAGCTTTTATAGCAAAGCCTCGATTAACTTGTAAGTGATAAGAATAAAGACCAGACAATGAATTTAATTGAATGTTTCCATCTCCACTTCTATCATTTAAAACAATAAAACCTAAACCTCCATTAACTGCATCAACAGGTGCGTCAAATGAAGCAGATGTAGTTATGAATGTTCTTCCTATTCCAGGCCACTGATCTCTGTAATTTAATGACATACGGGGACCGCCATGTGCACTAGATCCAGTGAAAGCTGGATTTAAATATAATGGATTAGCATAAAACTGGCTAAATGCTGGGTCTTGAGCACTAGATTGAATGCTCGTAAGTAAACTTACAGTCAATACTAGTAAAAATTTAGATATATTCTTCATCATATTATAGTGATTTCATGATTTAAACCTCACAAAAATAAACATTTTATTTGTTTTTCCCTTTTACTAATCATAAAAATCTAAAATAAAGATATAATTAATGCGTTATGTAAATGATTAAAATCTTCACTAAATTTGCAATAATGAAATTAAAGTTCATCACTATTTTTATTTTATCTACTTGCTGTTTATCATTAACTGCACAGGAAAACTCTGTTCTCTCTAGCGGGAAATGGTTTAAATTAGGCGTTGAAGAAGATGGTATTTATAGATTAAATTATTCAGATTTAGAACAAATGGGTTTTGATCTAAGCAATACTACAACAAATTCTATAAAGATGTTTGGGGGAGTTGATGGCATGCTTCCAAATCTTAACTCAATTTATCGGTCTAATGATTTAGAGGAAAATGCAATTTTTTTAAATGATCAAAATAATAATCAAATTTTTGATGTAGATGATTATATATTATTTTATGGAAAATCACCAAATAAGTGGAAGTACAACAACTCATTAAATCTATTTGAGTATGAAAAACATTTTTTTAGTGATGAAAACTATTACTTCATAACAATTGATGAGACATCTAGTGGTAAAAGAATTTCAATGCAATCCGCTGTAAATAATCCTGATTTTGTAATTAACTATTTTAATGATCATGTTGTTTATGAAAGAGATTTAGAAAATTTAATCAAATCAGGAAATAAATGGTTTGGAGAAAGGTTTGAAATACAAAATAGTTATTCTTTTGATTTTAATTTCCCTAACCTTTTATTTAGCGAGCCAATCAGGCTCAAAACAAATGTTGTTGCTAGGTCAATTAATAGTTCATCATTTTCTTTAAATGTAAATTCCAATTTTCTTACTACTATTCCAGTCTCAAATATTGTTTATCAATATGCTACTGATTTTGCCAAATCATCCTCAAAGTCTTCTTCCTTTTTCTCCTCTGCTGATAATGTAAATATTAATATTTCATTTAATTCTTCTGAGAATAACGCTATCGGATGGCTAGATTATTTTGAAATTAATGCTAAAAGAAGTCTGAAATTAGAAGGAGATTTTATGTCTTTTAGAAATACTGATAGTTTAAATTCTTTAAAAACTGCTAAATATGAAATTATTAGTTCTTCCACTAATTTAATGATATGGGATATTACAAATCTAAATAATATTCACTCAGAGGAGATCAATTATAATAATTCTATTCTTTCTTTTGCTGATTCGATCAATTCCTTAAAAGAGTATTGTGTTTTAAATGGAAATAATTTTCCAAAACCAAAATTAATTGGATCAATTGATAATCAAAATCTTCATGCTATTTCTTCAAATATTGAATATATAATTATTTCTCATCCTAATTTTGTAAGTGCATCTAGCCGGCTTGCTGATTTTCACTCTGAAATTGATAATTTGAATTCATTAGTTGTAACAACTGAGCAGATTTATAATGAATTTTCATCAGGTGTTCAAGATGTTTCTGCTATAAGAGATTTTATAAAAATGTTGTACGACAGAAATAATTCTTCTTTAGAGTATGTTTTATTAATGGGTGATGGCTCATATGACCACAAATCTCGAATACTTCCAGATCATAATTTTATACCCACATATCAATCAAATAATTCTTTAAGTCCTGTAAGCTCATATTTAACAGATGATTACTTTGTATTATTAGATGAGAGTGATGGTGATTTATCAAACGACCTTGTAGATATAAGTATAGGAAGAATTCCAGTTGTTACTAATTCTCAAGCAAATGAAATTATAAATAAAATTGAAAAATATTACGGTTCAGAGTCTCTTGGGGACTGGCGAAATAATATAACTTTTATTGCGGATGACGGTGATAATGGAACACCACCTGACGGTAATTTGCATATGTCAGATGCTGATAAGCTTGCTGAAATATTAGATACTTCTTATGCTAATTTAAATATCAAAAAAATATATTTAGATAATTATTTGCAAGAGTCAACTCCTGGTGGGCCGAGAAGTCCTGCGGCACAAGAAGCAATAAATCAAAGTGTAAGTAATGGCTCTTTTTTAATGAACTACACTGGTCATGGCGGTCCTTTGGGGTGGACACAAGAAAGAATCTTAGAAATTGATCAAATTAATAATTGGAGTAATATTGATAAGTTGCCGCTTTTTATGACTGCCACATGTAAATTCGCCAATTTTGATGATCCTGATAAAACCTCGGCTGGAGAGCAGCTATTATTGAATCCAAATGGAGGAGCTATAGCTCTACTAACAACAACACGTTTAGTGTACTCATTTCCTAACTATACACTTAACAAAAACTTTATTAATGTCTTTTATGAAAAAGTTAATGGAAACTTTCCTACACTTGGCCAACTTTTCAAAAAAACAAAAGTACTTAGTGGCTCAAATGTCAATAGTCGTAATTTTACTTTACTTGGAGATCCAGCTTTAAAACTATCCTATCCTAAATATGTTGTCTCTTCTACTTCAAATATTGATACATTAAAAGCACTACAAGAAGTCATCATAAGCGGAGAAGTGAACGATGAAAATGGAATGTTAATGAATGGTTTCAATGGAGAGGTTTTTCCAATAGTGTATGACAAAGAAATTATTTCATTAACATTAGGTCAGGAATCTTGTACGCCTATGCCATATCGAAATCAAAATAATATTATTTACAAAGGAAAAGCAACAGTTAGTTCTGGACAATTTACGTTTTCATTTGTTGTTCCAAAAGATATTGAAAATAATTTTGCTAAAGGTAAAATTAGTTATTATGCTAGTGATGAAAATGGAGAAGATGCAAGTGGATATGATGATTCATTTGTTATTGGTGGTTTAGCAGAAAATGTAGACTATGATTTTGATGGCCCTGAGATTTCTCTTTTCTTAAACAATAGAAATTTTTTATCTGGAGGTATTACAAATTCAAATCCTATCTTAATAGCTGACATTGAAGATTACAGTGGAGTTAATACAGTTGGAAATGGTATAGGTCATGATATTGTCGCTTATTTAGATGATAACACTAGTAACCCAATTATTTTAAATAATTTTTATAGCTCGCAAATTGATAATTATAAAAAAGGATCAGTTGTTTTTCCTTTTAACAACCTTAATGAAGGAGAACATAAGTTAACTTTAAAAGTTTGGGATGTTTTTAATAATTCATCTGAAAAAGAAATATTTTTTAATGTGGTTGATAGTGAAGTGTTTATAATATCTGATTTTAATTGTTTTCCCAATCCATTAACAACTTCAACAGATTTTTATTTTGAATATAATCAGTCAGAAAATATATCTTCATACACGATCGATATTTATTCAATAACAGGTCAGCTAATTAAAACAATATTTTCCAGTGTTAATGATAACGGTTATAGAGTTGGTCCAATTAATTGGAATACTTCTGATAGCTTTAGTGATAAAATAACTGCGGGGATCTATATTGTGAAATTAGGCTTAGATTTAAATGATGGTGGTTATATTTCCAAATCTATAAGAATCGCAATAACTAATTAATTATGGCGTTAACAACTAAAATGATTATAAAAATGTACAGCGCGTCTTGGTGCCCCGACTGTGTGACAGCTAAAAAATGGTTAGATGATAAAAAAATCAAATTTGAATATATAGACATAACTAAGAATCTTATTGATGAAGAATTTGTCAAAAAAATTAATTTAGGAAAAAAAATTATTCCGACATTTATTATTAATGATAAAGTTTATCCTAACCCAGGTTTAAGAATATTGAGTGATTTGTTAGAACAATAATCACTAATTTTGAAAAATTAAAAATATAGTATGAATAAAAGTATATTAATTCTCGCATTTATTTTTTTGGCAAATAATTTATTTAGCCAAAGTGACGATATTAATTTTAATCTTCCAGAATCTGGAAATTTAAATACCATAACTACTGCAGTTCCATTTTTATTAATTTCTCCAGACTCTAGAGCGGGAGGAATGGGAGATGTTGGTGTAGCCACTTCACCAGATGCAAATTCACTTCATTGGAACCCTGCAAAATTTTCATTTGTTGAGGATGAAGTTGGATTTTCTGTTTCTTATGTTCCATGGCTAAGAGCCTTAGTGCCTGACATAAATTTGTCATATTTGTCTGGTTACCAAAAAATTAATGATAATGAAACAGTAGCAATGGATTTAAGATATTTCACTTTAGGAGATATTACTTTTACAGATGTGACTGGAAATACTATAGGGCAATATAAGCCAAGTGAATTTGCTATTAGTACAGCATATTCAAGAAAATTATCTGACTTTTTTTCACTAGCAGTTGTAGGTCGTTATATTTATTCTAATCTTACAGGTGGTCAGTCTGCAGGAGGGATTAATACTAATGCAGGTCAGTCAGTTGCTGCAGATGTGGCAGGCTTTTATAAAAAAGATATTAGACTAGGTAAGCAGGATATGAACCTTGCTTTTGGTGGTAACATATCAAATATTGGTAATAAAATATCTTATACTGAAACATCTAATAGAGATTTTATTCCTATAAACCTTAGACTTGGTACTTCTGTATTTATGGATTTAGATGAGTATAATAATATATCTTTTGCTTTCGATGTAAATAAATTACTTGTTCCAACTCCACCAATTTATAATGATTCTGTTCAAGGTCAAATTGATTTTGGAAAAGATCCAAATGTTTCTGTAGTAAGTGGAATATTTCAGTCCTTTGGTGATGCACCTGAGGGTTTCAAAGAAGAGTTAAGAGAAATTAATTTTTCATTTGGGACAGAATATTGGTATGCAGATCAGTTTGCTTTGCGAGCTGGATATTTTTTTGAAGATAACACAAAAGGAGGGAGGAAGTTTTTTACATTTGGTTCAGGAGTTAAGTATAATGTTTTTGCGTTAGATTTTTCATACTTGATTAATGCAAGTCGAGCAATTAATGGAAACAATCCTTTAGCTAATACAATGCGTTTTACACTTGTTTTTGATTTTGGTGAAATGGAGAATCTTAATTAGATATTAAATTATGAGTATTAGAATCGGATTTGGTTTTGATGTACACCAACTTTCTGAAAGCAGAGATTTTTGGTTAGGTGGAATAAAAATCCCTCATAATAAAGGTGGTTTAGGTCATTCTGATGCCGATGTATTAGTTCATGTAATCTGCGATGCTTTGTTAGGTGCTGCTAATTTAGGTGATTTAGGTATTCATTTTCCAGATACCTCATCTGATTTTAAAAATATTGATAGTAAAATTTTATTACAAAAGGTAATGGTTTTAGTTAGAGAAAAAGGATTTGAAATCTCTAATATTGATTCAACAATCTGCTTAGAGAAACCTAAACTGTCTCCACATATACCAAAGATGAAAGAAGTATTGTCAGAATGTATGAAAATTAGTATTGAAGATCTCTCTATAAAAGCAACAACAACTGAAAAGCTAAGTTTTGTAGGAAGAGAAGAAGGGGTTTCAGCATATGCTACTGTACTAATTGATAAAATTTGAATCCCTTAAATAAGTTGTAATTTTAGCCGAGGCGCATATTTCATTATTTTTATTTTTAGCTATAACTTCATTTTGTATTTCACACTTACCTTTTTTCTGTAAATTTTTTTCGATTTCTTTGAGATGTGAATTATTGATTTTAAACTTCAATTTTAAAGAAGTATTTGCTGGAATTAAATAGTTTATTTCAGCATTTTTCACCCATATAATTAATTTTCTTTTTTTTAGTTTAAAAATATTATAATACATTGTTGGGAAAAATGGATCGCATGCTGAAAAGATACTTCCACCAAATATTGTTTTATGGAAATTTATGTTAAAGAAAGTTTTCTTTAGAACAACATCTATTTCTTGATAATCATCAGAGATTTTTTTTACTATAATCCGATTGAAAAATAATGGGGGAAATAAATTGAGAAGAATTCTAAGTAAATATTTTCTATAATTCAAAATTAACTCAAAAGATAATTATTTACTAATTGGACAAAACTCTCCTTTTTCTTCAAAATATTTAAGTGCATCAACAACTCTAAGTACTTCTTTAACATCTCTTACGATAGTAAAATGATTAATTAATTGATGTTGAACTACTCCTTTTTTATCTATTAAAAATAAACCTCGGAATGAAATCATTGGACCTGTTGCAACAAGTTGATTTTCCTCATCTAACTCATAATCGCCTGCCAACGTGCCATAGTTTGAACAAATTGTTTTAGTATTGTCTGAAATAATTGGATAAGTTACCCCTTTTATTCCACCATTTTCTTTTTCTAAATTAAGAAAAGCTTGATGCGATTCTTCACTATCTGTAGAACAACCAATAACCTCTACTCCTCTTGACTTAAATTCATCAATTCTTTCTTGAAAATCGTATAGTTCAGAAGGACATATTCCAGAAAAATCTTTAGTATAGAAAAATAGTACAACATATTTTTTGTCAATAAACTGATCTAATGAGAAGTTGTCTACAATTTTTCCTCCGTCTATTACAGCTTTTGTTCTAAATGCTGGAGCTTTTTTTCCTATTAATGTTGGCATAATTTTTTTTTACAAATTTAAGCTAATATCTTTAATAAAAAAGCCTATAATTTACTGTATGCTTACAGCTTTAATTTTTTTTAGAACTTATCTAAATTCATCACTTTGAACCAAACTTTCCCAAAATCCTTTACGAACTTTTTTAAAGAGTTTTTAGTTGCATACACTTCAGCAATTGCACGAAGTTGTGAATTCGAGCCAAAAATAAGGTCTGTTCTTGTTGCGGTCCATTTAACATCTCCACTTTCTCTATCAATTCCTTCAAACAAATTTGCTGAATCCGAGCTAGCTTCCCATTTAGTACTCATGTCTAATAGATTTATAAAAAAATCATTTGTAAGTTTTCCCGGTGTTTTAGTTAACACTCCGTGTTGTGTTCCTCTAGTGTTAACATTTAGCATTCTCATTCCACCAAGTAAAACTGTCATTTCAGGAGCTGTCAAACCTAAAAGATGAGCTTGATCTAAAAATAGATGTTCTGCTTGAATACTAGAGTGTTTCTCTAGATGATTCCTAAAGGCATCAGATTTTGGTTCTAGGTAAGAAAAAGATTCTAAATCTGTTTGCTCTTGTGTAGCATCATTACGCCATGGGCTGAAATTGAAATTAATTTTCTGTCCTGATTCATTTGATGCATTTTCAACTCCTAAATAGCCAGACAAAATAATTAAATCCGCTAGAGAGATTTTTTTATTTTCTGACAATTTATTGTTGAAGTTTTTTCTTATTTCTTCAAGCTTACTTAAAACTTTAGATAATTTTTCAGGTTGATTGATTTCCCATTTAGTTTGAGGTAATAAATTTATTCTTGCCCCATTTGCCCCACCACGCTTATCAGTTCCTCTAAAAGTAGATGCTGAAGCCCAAGCTGTTGAAATTAGTTGTGAATTACTAAGTCCAGAATTTTTAATTTCATCTTTTAGTTTAGTGATATCGTTATTATCAATTTTCGAAAAATTGGCTACAGGTATTGGATCTTGCCATACCAGAGTTTCAGAAGGAACTTCTTTACCTAAATATCTTGAAGTTGGACCCATATCTCTATGAGTTAACTTATACCATGCTCTAGCAAATGCATCTTCAAGTTCTTCAATGTTTTTATGAAATCTTTTTGAGATCTTTAAATATTCTGGGTCAAAAATTAGTGCCAAATCTGTTGTTGCCATCATAGGAGCATGTGATTTTGACTTATCATGAGCATCTGGAACAGTATCTGCACCTTCATTATTTTTTGGAGCCCATTGTTGAGCTCCTGCCGGACTTTTTACCAACTCCCATTCATATCCGAATAATGTTTCAAAATAGCTGTTGTCCCATTCAATTGGAGTCGGAGTCCAGGCTCCCTCCAGTCCACTTGTTATGGTATCAACACCTTTTCCACTTTTAAATGAGTTTTTCCATCCAAAGCCCATTTCCTCAATACTACTTGCTTCAGGTTCTGATCCAACGTGAGATGGGTCTCCAGCTCCATGAGTTTTACCAAAGGTGTGTCCTCCTGCAATTAATGCTACAGTTTCTTCATCATTCATTGCCATTCTAGCAAATGTTTCTCTAATATCTCTTGCTGATGCTAATGGGTCAGGGTTTGAATTAGGGCCTTCTGGATTTACATATATTAAACCCATCTGAACAGCTCCAAGAGGATTGTCTAATTCACGATCGCCAGAATATCTTTCATCTTCCAGCCAGTCGGATTCTGGTCCCCAGTATATATCTCCTTCAGGCTCCCATATATCTTCTCTTCCTCCACCAAAACCAAATGTTTTGAATCCCATTGATTCTAGAGCACAGTTACCACAGAGAATCATTAAGTCTGCCCATGAAATTTTATTACCATATTTCTGTTTGATTGGCCATAGAAGACGTCGAGCTTTATCTAAATTCCCGTTATCTGGCCAACTATTAAGAGGTGCAAATCTAAGTGTTCCAGAGCAAGCTCCTCCTCTTCCATCTCCAACTCTATATGTACCAGCACTATGCCATGCCATTCTAATAAAAAACGGACCATAATGTCCATAATCTGCAGGCCACCATTCTTGAGAGTCTGTCATTAAGTGATATAAATCAGATTTTAAAGCATCTAAATCAAGTGAGTTAAATTCATCTTTGTAATTAAAATCATTACCCATTGGATTTGTTAAGGCTGAGTTTTGATGTAGTATTTTTAAATTTAATTGGTTTGGCCACCATTTTGAATTAGAAAATCCAGAATTTGGTACTTGATTTTTATCGCTAAATCCAAAAGGGCATTTTCCCTCTGAAGATTTGTCTGATTCGTCTTTCATAAAATTATTTTTATAATTATTATAATGAGCTTAATATGATTACAAATCTAATGAAACACTTTTTTGAAAAAAACTTTAAAAGCTACAAATATGTTGAAGGATATTAATTTAGAAGGATTCTAAATATCAAATATTATTATTTTTTACTATGAAAATAATCCGACTATAATACCTAAACAAATTGCAATAATTTTTGATTTTGTGAATTTATGATTATTGCTAGATTCAAAAATAATTGTTGTTGAAATATGTAACAGTATTCCAATAACGATTGCCATAATTTCATTATTGTAAACTATTATTCCTTCAAAAACCTGACTCGTAAATAATCCCAGTGGTGCCATTGCAGCAAAAATTAATAAATAGAAATATGCTTTCTTTTTTGATGTACCATTTTCTAAGAAAATGGTAAGTAAAACAATTGATACTGGAAGCTTATGCATAATGATTGCAGCTAGTAGTCCATTGTGTGTGTGCTCCGCTAAATGTCCTGAAAGAGGTATTCCTTCGATAAAAGCATGAATACTCAGACTAATTAATATTGAAATTGGAATTGCCTTTTTTTGATGAAAATGTCCATGCTCAATACCCTCAGAAAAGTATTCTAAAAGAATTTGGAATAAAAATCCTAAAAGAATAAAAACTCCAATATTATTATTATTTGTTGCATGCTTAAAAATTTCAGGTATTAAATGGTTTGTGATGTTAGCTAGAAGAAATGCTCCACTAAAAGTTAATAATAATTTAATATTATTTTTTTTAGTTTTTTGAAAAATTTCAACGACGAAAATTGCCAAAAAGACCGATGAGAAAAGTAATATTTGAGTCATCATATTATTTTTTTGCAATTATAATTAATCTATCTGATTTTGAAGCTTCAAAATGTTCAAGCTTATAATTTCCAAAGATATTAACTACTTCCATTCCAGTATTGTGTATCAATTTTGTAAAACCTTCAAGATTTAGTGCATGAACTTTTTCTTGGAATTGGTATTTCTGATCTTTATCAGAAATCAATATATTTTTTAATAAATAGTTGTCTTTTAACAATCTTTTAATCTTAAAAGAAACTCCATCAATTTCTTTACATTCCTCTGCTACAAGATTAGTAATTGTTTTTTGGCTATTAAGAAAGTCAATGATTAATAAGCCATCTTTTTTTAGTGCTTTATTAATTGAGTTAAAAGTTTTTTGTTCATCTTCTAAATCATCAAAGTAACCAAATGATGTAAATAAATTTGTTACAATATTAAACTCCTCATTTGCAAATTGATTTCTCATATCTAATTGAAAGAATTTTAATGTTTTATTTTCAAAAATCTTGGCTTCATTGATGCTGTTTAGTGATAAGTCTATTCCTACCACGTTGAAGCCTAATTCATTAAATAATCTTGCATGTCTTCCTTTTCCGCATGCTAAATCAAGTATTTTTTTATCCTTTAAATCTAACTTAGTAATTAAATTTTCAATGAAAAATTTAGCTTCATTAATATCTCTATTTTTATATAATATGTGGTAATATTTTGAATCAAACCAATTTGTGAACCAACTCATATTTTAATTCCTTTGCCTAAGAGCTTCATATGAAATTACTCCAGTAGCAACAGATACATTTAAAGATGATATTTTGCCAATCATTGGTATCTTTGTTTTTAAATCACACATTTTTAGGAATTCTGCAGAAACTCCATCTTCTTCTGACCCAAGTATTATTGCAGTTGGTTTTTTAAAATCTGCCTCATAAATATTGCTCTGAGTTTTTTCTGTACAACCTATTATTTGAATGCCTGAATCTTTTAGGAATTGAATACTTAGTTTTAAATTCCAAGTTCGGCAAATTGGTATTTTATGTAATGCTCCAGCTGAGGTTTTAACAGCATCAGCATTTATTGCTGCGCTATTTTGTTCTGGAATCAGGATAGTGTCTACTCCGACACACTCACAAGTTCTTGCAATAGCACCAAAGTTTCTTACATCCGTAATTCTATCTAAAATAATAATAAGTGGTGTTCCTCCTCTTTCAAATATTTGAGGAATCATATCTTCTATTTTATGAAATTCAATTGGAGAAATAAATGCAAATACACCTTGATGGTTCTTTTTAGTAAGTCTATTAATTTTTTCTAATGGAACATGTTTATAGTTTATCCTTCTTAGTCTTACAAGCTTCCAAAGCTCTGCAAAAAGATCATTATGAAGTCCTCTTTGAATAAACAGTTTGTCAATGGTTTTACCAGCTTTAACTGCCTCGATTATTGGACGAATTCCAAAAATGAAGTTTTTTTCTATTAATTCCATTAATCTTTAAATTCAATTTTAGTTGTTATTTCTGGTATATTTCTCATTTCAATTTCTTTTTTTAACTCCAGTGATTTTTCTTTAAGATCTTTTGTTAAAATCTCTTTGTTTCTCTTTTCCATTGGTGGATTTAATTTGTCAGCATTTTCGAATTGTATAACACTTTCTAAAATTTCTCTTGGTAACTGATTTCTTGCTTTACTTAATGTGTCTAAAAATTCTTCAGCAAAGAATTGATCGATTTGAATTCTTCTTTTTGTTGTGTGTGCAAATTTACCAATAATTCGACAGATATTATCTCTTTCTTCTGGGCTTAGTTTATCAGCAAATTCATATTCTTCTATTTTCTTTAAACTTAGTATTATGGGTTCAAGAGCGTCTTTAGTAATTACATAGACATTATATTCTCCAATGTTATATGAAAACTGTTTTATTACATTTAATGTGTTTGAAGGGATTACAAGAAAAAGATCATTTTTAACATTCTCATGCTTAGCGTATTTTTTAAGATTTTCTGTTTGTAATTTGATGTATTTTGGAAAATTAGATAAATCATCATTAGCTGGACTTTTAGCATCAAATATTATGAGCTGATCCATAATCTCTATTGAATTATCAGGCTTATTTCTTGGATGAGGGAAATCTTCTTGACTAACATAATTTATAATATTGTTTCTGCAAATCATTTTAAGATGGCTTTCAACATCTTTTTCATGATTTCCCCAGGTGAGCTTCATGTTTTCAAAATGTTCTTCGTTCTCTTTGACTCTTTCATCATTTAAACGTTCTTTTTCTTTTTCTAATGATTCTTGTAAAGTAATTGTAGCTTCAAGAGATTTTCTGACACTACTGTTTCTTGTTTCTTCTGATTCTTTAAGAGATATGTTGGAGTTTTTAAGTTGATTTCTTTCATTTTCAATATTCTTTAGTCTTTCTTCAAGTTGAGTTTTGGTCATTTTAAGCGCTTCATAACTTTCAACTTTTGTTAAACTAACTTCTAATCGTTTTTGTAAGTCATTAATTTCTTGACGATTTTGACCATTTTGAAGAGTTAAATCTTTAATATCATTATTTAATTTGTCAAGAATTATTTTTTCTTGATTTTCTTCATTGCTTTTGTTAGGAGATTTTAAATAAATTGCCAAGGCAATAAATCCTATCAAAATTGAGAATAAAGTAATATAATCCATGAATTTTATTTAATTTATAAAATGAGCACTAAAGTACCAATTGACACGAGTTTATACAAATCAATAACATCTTTATTTAAAAGTCTAATACATCCATGAGATGCCGGCTGTCCAATAAGTCCCTCTTCAGAAGTTCCATGTAAATATATATACCTATTAAATGAATCAATATTATGTCCATTATTTTTTCCTTTTTCTTCACCTTTGAGCCAAAGAATTCTTGATGTTATGTCATCTGTTTTACTTCTAGTGGTGTCATTGTAAATTGTTGCAATATCACCATTAAAAACTCTGCCAACCATTCTTCCATTTTTTGGAGTGTTATCGCCAAATTTTCTTGCTATCGAATGAAGTCCAAGTGGTGTTTTATTGCTTCCTGACTCACTTCCTGTTCCATATTTAGAGGATGAAATTTTAAACTTTTTAATTATTTTTTTTTCTTTAATAATAAATAATTCTTGATGTTTAATTGAGATAAATAAAATGTTTATTTTTTCAATATCAGCTTCTAAATAATTTTCAATAGATTTAAATATTATTGTGTCAGGATCATTGTTAAAAATAGATATGATAGAAAAAAAAATTGACAGATAAATTTTTACCATTTAATTAAGTTTTGATTATTTTTTGCTAAAATATTATTTGCCTTTGAAAAATGTTGGCATCCAAAGAATCCTCTGTAAGAAGAAAGTGGAGAGGGATGTGAGGATTGTAAGATATGATGTTTTTTAGTATCAATAAGATTAATTTTTTTTTTGGCTTTATTTCCCCAGATTAAAAAAATAATACTTTTCTTTTTGTTAGATATTTTTTTTATGATTTCATCTGTAAAACATTCCCAACCTCTGTTTTGATGAGATCCGGGTTTATTCATTTCAACAGTAAGAACTGTATTTAATAATAAGATACCTTGTTTAGCCCAGCTTTCTAAACTTTTGTCAGATGAGGTTTTTTTACCTGTGTCACATAGGATTTCTTTGAATATATTTTTTAATGAAGCAGGCTCAGCTATATTTTTATTAACTGCAAATGCTAATCCATTTGCTTGATTATAATTGTGATAAGGGTCTTGTGCGAGAATCACAAGTTTTATTTTTTCAAATGGTGTAAGCTTTAAGCAATTGAATATCTTTTCTGTAGGTGGAAAAATAGTTTTATACTTATTTTCTTTGATTAGAAATTGATCTAATCTTTTAAAATATTCCTTACAAATTTCTTCTTGTAGAATATCTTGCCAATCATTTTGTATTTTAGAAATTTGGGCTTGCATATTTTTCAACATCAAATATAAATAACTATCGTAAATTAAATCTATTTATAAAAAACAAAATGTATTTTTGTAAAAAATAAATCAAATGAAAAATCTTATAATTATTGTTTCCTTTGTTTTTGGATTGTGCGTGATTTCATCATGCAATATGTATAAGGCTCCTTGTGAAGGTGTTAGTAGTGTTAATGAAAGTTCAAATAAAATTTAAGTTATTTTGTCACAATTTGATTCTCAGAATACATCAAAGTGGTCTACTGTTAGCCTAAAACCCATAGATAAATCAATTGGTGAAGTTTCTGTGGTGAAAAGAGAAAAGGTTAGAAAGCCAAAGTGGCTCAAGGTTAAACTTCCTACTGGACAAGCTTACAAGAATGTAAGAGAAATTACAAAAACACGAAATCTTCATACTATTTGTGAGAGTGGGAATTGTCCTAATATGGGAGAATGCTGGGGTGCTGGAACTGCAACCTTTATGATTCTTGGAAATATTTGTACTCGTTCATGCGGATTTTGTAATGTAATGACAGGTAGGCCTCTTGCTGTAGATATTTTGGAGCCATTAAAAATTGCACGTTCTGTGAAGTTAATGAATGTAAAGCATGCGGTCATTACATCAGTTGATCGAGATGATCTTAGAGATGGAGGTGCAAGTATTTGGGTAGAAACAATTCATGCAATACGAAAGCTTAATCCTCAAACTACAATGGAAACTTTAATTCCTGATTTTAAAGGAAAAGAAAAAGATATTCAAAAAATAATTGAAGCTAGACCTGAAGTAGTCTCACATAATTTAGAAACTGTACGAAGTTTAACTAAAAGAGTAAGAATTCAAGCAAAATATGATAGAAGTCTTGATACTCTTAGAGTTTTATATGAGGGTGGTATTAGAACAAAATCGGGTATAATGCTTGGTTTAGGAGAGAAAGAGGCTGAGGTAATTGAGGCAATGAAAGATCTCCGTGCAGTTGGCGTTAAAATTTTAACTCTTGGTCAATATCTGCAGCCATCAAAAAAACATCTTCCGGTTGTTGAATTTATAACACCTGAACAATTTGATTATTTTAGAGAAGTTGGGCTTTCATTAGGTTTTGAGCATGTTGAAAGTAGTCCCTTAGTTAGATCATCATATCACGCAGAAAAACACATTTAAATTTTATATTAACTTAATCGATTTATTAAGTTTAAAATAATAAGAGAATTCTTATATTTGTTAAATTATAAAGCAAAAAAAAATTTAACATGAAATCAAGATTTTTACCATTTATACTTATTTTCTCTTTACTAACATATTTTACTGCTGATAATAACACTTTGTTAGCTCAGGGAGTTTGTGGTACCCATCATGGTTCTTTAGAAGAACAAATACATAAATATCCTGATTTTTATCAATCTCTTGATAAAAAAAATAATGATTTAAAAGATGAAAATTCAAAGCTTTTACAATCATTTACTTCTTCAAAAGAAAATAATGGAAAAAGAATTATTCCAGTAGTTGTACATGTAATTCACAATTTCGGTAATGAAAATGTAACAGATGCTCAAGTACATGAAGCATTATCGGTCTTAAACAGAAATATTAATGGTCAAGACCCAGATTTGTATAATCCATCTAAAACTCCTGATGTCTTTGCTGCAGTTGCTGGTAATGCAAATCTTGAATTCAGATTAGCTACTAAAGATCCACTTGGAAATCCCTCCTCTGGAATTGTTAGGGTTAGATCAGAACTAACATCTGAGGCAGAGCCTAGAGATATAGTAAAAGCAGTCAGCTACTGGAACTCTTATCAATATCTAAACATTTGGATAGTAAAGAAATTTGTAGCTGAAGCTAATGGTGGAACATTACTTGGATATGCCCAATTTCCTAATACTGGAAGAATGTCTACTGACGGTGTTGCAATCTTAGCTGGGCAATTTGCAAATTCAAATTCTACTACTTTAACTCATGAAGTAGGGCATTGGCTTGGATTAAGACATGTTTGGGGAGATGCTGTTTGTGGTGATGATCAGGTTGCTGACACTCCACCACAAAGATATTCAAATGGTTTTGGTGATAACCCTGGTCCTTTACCGTCTTCAGTACAGAATTCTTTTCCTTACCATTCTGGTCTTCAAAATCTAGGTTGTATAGCTGATTCATTAAATTGGGCAGGTGAAATGTATATGAATTATATGGACTATACTAATGATACTTACTGTACAATGTTCTCTAAAGGTCAAGTTGGTGTTTTTAATGAAACATTAGATGGATTAGACGGAAACTTAGGTTACAGAGAGTATATGTGGCAAGATGAAAACTTAATAAAAACTGGTACATTTTATGGGGCTCTAGCTCCTACATGTACAAGACAAGCAGATTTCTCTGAAGGTTTTGGTAATGAGGCTATTTGCCTAGGTGAGGAAATGTGGTTAAAGTCAAATAAAACTATGTTTGGTTCTTCTATCTCTTCAGTAACATGGGATTTAGGTGACGGATCTTCAAGTAATGTAGAAAACAATTTACTTACTACTTATTCAAGTTCAGGCACTTATGATGTTACTTTAACAATTGATTATGATGAGGAAACTATGTCACAATCTGAAAACCTATCAGACTTAGATTTATCATCTGCATCTTCTTATGACTCTACAACTTCTATTCATATTGTACAAGGAACTCAAGATGAACTTCAATTAATGAATGCAACAAATATTTCATCTCATCCCATTGATAGTTTAGGAGTGTTTTGGGGATTACAAGATTCAATATTTTACAGAGGAGAGATTAGTAAAACTATTTACACTGCATATTATTCTAACAGTTGTACATCAACTAAAGTTAAAACAAATTTTATAACTGTTAATTCTAATACTTCATCTAATACAGCTTCTTCATATTCTTATATGTTTGATGCTGAGGATGATTTAAATGATCAATGGAGAGTTAAATCTTCTACTGATGATATAAATTCATGGGCTTTTAATAGTGACGATATAAGAAGTTGGGAATGGTTTTCAGGAAATAATATTAATAACAACACATGTGTGATGATTTCTGGAAAGACAGGCCCTGGATCTAATGATGAGTTAATTTCTGAGGCATATGATTTAAGTAATTTTTCTAGTCCAGCAATAAGTTTTGAATATTCAGGAGCATCATATAATACATTTCCATCAAATTTGGTTAGAGTACATTACTCAATAGATTGTGGTGAGAATTGGTCTTTACTTGGCGCTCTATCTAATGTTCAAGTTGCTAGAGCAGGCCTTTATACTAACAGTTACACACCTTCATCAAATGACTGGGCTGATACAGTTATGACTAAATCAGCTCTAAAAAATAATAATGTAAGATTTAAATTTGAGTATGTTTCAAATGGACAGAGTAATAACTTCTATTTAGATAATGTAATGATAGGAGAGGAAGCTAGTCTTCTTAAGAGCTCTAGCACTGCTTCTTCTAAGATTTCTGTTTTTCCTAATCCTGTAGAAAATCAAACAAGCATAAATATACAAAATATAGAATCTGAAAAAATCATTGTAAAATTATTTAATGTTTTAGGAAACGAGGTTTTAACAATTTATGAAGGAAGTTTATTAAATAATAGTATTCAGCTTTCTACAGATTTAAGTTTCTTAGAAAATGGTATTTACTTTTTAAATGTTATAGGTGAATCACAAAATATTTTAACAGAAAAAGTTATTTTAAACAGATAAATTTTAATTTTAAACTAAAAAGGGAGAAAATATTATTTTCTCCCTTTTGTTATTTAAATTTTTTAAGTTCTATAGTTGAGTTGTGAAGTACTGCATAAGAATTAAATGTTATCCAATCTCCTAAATTTATATATTTAGCATTAAAGCTATCATTAAGAGGTATTTCCATGGGTATATGTCTATGTCCAAAAAGATAGAAATTTACTTTTTTCAGTTTTTGTTGTTCTTTGCAATATTGAAATAATTGTTCTTTTTCAAAATCAATATCTTTTTCAATAGGTTGATTCCCTCTGCTTAAATCTGACCACTTTTGACCAATACTAATAGCTAAGTTTGGATGAATTCTTGAGAACAACCAATTACAAATGGTAGATTGAAAAATTGTTTTTAATACTTTGTATTTATAATCTCCTTTGCCTAATCCATCACCATGACCTAAAAATATTTTTATGTCTTCAAATTCTATTATTTGCGGTTTATGGTATAGTTTTAATCCTATTTCTTCCTCTAAATAATTTTTTGTCCACATATCATGATTTCCAGTGAATAAATGAACTTGAATTCCTTTATCACATAATTCAGCAAGTTTACCAAGTAATCTAACAAATCCTTTGGGAACTACTTTTGAGTATTCAAACCAAAAATCAAATATATCACCCAGTAGGTATATTTCTTTTGCTTCGTTTTCAATTGAGTTTAACCATCTAACAATATTTTTTTCTCTTAGTAAACTGCTTTTTTGATTGGGAGCTCCAAGATGAAAGTCTGATGCGAAAAAAATTTTTTGATTATTCATTTTATTTTTCAAGAATATCTCTTAATAACTTATTTGTAATTTTTGGGTCAGCTTTTCCTTTTGATATTTTCATAACTTCCCCCATAAATAATCCTATTAAACCCTTTTTACCATTTTTGTATTCTTGAATCTTTTCAGGGTATTTCTCAAGTGCCTGTAAAATTAAATCTTTAAGAATAGTATTGTCGCTTTCTTGAATCCAGTTATTTTCTTCTGCAATTTTTTTTGGTGATTTTTTTGAAGAAATTAATAGTGGAAATATCTTTGATGTTGCTATAGTGTTACTTATTTGATTACCTTCTATTAAATCAATTAGATTAGCTATATTCTTTGCTGATATGTCTAGTTGTGTAATAGTTAATCCATTTTCATTAAGATAAGATTTAATTACACCATTTATAATATTGGCAGCTAGCTTATAGTTATTTGTAAGAGCACATATTTCATTAAAAAATAGTGCAGTTTCTTTATCTTCAATCAGTAAATTAGAATCATATTGAGAAAGTTTATATTCTCTCTGATAGATAGTATTTAGTTCTTTTGGAAGAAGGGGAAGTGTTTTTTTTATTTGTTCAATATATTCTTTAGTTATTTCTATTGGTTGTAAGTCTGGCTCAGGAAAATACCTGTAGTCATTTGCTTCCTCTTTGTGTCTTTGAGAAATAGTAATTCCTTTTACAGCATCAAAACCTCTTGTTTCGTGAACTATCTGTCCTCCATTTTCAATAACTTCTATTTGACGTTTAATTTCAAAATCTATAGCATTTTTTACATTTCTTGAAGAATTCATGTTTTTGACTTCAACCTTAGTTCCAAATTTACTTTCCCCTCTAATTCTAACCGAAATATTTGCATCACATCTTAAGCTTCCTTCCTCCATATTTCCATCACAAATATCTAAATATCTAACAAGCTTCCTTACTTCCATAACGTAATTAAAAGCTTCATCACCAGTTTTTATTTCTGGCTCAGAAACAATTTCAAGAAGTGGAACACCAGCCCTATTTAAATCAATTAGTGTATTAAAAGGGTCAAGATCATGTATACTTTTTCCTGCATCTTCTTCCATGTGAATTCTAGTGATATTGATTTTTTTAGTTTTATTTTTTTCGTCTAAAATTTCAATAACCCCTCCATTACAAATTGGAGTTGTATCCTGTGTTATTTGGTAACCTTTAGGAAGATCTGCATAGAAATAATTTTTTCTAGCATACTCATTATGCTTGCGAATTTTAGCTCCAACAGATAAACCTAATTTTACGGCATATTCGATGACTTTTTTATTACTTACAGGTAGAGTTCCAGGATGTCCTAAAGTTATTGCTGATGTTTTTGTATTAGGTGCTGCTCCATATATATTTTCATCATTTGAATATGCTTTAGTTTGTGTTAATAGTTGAGCATGAACTTCTAGTCCAATAACTGCTTCGTATTTTTCTTTAATGTTCATACTTATTCGAATATAATTTTACCTTTTTCTGTACTTATTCCATTATTCTTAATTTCGTATAAATATATTCCTGATTTAAAATCTTTTGCGCTAAATGAATTTATATTTTTTTTAAGTGATTCCATCATTACTTTCTTTCCTGAAAAATCATAAATTTCTAATAAATCTCCATTGTGTCCAGACAAATTAAAGATATCATTAGCTGGGTTAGGATAGATATTATGTTTAGAGTTTATAATATTGACAATGGGTGTGCTGGAGTTACTCATGTCTAAAACATAAAGCCCACTTTGCATATCTGAAACAAGTATATTACCAGAGTTTAAATAAGGATATACTCCCCATGCACCGCGATATGATGTGTGATTATTGGGATTATATGTGTCGTAACTGTTTACTTGGATTGGGTTGTTTGGATTACTTATGTCAAAAACACGTAATCCGTCATGGTAATATGCTACATATAAAAGATCTCCTTTGATAATTCCGTTATGTGCCATTGATTGACTGTCAACTCCTGAGTTAAATGTTGCTATTACACTTATGTTACTTAAATCACTTACATCTAATATTTTTATGTCATAACCATGATTTTCATCTTGCATTGCATAAATAGTACCATCATCACTTAACCATCCAGAATGGTTGTAGCCTGCATCTGGATATGAAATTAGAGTTGCTAATTGTTGAGGCTGGTCTCCAAAAGTATTAACCATTGAAAAGTCCATGACTCTCAAACCTTGGTTTCCACAGTTTAAATAAGCAGTATCATTTCTTACATAAGCATCATGTACGTGTCCTACAGAATTATAGCTGTATATTAAAGTTGGACTAGATGGGATATGTAAACTATATACATCCATAGCATTATTTGAGGCGCATGCATACATTTTTGCTGTAGATGTGTCTATAAAAATATTATGTGCTTTTGTAAATAATGCATTGGAGTCATATACAGTATTTATAGAATTTGGTAAGTTAGTTATGTCAACAATTTGTAATGTTGATGAGCTTCCTTCATCACAAACAATATACAGATAACCATTAAAATCATGGTAATCTCTGTGAATAACTCCAGGACCTGTATATCCTGCAGATAGAAAAGCAACTTCAGTGCTATTTTGTGGATTTGTTACATCAAAAAAATGTGTCCCTGATGTTGAGCCTATTATTGCAATTTCAGAGTTGTTAATGTTTAAGCCCCATATTTCATTATATGCATTATTATATGCTGAAGATCCAACAATTGTTGAATCATCCCAATGAAATAAAAGTTGAGAATCAAATTGGGCAAATGTACTTGTGTAGAGAAGACTTAAAAAACAAAATATATATAGATTTTTCATATTAAAGACTTGATATTAATTCTTTGATTATTAAAGTTAATTTAGGTTCAGCGATTTCTGCAACATTTTGGACATCTTGATGAGTGATTTTTTGAATTTTTCCAGGAACACCTAAATCAGTTATTACTGATATGGCAAAACAATCAATATTCATATGTCTGGCAATAATAACTTCAGGTACTGTAGACATTCCCACTGTATCTCCACCAATAATTCTAAAATAAGAGTATTCGGCTGGAGTTTCTAGAGTCGGTCCAGTTACACCAACATATGTACCTATATGTGTTCTTATGTTGTGTTTGTTAGCAATTGAATGTGCAGTCTCTAGCATTTTAGGAGAATATGGTTCACTCATATCAGGGAAACGCGGCCCCAGTTCTTCTAAGTTTTTTCCTATTAAAGGATTTGGAATTAAATTAATATGATCATTTAAAATCATTAAATCTCCTATTTCATAGTCAGGATTTATTCCACCACTAGCATTTGAAACTAAAAGTTTATCTATACCTAAAAACTTCATAACTCTGACTGGAAAAACTACATCTTGCATGTCATATCCTTCATAAAAATGAAATCTTCCTTGCATAACAACAACTTCTTTTTTTGCAATAAAGCCAAATATTAATTTTCCAGAATGTCCCTCAACTGTAGATTTTGAAAAGTTAGGGATATCTTCATATGAAATAGAATGTTTGATGTCAATATCTTGCACAAGTTTTCCAAGACCAGTGCCCAATATTATTCCAATCTTAGGATTAAAATTAGTGTTTGATTTTAAAAAATCAGCAGTTTCTTTTATTTTCTTCAACATAATCTATAATATCTTTTTTAAATTTTTCTTCGTTTTCAAAAGTAATTTTAATTGGTAAATAATAAAGAGGTATATCTTTAAAATCACTTTTAAAATTCAATAATTTTATTGCATCTTTTTCGGTTGTTAAGATAAGTTTTTTTGTTGCTTTAAATGAATGAAAATCTTCAATTATTTTAACTATGTCATTTTTAGTATAGTTATGATGGTCATTGTAAATTATATGTTTGAATAATGAATTATTATCTGCTAAGTATTCTTTTATTAATTGAGGCTTAGCTACTCCAGTTAAAAGCAAAATAGAAATATCTTCTAAGTAATCTATTTTGTTAAAGATATTTACCCAATTATTATACTTGATTTTAGAGAAATAAACATGCTCCTTCTTATGGTATATAAGTTCTTTTAAGATTTTTTCTTTGTGTATTTTTTTTTGTTCAGGACATTTAGTTATAATAATTCGTTCAGCTCTTTTACTTTCACATTTTCTGTCTCTAAGTTTGCCAATTGGAAATAAATTATCCTTAAAAAACATATTTTGGTAAGATGTTAGTAGAATGTTAAAGCCTGCGACAATTGATTTATGCTGAAATCCATCATCTAAAATAATTATATCAATCTCTTTAAACCTCTCAAGAATTTTTTTTATTGCAAATCTTCTATCTTCACAAACTACTACTAAAGTATCTGGATGATTTTTTTTAAGCATTAAAGATTCATCTCCAGTATTTTCTACGTTATCATTTATACCTACTATTACAAATCCTTTACTTTTTCTTCTATATCCTCTGCTTAGAATTGCAATTTTATAATCTTTTTTTAAAAAAGTGGTTAAAAAATCTGTGTGAGGTGTTTTTCCAGTACCGCCAAAAGACAGATTACCCAAGCAAAGTATAGGCATTTTAAATTTTGTTGATTTTAATATTCCAATTTCATAGAAATAACTTCTAAGGGTTAAAAAGATGTAATAAACAAATGATAATGGAAAGAGTAAAAATCTCATATAACAAAGATAGGACATTTATAATATTTTCTATTCTTCTTAAGTTTGTTAAATTTGGAAAATGAAAATCAAAGATGTTACAACAATTCTTGAAAGATTAGCTCCCTTATCTTATCAAGAAAGTTATGATAACTCAGGATTAATTATTGGTGATAGAAATGATGATTTGAAATCTATTTTAATCACTTTAGATTGTACAGAGGAGGTTTTAGATGAAGCTATTAAAAATAAATGTAATTTAATTGTTGCTCACCATCCTATTCTTTTTAAATCTATAAAGAAATTAAATGGTGATAATTATGTACAAAGAGTTATTATAAAGGCTATAAAAAATAATATTTCAATTTATGCAATACATACTAATTTAGATAATGTAATGGATGGTGTTAACTCTACAATTGCAAATAGATTAGAACTTATAAATTGTAAAATTCTACAACCAAAATACGACATCCTAAAGCAGTTAATTGTTTACTGTCCTGAAAGTTATTCTAAGAAATTAAAAGAAAGCCTTTTTTCTTTAGGAGCAGGTGCAATTGGAGATTATGAACAGTGTAGTTTTTCCTCAAAAGGTATTGGCACCTTTTTCCCAAAGAAAGATAGCAAGCCTTTTATTGGTGAGGTTGGAAAGGTACATGAAGGTCCTGAAGATTGTATAGAAATGATTTTTCCAAAAAATATTGAAGGGGCGATAATTGAATGTATAAATAAAAATCATCCTTACGAAGAGGTTGCTTATCAAATATTTAATTTAGATATTAAGTATAAAAATGTCGGTTCAGGGCTTATTGGAGAATTAAAAGAAAGTATTGAAGAAAAAGATTTTTTATCTTTTCTTAAAGAAAAGATGAACACATCTATTATACGTCATACTAATTTACGAAACAAAAAAATAAAAAAAGTTGCAGTTTGTGGAGGTGCAGGTAGCTTTCTTTTGTCCACTGCTATTTCCAAAAACGCAGATATTTTTATTTCAAGTGACTTTAAGTATCATGAGTTTTTTGATGCTGATAATAAGCTTGTTATAGCTGATATTGGACACTTTGAAAGTGAACAATATACAAAGGACTTGATTTATGATTTCCTTAGAAAAAAAATCACTAAATTTGCCGTCCGTTTATCGCAAGTTAATACAAATCCTATAAATTATATTTAAGATGGCAAAAGAAAAAGTTACAGTATCAGTCGAAGATAGATTAAGAGCTTTACATCAGTTGCAAATAATTGATTCTCAAGTAGATAAGATTAGAATTGTTAGGGGTGAGCTGCCTGTTGAGATTGAAGATCTTGAGGACTTAATTGTTGGTTTAAAGACTCGTTTAGAAAAATTAACTAATGAGCTTGATGAGGTTAATACTGGCTTAAGTGCAAAGCAAAATAGTATTTTAGATGCTGCAGAGCTTGTGAAGAAATACGAGAAGCAACTTAAAAACATCAAAAATAACAGAGAGTTTTCTTCTTTAACAAAAGAATTAGAGTATAAGAATTTAGAGATAGAGCTTAATGAAAAGCATGTAAATGATTTGCAAGCAAAAATCCTTCATAAAAAAGAAATAATTGAAGAATCAAATCTTCAAATTAAAGATAGAGAAGAAGAATTAAAAGTAAAAAATACTGCATTAGAGGCTATTGTTAAAGAGACTGAAAAAGAAGAAAAAGCTCTTATGAAAAAATCCGACAAAGCTCAAAAAGTTATAGAGGAAAGATTATTAAATTCATACAGAAGAATTAGAAGTAGTGTTAAAAATGGGTTAGCAGTTGTTTCTGTTTCCAGGGATGCTTGTGGTGGGTGTTTTAATCAAGTGCCACCTCAAAGACAATTAGATATTCAAATGCATAAAAAGGTGATTGTATGTGAGCATTGCGGTAGAATACTTGTAGACGGTAATCTTTTAGATGGCTAGAAAATAATCAATCTTAAAATATTTAGTTGGGATTTCATACTTTTGAAATCCCAATTTTTTTTATGAGAATAATTTTATCACTTTCTTTCTTGTTTGTTTTTAGTTACTCTTATGCACAGTTTTTTAATAATGCTAATATGCAGAATGCATATTCTCATATTTTGCATCTAGAATTTAGTTCTGCTAAGGAATTTTTAGAAAGTGAAAAATTAGTAAACCCTAATAATGGCTTGATTATTTTAAATGAAAACTATATTGACTTTTTAAAAATCTTATTATCGGAAGACGAGGTTTTTTTTAAGCAAGCAAAAAAAAATAAGTACTCTAGGATTTATTCATTATCTAGTAATGATAAGAATTCACCATATTATCTTTTTGCACAAGCTGAAGTTCACTTGCAATGGGCATTGACCAGAATAAAATTTAAAGAATATCTTCAGGCTACATATGAGCTTCAAAAAGCATATCGATTACTAGAAAAAAATACAGAAAAATTTCCTGATTTTTTTCTTAATGATAAAAGTCTTGGAGTTTTACATATTTTAATTGGTTCTATTCCAAAGTCATATTCGTGGATAACAAATATTATTGGTGTTGAAGGAACTGTATCAAGTGGTTTCTCAAAACTTTACAATTTTTTAGAGTTTACCGAAAATAATAAGGGTTATGGTATTTATAAATCTGAAATTTTATTTTTATTATCATTTTTAGAAATGAATATGAATAATGAACCAAGTTTATATCAAAAATTAGTTTTAAAAATTGGTGACTCTTACAAAAAAAGTGATTTAATGAAGTTTTGTCTGTCAAGATTGTATACTAAACTTGGAAACAATAAAAAAAGTCTAGAAATTTTAGAATATATTTCAGAAGATAGAGATTCATATTATTTTCCTTACTTGAATTACCTAAAGGGTATGTCTAAATTATATAATCTCGAGCTCTTAGCCTCAGAAAAGTATTTCAAAAGCTTTTTAGATAGTTTTAGAGGAAGGAATTATATAAAATCAGCCTATAATAAACTTGCCATAATTGCTTTTTTAAATAATAAGGAATCTGATCGTTTGATTTATGACAGTCTAACTATAAAACTAGGTTTTTCAATTATTGATGAGGATGTTCAGTCATATAAGAGTGCATTAAATAATATTAATCATAATAAAGATATGCTAGAATCAAGATTGCTTTATGATGGTGGTTATTTTGTTAGAGCAAGAAATATATTATTTCAAATTGATACTTTAAGTTTTAAAAGTGAAAAAAAATTAATTACAGAGTATTACTACAGATTAGCAAGAGTATCACAAGCGCTTAATGAAGATTATTTTGAGGTAATAAAGAATTTTGAAAAAGTACTTTCTATCAATAATAATGATAACCTGTATTTTTATCCTATGTCAAATTTGCAAATCGCATTACTTTATGAGCAGAATGGAAATAAAAACAAGGCACAAGAATTTTTTAGAAAAACACTGGAATATAAAGGTTTTAATTATTCAAACGGTATACATCAAGGAGCAACATCTGGATTAAGTAGGTTAGCTGAATCACCAAATTAATTATAAGTATATTTAAGTATGAAAAAAATGAAATTTTTTATAATATTATTTTGGATGATATTTTCTAAAAGTTATGATGCCTATTGTACTTTTCAACATACTCCAGATTTATCATTGGAAGCAAATCCTCTAGTTTCAGTTTTAGGATTTAGCTGGTTTTGGCTTTTATTAGTAATTGGTATTTTAACTATTTATACTTGCTACACGCTTTATTTAATATCATTTAAACCAATTATACTCTATCCTTCAGAGAAAGGTTTGTCTTTCTGTGATTTCATAACATATATGTATTTTGGTAAGAAAAGTAATATGCTTTCAATTCTCTATAAATTCCCTTCTTTAAAGAATAAAAGATTTCATTATACTTTTGGTAATATATTTACAAGGTATTTAGTCTTTGCTGGAATTGTTTCTACTGTAATGTGGCTCTTAATAAATAATTCTGAATTTTACAGAGAAATTCATAATCACTTAGTTATTTATGGGATTCTTATTTGTGGAACATTTATAATACTATATCATTATTATAAAACTAATTTCAAAAGATATCAACTTTCTTAAAAGGAGATTTAAAATAACAAAATTTCAGTACCTATAAGAACTAGTACCTAAACCCTAAAGTCAGAAGAATATTATGGTTAGAATTTACTAACTCGCTAGCTGAAACAAACTCTTCACTATACATTTGATATTTTTCGTTATATTCTGAAAAGATGTATGCAAAATCAATATAATAGCTACCATTGTTTAGTCCAATTCCAAAAGAAAAATTCTCTCTTGATAGCTCTTCATCGTAATCATCTCTTAAGGGGCTTCCAAACTTAGCATAGCCAGCTCTTAGGCTCAATTTTTCTAATTTAGTTTCTGCTCCCACTTTGATGTTCTCAGTCTTAGTGAATGTATTAGTAATTGCATTATTTTCATCATTAAAAACTTGCGATCCATTATCCATGTAATAGTTATCTACATCAAGAGATGCTGTTGTGTAATCTATTAATTCATAGTCAATGCTAAATATTGAATTCATTAATTTCGCAGAAATACTAGCAATAGCTTTCCATGGTGTAGTTAAATTATATTCAAAGAAATTATTAGGCGAGTATTCATAATAGCTTGTGTCCATAAATCGTGCACTCGTAAGTGTTTGGAATTCTTCTTGCATTGTAAATAATGTTGGTGAGTGCAGCGCTCCTCCAATTTTAATTTGTTCATTTAGTCTATATATACCTCCAATTTTTAAGTTAATACCAGTACCATTAGCAATTAAATCTTGTGCATATGAAAATGACTCAAGACCATTAATTGTATCTTCAAAATTAGTTTCAGTGTGCTTTACTGATTCCGTATAATTTAGCGTTGGAAAGCCTAGTGTGGCACCTAAATAAAATTTTTCTTGGTAGGAAGAGCCAAGTGAAAGTACAAACTCATTCATTCCGCCATTAGCATTTAGCATGTGTATCTGATTCTTACTAGTTGCTCCAGAAACATGTGAAATATAATTTCCATTATCATATATGTACCCATTTGAATCAAAAGAATTATTTGCCAAATCTATAATATCCGTCCAAAAAGCAGGACCAGCAAAGAAAGAATTTAGTTCATTAATTTGATTTCCCTGTGCAATAGATAGAAAGTTGTCTGCAAGAGATGAACTTGTATTCTCATTAAAAATATAAATATTCTTATTGTAGTTAGCTATTTGATTCCATCCAATACCAAAGTTAATTCTTTTCCAATCTGGGTCATCTTTAGCATAAGAAAGTACAAGACCAATATTTCCAATTTTCCCGTCTGAGCTTTCTGTCTCAAACCTTTGCATGTCAGCGGAAGAATTGTAATATGATGTGTTTATGTTAGAGTTAATTTGTGGGGTAAATGTAACTTCTGTAAATTGATACATTCCTAAGCCCGCAGGATTCTGGCTCAAGCCACTAAAATCACCTCCCAATGAGCCAAATGCTCCAGACATTGAAGAGTATCTGGCTGTACCCGAAATATTATATTGAGAATATCTTAAAGCATCAAATTCATTTTGAGAATATAATTGAATACTACTTAAAAATAATAATATGATTAAAAGATATTTTTGTTTCATTTTTTTTAAATATTTAAATTTATAGAACTATTTTCTTGGTTTTGTTCTTCCTGAATTACTTCTAGAAGGTCTACTTGTATTAGATCTATTATTTGATTTGTAAGAATTATTAGACCTTGTATTTTTTTTGAAAGTATTATTTCTTTTATTTGAATCATAGGTCTTAACATTTTCAGAGGATTTATTGCTTTTTGAATTATTGTTTTTCTGAGTATATTTTTTCTGATTTTTATAAAAGTTTTTAATTATCTCATTACTATTATTATTTGTTTGCTTATCTCTAATATTTGATTTAGTATTTTGAAATGATTTATTTAAACTTGTATTTGCTTTAACTTTATTAGATGTTAAGTTAGTCTTTAAAGATCCTCTTGGCCCATAAGAATTATTATTATTTAAATTAGAGTTAAAATTATTATTATGATAATAATCATTATAATATCCATGATGACCATGATGACCATGATAATTATTTAGTCCATAATATCCATTGTAGCCGTAGTACCCATAATAATTATAATAGGAATTATTCCAAAAAGGTGAATAAGAGTTGTATGGGGAGTTCCAACCATATCCTGTATATATACTAGATCCATAATAAAAAGGATCTTGATTGTACCAATGGTAATCTGTATATATTCCAGAATAAAATCCCGTAGAATAAAATGTTGGAGAATGAAATCTTCTAATTCTAGAGGAGTAGCTAAAGTCATAATAATTATCCGAATTATATTCAGTATCTAATGTGTTAGAAGTATCAATCAACTCATCACTTGCTACGAAATACGCATCTTCAATAGTTTCAACAGAACTAAACTCTTCGCTTGTTAAATAGTTTGGGTCAGAAAAAAAAACTTGGTTTGTAGAAATACAAGAACTTAAGAGTAAAATAAGAAATATTATGTAGGGATTTTTCATAATGATATTGTTTATTACATGCATAACTATATTAAAAGTTTAATTAGATTTGTATAAACTTAATAAATTAACGTAGTTTATGCTACAAAATTACATTATTTAATATAAAATGTCAAAAAAAATCACATCTAGAGAAGTAGATTATTCAACATGGTATAATGATATTGTACAACATGCTGATTTAGCAGAAAACTCAGGAGTTAGGGGTTGTATGGTTATTAAGCCATATGGCTATGCGATTTGGGAGAAAATGCAAGCAGAACTTGATAAGAAATTTAAGGCTACTGGTCATCAAAATGCTTACTTCCCCCTTTTTATACCAAAATCTTATTTTTCAAAAGAAGCAAGCCATGTGGATGGATTTGCAAAAGAATGTGCTGTGGTAACTCACTATCGTTTAAAAACATCTGATGATGGTAAGGAAATTGTTGTTGATGAGTCTGCTAAATTAGAGGAAGAATTAATTGTGCGACCTACCTCTGAAACAATAATTTGGGATACATACAGAAAATGGATTCAATCTTATAGAGATCTTCCTTTACTAATTAACCAATGGGCAAATGTTGTTAGGTGGGAAATGAGAACAAGACTTTTTTTACGAACTGCTGAGTTTTTATGGCAAGAAGGACATACCGCGCATGCAACAAAAGATGAAGCTATTGAAGAAACTGAAAAAATGATTAATGTCTACGCTGATTTTGCACAAGATTTTATGGCTATGCCTGTAATTATTGGACTTAAATCTGAAAGTGAAAGATTTGCTGGTGCTTTAGAGACTTATTGTATTGAGGCTTTAATGCAGGATGGGAAGGCTTTGCAGGCGGGAACGTCTCATTTTTTAGGTCAAAATTTTGCTAAAGCATTTGATGTAAAGTATGCAAGTAAAGAAGGAAAGCAAGAATATGTTTGGGCAACATCATGGGGAGTATCTACAAGGCTAATGGGTGCTCTTATTATGACTCATTCAGATGATAAAGGTTTAGTGCTTCCTCCAAAATTAGCTCCTTTTCAAGTAGTTATTGTTCCAATTTATCGAAATGAAGATCAGCTTAAAGAAATAAATAAAAGTGTAGATAGTTTAAAGTCATTGTTGGAAGAAAAGGGAGTTTCTGTAAAATATGACAGTAGAGATACTCACAAACCAGGCTGGAAATTTGCAGAATATGAGTTGAAAGGTGTACCAATCAGACTAGCTGTAGGTATGCGAGATTTGGAAAATGGTACTATTGAAATAGCAAGAAGGGATACTCTTGAAAAAGAAACAGTTTCAATCAAAGGCGTTGAAAATAAGATTGTGATGTTATTAGAGGAAATACAGGAAAATTTATATTCAAAAGCGAAAAGTTTTCGAGCTTCAAATACATTTGAAGCTAACTCTTATGAAGAGTTTAAACAGATTATAAAAAAAGGAGGCTTTGTCTATGCTCATTGGGATGGTACAAATGCAACAGAGCTTAAAATAAAGAATGAAACTAAAGCAACTATCAGATGTATTCCGCAAGAGCCTTCAGAAGAAAATGGTGTTTGTATGATAAGTGGTGATCACTCTGAGAGAAGAGTTTTATTTGCTAAAGCATATTAATGATGAAAAGAGAAACAGAAATATTAAAACTCCTAAAAGAAAAGTCAGCAACTAAGCAGTTAATTTATAATAACACTAAAGAAGCTTTTGATGAGCTAGTTGTCTGTTTAAAGGCTAAAGAAAAATCTTTAACTAATTTGTTGAAAAATGAATTAAATAATGTTGAATTAGAGTTTAAATCAAATGGAACATTTGATGTTCAATTGAAAGTTTGCAGGAGATACTCTTTTATTTCATATGCACTCTAACATATTTGATTTTCCTCCTACTCATGAGATTTTTAAATCTAAATATGTAAAAAAAGATACATCAAGAAGTTTCTGTGGTGTTATTAATATTTATAATTTTCTATCAGATTCACTAAAATATAATCGTTTAAATGATGAAGGAGTTTTAATTGGTAGAGTTTTTATTAATAAAGAAAAAAAATTCTTTGTTGAAGGAGATGATGATTTAGGTACATTATTTAAAGATTTCTCTAAAAAAGAAATTAATGCTAATTTATTAGATGAAATTATAGATGCATGTATGGCATTTACTTTAAATTTTGATTTATGTTCTCCAAATTTTAATGATGTGAGATTAGTTTCTGTTCATCATTTGTTAGCCATGAGTATGAATCAAAAAATTAAAACTTCCAAAAGACTAGGCTATAAATTGTCAGCTGAGTATTAATTAGATAATCTTAAGTAGTTAAAATTCGATTGAAATTTGTAATAGCTTGATATTATTTGTGTTTTTTTGGTATCAAATATGAATCTTTTAAGACATTTTAAATTTTTTACAACTATTAATTATTAATTATTTGCTAGGTTTTAAAAAAAGTATAAATTTGCAGCCTCGATTCGAGAATCATTAAGGCCCGGTCGTCTAGTGGTTAGGACGCCAGGTTTTCATCCTGGTAACCGGGGTTCGATTCCCCGTCGGGCTACAAAATAAAAAAATATGGCAAATCATAAATCAGCATTAAAAAGAATTAGACAGTCCGAAACTCGTAGACTTCTTAATAAATATAAGCATAAAACAACTCGAAACTCTGTAAGAGAGCTTACAGGCATTAACGGATAAAAAGTCTGCTAACGCATTGCTTCCTAAAGTTGTTTCAATGTTAGATAAGCTTACTAAAGTGAATATCATTCATAAGAACAAAGCATCTAATTTGAAAGGTAAGTTAACAAAACACGTTAACTCTTTAGCTTAAGATTTTCATTTTAATCCTTAAATTAGACTTATCTTAATTGATAGGTCTTTTTTTTTTTTTTAATTTTATTTTTATAATCTTTAATACTATGAATGTTACCACATATTTTTTTTGATTTAGATAGAACTCTTTGGGATTTTGATGTGAATTCTCAGAAAACACTACTTGACATATTTACAATGAATTCTCATTAAATGTAAGAGGTGTTAAGAGTTTTGATCTTTTTTTAGATCACTACCATGAAGATAAATGAGAAGCTTATGGGGTCTGTATAGGCAAGATCTTATTATCAAAGGATGACCTTCGTTCCAAAAGATTTGACCTTACTCTAAATAAATTCTCAATTAACAGATAATGAATTAGCTTCTGAAGATTGGTGATACTTATGTCTCTAAATCACCATTGCAAACGTCTTTATTTCCTTACACCAAGGACGTATTATCCTATCTTAAAGAAGTAAATACTCTCTTAGTATTATTACTAATGGTTTTGATGAGGTTCAAAAGATTAAGCTTAAGGCTTCAGGTTTAGATGCTATTCTTTGATACTGTGGTTACTTCAGATTTTGTTAATGCAAAAAAACCTAATCCTACAATTTTTAATTATGCACTAAATATTAATAATGTATCAGCTAAAAATAGTGTTATGATAGGTGATGATTTATTAGTAGATATTATTGGAGCAAAAGAAATTGGTTTCTCTCAAATATATTTTAACCCTAAAAATACGCCTCATAATCAAAATTGTGATTATGAGATTAGGTGTTTAAGCGAGATTAAAAATATTTTATAGTATTATTCTGTAATCTCTACTATCGGATTTCCTGTACATCCATTTGGGAATGAAATGCCAAGTAGGGAGCTTATTGTTGGGGCTATATCTTTAATGTTAACGAATCTGTCAGTTTTACCTTTCTTTATATTACCACCAAAAAAGACTAGTGGTACATGAGTGTCATAGTTGTATGAGGATCCATGAGTTGTCCCTCCTTTTTCATAGCTTTTACTAATCCATCCAGGCTGGATATCAACTATTACATCACCAGACCTTTTTCTATTAAATCCTCTTTGAATTTTTGCATGTTGGGAATGGGTATATTCATTTTTATGCATTTGATATGCAGTATATGTATTTTTAACACATTCATATTTTAACAGAAAATCTGCGCAAATCTCTTGAATATCTTTTATTGGTAGGCCAACGTTTTCTTTAATGAAATCATGATTTAAGAAAACTTGATTGTTAGAGTAATTTAGAATCAATTCCTTGGCTAAGATATCATTTTCTGGCCAATTTAAGTGATCTCTTAGATGAGTCAGCTAGCTCATCTTTCATTTCTAAACTAGAATAATAGCCAGAGGGAATATTTAATTCTTGTAATTTATGAGGCTCTGAAACTACCCCATGATCTGCTGTTAAAAAAATCACAACATTGTCAAAGCCAATTTCTTGTTCTATATAGTCAAGTATTTTTGCTATTTCATTATCTAATTTAATATAGGTGTCTACAATTTCATCAGAATGAGGTCCGTATTGATGACCTATATAATCAGTAGAAGAGAAGCTTATAGATAAGAAATCAGTAGTTTTAGATTGACCTAATTTTTCATTTTTAAGTATCTCTAAAGCTAAATCTGCAAGTATTGTATTTCCAATGGAGTACTTTTGATTATTCCCCCTCCATTTGTCATCAGTAAAGAATCTAAATTATGCGAGAAGCTATTTTTATATTTCCACTTTCCCAACGAGATATTGTGCGGCACTATTTTTATTTTGATGCTCTATTAGCCAGTCCGGTAATTCGTCCATGTAAAAGCTGCTGCTTATCCAATCTCCATGCTTATCCATCCAATAAGCCGCATCAGCAGAATGTCCAGCTGACAATATAGCTCCTCTATCTTTTAAAGAAACTCCAATCACTTTTGAAGATGGATTAAATAATTGTATTTCATCTCCAATAGTAGTAGTAAGCATATGATGGGGAGACATTTTGCCATCGCTTGAAACAACATCTTCAACCTCTTGACTACAATTACAGATTGTGTGCATCTCTCCATTTCCAGCACAATAGACAGATTGTTTTAGGTTTTTATCATACCAGTTATTGGCAATTATTCCGTGATTTGATGGTGTTGTTCCTGTAAATATACTTGCGTGGCCAGGCCCGGTGTAGGTTGGGACGTAGCTAAAATGTGTGTTCTTTAAGAAGTAACCGTTATTTACAAGTTTTTTAAAACCATTATTTCTAAAATTATCCCCAAAATCGATCTACATAGTCGTATCGCATTTGGTCAACTACAATCCCAACTACTAGCTTGGGCTCTGTTGCGCTTGCTTTAATATTTACACAGAGTATTAATAAGAAGATAATTAATTTATACATATTTGTTTTTTTTAAGTTGGTACGATACTATAGAAAGTATTATTGCTGCTATTACATCATATATTGGATCTACTTCAGGCCAAATAAAATTCCATAGGCAAACGCATAAGAGCCAAAAGAACCAAACTTTATTGAATTGCTGCATCTTATCTTTATTAAAAATAATTTATAGCTAAACAAACTTACTACAATTGCCCATAACATTCCTCCAATTATATCAAATGGGTAATGTACCCCTAGATATATTCTGCTAAAACCAACTATTGGAGGAAATAGTAAATAAGAAATATAAATAACTTTAGCTTACGTAGTACTAAGCTCACAAAAAAAGTAATGGAAAACATATTTGCTGCATGAGAGGAAATAAAACTAAACTTCCCTCCACAGTCACTAACAAGTCTTATGTTGTCTAAGAAATGGCATGGTCTTAGTCTTTGGAAATAATTCTTAAAAAGATGAACACTACCATAATCTGCTAAAAATATTAACAGAATTATCGTTAGTATAAGCCAAAAGAAGTTTTTTTTATCATTCTTATATAATTTAAATAATAGAAAAATATAGAGCGGGATAAATGTTAATTTATGACTTAAAATAATCATAACAACTATCAATTTCTTTAAAACCTAAATTATTTATTAATGAAAATAAGAAAATATCTAAATGTTTTAGTAGTTCAATCATTTAGTTTAATTGTTTCCAAATAAGATCTTTTAATTCCGTTAAGCCCGTCTTGATGTTATAGAGGAGATAAAAATAAACGGGATATCTTTAGGAAGATTAGAGTCTTATCTCGTCCACTAACTCTTGATCCAGCATGTCTGACTTGCTTATGGCTATAATTCTTTGTTTGTCTAAAAGTTCAGGGTTGTACTTCTGTAGTTCTAAAATAAGAATCTCATACTCTTTATTTATATCATCCGAGTCTGATGGAATAATAAACAAAAGGGATGAGTTTCTTTCAATATGTCTTAAAAAACGTAGTCCTAAACCTTTTCCCTCAGCTGCACCTTCTATGATGCCAGGGATATCTGCCATTATAAAAGACTTATGATTTCTATACTGAACTATACCTAAATTTGGTACCAGAGTTGTAAAAGGATAGTTTGCAATCTGAGGTTTAGCTGCTGATAAAACTGATAATAATGTAGACTTACCAGCGTTTGGAAATCCAACTAATCCAATATCAGCTAGAACTTTGAGCTCTAACACAAACCAGCCTTCAGTCACGTCAATTCCAGGCTGAGAGTAATGTGGTGATTGGTTTGTAGAAGATTTAAAATGTGAATTACCTCTT
>CAJIYG010000004.1 GCA_905181585.1 uncultured Flavobacteriales bacterium
CTATTGAAATGGCAAAGAAAGCTCAAGAGCAAGGGATTATTACACATACTTTAGGAATGGGACTTAAAAAAGGAGGTCCTATTCCCATTTATAATAAAAATGGTAATACAACAGAGTACAGAAAGGATAGAGAAGGAAATACAATTGTAACAAAATTAAATGAAAAAATGCTTCAAAAAATTGCTCAAGCAGGCTCTGGCACGTACATAAGAGCAAATAATTCAAAAGCAGGATTAAACACGTTATTTACTGAAATAAATAAGATGGAAAAAAAGGATATTGGAACAATGATATTTACGCAATATAAAGATCGTTTTCAAATTTTTCTTTTACTATCATTGTTTTTTATATTTCTAGATTTTATTTTCTTAGAAAGAAAAAACAAATGGAATAAGAATATAAATTTGTATAAATAATGAAAAGATATATATTTCTATTAATTTTTATTTGCTTGTCTGTTAATGTACAATCTCAAAATAAAAAAAGTCTTTTAAAAAAAGGCAATAAGCTTTTTAAAGATAGTCTTTACAATGATGCAGAAATAAAATACCGCAAATCACTTGAGAAAGATCAAGATTATTTTGGCGCTTCATATAACTTAGCAAATTCTATATACAAACAAGAGAGATATGATGAATCATCAAGTCTATATAAATCTCTAAAAGATAATGCTAATAATGATGAAGAACTTTCTGCAATTCATTTTAATGAAGGTAATTCACTACTAAAAGAACAAAAAACTGATTTAGCAATAGAATCTTTTAAAGAAGCTTTAAGAAAAAACCCTAATGATGATGATGCAAGATTTAATTTAGCATATGCCCAAATGATGAAAAAACAAGATCAAGAAAATAAAGATCAGGAGAACGAAGATCAAGAAAATAAAGATCAGGAGAACGAAGATCAAGAAAATAAAGATCAGGAGAACGAAGATCAAGATAATATGAAAGATCAAGAGAACAAAGACTCAAGAAAAGACATGATCAGCCAAAGAAGAAAGATCAGATGAGTAAAGAAGATGCAAAAAAAATGCTAGAAGCTTTGGAGCAAAAAGAAAAAGAACTGCAAGAAAAACTACAAAAAAAGAAAGTTAAAGGTCAAAGAGTTAAAGTCTTAAAAGATTGGTAGCATGAGAAAAATAATTTTATTATTAATAATCTTTAGCAATTTTTCTTTTGGACAAGAACTAGTTGTTAGCACAAATAGAAACCCTGCTATTTTAGGAGAACAGATCACTTTAGAATTCTCGATAGAGTCAAAAGCAAAAAACTTCCAATCTCCAGTGCTTAATGGCTTTCGAGTAGTAAGTGGGCCTAACACTAGCTCTTCAAGCAGTTATAGTTTTGCAAATGGGAAAAGTGAAAGTAAAATTATAACAAAAATTAGTTTTATACTACAAACTATTAAAGAGGGAAACTTTATAATTCCAACTGCAAGTGTAGAAATAAATGGAAAAAAAATAAATAGTAAACCTTCAACAATAAAAGTTGTAAAAGGAAATAGTAAAAAAGTAAATAAATCAATAGAAAATAATTTATTTATTAATGTTGAAATAAATAAAAAAAACCCATTTGTTGGAGAACAAATAATAGTAACTTATAAATTACACACAAGATTAGATCTTGAGAATACAGAAGTTAGCGCTATTCCTAATTTAAATGGATTCTGGAAAAAAGATTTGGAGACCTCAAGTAGATTTAAAAGAGAAGTTGTAAATGGCGTTGCTTATAATACAGCCATTATAAAAAAAGCTGTGCTAACACCTCAAAAATCGGGTGAATTGATTATTGATCCTATGGAAGTTAAATGCAGTATTAGAACCCAAAATCAGCAAAATAGAAGAGATCCATTTGCTAATTTCTTTAATAGCTACAATGTTAAAGAAGAATTTATTTCCTCTAAAGAGATAAAAATAAATGTTAAAGCCCTTCCCAATAACGAGCCAAAAAACTTTAATGGAACACTGAGAAACAAAGCTAGTCAATTGGAATAGATAAATTTTCTTTAAAAACTAATGAGGCTGTTACATATAAAATAAAGTTAACTGGTACTGGAAATATAGATTTAATAGAGCCATTTAAAATTAATTTTCCAAGTGATTTTGAAGTTTATGATCCAAAAATACAAGATCGTGTGTTTCAAGGAGGAAACAAGAGAAGTACTAAAACATTTGAATATCTACTTATCCCAAGGGTTGTAGGGAATTATAAAATACCAAAATATTCATTTTCATTTTTTAATCCAAAAAGTAAAAAATTTGAAAATAAAGCAACAGAAGCATATAGTATACAAGTTTTAAAAGGCAATAATGAAGAGTACCAAGCAAGTAATACTCAACAAATTATTAAACAAAACATAAAAGACATAAATTATATAAAAGTTAAAACAATTTTTTCACAAAAAAAGAGAAGTGCAGCATAAATATCTTTTACATTTTATATTCATCAATATTATTGATAATATTAATTTTACTTTTTCTGCCAAATTTATTTCAGAAAAATTTGAAAATATTAAAAAATCAAAAAACATTAAATATGCAAAAATTGCTACAAAAAGACTTAAAAATGCGAAAAAATGCATTAAATTAGAAGATTTTGACCTATTTTTTGAAGAAATAGAAAAAGCATTATGGAGCTATTTTGCCGATAAATTTAAAGTTCAAATAGCTGATTTGTCAAAAGACAGTATCTCTAAATTTTTCAAAAAACATAATATTGAACTAAATACAGAAAAAGAATTCATTTCATTAATAGATGAGTGTGAATTTGCAAGATATGCTCCCTCAAATGATAAAAACAATCAGATGGATAATATTTTAATAAAAGCAAAAGAAATTATAATTAAAGTTGAATCACAATCAAAATGAGATATCTCACAATAATTCTACTTTTTATAAGCAGCAGCTGCTTTGGCTCAGATTCTATTTTTTCTGAAGCTAACAAAGAATATGACAAAGAAAATTACAAATTAGCGATTGACAAATATCAAGATATTATTTCCGATAGCCTTGAGAGCGCTGAACTTTACTTTAACATTGGAAATTGTTATTATAAATTACAAGACTATGCTAACTCTATATTCTTTTACGAGAAATCACTTTTAATTAAAAATGACTTTGATGACGCACTTGAAAACATTGAATTAGTTAAAATTAAAATAGTAGATAAATCTGAAAAAATGCCTAGTTTATTCTATTTAGATTGGCTTGAAAGCATAAAAAACATCCAAAACATTGAGAATTGGAAAACAACCTCAATAATTTTAATTACAATTTCATTATTATTTTTTCTAATTTCAATTACTTTTTGAGTGAAGCCACTAGTTTTGCCTTTACATCTATTTCTTCATTAAATACTTTTTTAATTACTTATTATGCTGTTAATGATTTGATTGATAAAAAGCAAGCAATTATATTTTCAAACTCATCTGAAGTAATGAGTGCTCCTTCTGAAAACTCTACAAATCTTTTCACTATTCATCTTGGAACAAAAGTTTTATTAATAGATAAAATCGGTAATTGGCACAATATAAAATTAGAGAATGGAAATAAAGGATGGATAAAAGATGAAAAATTAGTTAATGGATATTTGACTAAAAGCTTAAAAGAAATAAAATAAATACTCCAACTAATTTTTTAGACTGCTATTCTTAATAAAGAAATTCAAATAAAAAAATCAATTATATTTTATTTAATATTATCCAAAATTAACACTGTTTAGATTCAATTTAAATAGCACGATTTCGTCAACATTTGTCTGTGTAATTCATTTCTTTTTTAACTATATTTGTAGGTATAACTAATTCTACAATATAAAATGAAGCTAGAAAACATTTTTTTACTACTTATAACAACGCTTTTTTTAAGCTTTTCAGTAAGAGCTGAAAATCCAAATAATTGGATTACTTATTACGATGATGCAAGTATTATTAATAGAATACCAATATCAAAACTGTGAATACGACAGATTTGATGAGGAAAAAATCATTTTAAAAATTACCAATAAAGTCAATAAAGATATTTTGTTAAGCTTTAAAGAAGAATTATGGTATGATGAAAAATGTATAAATTGCAATTTAGAGAATGAAAATGAATTTTTAAAAGCATTAATCTTTTGGCAAATGAAGTCAAATCAGGTACATGTGAAAGAAATGACAGACTCACTATTTTTTCAAAGTTTACTGAAAAGACTTATTGATATGCCTGGAGTAAACAAGATTGTAGAATTAACGAAATTTGAATTAAAGAAAATAAATATAAGCTTATCAAAATCGTTAAACAAGTAGTTTCAGAACTTTTTATATTTATTAATTTTTCTTGTAAATTTTAATTCACAAGCACAATGCACCTCTAATATTGTTGCTATTAGAGATACTATTGCCTGTGGAGAAGGAGTATTATTACAAACTATTAACCTTGGAGGTGGTCAAGATGATGACTTTAATGGTAACACCTTGAGCGGCTTGTGGGCTGCAGTTTCTGGCGGCTATACTATTGGCGGACCTTGTGGAACAAATCCAAATGGAGGTCAACACCTATGGTTTGGAAATGGATGCTCAATACCAAGATATGCAAGAACTGTTCAAGTAGACGCTTCATGTGGAGGGACAATTAGTTTTGATTTTAGACAGGAAACTCAAGGAGGAAACTGTGATGGACCAGACCTTCAAAACGAAGGAGTTTATCTAGAATATAAAGTTGGTACCCATCAACCACAATAAATTATTTTAGTCCAATCGGATTTCCTTATACTGGATGGCAAAATCATTCATTCCCTATACCTCCTGCAGCTATTGTTCCTGCAGTTCAATTTCAATGGATACAATTAAGCGCCTCTTCTCCTGCATGGGACTACTGGGGCATTGACAATGTTTCTATTAATAGTTGTAGTAATTACAGCGTTAATTGGACTGGAGCTGGAGTAAATGGTTACAATCTAGACACTGTTACTGTATCTCCAGTCATTCCAACAACATACAATGTGATGTATTCTAATTTCACAAATGATACATGCTACAGTGACATAACTATCCATGTGGAACAACCAACGATAGTAGCTACTGTACTTCCTTCAATTTGTTCAGGTTCAGATACATTATTTGCTCAGGCTACTATTCCGTCTAACTGTTACTATGAGTTAGAAGTATGGAATTATCTACCTGGCGCTGGAGCACAGAATCTTGGATGGAGTGTAGGTACAGTTCCTCAAACTTACCATAACCTTGACTTAGTGGTTAATGGAAATTTTATTACAAATTATACAATGGTAGGCGGAGGAAATTTTACCTCTCAAGACTACCTAGTTCCAGTTACTAATGGAGATATTATGGATCTGTTATTTACTTCGCTTGGAAATGGATCTAATGAAGCTATGTATAGATTATATGATAGTCAAGGTAATCAAATTGTTGTAAATGGATTTCCTGGATCTACACCAATTAATTTTACTAACCACCTTGCCTATTGCCCAGCACTAGCAACATACAATTATAGTTGGTCAAATATCACTAGTGGTGGAGTTGCTGGCTTAAATGATCCAAACATTCAAAATCCTTTAGCCACTGTTGCTCAAGTAACAAATTATGAAGTATTTGCTTATGATTCTTTAAACCCTGGGTGTTTTGTACTTGACACAGTTACAGTTCTGCCTAATAACAATAATATTAGCGGAACTCTTTCTGGAAACACTAATATTTGTGACGGTGATTCTATAACACTAAATTTTGCGCTTATTGGTACCGCTCCATTTGACTTAGTTTTAGATGTTACAGATGCTAATGGAGTTTCAAGTGTGCAAAATTTTCAATTAGATCAATTTGGTTCAGGTTCAAATCCTGGAAATCTTATTACATTTTTCCCATCTATTTCCACAACATATTCAGTATTAAGCTTATCAGATAACTCAGGATGTCCTGGTTCAATTACAAATCCTACCTTATCAGTAACTGTTAACCCATTTCCTGATCTAGTAGTTTCATCTACTAATACAAATTTATGTCAAGGGCAAAGTACAACATTAGATTTAGCTGTAACAGGTACTGCAAATTTCACAATAATTGATGGCAATGGTTTCTCAAATATTATTGATGCAAATGGTAACCTAGTATCTACTGGTAATCCAATTACGGTTACTCCAAATGTTACGACTACATATAGTTTTCAATCTATAGAAGGTGCTGGTGGTTGTTTAACAACTTATGTTAATCAAAACCCTACAAATAGTCCCGTAATTATCACTATAAATGTTAATCCAAGCCCAAATGCTGGAAATGATTATTCACTAAATGTTTGTTCAGATGATGTTAACACTTACGATTTAGAAAATTTAATTGGCCCAGGACAAGATCTTACAGGCTACTGGACAAATTCAAGTAACAATCAATTACCAGCAAACCCGAACTTTACATTTGACCCACAAAGTATGGCAGGAGGTAATTATACTTATACAGTTGTTGCAGCACCATGCCCAGATGCAGTTGCTACAGTAACAATTAACCTAGAAAACCCACCATTTTCAGGATTTGCTAATAATCAGTCAGTTTGTGTAAATGATTATAATCCAGGCTCTCTGTATGATCTAGATAATTTAATTACAAATGGTGACCCAGTTGGCGTTTGGAGTATTGGAGGTACTATTATATCAAGTCAAATAAACCCAGCAACATATGGAGTTGGAACTCATCAATTCGATTACACTGTTTTTGGTATTCCTCCATGTGCAAATGCCACAACTAGTACTGACTTAATTGTAAACCCTTCTCCTGAGGTAAATACCTTTACAACTAATATACCTGTGGTTGCTCAAGGCTTTCCAATTAATTTAGAAGTTGATATGCTAGTAGGTGTACCTCCATTTACAATTAATCTTATAGATGATGAAACTCCTCCAAATAATTATACTATTCAAATAAATGCTCCATCAATGATGGGAACAACAATTTCAACTCCTAATGTTATTCCTTTTACAAATTATTCAATTACAAATTTAATTGATGGTAACGGATGTCAAGGAAGTTCTGTTCTAAATGTTTCAGTTGGAGTAGACCCATATGCAGTTATTGATCCATTCACAACTTCAACTCCTGTTATATGTGAAGGAGACCCTGCTTCTGTTGGGGTATTATTAATTCAAGGAGAAGCACCTGTTGTTATTGAGTATTCATATAATGGACAAAATTATACCCATACTCTAGGAGTTGTAGGATCACCTCTTCCAATTCTTGATAATATCCCATTAGATCTTTCAAATTTAAACATTGGATCTAACTTAATTACAATAAATAATCTAACAGACAATAGCGGAATCAGTCCTCCAACTTCAACACTCCCCTCTCCTGTTACTGTTATAGTAAATGCAAATCCTTCTGTTACATTTGCAACTTCAACACCTGAGACATGTTTAAATGATCCTGCTATTTTAACATTTAACTTTAATTCTGGAACTCCTCCATTTAATGTAAATTATAAAATAAATAACAATGGTCAAACTCCTATAGTATTGAATGGGTCAGGAAATCAACAGCATTCTTTAAGCCCATTACCAAATATTGGAGTAAATAATTATGATATAATAAACATAACTGATGTTAATGGATGTACTGCGCTACCAACTCCTACAAATGCGGTAATTATTGTGAACCCTACACCTGACATCGACATTACAGTCAGCGGTGCAAATCCTATATGTGTTGGACAAGCCTCAGAGTTATTCTTTCCTGTTATTTCAGGAACTCCTCCATTTAATGTAAGTTATTTTGCTGGAACAGTTAGTCTCTCTGCAGATATTGATGCCTTTGGAAACTTGCTTTCTTCTTCATCACCAATGACATTAAATCCAAATGTTACCACAACATATTCATTAGTTTCAGTAATTGATGCTAAAGGATGTTCAAATTCATTATCTGAAAGCGCTACAGTAACAGTAAATGAAATACCTTCTGTTATTGTTAGTGGATCAACTGAAATATGTAATCAAGAAAATACTCCGCTATATTTTGATTTTACTGCTGGATCAGCTCCTTGGACAGTTGCATATACCATAAATGGTGTTCCAACAGCATTAACACTATCCAATTCTAGTGATTCTGTAATCGTTAATCCAAGTGTTACAACTAAATATATATTTACAAATATTGATGACGGAAAATGTTCTGCTATCGTAAGCGACGAAGTAACAATAGATGTAAACCCTCTACCACAAGCTATTATTAGTGGTGGCGGATCTGTTTGTGATGATGGTTCTACAATTGAGGTTAAAATAGTTACAACTTCTGGTACTCCAAATTATAACATTTACTTTTCAGCTGGAATTAACAATTTAACTGCTCAAAACGTAGGGGCTAATTATACACTAAATGCTAGTGAAGCTGGAACATATATTCTTACACGTGTAACAGATAGTAAAGGATGTGAAGCGCAAAGCCTTAATGGAAGTGCAACAGTTGTAATTAATGAATTTCCTGAAGTTGCAATTACTGCATACCCACAACCTACAACCATTACTAACCCTTTAATAAACTTTGTTGATGAATCAACAAATCATGTTAATGGATTCTGGGATTTTGGCGATGGAGATATTGAGCTAACAAATTTTGATGCTTTGTCACATGTCTATTCTGACACTGGTTCTTATCAGGTTATGCTACAAATAGAAAGTGATAGTGGATGTATATCTATTGCTTATCAAACAATTGTAATAGACCCTGAGTACATAGTTTATATTCCAGATGGTTTTTCTCCTAATAATGATCTATTAAATGATTATTTCCAACCTATAGTTAGTGGTGTTTTAAGCTATAAACTTGAAATATTCACTAGATGGGGAGAAAGAATATTTGAAACAAATGAGTTTTCAGATATATATTGTAATGATGGTTGTCCTGCAGCTTGGGATGGTAAGACTAATAACGGTGAATTTGCTCCAATTGGAAATTATTTTTACAACATTAATGCCGCAGATTAAATGGAAAAGAAAGAGTTCTTTCAGGAAATATAACTTTATTTAGATAGAATATAAGTATTTGTCGTACCAAGTCTACGAATTTGGATTTAATGTAATAATTTTGTAAATTATAATACTATGCAAATTAGACTACTTACAACTATTTTTTCTTTATTCTGTTTAAGCAGTTTTTCTCAAGGAACCTGTGCGACCGCCTTGCCTTTTTGTACCGGAAGTAATTATACGTTTCCAGCTTCTACTAATACTTCAGGGCCTCCAGGAAATAATTTTGGATGCCTAGGAACTCAACCTAATCCTGCTTTCTATTATATGGAAGTTGATAATGGTGGTAATTTTACAATAGATATCACAACAAACCCACAAGAAGATATTGATTTTATTTGTTGGGGTCCTTTTACAAATTTTAATACTATCTGTAGTCAACTAAATACTGCTCCAATTGCTGATTGCAGTTACTCTGGTAACAGTAATGAAACGTGTCAAATAAATGGAGCAACTGCTGGAGAGTATTATATGCTTCTTATTACAAATTACTCAAATAATCCAACAGATATTAGTTTCTCTCAAACTGCTGGAAATGGAACAACTAACTGCTGTATACTATCTGGAGATGCTGGAGATGATAATATTATAAATGTTTGTGAACAAGATCCTCAATTTAATCTTATTGATCAACTTTTGGGAACTCCTTCTAGCGGTGGTAACTGGTATAATCCATTGGGTTTCTTTGTAAATAATACAGTTTTTAACCCACTATCAGGTTTTGCTGGAACATACTCATATATTGTTACTGGAAACCCTAGCAATTGTCCAAATGATACTAGTTTCCTTACAATAAATGTAAATAGCAACCCAGTAATAAACTTTCCAACAATAAATGATATATGCTCAAATGGAGATAGTTTATTATTAAATACAGCAACACCAATTGGAGGGGTTTATTCAGGAAATGGAGTAACTTCAAATGGGTATTTCAATTCAGTTGGAAATGTTGGGGTAAATACTATTATTTATACATATCTGGATAGTAATTTCTGTATAGATACTGCAAGTCAAAATATTATTGTTAATGATTCACCTGTGGCTACTTCAATTACATCCATGTTAGTTGCTTTGGTTTAAATGATGGGGCAATAAATATTTCTATTTCTGGTGGAACTCCAAGCTATATTGAAGATTGGGGAGGATATAATCCGCTTGCTCTTTCGGCTGGAGAATATGGTATAATAGTAACAGACAGTAATAATTGTGTATTTATTGATACTATAACTATATATGAGCCCCCTGGCTTTAGCTCTTCACTTATATTTAATGATATTGATTGTTTTGGTAATACAGCAGATGCATCAATTACATCCCAAATTATATCGTCTCAAAATTCATTTGGAAACACTTCTCTTTTCAACTATTGTAATTCACTGCCTGGATCAAATCTCTATACATCTATAGATAATGTTATACTTAATGGAGATAATATAAATATTAATAATAATACCTCTGGCGCTTGTGATCAATATGAAGATTACATAAGTCAATTTGCTGATTTAACTCAAGGACAATCTTATACTATTAGTATTACACTTGGAGATTGTAGTGGCTTAGATTTCCCATCAGGAGCTAAGGTTTATGCAGATTGGAATATTGATGGAGATTTCTTAGATATAAATGAAGAAATTGGAGAAGTGCCGTTTGGATCAAATTCCTCCGCTACAATAACATTCACACCTCCATTTGCTGGTGGCTATGGACCAACCAGGTTACGAATTGTATCTCAGTTTTTAACTTCACAATCTAACATTTCTATTTCTCCTTGTGATGTTGGTTTATTTAATCCTCCAAATTACGCCGAGCCTTGGTATGGCGCTACTGAAGATTATTCCATTGTAATTTAGATGTATCTTGAAACTCATCAATTAAAATTGTTTTAAATCTTACATTATCTAAAGGCATATATCTGGGCTAATAGCAGGAGAATATTCTGTAATTACAACAAACCCAAATGGTTGTATAATTACAGATTCATTAATCATAAATGAGCCTAATATTTTAACATCTACTAATACTATTACTAATGTAAGTTGTAATAGCCTCTCTGATGGAGCTGCTGTTATTTCAATTAGTGGTGGAATTACAGATTATACTATTAGTGCTGCAGGGTTTAACCAAACTCTATCGGGTGGACTAAACTCATTTACAATACCTCCCATGCTTAATGCTGGAGACTATCCATATTCAGTTTCTGACAGCAATGGCTGTATTTTGAATGATACAAATTAACGCAACTATAGATTACGACAGTGATATAGAAAATATTAATAACGTTTCATGTAATGGATTTACAGATGGAAGTATAATTCTAAATATTAATGGTGGAACTGCCCCATATACTGAAAATTGGGGAGCAAATAACCCTTTATCTTTATCAGCAGGCTCGTACCTTTATTCTGTTAGCGATGACAATGGATGTCTATTAAGTAACTCAATTAATATTGAAGAACCTCTAGCGATAAGCATATCAGCTCTTCAAAGTGATGTTAGTGCATGTCTAGCTAATGATGGCTTTGTTGATGTAAATATCAGCGGAGGAACTCCTCCTTTTACATACTTATGGAGCAATAATGAAACTACTGAAGATATCAGCAATCTTGGAGCTGGAACTTATGTACTTAATGCAATTGATAGTAATGGGTGTAGCACAACAATATCCGCTACAATTAATGAGCCCCCTGCCATTATGTGTCACTTTAGCCATACAAAAATTGATGCAAGTTGTTTTGGCTCTATTGATGGTAGTATTGATGTAAGTGTCTTATCTGGAACAGCGCCTTTTTCTTTTATTTGGACAAATAATAGTTCAAATGAAGACATAAGTAATCTTAGCGCTGGCATTTATACTTTGTCAGTATCAGATTCTGTAGGATGTAGTGAAAATTTAAGTATAACAATTAATGAGCCACCAGCTTCTAATATTATTTCTAGCCAAATTAAATGTAAGTTGTTTTGCTGGAAATAATGCAAGTATTAATCTCTCTGTAAGTGGAGGAACTAGTCCATATAATTTTATGTGGAGTAATAATGATACAACTCAAAGCATATCTAATCTAAGTATTGGCACTTACACCTATACTATTTCAGATGCACAAAATTGCATTTACTTAGGAGATATAGTAATTACAGAACCTGATGCTATATCTGTTAATCCAATTGTTTCAGATGTATCTTGCTTTAGTGGTAATGATGGATTTAGTATCTTAAATATTTCTGGTGGAGTATCTCCATATACTGAAAATTGGGGAGCATATGATCCTGCCGCTTTAAGTGCTGGTGATTATTTATATACTGTGATTGATAGTAATGGATGTAATTATATAGATTCAATCACTATAATACAGCCTGATCAGATAATCATAAATTCAAGTGTACAAGATGCCCTCTGTAATGGTGCTAATGACGGAAGTGCCTCTCTACAAATAATAGGTGGAATACCCCCATATATTCAAGATTGGGGAGTAAATAATCCTAACTCTTTAAGTGCTGGAGTATATAACTTTTCTGTAAATGATGATAATAATTGTATAATTCAAGGCACTGTAACTGTTGGAGAGTCTGCAGCAATACAAACTATTGAAAGCAATGCTGAATGTTAGCTGTTATGGATTCTCTGACGGGACTTCTACCCTTATTAATTTCTGGTGGAACTGCCCCATATACCAATAACTGGGGAGCAAATGACCCTACTTCTTTAAGTGCTGGAATATATTATTATTCAGTAACAGATTCTCTAAACTGCATACTAAATGATAGTATTATAATTACAGAGCCTACACAGCTAATGGTAAATGAACTTCTTACAAATGTAAGCTGCTTTGGACTATCTGATGGAATAGCATTTTTACAAATAAGTGGTGGGACAGCGCCATACAATGAAGATTGGGCTGGAATAAATAACTTAGCGCTATCTCAAGGAAACTACGGATACACAATTACAGATAATAATGGATGTGTAGAAACAGATTTTATAAATATATATCAACCAAATCCTATAATACTAAATGTTACTGTAAGTGATGCAAATTGTTTTAATGGAAATAATGGAAGTATATATGTTGGAGTAAGTGGTGGAACTTCTCCATACAGTGAAAATTGGTTTGGTAATGACCCTTTAGCACTAAGTGCTGGTAATTATAGCTTCTCAATAACAGATGACAACGGATGTAGAATTGATAGTAGTGCAACTGTCAATCAAGCAGATCAAATATTTGCTAACTATAGCGCACAAAGTCCCATCTGTAGAGATGATAAATCAACACTTTCAATTAAAATTATTGACCCACTTGTAAACCAATATTCACTAGTAATAGATAATCAAATCTATATAGTAGATTCATTAGGAATATTAATACCAGAGGGAATACCGATACAGCTACTCCCTAGCAGTACGGTAACGACTAATCTAACATCAATTACAGATAGTGATGGCTGTACTAGCCCTGCTAATAATAGCTCTACAATAGTCGTTAATATGCCTCCGGCTTTAGACATCCTAATAGATAATGTATGTGAGAGCTACCCTTCATTTGTATTAGATCAAGCACTGCCACAAGGGGGGACATATTTAATTGATGGTCAAATAAGTAATATCTTTGATATTGAAAATTTAGAAACAGGAGATTATATAATAACATATCTATATACAGATCCTATTACAAACTGTAGTAATAGCACGGATAAAATAGTAAGCATACTACCAGCACCTATAGCTAATTTTACTCTAGGACCTCAAACAACTGATATTGATAATCCAAATATATTTTTCCTCAATAAAAGTGAACAAGTAAATAGTCTAATATGGAATATGGGAGATGGGCAAACTATCTTAGACAGCATAAGCTTTAATTACACATATAGTGATACAGGAAAATATATTATCGAACTAATCATATCAAACCAGTATGGATGTGGAGATACAATACAAGATAGTGTTATCATAAATCCTATATATACATGCTATATACCTAATGCTTTTACCCCAAATGATGATGGTAAAAATGATTCGTTTGGACCAGTAATGACAGCAATGAAATCATATAGCATAAGAATATATGATAGATGGGGAGGAATTGTCTTTAATGAAGAAAATAAAGAATGGGGATGGCGCTGATTACCCAAAAGGAATATACAACTACAATATAGAAGCTATAGATTATAAAAATAAAGTCTTTAGATACGCAGGAAAAATTACACTAGCTAGGTAAAAAACAAACAATTAGTTTTTATGTAAATTTGCCTTATGAATAAGATACTACTTTTCATATTTCTTATACCTATATTATCCATTGGACAAAATACAATTACTATTTGTGATGGTGATAGTGCATTAATATTTGGGAATTGGGAAACATCAGCAGGAGTATATACAAATGGAGGACAAAATACAACTCTAATAATCAACCCTCTTCCAATTATTACACCAAATTTTATTTTAAATGGTAACGCTCAAATTCAACCAGGAAATGTTTTTCAACTAACTTCTGCAAATAATGGTCAATCAGGATCAGTTTGGAATAATATACAAATCAATTTAAATAACCCCTTTCATTTCAATATTGATGTTTTCTTAGGATGTAATAACGGTGGAGCTGATGGAATTGCATTTGTTTTACAGCCAGTAAGTACATCAATTGGCAGTCAAGGAGGGGGAATAGGATATGCTGGAATTTCCCCATCATTTGCAGTGGAATTTGATACTTGGCAAAATAGTTCAGACCCATCATATGATCACATTGCAATACAAAAAAATGGAGTTTTAAATCATAATGGAGGAAATAATCTTGCTGGGCCTGTTGGGTTTCCTCCAAGTAATTATCAAATTGAAGATTGTCAGTGGCACAGCGCCGTATTTAAATGGAACCCGTCTTCACAAACATTTACATCTAGATTTCGATGGCTATTCTAATGTTCTTAGCTATACCGGAGATATTGTTACAAATATTTTTGGTGGAAACCCTGTTGTTTACTGGGGAATGACTGGAGCAACAGGAGGAGCTAACAACCTTCAACAGTTTAGGTTTAATTATGAGTTAAACGATACAACAATATGTCAGAATGATTCAATTCAATTAAATTCTCTTGCAATAGCAAACTCATATACATATCAATGGTCCCCAAGTAGTAGTGTATCAAATGATACAGCTTCTTCACCTTATTTTTCTCCAGATACAACAACATCATACACTCTAGCAATCACTAATTCTTATGGATGTACTTATATAGATTCATTCATTATATATGTTGATACTTCAGCAAATATTTCTTTTCCTTTAGCATCGCAATTTTGTCTTGGTGAAACACCCCTAATTTTAGATTTTGCAACTCCTATTGGGGGAAACTATCTTGTAAATAATAATACAGCAAATATTTTTGATCCTAATCTAAGCAATATAGGTACAAATACTATTTCCTATTCTTTTACTAGCTCAAATGGATGCTCTAATACATTTATAAATACAATTGATGTCTTTGACTCGCCATCTGCATCATTTACAACAACAAATGCTTCCTGCTTTGGATTATCGGATGGTTCAATTGTAACATCAATTAGTGGTGGATCACCTAACTATATTGAAGATTGGAATGGATATAACCCTTTAGCTTTAAATGCTGGAGCTTATAATTATATAATAACTGATAACAATAACTGTATTTTTTCTGATTCAATATATATTTTTGAGCCTGATTTATTTACGTCCACTATAGCTACTACAGATGTAAATTGTTTTGGTCAAAATGATGGAAGTGCAATTATTCAACTTCAAGGAAATTCTACTCCAGTTGGTAATATTTCTAATCTAAATTATTGTGATTCTGAGCCAGGATCAAATCAATACTCAACAATAGAAGATGTACAATTAATTGGAGATAATTTCAATATAAATAATAATACTGCTGGATTATGTGATCTTTATGAAAACTATACAAGTCAGCATGCAGATTTAACTGAAGGTCAAACATATACTATAGATGTTACATTGGGAGATTGTAGTGGATTTAGTTTTTCTTCCGGTGGTAAAGTCTATGTAGATTGGAATATTGATGGAGATTTTATTGATCCAGGAGAAGAAATTGGAATAATTCCCTACGGAACAAACTCAAATGCTACTATATCATTTACAGTTCCAAATAGCGGCCCATTTGGTGTTACTCGACTAAGAGTTGTATCTCAATTTCTTACATCTCAAACAACTAATTCTATATCTCCTTGTGAGGTTGGATTTTTTAATCCTCCAAATTATTCAGAACCTTGGTATGGCGCTACTGAAGATTATTCTATTGTAGTTCACAGCACAACAATTTCAGCTACTGTTCTTTGGTCTAATGGTCAAACATCATTTACGTAATAATCTATCCCCTGGAAGCTATACTGTTGATATCACTAATGATAATGGATGTGTTATTTCAGATTCTATTACTATTAATGAACCTCAATTATTATTTAGCAATTATAGATCCGAAGATGTTAGTTGCTTTGGAGGGAACAATGGATTTGCCACAATAAATATTTTTGGTGGAATCCCAGATTATAATATTAATTTTTTAGGTAATAATCAACAATTAGTAAACGGAATTAATATGTTTAATACTGATACAATTCTTTCTTATGGCACTTATATTTTCTCTATTTCAGATTCTAATAGTTGTACTATTACAGATTCATTAATTATTAATGAACCTAACACACTAACATCTAATTATATCACTAATAATGTTAGTTGTAATGGTCTATCTGATGGATCTGCCACTATTTCAATTAATGGTGGAATAACAGATTATAATATTAACGTTGCAGGATTTAACCAAAATCTTACAGGTGGTCTAAACTCATTCTCAATACCTCCTATCCTTTTAGCTGGAGACTATCCATATTCAATTACAGATAGTAATAGCTGTATTTTAAATGATACAATTACTATAAAGAACCTCTTAAGTTATTTCTGTTGTTGATAGTATAAATAATGTATCGTGTAACGGACTATCTAATGGAATTGCAATTCTTAATATTAGTGGTGGAACAACACCATATACTGAAAATTGGGGAGCAAATAATCCTGTAGCACTTTCAAGTGGTGTATTCATTAACTATTGTTGATGATAATGGATGTATTTATAATAATGCAGTGACTATTACAGAACCTGATGCTATATCTGTTAATCCAATTGTTTCAGATGTATCTTGCTTTAGTGGTAATGATGGTTTTAGTATCTTAAATGTCTCTGGAGGAGTATCTCCATATTCAGAAAGTTGGGGAATTTACGATCCCGCTGCCTTATTCTCTGGTGATTATCTATTTACAGTGATTGACAGTAATGGGTGTAATTATGTCGATTCAATTACTATTACACAACCCGATCAAATAATTATAAGTTCAAGCACTCAAGATGCTCTTTGTAGTGGTGCAAATAACGGAAGTGCCTCTCTGCAAATAATTGGTGGAATTCCACCATATAATCAAGACTGGGGAATATACAATCCCAACGCTTTAAGTGCTGGAATATATAATTTCTCTGTCAATGATGATAACAACTGTATAGTGCAAGGGTCTGTAACTGTTGGTGAGTCTGCAGCAATACAAACTATTGAAAACAATGTGAATGTTAGCTGTTATGGATTCTCTGACGGAACATCTAACTTATTAATTTCTGGTGGAACTTCCCCATATACCAATAACTGGGGAGCAAATGACCCTACATCTTTAAGTGCAGGAACTTATTATTACTCTGTTACTGATTCACTAAACTGTATACTAAACGATAGTATTATAATTACTGAACCTACTCAATTACTAGTGAGTGAACTACTCACAAATGTAAGTTGCTTTGGATTAGCTGATGGAATAGCATTTTTACAAATAAGTGGTGGAACAGCTCCTTATAATGAAGATTGGGCTGGAATAAATAACTTAGCGCTATCTCAAGGAAACTACGGATACACAATCACAGATAATAATGGATGTGTAGAAACAGATTTTATAAATATATATCAACCAAATCCTATAATACTAAATGTTACTGTAAGTGATGCAAATTGTTTTAATGGAAATAATGGAAGTATATATGTTGGAGTAAGTGGTGGAACTTCTCCATATAGTGAAAATTGGTTTGGTAATGACCCTTTAGCACTAAGTGCTGGTAATTATAGCTTCTCAATAACAGATGACAACGGATGTAGAATTGATAGTAGTGCTACAGTAAGTCAAGCAGATCAGATATTTGCTAACTATAGCGCACAAAGTCCAATATGTAAGGATGATAAATCAACACTATCAATTAAAATTATTGATCCACTTGTCAACCAGTATTCATTAGTAATAGATAATCAAACGTATATAGTAGATTCTTTAGGGATCTTAATACCAGAGGGAATACCTATACAATTATTACCTAATAATACAGTAACTACCAATCTAACATCAATTACAGATAGTGATGGCTGTACTAGCCCTGCAAATAATAGTTCTACAATTGTAGTTAATATGCCTCCAACATTAGATATTCTAATAGATGATATATGTGAGAGCTATCCTTCATTTGTATTAGATCAAGCACTACCACAAGGAGGAACTTATTTAATTGATGGACAAATAAGCAATATATTCGATGTTGAAAATTTAGAAACAGGTGATTATATAATAACATATCTATATACAGACCCTATTACAAACTGTAGTAATAGCGCTGATAAAATAGTAAGTATACTACCAGCACCTATAGCTGATTTTACTCTAGGACCTCAAACAACGGATATTGATAATCCAAATATATTTTTCCTAAACAAAAGTGAACAAGCAAATAGTCTAGTATGGAATCTTGGAGATGGACAAACAATATCAGATAGTATAAGCTTTACTTACACATACAGTGATACAGGAACATATATTATTGAGCTAATCATATCAAATCAATATGGATGTGGTGACACAGTACAAAATAGTGTTATCATAAATCCAGTATACACATGCTACATACCTAATGCTTTTACTCCTAATAATGATGGTAAGAATGATTCGTTTGGGCCTGTGATGACTGCTATGAAGTCATATATAATAAAAATATATGACAGATGGGGTGGAATTGTTTTTAATCAAGAAAATAAAGATTGGGATGGAGCAGATTACCCGACAGGAATATACAACTACAACATAGAGGCAATAGATTATAAAAATAAAGTCTTTAGATACGCAGGAAAAATTACACTAGCTAGGTAAATGAAGTTAATCGCAGTAATTTCTGACACACACCATACACTTGATAAAAGAATATATAAACACCTTAAGAATTGTGATGAAATATGGCATGCTGGTGATATTGGATCAATTGAAATAATAGATGAATTAAAAACAATTACAAAAGTCCGAGCAGTTACAGGAAATATTGACAATAATATCCTTAGAAGCAGTTTAAAAGAAATTGAGCTCTTTAGATGTGAACAAGTAAAAGTAATGATTACACATATTGGTGGATACCCAGGAAGATACGCTAAAGGGATAAAAGAAAGACTTATTGAATATGAGCCAGATTTATTTATTTGCGGTCACTCACACATACTTAAAGTTATGTATGATAAAAAATTAAAAATAATGCATATGAATCCAGGGGCGATAGGAGATTTTGGGGTTCACAAAGTAAAAACAATTCTAAAATTTTCTATAGTAAATAAAGAGATTAAAGATTTAAAAGTAATAGAAATTCCAAGAAAATAATTATCTAATTCTGTCGGAATCTTTAATTAATTTATCATCTTTTCTGATAAAATATGTTGCTAAAAATAAAGTTGTGTAAGGAATAATAAGTAAGAATAATCCAATTCCAAAAACCTGCTGATTTTTATAAATAAAAACAAGTAAAATAAAAGCGACTGTTATCATCAACCTAGCTAAAGAAGAAATAATAATTTGGCGTTTTCTATTTCTAAATTGAAATATAGAGAAAAATGAAAGGCCAATAGAAAAAAAAATAAAGAGCCTAGCATAGGTATAATTATCTTTTAAAAAAAAACTTGTCTCATTTAAATCTTCTGTAATAGAAACTAAAACAGGAAAATAGAAAACTATTGAAAGTAATGTAATGCAAGAAAAGAAAAAAAACAGTGATTGAACTCTTTGTATCATTATTATAATTTTTTACAAAATTAAATTAAAATTAACATAATTTTTATGATAAATTAAAAAATCGTATTATTGCATAATCTTACCAAGAAAATCACAATAAATTTACTTTGAATTTCACTTTTAATCCTAGATTAATTCATAATAAATAATATTATAATCCAATTTTCCAAAACACAAAAAATAAATGTACAAATTAGAAGAATTGAACAACTCCAAGGTTGCTGACTTAAGAGATATAGCTCAAAAATTAAATATCCCTAAACACGATAAACTTAAAAAATTAGAACTTGCTTATGCTATTTTAGATTATCAGGCTGAAAACAATACTAAGCCTAATGAAGCGGAAGTAAAAGTTGAAAAAAAAGTAATTGAAAAAAAGGTTCCCAATAAAAAAGTTCAAAAAAGCAAAGAGGTTAAAAATGAGAAAAAAGTAGAAGAAATTAAAACTGATTCTCAAAAAAAAGAAAACCCAAAGCCAGTTGCTCACAAAAAACCTCAACATAATCATCAACAAAATAAGAATAATGGGCCAAAACCTAACCATTCTAAAAGTAAAGATGAAAAAAATCCTAACACTAAGCCAAGCCATATCCCACATAGTAAAAACTATAAAGGCAATAAACCGGAAAGAACAGATATCAAACCAAAATCTGATTATGATTATGATTTTGATGGTATAATTTCAACTGAAGGAGTTATTGAAATAATGCCTGATGGATATGGTTTTATGAGATCATCTGATTACCATTATCTTTCATCTCCAGATGATGTTTATGTTTCTCATTCTCAAATAAAACTTTTCGGACTTAAAACTGGTGATACAATTCTTGGAACAGTTAGGCCTCCAAAAACTGGCGAAAAATACTTTCCACTTATTGAAGTTAAAAGTATTAACGGTAAAGACCCTGGTATTGTAAGAGACAGAGTTCCTTTTGAGCATTTGAAACCACTATTTCCAAATGAAAAATTTCATTTAATCGATAATGGTCATAACAATATATCTACAAGAATGCTAGATATTTTTACTCCCATAGGAAAAGGTCAGAGAGGTTTAATTGTTGCACAACCAAAGACTGGTAAAACTGTTCTATTAAAAGATATTGCCAATGCAATAGCTGATAATCATCCTGAAGTATATATGATTATCCTACTTATTGATGAAAGACCAGAAGAAGTAACAGATATGGAAAGAAGTGTAAATGCTGAAGTTATTGCATCTACATTTGATGAGCCAGCAAGTAGACATGTTAAAGTTGCTGATATTGTACTTGAAAAAGCCAAAAGAATGGTTGAATGTGGTCATGATGTTGTAATTCTTCTTGACTCAATTACAAGACTAGCTAGAGCATATAATACTGTTCAGCCTGCTTCAGGAAAAATTCTTAGTGGTGGTGTAGATGCAAATGCACTTCACAAACCTAAAAGATTTTTTGGTGCAGCAAGAAAAATTGAAAATGGAGGGTCTTTAACTATACTTGCTACAGCTCTTACCGAAACAGGAAGCAAAATGGATGAAGTAATCTTTGAAGAATTTAAAGGTACGGGTAATATGGAGCTACAGCTAGATAGAAAAATAGCTAATAGAAGAATTTATCCTGCTGTAGATCTAGTCTCATCCAGTACAAGACGAGAAGATCTTTTATTAGATAAAGAATATATTCAAAGAATATGGGTACTACGAAATTATTTAGCTGATATGAATCCTGTTGAAGCAATTGAATTTATGAAAGATCGATTACAGAAAACTAAAGATAATAATGAGTTCTTAATTACTATGAACGGATAACTTTATTTTTTAGAAAATATTCCATAAACAATTGAACCTGTTCCTGACATACTAGCATAAATTGCTCCTTCTTTATATAAATCATTTTTTATATTTTCTAATAATGGATAAGCACTAAAAATATTTGATTCAAAATCATTTTTAATTGTATCCTTCCACTCTGATATTGGATTTAAAATATCATCTAAAATTAAACTTTTAGAAGAATTTATTACTACAGAACTATATGCTTGCATAGTACTTACATGAATATCTGAATTAATTAATTTAATGTTATACTCTGATAAATCTAAAGATAAAGGAGAAAGTTTATCTCCAACACCTTCTACATACTTGGGAGTATTTTCTATAAAAAAAGGACAGTCTGCACCTAGTTTAAGAGATAATTTTTCTAATTCTATATTAGAGATTTTAAGATTAAATAATTGATTTAAACCTTTTAAGGTAAATGATGCATCGGATGAGCCACCTCCAAGACCAGCTCCAATAGGTATTCTTTTATGAAGATGAATGTGTACTGGAGAAATAGAAAATTTAGAATCTATTAATTTAAAAGCTTTTTCACATAGATTTTCTCCATTAGGTATTTTTATTCCAGAACAAGAAAACAAAAAAACTGGAGATTTAGTAATTTCTAGTATATCATAAGATCCTTTTAAAGGATAAAAAACGGATGAAATATTATGATATCCATCACTTCTTTTAGATTCAATGTTTAAACCAATATTAATCTTGGCGTTTGGATAAAGTATCATATTTAAAATAGTTTTCAACAACAAAAATAATCAACTGATTTTTTATATACATTCACAAATGATTTTATTTAACTTTGTTACCCTTTAACACATTTTTATATGATTTATTTAGATTTTGAGAAGCCAATTGAGGAGTTAGCTGATAAGTTAACTAAAGCTAAAGAATTAGCTGATATAGATAATTTAGATACAACTAAAATTATTTCTGATATTGAAGAGAAAATTTTAAAAACTAAAAAAAATATATACAATAATTTAAGTCCTTGGCAAAAAGTACAAGTATCAAGACATCCACAAAGACCATATTCATTAGATTATATTAATGCAATTACAGATGGAGATTTTATTGAGCTACACGGTGACAGAGGAGTAAAGGACGATAAAGCTATGATTGGTGGATGGGGAACTATAGGCAAACAAACTGTAATGTTTATCGGTCAGCAGAAAGGAAGAGACACAAAGGAAAGACAATTTAGAAATTTTGGAATGGCAAACCCTGAAGGCTACAGAAAAGCCCTTAGACTAATGAAGTTAGCCGAGAAGTTTAAGAAGCCAGTTATAACTCTTATTGATACTCCAGGTGCTTTTCCAGGTCTTGAAGCTGAGGAAAGAGGGCAAGGAGAAGCTATAGCTAGAAACATATTAGAAATGTCAAGACTTAAGACTCCAATAATATGCGTTATAATTGGCGAAGGAGCATCTGGTGGAGCTTTGGGAATTGGTGTAGGAGATCATATTGTAATGCTTAACAACTCTTGGTATTCAGTAATTTCTCCAGAAAACTGTTCTACTATTTTATGGAGAAGCTGGGACTATAAAGAAACAGCAGCTGACTCATTAAAACTTACTGCAAAAGAAATGAAAGCTTTAGGTTTAGTAGATAAAATAATTGAAGAACCAATAGGTGGAGCTCATACAAATAAAGATGAAATATTTAAAAAAGTAAAAAAAGAAATTAATCTTAGTATTAAAAACTTATCTGAAATTTCTAGCAGTAATCTTGTAAATAAAAGAATGGATAAATTTGCTAATATGGGAGTAGTAAAAGAAAAATAATATGGCAATTAAAGTAGGAAAAAGAACAATAAAAGCAACATCGACACAAAAAATTGATGGAAAATTACAACCACAAGCGATTGAATTAGAAGAAGTTGTTCTTGGTGCACTTATGATAGATAATGAATCACTGTCAGATACTATTGATAGCCTTCAATCTGAATATTTTTACAAACCAGATCATCAAAAAATATTTGAAGCTATTGTTAATTTATTTAACAATAGTAAACCTGTTGACATTCTAACAGTTTCTGAAGAGCTTAAAAGATTAGGATTTCTAGAATCTGTAGGTGGAATGCTCTATATTAGTCAACTTACTAATAATATTTCTTCAGCTTCAAATACTGAATTTCATGCAAGAATAATAGCTGAAAAATTTATTAAAAGATCACTAATCAGTATTTCAAATAATATTATTGGAGATGCTTTTAATGATACTATTGATATTTTTGATTTACTTAACACAGCCGAAGAAAAATTATTTACTGTTACAGAGGGGACATTAAGAAAAAGTTATGATAAAATGAGTAGCTTAATTAAAGGAGCTCTTGATAATATTGAAATACTAAGACAAAAAGAAGATGGGCTAAGCGGTGTTCCTTCTGGTTTTACTAAACTTGATAGAGTTACATCTGGATGGCAAAAATCGGACCTTATTATTGTTGCAGCAAGACCAGGAATGGGTAAAACTGCATTTGCATTAACTATGGCAAGGAATATTGCCATAAACCATCAAACTCCAATAGGTTTCTTTTCATTAGAAATGTCTTCTGAGCAATTAGTAGGAAGATTAATTGCTAGCGAAGCTCAACTTCCAGCTCAAAAACTTAGAAAAGGTGATCTTAAAGATTTTGAGATGGTTCAATTACATGAAAAAATTAAAGAATTAACTGATGCTCAAATTTATATAGATGACACTCCTGCCCTTACTATATTTGAATTACGTGCAAAAGCAAGAAGATTAGTGAAAAATCATAATGTCAAAGTTATTATTGTTGATTACTTACAGTTAATGAGTGCAGGAGGAAATTCAGGAAATAGAGAGCAGGAAATCTCAACAATATCAAGATCACTTAAAGGTATTGCAAAAGAGTTAAAAATACCTGTAATTGCATTATCACAGGTGAACAGAGGAGTAGAAAGTAGAACAGGAACTGGAAGTAAGCGTCCTATGCTTTCTGATTTAAGAGAATCTGGAGCTATTGAGCAAGATGCAGATATAGTTACTTTCATATATAGACCTGAATACTATAAAATATATGAATGGGACAATGGTGATGACTCTAGAGGTCAAGGAGAAATTATTATTGCAAAGCATAGAAATGGTGCCTTAGAAAATGTTAGACTTAAATTTACTGCTGAATTTGCAAAATTTTCAGATCTTGATTACTACGATAATTTAGAAAGTAATATTACAGATGAATCTATGATTTCTACAGCATCATCAAGTATGAATGAAGAAAATTCTGATAATGCTCCATTTTAATCTTAGATTTAATCTTTTAGTAACTTTTCTAATTCTATTTTCATTTAAAACTGCATTTGGAGCCTATATTTTAATCCCAATGGATGATACTCAAACAAATCATCTTAAAGCATATGGAGTTGCATTTCTTGCAATTGAAAAAGAAATAAATGTTAATTGGTTATTAAATTATAGAGGGGGAAGTTTTTTAATTAAAAGCAATGATAAAATTAAGGAGGAATGTACAATAAGAAATATTTCATTTTCTCTAATAGCTGACCTTCAATCAACTTCAATATTACAATCTATTAGTGCAAATGATGTAAATCAAGAAGTCATTAAACTTGAAAAAACTCCTAGAATAGCTATTTATTCGCCAAAGAACAAACAACCATGGGATGATGCTGTAACGCTTGCACTAACATATGCTGAGATACCGTATGATATAATTTATGATGAGGAAGTTCTAAATAATTTACTTCCGCTTTATGACTGGCTGCACCTGCATCATGAAGATTTTACTGGTCAATATGGAAAATTCTATGCTGCATTTCAAAATACTCCCTGGTACAAAGATCAGAAAAGATTGTATGAAAAAAATGCTAGAGAGTTAGGTTTTAATAAAGTTTCTGAACTTAAATTAGAGGTTGCAAAAAAAATTAAGGAATTTGTATTTTCTGGAGGATTCTTATTTGCAATGTGCTCCGCAACAGACTCATATGACATAGCTCTGGCTTCGGAGGGAGTTGATATATGTCAGCATATGTTTGATGGTGATGCAATGGATAGTGATATTGATAAAAATTTAGATTTTGAAAAGACTCTAGCATTTAAAAACTTTAATTTAGTAAAAGATCCTAATAAATATGAATTCTCCTCTATTGACGCAACACAATCAAGAAGGGTAAAAGCTAAAATAGATTTCTTTACATTATTTGATTTTTCTGCTAAATGGGATCCTATCCCAACAATGTTATGTCAAAATCATATGCAAGTTATTAAAGGTTTTATGGGACAAACTACAGCTTTTAAAAAACAGTATTTAAAATCTAATGTAATTGTTATGGGAGAAACTAATCTCTCAAATGAAGCAAGGTATATTCATGGAAAATTGGGTAATGGAACTTGGACATTTTATGGTGGACATGATCCAGAAGATTACCAGCACAAAGTAGGAGATCCCAAAACAGATTTATCTCTTCATCCAAACTCTCCTGGATATCGATTAATCTTAAATAATATTCTTTTTCCTGCGGCAAAAAAGAAAAAATTAAAAACATAATCTAAGGTGAGAAAATTATTTCCTACAAAATTATAATTGACTCCTCTTTATACCAGCTAGCATAACTTTCTTTATATAATTTCTCAAGTGAATTTCTTTTGATCTTCATTGAAGGTGTAAGTAAATTATTTTCAACGCTCCAGACTTCAGTTACAACAACAATATTATGTATTAACTCATGTTTTTCTAAAAGGCTATTTACACTTATCCTAGTTTTTTCTAAGCTAGTTCTAATATTTAAGTTATCTCTTCCAATGGCTGTTAAAACAACAAGAGCAATTGGCTGGGGCATTCCCGATCCAACTATACAAACCTGCTCAATATTAAGATCTTCAGAAATTTTCATCTCAATTGGTGAAGGGGCAATATATTTTCCTTTTGAAGTCTTAAACAAATCTTTTACTCTACCTGTGATTTTTAAAAATCCATCTCTATTTACCTCACCTTCATCTCCAGTATGTAGCCATCCATTACGAATTATTTCATTTGTCTTTTCTTGATCCTTATAATAACCTAACATTAAGGCTTCATGCTTTATTAAAATTTCATTTACAGGACTTAATTTCACTTCACAAAAAGGAAGTGCTTGACCAACATATCCAATCTTAATATTATCTTTTAAAGTTACATGAGAATAGCATGTATTTTCAGTCATGGCATATGCTTCCTGTAAAAAAATACCAAGCGTTGCAAACCAATTAAAAGTTGCAACAGGAGTTGGAGCAGCACCTGTAAATACATTTTTGGCATTTGACAAACCAAGACCCTTTTTAATTTTATTCTTTATTAAATTTGAAATTAAAGGAATCTTTAACAAAATATCTAATTTTTTCTGAGGTAACTTGCTAAGTATTCCTTGCTGAAATTTAGTCCATATTCTTGGAACCCCAAGAAATACTGTTGGGCTTGCAAATGCTAAATTTTCACTAAAAGTTTCTAAATTTTCAGCAAAAAATACTCTTCCACCAACATAAAGGCTACACATTTGAACTAATAGTCTTTCAGCAATATGGCTTAAAGGAAGATACGAAAAGAAAATTTCATTTTTAGATATTTCTAAACTTTGACTCGCATTAACAGTTGCAAAACTAAAATTATGAAAACTGTGCATAACACCCTTGGGTGCTCCAGTTGTTCCTGAGGTATAAATTATAGATGCTAAATCACTAATTTCTGGAACTATATTTTCTTTTATTGGCATCACATCTAAGATAACATCATCCCAAATTAGATAATCTTCAGAATAAAAAGGAAATGTTACAGCTTTAATTCCGCTAGGGATACCTTGCTTAACAAGATTAAAATTATCTAATTTACCAATAAAAATAAACTTTGACTCACTATGAACTAAAATCTGATTAAGCGATTCTTCGGTAAGGTTTGGGTATAAAGGAACAGAAATATTACCTGAGAGCATAATAGCTAAATCACTCATAATCCAATGTGCACAATTTTTAGAAAGAATTGCAATCTTAGAATTTTTCTCAAAATTTAATGAAGAAATATATGCTGCCATTTTCCTAACTTGGAAACCAAATTCGGCCCAAGTCCAATTATGCCAAACTCCGTCAATAGGTTGACTTAAAAATATTTCATTCGGTTTTTCTTTTTCCCACTTTATAAAAAAACTCTAATGGAGATATAATATTGCATAATTATATTTTTTGGTGTTAAATATAAGAAAATATAAATTCTATAAAATCACAAAAAAATAAATAAGATATATAAAGATGAACTATAACAATTTGAGAATTTTTTTAGTAACTAAAACACGAACTTTAGAATTGTTATATTTGTTAACATTAAATTAAAAAATGGAGCCTGAAGAAACAGTAGACTATAATATTCGAAAAACATGGTATAATATAACTAAGATGTATAATAAAAAAGCATCAGATTATATGGTTAGTATGTCATTAGGAAAAATAATTTTAAATATTGATATGTTTGAAGGAACTCCATCAACTCAACTAGGCCCAAATATGGGCATGGAATCAACATCATTAGCAAGATCATTAAATAAATTAGAAGATATTGGTATTATAATTAGAAAAACTGACCCAAATGATAAAAGAAAATCTATCATTCATTTAACTAAAATTGGGCTTGAGTGGAGAGAAATAGCTAAGACAGAAGTTTTGAAGTTTAATAATAAAGTATTTTCGGAATGTAATAAAGAAGAAATAAAAACATTTTTTAATGTCTTGAAAAAAATTAACAAAGTAGTTAATGATGAAAAATAAACATGAAATTTAATAATATAGGACTTAGTAGTCAACTTCAAGAAGGGCTGGAAATGATGGGATTTGAAAAAGCAACTCCTGTTCAAGAACAAGCCATACCAATAATTTTAGAAGGAAAAGATCTAATAGCTTGTGCTCAAACAGGAACAGGAAAAACTGCAGCCTTTGTTCTACCAATTCTAAGTATCCTTTCAAATAAAAAACAATCTAATAAAGTAAAAGCTCTAATTATTGCTCCTACAAGAGAACTTGCAAAACAAATTGATATGCAAATCGAAGGCTTTTCTTATTATACTAATTCATCATCCTACCCAATATATGGAGGAGGAACAGGTCCTGAATTTGAAAATCAAAAGCAAGCACTTGTTAAAGGAACAGATATTATTATTTGTACTCCAGGAAGATTAATGGCTCATTTAAAATTTAATTATTTTGATACTAGTGAAATAGAGTATTTAATATTAGATGAAGCTGATAGAATGCTAGATATGGGTTTTTATGATGATATTGTTTCTATTTCAAAAAAAATACCAAAAAAGAGGCAAACACTTCTCTTCTCTGCTACAATGCCTTCTAAAATTAGAAAGCTCGCTGAAAATATTTTAATTAATCCTTCAAGTATAAGTTTAGCAATTTCAAAACCAGCTGCAGGAATAAAACAAAGTGCATATTTAATAAATGATGATCAGAAAATAAGATTAATAAGAGATATTCTTAAGAAAAAAGAAAGAGAAAAACCTCTAAGTCATGTGCTTATTTTTGCTTCTAGTATTAAAAGTGTTAAAGAGATTAAAAGAACTTTAAATAAGTCAGGCTTAAGATCTAGTGATATGCATTCAGAACTAAATCAAGAACAAAGAGAAGACACAATAAGAGATTTTAAAAATAAAAAAATAAAAATTCTTGTAGCAACTGATATTCTTTCTAGAGGTATTGACATTAAGGGAATTGAATTAGTAATGAATTATGAAGTTCCTCATGATGCAGAAGATTATGTACATAGAATTGGAAGAACTGCTCGAGCAGACAGAACAGGTGAAGCAATAACTTTTATAAATCAAAAACAGGTCAAAAATTTCATGGATATAGAAAAACTTATAGAAAGATCAGTATTGAAAAATGATTTACCTGAAAATTATGAAAAAGGCCCGAAATTTGAAATTTTCAAAAAAAATAGTAAAAAGAAAAATTGGAAAAAAAGAAAATAAATCTATCTAATTAAAACTGGCGCATGATGTTCCTTTATTCTTGCATCAATAATAGGAACTGAACAAGAAAAATGCTTATTTATAGTTTTTGAATTTAGTCCATAAATGTCATGTGAAGGATTAGACCTTGTAAAACATATCCACAACCAATTACTAAAATCTTCAGAAACAAATTTTGCATCATCAACTAAAGTAATTAGTGCAATTCCATCTAAACTGACACTTTCTAAGTAAGTAATTAAAGATTTTATATCTCCAGTACCATCAATGGCAAGGATTCCTTCAGTAACAATAAAACTATTTGAAAAATATTTTGGTAATGAAAGAGATGGATTTTCTTTTTTTAAATTTCTCTTTAATTTTCCTGCAGCAGCAATAATAACTTTAGATCCTTCATTGAGAGTTTTACTACTGTAATCAAGAGTGTCAATGGAAGTCATAGTTTGAAAATGTAAATCTCTTGACCAATCAACACGCTCTAATAAATATTTAAAAAAAGCTTTTTTATTATTAATGTCAGGGGCATTATCATCATCAACTATAAGTAAATACTTAGCTAACGATAATTGTCCAGTTCCTAGAATATGATTTGCAATTGTTAAAAGCTCTTGAGGAACTTTTGTTGGATTATATGGAGTATATCGCTCTGAGCCAATAGCTAAAAGAAGCGGATGAACACCTGAATCATCAACCGCATTAACTGCTTTTAGACCAGGAATTTCATTTTCAACTGCACTTCCTGTCATTGCATGTATTAATTTACCAAATTGAGAATCCTCTTGAGGTGGTCTTCCTACGACAGTAAATGGCCAAATTGCATTTTTTTTAGCTAATACTTTTTTTACTTTAAGATAAGGGAAATCGTGTTTTAAGCTATAATACCCTAAATGGTCTCCAAATGGGCCCTCTGGCTTAAGATCATTAGATATTTCTCCACAGATTACAAAATCAGCATCTGCTGATATAGTATATCCGTCAACTACAGAATATCTAAATCTTTTTGCTCCTAATATTCCAGCAAAAGTAAGTTCAGACATATTATCTGGTAAAGGCATTACTGAAGAAAATGTATGAGCAGGAGGTCCACCAACAAAAATAGAAACCTTTAAAGGAACTCCTTTCTCAATTGCTCTTTTCTGATGAATTCCAATTCCACGATGAATCTGATAATGAATCCCAATTTCTTCATTTTTTATATAATCATTTCCGCTAATTTGAATTCTATACATTCCTAAATTAGAATTCATTATTCCAGGATTATTAACATCTTCTGAAAAAACTTGTGGAAGAGTAATAAATGAACCCCCATCATCAGGCCAGCATTTTATTTGTGGTAAGTCTGATATAGATATTTCCTCAAAATATTTTGGTAAAGATACTTTCTTAGGAAGTGCATTTAATGCATAAAATGCGGATTGTAGAGATGATAATGGATTTTTAAAACCATTAATAGGGTCGATTTTCAAATTAATTAGTTTTTTAACCTTATTAATTGAATCTCTAAAGATAAAGTTACTTCTTTCCAAAGTTCCATAAAGATTAGAAACTGCAGGATACTTACTTCCTTTAACATTTTCAAAAAGCAATGCTTTTCCTTGCTTTCTAAATTCATCTAAATGATATGTTGCTATATCTATATTTGGATCAACTTCCTCTTTAATTCTAATTAAATGACCATTTTTTTCTAAATCCTTAATACATTCTAATAATGACGAATATCCCATATAGCAAAATTATAAAAAAAGACAACCATAACAGTTGCCTTTCAAAACATATATTTTATAAATATTATCTTTTATTGATATCAGAATATGAACGAAGGTTTTCTCCAGTGTAAACTTGTCTAGGTCTTCCAATAGGCTCAATTGTTTCTCTCATTTCTTTCCATTGAGCAATCCAGCCTGGCAATCTCCCTAAAGCAAACATAACTGTAAACATATCAGTAGGAATCCCTAAGGCTCTATAAATAATACCTGAATAAAAATCAACATTTGGATACAATCCTCTAGACTTAAAATATTCATCTTTTAATACAACTTCTTCAAGTTTTTTTGCTAGATCTAAAACAGGGTCTTTTATGCCTAATTGATCTAAAACATCATCAGCAGCTTTCTTAATTATTGTAGCTCTTGGATCAAAATTCTTATATACTCTATGTCCAAAACCCATCAGTCTAAAAGAATCATTTTTATCTTTAGCTCTGGAAATATATTTTTCTACATCACCTCCACTATCTTTCATTTCTTCAAGCATTTCAATAACAGCTTGGTTGGCTCCTCCGTGCAAAGGACCCCATAATGCAGCTATTCCAGCTGAAATAGAAGCATATAAACTTGCATGAGAAGAACCAACAATTCTAACTGTAGCAGCAGAACAATTTTGTTCGTGATCTGCATGAAGAATAAGTAACTTATCTAAAGCACTAGCAATTACAGGATTAATCTCTGTTTCTTGAGTAGGCAAACCAAACATCATATGTAAAAAATTGCTAGTGTAATTCAATTTATTTTTTGGATACATTACTGGCTGACGCATTCTATTCTTAAAACTCCAAGCAGCAAGAGTTGGTAGCTTAGCAATTAATCTTATGATTGTACCATTAATTTCATCAAGAGATCTGTTAGGATCTAAAGATTTAGGATAAAATGCTGTTAAAGAAGAAACAAGTGAAGATAAGACCCCCATTGGATGTGATCTTGACGGAAAACCATCTAAAATAGCTTTTACATCTTCATGAACTAATGTGTGAGAAGTAATCTCATTGACAAAATCATCTAATTGAGTCTTAGATGGTAATTCACCATAAATAAGTAAGTACGAAACTTCTAAAAAATTAGACTTCTCTGCAAGCTCCTCAATAGAATAACCTCTATATCTTAAAACACCTTCCTCTCCATTAAGAAAAGTAATTGCACTTTTAGTAGATCCGGTATTTTTAAAACCTCTATCAATTGTTATAAGGCCAGATTCTGATCTTAGTTTACTAATATCTAACGCATGTTCATTTTCAGAACCTACTGTTACAGGAATTTCATATGTTTTTCCCTCAAAATGTAATTCTGCTTTTTTACTATTACTCATACTTAATTATTATTTATGTAAATATAACACCTTAAAAAAAAATTACCTAACAAACTTAAATCCTTTTCCAGTAAATAAGGCCTTTTCTCCTAATTCTTCTTCTATCCTAAGTAATTGATTGTATTTAGCAACTCTATCTGATCTTGAGGCAGAGCCAGTCTTAATCTGACCTGTAGATAATGCAACGGATAAATCTGCTATTGTTGTATCTTCAGTCTCACCAGATCTGTGACTCATAACAGATGTATATGAGTTTTTATGAGCTAAATTAACAGCTTCAATAGTTTCGGTTAATGTACCAATTTGGTTCACCTTAACTAAAATTGAATTAGCAATATTATTTTCTATTCCTTTTGATAACCTTTTAACATTAGTAACAAATAAATCGTCACCTACTAATTGAATTTTATTTCCTAATTTTTTAGTCATTAAAGCCCAAGAGCTCCAATCGTCTTCATCTAGGCCATCCTCAATAGATATAATAGGATATTTTTTTACCCAGTCACACCAATATTCAACCATCTCATCTGCAGTTAGTTTTTTTCCACAAGATTGATGAAAATGATATATTTTTTGTTCTGGCAAGTAAAACTCTGATGCTGCAGCATCAATAGCAATATAAACATCCTCGCCAGCTCTATAGCCAGCAATTTCTATTGATTTAATTACAATTTCTATTGCTTCTTCATTTGATCCAATATTAGGTGCAAAACCCCCTTCGTCTCCAACATTAGTTGAATACCCTTTAACTTTAAGTTGTTGTTTTAGACAATGAAAAATTTCTGTTCCAATTCTAAGAGCTTCAGAAAAACTTTCAGCACCAACAGGCATAACCATAAACTCTTGAAAGTCTATACTATTATCTGCGTGCGATCCTCCGTTTAATATATTCATCATTGGAATGGGCATTTGATATGACTCTCTTTGACCAATATGATGAAATAAAAATTTATTATTTACTTTAGCAGCTGATTTGGCGCATGCAAGAGAAACTGCTAACATAGCGTTAGCGCCAAGATTTTCTTTATTTTCAGTTCCATCAAGATTAATTAATTTATTATCTAACAAAGATTGATCTAAAACAGAAAGACCTTTAAGACAAGAATTAATTGAAGTGTTGATATTATTAACTGCTTTTAATACCCCTTTACCTAAATAAATTGAATTATCTCCATCTCTTAGCTCAACTGCTTCATGTTTTCCTGTAGAAGCTCCTGAAGGAACAGCAGCTCTTGATAAAACTCCTGATTCTGTAAGTACTTCTGCCTCTACAGTTGGATTTCCTCTAGAATCAAGTATTTGTCTAGCATGAATATTTTTAATTTTACTCATTATTTTTTAAGTGTCATCATTCGATTGATAAATTCATCAAATAAATATCTGGAATCATGGGGGCCGGGTGATGATTCAGGGTGATATTGAACTGAAAAACAATTTTTATCTTTTAATTCGATACCTTCAATTGTATTATCATTTAGATTAATGTGTGTTATAGAAATATTATTATTACTATTTACATCTTCAGCATTAATTCCAAAACCATGATTTTGAGAAGTAACCTCTGATTTACCAGTCTTTAAATTTTGAACAGGATGATTAATTCCTCTGTGTCCATTATGCATTTTATATGTTCCCACACCTTCTGATAAGGCAAGCATTTGATGTCCTAGACAAATTCCAAAAACGGGTTTACCATTACTAGTCATAGATTTTATATTTTCTAAAACTTGAGGCATAGTATCAGGATCACCTGGACCGTTTGATAAAAAGAAACCATCTGGACCCCAAGCATTAATTTCTTTATATGAACTATTCATAGGAAATATTTTTAAAAAGCAATTTCTGTCAGTTAAGCATTTTAAAATATTCTTTTTTACACCTAAATCTAACACAGCTACTTTTAAGTTAGATTCTTTATTACCTAAATAATAGCTTTTACTTGTAGAAACTTTAGAACACAACTCTAACCCAACCATTGAAGGTACAGATTTAATAATTTCAAGTAGTTCTGTAATATCTGTGATAGTGTTAGAAATAATAGCATTCATAGCTCCTTTGTCCCTAATATGTCTTACTACTGCTCTTGTGTCAATATCAGTAATTACAACTTTTTTAGAATTTTCAAAAAATGTGTTAAGATCGGAGTCAGCAGATTGCCTTGAATATCCAGAATTAAAATTCTTACAAATTAATCCAGAGATTTTAATATCTTCAGATTCTATCTCGTCATCTTTAACTCCATAATTACCAATATGAGCATTAGTTGTTATCATTAACTGACCATAATAGGAAGGATCAGTAAAAACTTCCTGATATCCAGTCATTCCAGTATTAAAGCAAAGTTCTCCTGTTGCAATTCCACTAAAACCAGCACCAAATCCATAAAAAATTGTTCCGTCTTCAAGAAGTAGTATTGCCTTATTTTTAATTTTATATTTCATTTTACTTGATTTACTAAAAAAGGATAAAACTCAAATGGCTTTATCCTTTTTTTTTTAAATATGAATCATTTTTATTTTTTTTACTTAATCCTTCTAACTTTTTTCTTTGTCATCAGTTTTCGAATTATCAGCCTTTTCTACAACTTCTGCTGCTGGAGTCTCTTCTACAACTTCTGCTGCTGGAGTCTCTTCTACAACTTCTGCTGCTGGAGTCTCTTCTACAACTTCTGCCAAAGGAATATCAACATCAGAAACGCTATCAGGTGAAGTTTTCTTACCGCCTCTTCTTCTTGCTTTTTTGGTTTTAGTAATATTTGTAGAATATTCTGAGTTATAGTCAACTAATTCTATTAAAGACATTTGAGCATTATCACCCATTCTATTACTTAACTTTAAAATTCTTGTATATCCACCATTTCTTTCAGCAATCTTAGATGAAATATCTCCAAAAAGTTCAGTAATAGCATCTTTCTGCTTTAAATAGCTAAAAACAACTCTTCTTGAATGAGTGGTATCATTCTTAGATTTAGTAATAAGAGGTTCAATATATACTCTTAAAGCTTTAGCTTTTGCCAGAGTAGTTTTAATTCTTTTATGTTCAATTAAAGAACATGCCATATTAGCTAGCATGGCTTTTCTATGTGCTGCTTTTCTACCTAAATGGTTAAACTTTTTTCCGTGTCTCATTTTTCTAGTCGTTATCTAAATTATATTTTGAAATATCAAATCCAAAATGTAAACCTTTTTCATCAATTAATTCTTCAAGTTCAGTTAAAGATTTTTTTCCAAAATTTCTAAACTTTAGCATATCACTCTTTTTAAAAGAAACTAATTCTCCTAATGTATATACTTCGGCTGTTTTAAGACAATTTAAGGCTCTTACAGATAAACCAAAATCTGTAAGTTCAGTTTTTAATAATTGTCTCATATGTAAAGTATCTTCATCAAAGTCATCAGCAATATCTGCCTCAAGATTAATTTTCTCGTCAGAGAATAACATAAAATGTTGTATTAATATTTTTGATGCTTCAGTAAGAGCTCTTTTAGGGTCAACTGAACCATCAGTAGTAATATTAATATTTAACTTTTCATAATCTGTTTTTTGACCTACTCTATAATTTTCAACATTATAGTTGACATTCTTAATAGGAGTAAAGATTGAATCTATCGCGATTGTTCCTATTGGAGCCTCCTCAATAATATTATTTTCAGCAGGAACATACCCTCTTCCTTTGTTAATTGAAAATTCCATTGAAAATTCAACTGACTTATCTAATTCACATATTAATAAATCAGGATTTAAAATTTGAAAACTAGAAAGACCATTAGCAAGGTCTGCTCCAGTAATTTTATTCTGATTTTTAATAGTAATAGTCGCATTCTCAGAATTAACACCTTCAATTTGCTGCTTTAATCTAACTTGCTTTAAATTCAAAATGATTTCTGTTACATCTTGGACAACTCCTTTAAGAGAAGAGAATTCATGATCAGCTCCTTTTATCTTTATTGATGTTAATGCAAAACCTTCAAGAGAAGAGAGTAAAACTCTTCTAACAGCATTACCAATTGTTAAACCATAACCAGGCTCTAAAGGTCTAAACTCGAAGTTGCCTTGGTTAGCTTCTTCATTGATCATAATTACTTCATCAGGTTTTTGAAAATCTAATATGTGCATATCTTTATTTTTTTAAATTTTATGTTTATTATTTAGAGTAAAGTTCAACAATTAACTGCTCATTTATATTTTCAGGAATTTGAATTCTTTCTGGAGCAGAAAGAAGTTTTCCTGTTTTAGACTCATTGTTAAATTCAAGCCACTCAAGAATATCAGTATTATTAGAAAGAGAATTTGTGATAGCTTCTAAAGATTTAGACCTTTCTCTAACACTAACCTGATCACCTACAGATATTGAATAAGATGGAATATTTACCAGATTACCATTAACCATAATGTGTCTATGGGAAACTAGCTGACGAGCTGCTCTTCTAGTAGGAGCAATTCCCATTCTATAAACAACATTGTCTAACCTTAACTCACACATTTGTAGAAGAATTTCTCCTGTAATACCTTTTCTTTTTAAAGCAACTTTAAATAAATTTGAAAATTGCTTTTCTAAAATACCATAAGTGTATTTAGCTTTTTGTTTTTCGTCTAATTGCACTCCATATTCAGATTTCTTTCCTCTTCTTCTTGCATTTCCATGCTGACCAGGAGCATAAGCTTTTTTAGCTAATGCCTTGTCTGGTCCGAAAATTGCTTCTCCAAATCTTCTTGAAATTCTTGACTTTGGTCCTGTATATCTTGCCATATTCTATTATAAATTATTTTTTAAAATTATACTCTTCTCTTTTTTGGGGGTCTACATCCATTATGAGGAAGTGGTGTTACATCAACTATTTCAGTGACAATAATGCCAGTATTGTGAATAGTTCTAATAGCTGATTCTCTTCCTGAACCGGGACCTTTAACATAAACCTTTACCCTCTTAAGTCCAGCATCAAGAGCAACTTTTGCACAATCCTCAGCTGCAAGCTGTGCAGCATATGGTGTGTTTTTCTTAGATCCTCTAAATCCCATTTTACCAGCTGAAGACCATGAAATAACTTGACCATTATTATTAGTTAATGAAATAATGATATTATTAAAAGATGCTTGAATGTGTGCCTGTCCTTCAGACTCAACTCTAACTTTATTTTTTTTTGTTGTTTTAGCCATTGTATATTATTATTTAGTAGCTATTTTTTTATTAGCAACTGTTTTTCTTTTACCTTTTCTAGTTCTAGAATTGTTTTTTGTACGCTGCCCCCTAAGAGGTAAACCTGTTCTGTGACGTATACCTCTGTAACAACCAATATCCATTAATCTTTTGATATTTGTTTGTGTTTCGGCTCTTAATTCACCTTCAACAGTATATTTATCTCCAATAATAGCTCTTATACTATTTGCTTCTTCGTCTGTCCAATCTTGAACTTTTTTATCATGAGAAACTTTTGCTTCATCAAGAATTTTAGTAGCAAATGTTGAACCTATTCCATAAATATAAGTTAATGAAATGATTCCTCTTTTATTTTTTGGTAAATCAATACCTTTAATTCTAGCCATAATTTTTAACCTTGTCTTTGTTTAAACTTTGGATTCTTTTTATTTATCACGTATAGTCTGCCTTTACGCCTTACTATTTTGCAATCTGCACTTCTTTTTTTTACTGATGCTCGTACTTTCATTTTTTCTAATATTTATTAGTACCTATATGTTATTCTTGCCTTTGTTAAATCATAAGGAGACATTTCAAGCTTTACTTTATCCCCAGGCAACAGCTTAATATAAAACTTCCTCATTTTACCTGAGATATGAGCTGTAACTATATGCTCATTTTCAAGTTCAACTCTGAACATAGCATTAGATAATGCTTGAGTTATTGTTCCATCTAGTTCTATGTTAGCTTGTTTAGCCATTTATTATTTTTTCAATTTCTTTAAAACTTGATAAAATCTCTGCTTTTCCTTCTCGAACAACTATTGTGTGTTCAAAATGAGCAGATGGTTTTTTATCAATAGTTGTTATTGTCCATCCATCGTTGTGTTGCAAAATTTTTCTCGTACCCATGTTAATCATTGGTTCAATTGCTATTACTAAACCTTTTTTTAACTTTAAGCCAGAGCCTCTTTTTCCGTAATTAGGGACTTCTGGACTTTCATGTAGACTTTTACCAAGACCATGACCAACAAGTTCTCTAACAACTCCATATCCGTGTTCTTCCGAATGAGACTGTATAGCATGACTTATATCGCCTATTCTATTACCTACGATAGCCTGATCAATTCCTTTGTATAATGATTCTTTTGTAATTTTTAATAATTTTTTTACATCTAAATCAACGTCTCCCACTTCATATGTAAAGGCAGAATCACCATAAAAACCATTCATAACAACACCACAATCAACTGATAATATTGAATTATCTTCAAGAGGATTATTATTTGGAATACCATGAACTATTTGCTCATTAGGGGAAATACACAGAGTACAAGGGAAACCATTGTAACCTTTAAAAGCAGGTACACCACCATTATCTCTAATAAACTCTTCAGCAATCTTATCTAAAGATAATGAAGTGACTCCAGGCTTAATAAAGCTTGCAATCTCTGCATGAGTTTTTGCAACAAGTAAAGAACTTTCTCTAACTAAATCTATCTCTTCTTCATTTTTATAATAAATCATCTTAATTTCAGATGATTACATCATATTATTTCCTGAAGACTTTCCTTTAATTCTTCCAGAATCCATCAATCCATCATAATGACGCATTAATAAATGACTTTCAATTTGCTGTAAAGTGTCTAAAATAACTCCTACTAAAATTAAAAGAGAAGTTCCACCGTAAAACTGAGCAAACTGAACGTTTACACCCCCTTGCATCGCAAAGGCAGGTAAAATAGCAACAAGCCCTAAAAATAAGGAACCTGGAAACGTAATTCTTGACATAACATTGTCAAGATAATCTGATGTAGCTCTTCCAGGCTTGATTCCTGGAATAAAACCACCATTTTTCTTCATATCATCAGCCATTTGATTAGGATTAACTGTCATGGCTGTATAAAAATAAGTAAAAGCAACAATCATTAAGAAAAAAAGCACATTATACCAAAGTCCTTGAAAATCTGTTAATATAGCTGCCAATCCTTGAAGTGATTCGTTTTCTGAAAAACCAACAAGTGTTATTGGTACAAACATTATTGCTTGAGCAAATATTATTGGCATAACTCCAGCTGCATTTACTTTTAATGGTATAAACTGTCTTACTCCACCATATTGTTTATTACCAATCACTCTTTTTGCATATTGAACTGGTATTCTTCTAGTTCCTTGAACAAGTAATATTGTAACAAGAATTACAAATAAAAGCAGAATCATTTCTACTAGAAAAACAACTAGACCTCCGCCTGTACTTCCTAATGCTGATACAAATTCCTGCATTAATGATTGTGGGAAACTTGCAATAATTCCGATCATGATTAATAATGAGATTCCATTACCTATACCTCTATCAGTAATTTTTTCACCAAGCCACATAACAAACATAGTACCAGTTACAAGTATAATAATAGATGAAAACCAAAAACCTCCAGCAGGCAATAAGAATGCTGTTTCTGGCAAAGTTGCTTGTAGATTTGCAATATAACCTGGAGCCTGACCACCAGTAATTAAAATAGTAAGATATCTTGTAATATTATTAATTTTTCTTCTTCCACTCTCACCTTCTTTTTGAAGTTTTTGAAAATACGGGATAGCCATTCCAAGTAATTGAATAACAATCGAAGCAGAAATGTAAGGCATTATTCCAAGAGCAAAAATTGATGCTTGAGAAAATGCGCCACCAGTAAACATATTAAGAAGACCAAGTAAGCCATCAGCTGTTTGATCTTGAAGTGCAGATAATTGAGCTGGATCAACTCCAGGGATAACAACAAATGAACCAAATCTATAAATAGCTAGAATACCAAGTGTTACTAAGATTCTACTTCTCAGATCTTCAATGTTCCAAATATTCTTTATTGTTTCAATTAACTTTTTCATTTTTCTATTTAATTAAATTTGCTGTTCCTCCTGCTTTTTCTATTGCAGATTTTGCAGAAGCAGAAAAAGCATCAACAGTAATATTTAATTTTGCTTTTAATTCTCCTCTACCTAAAATTTTAACAAGATCTTTTTTCTGAACAAGACCGTTATCAATAAGAACTTGTTTATTAATTTCAGCTTTTATTTTTTTATTATCAAATAGAGCCTGAAGAGTGTCTAGATTAACACCATTGTATTCAACTCTATTAGGGTTTGTAAACCCAAATTTAGGTAATCTTCTTTGGATTGGCTGTTGACCACCTTCAAAACCAATTTTCTTTGAGTAACCTGACCTTGACTTTTGACCATTGTGACCTCTAGTAGAAGTACCACCTCTTTTAGAACCTTCTCCTCTACCAACTCTTTTTCCAGATTTTACTGAACCCTCTGCAGGTTTTAAATTATGTAATTCCATATTTAATCTATTATTGCAATTAAGTGTTTAACCTTGTTAATCATACCCATAATTTGAGGAGTAGCTTCATGCTCAACAATTCTATTCATTTTTCTTAGACCTAAAGCGTCAAGTGTTAATTTTTGATCTTTTGGTCTGCCTATCCTACTTCTAACTTGTTTTATTTTTACTTTGCTCATAATAAATTTAATTAACCATTAAAAACTTTATCCATAGTTACTCCTCTTTGCATAGCCACAGTTCTAGCATCTCTAAGTTCTAATAAAGCTTTTAAAGTTGCTTTAACTAAATTATGAGGGTTTGATGAGCCTTTAGACTTTGCAAGAACATCTTTAACTCCTGCACTTTCTAATACCGCTCTCATCGCACCACCAGCCTTAACACCAGTACCGTTTGAAGCTGGTTTTATAAATACTTGTGAACCTCCAAATTTAGAAGACTGTTCGTGAGGTATAGTACCCTTTAAAACAGGTATTTTTACTAAATTTTTCTTTGCAGCATCAATTGCTTTTGCAATCGCTGTTGAAACATCTTTAGATTTACCTAAACCAATTCCAACAATACTTTTTTCATCTCCAACAACAACAATTGCTGAGAAACCAAATGCTCTACCACCTTTAGTAACCTTAACAACTCTTTGGATACCTACAAGACGATCTTTTAATTCAATATCTGATGATATCTTTACTTTTTTATCTTTCGCTGATTTTAACATATATTTTATTTATTAAAATTTTAAACCTGCTTCTCTAGCAGAATCTGCCAATGCTTTAACTCTTCCATGATAAAGAAAACCTCCTCTATCAAAAACTACATTAGTAACTTTAACTCCACTAGCTCTCTCTGCAAGTAATTTACCAACTAATTTTGCTTGTTCTATCTTAGTAAGTTTATTTGTTTCTAAAGATTTGTCTCTAGAAGATGCAGAAGCTAATGTGCAAGAATTAACATCATCAATTATCTGAGCGTAAATTTCTTTATTACTTCTAAAAACTGCTAATCTTGGCATATCTTTAGTACCAGAAACTTTTTTTCTGATTTTAAACCTAACTTTTTGTCTTTTATCTTTCTTTGAGTCTATCATTTTATTTCAAATTTTTTAACTAGCAGATGTTTTACCTGCTTTTCTTCTTACATACTCATCAATGTATCTTATTCCTTTTCCTTTATAAGGCTCTGGTGGTCTAAAAGATCTAATCTTTGCTGCTACGGCACCAAGAAGTTGCTTGTCATGAGAAGTAAGCGTAACAAGTGGCGCTTTTCCTTTCTCAGTCTCAGCAACAAGTTTTACTTCAGCTGGTATAGACATTATAATATTGTGTGAAAAACCAGCTGATATATCTAAGTTCTGTCCATTGGCAGAGGCTCTGTAACCAACACCAATAAACTGTAATTTTTTTGTATAGCCAACAGTAACTCCTAGCATCATATTTTGAACAAGAGCTCTGTATAAACCGTGAAGGGATCTTATGTCTTTTTGATCACTTGTACGTGAAAAAGACACTAATCCATCTTTAATTTCAACTGAAATGCTTTTCGATATTTCCTGAGATAATTCTCCAAGCTTTCCTTTAACAGTAATAATATTTCCTTCAAGTGTTGTTGAGACACCCTCTGGTATTAAAACTGGATTTTTTCCTATTCTTGACATTCTTCTTTTTTTTAATATACGTGACAGAGAACTTCTCCTCCAACATTTAAATCTCTAGCTTCTTTATCTGTGATAACTCCTTTAGAAGTTGATACTATTGCTATTCCTAAACCATTAATAACTCTAGGTAATGACTTAGAAGGGGTGTATTTTCTTAGTCCCGGCTTACTAATTCTTAACAACTTCTTAATAGCTGGCATTTTAGTCTTGTTATTATACTTAAGAGCAATCTTTATATTACCTTGAAAATTAATATCATCTTCAAATTTAAAATTTCTTATATAACCTTTATCGTGTAAGATTTTAGTTATTTCTTTCTTCATATTAGAAGCAGGAATATCAACAACTTTATGACCTGCCATTTGAGCATTTCTTACTCTTGTTAAATAATCTGATATAGGATCTGTAAACATATTCTTTATTCTTTATAAATTACCAGCTTGCCTTCTTAACGCCAGGGATTAAACCAAAATTTGCCATTTCTCTAAACATAACACGAGAAATACCAAACTGTCTCATGTAACCTTTAGGTCTTCCTGTAAGTTTACACCTATTGTGCATTCTTATTGGTGATGCATTCTTAGGAAGCTTTTGTAAACCTTCATAATCACCAGCAGCTTTTAAGGCAGCTCTTTTTTCTGCATATTTTGCAACACATTTAGCTCTTTTTACCTCTCGGGCTTTCATTGATTCTTTTGCCATATTTAACTATTTGTTTTATTACTTTTAATATCTTTAATAAATGGGATACCTAATTCTCTCAATAACTCAAGTGCATCAGGGTCAGAATTTGTGTTTGTGACAAATGTTATATCCATACCAGTAACTTTCATAACTTTATCAATACTTATTTCAGGAAATGCAATTTGTTCTTTAATACCAAGGGTAAAATTTCCTCTACCATCAAAACCTTTGGTTGCAAGTCCTTGAAAATCTCTAACTCTAGGCATTGTGGATGTAACCAATCTATCTAAAAACTCATACATTGTATTTCCCCTAAGAGTAACCATAACACCAACCGGCATACCCTTTCTTAATTTAAAATTAGATATATCTTTTCTTGATTTGGTAAGGACAGCTTTTTGTCCAGTAATTAAAGACATTTCCTGTTGAGCAGCTTCAATTTGTTTTTTATCTGTTGTTGCACTTCCAACACCTTGATTTAAACAAATTTTAACTAATCTAGGAACCTCCATAACTGACTTATACTTACCCTTGAGGTTATTAATAATCTCAGTATTATATTTATTCTTTAATCTTGCTTTATATTCCATTACTTTATTACTTCTTTAGTTGATTTTGCAAACCTTACAATTTTACCAGTTTTTTCATCCCTCATTCTACCTACTCTTGTTGGATTACCAGATTTAGGATCAACAAGCTTTAAATTTGAGATATGAATCGAGGATTCTTGCTTAATTATACCACCTTGTGGATTAGCAGCATTTGGTTTTGTATGCTTAGAAACCATATTAACACCCTCAACAATCGCTCTATAGTTATCAGGCATAACCTTAACAACTTTTCCCTTTGAACCTTTAGATGTTCCTGCTAAAATAAGAACAGTGTCATCTTTTTTTATTTTTATTTTTTTTGCCATTTCTATAATTTATAAAACTTCAGGAGCTAATGAAACAACTTTCATAAAATCATTATCTCTTAATTCTCTTGCAACTGGACCAAAAACTCTTGTTCCTTTCATTTGACCATTTTCATCGATAATTACACATGCATTATCACCAAATCTGATATAAGAACCATCTTTACGACGAACTTCTTTTTTTACTCTAACGATAACAGCTTTAACCACTGAACCTTTTTTAACTGTTCCAGATGGGGTAGCATTCTTAACACTACCTACTATCTTATCTCCTACTGAAGCATATCGCTTACCAGTACCACCTAAAACTCTAATACAAAGGATTTCTTTGGCTCCGCTATTGTCAGCTACTTTTACTCTTGATTCTTGTTGTATCATTATTTTGCTCTTTCAATTATTTCTACTAATCTCCAATTCTTATTCTTACTCATTGGTCTTGTCTCCATTATTTTCACCGTATCACCTTCGTTACAATCATTTTTTTCATCGTGAGCAGTAAATTTTGATGTTTTTTTCAAGAACTTTCCATAAAGCTCATGCTTGACTTTTCTTTCGATTGAAACAACAATAGACTTTTCCATCTTATTGCTTGTAACTACTCCAATTCTTTCTTTTCTTAAATTTCTATTCATTATAAATAATTAATTAGATTTTACTCTTCTTTTATTAATCTCTGTCATTACACGTGCAATTTTTTTTCTTGCAAATTTTATAGTCAATGGATTCTCTAATGGAGAAACAGCATGACTCATTTTTAATTTCATTAATCTTTCTTTTTCACTTTCTAAAAGATCATTTAATTCGTTCAAAGGCATTTCAGTTAATACTAAGTCTTTCATCTATTTTTTTTTTATTGTACTAAATCTCTTCTCATTACAAACTTTGTCTTAATTGGAAGTTTTTGAGCTGCTAGACGCAAAGCTTCTTTTGCAGTTTCAAAATCAACACCATCACACTCAAAAAGCATTCTTCCTGGACTAACGCATGCTGCCCAATATTCTGGAGCTCCTTTTCCTTTCCCCATCCTAACCTCAGCGGGCTTTTTAGTAATAGGCTTGTCTGGGAAAATTCGTATCCAAACCTGCCCTTGTCTTTTCATATACCTTGTAACAGCAATTCTAGCTGCTTCAATCTGACGGGCTGTAATCCAAGTTTCTTCAAGAGCTTTAATACCAAATGATCCAAAAGCAAGAAGGTGGCCCCTTTGAGCATTACCTTTCATTTTGCCTTTTTGCATTCTTCTAAATTTTGACTTTTTTGGTTGTAACATTTCTTTTTATTTTCTTATTTCTTTAACTACTTTCTTCTTCTAGGTGAATTATTTCCAGTTTTTTTAGGAGTTTTAAAGTGAAGCATTAAATCACGTTTACCGTAAACTTCTCCTCTACATATCCAAACTTTCACACCAATTTTACCATATGTTGTTTGTGCTTCTGCTAATGAATAATCTATATCAGCTCTAAAAGTATGGAGAGGTGTTCTTCCATCTTTAAACATTTCTGATCTCGCCATTTCTGCACCATTTAGTCTTCCAGAAATTTGAACTTTAATCCCTTCTCCTCCCATTCTCATAGTAGAAGCGATTGCCATTTTAGTTGCTCTTTTGTAAGAAATTCTTCCTTCAATTTGACGAGCAATACTGTCTGCTACAAGAGTAGCTTCAAGTTCTGGCTTTTTAACCTCAAAAATATTTATCTGTATTTCTTTATCAGTAATCTTTTTGATTTCTCCTTTTAAATTTTCAACTTCTTGCCCACCTTTACCAATAATTATTCCAGGTCTAGCAGTATGTATAGTAATAGTAACAAGCTTTAAAGTACGTTCAATTGCAATTTTTGAAACGCTTCCTTTAGACAATCTAATGTTAAGATACTTTCTTATTTTCGCGTCTTCAGCAAGTTTATCTCCGAAGTTATCACCTCCGTACCAATTAGATTCCCATCCTCTAATGATACCTAATCTGTTACCAATTGGATTTGTTTTTTGTCCCATAAATTAATTTATTTCAGTTTTTCTACTATCAACTACAAGAGTTACATGGTTAGATCTTTTTCTAATTCTATGCGCCCTTCCTTGAGGAGCAGGTTGAACTCTTTTTAACATCCTTCCTCCATCAACCTTAACCTCAGAAATGTATAGATTACTCTCATCCATTTTCTTACCTTCATTTTTAGACTCCCAATTTGCTAAAGCAGAAAGAAGTAACTTTTCCATTCTGTTAGAAGCTTCTTTTGGATTAAGTTTTAGTTCAGATAATGCTCTGTCAGCGTCCATACCTCTTATTAAGTCAGCAATAAGCCTCATTTTTCTTGGAGATGTAGGGCAGTTATTTAGTTTGGCGAAAGCAATATTCTTTCTTGCTTCCTTCATACTTTCTGCTTTTATTCTTTTTCTAGATCCCATTTATTTATTTTTTTCTATTACCACCATGTCCCCTAAATGTCCTTGTTGGAGAAAATTCTCCTAATTTATGACCTACCATGTTCTCTGTACAATAAACAGGAATAAATTGTCTTCCGTTATGCACTCCAATTGTTTTTCCTACAAAATCAGGTGAGATCATAGATGATCTTGACCAAGTTTTAATTACTGAGTTTTTTCCAGATTCGTTCATTGCATCTACTTTTTTTTGCAATTTGTAATGAATGTACGGTCCTTTTTTTAATGATCTAGCCATAAATTATTTCTTTTTTCTTCTTTCAATTATAAACTTATCAGAAAGCTTCTTTTTATTTCTTGTTTTGTAACCTTTTGCTGGAACACCATTTTTATTTCTTGGTAATCCACCAGAATGTTTTCCTTCACCACCTCCCATTGGATGATCAACTGGATTTTTAACAGTAGCTCTTACATTAGGTCTTCTTCCTTGCCATCTACTTCTTCCTGCTTTACCAGAAATTTGAAGTTGATGCTGAGAGTTTGAAACAGTTCCAATAGTTGCTAAACATGTAACTAAGATTCTTCTAATCTCACCTGAGGCAAGCTTTACAGTGGCATATTTACCATCTCTTGCCATTAGCTGAGCATATGAACCGGCACTTCTAACCATTATAGCACCCTGACCAGGCTTAAGCTCTACATTATGAATAATTGTCCCAAGAGGTAAAGCACTAAGAGGCAAAGTATTTCCAATATTTATTGGAGCTTTATCTCCGGAAATAATTTCCATCCCAACTTCTAAACCTTCAGGAGCAATGATATATCTTTTTTCACCATCTACATAGTTAAGCAGTGCAATATTAGCAGTTCTGTTTGGATCATACTCAATTGTAGCAACCTTAGCAGGAATATTGAACTTTTCTCTTTTAAAATCTACTAATCTATATTTTTTCTTATGACCTCCACCAACATTGGCAATAGTCATTTTACCAGTATCATTTCTTCCTCCTGATCTTGTCTTTGGAACCAATAGACTTTTTTCTGGCTTAGAAGCTGTGATAGTATCAAAAGATATAGCTACCTTATGTCTTTGTCCTGGTGTTGTTGGTTTAAATTTTCTTACTGCCATTGTTTCTTAATTATATATTACTGTAAAAATCAATTGAATCACTAGAGGATAGCTGTACGATAGCCTTCTTATATGTACTAGTTTTTCCTACAATCATTCCAGACTTAGAACCTCTAACTCTTTTTTTACCAATACAGACCATTGTTCTTACTGAATCTACAACAACATCATATTGTTGCTCAACAGCTTTTTTGATTTCAATCTTATTAGCTTTTCTATCCACAACAAAAGCGTAACGATTGAACTTTTCAGTATCATTCGTCATTTTTTCTGTTATTATTGGTTTTTTTATAATGCTCATTGTATAAAAATATTAAAAATTATTTTCTAATTCCTTGATTGAAGACTCAACAAATAACATCTTATTAGCGTTCATAATATCATAAGTATTTAATTCTGAAGCTAATACGACTTTTGCCCTGCTTAAATTTCGGGAGGACAAAAATATATTTTTATTTGGTTTATCAAGAACTAATACTGTTTTATTGTTTAGAACGTCAAAATTTGCTAAAGTGCTAGAGTAATCTTTAGTAGAAGGATTGTCAAAATTAAAATCTTCAACTATGATTATGTTCTTCTGAGTAAGTTTATATGAAAGTGCTGATTTTCTTGCTAATCTTTTAACCTTCTTATTCACCTTGAAATCATATTTTCTAGGTCTTGGACCAAAAACACGACCACCACCTCTGAATAAAGGATTTTTAATATCCCCAACTCTAGCTGCTCCACTACCTTTTTGCTTTCTAAGCTTTCTTCTACTACCTTTAACTGCTCCTCTCTCTTTAGAACTATGGGTACCTAATCTTTTTGATGCTAAATATTGTTTAACATCTAAGTAAATAGCATGATCATTTGGCTCAACACCAAATATTTCTTTACTTAAATCTACTTTTTTTGTAGTTTCTTTTCCCTTAATATTATGTACAGCTATCTTCATTATTTCTCAATTATTATATATGAATTTTTTGCACCAGGTACCGCACCTTTAACAATAATTACATTACGATCACTCATAATTTTTAGAACCTGTAAATTTTCAACTTTTACTCTTTCATTACCCATTTGCCCTGCCATTCTCATTCCTTTAAATACTCTTGCAGGATATGAAGCAGCACCAATAGAACCAGGAGCTCTTAATCTGTTATGTTGACCGTGAGTAGCATCCCCAACTCCAGCAAATCCATGTCTTTTAACAACACCTTGAAATCCCTTACCCTTAGATGTTCCTACTACAGTAACAAAACTTCCTTCTTCAAAAAGATCTACTGTTAGAATATCACCTAAATTAACTTCAATATCAAATGGAGTTACTTCTACCATTTTCTTTACAGCTTTAGAATTTGCTTTTTTAAGATGTCCCATTAATGCTTTAGACATTCTAGATTCTTTTTGCTCATCATAAGCAATTTGAACAGCTTCATAACCATCAATCTCATTCGTCTTAATTTGCGAAACAACACATGGTCCAACTTCTAAAATAGTACATGGAATGTTTTTCCCCTCTTCAGAGAACATTGATGTCATTCCTATTTTTTTTCCTAATAATCCTGGCATTACTCTATTTTTTAAATTACTTTAATTTCTACCTTAACACCACTTGGCAACTCTAATTTCATGAGTGCATCAATAGTTTTAGAAGATGAAGAATATATATCCATTAATCTTCTATGATTTGCAAGTTGGAATTGCTCTCTTGCCTGCTTATTAACGTGAGGTGATCTCAAAACTGTATAAATTCTTTTGTGTGTTGGTAATGGAATTGGACCACTAATAATAGCACCTGAATTCTTTACAGTCTTTACTATCTTCTCAGCTGATTGATCAACTAAATTGTGATCAAATGATTTAAGCTTAATTCTAACTTTTTGTGCCATAAGTATATTTATTTATCTCCTTTAATATTAGATATTACTTCATCTGAAACATTTTTTGGAGCATTTTCAAATGATGAAAACTCCATAGTTGATGTAGCTCTACCTGATGTAATTGTTCTTAAGTCTGTTATGTATCCAAACATTTCTGAAAGTGGCACCTTAGCATTAACAACTTTTGCTCCAGCTTTATCATCCATACCCTCAACTTGTCCTCTTCTTCTATTTAAATCCCCAATAACATCTCCCATATTAACTTCTGGAGTAATAACATTTAATTTCATTATTGGCTCTAACAACATTGGTGATGCCTGCTTAGCTGCAGCTTTAAAAGCAATTTGAGCACAAAGCTCAAATGACAAAGCATCTGAATCCACATCATGATAAGATCCATCATACAATCTTACCTTCATAGAGTTTAAAGGAAAACCTGCTAATACTCCATTTGTCATAGACATATTAAATCCTTTTTCTACTGAAGGAATAAATTCTTTAGGAATGTTACCTCCTTTTATTTCATTAACAAACTGTAATCCTTCACCCTCAAAATCAGAATCAACTGGAGAAATTTCAAATTTAATATCTGCAAACTTTCCTCTACCACCAGATTGTTTCTTGTATACTTCTCTGTGTTCAACAGCTTTTGTTATCGCTTCTTTATAAGCAACTTGAGGAGCTCCTTGGTTACACTCTACATCGAACTCTCTTTTTAATCTATCAAGAATAATATCTAAATGTAATTCACCCATTCCAGATATTATCGTTTGCCCTGAATCTTCATCAGTTTTAACAGAAAAAGTAGGATCTTCTTCTGATAGCTTACCTAAAGCTACGCCCAACTTATCCAAATCTTTTTGGGTCTTAGGCTCAATAGCAATTCCGATTACTGGCTCTGGAAAATCCATTGATTCTAAAACAATTGGTGATTTTAAAGCACATAATGTATCACCTGTTCTAATATCTTTAAATCCAACTAATGCAGCAATGTCACCAGCCTGAAGTGCATCAATTTGATTTTGTTTATTTGAATGCATTTGATAAATTCTAGAAATTCTTTCTTTTTTACCTGTTCTAGTATTTAACACAAAAGTTCCTTGATCTAAAGTTCCAGAATAAGCTCTAGTAAAACATAGACGTCCAACATAAGGGTCTGTTGCAATTTTAAATGCTAAAGCAGCAAAAGGATCAGTTGCCGAAGGCTGTCTTATCTCTTCACTATCGTTATCTGGGTTTGTTCCTGTAATCCCATCAACATCTAACGGAGAAGGAAGAATTTCCATTACCATGTCTAACATGGCCTGAACTCCTTTATTTTTAAAAGCTGAACCACACATCATTGGCACTACTTTACCAGAATTGTTGCTTCTCTAAGTGCAGCAAGTATTTCTGCTTCAGTAAGTGAATTTTCATCTTCAAAATATTTTTCCATTAGAGATTCATCGAATTCTGCTACAGCTTCTAAAAGCTGCCCTCTGTATTCTCTTGCTTCATCTATAATATCTGCTGGAATTTCAACTTCTTCATAAGTCATACCCTGATCTTCTTCATTCCAAACAATACCTTTGAAATTAATTAAATCTACAACTCCTTTAAATTCATCTTCAGCACCAATTGGTATTTGAAGAGGAAGAGCATGACTTCCTAACATTTCTTTTACTTGAGCAGAAACTTTTAGAAAATTAGCCCCTTGTCTATCCATTTTATTAACAAAGCCAATTCTTGGAACATTATAATTATTAGCAAGTCTCCAATTTGTTTCAGATTGAGGCTCAACTCCGTCAACAGCACTAAACAAAAAAACTAAACCATCAAGCACTCTTAAAGACCTATTCACTTCAACAGTAAAGTCAACGTGACCAGGAGTATCAATAATATTTACATGATAATTTTTACCTCTATAGTCCCAGCCTAATGTTGTTGCAGCAGATGTAATTGTAATTCCTCTTTCTTGCTCTTGCTCCATCCAATCCATAGTAGCAGCACCATCATGAACCTCACCAATTTTGTGATTAACACCACCATAGTAAAGAATTCTTTCCGTGGTAGTAGTCTTACCAGCATCAATGTGTGCTGCAATACCAATATTTCTTGTATATTTTAAGTCTCTTGCCATTTCTATAATTTAAAATCTAAAGTGTGAAAATGCTTTGTTAGCTTCAGCCATTCTATGAGTATCTTGCTTTTTCTTATACGCAGCGCCTTCTTCTTTAAAAGCTGCCATTATCTCACCAGATAATTTTTGATCCATTGTTTTTTCATTTCTTTTTCTTGCGGCACCAATCATCCATTTCATACCCAGAGATACTTTTCTATCTTCTCTAACAGGGTGAGGTATTTGAAAAGTTGCTCCTCCAATTCTTCTACTTCTAACTTCAACATGAGGACTTACATTCTCTAATGACTTTTCAAAAACTTCTAAATTTGTAACATCTTCAATTTTCTCTGCTACAGTTTCTAAAGCAGTATAAAAAACTTTAAATGCAGTGTTTTTTCTTCCATCTAACATTAAATTATTTACAAACCTTGTAACTAAAGGACTTCCAAATCTTGGATCTGGAAGTAATATTCTTTTTTTAGCCTTTTTCTTTCTCATTATCTATATTTTATTTCTTTGGACGCTTAGCTCCATATTTTGATCTACGTTGTGTTCTTTCATTTACTCCAGAAGTATCTAATGCACCTCTGACAATATGATATCTAACACCAGGTAAATCTTTTACTCTACCACCTCTAACTAATACAACTGAATATTCTTGAAGATTATGTCCTTCTCCGCCAATATAAGCGTTAACCTCATTACCATTAGTTAATCTAACTCTGGCAACTTTTCTTAAAGCTGAATTTGGTTTCTTTGGAGTAGTTGTGTAAACTCTTGTACAAACTCCTCTTCTTTGAGGGCAACTTTGCAAAGCTAAAGATTTACTCTTTTTCTTAATAGTTACTCTCCCTTTTCTTACTAGTTGTTGTATTGTAGGCATATTATTTCTTTACTAAAATGGGCGGCAAATGTAATAATTTATTACCTAAAAGTGAAATTGTTTTGTATTTTTTTTAATCTGATATCTCTCTGTACAATCAAGAACATTTAAAAACTCTAGTCACAATTGATAATCAACAACTTAAATAAATATTTATAAAATAGAAATTTGAAAAGTTTAGTAAACTATTTACTTAATAATAATCTTGTAATCATAAGATAAATTTTTTGTTTCTATTTTCAAGAAATAAACACCACTAGCTTTATCTTTATTTGTAATAACATAACGATCACTATTTCCAACTAAATGACGCTCTATTACTTTACCATACATATCCACTATTGTTAAGCTTGCATTCTCAACTACTCTTCCAAAGTCAACTACTGCCTCTGATCTAAATGGATTTGGATAAACACTTACCTCTAAGCTTGATCCTACCTCATTTATTGTCGTTGAGATAAACTCTATACTATTTGACTCACTAGTACAACCTTGAGCATCTGTTACTCTTACAAAGTAATCTCCATAGCTACTAACAATATAAGTTGTTCCTGTTGCCAGCTGAACATTTGGAGCAGATGCTTCTCTCCAAGAGTGAACATATGGTGCAACTCCCCCATTTACATTATTAGATTCTAATAAATAAGAGTTAGAGGAGTTCTGATTTATTGTAGCTGTTATCTCTTGTGGCTCTGCAACGATAAATGTTTCTGAGTACTCACAAGAATACATGTCGCTCACTGTTAAAGTATAGATTCCTGCTGATACATTATTTAAATTATTATTTGTACTTGAGCTTCCAGACCAGTTATATACATATCCTAATGACCCACCACTAATATTTGTTGTAATAGATCCTGTGCTTGCACCATAACAATCTGCATCTGTCACATTACCTAATATAGTAATTGAATCAGGCTCTGTAATAGTCATTGTATCACTTGCATAACAAGTCATATAATTTGCTAATAAAACATATGTTCCAGATCCAAGACCAACTAGTGAAGAACCCGAACCAAGACTAACTCCAGGATTTAAAACATCCTCCCAAGAATAAGAATAAGTATTATCAAAGTAATTTAAATCTATTGAAAGGCTTGCTGTTGCATCACCATAGCATTGAATGATATTTCCATTTGATGATAGAGCAGTAAAAATAGTATCTAAAGCAATTATATTTTGCTGATTATTACCTCCATTAACTAAATAAGAAGGACAATCATTAGCATCTGTTAAACTTATAGTATAATCTCCAGCACAAATCCCTGAGAATAAACTATCACTTAATAAATTCATTGTTATAGCTCCTGTATTATTATCTAAAGCATGACCATAATATGGTGCTGTTCCTCCTGTAAAGTCTAAAAGAACACTTCCATCACAAGCGCCAAGGCATACTGCATCCGTTGAAGATAGAGTATTGTATGTAATAGCTCCTGGCTCACTTAGATTAATACTTGCATTAACCATACAGTTATTTGTATCTGATACCGTTACAGAATATGTTTCTGCATATAAATTAGCTACACTATCATTCATACTTGAGTAACCATTTGGTCCAAACCACTGGTATGAATATGGAGCATGAGCTCCAGATGGGTACACAACTGCAGAACCATCATTATATCCAAAGCAGCTTACATTATCTAACTCTAAAACAAAAGCATTCATTGTATTAGTAATTGTATCAATATCTCTGCTATCACTTGCTGTACAGCCCCTAGAATCTGTTGCGATAACAGTATAAATTCCTGCTAAAAGATGACTAGCAGTTGCTGTAAGTTGTGGCGCTACTAAGTTATCATCCCAAGCATAACTATAGCCTGGTGTTCCTCCCGTAGCTAAAGATGTTAAGCTTGCACTATTTACTCCGATGCAGTAAGGTAGTATTGTTAAGTTATCATCAATATTTACATGAAGCTCTGTTGGCTCATGCATAAAAATTGTATCATTAGCAGTACACCCTCTTGCATCAACAACTTCTACAGTATGTAGTCCTGGATGAACAGTATTAATTGTATCTCCTACTTGACCATTAGTCATCCAATTAAACGTATAAGGAAGATTACCTCCTTGAGCGCTTGCATAAGCAAGACCATCGTTAGCTCCAAAGCATGATATCCGTACTAGCTCGTTTGCAATCATAGAAAGTGGCTCTGGCTCTGACACATAAATACTATCAACAACCTCACAACCTATTATATCTCTTGTAGTTACATAATAACTACCCTCAACAAGACCTGAAGAAGTGTCTGGCATACTAAGACCTGTATGACCATTACTCCAGAAGTAAGTATATGTTGGAATACCTCCAACAGAACTAATACTTGCAATACCATCAGATTGCCCATAACAACTTACTGTCTGAACAACGCTAATAGTGGATTGTATCTCTGGATTCTCAGCGATATAAACGCTATCTATAACCTCACATCCCCAATCATCAGTAAGTGTAAGATGACGATATCCTGCAGATAAATTTTGAGCTACTAAGCCTGTCTCTCCATTATCCCACATATAACTGTAGTTTGGCATTCCACCGCTAGCAAATAAGCGAGCTTTACCAACACTATCACCAAAACAAGCAATATTTTCTACAACTAAAATACTATCTATACTAAGCATAGTCATTGGTTCTCCAACATTTAAACTGTAACTCACAAAACATGATTGAGCATCATAAACATGCAGAGTATAAACTCCTGAACTTAAATCTTTTAAAGTATCTCTAGTAGTAACATATGAAGTAGATTGAAGAGTATCTCCAGTACTAGAAATCCAGTAATATTGGTATGGAGCCCAACTACCATTGGCATCTCCAATAATCATTCCTGTATTATCACCTCGACATGCTACACCAAAAACCTGAGGAGAACCACTAAGAGCTGTCTGAGGGGCAATAACCTGTACTGTAGAAAAAGTATCACAACCGTTTGCATCACTAACCTCCAAATAATAACTTCCAGCACTTAAATTAAAAGCAGTATCATTAGTACTAAAGCTAACAAAATTTTGATTAAACCACTCGTATGAATATGGCGGGGTTCCTCCAGCTCCAGATCCTATAGCAATACCATCATTACTGCCGTTACAAATAACGACTTTAGATTGGGCTAGAGATTGTAAAGTATAATTGGGCGATGTTATGTTTATAGTATCTCTATACAAACAACTATTATCATCTAAAACAGAAATAATATATACTCCTTCAGATAAATTTGAAAAAACACTATCATAAGGAATTGGATTAGTATTTAAAACACCATCTAAATAGAATGAATAAGGAAGTGCTCCACTGTCAGCCAAAATAGAGATTTGACCATCACTTCCGTTATAACAATTAACATTGCTCCCAAATGAAGAAACATTTAGAGGATTATTTGCTTGCATAACTACAATTGTATCTTGAGAAGAAGAACCTCCAGCATCTGTCACTCTTGCAACATAAGTTCCAGGAAAAAGATTTGAGAATGTCTGAGAAGTACTTACATTTAGATTAGATTGTAAAATAACACCATTCATATCCAAAAGTAACATATCATAAGGAGATGGCGTATTTAAGCCCGGATCAACACTTACTTGACCATCATTTCCCTGGCAAGAAGCATCAGAGGAACTCATAACTATTGAAAAACATCCAGAGACCGAAACCGTAACTTGATCCGACAATATTCCGGAAGAACAGCTTCCAACAACATCAGCATAATATACAGTTGTTGAAGAAATATTAATTGGAAGAGTTGGACCATAACCTAAAGTATCTCCTGAGGCTGATGTCCAAATAGCTTCACCAGCAACAATTGGGATATATGGAATTTGATTAATAACATAAGCAGATGGTCCAGCAGTTAAAAACTCCCAACCTTCATTAGTTGCAGTCCACTGTAAAGGGAAATTTCTATCAGCAAGTAAAATAGGATCAAATACAATATCAGAAAATAAACTACCATCAGAAACTAATCCTTGAATAGCAGCACCTCCATTCCAAGTAGCACAAAGTGGTTTTTCTGCAATAAACATTTCAATTTTATCAGACCCTTCATGCAATACAACTTGTGATGTATGTAAATCAGCGGTACATGAAAACATTGCAATTTCACACCAAGTAACAGTAAACATCCTGTTTGGTGCTATACCAGTTGTTCCATAATAAATATTACCACTTACTCCAGTATTAATATCTTGCCAAGGAGCTAAAATAGCATTCTCAGGGATATTACCAGGGTTTGGTACAGGAGCATTTATCGAGTAAGGTGAATATGAATTAGCTAAAGAAGTATCAAATGTTACATAACCATTTCCTGAAACGACACATTGAGTGTATGCTGTTCCATAAAAATTAAATGTAAATCCTAAAGGAACTAGATCGTCATGCAAATCATCAGTTTGCATAGAAGACTGCGTAGCACTTAAAGCATAAAGAGTATCATTGAAATTACCACATACAGTAGTGTCATTAGAAATAATAACTTGTGCATTAATAAAAAATGGTAAAAGCAAAACAATTAAAATAATTCTTTTCATATCATATTTTTTTTAAATATTTCCAACCAACTACCTCTTTTAAATAAAGATTACGTCACATTACCAAAAACCAATTACATAATTATTAAACAGAAAATATATTTATATAAATTATTTATCTCAATATTGTAACTGAACCTCTTTTTTCATAGTATCTTCCATCAAGTCCTGTAGACTGAAGAACAAAGAAGTAAACTCCCTCAGGAAGATCTCTTCCATCAAGTCCTCTTCCATCCCAATCCTGACCAGATAAATCCCAAGAGTAAACTAACTCACCCCATCTGTTAAAGAATTGTACTTGCATAGCCTCCATTGCATATTCTCCAAAACTAAAGAAGTCATTAACTCCATCACCATTTGGAGAGAAAACATTATAGATTTCTGGAATTCCTTGGACTTCAATATTAAACCCAACAGTATCAGTACAAAGTGTAACCTCATTCTCAAGAGTAACATAAACTTCATTCAAGCCAATGATATCAAAAACATGATTAAAATTAGTTGTTCCTGAAGGATTATTAGTTGTTCCATCAAGCCAAGTCCATTCAAAATTATAAGGATCAGTACAAATAGTTAGGTCAGTAAAGTTAACTGTAAATCCTTCATGAGTAGGACCAGCATAATCATCAGAAATAACATTTGCTACAAATTCAATTGGTTCTGTTAAAATTGGTGTGGTTTCAGTCTCCTCACATCCGTTTACATCAACCACTGTTATAGTGTATGCAAGACCAGCTTGTAAATTATCTACATAGTAATTTGTAGAAATATTACTTCCACTAACATCCCATTGATAATTATATCCTGAAGTTCCTTCAACACCTCCTACTGGAACGGACTGTGCCCATCCATCATTTAACCCAAAACAACTAATATCATAGAAAGGTGCGTTATCTCCACTTCTAGTCAAATTAATAACTAACTGATCTGGCTCTGTTATTAATATTGTTTCAGTTTGAGAACAGTTATTTAAATCTGTAACAGTTACATCGTAAGAACCTACAGATAAATTTGTTGCTGTAGCAGTTGTTTGATTTGAAGGAGTCCATAGATAAGAGATCACTGGTATTCCTCCGCCTCCAGTTACAGTAGCTGAAGCATTACTTTCTCCAAAACACCTAACATCATAAGGCCCAAAGAATAAATTATCTGATTCTACAGAAGAGATAACAGCATCGGGTTCTGTTATTATTACTTCATCCAAGAAAGTACATCCTTTATTATCCATTACCACAACAGAGTATGTTCCTGCCGAGAGATTATTGCTAATATTTGGGTTATAAGTGTATGGAGCATTACCACCGTTTGTATTAGCAATGGCAGATCCATCTGAACCACCAAAACATAAAGGCTCAGTTATGTATAATAATTTGTAATTGCTAGAGGCTCTGTTATTTCAAAGTCTGAAGTTATACTACAACCATTGTCATCGAAAATATTCGCAGTATATGTTCCAGGCTGCAATGAATTAATTTGCAAAGAACTTGATCCATTTGGAAGTGATGTTGTTGTATCCCATTGAACTGAATATGGTGCAGTTCCACCAGAAATAATTAAATCAATTTCGCCATCAGTATCACCATAGCAAGTAACCTCTGTAACATTTGTAGCAGCTGTAGTTAACTGTGCTGCACTTGAAATTGTAAACTGATAACCAAAATCACAAGCAGAATAAGGAATACCAAAACTTGATGAATCAGCATAGTGAGCTACAGCCCAATATGTTCCAGGGTAAAAATTATTATATGAAATACCATTACCTAAAACGTTCCTGTTGGAAGATTAGTTACAATATCATTTGTTTCCCAAGTGTAAGTAAATAAAGGGTTTCCTTGACCATGAATAAAAGCAGAGCCATCATTTAAGTTAAAGCATGTTGCAGGATCTACTACAACAGAATCAAGTTCAACAATAACACCTTGATCAACTGTTTCTTCCCATCTTCCACCCCAAACTACTGTTCCTTCACAGTTATTATCATCTGTGATATATATTGAACGAAGTCCAGCACACAAATTAGTTATTAAAGTATCGTTTATAACTGGTGAAGTATTTGTTAAAGGAAAGGCTCCTTGCTGGTCTAAATCATAAAAATATGGATGAGTACCACCTTCAATACTAACATGTATCTCTCCATCACAGGCACCTAAACATGTAGATCCTTCTACATTGTATGTAGTATACTCTAATTGATCAGGCTGCTGTACTTCTGCATTTACCGTTATAGCACATCCGTTAGAATCTTCAATTACAACTCCATAACTTCCAGCATATAATGAACTAATTGATGATAGGACAGAATTATAACTGTTTGGTCCTATCCATGAATAAGTATAAGGAGCAACAGCTCCAACAACACTGTTTATAGTAACGGAACCATCAAATGTTCCAAAGCAACTTACATTACCAATTGATAAACTCACTGAGTCAGGATTCATACTATTGGTAATAGAATCTAAATTAAAAGATGTAGTAGCTATACAGTTTCTATCGTCCATTACTAATACAGTATATTGACTAGCAATCAAATTGGTAGCACATGTTCCTGTTTGACCTAACACATCATTCCAAACATAATTATAATTTGGTGTTCCACCATCAGCAATAGCACATAGCTGACCAGAATTTGTTCCAGCACAATAAGAATAAACAGTCATTGTATCATCTATTGCTATTGTTAATTGAGTAGGCTCAGAAATATTTACAGAATCCATGGCTGTACACCCTTTAGCATCTGTGACATATACATAATGTATGCCAGGTGTTAGATTAGTTGCATTCTGACCTGCTTGCCCATTAATACTATCCCAAACAAATGAATAAAATTGTGTTCCTCCAGTAGCTGAAGCAAAAGCTGTTCCATCATCAAAACCAAAACATTGAATTGGCTGAGTCATAACTGCTTGAGCAAAAAGCTCATCTGGTTGACTTATATTATAAGTAACAGTTCTTCTACATCCAAGAGCATCTTCAACGATTACATCATGTCCACCATAACAAAGGTTAAATGCTGTATCTGGCATATTAATAGATACTTGACCAATATCCCAGAAATAAGTGTGAGGAAGAACTCCTCCATCTGTAGACAAGCTAGCAATAGCATCACATCCTCCAAAACAAGAAACATCTTGTATAACATCTAAAACGCTAGAAATCTCAGGATATAAGTTTACTATTTCAATACTATCTAGCTTAACACATCCATTGCTATCGCTTATTTCAACAACTTGCCATCCTGGCCATAAATTATTAACTAGAGCAGAAGTATTTCCTGCCAACCAATTATAAGAATAAGGAAACTGACCACCGATAGCATTTGCTATTGCAGCTCCTGTAGAGTCTCCAAAGCATTGAACATCAGATAATAAATTAACCGAAGTAGATAATACATCTTGAGGCTGAGTTATTATTATTTCTGCAAACTCAGCACAATTATAATCAGCAAAACTTGCATCTGGAGAATCATAAATATAAAACTGATATGTACCAGCAACTAAATCACAAATTTGAATAGTATCAAGATCACCTTGATCAGTATAAATAGTATCACCTGCTGATATTAAAACAACAATATTATCCGTAAAACCACCAGAAACAATTGCATTAATACATCCAGAAGAATCATTTCGACAAGCAACTGGAGTTGGGTAAATAGTATCGATGTTCATTGGAGCGGCTGATTCTTGAACAATTAAAGTTCTCACATATTCACATCCAAGAGCATCAGTAATAGAAGCAAAATATGTTCCAGCAGGAAGATTAGAAACTGTCTGACCAGCACCCCATGGATCACCAGCTAAATTTGTAGAACTTCCAGAAAAATCTTTCCAAACTATGTCATAAAACTCATCTCCTGTATTTGCAAAACCATCTGGATCAAATGGTGTTCCTCCCGTTGGGTATACAGTAGAAGAAGCTGTTGAATCACCATAACAAGTAAAAGCTGTATCAGTATTTGGACAAACCATTTTATAAAGCTCAAATGATAGCAGACCACTATTGTTTACATATAGAGAATCAAAATAATCGTTATAAGTAAAATCAATTGAGTCACCATCTCCAACAAATTCAAATACATATTCATGCGTTGGGTTATATTGATTTGGATTTGGATAAAAAAGACTTGAACCGTTCATCATCCAATCAATATTACCTGTAGGAGGATTTATATTATATATGTATGCAGCATCTTTATAATTTGACCCTGACCAAGAGTCATTGTAAGTACCACTCACCTTTAATCTGTAATTCATTCCAAATAATGTTGGAACAACAGATGTATGGAGATATGGATTATCAAAAGTCATATTAAAATTATCTACTAAAACTTCTATGTAATTAGAATCTACTCCACAAGCATATAAAGAGTCTGATTGAATAACGTCAATTAATAATTCTCTTGAAAGACAGCCTAAAGAATCTGAAATACTAATAGTGTGTATACCAGCTGGAACATTCTCTATTGTATCGCTATAATTAGATGGTGAAGTTAAAGTAGCTTCTCCATCAAGATAGAAAACGTATGGTGCAAAGCCAGGCGTATTAGTTCCAGAGCTAGTAGTATCTGTAGCCAATATGATTGTTGATGAAGAATCGCCATAGCAAGATACTAGAGAGACCCCTATTGTATCAAAACTTAGGATACCTAAATCCCATGAAACGTGTATTTGATCTGATTTTGAACATGAACCTGTTGCATCAGTAACAGTAACAATATAATCTGTTGGTTCATATTGCCCACCATAGTAAGGATAAACTAAAACAGAATCAGTATTCCCAATATTTGCAGTTCCTGTTGCGTTAAGATATTCCCATTGATATGTAAACATAGTAGTGTCATAGCGAACAAGATATAAATCAAATTGCATTCCAGTAACCCCAGGCTGTAAGAATCCAGGCTGAGTCATTGCAAAATTATGAACACCTGTTAAAGAAACAAAAGGAAACTGATAAGTATGATCTAAGTTAAAAGCATCAGGAAAGGGTCTATGTGTGAAATTCCCATCAAATGCCCAATGCATCACTGGAGTTGCTGGAGCGCCAGGAAAAGAAGTGTAATCCCAAGCAGCATCATATAAGTTACCAGCTGTATCTTCATAAGTTCCACTAACTTCTAAAATATAGTAATCATTGATATTTAAACTATCTTGAAAACCGCTAGGAATTCCAAAGTCTAAAGTATTACTTGAAATAAGTGTTGTATCATTTACTGTTGGACCACCACTTACATTTGACATAACAAATTGATCTTCACCACAAAACAGTTCTAAACTATCAGCTAAAGCAATAGTAATAGAGTCTTGTTCAAGAATATCAAAATTTTGAATACCCCCAAAATTCCCATAGTAGTCATAGGCATGTAATTGATAAGACCCAGGACATAGGTTGACATATGTAGCAACATGTGAAGGATTATAAAAAAGTGTTCCAACTGAATCAACCTTTAATGTATCCGCTACTTGACCGGCTCCACCTGTGGTACCATCTATCCAGTAAAAAGTAAAAGGAGGAATAGATAAACAACCATTTGGCATTCCAGCCATTGTTGCAAGAATACCACCATCACAAGCACCATAACATTTTGGCTGTGTAACTTCCCAGCTTTCAATAGCAAAATCAGCACCAGAGTTTTGTGGGTGAATATAAACAGTTTCATTTCTTGAACAACCATTTCCATCGGTTACTAAAATTAAATATCCGTTAGTATTTTCATTAGAGTATAATAATGAATCTTGAAAAACATTTCCATCAAGATTTGTATCTGCAATAGTAGGCAGAGGAGAAAGAACTGAATCTAGCCAACTAATACTAAATGGATTTATTCCTCCAGTTATTGAATCAATAGTAATAATTCCATCTTCAGCACAAACTGCAGAAGAACTATCAACTGTTGTCCAAATCTGTATTTGATCAGGCTCTGTTAATGTAATTGTATCTGGATTACAATAACCTCCAAAAGCAGGATCAAAAACAGTAACAAAATAATTTCCTGTAGGTAAATTTGGAAAAACAAATTGTGTATTTACATTAACTTGAGGATTTCCTATCTGGTTTCCACTATTAGCGTTAAATAAAGTGTATTCATAAGGACCGCCAGGGTTACCCGTTGTATCAACAGTTACTTGAATAGCACCAAAGCCATTATAACAATTTATTGAGTCATAAATAGAAAGTGTAACATCACAAGGGTAATAAAGCACATCATAACACTCTGTAAAAGTACACCCATTATCATCAGTAATAACTAAACAATATGTATCGTCACAAAGATTAGTAAGTTGTGAGAAAGGACCACTAGTAGTAGAAATAATTCCAGCAGAATTACTCCATTCGAAAGTGTAAGGAAATTGTCCTGATGTTGGTGTTACGAAAAGACCTCCATCGCATGCCCCTGGAGAAGTTACATCAGTTATAGCAGAGGAAATAAAAATTGGATTTAAAGTATGTGTAATGGTATCAGTAACTATACATCCAGTGCTAGTTTCTGTAATATTTAAATAAAATGTTCCTGAGCCAACACTGTTAGAAAATATAATATTTGAAGCAGTAGAATTTTCAAATGCTACAACTGACAATCCATCAGATAATTCATAGTCAAAATTAAAAGGTCCAGATCCCACCATATTTATAGCAGCACTTACAAAAACCTCAGAAGCACATTGATCATAATTAATACTAGTAATCTGTCCATCGCAAGTATTCTGTATTACAACAGAATCAGAGTAAGTACAGCCATCAGAGCTTGAAACTGTATAAAAATATGTTCCCACAGGAAGTCCAATTAAAGTATCACCATTGTTCCATGTTGGAATATTTTGTCCTTGCCAATCAAGTGTGTAAGGAGATGATCCACCGGAGGCTGTTATTGTAAATAATCCTAGTGTATTGTTAATTACGTTAGTGCTAAAGGTGGAAACATTTAATTGACCTGCGGTAATATTAAAAGTATCAAAGCCAACGCAACCATTATCTAAATTTACAGATGATAGATAATATGTACCAACTACAAGAGGAGGAAGAGGCATTGCAGTAGTTGGTGCTACTGTATCTAAAAGTAATGTATTTGTAGAGGAATCAGTTAATAAATAATTTATTCCAAGTGTAGGACCGAGAACAGTACATCCTTGGTTAAAAGCTGTAATAAAAGCATTAGTAAGCCCACCACAAAGTACAAAAGATCCAGTATAAATAAAATTTGCTCCAGGAGCAGTAATTGTTATAGTATCAACAGCAGTAAAACCAAAGTCAAAATTAGTTACACTTATCTCGTATGTTCCAGAAAAATCTGTTAGTGTATCAATAAAATCTGTTGTTGTAGTTAATGAAGCTTGTACCCCTGAGCTTAGGTTAGTCCATGTATAATTAAACAATCCTCCAGGAATACCAGAAACTACTACATAAGCTTTTCCATCTGCCGTAAAAGTATTAGTTGCTGGAATGGTTCCAACGGTTATTGACTGGGCATTAACGTTTAAACTAATAAATACCCCTAAAAGTAGAAATAGTACCTTCTTAATTAAAGAGGTACTTTCCAAAAATGATTTTCTGTTATTCATTCTAATATTTTTATTCTTCATTTTTCAAATTTATTGAATTCTTAAAATCCTAGCATTGCAAATATACTCTTAAATTAAACAACTAATATTTACTAGAGCATATCTGATAGCTAATTTATAATTTATTTAATAACTAATTTAACAAACATATTTCCTTCACTAGTTTCTATTTTCAAGAAATAAACACCACTAGCTTTATCTTTATTTGTAATAACATAACGATCACTATTCCCAACTAAATGACGCTCTATTACTTTACCATACATATCCACTATTGTTAAGCTTGCATTCTCAACTACTCTTCCAAAGTCAACTACTGCCTCTGATCTAAATGGATTTGGATAAACACTTACCTCTAAGCTTGATCCTACCTCATTTATTGTCGTTGAGATAAACTCTATACTATTTGACTCACTAGTACAACCTTGAGCATCTGTTACTCTTACAAAGTAATCTCCATAGCTACTAACAATATAAGTTGTCCCTGTTGCCAGCGGAACATTTGGAGCAGATGCTTCTCTCCAAGAGTGAACATATGGTGCAACTCCCCCATTTACATTATTAGATTCTAATAAATAAGAGTTAGAGGAGTTCTGATTTATTGTAGCTGTTATCTCTTGTGGCTCTGCAACGATAAATGTTTCTGAGTACTCACAAGAATACATGTCGCTCACTGTTAAAGTATAGATTCCTGCTGATACATTATTTAAATTATTATTTGTACTTGAGCTTCCAGACCAGTTATATACATATCCTAATGACCCACCACTAATATTTGTTGTAATAGATCCTGTGCTTGCACCATAACAATCTGCATCTATCACATTACCTAATATAGTAATTGAATCAGGCTCTGTAATAGTCATTGTATCACTTGCATAACAAGTCATATAATTTGCTAATAAAACATATGTTCCAGATCCAAGACCAACTAGTGAAGAACCCGAACCAAGACTAACTCCAGGATTTAAAACATCCTCCCAAGAATAAGAATAAGTATTATCAAAGTAATTTAAATCTATTGAAAGGCTTGCTGTTGCATCACCATAGCATTGAATGATATTTCCATTTGATGATAGAGCAGTAAAAATAGTATCTAAAGCAATTATATTTTGCTGATTATTACCTCCATTAACTAAATAAGAAGGACAATCATTAGCATCTGTTAAACTTATAGTATAATCTCCAGCACAAATCCCTGAGAACAAACTATCACTTAATAAATTCATTGTTATAGCCCCTGTATTATTATCTAAAGCATGACCATAATATGGTGCTGTTCCTCCTGTAAAGTCTAAAAGAACACTTCCATCACAAGCGCCAAGGCATACTGCATCCGTTGAAGATAGAGTGTTATATGTAATAGCTCCTGGCTCACTTAGATTAATACTTGCATTAACCATACAGTTATTTGTATCTGATACCGTTACAGAATATGTTTCTGCATATAAATTAGCTACACTATCATTCATACTTGAGTAACCATTTGGTCCAAACCACTGGTATGAATATGGAGCATGAGCTCCAGATGGGTACACAACTGCTGAACCATCATTATATCCAAAGCAGCTTACATTATCTAACTCTAAAACAAAAGCATTCATTGTATTAGTAATTGTATCAATATCTCTGCTATCACTTGCTGTACAGCCCCTAGAATCTGTTGCGATAACAGTATAAATTCCTGCTAAAAGATGACTAGCAGTTGCTGTAAGTTGTGGCGCTACTAAGTTATCATCCCAAGCATAACTATAGCCTGGTGTTCCTCCCGTAGCTAAAGATGTTAAGCTTGCACTATTTACTCCGATGCAGTAAGGTAGTATTGTTAAGTTATCATCAATATTTACATGAAGCTCTGTTGGCTCATGCATAAAAATTGTATCATTAGCAGTACACCCTCTTGCATCAACAACTTCTACAGTATGTAGTCCTGGATGAACAGTATTAATTGTATCTCCTACTTGACCATTAGTCATCCAATTAAACGTATAAGGAAGATTACCTCCTTGAGCGCTTGCATAAGCAAGACCATCGTTAGCTCCAAAGCATGATATCCGTACTAGCTCGTTTGCAATCATAGAAAGTGGCTCTGGCTCTGACACATAAATACTATCAACAACCTCACAACCTATTATATCTCTTGTAGTTACATAATAACTACCCTCAACAAGACCTGAAGAAGTGTCTGGCATACTAAGACCTGTATGACCATTACTCCAGAAGTAAGTATATGTTGGAATACCTCCAACAGAACTAATACTTGCAATACCATCAGATTGCCCATAACAACTTACTGTCTGAACAACGCTAATAGTGGATTGTATCTCTGGATTCTCAGCGATATAAACGCTATCTATAACCTCACATCCCCAATCATCAGTAAGTGTAAGATGACGATATCCTGCAGATAAATTTTGAGCTACTAAGCCTGTCTCTCCATTATCCCACATATAACTGTAGTTTGGCATTCCACCGCTAGCAAATAAGCGAGCTTTACCAACACTATCACCAAAACAAGCAATATTTTCTACAACTAAAATACTATCTATACTAAGCATAGTCATTGGTTCTCCAACATTTAAACTGTAACTCACAAAACATGATTGAGCATCATAAACATGCAGAGTATAAACTCCTGAACTTAAATCTTTTAAAGTATCTCTAGTAGTAACATATGAAGTAGATTGAAGAGTATCTCCAGCACTAGATATCCAGTAATATTGGTATGGAGCCCAACTACCATTGGCATCTCCAATAATCATTCCTGTATTATCACCGCGACATGCTACACCAAAAACCTGAGGAGAACCACTAAGAGCTGTCTGAGGGGCAATAACCTGTACTGTAGAAAAAGTATCACAACCGTTTGCATCACTAACCTCCAAATAATAACTTCCAGCACTTAAATTAAAAGCAGTATCATTAGTACTAAAGCTAACAAAATTTTGATTAAACCACTCGTATGAATATGGCGGGGTTCCTCCAGCTCCAGATCCTATAGCAATACCATCATTACTGCCGAAACAGTTATTCATTGTGTCGCTAACAAGAGATTGAAGTGGTGAGCCAGGAGCAGTTATATTAACAGTTTGGTCAATCTGACAACTTCCATTATCACTAACAGTAACAACATAATTTCCAGCAGATAAATCAGAAAAAACAGTGTCGTAAGGAATAGGGTTAGGATTTAAAACTACCATTTAGATAATAACTAAAAGGAGCTAACATAGTACTTAAAACCTCAACAGTTATACGCCCGTCAGTATCATCCCAGCAATTTACATCAGAATGAGAAATTTGAAATTCAATAGGAGTAATTGTATCTGATTCCATAGAAGAACTTGCACAAGCAGATTCTTGAGTTAAATAAAAGAACTGATATCCTGATGGTAAATCAATTGAATCAATAGTATGTATTTGAAAAGAAAGATTATCAGGATTTGAATAATTAACATCTTCAAGTAGTGAATATGGTCCTCCAATATTATCAGAACCATAAATATGATAAATAGTTGAAGCATCACCTCCAAAACTATAATTCCAATCAAGGGTAAGGTCACCCGCACCATTTAAAAAAGCACACTGTAAATCTGGCTCTGAAAGACCTTGAGCTGCAGTGACTTCGATAGAGATTGTTGCTAAAGTAATAGCTGGCGCTGGACAAAAATCATCATAAGCCTTTATTGCGAATGTATATAGGTTAGAGATTGTTCCACAACCAGCATCACTAGCAATATGATTACAATCAGTAAGCCATTCAAAATATCCATTTACAACTGAAGGACTAGAAAAAGGAGGAACAACTCCTGAGCCATTGTTAAAGATAGCACAAGGAGGCTCGGCACAATCAAAAATATTTACAAAATCACCAGACATCTGTCCTCCAGTAATCTCAAGAGTAATATCTTGAGGCTCACCATTTGGGTATGTATCAAGAGAATCTATTCCAGAAATATTAAAACTTACTAAACTACCAGCAGGAACTGAAGTACTGAATGATGGTAAGCCGGTAATTGGATCAGTAAAAGGAGCTTCAATTGTCGGAGGATTATTTGGTAAGTTACCTGACAAAGAAGGACATGCAAGAAGTACAGCTTGAATTTCTCTGTAAATTGAAGCAACTTTTTGACCACACTTGTAAGCATCTATTCTAACAACAGTTACAAAATTTCCTGAAATATTTGAATTATATGAAATCTCTCCAGTCTGAGAATTAAGTGTAACATTACCAGGAAGCGGATTATTAAACGCATATGGCGCTACCCAAGGTAATGCAGCAGGATTACCTGCTGCAGGATCAAAATTTCCGAAAAAATCATCTAAAGGCTCGTCCCATCCATATGAGATAGAATCTAGCTCATTATCAGATGCGTTGTGTGAGTAAGAGAATGGATAACCAGTACAAATAATTGTTTTTGGACTCTCATTGAAGATTGGAGAAGAATCAAAACATGGTTCTGCTGGAATGAGATTTCCCAGCGGATCAACATATGGAAACATTGAAGCTCTTAAAGTAAATCCTTCACTTGGTGATGTTGTACTTGATAAAACTAAATTTGTTATTGCCCCATTTCTACAACATGAGTCCCATGTAAACTGCCATCCAGTTGGCGGAGGAGAACCTGGCAAACTAACAGGTTGAGATTCATAAAGATACTCTTCTACTGCACCTACAGGGTTAGTTGAGCAGTCAAGTTGAGAGTTCCCACTATTTACAACATCACAATCTGGAGAGATATCTGAATTGGAAATAAAATCTAATGACATTGATGATACAGTTGGATGATCCCAAACGTTAATCGTTTGAGCAAAAGTACTTAAAGAAGTACCATCACAATCTCGATATAATTTTAACTTAAAAATATACTTCCCAGCATCTGGACCAACCTTTATACACTCCCATGTAATTTCACCACCCATCAAGTGAGTTGCCTGCATTTGAAAAACACTACAAAGCGCTACTAGTAGAATTAATAATTTCTTCATAAATAAAAAATTTTTCCCAAATTTACAAAATATTACTCTCTATTAGACAAAGTATTTCTTAAATCTTATATAGAATTGAATGTTAATAACACCGATTTAAAACCCTTTAATAAAAAGTTATTAAAATTAGATAATTAACATTTCAAAAATAATAGATTTGTGTAACAAAAATCAAATGCAAAACCATTTAGAAAAATTAAACACAGAACAGCGCAAAGCTGTTGAACATATGGATGGGCCCCTTATGGTAATTGCAGGAGCAGGATCAGGAAAAACAAGGGTCCTTACCCACAGAATTATTAATCTCTTAGAAAATAAGATAAGTCCTTTTAATATTTTGGCTTTAACTTTTACAAATAAAGCCTCAAAGGAGATGCGAAATAGGATTGACTCAATAGTGAGTAACAATATTTCCCGAGATTTATGGATGGGTACTTTCCACTCTGTGTTTTCTAGAATACTAAGAATAGAGGCTAGCAGGCTAAATTACCCTACAAATTTCACTATTTATGATTCTGATGATGCTAAAAGTCTCATTAGATCAATAATTAAAGAGCTAAATCTAGATAAAGATATTTATAAGTTTTCAATGATTGCAAATAGAATTTCTGCACTGAAAAATAACTTTATCACCCATGATAAATATAATAATTACAATGAGCTAGTTCAAACAGACAAGATTGCTAAAAGACCAGATTTTCAAAGAATTTATACTTTATACACTAAAAGATGCCTGCAAGCTAGTGCAATGGATTTTGATGATTTATTGTTAAACACCTATAAATTATTAGATAATTACCCAGATATACTTCTAAAGTATCAAAGTAAGTTTAGGTATATTTTAATAGACGAGTATCAAGATACAAATCATGTACAATACTTAATAATCAAAAAATTAGCAGCACTAAATGAAAATATTTGTGTAGTTGGTGATGATGCTCAAAGTATTTACTCTTTTAGAGGAGCTAAAATCCAAAACATACTTAACTTCAAAGCTGACTATCCAGATTTTAAGAGTTATAAATTAGAACAAAATTACAGATCAACAACTACAATTGTTGAGACAGCCAACAGCCTTATTCAACACAATGAAAATCAAATTCCAAAAGAGGTTTGGACAGAAAATGAAGAAGGAGAAAAAATTATAATTTGCAAATGTGGCTCTGACAATGACGAAGGGAGACTTGTAGCAAATACAATTTTTGACATAAAAATGCAGCAGTATGCTCAGCCAAAAGACTTTGCAATATTATACAGAACAAATGCACAATCAAGAGCTCTTGAGGAGTCTCTTAGAAAACAAAATATTCCTTATAAAATTTATGGAGGACTTTCATTTTATCAAAGAAAAGAGATTAAAGATATTTTGGCATACTGCCGTTTAACTGTAAATCCAAATGACGAAGAAGCCCTAAAAAGAGTAATTAATTATCCCGGTAGAGGAATAGGAAACACTACTCTTCAAAAATTAGTTGTTTATGCTAATGAGAAAAACACCAGTATGTGGAACATCATTAATAATCTTAAGAATTTTGACCACAACATTAATAAAGGAACAAGTCTAAAATTAGAGCAATTTGCTTTGTTAATTCAAAACTATCAAGCTCAACTAGAATCAAAAGATGCATATTTCTTAGCTGAACACATAGCAAAATCTTCTGGAATTTTTAATGACCTTTATAATGACAAAAGCCCCGAGGGAGTTAGTAGGTTTGAAAACATTCAAGAACTATTGAACGGTCTAAAAGATTTTTGTGAGAATACAGAAAAAAATTCTTTAGCAGAATACATGACAGATGTTGCTCTTTTAACAAACCAAGATAATGAAAAGGAAGAAGATTTTAATAAAGTTACACTAATGACTGTTCATGCAGCTAAAGGACTTGAATTTCCTTATGTTTTTGTTGTTGGCTTAGAACAAAACTTATTCCCATCTATGATGTCTGGAGATAGTCAAGAAAATTTAGAAGAAGAAAGAAGATTGTTTTATGTTGCAATAACCAGAGCCGAAAAAAGACTTTTTTTATCCTTCGCAACAAATAGATTTAAGTGGGGTCAGTTTATTGACTGTGAACCGAGTAGATTTCTAAATGAACTTGATGAAAAATATCTTCAAAAAACAGAAATTCACACAAAGAAAAAAGAAAAATTCTTCAGTCAAAAAAAACAAATCATAAAAAAAAGATTTGAGCAAAAAAATCTTAGCACTAAGATTCCAACTAATTTAAAAAAGGTTAATACAAATTCATTAAGCATAAATGCCAGTGACCTAGATAAAATACAAAATGGAATGAATGTTTTACATTCAAAATTTGGAAATGGAAAAATAATTGAGATTAGCGGAGAAGATGCAAACAAAAAAGCAACAATTTTTTTTAAGCATTTTGGCCAAAAACAACTTTTGTTAAGATTTGCAAAACTTGAAATAATTTAATGAAAACAATAAAAATATTTTTTCTAATTTGTATTGTTTTTAATTGCGTATTAACTCATGCTCAAAGACCTAAAAAAATTGACTTTAAAAGTAAAATAGATTCAATAAATATTGTTAGCAATAATTTTGCAAGAATAAATCAAAAAGATTCATTTTTAGTATCAAAAAAAATCACAGAAAAATTTTTAAAAAGAAAAAACTACCCTTTTGGTAAATCAAAATATTTTTTAAATACAGGAATCTATAATTTTAACAACGCTGACTTTAATAATGCATTAAATAATTTTGATAAATCTTTAAAACTAGCAATAGAAATAAATAATATTAATTTAATTAATTCAGTTTATTCATGGAAACTAAACACACTTCTCAAATTACAAGATTCCTCTTTAAATATTGAGCTTAATAAATCTCTTAAATATTTAAAATTTAATAGAGATACACTATTACAAAAAGAAGACACTGCTTTACTAGCTAAAAGACTGTCGTTTTTAAGCCGAAGTTTCCGATTAGATTCAAATTTTTCTAAATCTTTAGAATATATAGACTCATCATTATTTTATAGCTACTCTATTAATGACACACTAAATATAATGAAAGCCTTAAGAAATAAAGCAATCTTACTATTTCCATCAAAAAGTAAAAAAAGCCTTGAGATATTTCAAAAAATATTTAACTACTCAAAGAAAATTAATAACCCTGAACTAAAAATTGAAAGCAGATTTAACTTAGGTCGAATGTTTGTGCTAAAAAACAATCTAGACTCAGCCATATTTTATTGTAAATCAGCACTAGAAATAATAAACACAACAAATAAAAAAGCAAATTTAAGGCAGGTTCTTTCTGAAATTTCTAAAATTTATGAATTAAAAGAAGATTATAAAAATGCTTTTTTTACAACAAAAATAATTGATAGTCTAAATGAAGTAAATACAAAAAAACTATTATCAAATAATGAATTAGAAAAAACTAATTTAGAACTAAAAGAGACTCAGACAAAGCTAAAAAGCTCAACGAAAACTAGCTATGGGGTTTCAATCATTTTATTTCTTTTCTTCATTTCACTCTACCTATACGTTACAAATAAAAAAACTCAATATTTAGAGAAAAAAACAACAGATAAAACAAAGGCTTTAGAGAATATTGCAATCCAAGAAGAAAAAATCAAGCAGGAAATTGGCGAAGAACTACACGACAATATTGGAGGATCACTAGCAGCTTTAAAAATGAGATTATCTCAACTAAATGACCCAAATTACTATAGTTCATTAAAAAAAGAAATAAATAATCTAGAAGATATATATAACCAAGTCAGACAATTATCCTCTAATTTATCAACTAACCCTCACATAAAAGAAAACTTTCTAGAAAAAATTGAAATACTTTGCGAAAAAACTTTTGCTAACTCAAAAGAAATTCAATTAGAAGCCTTTCCAAGAGAAGAGTTAATTAAAATTTTTGATGATAAATTATCTAATAGTATCTCTAACATACTAAAAGAAATTTTTGCTAATATTATTAAGCATTCTCAAGCAAAAACAATTAATGTTAGCCTCACAAAACACTTAGAATACATAAATCTAATAGTTTCAGATGATGGTATTGGCTTCAACTTAAAAACAGTCAAAAAAGGCAGTGGGTTGAAAAACATAAAAAACAGAGCTGAAATTTTCAATGGAGAAGTTATAATTGATTCTAAAGTTAATTTTGGAACTACAATATCTATTAATTTAATTTATAAAATTTAATATCATGAAAGTATTAATAATTGATGATCATAAAATATTTGGGGAGGGTCTTGCCTCAATTTTGGAAAGCATAAAAATCAAAAACGTTAGAGTATTTCAAGATCCTAAAAAAGCACTAGATCACTTAAATAAATTTAAAGATATTGATCTTGTTTTCACTGATATTAATATGCCTGAATTTAATGGATTTAAAATGTGTGAAGAATTAAGATTAAAACACAAAAAAATTAAAACTATTGTAATGTCAATGTATGATGATAAAAGAATAAAACAACAAGCATTAAAGTCAGGTGCTGATATTTATCTAACTAAAACTGCTACAAAAGAAGAAATTTCATTAGCAATCAAAAATTGTTTTAACAATAAAAAACATATTTATAAAACCAAAAAATCATCAACAATAGATGATAATTTCACAATTAAATATAAACTAACAACTAGAGAAAGAGAGATTATTTCAGAAATACTAGATGAAAAGTCTAATAAAGAAATAGCCGAGATATTAAACATCAGTAAGCGAACTGTTGAAAGTCATCGAAAAAACATAGCTCTAAAATTGGACGTAAAAAATAGTATTGGAATTGCTAAAATTGCAATAAAGTATAATCTGGTATAACTGATTAAATAGATTTAATAATTTCTCTGCAGATAACCTCATCTATTTTCAACTGCTCTTTTAGAGATATAGAGTCAGCAAAATCCTTTCCATCTCTTATTCTTTTAATAAAATAGATTTTAATTTTACTGTCATAAATATTTTGTGAAAAATCAAAAATGTGTACTTCTATTTTATTTGTAAGCTCTCCAATATTTAACATCCCAAATAAATACAATGAGTTAAAACTAACCTTAACTAGGTAGACACCAGCTCTTGGTATTATTTTATTTTTCTCTAATTTTAAATTTGCAGTTGGAAAATTAATTGTTCTTCCTAACTTATTTCCATGCTCAACTAATCCAGTTAAAGTAAACTCAGATCCTAAATACTTATTAGATTTAATAATATCTCCTGCATCTAAAAGATTTCTAATTTTAGTTGAACTTACAGAAATATCATCTAGTGCCTGAGCTGGAATCTGATCAACTGTAAACTCATAAGTTTTAGATAGTGTATGTAGATCCTCAAAAGTGCCCTCTCGATTTTTACCAAAATGATGGTCATGCCCCACGACTAAATAATGAAGGTTGATTTTATCTACTAAAATGTCTCTTACAAAGTTTACAGATTTTGTTTTAGCAAAATCTGTAGAAAACGGATGAATAATTAAATTCTGAAGCCCAGCGGCAGCAAGCTTTTCCTTTTTTTCTAGTAAAGTATCAATTAGTTTTAAATCCTGATTCTCTGGATATAAGACATGTCTTGGGTGTGGATGAAAAGTCAACAAAACACTTTCTCCTCCTTCATTTTTAGCAATATCATTTAGATATTTAATAATATATTGATGACCAATATGTACTCCATCAAAAGTACCTATTGTGACAATAGTTTTAAAGCCAGGATTAAACTCCTTTAATGAATTATATATCTTCAATTAATTACTATTTATTTTTTGTTTATAAAGTGTTCAAAATTAACAATAAATTTATTTGGCTTAAAGTATTAATGAAACAAATTAAAAATAGTAAATTTGTAGGCGATTTTAAAAAGATAAATATTACTATAAAAAAATTAAAATGGCAATAAATACTGGAAAAGTATCCCAAATAATCGGCCCTGTTATTGATGTAACTTTTGAAAACAATGAATCAGGTTTACCGGACATTTACGACTCATTAGAAATTACTAGAAAAAATGGAAGTAAATTAGTTCTTGAGTGTCAGCAGCATATTGGTGAAGACACTGTAAGAGCAATAGCAATGGAAACAACAGATGGTATTAGTCGAGGCGAAACTGTTACCGCTACTGGTTCTCCTATTATGATGCCTGCTGGTGAAAAAATTAAGGGAAGAGTTTTTAATGTTATCGGAGATTCTATTGATGGAATGGAAAATTTAGATAGAGTAAATGGTTTACCAATTCACAGAGACCCTCCAAAATTTGAAGATCTTTCAACTGCCACAGAAGTACTTTTCACTGGAATTAAAGTAATTGATTTAATTGAGCCATATGCTAAAGGAGGTAAAATTGGTTTATTTGGGGGAGCTGGAGTAGGAAAAACAGTTCTCATACAGGAACTTATTAATAATATAGCTAAAGGACATGGTGGACTTTCTGTTTTTGCTGGAGTTGGAGAAAGAACAAGAGAAGGAAATGATTTACTAAGAGAAATGCTTGAATCTGAAATTATAAACTACGGTCAGGATTTCAACCATAGCATGGAAGAAGGCGGATGGGATTTAAGCAAGGTAGATAGAAAAAAACTTCAAGATTCAAAAGCAACTTTTGTTTTCGGACAAATGAATGAGCCTCCTGGAGCTAGAGCTAGAGTAGCATTATCGGGACTTACAATTGCTGAATACTTTAGAGATGGTGAAGGTGATGGAAAAGGAAAAGACGTACTATTTTTTGTAGACAATATATTTAGATTTACACAGGCTGGATCTGAAGTTTCTGCTCTTCTTGGTAGGATGCCATCAGCTGTAGGTTACCAACCAACATTAGCAACAGAGATGGGGACAATGCAAGAAAGAATTACATCAACAAAAAACGGTTCAATTACATCTGTACAAGCAGTTTATGTTCCTGCAGATGATTTAACTGACCCTGCTCCTGCAACAACATTTGCACACCTAGACGCTACAACAGTACTATCAAGAAAAATTGCTGAACTTGGAATTTATCCTGCAGTTGACCCTTTAGATTCAACATCAAGAATTCTTTCTCCAGAAGTTGTTGGAGATGAACATTATAAATGTGCTCAAGATGTTAAAGAATTACTTCAGCGATATAAAGAGTTACAGGATATTATTGCAATCCTTGGTATGGATGAATTATCTGATGAAGATAAATTAGCAGTACATAGAGCTAGAAGAGTACAAAGATTCTTATCTCAACCTTTTCATGTAGCTGAACAGTTTACTGGACTTAAAGGAGTACTTGTAGATATCCAAGATACAATTAAAGGATTCAATATGATTATGAATGGAGAAGTTGATAAATATCCTGAAGCAGCATTTAACCTTGTTGGATCTATTGAAGAAGCAATAGAGAAAGGTGAGAAAATGATTGCTGAAACAAAATAATTATTATGCAAATTGATATACTAACACCTGAAAAGAAATTATTTTCTGGTGAGATAAAATCAGTAAAACTACCTGGAACAGATGGTGAATTTGAAATCCTTAACAATCACGCTCCTATCATTTCTACTTTGAGCTCAGGTAAAATTCATTTAATTCAACATGACCAAAGCAAACAATCATTTGAAATAAATGGTGGTGTCGTTGAAATGCAAAAAAACAATATTATTGTTCTAGCTGAATAATTGAAGTCAAATTAATTTAAATTCAAAAAAGAGGATTTTATAAATCCTCTTTTTTAATTTTGAGTAATGAAATACATAACTCTTATACTAATTATATTTTCTAGCTGTGTTGCTGAAAAAGAAAAAGAATTCCAACTCCAAGTTGGAGATTTTCTATTTCAAGATTTAGACTCATCTCCTTTGTGTGAAGCTATAGAATCAGTTACACCTGGATATAATAATGGTAATTTTTCTCATGTAGGTATCATTATTAAAGGCGGCGACCCTATTCTGCAAAACGTAGATAGTAAATTTGAAGAAAAATACTTTTACAATCTGCAACAAGACTATAGAGTTCTTGAGGCTATTCCAGCAGAAGTAACAACTACTAGAATAGATAGCTTTTTAAACAATTCTCTAGATAGCTTGAGTAATCCAAAGGTAATAGTAGGAAGGCTAAAAGTAGAATATAGGTATTTAATAAAAGATGCTATTAGATTTTTAAATGGGAAAATTGGAGTCAAATATGACGATGAATTTCTTTTAAATAATGAAAAATATTACTGCTCTGAATTAATATATGAAGCATTTAAAAAAGAAGATGTTTTTGAATTAGCACCTATGAACTTTATGAATAAAGAAAATAAAATAATGCCGATATGGCAAAATTATTATGACAAATTAAACATGAAAGTTCCCCAAGGAGAATTAGGAATTAACCCTGGATTAATGTCGATATCTAATAAAATAGATATTATCTATGATTTTACAAAAACAAAAAACTTTAAACATTCAAAGAATGAATAAAAAAGAAAAAGTTGATTTTGTTATTAGATCATTGGAAGAATTATATCCAACTACTCCAATTCCTCTTGACCATAAAGATCCATATACACTTTTAATAGCAGTTTTATTATCTGCTCAATGTACAGATGAAAGAGTTAATAAAATCACGCCTCTTTTATTCAAAAAAGCAGATAATCCTAAAGATATGATTAAACTATCTGTAGAAGAAATAAAAAATATTATTAGGCCTTGCGGCCTCTCCCCTATGAAAAGTAAAGGAATATATGGTTTGTCAAAAATGATCATAGAAAAGCATGATGGTAGAGTTCCAAAAAACTTTAAAGATCTTGAAGCTTTCCCATCTGTTGGTCATAAAACAGCTAGCGTTGTAATGTCACAGGCATTTGGCGTACCAGCCTTTCCAGTTGACACTCACATTCATAGATTAATGTTCCGTTGGGGATTAACAAATGGAAAAAATGTTGAAACAACTGAAAAAGATGCAAAAAGATTATTCCCTAAAAATATCTGGAACAAATTACATCTTCAAATCATATATTACGGAAGAGAATATTCTCCAGCAAGAGGATGGAATATTAAAAAAGATTTTATTACAAATAAAGTTGGAAGAAAGTCTTTGGTGAAAAAATAATCAAAAACTATTCTTTATTTTTAGAATCTATAAGGATTGTAACAGGACCATCATTTACAATTGCAACTTTCATGTCTGCACCAAATTTACCTTTTTTAATTTTACATTTAGAAACTTTAGAAAGCTCTAAAATAAACTTCTCGTATAAATCATTAGCCTTATCACTTCTAGCTGATTTAATGAATGAGGGCCTATTTCCCTTTTTAACTTTTGCGTGTAATGTAAACTGACTTACGACCATAATCTCTCCACTAACTTGTTCTACAGAAAGATTCATCTTGTTATTTTCATCACTAAATATTCTTAAAGACAAAACTTTATTTACAAGCCAATTAATGTCACTAAAATCGTCTTTCTCTTCAACTCCTAAAAAAATAATTAATCCTTTTTTAATTTCTGAAATTTTTTTATTCTCTATTGATACACTGGCTTCTGAAGTTCTTTGTAATACTAATCTCATTATTAATAATTATTCTGCCTATAATTCTCTTCATCTTCCTCAAGCATTGTTAGGTAGTTTTTATAGCGACTTTCTGCTATTTCATCCTCTTTTATTTTCTTTTTTATATTACAATTTGGCTCATTCTTATGTATACAGTTATGAAATTTACATTCTTTCTTGTAGAGTAAAAATTCCGGGAAATATTTATCAATTTTATTTTCATCTAAATCAACAAGTCCAAAACCTTTAATTCCAGGTGTGTCAATAATAGTTGTTCCAAAATCAATACGGTATAGTTCGGAGAATGTTGTAGTATGCTGACCTTGTTTGTGCGTTAAAGAAATTTCTTGAGTTGGAATTTTATTAGACTTAAGTAACTTATTAATTAAAGTAGATTTACCAACTCCTGAATGCCCTGATATTAATGTGTTTTTTCCTTGAAGTTTTTTTTGGATATTATTTAGATCATCATTTAATGCAGAAATTAAATAACATTCATATCCTATCTTTTCATAAATATTTACAATTTTATCTTGCTTTGAAAGAGTATTACTTTCATATAAATCATTTTTATTAAAAAGTAAAATAACCTCTACGCCAAAAGCATTAGCAGATACTAGAAATCTATCAATAAAGCCTGTTGTAGTTTCAGGAAAAGCTAAGGTTACTATTAAAAAAGCTTGATCAATATTTGAAGCAATAATATGTGTTTGTTTGGATAGATTAACTGATTTTCTTACAATTTGGTTTTTTCTTTCAAATAACTTTATAATCATCCATGAATCTTCTTCTTTCTTTATTTCTACAAAGTCTCCAACAACAATAGGATTAGTACTTTTTATGTTGTCTAAGCGAAATCTCCCTTTAATTCTACATTCATAAAGCAGACCTCCTTTTGCTTCAACAGTGTACCAACTACCAGTAGATTTAATTACTAATGCTTTCATATTTCACAAATATACAATTAGTTATTTTCTATATTTGCTATAAATAAACTCAAAATATTACAGTAAAAAAATGTCTTTAGAAGTTATAAATATAAATAAGTCTTATGATGGACTTAAAGCTTTAAATAATATATCATTTAAATTAAAAAAAGGGGAAATTGTAGGTTTTTTAGGACCAAATGGTGCTGGAAAATCAACATTAATGAAAATTATCACATCATTTATTAATCAAGATAGTGGAGAAGTAATAATCTCATCAATTAATAAAGATGTGGACACAATATTAACAAAATCTAAGATAGGATATCTATCAGAAAACAACCCTCTCTATAATGACATGAAAGTTGTTGAATATCTGAACTTTATATCTCAACTTTATAAGTTAAAGAATAGTAAAAAAAGAATTTTGTTAGTTAGTAAACAAATAGGATTAGAAAAAGTTATGAATCAAGAAATAAATTCTCTGTCTAAAGGTTTTAAGCAAAGAGTTGGTATTGCAGCGGCTTTGGTTCATGACCCTGAGATATTACTTTTAGATGAGCCAACTACAGGATTAGACCCTAACCAACTTGTTGAAATAAGACAATTAATTAAAGAAATTGGTAAAAAAAAGATCATACTTCTCTCAACTCATATTATGCAAGAGATTCCAAAAATCTGCAATAGAGTAATAGTGATTAATAATGGCAATATAGTAGATGACAAGTCTCTAAACTCTAAAGAGGAGAAAATCATAGATTTTGATGAGTATTTTTACAGCTTAACTAAATAAATTTTATTTAAAATTAGCCATAACTTTCAATACGTTATCAACTTTTCCCATAGTGTAAAAATGTACACATGGAGCTCCAAACTCTATTAGTTCTTGAGTTTGCTTAATGGCCCAATCAATACCAACTTGTCTGATATCAATATTATTTTTACATTTTAAAACTTCTTCCACTAATTCTGGGGGAAGGTTTAAATGAAATCTTTGTGGAAGTATATTTAATTGACGTTTTGTAGAAAATGGTTTTATACCTGGTATAATTGGAACATTAATATTATTTGCTCTACATATTTTTACAAAATCATAATATTTTTCATTGTCAAAAAACATTTGAGTGACAATATAATCAGCACCAGCTTCAATTTTTTTCTTTAAAAAATGAATATCAGAATTTAAATTTGGAGCTTCAAAATGTTTCTCAGGGTATCCAGCTACTCCCATACAAAAGTTAGTTTTTGACGAATTAGTAAGGCCGTCATCCAAGTATATACCCTTGTTTAACCCATCTACCTGATGAATTAATTCAGATGCATATTTATGACCTCCATCTTCAGCTGTAAAATATGTTTCGGAATTAATTGGGTCTCCTCTCAAAACAAGTAAATTATCAATACCTAAAAAATCTAAGTCAATAAGTGCATTCTCTGTTTCTTCCTGATTAAATCCCCCACATATAATGTGTGGAACGGTATCGACTGTATATTTATTCATAATAGCAGCACATATACCAACTGTTCCTGGTCTTTTACGCACTGATTTTCTTTCAAGTAAACCATTCTCCTTTTTATTATAAATATACTCTTCTCTATGGTATGTGACATCAATAAATGGTGGGTTAAATTCCATTAAAGGATCAAGATTTTCATAAATAGATTGAATACTTGCACCTTTTAAAGGAGGAAGTATTTCATAAGAAAATAATGTATCGTTTGCTTTTTCAAGATGTTCTGTTACTTTCATAATTTTAAATATTTGATTGAAGCCATTTCTCTACTTCATTAATTGTCATTTCTTTTCTTTTTGCATAGTCTATAATCTGATCTTCTTTTACTTTTCCTACACTAAAATATTTTGATTTTGGGTGTGAAAAATAATATCCACTAACGCTAGAATTTGGATACATTGCCATGCTCTCAGTAAGGGAAACTCCAATATTTTTTTCAGCACTTAAAAGATCAAATATTTTTAATTTCTCACTATGATCAGGACATGCAGTATATCCAGGAGCTGGACGAATACCTACATATTTCTCTTTAATCAAATCTTTATTAGAAAGAGACTCGTTTGAAGAGTAACCCCATATCTTTTTTCTAACTTTTTCATGCATTAGTTCAGTTAGTGCCTCCGCTAATCTATCCGCAATAGCCTTTAATAATATAATATTATAGTCATCATGATCTTTTTCAAATTTTAATAGATATTTTTCAATACCAAGACCTGCTGTACATACAAAGGAGCCAACATAATCTTTAAACCAGAAGATCTAGGAGCAACATAATCTGCTAAAGACATATTTTTACTATATTTTTTATTTTGTTGTCTAAGGCAGCATATACGTTCAATAACCTTTTCATTTTCCAAAAGAATAATATCATCTCCATCTGAATTAGCTGACCAGAGCCCGATGACAGCTTTAGCAGTTAACCATTTTTGATCTACAACTTTATCTAATAAATTATTGGCATCTTCAAACAACTGTGATGCTTGAGTTCCAAATATTTTATCTTCTAAAATATCAGGATACTTTTGACGCATTTCCCATGTGTAAAAAAACGGAGTCCAGTCAATATATTTTCTGATTTCTTTAAGACTTATTGACTCAAAAACTTGAACACCTAAATTATTTGGAGTAGTAATTAAATGTTTATTCCAATCTGTTTCTAGAGAGTTATTTCTTGCCTGCGAAAGAGTCAAATATTCTTTATCAGATTTTCTAAGTAAGTAATTACTTTTTAATTCTTTATATTCATCATTAACCAAATCAAAATACTGCTTACTTTTCTCACCAATTAATTGATTTAAAACTCCAATAGATTTAGAAGCATCTAAAACATGAACAACTGTATTATTTGTATAATGATCATTAATTTTAACAGCAGTATGTATCTTAGATGTTGTTGCTCCACCTATCATCAAAGGAATACTTATATTATTTCTTTGCATTTCTTTTGCTACATAAATCATTTCATCAAGAGAGGGAGTTATTAATCCACTTAAACCAATTACATCTACATTATGTTTTTTAGCTTCAGAAATTATTTTTTCGCATGAAACCATTACACCTAGATCAATAATTTCATAATTATTACATCCCATGACAACACCAACAATATTTTTTCCAATATCATGAACATCTCCCTTAACAGTGGCTAGTAAAATTTTTCCTGCAGAACTTGAGACTTCTTTACCTTTTTCAATATATGGAGTTAATATTGCAACTGCTTTTTTCATTACTCTAGCACTTTTCACCACCTGTGGGAGGAACATTTTACCAGAACCAAATAAATCTCCAACAATTCCCATTCCATTCATAAGAGCTCCTTCAATGACATCAATAGGTCTCTTAGCTTTTAATCTTGCCTCTTCAACGTCGACATCAATATATGCGACAATTCCTTTTACAAGAGAGTATGAAAGCCTTTCTTCAACACTCTTTTCTCTCCAAGATAAATCTTCAATTCTTTTTTTACCTTTCCCTTTAATATTTTCAGCTATCTCTAATAATCTTTCAGTTGCATTATTATCTGAATTTAATAATACATCTTCTACTCCTTTAAGTAGATCTTTTGGAATATCTTCATAAACTTCAATCATTCCTGCGTTAACAATACCCATATCTAAACCATTTTTAATAGCATGAAATAAAAATGCAGAATGCATTGCCTCCCTAACAATATTATTTCCTCTAAAAGAAAATGACACATTACTGACACCTCCACTAACTTTTGCATATGGCAAATTTTCTTTAATCCATTTACATGACCTGAAAAAATCTACTGCATAATTATTATGCTCTTCAATTCCTGTTGCAACTGTTAAAATATTAGGATCAAAAATTATATCTTCAGCGGGAAATCCAACAGTTTTAGTTAATAATATGTAGGCTCTTTCACATATTCTTATTTTATCATCATAGCTAACGGCTTGACCTTTTTCATCAAATGCCATAACAACGACTGCAGCTCCAAATTTTAAAATTGTTTGAGCTTGATTGATGAAAATTTCCTCTCCTTCTTTAAGTGAAATTGAATTAACAATTCCTTTTCCTTGGACACATTTCAACCCTTCTTCAATAATTTCCCATTTTGAGGAGTCAACAACGACAGGAACTCTCGATATATCGGGATCTGATGCTATTAAATTTAAGAAATGAACCATCGATTCTTTACCATCTAGCATACCATCATCCATATTTACATCAATAGCCTGAGCGCCTCCTTCAACTTGATCTAATGCAACTGATAGAGCTTCTTCAAAATTTTCTCCTTTTATTAAACGTTTAAACTTTATTGAACCCATAACATTGGTCCTTTCACCAATATTGGCAAAGTTGCTTTCAGGGGAAATAGTTACGGCCTCTAGACCACTTAATCTCATATCTTTAGAAATTTCAGGTATTTTCCTTGGAGAATATTTTTCAGCAACTTTTACAAAAGCATTAATATGATCTGGTGTTGTACCACAACACCCACCAATTATGTTTACCAAATTACTTTGCATAAAATCTTCTAATTGATCAGCCATTGCTTTCGGGCTTTCATCATACTCCCCCATTTCATTTGGAAGGCCAGCATTAGGGTATGCACTAATAAAGAATTTTGACTTATCGGATAACTCTTTAATATATGGACGCATTGCTTTTGTTCCAAGAGCACAATTAAAGCCTATACTAAGCAAATTAATATGTGAGATAGAGTTTAAAAATGCTTCAGCAGTTTGTCCCGACAAAGTCCTACCACTTTCGTCAGTAATTGTTCCAGAAACCATTATAGGAAGTCTAATTTTTTTAAGCGTAAAAACATTTTCAATAGCAAAAAGTGCTGCTTTACAATTTAAGGTATCAAAAACTGTTTCTACTAAAATTAAATCAACTCCACCATCTATTAGTGCCTCAACTTGTTGACTGTAAGCATCTTTTAGCTGATCAAAAGAAATTTGTCTAAAAGCTGGGTTTTCAACATCAGGCGAGATGGAAGCAGTTCTGTTTGTAGGACCAATTGCTCCAGCAACGAAACGAGGTTTATCATTTGAAGAAAATTCCAAAGCAACTTCTTTAGCAATTTTAGCAGATTGATAATTTAAATCATAAATAATAGAAGATAAATTATAATCATCTTGAGCTATAGAGGTACCACTAAATGTATTAGTTTCTATAATATCAGCACCAGCCTCTAAATATTGTTTGTGAATTTCTTTAACAATCGCTGGCTGTGTGATTGATAATAAATCATTATTCCCCTTTAAATCTGAATCGTGATTCTTAAAATGTTCCCCTCTAAAATCTTTTTCACTAAGATTATATCTTTGAACCATAGTACCCATAGCACCATCAAGAACTAAAATTTTTTTATTTAATATTTCTTTAATATTCATTAGTTAAGTCATTAATGACTTACAAAAAAGAATGCGAAAATATTTTTAGGATTTCGCTCATCTTTCTCCAAATTTTGGAGTGGGATTTAGCACCTTTAAAAAAGGTTGCCAAGACATCACAGGGCCCGTCCCTCAGTCTTTCTTGATAAGTCAATAGCTAAAATAAATAAAAAAACTAAATCTTTTAATAGATAGTTTAATATTTTTCTAAATTTGTCATACAAAGTGGAAAGATTTGGCTGATTGCAACCACTTTAAAAAAAATGCTAAAAGATGTTCTCTTAGCTTATCTGCCACTTATTTTATTGTAAAAAATTTTAAAAATAAATATATGTCATATTATTTCACTTCTGAATCAGTATCAGAAGGTCACCCAGATAAAGTAGCAGATCAAATTTCAGATGCACTTTTAGACAACTTTTTAGCTCAAGATCCAAATTCTAAGGTTGCTTGTGAAACTCTTGTAACTACTGGACTAACAGTTCTCAGTGGTGAAGTCAAAACAAATGGCTACGTTGATGTCCAAAATGTTGCAAGAGAAGTAATTAGAAAAATAGGTTATATAAAATCTGAATACCAATTTGATGCAGACAGTTGCGGAGTGATTTCTGCAATTCATGAACAATCAGCAGACATCAGACAAGGAGTGGTAGAAGGTGAAGGCCTTAATAAAGAACAAGGGGCAGGAGATCAAGGAATGATGTTTGGATACGCTACAGATGAAACAGAAAATTTTATGCCCTTAGCTCTTGATATATCTCACAAAATTCTGATTGAAATGGCTGAAATAAGAAGAGCAGGAAATGAAATGACTTATTTACGACCCGACTCAAAATCTCAAGTAACACTTGAATACCATGATGACCATTCACCAAAAAGAATTTCTGCCATTGTTGTATCTACTCAACACGATGATTTTGAGTCTGAAGAAAAAATGCAACAAAAAATTGAAAAAGATGTTAAAGAGATTTTAATGCCAAGGGTTATAAATCAACTTTCTAATAAAAATAAAGATTTATTTGGAAATGAAAAATATCATGTTAATCCAACCGGAAAGTTTGTAATTGGTGGCCCTCATGGTGATACTGGATTGACAGGCAGAAAAATCATTGTTGATACATATGGAGGAAAAGGAGCTCATGGTGGTGGTGCATTTTCTGGAAAAGACCCTTCTAAAGTAGACAGATCAGCAGCATATGCAACTAGACATATTGCAAAAAACTTAGTTGCAGCAGGAGTTGCAGAAAGAATTTTAGTACAGGTCTCTTATGCTATAGGAGTTGCAGAGCCTATGGGGATATTTGTTGATACATATGGCACATCTAATTTAAAAAAATCTGATGGTGAAATAGCAAAAATCATTCAAGACATGAGTTGTTTTAATCTTAAACCAGCCTCTATCATTGAAAGATTAAAATTAAAAAATCCTATTTATTCAGAAACAGCTGCATATGGACATATGGGAAGAGTATCAGAAATTAAAAAGTTAGTTTTAATATTAAAGGAAGTGATGAAGTAAGAGAAGTAGAAACTTTTACATGGGAAAAACTTGACTGTTTAGACCAAGTAAAAAAGAGCTTTAGTCTTTAATCAAAATAAATCTTAAATTTAAAGTCGCTTAAGCGGCTTTTTTTTTACACTACATATGAAAAAACTTATAATTATACTTTTTACTTTAATGTATTTGAATGGCTTTTCTCAGTTTGAATACAAATACAACTCTAACTCTGGTAATTTACCACAATGGGCTGAGCTAATGTATTCTAATGAGTCAGATCCAGGAAAAGTAATTTTAATGTATGAAGCTTTCTATAAAAAAAATGATTTTATAAAAAATAAACACACTCAGTATTACAAAAGGTATATTAGAAGTATCAGCAGAGAAACGTCCACTAAATTGCAGAAATCTATCTCAAAAAGCTCCAACCAATGGCAATGTATTGGTCCATGGGACTTTGATATTTCTGCTGAAAGTAGAAGCTATGCTCCAGGGGCAGCCCACTTGTATACTGTTGAGCAATCAGTAAGTAATCCAAATGTCCTCTATGGGGGCTCTGCAACTGCAGGGGCTTGGCGAACAAGTGATAAAGGAGATAATTGGAATCTTATAACTTCTAACCTTAGTCTTTCAACTGTGTATTCAATAGAGATTGACTTTACAGATGAAAATATTATTTATATTTCGGGTAATAATGGTCTTTACAAAAGTGTAGATGCTGGTAATAATTGGCTAACAATTGGGAGTAATAATTTTACAAGTACTTCTCATAATATTAAAGACATAAAGTTAAAACCTCAAAATAATCAAATTCTATTTGTAGCAAGTAATCAAGGATTGTTTAAATCAACTGATGCCGGCAATACTTTCATAGAAATAATGAATGGAGATTTCCAAGAAATAGAATTCCATCCTAATAGCTCTGACACTATGTATTTTATTAAGCAAGTTGGAAATAAAACAGAATTTTATAGGTCTGATAATGGAGGAAATTCTTTAATACTATTCACTAACGGATGGCCAGAACCAATCGCTCCAGAAGAACAGAAAAGAACTGAGATAGCAGTAAGTGTTGCAGACCCAAATAAAATTGTTGCACTTGCAACTGGGCAAGCTAATGGAGGAAGTGGTCTGTATGGTATCTATATTAGCTATGATAAAGGTGAAAATTGGACTTTTAGATGCTGTGGTCCGCAACCCGCTGGTATTCCCTCAAGCTCAAATATTAATATGATGGGTTGGCAACCAAGTGGTGCTGATGATGGTGGACAATATTATTATGATTTAGCCTTGGCTGTTAATCCTACAGATGCAAATATAATACACGTAGGAGGAGTTAATCATTGGATTTCATTTGATGATGGAATAACTTTTTCATGTCCAGCGAAATGGAGTGAACCCTACAAAAAAGGATATGTTCACGCAGATATTCATGACATTAATTATTTTGGAAATGATTTATGGTTTGCATGCGATGGTGGAATTTTTTATTCAGAAAATTTTGGAGATAGTATTTATAAAAAAATGTTTGGTATTGCTGGTACAGATTTTTGGGGTTTTGGTGCTGGTTTTAAAAATGGAGATGTGATGCTGGGGGGAACCTATCACAATGGAACTCTTTTAAAAGATAATAATACATACATAAATGATTGGCTTTGTACTGATGGAGGAGATAATGTAAGAGGATTTGTAAATTTTGGGAATCCTAGAATAGCTTACAGTGATTATGGCGGTAAGATTCTTTCAGGCGATAGAACAAAACCAATAAATACATTTAATGTACAAAAGCTACCAAATGCTTCATATATAATAGGAGAATCTTCTCAACTAGAATTTGATCCAAGATGTTACAATTGGGTATATTCCGGAAATGATACAACTCTTTGGTTATCTAAAAATAATGGAGCATCTTTTGAACCAATTTATCACTTTGATCTAGAATTAGTTCGATAGAGGTCTCTTGGTCAAATCCAGATGTAATTTATGTTGCAACATATCCTGGATGGTGGGATAAAAAATATTTATATAGATCATCTGATGCAGGAGTTAGCTGGGTAGATATTACCCCAACTCTTTCAGATGAATGGTTAACTTATGACATTACTATAAGTAGTGATGATGAAAATATAGTATGGATTTCTAGAAACTCAATGTATGGAAGCTATCCGAATTTTAATGGGGAAAAGGTATTCAAATCACTTAATGGAGGGCAAAGCTGGATAAATCTCACTTCTAATATACTAGATGATGTTTTCCCTACAAATATTGAACATCAAAGAGGAAGTAATGGTGGCGTTTATTTAGGAACTAGAAAAAGTGTTTATTACATAGATAATACAATGAATGATTGGACAGTTTATGATAATAATTTACCTCAACCAGCAACATCAGTACAATTGATACCTCACTACAGAAAAGGTTTATTATTTAATGGAACAAATCGAAGTATTTATGAGGTAGATTTTTACTCCAATACTCCTCCCTCTGCACAAATTGCTGCTGACAAATTAAATATCAGCTGTATGAATGACACTGTTTTCTTTGTTGATCATTCTGCCGTTAGACTTGCAAGTGCAAGTTGGAACTGGAGTTTCCCTGGAGGTAATCCTAGCACTTCAAATTTAGAAAATCCAGTTGTAGTGTATAGTCAAGCTGGGAACTATGATGTTTCCCTAACTGTTACTGATGCATTTGGAACAAGTAGCCAAACAATAAACAATTTAATAACTTATGTTGACACAACCTCTATAATTACAAATTCAAATAATTATCAAGAAGGTTTTGACACAAATACCTTTCCTCCTGAAGCATGGCAAACACCAGTATCTTCATTTTCATGGGGCACTATGATTGTTGATACAGGAATTAATTGCTATCCAAATAAAGTTACTTATGTTGATCATTATAACATTAGCCAAAGAGGAGATGAAGCTTATCTAATTAGTAATAAAGTCAAGTTAGGAAGTGGAATTACAGCAGTAAATTATTTGATATATGATTATGCGTACTCAGGCTTTTCTGGAGCTCACAACGATGGTTTTAGAATTGATATCTCAAAAGATTGTGGAGCTAGCTGGGATTCAATTTATGGTGCCTATGGATCAAATCTTCAAACAACTGGTTACGTAACAAGTATCTGGTACCCAACATGTGGTTCTTGGCAAACAGACAGCATTAATCTAACAAATCTTGGTTACAACAATGATACAATAATGGTAAGATTTGTTGCAATTAATGACTACGGTAACCTTTTTTATATGGATAATGTGAATATCAAAGGAGAAAATATTTTATCAAATATATTTTTACAAAATGAAGAAGATGTGTATCTTTTTCCAAATCCTAGTGATGGAAACTTTTCAATTCAAACTAAAATTAATAATTTAAACTATTCAATATTAAATTCTTTGGGAAAGACAGTACGGTCTGGAACAATATCTTCCAAAATCTCTCAAATTAAAGCAAGTGATTTAGATAGTGGTGTTTATTTAATAATATTTAATAATAGTAAAAAAACATTTACAAGAAAATTAGTGATTAACTAATTTATATATGAATCACCTCACCATATGCATCTGCAACTGCCTCCATTACTGCTTCACTCATAGTTGGATGAGGATGAACTGATTTTAAAATCTGATGGCCGGTTGTTTCTAATTTTCTAGCTACAACTGCTTCAGCAATCATTTCTGTTACATTATAACCAATCATGTGACAACCAAGCCATTCACCGTATTTAGCATCAAAGACAACTTTAACAAAACCATCTTTATGACCAGAAGCTGAAGCCTTTCCAGAAGCTGTAAAAGGAAACTTTCCTACTTTAACGTCAAAACCAGCTTCTTTTGCTTGTGCCTCAGTCATTCCAACAGAAGAAATCTCTGGACTGCAATATGTACATCCAGGAATATTTCCGTAATCTATTGCTTCTGGATTTTCACCAGCTATCTTTTCTACACAAACAATCCCTTCAGCAGAAGCAACATGAGCTAAAGCTTGGGTTGGCAATAAATCTCCAATAGCATAGTATCCCTTAACATTTGTATTATAAAACTCATCAACAACAAGTCTTCCTTTATCGGTCTTAATACCTACTTCTTCAAGACCAATATTTTCAATATTTGGTGTTATTCCTACAGCTGAAAGAACAATATCAGCATTTATAACTTCATCACCTTTTTTTGTTTTTATAACTACCTCACAAGAAGATTTTAAGACGTTTACTTTTTCTACTGAAGAATTTGTCATAACCTTTATTCCTGATTTTTTAAAAGATCTTTGTAATTGCTTAGAGATATCTTCATCCTCTACAGGAACTATAGTTTTTTGATATTCAACAAGGGTTACATCTACTCCCATAGTATTATAGAAGTAAGCAAATTCAGCACCAATAGCTCCAGAACCTACAATTACCATAGATTTTGGCATTTCTTTTAATGTCATTGCCTCTCTGTAACCAATTATATTTTTTCCATCTTGAGGAAGGTTTGGTAGAACTCTTGAACGAGCTCCTGTAGCAATAATAATATGCTTAGCAGTGTATTCTTTAGTTTGACCATCATTGGTTACGGAAACTCCTCCCCCTTGTTTTAACTTTCCAAATCCATAAATAACTTCGACCTTGTTTTTCTTTGTTAGATAAGCGATCCCCTTACTCATGCCATCAGCAACATCTCTACTTCTTTTAATAACCTTTGAAAAATCTGCATTAGCATTAGAAACTGAAATTCCAAAATCTTCAGCATGATTAATATATTCAAAAACTTGAGCGCTTTTCAACAAAGCCTTTGTTGGAATACATCCCCAATTTAAACATACGCCTCCAAGGCTTTCCTTTTCAATAACTGCTGTCTTTAGACCTAACTGAGAAGCACGAATCGCTGTAACATATCCTCCAGGACCACTTCCTAATACAATAACATCAAAGTTCATTTTTTTCTTTTTTTAGTTAATTATTACTTTGCAATATTAGCTAAAATATCTGTAATTCATTCTTTAAATTTGTATTTTTGCTCATTATAAATCCACTATGATTAAGTATAAAATTTCATATAAATTTCCTCATCGTCATTTTATTGATTTTGAACTATCCACTCAAACTAACAATCAAAAAAAAGTTCTTTTTCAATTACCAGCATGGCGCCCTGGAAGATATGAGCTTGCAAATTTTGCTCAAAATATTCAAAAATGGCATGCGTTTGATGAGAATGGAAAAGTCTTAAATTTTAGAAAAAAAACAAAAGACCTTTGGGAAGTAGACACAGATAATGCTAAAGAAGTAATAATAAAATATAATTACTATGCCAATCAACTGGATGCTGGAGCATGTTATTTGGATGAACAACAAATTTATATTAACCCCGTACATTGTTTTTTTTATATTCCTTCAAGAATAGATGAAGAATATATACTTGAATTTGATATTCCAAATAACTATGAAATTGCAAGTGCTGTTAAGAGTGTAAATAACAACATCTCTATATCTGGCTTTGATGCCTTAGCAGAAAATCCAATTATTTGTTCTCCTAATTTAGAAAAAGAGATTTTTAATGTTGAAGGTGTTGTTTTCTATATTTGGTTTCAAGGATGGAAAAAACCAAACTGGAAAAAAATAAAGAAAGATTTCAAATCTTTTATCATTTCTCAAATCAACCATTTCGGAAGTTTTCCTGTAAAAGAATATCACTTTCTATTTCAAATCACTCCTTATAGAAGTTATCATGGGGTAGAACACACAAATAATACAGTCATTTTATTGGGGCCTGACTCAGAAGTTGATGGAAAACACTATAACGATCTTCTAGGGGTTAGTTCTCATGAACTTTATCATACATGGAATATTAAGTCAATAAGACCAATAGAAATGTTTCCATATGACTACAGTAAAGAAAATTATTTTAGAACTGGCTTTGTGGCTGAAGGTGTAACAACATATATGGGCGACCTTATGCTATTCAATTCAAATGTATTTAATTGGAAAGAGTTTTTATCTACTCAAAATAAAAATTTAGAACGACATTTAATTAATAGCGGAAGATTTAATTTATCCGTTTCAGAAAGTGGGTTTGATAGTTGGTTAGATGGTTATAAGTTAGGGGTTCCTAATAGAAAAGTTTCTATATATGCTGATGCAGCACTTTGTATGCTAATGATTGATCTAAGTATAATCAATCATTCCTGCGGCAAGAATAGTCTTCATGATGTTATGAAGGAACTATATCTTGATTATGGAATAAAGAAAAAAGGATATAGTGAAGAGGATTTTAAAAATATATGCCTAAAATATGGCAACTCAGATACTAACGATGTCTTTAAAAATCATATATACAACACAAAAGATTATATCCCAACTCTGAAAAAATATCTTGATTTTGCAGGAATGAAATTATCTCCAAAATCTCACTCAAATAAAACTGCAAAACATTTTGGTTTTATCACTCAGTATATAAACAATAAGCATGTTATTAAGTTCATAGAGTTAAATTCAGAAGTTGATCTTAATGGAGTGAGTGTTGAAGATGAGTTATTATTAATTGATGGGGAAAAAGTAAAGCACCCTATCACTAAATCTCTTGAAAATATAAAGAAAAAAACAAAACTTACTTTTAAAAATAAGTTCAAAGAATTCACATTAGAACTTTCTAGTGAGAAACAATACTTTGAACTTTTAGAATTTAAAAAAATCAATGCTACTAACTCAAAACAAATTAAAAACCAAGAAAAATGGCTGAGTTAGAAAAAAATTCCAACAAAGATATTAGGCTTCATGATAAAGAATTTAAAATCTTTATTAGTAGCTCAGAAATATCTATTATTATAGAAAATTTAGCAAAAAAAATTAATAATTCTAAAATTCATAATCCTATTTTTATTGTAATTATTAATGGTGCATTTTTATTTGCCGCAGATCTTTTACGAAAAGTAAAACTTCCAAACACTGAAGTATCATTCCTCAAATTATCATCATATTCAGGAACAAAAACAACTGGTAATGTTAATGAGCTAATTGGGCTTTCATCAAGTGTAAAAAATAGAAATATTGTAATTGTTGAGGATATTATTGACACAGGTATAACTCTTGAGAAAATCATAAATATTTTAAATGAGAAAGAAGTTACAAGTATAACAACAGCAACATTACTATTCAAACCTGAAGCATACCAAAAAAAAATAGACATTGAATTTATTGGAAAAGAAATACCTAATAAATTTGTAGTTGGCTATGGCTTAGATTATGATGAATTAGGAAGAAATTTACCACACATATATAAACTAAAAGATTAAAATATGTTAAATATTGTATTATTTGGACCTCCTGGAGCAGGAAAAGGAACGCAATCAAAGATGTTAATAGAAAAGTTTAAGCTAATTCACCTTTCTACAGGAGATATTCTTAGAAATGAAATTAAAAATAAAACTTCCTTAGGATTACAAGCTAAAGAATTGATGGATCATGGCAAATTAGTGCCTGATGATGTAGTTATTAATATGATAAAATCTATTTTGAAAAAAAATTTAAATTCCAATGGTTTTATTTTTGATGGATTTCCAAGAACAAAAGAACAAGCATTAAGTCTTGATCAATTATTAGAAAATCAAGACACATCTATTTCTGCCATGATTTCTTTAAAAGTTGAAGATGAAGAATTAATAAAAAGACTTTTAGAAAGAGGGAAAGATTCTGGAAGGGCTGATGATCAGAGTACCGAAATTATTGCAAATAGAATTGAGGAATATAATAACAAAACAGCACCTTTAAAACTATATTACAATGAGCAAAAAAAACTACACGAGATTAGTGGACTTGGATCAATTTCTAAAATTACAAGCAGACTAAATTTAGTTATTAACTCATTATAATGAAAGTTAAACACTCCAATTTTGTAGATTATGTAAAAATATTTTGTAGATCAGGAAGAGGAGGAGCAGGATCATCTCACTTTTTAAGAGACAGAACAACTGCCAAAGGGGGCCCGGACGGGGGTGATGGTGGAAGAGGAGGGCATATTATTTTAAGAGGAAATAAACAAATGTGGACACTACTTCCCCTAAAATATACAAAACATATTTTTGCTGATCATGGTGGCGGTGGAAGTGGCAACCATTCATCAGGAAAAGATGGTGAAGATAGAATAATCGAAGTGCCTTTAGGTACTATTGCAAAAGATGTAGAGACAGGTAAAACATTATTTGAAATAACTGATAATAATGAAGAACAAATTTTATTAAAAGGTGGTATTGGTGGAAGAGGTAATTCACATTTTAAATCTTCTACAAACCAATCACCACATTACTCTCAGCCTGGAATTGACGTGACTGAAGGCTGGTTTGTGTTAGAGCTCAAAGTTCTAGCTGATATTGGATTAGTTGGATTTCCAAACGCTGGTAAGTCTACATTATTATCAGTTTTATCAGCAGCTAAACCTCAGATTGCAAACTATCCTTTTACAACTCTGGTACCAAATTTAGGTATAGTTCAGTATAGAAATCATAAGTCTTTTATAATGGCAGATATCCCTGGCATCATAGAAGGTGCAGCTGAGGGAAAAGGTTTAGGACTACGTTTTTTAAGACATATTGAAAGAAACTCATCCCTTTTGTTTATTATTCCATCAGACTCGGATGATATAAATAAAGAGTATGAGATTCTTATTTTAGAACTACAGAAGTACAACCCTGAACTTTTAGACAAACAAAGAATTATAGCAATAAGTAAGTCAGACATGCTGGATCAAGAGTTAATGGACGAGATTAGCTCTAATCTTCCTAAAGATATTCCGTTTATTTTTATCTCTTCTATTAATCAACATGGGTTAACGGAATTAAAAGATCTTATTTGGAAACAATTAAACTAAATGATTGAACTACTAAAACATTTAGATATTTTCTTATTTTCATTAATAAATAATTTAGGTTTTAAAGAAATTGATATTGTTATGATTATTTTAAGTCATAAATTAACATTTATCCCGCTCTATATTTTTCTATTATTTAAATTATATAAGTATGATAAAAAAAACTTCTTTTGGCTTATACTAACGATAATTCTGTTAATATTTTTAGCAGATTATGGTAGTGTTCATCTTTTTAAGAATTATTTCCAAAGACTAAGACCATGCCATTTCTTAGACAACATAAGACTTGTTAGTGACTGTGGAGGGAAGTTTAGTTTTATTTCCTCTCATGCAGCAAATATGTTTTCCATTACTTTTTTTGTGAGCTTAGTATTACGTAAGCTAAATTTATTTATATTTTTATTTACTATTTCCTCCATTATTGGTTTTAGCAGAATATATCTTGGAGTACATTACCCTTTTGATATAATTGGAGGAATGTTATGGGCAATTGTAGTAAGTTTGTTTAGCTATAAATTATTTTTAATAAAGATAAATGCATCAATTTAATAAAGTTTGGTTCTTTTGGCTCTTATGTGTTTGTCTTTGGAATTTTATTTGGCCTGAAGTAGATCCAATATATGATGTAATAGCAGCAATAATACTTTCTATAGTATCATACCAACTTAAAAAAAATAAATATGTATAAATTAATTATTTTCTTATTAATACTTTGTGTAAATATTAAAACAAATGCAAAAGAGCCCAAATTAGTAGTTGGGATTGTAGTTGATCAAATGCGATATGACTATGTAGATCGTTTTTGGAATAATTTTAGTAATAATGGTTTTAAAAAACTTGTTAATAATGGTTATTTTTTAAAAAACACACATTTTAGCTATTTACCAACCTACACAGGTCCTGGCCACGCAAGTATATTTACTGGAACAACACCATCAAATCACGGAATAATTGCCAACAACTGGTATGACAAAAATCTTAAACAATCTGTATATTGTGCTGGAAATGGAGAGATGCATACAATCTGTAATTGTAGTCAAGAGGTTGAAGATGTTGTTTCAAGCGATGGCAAAATGTCTCCCCATCATATGCTTACTACTACTATTGGAGATGAAATACAATTATTTAATCCATCTTCAAAAGTGATTGGAGTTTCTTTAAAAGATAGAGGAGCTATATTGTCAGCTGGACATTCTGCTGATGCGGCTTATTGGATGGATAAGCATGGAGATTGGATAAGCAGCAGCTTTTATATGAACAAATTACCGGACTGGCTAATTGAACATCAAAATAAAAATAGTGCCGCACAATATCTTGTTGGGAAATGGAAATATAAAAATAGTTTTTCGCATAATTTAGATTCTTTACTGATGACAAATGGAGGAGGAATAATCAAAAGTACTCCACTTGGAAACACAATACTTTCAGATTTAGCTTTAGAGATACTTAAAAATGAAAAATTAGGCCAATCTAAAACTACTGATTTCTTATCTATAAGCTTCTCTTCTACTGATTATATAGGTCATCAATACGGACCTCATTCTGATGAAATTGTAGACACCTATATTAAATTAGATATTGAAATAGCAAAAATACTTGACTATATTGAACAAGAAATTGGCTTTGACAATGTTGTGATTTTTTTAACAGCAGATCATGGGGTAGTTTCAGAGCCTCATAAATTACAAGAATTAAATATTCCCTCTGGCTATTATTCTAGTTTAGAAATGAAAGATGAGCTTGCTGACTCATCTAAGAGATAACTTAAATTGGCCAGAAAATGATTTATTAGCAAAGGAATTGATTCTAAATTACTCTAATAATCAAGTTTTCTTAAATCATGATTTCATTAAAGAAAACGTTGAGCCTACCAATAAAAGATATTCAAGAGATTTGCGCAGATTTTCTATTAAAATATGAATGTGTTAAAAATACATATACTGCATATCAAATGCATAAAAATGAATATACCCATTCCCAACATGCAAAAATTCAAAGAGGATTTAATAGAAAAAGGTCTGGTGATGTAATAGTCGATATCCAGCCTGGATGGATCAGTAAAAGCTATGAAAAAGGAGGGACAACTCATGGCTCCTCTTACAACTATGACACGCATGTACCACTAGTCTTTCTTTGGTGGTAATATAAAGAAAGGTAAAACTGACAGATTCGTTAACATTAAAGATATTGCCCCAACAATAAGCTCCCTACTTGGCATTTCTTTCCCAAATGGATGTACAGGCAACCCGATAG
>CAJIYG010000005.1 GCA_905181585.1 uncultured Flavobacteriales bacterium
AAGAAAGAGGATAAGTATTACTTTTTTCATATTACAAATAAAACTAACATAATATTAATTTCTATGCATAGCATAATAATCAAAAATATCTCATTTATTTTTGTTGTATGAGATCAATAATCCTATTAACATTATTTTTAATTCCATTATTTGGATTTGCTTCTTTCCCAATACAAACAACTACACCTTCAGACACAATCATTGAAACTAAAAAAGAAACAATAGAAGAGTATAAAAATAGGATTGACAAACAATTATATAATAAATCAAAAGGAGTAATTACAACACCATTTAAAAAAAGAAAAAAATTTATTATTGGTATTAATTCAAATGTATCATCAAACCAAAATTATGAAAAAAACCAATCTTATTTTATTGGCAGATTAATAGGTAATAATTTTCTAATTGGAGGAAATAACTCATCTAATGAGGATATATATTTAATCACAAGAATATATTTTCAGTCTACACCTTTTTATATTACTGCAAAACGTTCTTTAAATGGAAAAAGAAAAGGAAATTACTCTAAAGGGGGATTTGGCTATGAGTTTTATCTAAACAAATCTATTTCATTAAATTCAGAATTATTATTTTATTCATTCTTGAAAGACTATGATCAGAAAACATTAACATCTATAACAACTGACTCACAAGGCTGGCCTATTTTTAATCACTCTACAGAACATATTCATGAAAGTCACAAAGGGGGTATTATAAAAATAGGATTACAAATTCACTTTTAAAAATGAGATTAGTAATCCTTACAACATTATTTTTAATTCCATTATTGGGATTTGCTTCTTTTCCTCAATACAAATCAACTATACCATCAGACACAATCATTGAAACTAAAAAAGAAACAATTGAAGAAAATAATATTAAATTTCAAAATTCTAAAAAAAACGACAAAGATTTTTTCACAGAATTAGTATTCATAATTTCTGGAATAATTTTTTTCATAATAGGAAATTTAAATTTTCAAACTTCAAAATCATTTTATGATATATTTTTAATGATTATTGGAGGAATTTCATTTGTTTTAGGATTACTAATTCTTTTAATTAAATTAATTACAAGATCAATTGAGAGAATGAGGAATAAAGAAAAAAAATTAAAAAGGTAGGGGTAGTCTAAATCTTAAAAGGTAATTGTGTGGTAATCGGTGATGGTCTTTCACGCACACACGGGCAAAATTGGAGTAATAGGTATATTTAAATAGAGCTTGTTAATGTGTATGAAAGTTATGCATAGCATAATAAACTATAAGTTAAGCATTAATTTAGAAAAAAATTAAACACAATGAAAAAACTACTACTTATATTGCTTTGCTTGCCATTTATTTTCTCTTCATGTTCAAAGCAGCAGGGCTGTACTGATTCTTTAGCGACAAATTTTAATATAAATGCTGAGGAGGAAGATGGTTCTTGCATTTATGGCATTGTAGGGTACTGGAACATAAGCTCAATTTCATATCAGTCTGCATCACAATCAACGACGATAATAAGTGATGACGATGACGCTTTAGAGTTTATATCTGAAGGAATATTGCATGAACATACAGATAATGAACTTAATGTTAATGAATGGATTATTATTGGAGATTCTCTTCATATTGGTGCACATTACATACTTTTTCGTTTGGCGGTAAGCTTACAAGAAATAATTTAACTTTAAAAGGAAATAAGGTTTTAAGTAAAGTATTTCTATGACAGTAAACGCATCAAGAAATTAAAATCAATTCTTATCAATTATTAATATTAAAAAATATTTCAATGAAAAAAATACTATTTATAATTCTTTGCATATCAATTATTTTTATCTCATGCTCAGAACAGGATGGTTGTACAGATCCCATGGCAACAAATTATAACCATGATGCTGAACAAGATGATGGTTCATGTGTTTTTGGAATTATTGGGATTTGGAGACCAGATTCTGTAATAATTCATTTACTTGAGCAGGAATATTCATTATCTGGCGAACTCTTAGATTCAGAAGAGATGTTATTTATAAACCTAATTATTTAAAGTATTCTTCAGAATCAACAAATGATGGTATTGCAATATTTTCAGAGATTTATTACAATAAGGGTTGGGATGCTTATATTGATGGCGTTAAAACTGATTATTTTAGAGCTAATTATGTTCTCTTCTTCAAAAACACAACTAACTTTATTTAGAAGTATGTCTGAGACTGACAACGATTATGATGGATATGACATTTATACAAGAGAAGAGACTCTTTATTTAACAAAACAATAGATTAACAATGAAAAAACTACTACTTATATGGAAAAATTAGAAAAATTCATATTATCAGTTAAGTATCTACCTACCATATTATATTTTGGTTCTGTTGGATTGCTTATATATAACTTTGAAGTAGAAATTCTTAATGATTATACAAAAACTCTATTAATAATTATTTGGTGTTATTTAACTTATTTAGGTGTAAAAGAATATGAAAAAAAAAGAAAAAATAAATCATAGTTTATGAAAAAATATTTGGGAATTACAGGCTTTCTTATAGGATTTATTGGAATAGCAATTGCAGTAGCATATAAATATTTATATGATATTTATTTAGAGGCGCTTTTTGAAATATCATTATTTACATGGATAAGCACAATGACAATTAGTAATGAGATGAATAAAGAGAAACCTAAAAAATGGCTGATCTCATTAGTATCAATCTTATCTGTAATTGCAATTGCTTACGTGCTTTTTGTTTACTCTTAAAATGAGATTAATAATCCTAACTACATTATTTGTAATTCCATTAATTGGATTTGCTTCTTTTCCTAAATAAAACTACACCTCCATACAATCATGAACACTAACAATGAAACATGGAAAAAAGAAACAATTGAGAAAATAATATTAAATTCAAAAACAAAATATAAATCAACAGAAAATAATTATAAGACTCTATATTAAAATGTCTGAGATAGATTTTTTTCATGCTAGGAATATTTAATTTAATTGCACTAAGTTGCAAAAATTCAACTAATTCTTACAGGATTATGGATGGTTATCACGTTGGATACTATTCTTTTAGGATTAAGTATTATTAAGTATCAATTTAGGAATTAGGAATTATATTTAAGAAAAAAAAGAAGATAAATTAGAGACAATTAAAAAAACAATCAATAGTGTCCTACTATATGTCCTACCCTAACTAAAAAACCCTCATAATCTATTGAATTATAAGGGCTTAACTTTTATTGTTGCGGTCTGGACGGGACTTTACTCAATAATTAGCTTCTTCTCTACTGTTCCATCATCATAGATGTAAAAGAGAGGTTGATTTGTTTGTTTTGTTTCTCTTCCAAAAATGTCTATCATTTTAATTAGTTCTTTGTTATGAGAATTATCATTTGGAATAACAGAGGAACTACTATTTTGAAGCACTATATAAACTGATTTACTACAATTTGAATTGACATCTCCTAATATTAAATCAGCATATAAAATAGTATTATTAGAAAAATTATTTGAAAAAAATGTTACTTCAAAATCAAAATCTAAAGTATCTCTAGTTGAATTTTGTGTTAGATGAGTGAATATATGACAATTATCTCCCGTGTTAAATGATCCAGTATTATAACTTACACTTATTAATGAACTATCATCTAAAACTAAACATTGAGATGGATAAATCATGCTGGTTGAATCATTATAATAAATAGTATTATATATCATATTATTATTTAATGAAACGAAGAATGTATCTTCGTAATAGGTTACATTATTACAGTCAATAAGATTTGTATAACATTCATATTCACAGAAAAAACGCCAAGAGAAAAAGTAGTAGTTTTTTCATTTATATATTTTTTAATTAAGTTTTAATCACAACATTCACCGTCAACATAAGAACTAACTCCAAGTCTGCCAGCATAGCAGTCATTTGGATATGTAATACCATCACATCCACAAACTGGGGCATATATCTCATAACATATCAAAGAATCATTAATTAAAGTTGAATCTATGCATACCCCATCCTGAACTAAAGGAGGTGATACGCAATCATGAGGAGCAGGTAAATTTTTCGATTTTTCACAGCTAACAAAAGCTATAGACAATGATAAAATTAAAAATATCTTTTTCATAAGTTATTTTAGAATAAAATGAGATGCTAATTTAAATGAAATAATTAGTTATCAATACACTCCTTAGTGTGGAAACTTATATGTAAAATGATAATAACTATTAACATTTAATGTAGGGGTAGTCTAAATCTTAAAAAAAAAATTGTGTGGTAATCGGTGATGGCCTTAAACGCACACACAGGCAAAATTAAGGTACTTTTTTATAGTGAATTACTTTTATTAAAATCGTATACCATAAGTAATAATTGCAACTTCAATATCAGTGAAAAAACCATATTCTACACTTAGATTATGTCTTTCTTTTATGCTAAATTGAAGATAAGAAGATATCGGCCATGGCCTAAAGCCAATAATAGTAGCAAAATCTTCATCACCTATTCCAAAACCAAGCTTTCCTGTCACAATTGAAGGAAAAGCAAGGCCAGCTTGATAATCAAGCAAGGTATTATTTGAATAGTAGTTTGTCTTTCCAATCAGAAATGATGCACCAGGAAATGCATGATTGTTAAATAGTGCTATTCCAAAATTGAATTCTTTGTAAGTATTTTTTGACTGAGAAAAAGACAATAAAGGAATAATACTTAATATCAAAATTATTTTTTTCATATTACAAATAAAACTATTATAACATTAATTTCTATGCATAGCATAATAAACAAAAAAATCTCATTTATTTTTGTTGTATGAGATCAATAATCCTATTAACATTATTTTTAATTCCATTAATTGGATTTGCTTCTTTTCCTATACAAACAACTACACCTTCCGATACAATCATTGAAACTAAAAAAGAAACAATGGAGGAATATAATATTAGAATTCAAAAACACAATTATAATCAGCAGAAAAATAATTATAAGTCTCTATTTAAAATATTAGATAGTTTTTTCTTAGTGTTAGGAATTATTTCAATTATAATTGCCACTCAAGTTGCAAAAAATTCAACTCAATTCTTAGCAGGATTAGGGTGGTTATACGTTGGAATACTTTCTTTAGGATTAAGTATTTTAATATTCTTATTTAAGGAAATTAGAAATTTATTTAAGAAAAAACAGAAGATAAATTAGAGACAATTAAAAAACAAACAATAGTGTCCTACTATATGTCCTACCCTAACTAAAAAACCCTCATAATCTTTTGGATTATAAGGGCTTAACTTTTATTGTTGCGGTCTGGACGGGACTCGAACCCGCGACCCCATGCGTGACAGGCATGTATTCTAACCAGCTGAACTACCAAACCGTTTGTAAAAGATGTGCAAACTTAATAGTTTTTTTAGTTTTTCAAAACATTTTCTGTCTTTTAAGCAAATAAGTTGAAATAATATTTTCAAATCCTTTATTTATATCAACTTCAACTAAATCAATCTTGTGCTCCAAAGAAATTAATTTAAGTTTATTTAGATACTCTTTAGATTTAAGATGGTATTCTTCTTTAAAGTTAGAAGGATTTAATTTTACTTCTTCACCAGTTTCAACATCAATAAAATTATAAGGTTTATTTTCAAATTCTAAATCAATTTCTGTTTTATTTTCTGCCAAATAAAATAAAACTACTTCATGCTTTTTATGCTTCAAATGTCTTATAGAATCAAATATCTCTTTTAAGGAAGATTCATTAGTTATCATATCTGAAAACAATATTACTAATGATCTTTTATGAATACGTTCTGCAATCTCGTGTATTGAATTAACTAATGAACTTTTTCTTTGATTATCTAATGGATTAATATCTAAAATACTTTTTAGCTCATCAAATAAAACTCTTTGATGTTTTAATGAAGTTTTAGGTAAAATATGTGTTTCGACATCGTTTGCATAAGTAGTTAAACCAATTGCATCTCTTTGTCTTTTTAAAATGTTAATTAAAACTGCAGAAGCATAAACAGAAAATAAAATTTTATTAGGTTTCTCTAAAGAAGGATTATTAAAGTTAGGATAAAACATCGATGAAGAAGTATCCAAAACAATCTGACATCTTAAATTAGTTTCTTCTTCAAATCTTTTAACAAATAATTTTTCAGTTCTAGCATATAATTTCCAATCAATATTTTTAGTACTCTCTCCAGAATTATATAATCTATGTTCAGCAAACTCAACAGAAAAACCATGGTAAGGACTTTTGTGTTTACCCGTTATAAAACCCTCTACAACTTGATTTGCAAAGAATTCAATATTATTTAATTTGTATTGTTCTAACTTTTCCATAAAAAAAGGGCTAAAAGCCCTTTTAATTTAAGTAATATGAAATTACATATGTGCTTCTATCTTCTCTAGTATTTGAGATTTTGGAACAGCTCCAACAATCTTATCAACAACTTCACCATTTTTAAAAACAAGTAGAGTAGGGATATTTCTAACTCCGAATTTAACTGGAGTATCTGAATTCTCATCAACGTTTACTTTTCCAATAACTGCCTTTCCTTCAAGTTCGTTATGAAGTTCATCAACTATAGGACTAATTGTTCTACATGGTCCACACCATACTGCCCAGAAATCAACAAGAACTGGTTTATCAGAATCTAAAACAACTTCTTGAAAATTTGCATCTGTAATTTCTAATGCCATAATATTTTTATTTATTTGTTAAACTATTTTATATCAAAAATTAATTATATATTATTCAAAATTAATTAAATAATTTTACGCTATTACTTTTTTTTTATTATTTATTTTATTTTGACTTTTATTTGTTTCAAATCAGATAAGATATTTAAAAAATCTTTATTTAAATTAACCTTAAATTTTCTTGATAATACGTCTGCATAATAATTACTATTACTATCTATTATATTAAAAATTATCGCGTGTTTTCCTTTGTTTTCAGAAATTGCAGAAATTAAATTATCATTTAACTGCTCATTTAATTGATCAATATTAAGACTTATTGAGATATCTCTAACTTCACTGTCTAAAACTTCTGATAATATATTTATTGAAGAAATTTTAAATTCTAATTCTTCATTATAAAATTTCTTTTTAACCCTTCCCGAAATATGAAGTAACCAATTTGGAGATAAGAAAGCTTTATATTTAATATAATCATCTCCAAAAAGAAAAAATTTAAATGAAGAATAGTAATCTTCAAAAAAGATAACACCATATTTTTTACCATTCTTAGTTTCCTTATGCTCAACATCTATTACAACTCCTGCAAAATGCATAAGCTTTCCTTTTGAGGAGTCTAAATTAGAAAGTGCTGAAAGATTTGAATTACAAAAATTATCTATTTCAAACTTATAATCATCTAAAGGGTGTCCAGATATATATATTCCAACTACCTCTTTTTCGTTTGATAGTAGCTGCATTGTGTCCCATTCTTCAACTTCTAAAGGACTAGGAGGGGTAATTAAAACTTCATCGCTATTTCCAAACATATCAACCTGATTAGAATTTTTAGAATCTTGTATTTTATTTCCAAATTTTATCATCTTTTCAATATAATTGAAATCATTTTCTTTTGCAAAATACTGTGATCTTGACAGTTCAAATGAATCAAAACCTCCAGAATATGCTAAACTTTCTAAAGTTCTTTTATTAGCAGATCTAAGATCAACTCGTGAGACAAAATCATTAAAACTTGTATAATTTCCATTTTCTTTTCTTTCCTCAACAATAGCATTTACAGCACCTTCGCCAACTCCTTTTACAGCCCCTAATCCAAACCTAACCTCTCCATTTTTATTAACTGCAAATTTGTAAAAACTCTCATTAACATCCGGACCCAAAACCCTAACACCCATTCTTTTACACTCTTCCATGTAAAGTGATATATCTTTAATATCATTCATGTGATTAGTGAGTATAGCTGCCATAAGCTCAGACGGATAATGCGCTTTTAAATATGCTGTTTGATATGCGATTAAAGCATAGCATGTAGAATGGGATTTATTGAATGCATATGAAGCAAAGGCCTCCCAATCTGTCCATATTTTTTTAACTGTTTCAATATCAAAACCATTTTTATCACACCCCTCAAAAAATTTAGGTTTTAACTTATCTAGTACAGATTTAATCTTTTTACCCATTCCTTTTCTAAGAAGATCTGCATCACCCTTAGAAAAATTGGCTAATTTTTGAGATAAAAGCATTACTTGCTCTTGGTAAACTGTAATTCCATAAGTATTAGACAGAAAACTTTCCATTTCAGGAAGATCATATTCAATCTTTTCATGACCATGTTTTCTTTTAATAAAATTTGGAATATATTCCATAGGGCCTGGACGATATAGTGCATTCATTGCAATTAAATCATCAAATTTATCAGGCTTTAATTGTTTTAAGTGTGCTCGCATTCCATCTGAAGAGAACTGAAATATTCCTTTTGTTTCTCCAGTTTTAAATATTTCATAAGTTTTGTCATCCTCGAGCTCTAATTGATCAATATCAATTTCAACACCATGAATATGTTTTATTATCTTAACACAGTCCTTTATAATAGTTAAGTTTCTTAGACCTAAGAAATCCATTTTTAATAAGCCTGCATCCTCAACAACACTATTATCAAACTGTGTAACCATTAAGTCAGAGTCTTTAGCATTAGTTACAGGAATTAAATCAATTAAAGGTTCAGGAGTAATTATCACTCCACATGCATGAGTACCAACATTCCTAATAGATCCTTCTAACTTACGAGCATGATTAATAGTTGTAGCAATTAAATCATCTCCTTTTGAGAGATTTAGTAATTTATTAGCATTTTCATATTGATCATTTTTGATATTCTTTTTTAATTCTTTTGTATCATATTTAAATAGTTTGGCAAGAGAAGTTAAATCAGGAACAAGTTTTGCAGTTCTATCTGCTTCAAATAAAGGAAGATCTAAAACTCTTGCAGTATCTCTTATAGATGATTTAGCTGCCATTGATCCATATGTAATAATTTGAGCAACTTTGTCTTTTCCATATTTATTAACTACCCAATCTATAATCCTCCCTCTTCCTTCATCATCAAAATCGATATCAATATCTGGTAATGAAACTCTTTCAGGATTTAGAAACCTTTCAAACAGAAGATTATACTTAATTGGATCAACATTTGTTATTTTGGTACAATAAGCTACTACTGATCCAGCAGCTGACCCTCTTCCTGGACCAACAGAAACATTCATTTTTCTAGCCTGTTCAATAAAATCCTGAACAATAAGAAAATACCCAGGATATCCAGATTTTTCAATTGTTTGGAGTTCAAAGTCAATTCTCTCCTTTAAATCGTCATTTATCTCAATATAGCGCTTTTTTGCTCCCTCATATGTTAAAAATTTTAAATAGGCATTTTCACCTCTTTTCCCTCCATCTTCCTTATCTTTTTCATCTTTAAATTTTTCTGGAATATCAAATTCTGGCAATAAAACTTCTCTGGCCAAATCAAAAACTTCAACTTTTTTTATTAGGTCTTCTAAATTTAACATCGCTGATGGAAGATCATTAAAAAGAGTATTCATTTCATTAATAGATTTAAAATAATACTCATTATTTTCAAACCCATATCTAAGCCCTCTACCCTTTCCTATTTTTGTACTTTGTTGCTCTCCATCCTTTACACAAAGTAAAATATCATGTGAATTAGAATCTTCTTTTTCCAGATAGTAAACATTATTTGAAGCAACAATTTTTACATTATATTTTTCTGCAAATCTTAATAAAACCGTATTTACATGATTTTCTTTGTCTAGTCCGTGTCTATTTATTTCAACATAAAAATCATCTTTAAAGTTTTCTACCCACCATTTAAACTCCTCTTCTGCCTGTTCTTCTCCTATATTAAGGATTAAATTAGGAATCTCTCCGTAAAGACTACCTGTCAATGCGATTAGACCATTAGAATACTTTAAAATAAGCTCTTTATCAACTCTTGGGACGTAGTAGAAGCCATTGATAAAGCCTAAAGAACTAAGTTTAGATAAATTATGATATCCAACTTTATTTTTTGCCAAGAAAGGAATTTGAGCTCCATTATCTTTAACTGATTTATCAGTATGATTGCTACAGACATTTAATTCACATCCAAGAATTGGTTTTAATTTTAAATTCTCATGAGATAGGGAATCATTAATTGGATGATTTAAAACAGCATTAATAAACTTAAATGCACCAAACATATTAGTGTGGTCAGTTATAGAAACAGCACTCATTTTAAAATCAGCTGCTTTATCTACAATTGATTGAATATTTGCAGTTGCTTGTAAAACTGAATATTGAGAATGAAGGTGAAGATGACCAAAGACTAAGTCAGAAGAGTTAATCAAATCTTCAGTCGTTTCATTTTTAATTACTAACGCAGATTTATTTTCAACATCTTCAATTTCATCTTGTTCTGCATCTTTACTAATTTCTTTGTATGGCTGAATATTTAATCCAATTAACTTAAATGGATTAGGATTAGTACTTTGAAAATTCAAAAAGTCATTTTCTAGCATACCAACTACATTAAATGAAATTACTTTAATCCTAATTAATTCTAAAAAACACCTTGCTGTGGCTTCAACATCTGCAGAGGCATTATGCGCTTCTGAAAAGTTTTCATTAAATAATTTAAAATATAATTCCGAAAGTTTTGGCCATTTAAATCTACCTCCTCTTCCTCCTGTAATTTGACAAAAATCTGTAGAAAGTTCTTTAGTGTCAATTGATTGAATTTTTGATAAAACATTTTCTCTCTGTGATCTAAGAAATTCACAACCTAATACATTATTATCAAAACTTACATTATGTCCAATTAGGAATGAAATATTTTTAAGATCATCAGTGAATTCATCTAATACTTTACTTAAAGAAATACCATCTTTTTTTGCTCTTTCTGTTGATATTCCATGAATTTCTTGTGAATTATAAGGGATACTATATCCGTCTGGTTTAATTATGAAATTCTTTACTTCTAAAAGTTTTCCACTTACATCATGAATTTGCCACGCTAATTGAACAACTCTTGGCCAGTTCTCAAAATCAGTAATTGGTGAATTCCAGTTTTTTGGAAATCCAGTTGTCTCACAATCAAATATAAGATACATCTAAAGGTATTTTTAAAATTACATCTAGCGTAAATGTAAAAAAAAGAAGGTTTGGAAGATGCTTTAAGGAAAGAGATTTTCTAATAAGTTAATAACTTTTATTAGCTATATAAAGCCTTGCTCTTTCATCCACTGATCGTTATATATTTTTGCAATATATCGTGAGCCATGATCATGTAATAAAACAACTACGACATCAGAAGGGTTCAGTTTATCTTTCAACTGATCTAAGCCAGCCATTGCACTACCGCATGAATACCCACAAAAAAGTCCTTCTTCTTTAGCAAGTCTTCTAGAATATATTGCACCATCTTTATCAGTTACTTTTTCAAAGTGATCTATAATATCAAAATTTACATTTTTAGGTAAAATATCTTCACCTATACCTTCTGTTATATAAGAATAAATTTCTTTTTCATCAAACACTCGCGTTTCGTGATATTTCTTAAAGACTGATCCATATGTATCAATACCCCAAAGTTTAATATTTGGATTTTTTTCTTTTAAAAATTTTCCAATTCCTGAAATTGTACCTCCTGTTCCAACACCAACAACAAAATGAGTTATTTTTCCTTCAGTTTGTTTCCAAATTTCAGGACCAGTTGTCTCATAATGTGCTTGCTGATTAGAAAGATTATCATACTGATTAGGATAATAAGAATTTGGTATTTCTTTGTTTAACCTTCTTGCAACTGAATAATACGATTCAGGATGATCAGGGGCAACATTTGTTGGGCATACATGAACAATAGCGCCCATAGCCTGTAAGATATCTACTTTTTCTTTTGACTGTTTGTCTGAAGTTGTACAAATTAACTTATACCCTCTATCAATGCAAGCCAGAGCTAGACCCATCCCTGTATTTCCAGATGTTGCTTCAATTATGGTGCCACCTTTTTTAATTAGCCCATTTTTCTCAGCATCTTCAATCATCTTTAAAGCCATTCTATCTTTAGTAGAATGCCCTGGATTAAAACTCTCAACCTTTGCAAGAATCAAAGCTTCTGAATTAATTAATTTATTGATTTTGACTAAGGGAGTATTTCCTATAGTTTCTATTATATTATTGTAGTATTCCATAATTATTATTAGAGTACAAAATTAATATATCTATTCAAACCTTAAAGCCTTTACAGGGGATATTTTGCTTACAATAAAAGATGGTACAATCAAAAAAACATAGCAAATTATAATTGTACCAATATTTAAATATAATAAGGGTAAAAAATCAATACTTACAGGAACTGTATCCATAAAATAAATTTCAGGATCTAGAGAAATAAAACTAAACTTCTGTTGTAAAACAGCAAAACCTAAGGCAATTAGATTACCAAAAAAAAGTCCTCTTGAAATCAAGTACAATGAATTGTAAAGAAAAACTCTTCTAATAATTTTATTGCTAGCACCTAAAGATTTTAAAAGACCAATAAACTGTGTTTTTTCAAGTATTATAATAAGTAATGCAGTGATCATATTAACAGAACCAACAATTAGCATTAATGTTATTATAACTATTATATTTAGGTCCTGAAGAGCCAACCAATCAAATATTTGAGGGTAACTCTGCTTTATAGTAGTAGTGTTCAAATTAAAATCTAAATTTTGATAAATTTTTTCAGCTTCGTCTTCAAGAAATTTTAAATCTTTTAATGAAACTTCATAAGCACCTATCTGACTTGAATTCCAATTATTTAATTTTTGAATTTGCTTTATATCACCAAAAACTAATAAATCATCAAATTCTGATAAACCAGTATTATACACTCCAATAACATTTAATTTTCTTACTCTAACAGGATTATCCATAAAATAAATGGAAAGCTTATCCCCAACCGAACATCCTATCTTTCTAGCAATTGATTCAGAGACTACAATATCATTAGATTTTTGCAATGAATCTTCTGAAATTAAAAGAGTATTTCCCTCAATTAAATTACTTTTTAGGAAACTATGATCGTAATCATTACCCACTCCCTTTAAAACAACTCCTAATATTTCCTCATTATTTTTAATAATACCAGCCTTTGTTGCAACTGTCTGTATGTTAGTAACATTGGCATTGTTTAATATCTCACTATACAGTTGATCATCAAAATTAATTGGATAATTCTCAAATGACTGATTATCAGTTAATTTCGTGATTTTGATATGTGAACCAAAACCTGTTACTTTATTATATATTTCATTTTTAAACCCTTTTAAAATAATTAAAGAAATCATCATTAAGGAAACAGAAAGAGAAATAGCTAAAACTGCAATACTAATTATCGGTCTAGTATAATTATTATTGTTTTCTTTTGTAGAAAATAATCGCTTTGCAATGAAAAAAGATATATTCATATATGGCTAAAATAAAACAAAATATTATCATTCTAATGATCCTATCATGTTTTGGGGTTAATGCGCAAGAACTAGTTTTAGGGGCAGAAAAAATAAATGAAATAATCTCTTATACTAAAAGTAAAAATATTGCCATTGTAGCCAATCAAACCTCTTTAATACAAAAAACACACCTTGTTGACACACTAGTTTCATTAAATCAAGATATTAAATTAATTTTTTCTCCAGAGCACGGTTTTAGAGGCAAGGCTGATGCCGGAGCATACATTAATGATGGGATAGATAAAAAAACAGGTATTCCAATTTTATCTTTACATGGAAAGTACAAAAAACCAAAAAATGAAAATTTAAAAAATATTGATATTATAATATTTGATATCCAGGATGTTGGTGCAAGGTTTTACACATATATTTCTACTCTACATTATATTTTAGAAGCAGCTTCTGAGCAGGAAATACAAGTTTTAATTTTAGATAGACCTAACCCAAATGGACATTATATCGACGGACCTGTGTTAGAAGAAAAATATAAATCTTTTATAGGTAAACATCCAATACCTATTGTTCATGGCATGACCATAGGAGAATATGCTAAGATGATAATTGGAGAAAAATGGATTGAAAAAGAATGTAATTTAAAAATTATTAAAATGCTTAATTATAATAGAGAAGATATTTATGACCTTCCTATTAAGCCCTCTCCCAACTTGCCAAACAAAAGAGCAGTAAACCTTTACCCTTCTCTATGTTTATTTGAAAGAACTACAATTAGTATTGGGCGAGGTACTGATTATCCTTTTCAACATTTTGGAGCGCCCTTTCTTAAAAGTAATTATTCATTTGAGCCTGTTAGTGGTCCTGGAAGCAAGTACCCTAAGCATGAGAACAAAGTTTGCTTTGGAACAGATTTAAGATTTCAAACAAAAATTCTAAACTTTATTAATCTAGATTGGTTAATAGAATGCTATAATCAAAGTAATGATAAAGAAAATTTCTTTACACTAAATTTCGATCAATTAGCTGGAACAGATAAATTAAGGTTACAGATTATATCTGGAATGTCAGCTAAGAAAATTTCAGAAACATGGATAGAAGGCTTAAGTAAATTCCAAAAAACTAGAGAAAAATACTTAATTTATTAATTGATTTCTAATTTTAATTTTTCAATAACTTTATATACAGCAGGACATATCTCATAATTCTTTTGTGTTATTTGTAATAACTGAGATTGCTTTATTCTATCAGTATGAGGATAATCTCTACATGCTTTTGGCCTAGATTCATAAATTGTACATGAGTTATCATCAGCTAAAAACACACATGGTGTAGATTTTAAAACATAATCTTTTTCTTCATCTATTCTCAAATACTTCTCGACAAAAATTGAGGGCTTAATCTTTAGATATTTAGATATTGAAAAAATATCTTTATCGGTAAATAATGGCCCTGTTGTTTTGCAACAGTTTGCACATTCTAAACAATTAGTGCAAGAGAAAACTTCATCATGTAGAGGATGAATTAAGCGATCTAAAACTTTAGGTTTTATTTTTTTAAGTTTTTTAAAAAACTTAACATTTTCCTTTCTTTTCAGCTTAGCTTTTGGCAGATCATCTAACACAACTATTATAATCTACCTGGATAAATCTTCAGAGCTTCTTCGAGGCATTTTACTGCGTTCAATAAAGATTCTTTATTTAAAACATATGCTATTCTTACTTGATTTAACCCTTCTCCAGGAGTTGAATAAAACCCTTCAGCTGGAGCAACCATTAATGTAGCACCATTATAATCGAAATCTTCTAATAACCACTGAGCAAATTTATCGGCATTATCAACAGGAAGTTGAGCAATTGCATAAAATGCACCTTTAGGCTTTGGACATATTACACCATCAATTTTATTAAGTCCGTCAACAAGTAAATCTCTTCTTGATAGATATTCAGCACTTACTTGATCAAAATATGATTGCGGTGTGTCTAATGCAGCTTCGCCTGCAACTTGTCCAAATGTTGGCGGAGATAGTCTTGCTTGAGCAAATTTTAAAGCTGTTGATATAACATCTTTATTTTTTGAAATAATACAACCTATCCTAATACCACACATACTATACCTTTTAGAAGTAGAATCAATAACAACAGCATGATTACTTAATCCTTCTAAATTAAGAATAGAATAATGCTGAAGTCCATCATAAGCAAACTCTCTATAAACTTCATCTGCAAATAAAAACAAATCGTATTTTAAAACAATATCTCTTAAAGTTTCTAATTCTTCTTTAGAATATAGATAACCTGTTGGATTTCCTGGATTACATATTAAAATAGCTTTAGTTTTATTTGTAATTAATTTTTCAAATTCTTTAATATCTGGAAGAGCAAAACTATTTTCAATTTTTGTAGTAATAGGCTTAACTACAACGCCAGAAGATTTTGAAAAACCATTGTAATTAGCATAAAATGGCTCGGGAATAATTATCTCATCACCATGGTCAAGACATGAGTTTAGACCAAACAGCAGTGCCTCAGAACCTCCTGTGGTAACCATTAAATCATTGTGATCAACGTCTATACCGATATTTTGATAATATTTAGACAAACCAATTCTGTATGATTCAAATCCTGCTGAATGACTATATTCTACAACTTTTTTTGAAAAATTTGATATGGCATCAAGAGCAACTTTCGGAGTTTGGATATCTGGTTGACCAATATTTAAATGAAATACTTTCTTTCCTTTCTTTTTTGCTTTTTCAGCAAAGGGAACTAATTTACGAATTGGAGATTCAGGCATGCTTAGACCTTTGTTAGATATTTTTGGCATAATTTAATTTTTATAAAAAATCCCCCAATTAACTTGGAGGATTAAATTTCGTAATTATTGTTTTTAAAAAACTACTTTTTTTCTAAAGGAGATCCATTAGGAGTCCTTACGGGCATAGATTCTTCCTTGACAGGTGGTCTAACCTCACCCTTAATAGTTAAAATAACTGGACGTTTGTCAGCATTTGTAGTTAGAGTTATAGTTTTAGTGAATTTTCCAACTCTATTTGTTGCATACTTAACCCCTATAGATCCACTTTCACCAGGATTCCAAGTTGAAGAACCATCTTCTTTCCTCCATGAAGGAACAGTACATCCACAACTTCCTTTAGCATTCTTAATAACTAAAGGCTCTGAACCTGAATTAGTAAATTTAAATTCTCTCTGACCATCAGAATTATGATCAATAATTCCGTAATCAACTACTTTTGATTCAAATTCAATAACAGAATTACTAGAGATAGCAATATCAGTCTTTTCTTGTACACCAACAGGTGTTTGAGCACAAAGTGTTAAAAATGATACTGAAAGAAAAAGAGAAAAAATTAGTTTTTGCATTTCTTAATATTTATTTATTTTTTAATAGAACTTTAACGTCAAAAGTACTAAAATATTTCCTTTTATCAAATCAATTATTTTGCAGAATAGATTTTGTAGATTTGCTTACTTTAATCCAAAGATTCTAAATGAATATCCCTAAAATATACCTTCCTAAAGAGATTGAAAATAAGTGGTACTCACATTGGATGAAAAAAGGTTATTTCAACTCTGTTCCAGACAATAGAAAAGCGTATACAATTGTTATTCCTCCTCCAAATGTAACAGGAGTTTTACATATGGGACATATGCTTAATAATACACTTCAAGATGTACTGATAAGAAAGGCTAGAATGCAAGGCTTTAATGCCTGCTGGGTACCTGGTACTGACCATGCCTCAATTGCAACTGAAGCAAAGGTTTTAAAAAAACTTGCAGATCAAGGAATCAAAAAATCTGATATTTCTAGAGAAGAGTTTATGAAACATGCATGGCAATGGAAAGAAACGCACGGAAATATAATACTAGATCAGCTTAAAAAAATTGGTGCATCATGCGATTGGAATAGAACAAAATTTACCATGGATGACAGTATGAATGAGTCTGTTATAAAAGTATTTGTTGACCTTCACAATAAGGGGCTAATCTACAGAGGTATAAGAATGGTTAATTGGGATCCATCGGCAAAAACAGCTATCTCAGATGAAGAAGTAATTTTTAAAGAAGTAAACTCTCATCTGTATTTTATTGAATACAGTATTCAGAAAAGCAGTGATAAAATTACTATAGCAACAACAAGACCTGAAACAATTTTAGGAGATACTGCCATATGCGTTAACCCAAATGATAAAAGATATCAGCATCTCAAAGGTAAAAAAGCAATTATCCCATTATTAGATAGAGAAATTCCTATTATTTTGATGAATATGTTGATATGGAGTTCGGAACAGGTGCATTAAAAATAACTCCAGCTCACGATATAAATGATTATGAGATTGGTGACAAGCACAGTTTAGAGTCTATTGATATTCTTAATGACGACGGAACATTAAATAAATCAGCAAAATTATACATTGGTGAAGATAGGTTTGATGTTAGAGAAAAAATATCTGTTGATCTAAAAAAAATTGGTGCTTTAATAAAAAAAGAAGAATATAAAAACAAAGTAGGATTTTCTGAAAGAACAAACACAATTATTGAGCCTAAACTTTCCATGCAATGGTTTTTCAAAATGGAAGAAATATCAAAGCCTGCTTTAGAAAATATAATGAATGATGGCATTCAATTACATCCAGCAAAATTTAAAAATACTTACAGACACTGGATGGAAAACATCAAGGATTGGTGTGTTTCCAGACAATTATGGTGGGGACAACAGATTCCTGCATATTTTTATGATGGAAACAAATATGTTATTGCTGAAAATAAAGTGGAAGCTTTAAGAAAAGCAAAATTACTTAAAGCAGATATAAGAATTGAAGATTTAAGACAGGATGAAGATGTTTTAGACACTTGGTTTTCATCTTGGCTATGGCCAATATCTGTATTTGATGGGATAAGAAACCCAAATAATGAAGAAATAGACTACTACTACCCTACTAATGATTTAGTTACTGGTCCAGATATTTTATTTTTCTGGGTAGCCAGAATGATAATAGCTGGATATGAATATAAATCAGAATTACCGTTTAAAAATGTTTATTTAACAGGTCTAGTAAGGGATAAAGAGGGTAGAAAAATGAGTAAATCATTAGGAAACTCTCCAGATCCATTAGAACTAATAGAAAAATATGGTGCGGACGGTGTTAGAGTTGGTATGCTTTTATGTGCACCAGCTGGAAATGACCTACCATTTGATGAAGGGTTGTGTGAGCAAGGAAGAAACTTTTCAAATAAACTATGGAATGCTTTAAGACTTATTAAAGGTTGGAATATTGAAGAAAAAGAACAGCCACAGTCATCAGTTGATGCAATTAAATGGTTTAATATAAAAATTGATAAAGTAATAAATGATATAAATAAATCATTTGAAAAATACAGAGTATCTGAAGCATTAATGCTTACTTATAAATTAGTTTGGGATGATTTCTGCTCACTCTATCTTGAAATTATAAAACCTGAATATGGAGATTCTATTGATACAAAAACAATAGAATCAACAAATGAAATTTTCTCCAAAATCTTACAACTTCTTCACCCATTTATGCCTTTTATTTCTGAAGAAATATGGCATTTAATCTCTAATAAAAACTCTGATATTATTGTTTCTCAATGGCCAAAATCTACTAAATTAGATAAAGAAATGTTAGAATGTTTTGAAGATACAATTGAGATTGTAAGTGGAATTAGAAATATTAGAAGGAAAAAAAATATTGCTAATAAAGAAAAGTTAGAACTTCACATAATTCAAAATGTTGAGAAAAAATATAATTTTAATTCTATATTGTATAAGCTAGCAAATCTTTCAAAAATAAGTCTAGGTAAAAATAAAATTGAAAACTCATTTTCTTTTATGATACATTCAAATGAATACTTTGTGCCTTTATTAGAAAACTTTGACAAAAAGACGGAATTACTTCAGCTAAATAAAGATCTAGATTATACAAAAGGATTTCTTAAAATAGTTTCAGGAAAACTAGCAAACAAAAAATTTGTTGAAAATGCACCAGAAAAATTAGTACTTAACGAAAAAAACAAGCAGGAAGATGCAAAAGAAAAAATCAGAATTCTAACTGAAAAAATTAAATTACTTAGCTAGAACTCTGATTTATATTAAAGTTTCTTTATTCTATTACTACTTTTTTGTAGATATATTCTCCATCTGAAATTACTTTCATTAAATAAACTCCAGCATTAAGATTAGTTAAGTCAATTTTTACTGTACTTAAGCTACTTATTTTCACTAAATCAAATACTTTATCTCCTAAAGAATTAAATATCTCAATATTAATTTCATCATTATTTTTAGATGATATATTAAATAATCCATTTGAAGGATTTGGATAAATTGTGAATGAGCTTAAATTCTCAAAATTAGTATTACTTACGCATGAATCAACATAAACCCAAGTATCGTTATAAGAGATACAACCATTCTCATCTACTGCACTAACAGAATACAATTGATCAGCGATTGGGGAGTCAATGATAACAGCAGTACTCATTCCATTACTCCAACTATAAGAATTAAATCCAGATGTAGCAGTAAGTAAAACCTCATCTCCAATACAAATCTGGCCATTTGGTGGATCCGTAGAAATATAAACTTGTTCAGGGTCATTAAATGTTACAAATGAATACACAACACTATCACATGAGTTTGAAGCGCTTAGTGAATCAATATAAGAACCAGAGCTAGTATAAGAGTTATTTCCTACTAAAACACTATCACCTGTACATAATTCATATTCTTGAGCATCTCCATGAGGCATTAATTCAATATCATAATAGAAATAGTAATAATCACCAAAATTTGCGACACTTGACTGAGTAATTGAAGCTATATTCCCAAAGTTATATGGGAAATTTACATCTGTGTTACTTCTAAATAAAGGAGCATTATCTAAATCTCCTGTTCCAAGTTCATAATCATTCCCTACTGGCATGTAAAAATCTAAAGCTACCCTCTGACTACCAGGAAAAACTTGTTGAATAGAATTATCTATTACATTTCCATTATTATTTCTTAACTCAAAGGTTACAGTAGCAGTATCTTCAGAATAGATTAGAGCTGAAACTATTGTGGAGGGAACATAGCAGTCAAAAAGTAAATGCTGATCACCATCGTAATAATCTCCTGCAGCAGAAGCACTATCTGTAATACCACCAAATAGAGTTAAGTAATTAGCAGATAAAACTGTTAAATTAGTTGTAATTACACTATCACATCCATTTGCAGCAATAACTGTATCACTATAAACTCCAGAAGATGTATAGGTACTATTTGCTACATAAAAAACATCACCAAAACAAATTGTTGCATTAATAGTACTTGAACTTGCAGTAGTTGTATCAACTATTAGATTAGTTGTAATAATACTATCACAGCCAAAGGATGTTTGAAGTGTATCAATGTATGTTCCTGTAGAATCATAAATATTAGATCCAAAAATATAAACATCATTTGCGCAAACTGTCTGATTATTTATATAAAAAACTGTTGGGTTAACAATTACATTGGAACTTACAACACTGTCGCAGCCTATTGAAGAAATTAAAGAATCAATATAAAGACCGGAGGTTGTGTAAACGCTATTTCCCACTAAAACACTATCTCCTTGACAAATCGAATATTCTCTAGAAGCATTAGATCCCTTAATTTCAATATTATAGAAAAAGTAATAGAAATTCCCTCCTGCAGAAGAGGAAGTAATAGATGCTAAAGAACCAAAATCATAAGGATAATTTACTCCTTGATTATTTCTGTAAAGCCCATCAAAGCTAGAAGCAGGAGATATCCCTAGTTCAAAATCATTTCCTACAGGTACCTCAAAATTTAGTTGAATAGTATTTGCTCCATCAGATAAAAAATAAATAGTATCAGCAATGGTATTACCATTATTATCTCTTAGTTCAAATTCATATATAGTAGCACCATCAGAATACACAGTTGCGGAAACAATATTAGATGGAGAATAAACATCTAATAATAGATGTTGATCACCAGTAAAAAAACCACCACCACCAATATTATTATCGGCAAGTCCTCCAAAAATTGAATTAAACGGAGAGTAAACTGTTAGATTAGTAAATATAATACTATCACATCCGATAGATGAAACTAAAGAATCAAGATAGGAACCAGCTTGAAAATATGTACTATTCCCAACAATTATTGAATCACCGTCACATATTGTAATATCTTGAAAAATTGGAGTTTGAACTGTTAAATTAGTAATAATAATACTATCACAACCAACAGAATTTGTTAGAGTATCATAATAGATTCCACTCTGATTGTAAATACTGTTTCCTACAAACACATCAGTACCATCACAAATTGTATCAGTAATATTTAGAAAAGAAGCTGATATTGAAAGAACATCAAGGTATGTAGTAATTATACTATCACAACCTAAGAAATTTATTAATGTGTCAGAGTAGATACCTGTGGAATCATACATATTTCCATTAACAGTAATTGATAAACCATTGCATATAGTAACAGAATCAGTACTGTAAGTTGGTGAGTTTAGATGAGAACCAACATAATTCCAATTATTATTTCCAAAAACAATCCACTGAGAATTTAAAGCATCAGTTCCAGAAGCGTTTGTCCAACTTGTATCACCCATTACTACATTACATTTTCTTACTAATGTATGATTTCTTGTCCCTACTGTGGTTCCAGCAACATCCCAACCTTGACCAGGATCACCATTCCAATCTCCTATCCAGTCTAAAATTTGGTATAATCCACTATCAGGATGAGTAGGTGTTAAGGGTTCAGATCCATAAACAAGAGCCATACCATCATCTCCATTACTTAAATCATCTGAATTCATATCAGCTTCAAGCTGTATAAAATTATCTGCACCCGAGTGAGCTACGACATATACATCATTTGGTAGAATTACAGCACCAGAATCAAAATTATGCCATGTCTCATAAATCCCTACATCAGTTGGATCTCCATCAACTCTAGCAAAAGCATAATTTGATAAATCAACAATATTTGATGAAGGGTTATATATTTCAAAATATCTACCTGTTCCTCCTCCACTTCCTTCAGCATATTCTGAGAAAAAGATATTCTCAATAATCGGAGTGTAGTTACAAGATCCATCATCAATTGTTGATGTAGAATCATAATTAAGTGCTAATGGATCAGTACATCCACTGCAGGATGTATTCCAAATTGATAAAGTATTTGAAAGATCATTGGGCATTACTAAAATCTCTAAAGAGCTTAAGTTTAAATTGGTAGTATCAATAACATATTGCACAAGAGTTTGAGTAAATAAATTAAAAACAAATGCCTGCTGACAGACACCACAACTATCAATAATAGAAGTTCCATTTAATATATTATTACAATCAGTAAAAGAATATAAACATGAGCCATCATCAATTGTAGCAAGTGAATCATAATTATTAGCTAATGTATCAGTACATCCTGGCACTTGAATTTGATTAGCAATTATAACTGCTTTCATTCCCATTGTAACGTGAGGCTGACAAACATAATAAAATGTTTGATCAGTTAATGGAATGAATGTTCCAGTTTGTCCATATGTAATATCAAAGCCTCCATTTGAAGAAGTTCCATTATTTAGCCATGTATTCTCTGAAACCTCAACAGCATTATGAGAGGGGCCCATTATAAAAGTAACAGTATCACCAACATAAACAACAAGTGTATCTGGAAAAAATGTACTATTATTAGAAGGAGATGTTGAAATTGTATCTGCTGATAAAGAGTTAAAAAATAAAGAAATTATTAAAAATAGGTAGTTAATTTTTTTCATGCTGTTAGATTTATAGAGGTTTAAAAAATTTTACAAATATAATGTATATTTAAAATACTAAAAAATTGAAGATTTAATGAATTTAGATAGATAAAGACCAAATTCATTATGCTGATATTTGTCCCAGTGCAACCCATCAATTTGATTTGTAAAAATCACTTTAGATGCATCAAGATAAAATAGACCGAGAGTTTCAGCTATTTTTTTATAAAGAGGGGCTAAAGACATAGAATAATCTTTTGTACCAATGAAGCTATCCATCAAATTATTTGAACTTTCATTTATATGTGTTGGTGAAATCAAAACAATTGGATGGCCAGAATAGTAAACACTATTTAAAACCAATTTACATATATCTTTCATGTCATCAGCAATCATCTTTGGAGATCTATTAAAATTAGTTTTTAAATCATTAGTTCCAAGCATTATTACTAATAAATCTAAAGGTAAATGACTTTCATAAATAATAGGCAATATATCTGTACTGCTTCGAAACTTTCTTGCATATCCAAAATTATGCTCTAGAGTTTCATCAATTTTTGTAGTTCTTCCATTTAATCCTTGTTCAATGATATTAAATTTTTCTCCAATTTCTTTTTGCAAGACTCCTGTCCATCTTGTTTTATTATCAAATCTTGTTTGAGTAGCTGGATCGTAGCCCCAGGTATTGGAATCACCAAAACAAAGAATATTTTTCATAAAATATTATATTTTTTTTCCATCTTTAAATATTCCAGACTCTATTATAATGCCATCTTGAGAAAAGATTTTAAAAGGACCATCTTGTTTATTTTTTTTAAAATTTATTTCTGACTTAACATTTCCATTAACATAAAACCATTTTGAGGTTCCTTCTTTAAATCCATTAACAAACATTATTTCAAATTGAATTATTTTGTTTTTTGAATATGCAGATATTCCAGTAAAAGGAGCATCATTAAAATAATATCGTTCTCCTTTTATTTGCAAATCTTCTGGGCTTACTCTTCGTTGATAGGGATCTAGCTCTAAATCATCAGTTTTTTCATCATTTAATGGGCTTGCGATATTTAAATTAGAAGGATCTAAAACGACGTTGGTATCTTGAAAATTAACTATAATCAAGGAATCACTTGTATCTTTGTTATTTTGAATATTCTGTTTGTTATTACATCCAAAAAAAGTAAAAATAAAAATTATAAAGGTTAGGTTTTTGTTCATGTAAGTGTAGTTTTATTTAGTCAAAAATAATCTAATTTAAAATAATTTTCTTATAAATATTATATTCATTCATTTCAATCTCCAAGAAGTAAATTCCTTTTCTGTAATCATTTAAACTGATCTGTTCAGTATACTCTCCGATAAACTGCTGCTTATTCTCTATATAGACTTGTGCACCTAATGTATTTAAGATTCGTATGCTTAAACTCTGAACCTTATCTGAGCTAAAGGATATATTAAACAGATCCCTTGATGGATTTGGATATACATCTAAGTTATTGATAGAGATTCCCCCATCTGATTTAATTAGTCGCTGGTTGAGTCCAAAATATTGGAGATGTCCACGTTGGTGATCTATAAGCTGTAATATTAGAATCACAGAATGATCTTGCCTGAGCTCTATAAGACTCTCCAGATTCAAGACCAAACTTATTTATAAAGAAAGTTGGATAATATACTCCAAAGCCTCCTGCTGTTTGCCAGCTAGCACCTAAAGTATCAACTCTTAATAAAATTCTTGCAAAAGTATAAGTAACTGTTGTGTCCCACGTAAACTTAGCCTTAGATGTATTATTATTAAAGGTCTGTACTGATAAATTCGTCATATCTGGACAAATATCAGATGTAGTAAACTGAACAGCTGGTGTATAATTAGATGATGTTCCACCACAGTAAAAAGCCTTCATCTTAAATTCATATGTTGTAGATGGACTTAAGTTTAACAACTGCTTAGTAACTGTATTTAATCCAAAAATACATAAACCATTTCCTACTCCTGCAGACTTTGTAATCCAAGAATTAGTTCCTATCTCTCTATACTTTACAAAGTACTTTAAAACCATACAGGTACTATCATTCATATTATCCCAACCAATCTTAGCTCTTGTATCTATTATATCGTAAGCATATAAAACTGTAGGTTTTGGAGCTGGACAAGGTTGTGAGTAAATACAAGAGCCATCATCAATGTTTGATAATGGATCATAATTTAAAGCAGTTGAGTCAGTACATCCTGCAACTATAGAATCTAAAATCACATAAATTGAATCTGTACTTGAACATCCAAAAGCATTAACAGTTAAACTATTCCATCCTGGATCAAATACAGTAAGAAAATTACTTGCAGAATTATTGAAGTCCTTAATTGCTCTAACGCTGTGCATATGAGTTTTTGGCATGACCTGAGCGGTACCAGTAATAAAGTTCCATCCTTGAGCATTAAAGTACAAGGCTTCAGTAGTTTGATCTTCACTAGAGCTCCAGTAGAAATCTTGTGCAAAAGACAAACTATCAATAAAAAATAGATTATTATAAAGTTTAGTCAGCTCATCTTGAGAAGGTAAAAACCAATCATCATACCCTTCTTGAGTAGATGAATAACATAGTTCTGCTGCAATTCCTAATTGGGAGCATGCTGGACCAGATCCATGCAATATAAGATTGGTGTTATTTTCTCCAGAATATAAAGAATCACTTGTCATCTGCCCAATTGTATCTCCAACAATACAAACCCATCCCCAAGTTGTTGAATCTTCATCATTTGGAGCTGCAACAAAACCATTTCCTAATAAAGTATCTAAATAAAAGATGACACCACCCTGATAATCTTTATTATACAAAGAGTCAACACTTCCAAAAGTAGGGTTTTGATTTAATAAATTATTAATTTCAAAAGGAGTATATCCATAATTTAATAATGTTTGAATATCCTGTCCATTATATAAATTAGATGAATTCCAAGTATAAGTAGCATCTGTAATATTTAATACATTTAACTGCACTAATGAATCATAAGTGATAATAGTATCAGTACTAAAATTTGCTAATGAATCACAATAAATACAAGATCCATCATCTACATCTGCAATAGGATCAAAATTTAAAGCTAATGGATTAGTACAACCAATATTCTGAGAAAAAGAAATTAAAGGTAGAGAAAGTAATATTATTAAAATTTTACGCAAATTATTTTAATTAATTATAAATTCTTTTGTGATTGAATTCCCTCTGGATCTGAGAGATAAAAAATATACTCCACTACCTAATTCACTAGTATTTATGTCTATTTTATTATTACCATTAAAACCATTTAAATTATTAGACTGTTTAACAACAGTTCCCATCTGATTAAAAATTATCCATCTATAATCTTCATTAGTTTTTAAATTAAAACTTAAATTTATTTTCTCAGATGTTGGGTTTGGATAGATTTTACTATCAAAATAATCAAAGCTATTTTCTTGAGTTGAGAGTACTCCACCAGGACCTTGAAGATTAATTTGATAAATACCATTTCCAAAAGTTGCAACAACTAATAATCCATCAGATAGTCTAAAGCTAATATCTTCAACTACAGTAGTTCCAAAATCTTGAAAACCAATTTGTTCCCAAACTGTATTAATACCATCTAAGTTTGTTGTTCCAAATAAACCAACTGTAGTTCCTACAAGATATAAAGTATCATTTGCAAATGGAATAATAGCAGCTGTTCTACAAGAAGGTCCATTTCCTGAACCTGAGGGAAATTCTTCTAAATTTCCTGCAATTTTCTCCCATGATTGACCGCCATCTAAACTATGAAATAAAGAATAAACACTATAGTTAGAATAAACAACAATAAGTTCATCGGCATTATCTGGATTTACAGCAATATCATGACAGTAAGAATTAGATCCAGTTGGTGGGCCAGTTAATTGTGTTTTTGGTGGATCCCCAATATGAGCATCATCAATTCTGTATAAATATTTTGATTGGGTTCCATAATAAACAATATTAGGAGGATTTACAGAAGTTGTTATTGTTGATATTTTCATTTGAGACTGAAGAGTATCTGTAAACTTATGCCAACCAAAATCCGATTTTTGATGTGAGTTATTGTATGGGATATTAACAATATCATTATTTCTCCATAATTTATTTTTTTCAGCCCAATAAACAACATTGTCGTTATTTGCATCCATTGCAAAAGGATTCTTCCACATGTAATTAGTACTATCACACGAACTAGGATCCATTCTTTGATGATCTATTCGAGCCCCAGTATTATCTAACTTCATTTTATATAAAACACCTCTCTGAATAGACATATAAAAATCTTCCTCATTATCAGAGATAGCCGCAAGCATTCCATCTCCATTAAATGGCATTTCCCAAAAACTGTTAGAAGCAGAAGAAAATGTTACTCTACACCCATTATCTTGTAATCCAGCATGCATAACCTCAGAGTTAGCATTTCTACTTACTGTTGCAGTGTATAGCTGGGTAGTATTGTAACCATTATTTAAAGATGTCCAACTAACATTGTTTTCATATACATTTTCAGTTTTGTAAATTCCACCATCATTTCCATTTAATAAAATACTATCATTAGACGGATAATATATAATTTCATGCTGATCTGGATGATGGTTAGTATATGAACCCCAATTACCATCTCCCTCTTGTGAACCCGGTAAATAACCTCCAATAATAGTGGTATTACTATCAGAAGTAAAACCATCTGTTGAACGCCATAAATTTGTCCCTCCAATTATAACTAAATTTGGATCAGTAGGATGAACACTAACTAATAAATCATAAGAACCCTGGGCATTAAAATTATCAAATGAGGAAGAATTTCCAGCAGGAATATTAGCAGATAAATCAGTCCAAACTCCCCCATTTCCAGAACCATCTCCTGAAACATATTCGTATTTCCATAAAGAAGTCCAAGTACTTCCATTAAAAAAAGTTTCAGAATATTGACCAAAATTATTTGTTTCTGCAGCTATAAAGTAGACAATATTTTCATTAGAAGGGTCTATGCCTATCTCAACTCTGCTATAGTTAGGTGCAAATAATGAGTCTGTTATATTCTTCCAAGTTAGACCATCAGATGAGCGCCATATACCTTTTTGGGTATTCTCACTGCTAAGAGTTGCATAAACAACACCACTTGTTGTTACCTCAACATCTGTATATTGATAGTAAGAATTATTTGGACCACCTAATTCTTTATTCCATGAAATACCACCATCTTCTGTTCTATAAATATCTCCTCTAGTTGCTACATAAACAACATCTAAAGTATCGTTACTTTCATCTGTCTTAATACTAAATGTAAAATCAAAATCTCCATCAAGTAAAGTTGGAGTATTTGTAGTTGTAATTGATAATGAATCCCAACTTAAACCCCCATCAATAGATTTGAAAATTCCATTTCCGTAAATAGAAATATCTCCAAGATATGAACCTCTATTCTCTCCTGTCCCAAAATACCAAACATTCTCTTTTCCGTCTCTTCTATCTTGAGTTAAGCAACTTATCTTATGTTCTTGATTTGGATTGGTTGTCATAGACCAGGACTGACCACCATCAGTTGATCGAAACATTCCACCAGAAGCACCTCCAGCAAGAATTGTATTTTCATCTAAAATATCAAAACATAATGCTCTAGTTCTACCTCCTACATTATAGGGACCTCTACTTTGCCAACTATTTTTTGAGAAAGATTTTGCTTTTGGAAGAGTTTGAGCAAACATTCTTTCTTTTTTTCTAATGTTTAAAGGGACTTCACCAGTATTGGGATCAACTATACGATTCTTCTCAAATTCTGATCTTTCTAGTGGATTATCTGAAGCATAGTATATAGTATTTTTATTAGATTTCACTACAAGAAATTAAAATAGTAAAAAAGGAAAGATATAGAACTGAAGTAATTTTCATAAGTATTGTTTTTGTAAAAATATCAATTTATTTCCTTTTAGTGAAATCATTTCGAAAATTGTAAATTTGCAAGAAATTAAAAAACCTTATGATTGAAACAAAAATTTATTCTCCAAAAAATAAAGTTAGAATTGTTACAGCTGCTAGCTTATTTGATGGTCACGATGCTGCAATTAATATCATGAGAAGAATAATTCAATCAACTGGATGTGAAGTTATACATTTAGGTCATGATCGAAGTGTTGAAGAAGTTGTTGACTGTGCAATTGAAGAAGATGCTAACTCAATAGCTATGACATCATATCAAGGAGGACATATTGAATATTTAAAATATATGTATGATCTTCTTAAAGAAAAAAAAGCGGAACATATTAAAATATTTGCAGGAGGAGGTGGGACAATATTACCATCAGAAATCAAAGAATTACATGATTATGGTATAACAAAAATTTATCATCCAGATGATGGTAGAAAAATGGGATTACAAGGAATGATTAATGATCTTGTAAAGAAATCTGATTTTCCTCTAGGAGATGATTTAATTATTGATTCTGTAGATTCAAAAAAATCAGCAGATATTATATTAAAAAATCTCAAAGAAAAAAATACTAATACAATTGCTCGTTTAATTTCTTGTGCAGAAAACTTTCCAGAGAAACATTCAGAAATTTTAAAAAAAATAAAAATAGCTGCGGAGAAATCTAATACTCCAGTATTGGGTATAACTGGTACAGGAGGAGCAGGAAAGTCTTCTTTAGTTGATGAAGTTGTAAGAAGATTTATTTTTGACTTTACTGATAAAAAAATTGCTATTATTTCGGTAGATCCGTCCAAAAGAAAGACTGGAGGAGCTTTGCTTGGTGACAGAATACGAATGAATTCTATTAAGTCAAACAGAGTCTATATGAGATCATTAGCAACAAGACAAGCTAATTTAGCCTTATCTGCTCATGTAAATGATGCATTAGATATCTTAAAAGCAGCTGAATATGATCTAATAATATTAGAGACCTCTGGAATTGGTCAGTCAGATACAGAAATTATTGAACACTCAGATATTTCAATGTATGTAATGACTCCAGAATATGGCGCTGCAACTCAATTAGAAAAAATTGATATGCTAGACTTTGCTGATTTAATTGCAATAAATAAATTTGATAAAAATGGAAGCCTTGATGCTTTGAGAGATGTCCAAAAACAATATCAGAGAAATAATCAAAGATTTGATGAAGATGTTAAAAAAATGCCTGTTTATGGGAGTATTGCTTCTCAATTTAATGATCCAGGTATTAACACTTTATATCTAGCTATTATTGAAAAATTCTCCAAAGAGAACAAGGGGAACTTCAAATCATCTTTTAAAATTACAGATCAAATGTCAGAGAAGATATTTGTTATTCCTCCCAAGAGAGTAAGATACCTTTCTGAAATAGCTGATAGCAATAGAAATTATGATCTTTGGGTAAATGAACAAAGAAATATTGCTAGCAAGTTATATGCAATTGATAAGACAAAAAAAATTATAGATGGTAGTCCAAAAAAATTAATTGAGGAATTAGATAAAAAGTCTAGCGAACTATTATTAGAACTAGACCCAAAAAATAAAATTCTTTTAGATGAATGGAAAACACTTACAGAAAAATATAAAAAAGAAATCTTTAAGTATAAAGTTAGAAACAAAGAAATATCTATTCAAACACATACCACTTCACTTTCTCACAACCAAATACCCAAAATAACACTTCCTAAATATGAATCTTGGGGAGATATTCTAAACTGGCAATTACAAGAAAATGTCCCTGGTTCATTTCCATTTACATCAGGTCTTTTTCCTTTCAAAAGAGAAGGAGAAGACCCAACTAGAATGTTTGCTGGAGAAGGGGGACCTGAAAGAACAAATAGACGATTTCACTATGTGAGTTTAGGAATGCCTGCTAAAAGATTATCTACAGCATTTGATTCAGTAACTCTTTATGGGAACAACCCAGATTTCAGACCAGACATATACGGTAAAATTGGAAATGCTGGAGTATCTATATGCTGTTTGGATGATATGAAAAAATTATACTCAGGATTTGAACTTACTGATTCAATGACCTCAGTAAGCATGACTATTAATGGCCCTGCTCCTATGCTTCTTGCTTATTTCATGAATGCCGCGATTGATCAAGAATGTGAAAAATATATTTTTGATAATAAACTTGAAAAAGAGATTGAAAGAAAAATTAAAGATATTTACACTTCTAAAGGAATTAAAAGACCTGAGTACCAAGGTGAAATTCCGGAAGGTAACAATAAACTTGGATTATTCCTCTTAGGAATAACTGGAGATAAAGTACTGCCAAAAGATATTTATAATAAAATTTCTAGAGTTACTCTTTCTAAAGTAAGAGGAACAGTGCAAGCAGATATATTAAAAGAAGATCAAGCACAAAACACATGTATTTTTAGTACTGAATTTGCTCTTCGAATGATGGGTGATGTACAAGAATATTTTATAAATAAAGAAATTAGAAACTTTTATTCTGTTTCTATTTCTGGCTACCATATTGCAGAAGCTGGAGCAAACCCAATATCACAACTTGCATTCACTCTGTCAAATGGTTTTACATATGTAGAATATTATTTGAGTAGAGGAATGGACATTAATGAGTTTGGTCCTAATTTATCTTTTTTCTTCAGTAACGGAGTAGATCCAGAATATGCTGTAATAGGTAGAGTAGCTAGAAGAATATGGGCTAAAGCAATGAAAAATAAGTATGGAGCAAATAAACGTGCTCAAATGCTAAAGTACCATATTCAAACATCAGGAAGATCTTTACATGCTCAAGAAATAGATTTTAATGATATCAGAACTACCCTTCAGGCGTTATATGCAATTTATGATAATTGTAATTCTCTGCATACAAATGCTTACGATGAGGCTATTACAACTCCTACAGAAGAATCTGTCAGAAGAGCAATGGCAATACAATTAATTATTAACAAAGAGCTTGGTCTTACAAAAAATGAAAATCCTTTGCAAGGTTCATTTATAATCGAAGAACTAACTGACTTGGTAGAAGAAGCTGTGCTTTTAGAGTTTGATAGAATTACTGATAGAGGTGGTGTACTAGGTGCAATGGAAACGATGTATCAAAGAAGTAAAATACAAGAAGAATCATTATACTATGAAACTTTAAAACACACAGGAGAATATCCAATTATTGGAGTAAATACTTTCCTAAACAAAAAAGGATCTCCTACTATTATTCCACAAGAAGTAATTAGAGCAACAAAAAAAGAAAAAGAATATCAAATTTCTATGCTAGATGAGTTAATAAAAGGAAATTTAAAAGAATCAAAGGAAATTCTTGAAAAAGTTCAAAAAGTTTCAATAAACAATGAAAATATTTTTGAAGTTTTAATGGAAGCTTCAAAAATCTGTTCATTAGGAGAAATTAGCGCTGCTCTTTTTGAAGTAGGAGGACAGTATAGAAGAAATATGTAAAAAAATAAAAATGATATCTTTTACAATACACCAAGATACAGTTAATAAAATTCTATAATGAGAATTATTTTTCTTTTGTGCCTAATACCTTCATTAATTTTATCTCAGGATGTAAATTCTATTTTTAAAGAAAAAGGCGAGATCTATTTTGCTTTTAAATATAAAAATAGAAATCAACTAAATAAACTATCAAAAATAATCTCACTTGATCACAAAATTCAAAAAGATAGTGCTTTTGCATATGCTAATAAAAAAGAATTTTCTGAGTTTCTAAATTTTAATATTAATTATAATATTATAGATAATAATAAAACATTTAATCAGCAAAAATCAAACAATTGGGACTACTACCCTTCTTACTCTGAATACGTTAATTTAATGGAGAATTTTGCAGACTCATTTCCAAGCATTTGTAAACTACATAGACTTGGAGTGCTAAACTCAGGAAGAGAAATCCTAATTATCCAAATCTCTAATAATGTTGGAATAAAAGAAAATGAACCTTCATTTTTATACACTTCATCTATGCATGGAGATGAACTTACTGGTTATGTTTTAATGCTTAGATTAATTGATGATATTTTACATAATTATTCTACAAATAATTATGTAAAAAACCTTGTTGATAATATTGATATATGGATTAATCCACTTGCAAATCCTGATGGCACATATGCAGGAGGAAATAATAATGTTTTTAGCGCTACAAGATCTAATGCAAACAATATTGATCTTAACAGAAACTATCCTGATCCTCAAGATGGTTTACATCCAGATGGAAATTCTTTTCAACCTGAGACAATGATTTTCATGGGTTTAGCCGATACCGTAAACTTTAATTTAGCATCTAATCTACATACAGGCTCTGTAGTTGCTAATTACCCTTGGGATACATGGTCAAATACTCCTGCTGATTTAAATTGGTGGGAGCATGTTTGCAATGAATATTCTGACACATGTCAATTAAATGGTAATTCAAATTATTTTACAGACTTTAACAATGGAATTACTAATGGATTTGATTGGTACGAAGTTGATGGTGGTAGACAAGATTATTCAAACTATTTTAATCATTCTAGAGAATTTACTCTTGAACTATCTAATGATAAGACTCCTAACCCAAATAGTTTACCCTATTATTGGAACGCAAATATTTCTTCACTGTATAATTTCATTCAACAATCTTTATTTGGTCTAAGAGGAATAGTAACAGATAGTATCAGTGGACAACCATTAAAAGCATTTATTGAAGTTTTAAATCATGACATTGATAGCTCACAAGTTTTTTCAACTCTGCCCATAGGTAATTATCATAGATATCTATATCAGGGAAACTATCAAATTAAGTTTAGTAAAAATGGTTATCATAGTAAGACAATTAACACCTCAATTCTAAATAACTCTACAACTACTAATGATATTCAGCTAGTGCCAATAAATTTTGTTAGTATAAATGAAATAATTAAAGAAAAAAATATTTATCAATCAATAGATATACTTGGGAAAAATAAAAACTCAAAAAATAAAAAAAATCAAATTATATTTAAAAAAAGTGATATTAATAAAATCAAAAAAATAATAATCTTAGAATAAAAAAAAAAAAAAAATGAAAAAAATTATAATATTTATAATGTGCTTACCTTTTTTAGTATTTGCACAAAACACAGAAAAAACTAAATTTCAAACAATTTCTATTAATGAAAAAATGCCTGAAGTTGATTTTGAATTAAAGTCAGTAAATGAACAATGGATCACAATAAATTCACAAACAAGTGATAATGGATTATTAGTTATTTTCACCTGTAACACTTGCCCATTTGTGGTTATGTGGGAAGACAGGTATAAATTAGTAGAGCAAATAGCTGAAGAAAATAATATTGGATTAGTATATATTAATTCAAATTATAAGAAACGAAAAAGTGATGATTCATTTGAAAGAATGCAAAAACATGCAAAAAAAATGGATTATCAATTTCCATATCTTTTAGATGAAAAAAGTAAGTTAGCAAATATATTTGGAGCAAAAACAACTCCCCATATTTTCTTATTTGACAATAAAAACACACTCGTTTTCAAAGGAGCTATTGATGATAATTATAAAGAAATTAAAAAAGTTGAAAAATTTTATTTAAAAGATGCTATTAAACAACTGGTTTCTGGATCAGAAATTACTGTTAGTGAAACAAAAGCAGTTGGTTGTAGTATTAAAAGATATGTTCCTTAAATGTATGATGTTGTAATATTAACAGATTATAGATATGAAAATCCTGTCAAAAAAAATTGGTACATAAATCAAGTACTAAAAGAGGATCAGTTGTTACTTGAAGCTATTAGAAAAAAAGGTCTTACTGTTTGTAAAAAAGATTGGAACTGCAAAAAATTCGATTGGCAAAAGACTCGTTCAGCAATATTTAGATCAACATGGGATTATTTTGACAAATTTGATGAGTTTTTTGAATGGAAAGAAAAAAATAAAAAAAAACTTTTCTTTATAAATTCATCAAAAATTATTGATTGGAATATTAATAAGATTTATTTAAAGGAACTAAGTAAAAAAGGTATTAATATTCCTGATTCTATATTTATTCAAAAAGGAGATAAAATTGATTTACAAAAACTATTTGATAAAAGTCAGTTTACAACAGCAATATTAAAACCAAATATATCTGGTGCAGCTAGACATACTTACAAAATAGAAAATTCTGAGTTAAAAAATTTTGAAATTATATTTAGAGAATTAATATCTGAAAAAGATATGATTTTTCAAAAATTTATAAATAACATTATTACAGAGGGAGAAATTTCACTAATAATGATTGGAGGTAAACATACACACTCAGTAAAAAAGAAAGCTAAAAAAGGAGACTTTAGGGTTCAAGATGATCATGGTGGTACTGTTGCAAACTATAACCCTACAAAAGAAGAAATTATTTTTGCTCAAAATTGCATTAAAAAATGTCCAGAAAAACCATTATACGCTAGAGTAGATATAATTTATGATAATGATAATAAATTAGCTTTAAATGAACTAGAGCTAATTGAGCCTGAATTATGGTTTAGAGAACATCCACCAGCAGCAGAAAAGCTAGCAGTTGAAATAAAGAATTATTTATTTGAAATTAAAAAAACATCCAACTCAATATCATCATAGATAATTTTATCACCAAGGTTTTTAAAGATATTTCCTGATTTATATTCAACTCCCCATTTTGTTCTGTCAATTGTAAATTTTGCTGCAGCAACGAAGGAATTTCCACTTCCTGTAACCTCAGCTTCAAAAGAAATAGGGTTAGTAATTCCTTTCATAGTTAGATCAGCAAGGACACTATAATTTCTATCATCAATTTTGAAAACTTTAGTAATTTTTAAATTAGCATCGGAAAATTTCTCAACATCAAAAAAATCTTCATTTTTTAAATGACGATCTAACTTTTTGTTAGATTCTTCAGACATATCATTTGTTGCTAATGATTGCATATCAATAGAAAAGGTTCCACCAACAAAATTTCCATGATCAAATGTTAAAAAACCTGATACTATATCTATAGTTCCAGTATGCGATCCAGTTGGCTTACTTCCAGTCCAAATAAGTTTAGAGTTTTTAGTATTTACTTTCACATCATTAGTGTGAGGAGAAATTGTGAAACTACTTATTAAAAAAGCAGCTACTAACAGAACAGGAATAAATAGATTTTTCATTGTGTATTTTTTTACAAATTTACATAAATTTGAAATAATAAAACAAATATGATCAAAATACTAAAAGTACTTTTCTCCGATAATAAAAATATTCAAAAATGCTTTGCAATAAGAAAGAAAGTTTTTGTTGAAGAGCAAAATTGTGACCCGAAAGATGAATATGAAAATGAAGAAGAATCTATACACTTCTTACTCATAAAAGATAATCAAAATATAGCTACTGCAAGATATAGAAAAACTGAAAAAGGAATTAAAATGGAACGTTTTGCTGTATTAAAGCAGTATAGAGGAAAGGGATTTGGATACAAAATTTTAAATGCAATGCTTAAAGATCTAGATAAAAAAACCTCAATTAAGTATTTACATGCCCAAGTGCAAGTTGTTGGATTTTATGAAAAAATTGGTTTTGAAAAGGTTGGAGATATTTTTGATGAGGTAGGAATAATGCACTACAAAATGATTTTTAAATCAAATTAATTTATTGTTAGCTTATCAGTCCAACCAAAACTATCCAATGCTATTCCCTTTTGAATAGATAAAAGTCTATCTTTAAGTTTTAGCGTAATGGTTTCTAAATTACTAAATGTAACTTTATCTTCTTTAAAAGTAATAGATGAAATAGGAAGTACTGAAACAGCAGTACCTGTTCCAAAAGCTTCACTCAAAATACCTTTTTTACTTGCCTCTAATATTTCATCAACAGTGATATCCCTTTCCTGCACAGTTAATCCAAGATCTTTAGATATTAATATTACAGAATCTCTTGTAATACCTCCAAGAATAGTGTCAGATAACTTTGGAGTTACTAAAACATTATCAATTACAAACCAAATATTCATAGTACCAGACTCTTCAATTAAATTATGATTTTTTGAATCAGTCCAAATTACTTGAGTAAAACCTTTTTTCTTAGCTAAATTAGTTGGGAAAAAAGAAGCTCCATAATTACCAGCTGCTTTAGCAAACCCTACTCCTCCACTAGCTGACCTAGAGTATTCTTGCTCAATAATAAGATGGATAGGGTCACTATAATAAGTCTTTGTGGGAGAAAGAATTATCATGAAAGTATACTCATTAGAAGAGGAAGCCTTGATACATGGTTCTGAAGCAAAGATAAATGGTCTAATGTAAATTGAAAAACCTGGATCTGACTTACACCACTCTGAATCAAGCTTTAATAAAGTATTTAAACCATCATAAAAAATCTCAGATGTAATTTCTGGAATAGCCATTCTTTTAGCAGATTGATTAAGTCTTTTAAGATTCTCATCTCTTCTAAAAAACAGAATATCATTAGAAGAATTTTTAAAAGCTTTCATACCCTCAAAAACAGATTGACCGTAATGAAAAACCTGAGCTGCAGGGCTTATAGAAAAATCACCATATTCCATGATTTGAACAGGACCCCATGAGTTATTCTTGAATTTACATACAAGCATATGATCTGAAAATACCATTCCAAAAGGAAGATTATTAAAATCAGTAGTATTTAATCGAGAATTTTTAGAAGGAGTTACACTAATCAAAACATATAAATTTATCTAGTACAAAGATACGAATTAAATCATTTAATATGCTAAATACTTTATTAAAACAAAATTTTAAAATACTTTTGAAAAAAAATATTACATGAAAAATCTAATCTTAATATCTACATTTATATTAATATATAGTTGTACAAGCAACACTACAAATTCAACATTAGAATCAAATAGTATTCAAATTTTTGGAGATTCTACAATGAATGAAAAAGGAAAAATATCTGGTTCTGAGTTAATTACTATTTTATCTGAAAGAGATTCAGCAATGGTAAGAGTTGAAGCTCCAATTACTTCAGTATGTCAAAAAAAGGGTTGTTGGATGTATGTAGAATTAGACAGTTCTATAGAAATGTTAGTGAGATTTAAGGACTATGGTTTTTTTGTTCCAATGGAATCAGCTGGAGATATAGCAGTGGTTCAAGGAATAGCTAAAGTAGATACTCTTTCTATAGCATGGCTAAGGCATTTAAAAGAAGATGCCAATGCATCTCAAGAAGAAATTGATGCAATTACAGAGCCTAAAATCACATATAGCATTTCAGAAGCTACTGCTGTTTTAATAAAGTAAATGTTAAGCAGAATTTTTATTTTTTTAATTCTAATCTGTACTTCTTTTAGCTGCCAAGAAACAGAGAGAAAAACACCAAAACCATTAAATCCAAATGGAGATAGTGAACTTGCTCTACTTATGAGAGAGTTGCAAACAAATACATCTATTATTAAAAATGAAATTGAAAAAGTAAATTTTGATCCTTCCGAAAATAGTAATAATGAATATTTTGCAAAATTAATTGAAAGTAGACATAAATTAATTGAAGCAGAACCATCAGATAAAAATTTAAAATCAACAAATACTTACTCTAATTTTGTAAAAATGTATAATTATTCTGTTTCAAATTTTCTTGACAATAACATAAAAACTAATAATTATAATAATATGATAAACAACTGTATTTCATGTCATCAGCAATTTTGTCTAGGAACAATTGCAACAATTAATAAACTGAAAATTAAATAAGTGAATAATCTGATTTTAACAAAAGATGGATCACACACAATATTTTCAAAGGAAATAAATGAAAACTACCATTCCAAACACGGAGCCATAAGTGAATCTTTACATGTTTTTATTAAAAATGGTCTTGAAAAAGTAGAGAAAAAAAGTATTGAATTATTAGAAATTGGTTTTGGTACGGGATTAAATGCTTTTTTGAGTCAAAATTATGTTGAAGTAAAAAAAATATTTTGTAATTACCATAGCATTGAAAAATTCCCAATAAATAAAGAACAATTTAAAAATCTAAACTACCCAAAAACATTAGGTATTGATAAAAAAAAATTTATTGACTTACACGATTCAAATTGGAATAGCTTAAATAAATTATCTGAGTACTTTAATTTAATAAAAATTAAAAAGGATATACTTGATTATAAAACTAATTTAAAATTTGATATAATTTTTTTTGATGCTTTTTCGCCAGAAAAACAAGCTGAAATGTGGTCAGAAGAAATATTAAAAAAAATGTTTACTTTTCTGAAAAAAAATGGATTTCTTGTAACATATTGTGCTAAAGGAATTATCAAAAGAAAATTAAAAGAAGTTGGTTTTAAAGTTATAAGCCTTCCGGGACCAATTGGAAAAAGAGAAATGACTATGGCTATGAAAATATAGCATCTAAAACATTTTTAAGACCTTTGTAAGCACAATAAAAAAGTACTGGTAATAAAACAATAGCAATTATAATAACTGTATAACTATCCTTTCGCATATTATTAAAACCAATAAATAGCAAAGAAGCATCAAGAGCAATAACAAGTGCTGTAGCAGAAAGCCACATTGCTCCTTTTATAATTTTATCCTTATCAATTTCACTCATTAATAAATTTTAATACATTTCTGACTGAATTATATTCTTTTAATAATTCTTTTGCCTTTTCATAAGACATATCCTTTGATTTAATAATCATTTTGACACCTCTATCAACTAATTTTTCATTTGAGAGCTGCATATCTACCATCTTATTACCACGAACATGACCAAGTTTTATCATTACAGATGTAGAAATCATATTTAAAACTAATTTCTGAGCAGTTCCAGATTTCATTCTTGTACTTCCAGTAACAAATTCTGGACCAACAACAATCTCTAATGGATAGTCTGAAACTAAACTTACAGGAGAATTTTCATTACAAACAATACATCCAGTTGTAATATTATTGTTTTGACATTCTTCTAATGCTCCAACAACATATGGAGTTGTTCCAGATGCAGCAATTCCAATTACAACATCATTTTTACCTACTTTATGTGCTAATAAATCACTCCAACCAAGCATTCTATCATCTTCAGCAAATTCAACTGCTTTTCGTATTGCGTTATCTCCTCCAGCAATTAATCCTATAACTAAATCATGGCTTACTCCAAAGGTTGGAGGGCACTCAGATGCATCAAGAATACCTAGTCTTCCTGAAGTACCAGCCCCAATGTAGAAGAGACGTCCTCCAGATTTTAGTTGAGTAAAAATCTTATCTACTAAAACACTAATTTCAGAGATATGTTGTTTAATAATATTTGGTACTGAATTATCTTCCTTATTAATATTAAGCAATAACTGATCTGTTGTCATTTCCTCCAAAGAATGGTGGTTTGAGTCAGACTCTGTTATTTTTTTCATTATTAATATAAATTTGGAAATTTACTTGGATCAACATCGTTCATCATTTTATAAACTTTCTCAACAACATCTTCAACAGAAGGTTTACTAAAATAATCTCCATCTTTTCCATAAGCAGGTCTATGTGCTTTTGCAGCTAAGGTTTGTGGCTCACTATCTAAATGGAAAAAACCTTTTTGGTCCTCAATAATATTTTGTAAAATATATGAGCTTGCTCCCCCAGGAACATCCTCATCAATAACTAATAATCTATTAGTCTTGATAACACTATTAACCATTGTTTTGTTAATATCTAAAGGAACAAGAGTTTGAACATCAATTACTTCAGCACTAATACCTAAATCTTCCAGTTGTTTAGCAGCTTCTGTAACAATTTTCCAAGTAGATCCATAGGTAACTAATGTAACATCATTACCCTCTTTTGTGATTTCAGGAATTCCAAGTGGAGTTCTAAATTCCCCCATATTTGAGGGAAGTTTTTCCTTTACTCTATACCCATTTAAACATTCAATAACCATTGCCGGTTCATTTGATGCCATTAAGGTATTGTAAAAGCCTGCAGCTTTTTGCATATTTCTAGGCACACATAAATTCACTCCTCTTGTCCCATGTATTACCATTCCCATTGGAGACCCAGAATGCCAAATACCCTCCAATCTATGCCCTCTTGTTCTTATAATGACAGGAGAAATTTGCCCCCCATGTGTTCTGTAATGTAAAGAAGCAATATCATCAGCCATGGTTTGAAAAGCATAAAGTAAATAATCTAAATATTGCATTTCCGCAATAGGTCGTAAGCCTCTAAGGGACATGCCAATACCCTGTCCTAATATGGTAGTTTCTCTTATTCCCGTATCAGCAACTCTAACATCGCCATATTTTTCTTGTAATCCTTCAACACCTTGATTAACTCCTCCAATTTTACCAACATCCTCCCCAAAAATCATTGCTTCAGGAACATTTGAAAACATTTTATCAAAATTATCTCTTAAAATAATTCTTCCATCAACTTCTTCAACATTAGAATCGTAAACAGGTAATACCTCTTTAATATTTCTAGCCGAAAACTCTGTTTCATTATATAAAAAGGTGTTATATCTTTCTGCATTATCTGACTTACTTGTATTAATAAAGTTTATTAGAGTCTGCTTTTCGAGCATTTCTTCTTTTGCAATCTTTATCAATACTTTTCTTGCAACAGATAGAAAATCTCTTCTAAAAAGACCAAAAGAAGATGCTTGCTTAAGATCAGAAATCCACTTAGCAAGCTCTGGAATATCAATCTGAGCTGAAATATTATTTAAAATAACTAATAACTCATTAAGCTCAGCCTTTAACGGTTCTTGGTATTCTTTCCATGCATCTTGTTTAGATTTTTTAACAAAAACTTTTACTTCAGTGTTAATATCATCTAACTCTTTTTGATCAGCTATTTTATTTGAAATAATCCATGATGAAAATTGCTTTAAACAATCAAAATCTTCTTCCCATTGTAACCTTTCTTTAGATTTATATCTTTCATGAGAACCTGAAGTCGAATGTCCAGTTGGTTGAGTCATATCAATAACATGAATAATAGAAGGAATATGTTTCTCTCTAGCTAGTTTTTCAGCTTTTTCATATGTTTCAACTAAAGCAGGATAATCCCAACCTTTTACTTTAAAAATTTCAAAACCTTCACCCTTATCATCTCTTTGAAATCCCTTTAGAACTTCAGAAACATCTGACTTAGTCATTTGAACTTCATTACCAACAGAAATTCCATAACCATCATCCCATACAGAAATGATTGCCGGAACTTGTAAGACTCCAATAGCATTTACGGCTTCAAAAAAATGTCCTTCAGCGCAAGATGAGTTGCCAATTGTTCCAAAAGCAATTTCAGAACCATTATTGCTAAATTTAGATTTATGAGATAGTGCCTTATTATCTCTGTATACTTTTGATGCTTGTGCTAATCCTACTAGTCTAGGAAAATTTGAAGCTAAACAAGCCATATCAGAAGTAGAATTTTTTTGTTCCATTAAATTTTTCCATGTTCCATCTTCGTTTAAAAGTCTTGTTCCAAAGTGATTCATCATCTGTCTAGATCCTGAACTTGGTTCTGCTGATAACTCCGGATTTCCATAAAGATGAGCAAACATTTGTTTTGTTGTTAATTGACCAAGGCACATCATAAGCGCTTGATCTCTATAGTAACCCGCGCGAAAATCTCCATTTCTAAACACTTTGGCTAAAGCGATTTGTGCAAGTTCTTTTCCATCACCAAATATTCCAAAACTTCCTTTTCCTGACAATACATCTCTTCTTCCTAGTGCTGCTGCTTCTCTGACTTCACATACTAATCTAAAATCAGAAAGAATAACATTTTTAAAGTCATCTTTTGATAAACCTTTTTTTTCATTTTTCGAAACACTTTTACTCATAGCTTTATTTTTAAATAAGGGGTCACAAAATTAAATAATATTTATTAAAAAATAACTATTTTTAATAGATAGAAAGTAGTATCAATAAAATTGTAAATAAAACATTAATTATTTTAAAAAAAGATTAGTAGATTTGCAGCCCCTCAATAATGAGGACTAACCACAGAGTTGGTTTAACCAAATTAAATTAAAAATGGCAACAAGAATTAGATTACAAAGACACGGAAAAAAAGGAAAACCTATTTATCATTTAGTTGTAGCAGATCAAAGATCACCAAGAAATGGTAAGTTTATTCAAAAATTAGGTATTTATAACCCTAATGTTAACCCAGCTATAATCGATATTAATTTTGATCAATCAGTTGATTGGTTAATGAAAGGTGCACAACCTTCTGATACTGCTAAAGCAATTCTTTCATACAAAGGAGTATATATGAAAAAACATCTTTTAATGGGTGTTGCAAAAGGTGCATTTAATGAAGAAGAAGCTGAAAAAAGATTTAATGACTGGATGAGCTCTAAAGAGCAGAAAATTACTGATCAAAAATCAAATGTAGACAAAGCAAGTGCTGATGCTCATAAGTCTAAAATTGATGCTGAAAAATTAGTTAATTCTGATAGAGCAAAATCAATTGCTGAAAAATTAAACGCTGCTGTGGCTCCTGCTGCTGAAGAAGCTCCTGCTGCTGAAGAAGCTCCTGCTGCTGAAGAAACTCCTGCTGCTGAAGAAGCTCCTGCTGCTGAAGAAACTCCTGCTGCTGAAGAAACTCCTGCTGCTGAAGAAACTCCTGCTGCTGAAGAAACTCCTGCTGCTGAAGAAACTCCTGCTGCTGAAGAAGCTCCTGCTGCTGAAGAAGCTCCTGCTGCTGAAGAAAAATCAAAAGAAGATAAATAAATGAATCTTAAAAATTGTTTCTTAATTGGATCAATTTTTAAATTTCATGGTTACAAAGGTGGATTAATTATCTTCAACTCAGAAAACATCTTAATTGACGTTACTAATGCTACACACTTATTCATTAAAATTGATAACGGCTTAGTTCCATTCTTTATTGAAAGTATTAAAAAGGCAAAGAAAAATAATTTTCTTGTAAAATTTTCTGATCTAAACTCTGAAGAAGATGTGAAGCAGCTATTAAAAAAAGAGGTTTATATTGATAAAAAATTAATAATTCATGAAGATACAAAATCGCCCAAAATTAGTCTATTAAATTACAAAGTGATAGACAACGATAAAGGAGATTTAGGAATGATTTATGAAATTAATAAACAGACTGCACAAGAGCTGCTGTATGTTAAAAATGATGTTTATGACTTCTGCTTTCCAGTAAATAATTTTTTCATAAAGTCAATTGATAATATCAGTAAAGAAATAAAAGTAGAAATTCCTACTGATATTTTAAATCTAAACTAATTCTTCAATAAAATTTATACCATTTTTTGCAAGCTCTTTTAAAACCGGACTATATATTTCTTTTTTTGTAGGAATTTGAACTCCTTTTAGTGTAATAATGTTGTTAAGAATTAACTTAACAGCAATAGCAACAGGTAAACCAACAGTTTTAGCCATTGCAGTATTAACAGAATCATCTCCAAAAACTACTAATGAAGATTTAAGCTTTTTAATCTCCTTGTTATCTAAATATTCAAATTGATGCTGCATAACAACCATATCTTTATCATTTTCATCTAATGACCATTTTCTTTCTGTAATATGTTGTAATATTTTTGCTGGTGAAGCCAATTTGATATCAGATTTATAATCTGAAAATATTCCAAGCCAATTAAATTTATGAAACTCTTTTGAATCAAGTGATATTGAAAAATAATTACAGAAATTCTCTTCAACAGAAAAGATTTCATTTTTTGGCAGAAACAGGTTTAAAAATTCTTTATTAGAAAGATCTTCAGAGTTATTAATTTGATAACTATCATCTGTCATACCTAACTGAACAAATTTATTCCAGGATTTACTAAAACCTTTTTTTCTAAGTGTTCCTCTAAATAGAGTAGAAATATTATCCAAACCATAATCTTTTCTATATCCCAATGAATCTCTGTTTGCATATCCTTCAAATTCTCCAGCGTCTAGATATTTCCATAGATTCTGTCCTCTTAAATAGATTACTATAGGAAATATATTTATAATTATCATTTATTATATATTGTGCGGTTCCTTGACCAGCTAAAATTACATTTCTTGGGTTCCAAGTAAATTTATAATTCCAAGGGTTATTATCATAATCTGGATGAACCAACCCCCCACAAAAAGATTTGAAAGAAGTAAGTTTATATCCATCATCTTTAACTTGATCAATAACTTTCATCGCAGATAGATGATCAATGCCTGGATCTAAACCAATTTCGTTTAACAGAATAACACCAGATTCAATTGCTGAATTGTTTAAAGCCTGGATTTCCTTTGAAACATAAGAGGCTGTAACTAGATTCTTTTTTAATTTTACACAATCTTTAGCAACAAGAATATGCATAGCAGCTGGAAGCATTGAAACAACAATATCAGACTGACTAATTTCCTTTTCTCTATCTAATGTATTTGTAACATCAAATTTAATGGGGTTAGAGTTTTTATGATTGTTAGCAGCTTTCTCAGCTAAATTTAAATTATAATCTGCAATAGTTACCAGCCAATTATTAATCTCACTTTCCTTTAATAAATAATTAATAAGTGTGGTTGCTGATCTTCCTGCACCAATAATTAAAACTTTCTTCATGATATATGATTTTTATAGTTGGCTAATTTATTATTTTATTTAATTTGCTAATAAATAAATGAATTAAAAATGAAAAATATTTTTATAAAAATAGCTATTCTTTTTGCTGTTAGCTCGATAATTCTTGGAGCTTTTGGAGCACATGGGTTAAAAGACATATTGAGTCCAGTTCAACTAAATTCATTTTTAACTGGAATTCGCTATCAGATGTACCATGCACTTGCAATATTAATTCTTACAATGAATCATAAATTTTTTAATAAAAATTTAACTATTGCATTATGGATGATGGTAATAGGAACAATTATTTTTTCATTTTCGATATACTACTTTCTACTCAAGAATACCTATCTATTAATGCATCTTTTTTAGGGCCAGTTACTCCAATAGGAGGTATATTTTTAAGTATATCTTGGATTATTCTATTATTTTCAACTGAAAAGGTGAAATAATTGATAATATTTAAGATTAAAATATAACTTTGTAAGCTTTATAATACAAAAGAAACTTACATGACTGAGACAGGCAAGAGAGCAAAAAATGCTACCATCACTGATTTAGGAATTAAAAATGCAAAGGCATTTTGGAATCTATCATCTAAAGAATTATCTAAGATTGCAGTTGAGAAAGGTCAAGCAAAAATAACTTCACAAGGGGCAATAGCAATTAATACCGGAGAATTTACTGGAAGATCTCCCCTTGATAGATTTATTGTAAAAGATAATTTAACAAAAGAACATGTTTGGTGGGGAGATGTTAATCAATCATTTGATGAAAATAAATTTGATTTATTGCATGAAAAAATGCTCAAACATCTTGAAGGTAAGGAGTTATATGTAAGAGATGCATATGCATGTGCAGAAGAAAAATATAGAATGAACATTAGAGTTGTTAATGAATATTCTTGGTCTAATCTTTTTGCCTACAATATGTTTTTAAGACCTAATGATATAGAAATTGAAAATTTTGAAGCCTGAATGGGTAATTTTAAATGCTCCAAGTTTTTTAGCAGACCCAAAAAAAGATGGTACAAGAAAACATAATTTTGCTATATTAAATTTTACAAAAAAAATTATTCTTATTGGTGGAACAGGATATACAGGCGAAATTAAGAAAGGTATATTCTCTGCTTTAAATTTCATCTTGCCTCATCAAAAAAATGTATTATCAATGCATTGTAGTGCAAATTCTGGAAAAAAAGGAGATACGGCAATATTTTTTGGATTATCTGGTACTGGAAAAACAACTTTGTCAGCCGACCCAAATAGAAATTTAATTGGCGACGATGAGCATGGGTGGAGTGATGAAACAATATTTAATTTTGAAGGAGGATGTTATGCAAAATGTATTGATCTTTCACAAGAAAAAGAACCAGATATTTACTCTGCAGTAAAACAAGGAGCATTACTTGAAAATATAAGTTATTACCCTGAATACAAATAGAGTTAATTATGAAGACGATTCTATAACTCAGAACACTAGAGTAAGTTACCCTATTGATTTCATTAAAAATATTACAAAACCATCTTTTGCAAAAAATCCAAAAAACATCTTTCTTCCTAACTGCTGATGCATTTGGTGTTCTTACCTCCTGTTTCAAAGCTTACAAAAGGTCAAGCTATGTTTCATTTTATCTCAGGTTATACAGCTAAGGTAGCGGGAACTGAAGAAGGCGTAACAGAGCCACAAACTACTTTCTCTGCTTGCTTTGGCGCTCCATTTATGCCATTACACCCAACAAAATATGCTGAAATGCTTGGTGTAAAAATGAAAAAACATGATGTTAATGTATGGCTTATAAATACTGGATGGTCAGGAGGAAGCTATGGAGCTGGTAAAAGAATTTCTCTTAAGTATACAAGAGCAATGATTACGGCAATATTAAATAATGAAATCAATGATGTTTTATATACTAAACATGAAATATTTGGTTTAAATATGCCAAATTCCTGTCCAAATGTTCCCTCAGAACTATTAAATCCTAAAAACACTTGGGAAAATAAGAATGATTATGATCTGAAAGCGAAAGAATTAGCGAATGCATTTAATCAAAACTTCGAACAATTTGCTGATAATGCTAGCGAAGAAATCCTTGAAGCAGCTCCAAAAAAATAAGTAAATTGTTAAGTAATTTATTATTGTAAAAAAGAGCTACATTTATACGATATGCAATTATTCTATCATAAAGAAATTGAAGATTTCACTACTTCTACCCAAAGAAGAAAGCAGACATTTAATAAAAGTGCTTAGAAAAGAAATTGATGACATAATCTACTTAACAGATGGAAGAGGTAACTTATTTTCTGCTAAAGTCGTACTGCAAGACCCTAAGAAATGTCAACTAAAAGTTTTAAAAAAGGTAAGCCAAGAAAAAACAACATAATTATAGTCTTCACATGTAGCAATAGCTCCAACTAAAAACATGGATAGGTTTGAGTGGTTTTTAGAAAAAGCTACAGAAATAGGTATTGATGAAATCACTCCAATAATTTGCGAAAAATCTGAAAGAAAAAAGTTGAAAATAGAAAGATGTGAAAATATAATTATTTCTGCAATGAAGCAATCATTAAGATTTCATAAACCAATTATTAATCAACCTGTATCATTTAAAGATTTTATTAGAAATAAAATTGACAATAAAAAATATATTGCATCTTGCAATGAATATTCTAAAAAATTATTAAAAAATGAAGAAATATATAAATCTTCAACTATTTTAATTGGACCTGAAGGAGATTTTACTCAAATAATGAAATTGAAATAGCAATCAATAACAATTTTATACACATTAGTCTTGGGGAAAATCAGGCTAAGAACAGAAACAGCTGCTATCTTTGCAACAAATATTATTAATATCAATTATTAGTTTAATGTATAAAATATCATAGTATATTTTTGTTTTTTTCAGCACTTTTGTTCATGCTCAGAATACATATGACATAGCTGTACTTAAATACAATGGTGGTGGGGATTGGTATGGAAATCCAACAGCACTAAAAAACTTAATTAATTTTTCTAATAAAAATCTTGGAACAAACATTATTAATCAGTATAAAACTGTTGAAGTTGGTAGTGCTGAAATTTTTAATTTCCCTTTTATTCATATGACTGGTCATGGAAATGTTATTTTTAATAATCATGAAACTCAAAACTTAAGAAATTATCTTCTAGCTGGTGGTTTTTTACATATTGATGATAATTATGGAATGGATCATGTACTTAAGAAAAGAACTTGAAAAAGTTTTCCCAGATATTGATTTAATTGAACTTCCCTCCAGCCATAAAATTTTTAATCAAACGTACAAATTCCCTGATGGCCTTCCTAAGATCCATGAGCACAATGGAAACCCGTCTCAGGCACTGGCAATAATTAACAACGGTAGGCTAATATTGTGTCTATATACATTTGAATCTGACTTAAGTGATGGATGGGAGGATGCTGAAGTTCATAATGACAGTTTTGAAACTAGACAAAATGCTCTTAAAGATGGGAGCTAATATTCTAGAATATGTTTTTAAAGGCGAAAGAATTAAAGCAGATCTTCCTCCACTGCTAAGATTTTGTAAAAAAACAATTGACTCTTCAATATCAATACTCATCAATCTATCTTTTTCTAAGAAACTAATTTTTTCTCTATATTTATCTATTATAGATTCAATAAATTCTGAAGAATTATGCTTTCTAAAGGAAACAGCTTGAGCAGCATTCATTAATTCAATAGCTAAAACTTTTTCAACATTTTCTACAACACAATATAATTTTGTTGCTGCATTTGCTCCCATACTAACATGATCTTCTTGACCATTAGAAGAAACAATTGAATCTATTGAAGCAGGAGTACATAATTGCTTGTTTTGACTAACAATACTTGCTGCTGTATATTGAGGAATCATGAAACCTGAATTCAGACCAGGATTAGCAACTAAAAAAGAAGGCAATCCTCTTTGTCCAGATATTAATTGATAAGTTCTTCGTTCAGAAATTGATGCTAATTCAGACATTGCAATAGCTAAATAATCAAGTGCCATAGCTAATGGCTGACCATGAAAATTACCTCCAGAAATAATCTCATCTTCGTTCACAAAAATAATTGGATTATCAGTTACAGAATTAATTTCAATTTCAAAGATACTTTGAACATGATTTAACACATCTTTAGTTGCTCCATGAACTTGTGGTATACATCTAAAAGAATAAGGATCTTGGACATGCTCTTTAAAGTTTGCTTGTATGGAACTTCCTTTAAGAAAATCTCTTATATTTTTAGCAGTTTTAATTTGACCACCATGTGGTCTAATTTTGTGAATCAATTCATTAAAACACTCTCCTCTACCATCAAAACCCTCTAAAGAAATTGCACCAATTAAATCAGCAAAATAAGACAGTCTTTTGGAGATGATAATTGACCAAACACCATAAGCTGACATAAACTGTGTACCATTTAATAATGCTAAACCTTCCTTTGATAATAAATTAATTGGCTCCCAACCTAATTTCTTATAAATTGATTTTACATCTGTTTTTATGCTATTAAAATTAGCTTGACCTAATCCTAATAATGCTAATGACATGTGAGCCAATGGAGCTAAATCTCCTGAAGCACCCAAAGAACCTTGCTCATAAATGACAGGGAAAATATCATTATTATATAATTCGATAAGTCTTGTAATAGTTTTCAATTGAACACCTGAATTCCCATAGGATAATGATTGAACTTTTAATATCATCATTATTTTAACGATATCTTCAGGAACTTCCTCTCCAACACCACAAGCGTGAGAAACAACTAAATTATATTGTAGTTGAGATAAATTATCAGATGCAACCTTATTATTACAAAGTGAGCCAAAGCCAGTATTAATCCCATAAATTGGATCAATAGATTTTGAAATCTTTTTATTAAGAAATAACCTACAATCTTCAACACGTTTTATTGCCTTATCACTTAAAGATAATTTAAGATTATTTTGAATTATTTCATTAATATCAGAAATTGAAAGCTCTTTATCTCCTAAAATATAAATACTGGACATTTAATTTAACTTTTTAATGAAATCGTTAATTGTGACATTCTCTTGAAAACCGTTAGACATATCTTTAACACTAATAAGACCTGTTTTTATCTCATCTTCACCAATCATTACAACATAATCAAAACTTTTATTGTTTGCATACGTCATTTGCTTTTTAATCTTTGTAGAATCAGGATAAATTTCAGAAATTATACCAACTTTTCTTAGTTTTTGAATAATTGGTAAACACTCTACAGCTTCTTCCTTACCAAAATTAATAAACATTACACTTGTATCTTTATCTATTTGATCATTAAACAATCCAAGTTCTTCCATTACTAAATAAATCCTATCTATCCCAAATGAAATACCAAGCCCAGATAATTTATTGTTACCAAAAACACTAGTAAGATTGTCATATCTTCCTCCACCCGCTATACTACCAATTTTTAAATCTTTAGTAATAACTTCAAAAATACATCCAGTGTAATAATCTAGTCCTCTTGCAAGTGTAATATTAAAAACAATTTCACATGATTTAAGACCAATTTTATTAATACTATCAAAAATAAATTTTAAGTCATCTAATCCATTTTTTGATGAATCAGTATCTGATAAAAGGATCTCAAGATCAGCTATACTTTTACAGTTAACAAAATCATCAAGAATTTCACATGATTGCTTAGTTACTCCTTTAGCAATTATTTCTTTTTTAACATTATCAAAACCTATTTTATCAATCTTATCTAAAGCAATAACAATATCATTAAAATATTCTTTAGCCAGCATCTTATTAACCATTGCAACTAAAACCTTTCTATTATTAATAAATATTTTAACGTTTGGAATATTTAATGAAGTAAAAACATCATCAGTTAATTGAATTAACTCAATTTCACTTAAAAGAGAATTTGAACCTACAATATCAACATCACATTGAAAAAACTCTCTAAATCTACCCTTTTGAGGTCTATCAGCTCGCCAAACATTTTGCATTTGATATCTCTTAAAAGGAAAGGTTAATTTTTCTTGATTTTGCACAACAAATCTTGCAAAAGGGACCGTTAGATCATAGCGAAGTGCCTTTGAAGCTATTTTATTAGAAATATTTTGTGAAGTTACATTTTCGTCTAACTGAATATCTTTTAAATAATCGCCAGAATTTAAAACTTTGAAAATTAACCTATCTCCTTCATCACCATATTTTCCAGTAAGAGTCTGAATATTCTCCATTGCTGGAGTTTCAATAGGAGAATAACCATAACTTTTAAAAATGCTTTTAACATTTTTAAATATAAATTCTCTTCTAAACATAACTTCTGAAGTAAAATCTCTTGTCCCTTTAGGAATTGACGGTTTTATTCTCATAACAAATGCAAATATCGTAAAATATTATTGATAAAAATTGGTAGATTTGTCTTATGCGATTAATGATAACTTTTTTAATTATCTTTTCATCCTGCGACATGAACAAATCAGATAAAAACCTAAAACAAGAACAGATTGAAATTGAAGCAATAAAAGAAATACTAACGACACAACAAAATTATTGGAACAATGGAGATATAGATGGATTCATGCTAGGCTATTGGAATTCAAAAGATTTAGTTTTCACTTCATTAAAGCATGAACCAACATATGGGTGGCAAGCTACACTTGAAAGGTATAAAATTAGTTATCCCACAAAATCTAAAATGGGTAATCTAAAATTTCAAATATTAAATACAAAATTAACAACATTAAAAACAGCTACACTTAAAGGGAAATGGGAGCTTATCAGAAAAGAAGACAATCCTAAAGGTATGTTTTGGTTAGAACTTGAAAAATTTAATACAAAGTGGTTAATTACAAAAGACTCTACACTATCATTTGAATGATGAAAAACTATTTATCACTAATAAAATTTAGTCATACAATTTTTGCAATGCCATTTGCATTAATAGGTTTTTTTCTTGCCTGCCAAGATTTTGAATTCGAGATAATCAAATTATTTTATGTTATTACTTGCATGATTTTAGCACGTTCTTCTGCTATGGCATTTAATAGATATATTGATAGAGAAATTGACAAAAAAAATATTAGAACAGCAGAAATAAGAGAAATCCCTAACGGAACTATTAAAGCTAAAAATGCTTTAATTTTTGTAATAATTAACTCTATTTTATTTGTAATTGTTACATATTTTATTAATACTATCTGTTTTTACTTATCACCTGTTGCACTATTAATTATTCTTGGCTATAGTTATACTAAAAGATTTACTTCTTTATGCCATATAATACTTGGCTTGGGTCTTTCATTGTCTCCAATTGGAGCATATTTAGCAGTTGCTGGACAATTTGATCTTACTCCTTTATTAATGTCATTTTTAGTCTTATTTTGGGTAAGTGGTTTTGATATAATTTATTCTCTTCAAGATAAAGAATTTGATGAAAATAATAACTTAAATTCAATACCTGTATTATTAGGAGTTAAAAAAGGATTGTGGTTTTCAAGATTTTTACATTTAATCGCTATTGTTTTAATTATTGTAATTGGTTCGCAAAATAATTTTCAATATTTCTATTGGATAGGATCTTTACTTTTTATTGGACTATTATTTTTACAACATAGTATTATTAAAGAGGATGATTTTTCCAAAATTAATATAGCTTTTTTCACAACTAATGGAGTAGCTTCAATTATATTTTGTGTTTTTGTTTTACTAGATATTTTTATTAATTAACATTATAAAAAAATCTTTCCAGGATTTAATATATGTTTTGGATCAAAAACTTTTTTAATTTCTTTTTGTAAAGAAATCGCTTTAGATGAAAATGCAATATCCATATATTTTTTTTGCACAAAACCAATTCCATGTTCACCGCTAATTGTGCCCCCCAAATTTTTAGTGAGTTTAAATATTTCTCGGATTCCATATTCTAAATCATTTTCCCATTTTTCATCAGACATTGATCCTTTAATGATATTGATATGTAAGTTTCCATCACCAGCGTGACCATAACACACTGAAGAAAATCCATATTTCGTTCCAATTTCTTTTACTCCAGACAATAGTTTTGGTAACTCTGCTCGTGGTACAACAGTATCTTCTTCTTTATAAATAGAATTTAATTTCACTGCCTCTCCTATTGATCTTCTAAGTTTCCAAATTCGATCTTTTTGACTTTGATTATCAGCAAGTAAAATATCACCACAATTAAACTCTTGCATAACAGAAGATATTTTCTCACAATCTAAATAAAGTTCTTCAATACTCTCACCATCTACCTCAATAAGTAAATGAGCTTTTGTTTCATTTTTAATTTCTATTGAAACATCAGTAAATTTTATTGCCCAATCAATTGCATCCCTTTCTATAAATTCAAGAGCTGAAGGAGTTATTCCAGCTCTAAAAACTGCTGAAACTGCACTACAAGCATTTTCTGACGAATTAAAAGGAACAAGAATTGTAATATCTTTTTTTGGAAGTGAAATCAACTTAAATACAATTTTTGTTATTACTCCAAGAGTTCCCTCACTTCCAATTAATAATTGAGTTAAATTGTATCCAGTAGCATTTTTTAAAACATTTGCACCCGTCCATATTACTTCTCCAGAAGCTAAAACAACTTCTAGATTTAAAACATAATCTTTTGTTACTCCATACTTAAGAGCCTTGGGGCCACCAGCATTCTCCGATACATTGCCACCAAGAAAAGAACTTCCTTTGCTTGCAGGATCTGGAGGATAAAATAAGTTTTTACTTTCAACTGCATTTCTGAAGTCTTGATTAATAACTCCAGGCTCTACAGTGGCTTGTAGATTTCTTTCATCAATTTCAATAATAGAATTAAATTTTTCTAAACTCAAAGCTACACCACCAAAAACTGGTAAAGAGCCTCCACTTAATCCAGTTCTGGCTCCACATGCAGTAACTGGTATACAATTATCATTACAATATGAAAGAATCCTAGACACATCTTGAGTTACAGAGGGTTTTAAAACAACTTCAGGAGGAAAAATCAAATCTTCAGTTTGATCTTTAGAGTATAAGTCAATACTTTGATCATTATATAAAACATTGATATCTCCTAAAATATTAATGAAGTCTTTAATGTGATTATCTGAAATTTTAGTGTATTTCATATTAGAGATATTTTGATCAAATTTAAGTAAATTAGCAAATCATTAAACAAGAAGAATGAGAAAAATTACATTACTATTTTTAAGTATATTATTATGCCTTTTAACAAATGCTCAAAAAAAAGATATTTCTTTAGAAGAAATATTGATAGAATATTCTCTTTTTCCAAAAGGTTTTAGTAATTTAAAATCTATGAATAGTGGTGAGCATTACTCAATTTTAAAAAAAGTAGATGATCATCAAGAAATAATAAAATATAACTTCAAAGATGGATCAGTTGTTAGACCAATTTTTAATAGCTCCGATTTTAAAATAAAAAGAATTTCTAATTATTCGTTTAGTGACAATGAAAAACTTATTTTACTTGCGACCGAAACAGAATCTATTTATAGATATTCCAAAAGGGCAAAGTACTTTGTTTTTAATGTTCATAATAATAAAATTAAAGAAGTTCACGAAGAAAAAATTAGATATCCAAAATTTTCTCCTGATGGTACTAAAATTGCCTATGTATTAAATAATAATTTATTTATTAAAAATATTAAAAATGGTAAAACAACTCAAGTATCAAATGATGGAAAAGAAAATCACATTATAAATGGTGCTTCAGATTGGGTTTATGAAGAAGAATTTAAATTAGTTAGAGGTTTTGAATGGTCATCTAATGGAAAATCTATTGCCTACTATAAGTTTGATGAATCTCATGTAAAAGAATTTTCTATGGACCGTTTTACTAACGAATTATATCCACAACAACAAGTATTTAAATACCCTAAAGCAGGTGAGAAAAACTCAACAGTCAATATTTACTTATTTGATATTAATAAAAATAAAAATACTCTTATTTACACTGAAAAAGATTATGAATATATTCCAAGAATTAAATGGACTAATGATCCAAATATTCTATCTGTAGTTGGTTTAAATAGGCATCAAAATGAACTAGACTTTATTTTAGTAGATGCAAAAGATGCTTCAAATAAAATTTTATTTAGTGAAAAAGATAAATACTACATTGATATAAATGATAATTTAACCTTCTTACCTAACAATTATTTTATTTGGACTTCAGAAAAAAGTGGATATAATCATTTGTACTTAAAAGGTTTAGATGGAAGTGAAGAACAATTAACTAAAGGTTCATGGGAAGTTACATCTTTTGATGGTCTTGATAGTGATAAAATGCAGGTTTTCTACAGATCAACTCAGGAAGGATCAATAAATAGAACATTATATGTTTTAGATTTAGATAGTGGGATAACTAAAAAATTAAGTAAAGATTTAGGAACAAATTCTGTTAACTTTAGTAAAGGAATGAAGTATTATATTAACTCTTTTTCAGATGCTAATACTCCGCCAATATATTCACTTTTTAAATCAGATGGAACGCTAATAAAAGTTTTAGAAGACAATTTAGAGTTCAATAAAAAAATGAATAATTATAATCTTAGTAAAAAAGAATTTTCTGTAATATACACAGATAATGCCGACCTTAACAGTTGGGTAATTAAACCACCTAATTTTAATAAAAATAAAAAATATCCACTATTTATGTTTTTATATGGAGGCCCAGGCTCACAAAAAGTTCTTAATCAATTTGATAGCGGAAATTATTTCTGGTATCAAATGTTAGCACAAAATGGGTATGTGGTTGCTTGTGTTGACAATAGAGGCACTGGAGGAAAAGGAGCAGAATTTAAAAAAATGACGTATAAAGAATTAGGTAAATATGAAACAATTGATCAAATTGATGCAGCAAAATATTTTGGAGGACTAAGCTATATTGATAGTAGTAGAATTGGTATTCAAGGATGGAGCTATGGGGGCTACATGTCTTCTTTAGCCATTACTAAAGGAGCTGAAACTTTTAAACTAGCTATTGCTGTTGCTCCTGTTACAAACTGGAGATATTATGACAATATTTACACGGAAAGATATATGCAAACACCAAAAGAAAATACTTCAGGATATGATGATAATTCACCTATTAATCATGTGGAAAAACTTAAAGGAAAATATTTACTTATTCACGGAACAGCCGATGATAATGTTCATGTTCAAAATACATATGAAATGGCTAAGGCATTAGTAAAAGCTAATAAACAATTTGACCTATTTATATACCCTGATAAAAACCATGGTATATATGGAGGTATAACAAGATATCATTTATATAAGAAAATGACAGATTTTATTTATGATAATTTATAATTCTTTTTTATTAAATTCGGCATCTTAAATTAATCTCTAATAAATTATGATTCAATTAATTGGTTACATCCTTTTCACAGCGGCAATATTATTTATAGCAAAGACCTACTTAGATAAGAAAGGTCATCCAAAAGCATTATTCTATTTGTTTTTTGCTGAAATGTGGGAGAGATTCTCATTTTATGGCATGCGAGCACTTCTAACTCTTTATCTTATAAAAGACTATTATGCTCAAGTTGAAAATAATGAAGAAATTGCATATGGTATTTATGCTGCATATGGTGCATTAGTTTATTTAACTCCTTTACTTGGTGGATATTTAGCTGATAAGTATATAGGGTACAGAAAATCAATATTATTTGGAGGTGTTTTAATGGCCTTGGGCCACTTCTTTATGGCATTCCCAACAGACTTCTTTTTTTACGGCGCACTTGGATTACTAATAATGGGTAATGGCTTCTTTAAACCAAATATTTCAACACTTGTAGGGTCTCTCTACGAAGAAGGAGATATTAAGAGAGATGGTGGCTTTACAATATTTTATATGGGTATTAATCTAGGAGCGATGATTGCTCCTCTATTTTGTGGATACTTAGGAGAAGTTTATGGATGGCATTATGGATTTGGTGCTGCAGGAATTGGTATGCTTGCAGGACTTGTTGTTTTTTGGAAAGGAATACAAGCAAATGTTTTAGGTGACAAAGGATTGCAACCAGTTGAATATATTAATAAAAAAGTATCTGGGATATCTATAACTAACATTGTTTATTTAATTGGTTTTATTCTTGTTCCAGTTTTTGCTTACTTAATAGTTTTAGATACTCAATCACAAATTTTAGGAAATGTACTTTCTATTGTTGGTTTACTAGTTCTTGCTTATGTTTCGTATATAATTTTTGACTATAAAGTTCTTAAAAAAGATCATCAAAGTGGTGATAGATTAATTGCATTAATGATTCTAGCTGTTTTCTGTACAATTTTCTGGGCTTGTTTTGAGCAAGCAGGAAGTTCTATAACTGTATGGGTAGACAAATGTGTTAATCTAGTTGGAATGAATGCTTCACAAACAAATGCAATAAACCCCGCATATATAGTTTTACTTGCTATTCCTTTTAGTTGGATGTGGACAAAACTTGGATTTTTAAATAAAAACCCAAATACTCCTATGAAATTTGCTTTAGGTATCTTTCAGTTAGGTTTAGGTTTCTTAATATTTGCAGCTACTGCACATTTTATTGGAGATAATGGAAAGGTTCCTTTCATATTTGTTTTTCTTGGTTATTTCTTAATTACAACAGGAGAACTATTTTTATCTCCTATCGGACTCTCAAAAGTAACAGAATTATCTCCTAAAAGAATTGCGGCATTTATGATGGGTGTTTGGTTCTTATCATCAACTTTTGCTCATTATATTTCAGGAGAAATTGCAAAATTAACAACAAGTGGATCAAGTACTGAGAGTAATTGGCTTTCAGATTTATCCAATTGGTTTATGGGAAACCCAGATACCACAAATGAAGCAGTTGCAACTCTTTTACAATATAATAGCATTTACGGACAAATTGGTTTTGTCACAATATTTATTGCTATTTTCGTTGTTATATTATCACCATTCATAAAAAAATTAATGCACGGATTACACTAAAAATGAAAAAAATGAAAAAAATATTATTATCACTTTGTCTACTATTATCTATAAATAGTTTTAGCCAAGAAAACGATTTAGTCTGGCATACAGATGTAAATAAAGCCATTGAAATTTCTATAGAAACAGAAAAACCTTTGTTCTTCTTTTTTACTGGAAGCGATTGGTGTGGTTGGTGTATAAGACTGCAAAAAGAAGTTTTTTTTAAATCTGAATTTGTGAAATGGGCTAAACAAAATTTAACTTTAGTTGAACTAGATTTTCCAAGAAAAACTAAATTATCCGATGAATTACAAAAACAAAATAGAGAATTAGGAAAAATGTTTGGAGTAAGAGGTTATCCTACAGGATGGTTTGTAATTCCTGAAATCACAGATGGTAAAGTAAATTTCAACAAACTTGGTTCTCAAGGTTATGTAGCTGGAGGTCCTGATAAATGGATTGCTGGTGGCAATAAAATTTTATCCAATAAAAAATAATAATTAGATATATGAAAAAGATATTTTTCTTTATTGTTTTAATCTTTCCAAGTTTAATCTTTTCACAAGGTCAAAGCAAAGCTACTATAGATTGGATCCCTATGACCTCAGCTGAAAAATGGTCTGCAAAGTATGACAGAGAAGTGCTAATATTTTTCTATAGAAAAGGATGTGATTATTGTGAAAGAATGAAAAAAGAAGTTCTAAGTGACCCATTAGTAATAAAGACAATAAATGAAAATTTTCTTCCTGTAATGTTAGATGGGAAAAGTAAAAAACCTATAATTTTTAATGGAAAAGAATATGTAAATGACCATCCTTTTGAAGAAGATGCACCTTGGAGGCACAATCTTTTCTTTGAGTTAGTTAGTCCCACAAATGGAAACTTTTATTGGCCAAATATTGTTATCCTTAATAGCAAACTAGAAAAAAGAGCCCAGTTCCCAGGCTTCCAATCAAAACCGCTTCTAATGCGAAACTTAAAAAGATTTTTATAAAATAAAAAAGAGAGTTAAATAACTCTCTTTTTTATTAAATGGGTGACTGATGGGATTCGAACCCACGACCCCCGGCACCACAAACCAGTGCTCTAACCAACTGAGCTACAATCACCATTTTAGGTCTGCAAATATATATTTTTAATCTTTAAATTGAAATTTCTATTTATATTTGTTGTATGAGAAAAAATGCTGAAAAAAAAATTATTTTAAAGGTAGAAGGAATGACCTGTAATAATTGTGCAGCAGGCATAAAAAAACATCTTGAAAAGAGTTTAGATAGTAAAGTTAATGTTAACTTTTCAATTGGTGAAGTAAGTTGTTATACTAATGAAAAACATCATAAAAGAGATCTTATTAATTTAATTGAAGACATAGGCTTTCGAGTTGTTAAAACAAAGTCAAAAAAAACCTAAACTTTTCTAAAAGTGAAATCTATTTTCTTGTTTCTCTAATTTTCACAACTCCTCTTTTCTGTCATATGTTTGTCTCTGAAACAAACATATTGCATCAACCAATAATTCAATTATTTCTTTGCTTACCAGTATATTTTATAGGAATAGTTTTTTTTGGTAAAAGTGCATATTATTCTATAAAAAGTAAAGTCCCTAATATGGATGTTTTAATTTTTATAGGAAGTACTGCTGCTTTTTTTTATAGTTTATATGGTTGGTGGTTATTTCAAGATACGGAATTAGTTAAAAATTATCTCTTTTTTGAAACAACTGCAACTATTATTACACTCGTTCTTCTTGGAAATGTTCTTGAGCATCGATCTGTCAAACAAACTACAACATCAATCGAAGAACTTAACAAAATCAAAGAATCAATTGCAAAAAAAGAATTAGGAGAAGAAGTTATTGATGTAAATTATAATGACATAAAAAAAGATGATATTCTTATTGTTAACAAAGGAGATCAAATTCCCCGTAGATGGAAAATTATTTGGGGCTCATGCTCTGTTGATGAGTCTATGATAACAGGTGAAAGTCTTCCAATTTCAAAAAATATAAATGATGAAGTAATTAGAGGTACTATTTTAGTGCATGGAAGTATTAAAATTGTGGCTATAAAAGTAGGTAAGGAAACTACTATTTCTAATATAATTGAAATGGTGAAAAATGCTCAATCTAATCAACCAAATATTCAAAAAATTGGTGATAAAGTTAGTGCAATATTTGTGCCTTGTGTATTGCTAATATCTCTCTCAACATTTTTTATTTGCTTATTTTATTTAAATATTACTATTAATGATTCTTTTTTAGAGCAATTGCTGTTTTAGTTATTTCTTGCCCTTGCGCTATGGGTCTTGCAACACCAACTGCAGTGATGGTGGGATTAGGAAAGAGCAGCAAAGCAAGGTATTCTTATTAAAGGAGGTGATACTTTAGAAAAAATGGCAGTAATTAAAAATATTGCTTTTGATAAAACAGGAACTATAACCACTGGAAGATTTAAAATAACATTATTTAAGTGTAATGTTGAAAATGAGAGATTTTATTAAAAAAATTATTTACAACTTAGAAAAACATTCTTCACATCCGATTGCAATTTCTTTGGTAAAAGAATTAGAAAAGTATTCTTCAGAAATTGAATTAAAAAATATTCAAGAGAATGAAGGTTTAGGTATTTCTTGCTTTTACAATCAGGATAAATATATGATTTCTTCAAACCTTGAAAGTTCAGAGTTATTTGATATTAAAGTAACTAAAAATAATCTTGTTGTTGCCGAAATAAAATTAGAAGATGAGATAAAAACAAATACTAAAGAAATAATTACAAAGCTAAATAATGAAGGATACAATACTTATTTAATAAGTGGTGATAGTTACAATAAATGTGAAATTATTAACAGAAAAATTAAAGTTTACTGATTTCTTTTACGAGCAAAAACCTGAAAATAAGCTTAAAAAAATTGAAGAATTAAATAATTCAAACCCAACTGCTATGCTGGGAGATGGTATTAATGATGCTCCAGCACTATCTAAAGCATTTATTGGAATTTCTTTAGCAAGTGCTAGCCAAATTGCTATTCAATCCTCAGATGTTATTTTACTAAATAAAAACAATCTTAATCAACTTAATAAAGCATTCAAAATAAGCAGACACACTCTGCGAACAATTAAACAAAATTTATTCTGGGCTTTTTCTTATAACTTATTGCTATTCCGATTGCTTGCCTTGGATATTTAAATCCAATGTGGGCAGCACTTTTTATGGCTTTTTCTGATGTTGTGGTTAGTAGGTAATTCTATAAGGTTAAAATTTAAAAAAATTTTTTAGTATTATTACATTAGAATTTTTTAACAAAAAAAAATATTATGAAAAAAACTTTTACAACTCTTGTTTCATTATTATTCTCAACAATTATTATCGCTCAAATTTCGCCACATAAGCTAAAAAATGGCAATATTCAAGCAAAAATAAATGATAAAGTAATTATGAGCGGTAGTGAATCTTTGTCTCACTTGATGGTTAACCCCAATCCGAACACAATTGCTTTAAAGACTGTTTCTAGCAATGAAGAAATGCTTGGCTCAACTACTTATGACCTTCAATCTAATGCTTGCTGTTGACAATAGACTAATTAGACATAGCTGACGGAACATATCTCAGCAGCTTGGACTATGAGTGCTCAATTCTCTACTTCCTACTCTGATAGAGGAACAGGCTATAATTTTTATGATGGATCTTCTTGGGATTCATACCCAAATGCTAGATTAGAATCTTCTAGAGGGGGTTGGCCTTCAATTCTTGCAACAGGTTCTGGATAAAGAAATATGCTATTACGCACAACACTGATAATGGTTATTTGAACCTATGACTCATCGCTCTTCTATCGGTTCTGGTAGCTTGGCAATGAAGATCTCCGATATCTTCTCATAGATAGTAATGGGGTCTATACAGAGACATAATCTGGAATAGAGCCGTTATTGGAGGTAGCAAGTCAACAAACTATTCACATGGTTGGTGTTATTGCCAACACAGCTCTTGGTGGAACGATATACAACGGGCTTAGATGGAGCTCTGGTTTACTACAGATCTCAAGATGGTGGCTGCAACATGGGACATCAAAGACTCTACAGCTTACCAACTTTAGATTCTACTAAATATTTAGGGTTTTCGTGGTGATAGTTATGCAATTGCTATGCAACGGTGAAACTGTTGTTGTTGCTTACTTTGGTGGCTCTAGATGACTCTGCTATCATAAAGTCTTCCGATAATGGAAATACTTGGAATGCAACATCATTTCTTGATTTTCCAGTTGATAAGTATGCTCCAGATGCAGGTATAGATCTTGATAATGACGGTCTAATGGACAGTCTTTATTCTACTGATGGTACAGGAGCACTTTTATTAGATGATAATAATATGGCACATGTTTTCTATGGAAATATGCTTTTACTAGATGCTGATTTAACGGACGGAAACACATCATACTTTGCCTCTACAAACGGTTTAATGTACTGGAATGAAAATATGGGAGCTGATGATTATGCTAGTAATCCAATTGTCCCTTCAACTCCTTCTCTTTGGTTTTCCAGTCTTCGCTCAAATGATTGCAAGCGCGCAAGACACAGACGGAGATAACCTTTTAAACTATGTAGATTACCCTACTTATTATATGTCATTAACTTGTATGCCTAATGCTGGTATTGATGCTAATGGAAATATTTTTGTTTCCTACTCTGAGTTAATGGAAAATATCGATAATGGCTCTCAAAACTTTAGACATGTAAATGTTATTAAAAGTATGGACGGTGGTGTTAGCTGGAGCGCCCCTACTGATGTCACTCCTCACACTGCATGGTCTGGAGCTCAAGAGTGTGTCTTTCGCAACTATGGATAGAAATGTAGATGATAAAATTAGATTAATTTATCAAAAAGATTTTGAGCCTGGTCTTGCTGTTAGAGGAGATGAAGATATAATTGATATTAATGAAATTATATATCTTGAAATGGACACAACTGAGTTAGGAAATACATCCACAAATATTTCAGAAATTTCAAGTTTAAATAACATCTCACTATACCCTAACCCTGCTACAAACTCTACTAATGTAAATTTATATTCTTTAGAGAGTAAAAATACAACTTTAAGACTAAAAAATATTATGGGTAAAATTGTAAGTGAAGTAAATATCAACTTACTATCAGGTAATAATAATATCAAGCTTAACCTATCAAATCTTAAAAATGGGATTTACTTTATTAATTCTGAATCAATGAATGATACGAATTCAATAAAATTAATTATTTCTAAATAATTAATTTTATAATTTAAAAAAGGCTGAGCATATTATGTTCAGCCTTTTTTTATTTTATATCAGAAAGTAAATTAACTTTTGGAACTTGATGAGAGATAAAACCTTCAGCATACTTACAGAAAGCTTGTCGTCCTAGATCTTTTGCTCTATACTCAATACTCTCTAAAAAACCTTTAGAAGAAATAACGGTTTGAGATTCACTTGAACTAGGGTCATAAAATTGACTTTTATATGCTTTAACAGCTTTTAATTTTTCATCGAAAGTATCACTGATATCAATAAAAATATTGGGCTCAAGGCTATTAAACTGAATATAGTGGTAAATAGAGCTAGGTCTCCATACAGCTTGATTAGTATTAATCTTTTCAAGTCCTGAAAGAAAAGTAGAGTCAATTGTTAATTGAGAAGCTCTACCATGATCAGGGTGTCTATCAGATGGAGCATTTGTAATTATAATATCAGGCTGATATTCTCTAATTTTTTTTATTATGCTAATCTGGTGGTTTTTATTATTTGCAAAAAAACCGTCAGCAAAGTTTAAGTTTTCTCGTAAATGAACGCCCATTATTTTTGAAGCTTCAGATGCTTCTTCTAATCTTGTTTTAGCATCTCCCCTAGTTCCTAATTCTCCTTGAGTTAAATCAACTATTCCAACTTTAAAACCATTATTAATATGTTTAATTATAGTTCCTCCACAACTAAGTTCTATATCATCTGGATGGGCTCCAAAAACTAAAATATCTAATTTCATTTATAAAATTTATTAAATTTAAATTTAGCTAATATAGCGCTTACAAATGTTATTGCTATCAAGTAGTAAACAAATGAAGGGATTGGCATAGGATCTCCAGCTGCGTAAGAATGAAGACCAGACAAGTAATAATTAACTCCAAAATATGTCATAATAATTGACCATATTCCGATTAGAGAAGCTAAATTAAAAATATAAAATCCAGCTAGAGCAGGAATAAGTCTCATATGTAATATAAATACATAAACTAAAACACTAACTAGTGCCCATGTTTCTTTTGGATCCCACCCCCAATATCTACCCCAAGATTCATTAGCCCAAACTCCTCCTAAAAAAGTTCCAATTGTAAGCATAAATAATCCAATAGTAATCGATCTTTCATTTATTAAAGTTAATTCACTCAAAATATCTGTAATTCTTTTCTTTTTATTCTTTGTTGTAAAGATTATTAACCAAAGACAAAATAAACCTAAAATAGCACTAAGAGAAAGGAAGCCGTAGCTAGCTGTGATAATAGCAACATGAATCATCAACCAATATGAATTTAAAACGGGAACTAAATTTGTTATTTCAGGATCAAGCCAGTTTAAATGTGCCACCATTAATAATAAAGAAGCCACAATAGAAGTTGCTGCTAATGTCATATACGATCTTCTACTAAAAATAATTCCAGCAAGCATAGTTGCCCATGCAATATAAATCATAGACTCATAGCCATTACTCCAAGGAGCATGACCAGAAATAATCCACCTGGCAATTAGCCCTAATGTTTGAGCAAAAAATCCAGTAAAAATTAACCATTTAACAAAGTGAATAATTTTTTCAATAATAACATTTGAATTAAAAATTTGATATAAAAGTAAAATGAGAAAAACTAAACCAATGATAAAATAAAACATAAATAAGTTTGAGAAGATATTTACTTTGTTGTATAAAACTTCTAAGTTAATTTTATAATCAGCGGGCATTACATCAGAACCATATCGATTCTGAAATTTTGATATGTAAGAGACTACACTATCACAAGTTGCCCAGTCAGAATCTTTTATTGCACTGTTTATAGAAGTAAAATACATCTTCATTATATTAGATACAAAAAGAGAATCGTTTGAAGAAAAAACTTGACTATCAACTGATGAAAACCAAGTATTATTAGAATCATTTGGTAAAGGAAAAAATCTTAAAATACCGCCATTATAGATTGTAAAACAAATATTCACTCTCTCATCAACAGTAATAATATCTTTTTCATATTTGCCCCTATCAATAGGTTTTTTGGAATAAGCAATCTCCACTTCTTCTTTTAATACATAATTTCCTTCTTTATCAAAAAACATCTTAAAAGGAACTCTACTTTCACTTGTATTAAGAAGTTCCTTAAGTTTTTCATGACTTATCTTAATCATTGGAACTTGGCTCCAAACAATAGGGTTATTCATCATTCCCAAAATAACTTGAGAAGCAGATTGATTTAGAATTATATTTTTTCTAGATATTTTTCTTAGGTATTCAGAAAAAACAGTATTAACAGGCTTTACTCTCCCTCCGATATCTTGAACTAATAGGGTTTCAAATACTTTTATATGATTAGTAGAAATTTCATTTGACTTCATCAAACTATCTAAATTTTCTGCACCTAGATAATTTATTGATGATAATAAAATTAGTAATGAAAGAATAGACTTCTTTTTAAGTTTATTTAATTTTCTACTTAAAAAAGAGAATCTTGTTTTATCACTAAAGAATACTAGTACCATGCCAAGAGACAACAAGAAATATCCTAAATAGCTAATATATGTTCCCCACATATCATGGTTAACAGACAGAATTGTACCTTTTTCATCTTGGTCATAAGAAGATTGAAAAAACCTGTAACCTCTGTAATCTAAAACATTATTCATATAAATTCTGTAATCTTTATTAAAATTTTTATCAACTACTGTCACTTCAGCAGCAAATGAGGCTGGACTTTCTGAACCAGGATAACGTTCAAGCTGAAACTCTCTTAATTGAATAACAAATGGAGTTTGATATGCTTTAGATCCATATGATAAATCAAAGTATAGTCCCCCTAAAGTAAATTTTTCACTATTTGGAATAAATCCCTTACCTCCTTTTAAACGAACTTCTTTAGATTCACCATTACATTTCACATCTAGTATTAAAGCATTATCACCTCCATCTTTCATAATATCTGAAGTACTATAAAGCTGATTAGCACCGCTATCCATAATATCCTTTAAAACTAAATTAAGACTTTCTAAGGAATACAGTGTTTTCCTTTCTAATATAAATTTCTTATTTGCTAAAAACTCTCCAGTAGACCTGTCACTCATCTTCATCGACTGAATATTGAATGGAGCAATACAATATAAGATACTGTCTTCGAAAAAGAAATTTACAGCACCAACCTTTTGATTATTAAATGTAAAAACATACTTATCAATTCTTCTTTGTTCATTCAATTTCAAGTATTCAGATTGCATTCCATTCTCACCAGGAACAACAAGATGAAGAGTTTGAATACCCTCTTTGGAGTTTAAAAATGTATCTCTAACATTAGGAAAGAAATCTTTGTAGGAAATAGAAATATCATTGTTTAAAAAATTTACTGGAATTGAAAAATTATTATTTGAAATTGCTGAAAGAAATAATTTTTTATCTCTTTCATATTGTAAATTCCTATTATCAACTTTTATTTGCAGAAAAACATCATCTGAAATAACAAGATTTGACTGTTCATTCTCTCTTATATGCATCATCCCTTCAAAACCATAATACCTTGTAACTGCAGAACCAATTAATATTACAATAAAAGACAAATGAAACATTAGAACAGCTAACTTTTCCTTTCTGAAGAGATTATATCTCTTAAGATTATAAATTAAATTAGCAGTTAATAAAAATAAAATTAATTCAAACCACCATTTTGTGAATATTAGAGCTTTTGCAGTATCTCTGCCAAAATCATTTTCAATGAATGTTGCATAACCAATTACAGCAGCAAATAATAAAATAAGAAAAGTAGCTAATTTTACAGATACGAGAAATAAAAAAAAACGTTTTATCATTGAAAATATTAAAGCACAAAGTTACAATTTGTTTAGTAAATTTGTATAACAATCATTTTATAAAATGAAGAAAATTATTTTTATTGGCTCGGGTAATGTAGCTACAAGTTTAGCAGTTAGTTTGGATGAGAATAATTACAAAATTCTTCAAATTTTTAGCAGATCATTATCTAATGCAAAACTACTTGCCGATAAAGTAAAAGCAGAAGCAATTGATGATTTATCTAAAATAAAAACAGCTGATATTATTATAATATCAATTAAAGATGATTTCATCAAAGGTATCTTAAAATCATATCATTTTGATAATATTGTTCATACAAGCGGCTCTATGGATATTAATATATTTGATGAAAGAGTTAAGAATTTCGGAGTACTATACCCAATTCAAACATTTAATAAAGAAATAAATATTGATTTAAGTGAAACACCTTTTCTTATTGAATGTAATAATACGTCATTTGAAAAAAGTATTAGAGAATTAGCACAATCTATCTCATCTAATGTTTTTAAAATTAAATATAATGATAGAAAAAAAATTCATTTAGCTGCAGTTTTTGCATGTAACTTTAGCAATAGAATGATTGGTATCTCAAAAGAAATTATGGAAAATAATAATTTAGATTTTTCTCTTATTAAACCACTTATTAATCAGACAATGAAAAAAATAAGTGAAGGAGAACCAAATAAATTACTAACTGGCCCAGCAAAAAGAAAAGATGTTAAAATTATAGAGAATCACATTAAACTAATTGAAAATACTGATCATAAGAAAATATATGAGCTTATTAGTAAGGATATAATGAATTTAGAATAACTGTATGCTAGCAAAAATTATGATTATTCGTCCTTTAAATTTATTTATCATTCTTTTAACAATGTATATTTTTAAATTAGGCTTGGTTAATCTTTTCATTCAAAACTCAGCTCTTAATAGCCTTAACTACTTTCTATTTGTAATCGCAACAATTTTCATCACAGCTGCTGGTTATATAATAAATGATATTTACGATATAAAAACCGACTCCATAAATAAGAAAAATTCATTTTCAGGAAATAAACTAAGTATAAAAAGTGCTCTAACCCAATACACTATTTTTAATTCTTTAGCAATTCTTATTATAACCTATGTATCTTATGCAATTAATCAAATTGCTCTTACTCTAATCTTTATTCTAACCATTATATTATTGTGGTTATATTCAAAAGTATTGAAAAGCACTTTTCTTTTAGGTAATTTATTAGTTAGTGGAATAATCGCAACAAGTATTATAAACATATTTCTCTTTGATATTTTACCAGTTTATAATTTAAACCCCTCATCTGAAATATTACTTAAAGTGATACTTATATTTTCATTTTTTGCTTTTATAACTAATCTTAAAAGAGAGATAATTAAAGATATTGTTGATATTGAAGGTGACAAGGCAATTAATGCCAATACTTTACCCATAAGAATTGGTGTCAAAACAACAAAAAAAATATTAGTTACATTAACTACAGTGCTGATAATTATGGTTAGTTTCTGGCAATATTTTCAGTACAGTGTAAAGAAAACATTTTTTGATCTAAGTAGTTTTGGAGATAATATTAATCAAATTGTTATTTGGGGAACAGACTTTTTTTCTATTACATATGTTTTCATAATTCAAATATTATTATTTTGTTTTCTTTACCTATGTCTATCTGCTAACTTCAAACAAGATTATATAAAATTAAGTCTTATTGCAAAAATCATTATGATGATTGGTATTTTAGCAATACCTGTTTTTTCAATAAGTTATTTTATATAATGTTAGATAAAATCAATAAATACAAAATTATTTTAGGATCTAATTCCCCAAGAAGAAAAGAAATTTTACTTAAAATGGGAATAAATTTTATAGTAAGAAGTTATAATGATGATGAAAAGGTACCAAAGAAAATTATAGCAGAAGATCACTGTACATTTTTGGCAAAAAAGAAAAGCGATGCTCTTAAAAAACAATTAAATGAAAATGAAATATTAATAACTGCAGACACAACTGTTGTAATAGATAATATTGTTTTAAATAAACCAAAAGATGCCCAAAATGCTTGTGAGATGTTAAGAAAAATTTCAGGAAAAGAACACTTAGTTATCACAGGAGTTTGCTTGGCTAATAATAGTAAACAATTTATTTTCTCAGAAAAAACTCAAGTAAAATTTCAGAAATTAAATGAGAAAGAAATTCAATACTACATAAAAAAATATCAACCATTTGATAAGGCTGGCTCATATGGAATTCAAGAATGGATTGGGTTAATAGGTGTAGAGTCAATAGATGGTTCATATACAAATGTTGTTGGACTTCCCTCTTCAAGACTCTATAATGAACTTAATAAATTTATTTAGCATTTGTTTTTATTATCTTTGTTCATTAATTATTTAGTATGAAAAATTTCCAAATCAAATATATTTTTATTTTAAGTATTATATCATGCTTAATATTTTCTTGTACTCCTGTAAATAAAATCACATATATTAATAATAATTCTCAGGCAGCTTGGGATATATCACCACTACCTCCAAAACATCATATTGAAATTGGAGATATTTTAATGGTTAAAGTAATTAGTAGAAATGATGAATCTAATAAAATCTTTAATCTTGAAACTAATACTAATAATTCTAATACAACAACTGCAAATTTATATCTAAATGGCTTTACTATTAATAGAGAGGGAAGTATAGATCTTCCTAAGGTTGGGAGAGTAGTTTTATTAAATCAAACTCTCGAGCAAGCAAAAGAAACAATCATGCAAGCTGCTATAGAATATTTAATAGATCCATATGTAATTGTTAAGCTTGCAAACTTTGAAGTTACTGTGCTTGGGGAAGTTAATATGCCAGGAGCATATCCCGTATATAAAGAAAACCTGACAATATTTGATGCATTAGCAATGGCGGGAGATATTAATGATTATGGAAATCTAAGAAAGGTAAAAATAGTTAGGTCAAAAAATAATAAAAAAGAAGTTAGTTTTATTGATTTAACAGATAGTAAAATACTTTCTTCTAATTACTACTATCTAAACAATAAAGATTTAGTTTATGTACAGCCTCTTAAATTTAAAGGATTAAAAAAATCTCAATCTCAGCTTTTTCTTTCAAGTTTAACAACTTTTGCTGTACTTTTTAATGCATACCTAAATTTTAATAAGGATTAATTATGAAGGAAGAAGAATTTAAAGAAGAAACTATTGACACAAAACAACTGCTATACAGGTATCTCCAGTATTGGCATTATTTTATTTTCTCAATTATTTTATTTCTGCTGGTAGCATTTGTTTATAATAGATATACAAAACCAACATTCAGTGTTTCCAGTACATTATTAATAAGAGATGAAAACAATGCTCAACTAGGTGCAGAAAATATTCTTGAAGGGATGGAACTCTTTAGTGGAAAAACTAACATAAATAATGAAATTGTTGTTTTAAAATCATTTAGTTTAACCAATAAAGCAATTGAAGATCTTAAATTCGGCGTTTCTTATTTTCAACATGGATTACTTCAGAGTAATGAAATATATATAAACAAACCATTTGTAGTTTCAATTGATTCAAATCATTTACAAATTACAGGAAATGAATTTAGAATAAAAATTCTTGACAATAATACATTTAATCTTTCATCTTCAATAGATGACCAAAACCCTTACAACGTTAACAAAGATCAAATAGATAAAAATGTTGAAATAAATTTTGACTTAAATCAAGATTTTAAATTTGGTTCACAAATTAAATCTGAAAATTTTTCTTTTAAAGTAGCTAAAACCTCTAACTTTTCTTTAGAAAAAATAATAGAAAACAATAAGGAGTTTACATTTAAGTTTCACCAAAGATCAAAAATTGTAAGTAAGTATATTGAAGAAGTTGCAATTAATCCAATAAATAAAGAAACATCAGTATTAAAACTAAAAACTACTAGTGAGACTCCTGGAAAAGATATTAGTTTTTTAAATAAGTTGACAGAACTTTATATTAAAAATGGATTGGCAGATAAAAATATAATGGCTGTAAATACTATTAACTTTATTAATGAGCAACTTAACATAATTAAAGATTCATTAAATTTAATAGAAAATAAAATTGAAACATTTAAAAATAAACATCCTCAGTTAGAAACAATTGAAGAAGAGTACGGCGCCTTCTTTCAAAAACAAAAAATTGATAACACGCTAGCTGAACAAGAAACTAAAATAAGATACTATAAATCAATTTTAAAATACTTAGTAGAAAATAAAGATGTAAATAATATTATATCTCCAACCTCAATGGGCATACTTAATCCTGAACTTAATACTTTGATTAATCAGCTATTAAATTTATATGCAAAGAAAAGTGATTTAGAACTTACTAATACTGCTAAAAGCCCAAGCTATATTTCTGTTGTCTCTCAAATATTAAATACAAAAAGTAATCTAATTGAAAATATTAAGAATTTAATTTCTTCATCAAAAATTTATGAGCAAGACCTATTTAAAAGACAAAATACTTTTAACAAAAAAATTAACTCTTTAGCAGAATATGAAAAAGAGTTTATTATTCTAAAAAGGAAATTTGCTTATAGTGAACAAACCCTTACCTATTTACAAGGAAAAAAATATGAGGCTTCTCTAGCAAAAGCTGGTACAGAATCTGATCATAAAGTCATTGATTATGCCAGATTAGATAGCGAAAAGCCTGTTTCTCCTAAAAAAACTGTCACATATTTTCTTGCTTTATTATTTGGAATAATATTACCAGTTATTTTTGTTTCATTAAAAGAGTTTTTAAGCACTACAATTAAAAGTAAGCAAGATTTACTGAAACATACAAATATTCCAATTCTAGGCCTGATTGGTCATAATGATAAGGATTCTGGATTAATTGTTGCTAATAGCTCCAAATCAGTTATTTCTGAATCCTTTAGATCATTAAGAACTAATATTCAATACTTAGCTGTAGATAAAGAAAAAAAGGTAATTACAGTATCCTCTTCTATTGGTGGTGAAGGAAAAACATTCTGCTCTATGAATATTGCATCTATTTTTGCTCTTTCTGGAAAAAAAACACTGTTAATTGGAGCTGATTTAAGAAAACCAAAGCTTGATTTAGAATTTGAAACAGAAAACAAATTAGGCTTAAGTAACTATTTAATAAATAAAGCATCTTTAAAGGAAGTAATAAACCCAACTCAAGTAGAACATTTAGAAATTATTCTTTCAGGACCAACTCCTCCAAATCCAGCAGAATTATTAGATAGTAAGAAAATGAAAGATTTAATAAATCAATTACATAAAGAATATGATTATGTAATAATAGATACACCTCCAATTGGACTAGTTACTGATGGAGTTATTTTAATGAAGAATGCTGATGTTAATTTATATGTTGTTAGACATAATTACACAAAATATCAAGCTCTAACAACAGTTAATAATCTTCATAACAATAAACACGTCAATAATCTTCAAATTATAATAAATGATTTCCAACACAATGTTGGAAATTATGGTTATGGTTATGGTTATGGTTATGGTTATGGCTATGGGGGTGGATATGGTTATTATGAAGAAGATAATTTAGAAAAATAGTTATTATCTCCTCTACAAAAAACATCTCATTCTTTACTGCACTTTTCCCATTAGTTGTACTAATTTTTCTACTAGCTATAAACGTTGCTATATATGGTGATAACTCATTATCTGGACCTAATCAACTAGCACTTCTTCTTTCTGCAGCAGTTGCTGCAATCGTAAGTGTTTATTATGGAACAAAATGGACTGATATCATTTCTAATATTAGCACAAGTATTAGTTCAACATCATCTGCAATAATAATATTACTAATTATTGGAGCACTTTCAGGAACTTGGCTTATTAGTGGAATTGTTCCTGCAATGATTTATTATGGACTAAAAATATTAAACCCTGAGATTTTCTTATTAGCTTCTTGCATTATTTGTGCTATTGTATCCATTGCTTCAGGAAGTTCATGGTCAACTATAGCAACTATTGGAATTGCTCTTTTAGGTATTGGAAAGTCAATGGGGTTTTCTGAAGGAATTATTGCTGGATCTATAATATCTGGCGCATATTTCGGAGATAAAATGTCTCCATTATCTGATACAACAAATTTAGCTGCTGCAGTTGCAGAAACTGAGCTATTTACTCATATTAAATATATGATGTATACAACTATTCCCTCTTTCATAATTACATTAATTATTTTTTTATTTATCGGATTAAATATTAGCGTTGAAAGTTCAGAAAATATAAATGCATTATTAAGTACAATAGAAAACACATTTAACATCAACATATATTTATTTATTGTACCAATTATTGTAATTGTACTAATAATTAAGAAAACACCTGCTATTCCTGCTCTATTGGCAGGTACTTTACTTGCTTTGGTTTGTGCATTTATATTTCAACCACAAATTATTTTAGAAGTTTCTAAAATGAATGACTTATCATTTAAGTCTTATTACTTAGCAGCAATAAATTCAATGGGTAGCGATATCAGTATTTCATCAAATAATATGCTTATTAATGACCTTTTATCTACAAGTGGAATGAAAGGTATGATGAACACAATATGGTTAGTTGTTTGTGCTATGTCTTTTGGAGGTGCTATGGAGGCAGGTGGTTTATTAAATAGGATTAGTTCTCCTATAATAAAATATGCTAATAGTACAGGGTCACTAATTGCTACAACATCTTCAACATGTATTTTCTTTAATCTAACTACATCGGATCAGTATCTAAGTATAGTTGTTCCAGGAAGAATGTTTACGGAAAGTTTTAAAGAAAAAGGATTAGCTTCAGAAAATTTAAGCAGAACAATAGAAGATAGTGGTACTGTAACATCTGTACTTATTCCATGGAATACATGCGGAGCTGCTCAGTCTGCTGTTTTAGGAGTGGCAACAATAGCATATTTACCATTTTGTTTTTTTAATTTAATTAGTCCATTAATGACTATTATGTATGGATATTTGAATTTAAGAATTAAAAAAACTAATTAAATATTTCAACTAATTTTTCTATAGTATAATCGATCTCTTTTTTGGTATTATATTTACTAAAAGAAAATCTAACAACAGGTCTGTCATTGCTAGAGTTAATTCCTGAAATTACATGAGAACCTTGACTACTTCCAGAAGAACAAGCACTACCTCCAGAGCAAGAAATACCCATTATATCTAATTGAAATAATAACATCTCAGATATTGAATTTTTAGGAAAGCTTACACTTAATATTTTAAATAAGCTAGATTCAATATCATTTGATCTACCATTATATTTGATATCTGGAAAGTTCTCTTCTAACAAATCAATAAAATATTTTTTTATTTTCTTAACATGTTTAATATCAGCATCCATTTCATCATGTGAAATTTCAAGTGCTTCTACAAGACCAACAATAGAATAAATATTTTCAGTACCAGCTCTCATATTTCTTTCCTGAGAACCGCCCAGTATTAAAGGCTTAATGGAAATGTTTTCGTTTATATAAATAAAACCAATGCCTTTAGGACCATGAAACTTATGTGCTGAAGCAGCTAGAAAATCAATATGAAGCTCTTGCATGTCAAATTTAAAATGCCCCATAGTTTGAACAGTGTCTGAATGAAAAATCGCATCATATTTCCTACAAAGCTCTCCAATTTCTTTGATAGGCTGAATTGTTCCAACTTCATTATTTGCATGCATGATTGAAACAAATGATTTTGGATTATGTTTAAGGAGTTCTTCAAGATTTTTAATATCTATACAGCCAAACTCATTTAGTTTAACGTAAGAGAGCTTAATATTTCCTTTATTTTCTAGATCTTGAAGTGGGTGTAAAACAGCATGGTGAGAAATTTTTGATGTTATTGCATGAGTTACATTATTATCTAAAATCCCACATCTAATAGCCATATTATCAGCTTCTGTTCCTCCAGATGTAAAAAATATACTACCAGGAGAAGTATTTAGCATTGAGGCAATTTTTTTTCTAGCATTTTCAATAATTGTCTTAGACTTTCTCCCACCCTCATGAGTAGATGAAGGGTTAGCATAATTATCTCTCATGACCTTCGTCATACTTTCAATAACTCTATTATCTATTGAGGTAGTGGCTGCGTTGTCAAAATAAACTTTCATTATATTAATGATTTAATTTCTTCTACAAAAACACTTGCTAGCTTATCTGCTTTTTGTTTACTAATACTTTCTGAGTAAATTCTAACAATAGGCTCAGTATTAGATTTTCTAAGATGAACCCATCCTTCATCAAAATCTATTTTTAGTCCATCAATTAAATTAATTTTTTCTTTACTGTATTTATTTGCTAGTTCAGATATAATAAATTGCATATCAGTAGAATCTGTTAATTGAATTTTATTCTTAGATATAAAGTAATTAGGATAAGAAGATCTTAACTCTGAAACAGATAAATCTTTTTCAGAAAGATAAGTAAGAAATAATGCTATTCCAACTAAAGCATCTCTTCCGTAATGTAATTTTGGATAAATAATACCTCCATTTCCTTCTCCTCCAATAATTGCACTTGTCTCTTTCATTTTCTCAACTACATTAACCTCTCCAACTGAAGAAGCAAAATACTCTCCACCATGTTTATTAGTAATATCAGAAAGAGCTCTAGTTGAAGAAAGGTTAGATACAGCATTACCACCTAATTTAGATAAAACAAAATCTGCAACAGAAACTAATGTATACTCTTCTCCAAAAATAGTTCCATCTTCACATACAAATGCAAGCCTATCTACATCAGGATCAACAACAATACCAAAATCTGCTTTTTCCTTAACTACTAGATTAGATATATCTTTTAAGTTCTCAGGAAGAGGTTCTGGGTTATGGGGAAAATCTCCATTTGGAGTACAATATAACTCAACACATTCAACACCTAATTCTTTTAATAATTTAGGAATTATTATTCCACCAGTTGAATTAACTGCATCTAATACAACTTTATATTTTTTTGATTTTATTAAATCAATATTTACAAGATCCAAATCAAGAACTTTATTAATATGACTATCATTTAAAGAATTATCAAATTGATATTTACCTATACTATCAATTAATGAAAATTTAAAATCATTTTTTGTTGAATAATCTAATATAACTTCGCCGTCATTTGCTGAAATAAATTCTCCTTTATTATTTAATAATTTTAAAGCATTCCATTGCTTTGGGTTGTGACTAGCTGTTAAAATAATACCACCCGCAGCTTTTAAATCATGAACAGCAACTTCAACAGTAGGAGTAGTAGAAAGTCCTATATCAATAACATCAAAGCCACATCCAATTAAAGTTCCAGAAACAATATTGGATAGCATAAAACCAGAAATTCGAGCATCTCTACCAATTACTATAGTCTTAGATTCTATTTTTTGTTCTAAAATAAATCGAGCATATGCAGAAGTAAACTTAACAATATCAATAGGAGTTAAAGAATTCCCTTCAACTCCTCCAATAGTACCTCTAATACCCGAAATTGATTTAATTAAAGTCATATTAAATTTTTAAAATACAAATCTACGTAAAATAGTAATTTGTTTAGCTAGTATTTTTATCTTTGTTAAATTACTAAATATTATGATTGAAGTACTAAAAAATATTCCCGCTAGAACAGAGAAACCAAGAGAAAAAGGTTTAACAATGGTAATGGATAAAGGCTTAAGTCTTAGAGAAGCAGAAGATTTTTTATCTACTAATAGTTCACTAACTGATATTTTAAAGCTTGGCTTTGGAACTAGCTTACTAACAAATAACGTTAAAGAAAAAATCAAATTATATCAAAGTGAAAACTTATTAGTTTACGCTGGAGGAACATTATTTGAAGCCTTTATTGTTAGAGATCAATTTGATGACTATTGTAAGACATTAGACAAATTAGGCATAAGCATGATTGAGGTTTCAGACGGCTCAATGGATCTTAATCATGACTTAAAATGTGAGTATATTCATAAATTAAGTAAAAATTATAAAGTAGTAAGTGAAGTTGGTAGCAAAAATGAAAATGTAGAAGTTAAAAAAAATGATTGGATTAAATGGATGAAGTCAGAACTTCAGGCTGGAAGCTGGAAAGTTATTGCTGAAGGAAGAGAGGGAGGTAATGTTGGAGTTTTTAACCAAGACGGAGTCATTAAACTAGATTTAATTTTTGATATAATTCAAGAAATTCCAATTCAAGATATTATCTGGGAGTCACCTAAAAAAAACCAACAAGTTTGGTTTATTAATAAGTTTGGCGCGAATGTTAATCTTGGAAATATTTCACCTAAAGAAGTAATTCCTTTAGAAGCTTTAAGATTAGGTTTGAGAGGAGATACATTTGAAAACTATCTTTAATAAGTATGAAAAAAAATATTATTCTTATTCTCAAAGGGATGGGTATGGGAATAGCCAATGTCATTCCAGGAGTTTCTGGGGGAACTGTTGCATTAATTACAGGCATATATCAAGAGTTACTCAAATCTCTTAAGTCATTTGACAAGCAAGCTTTCAGTCTACTTTTAACGCTAAATTTTAAAGAATTTGGAATTTATACTAATCTTTCATTTCTAGCATATGTTTTTGGTGGCAGTTTAATTAGTTTATTTAGTATCGCTAGTCTTTTTAAATTTTTATTCAAAAACTATCCTCTTGAAATTTGGTCACTTTTTTTTGGCCTAATACTTGCATCAATTATTTTTATAGGTCAAAGAATTAAAACATGGAATTTTCAAAGCTACTTAGCAATTATAATAGGAACTTTAGTGGCTTTGTCATTGACATTTATCACTCCCTCCGCCGAAAACAATAATCTATTTTATGTTTTTTTATGCGGAATAATTGGCATCTCTGGAATGATTCTACCAGGTCTTTCAGGCTCATATATATTAATATTGATGGGGAACTATGAATTATTAATGGTTAGGTCAGTATCTGAGTTTGATATACCATTGCTGTTAACATTTCTATTTGGATCAATTTTTGGATTATTAGTACTATCTAATTTTTTACATTGGTTGATTAATAAATATTATAGTGTAACACTGGCAGGCTTAACAGGCTTTATTATTGGTTCACTTTCAATAATTTGGCCATGGAAAGTAGTAAGTGAATCAATAATAATAAATGGAAAAGAAAAAGTACTTTCATACGATCTTTTTTTTCCAAACCAACTTGATACTCATAACATAGTATCAATAATAATGATGATTATTGGCTTTTTTATTGTTTATCTAATTGAAAAGAATAATAAATAAGATGGAAATTTTTGGATTAATTGGTGAAAAATTAGAACATTCATTCTCAAAAAAATATTTTAATAAAAAATTCTCTAAGTTAGGATTACATGAAAATAAATATGAAAATTTTGAAATTAATAGCTTAGAAAATTTAAAAAAAATACTGTCAAAAAATAATATTAAAGGCCTAAACGTCACTATACCATTTAAAAAAATAATTATACCATTACTGGATAAAATAAGTGATGAGGCTAAAGAAATAAATGCAGTTAATACAATTAAAATAGTCAATGGTCAAACAATAGGGTTTAATACAGATATTACGGGTTTTGAAAAAAGTATTAATAAAGAAATTGATAACAGGAAAAAAGCTATTATTCTAGGAGATGGAGGAGCAAGTAATGCAATAAAATATGTATTGGAAAAAAAGAAAATTGAATGTGTAATAGTTTCCAGGAAAGGAAAAATTAATTATCACTCATTACATGATGATATAATTAAAGAAAGTGATTTAATTATTAATACGACTCCTCTAGGTACCTTCCCAAAAATTTCTTTATTTCCTAATATAAACTACAAAATTTTAAATGAAAAACATTTATTATATGATTTGGTATATAATCCAAAGTTAACAGTTTTCTTAAAAAAAGGTTTAGAGAGAGGTTGTAAAGTAAAAAATGGATACGAAATGCTTGAAATTCAAGCTGAAGAATCATGGAAAATATGGAATAATTAAATATTGACTAATATTGTATTTTTAAAAAATAAAAAGTGGAGGAAAGAAAAGAATTAAAGAAGAAGCAGGATGATATATTATTAGAAAATGTTACTAATGAAATTTCAATAAATAAAGAATCCTCAATTGAAGAATTATTAATTGTATTAGATGTTATTATAAATGGATCTAAAATTATTGAAAATGCAAAAAAAGTAGAAGAATTAAAGTCTTTATTTTATCTAAAATTAAAAGAAGACATTATTAACAGTAATGAAATCACAAAAGATAAATCAACTTATGAGATAGATTTTAAAGAAAAAATAAATCTTTATAAAGCAAAGAAAAAAAGTATAAGAGACGAAATATTAAGAAATGAAAAAATAAATCTTAAAATAAAAACAGGCTTAATTGATGAAATTAAAGATTTAATAGAAAAAGTAGATTTAAATAAAGAAACATTTGATAGCATAAAAATTATTCAAAAAAAATGGCGAGAAACAGGCTTAGTAAGCATTAGAGAAAGAAATAATATATGGAATTTATATAATTTTAATATTGAAAGATTTTATGATTGTATACAAATTAACAGAGATTTTAGAAATTTAGATTTTAAAAAAAATCTTGAAGAAAAAAACAAAATATATAAACTAGCTGAAAATCTTCTCCAAGAAAAATCTATTAAGAAAATGCACTCTAGTCTACAAGAACTTCATGAAAAATGGAAAAATATTGGACCAGTATCAAAAGAAAATCGCGAAATAATTTGGACTAATTTTCAAAATATAAGTAAAAAAATAAATAAAAAACAAAACGATTACTTTACTAAACTTAAAGAGCAGGACAAATTAAAAGTTGAGAGCAAAAACTTAATTTGTAGTAAAATCCATAGTTTATCTAAACAAATAACAAGCCATCAAAAATGCCATTCATTAATTAAAGAAGTTATTGAGCTTGAGAAAAAATGGCTTAAAATTGGTAAAATAAATAGTTTAGAAAATAAAAAATGTTGGAAAAAACTTAATGAAGCTAAATCATTATTTAATCTGAGTAAAAATGATTTTTATAAAAATAAAAAAATAGAGATTAAAACACAAATTGAAAATAAACAGAAGATTTGTGAAAAAGCTAAAATCCTTAAATCTAATACAAATTGGAAAGAGACAACAATAAAATTTATTAATTTACAGAAAGCGTGGGAAAAAGATAAAACTCAAAATTCAACAAAAATAAATGATATTTGGAAAGAATTTAGATCACATTGTAATGAATTCTTTAATGCTAAAAAGTTATTTTTCAAAAAGTTAGATACAGAAAAAATTGAAAATTTAAAATCTAAACAAACTATATTATTAGAAATAAAAAAACTAACAATAAAAGACACAACAAAAAATATTCTTAATTCATTTGACGAAAAATGGAATACAATTGGCGCTCTTCCACAAGGTAGTAAGAATTTAGAATTTGAATTTGAAAAGATATTATTAAAACTTTATAATGGAATTAAAATAGATAATAAAGAACTATCCCAAATTAAATATAAAAGAAAGATTAATAGTATTCGTAATAACGCAAAGGAATTAATAAAAGAAAAAGAAAAAATCCGAGATATTATTACTGAAAAAGTAAAAGTTATTGGACAGTATGAAAATAATAAATCTTTTATAGTACCAACAAAAAAAGAAAACCCTTTATTAGACCTAATTGAAAAGAACATTACAAATGTAGCAAATGAAATTAATGAACTTAAAAAGAAATTACAACTTTTAAATTCATTCTAAATTATGGATTTTCAATTAATCTCTGAGTTTAATCCAACTGGAGATCAGCCAAAAGCAATAAATGAATTAGTAGCAGGTCTTAAAGAACAAGACAGGTTTCAAACATTATTAGGAGTCACAGGTTCAGGAAAGACATTTACTATAGCCAATGTAGTCACTAAAATAAATAGGCCAACTCTGGTTCTTTGCCATAATAAGACATTAGCAGCACAGCTTTTTAGTGAATTTAAACAGTTCTTTCCAAATAATTTGGTGGAGTACTTTGTGTCATACTATGATTATTACCAGCCAGAGGCTTATATTCCCAGTTCAGGAACTTACATAGAAAAAGATTTATCTATTAATGAAGAAATAGAAAAATATAGATTAAGTACTACATCGGCACTTCTTTCAGGAAGAAAAGATGTAATTGTTGTTGCTTCAGTTTCTTGTATCTATGGAATTGGTAATCCGGATGATTTTCATGAAGGAATAATAGAAATTGCTTTAGAACAAACTATTAATAGAAATGATTTTTTACTATTATTAGTACAAGCACTTTACTCTAGAACAACTGCTGAATTTAATAGAGGGAACTTTAGAGTAAACGGAGATACTGTTGATATTTATCCAGGATATAATGACATTATTTATAGAATACATTTTTTTGGTAATGAAATAGAAGAAATAGAAAGTATAAATCCTGAGAGTGGAAATATAATAGAATCGTTAAATGATCTAAGAATATTTCCAGCAAGTATTTTTATTGCATCTAAAGAAAAAATACATGAATCTATTGCTGAGATACAAGATGATTTAGTAAAACAAATAGATTTTTTCAAATCAAACGAATTAAGTCTAGAAGCTAAAAGAATTGAAGAAAGAACAAATTTTGATCTAGAAATGATTAAAGAATTAGGGTATTGTTCAGGTATTGAAAATTATTCAAGATATTTTGATAGACGTAAAGCAGGAACACGACCATTTTGTCTGATTGATTACTTTCCTGAAGAATTTCTGACTGTCATAGATGAAAGTCATGTTACTGTTTCACAAATTAAAGCTATGTATGGCGGAGATAAATCAAGAAAAATCAACCTTGTTGAACACGGCTTCAGATTACCTGCAGCAATGGATAATAGGCCTTTAAAATTTGAAGAATTTGAAGAAATAAACCATCAAACAATATTTGTAAGTGCAACACCAGCTGATTATGAACTTGAAAAATGTAATGGTGTTATAGTTGAACAAATTATTAGACCTACAGGCTTATTAGAACCAATAATTTCTGTAAGACCAAGTATAAATCAAATTGATAATTTATTAGAGGAAATAAGAATTAGAATAATAAAAAAAGAAAGAATACTTGTAACAACTCTTACAAAAAAAATGGCTGAAGAGTTTAGTAAATATTTAGGAAGGTTTAATATTAAATGTAAGTATATTCATTCGGATGTTGATACAATTGAAAGAGTAGAGATACTTCAGGAACTTAAATCTGGCATAATTGATGTCTTAATTGGTGTTAACTTACTAAGAGAAGGACTAGATTTACCTGAAGTAAGTCTTGTTGCTATTATGGATGCTGATAAAGAAGGCTTTTTAAGATCAGAAAGAGCACTTATACAAACCTCTGGAAGAGCAGCTCGAAATATCAATGGGTTGGTTATTATGTATGCAGATAAAATAACTAAATCAATGAAAAAAACAATTGATGAAACAAATAGAAAAAGGATTAAGCAAGAAGATTATAATAAAAAAAATAACATCATTCCAACTCAAATTGTTAGCAAAAATAATAATGCCCTAATGGAAAAGCTAAATCCATACAAAGCTAAAAATCAAAAGTCAAAAGAAATAAATATTAATGATTTAGATCAAAATCAAATTAAAAAACTCATCACAAAAACTAAAAGTAAAATCAATAAAAAAGTAAAAGAATTAGATTTTATAGAGGCAAAAAAGCTAAGAGACTTTCTTTTTGAGCTTGAAGGAAAAATTAATGCATAAAAAAAGCAGTCTTAAAAAAGACTGCTTCTTTATAATTGAAATGATGCTATTTAAGCGTCAACAATATTTTTAGCTACAGGTCCTTTTTCACCTTCAGCTGCTTCAAAAGATACTGATGAACCCTCCTTAAGAGTTTTATATCCATCAGATTGTATTTCTTGAAAATGCGCAAAATAATCAGTTCCATCTGAACCTTCTATAAAACCATATCCTTTGCTTGAGTTAAACCATTTTACTGTTCCTTCCATAATTGTTTATTTAATTTAATTAATAATACGTGGGAACAACCCCACAAAAACTTTGCAAATATACTTAAATAATTGAGATATAGACTAAATCTTTGATTTTGATGCTAATAGTGTGTTTTTTAACAACATTGCAATTGTCATAGGCCCTACTCCACCAGGTACGGGAGTTATAAAACTACATTTTTGAGAAACTTCCGAAAAATTAACATCTCCAATTAATTTCCATCCTGACTTAGTTATTTCAGATTTTACTCTACTAATACCTACATCAATTACGCAGGCTCCATCTTTTACCATATCAGCGGTTATAAAATTTGCTTTTCCTAAAGCAACTATTAATATATCTGCTTTAAGACATAGTTCTTTTAAATTAGTTGTTCTACTATGCGCCAGGGTAACAGTTGCATTTCCTGGATTTGTATTTCTAGACATTAAAATACTCATTGGAGATCCAACTATATTACTTCTTCCAACTACAACACAGTTCTTTCCACTAGTTTCAATATTATATCTAGAAATAAGCTCTATTATTCCAGCAGGAGTAGCTGAGATAAAGGTTGGAAGATTGAGCACCATATTTCCAACATTTAATGGATGAAATCCATCAACATCTTTAGATGATAGAATAGAGTTTGTCACTAAACTTTCATCAAAGTTTTTAGGTAAAGGAAGCTGAACAATTAAACCGTCTATATCTTCGTTATTATTAACCTTTTCAATCTCATTTAGAAGAATGTTTTGAGAAATATTTTCATCTAATCTAATTAGAGTTGATTTAAAACCCACTCTTTCACAAGCTTTCACTTTAGCATTAACATAAGTTTGACTAGCACCGTTATTACCAACTAAAATAGCAGCAAGATGAGGCTGTTTTCCTGAAGATTTTAAAATTTCATTTACTTCTTTAGAAATTTCATCTTTAATATCATTAGAAATTTTTTTTCCATCTAGAATTTTCATATTAAAATTTTGGCATATTATTTCCCTTCATCATTTCCATCATTTTGGAGGCACCTCCTCCCTGCATCATTTTCATCATTTTACTCATTTGATTAAATTGCTTAATGAGTTGATTAATTTCTTGAACATTAGAACCACTTCCATCAGCAATTCTCTTTTTCCTACTTCCATTTAAAATAATAGGATTACTTCTCTCTTCAGGCGTCATTGAGTGTATAATAGATTCAATCCCTTTGAAAGAATCATTATCAATATCAGCATCTTTAATAGATTTACCAACTCCAGGAATCATAGATGCTAAGTCTTTAATATTACCCATTTTTTTCACCTGCTGTATTTGACTTAGAAAATCATCAAAACCAAAGGAGTTTTTAGCTATTTTCTTCTGGATTTTTCTTGCGTCCTCTTCATTAAATTGCTGTTGAGCTCTCTCCACAAGAGATATGACATCTCCCATTCCAAGAATTCTTCCTGCCATTCTATCTGGGTAAAAAACATCTAAACCATCCATTTTCTCAGAAGTTCCAATAAATTTAATAGGTTTGTCTACAACTGATCTTATTGTTAATGCTGCTCCTCCTCTTGTATCTCCATCTAGCTTAGTTAGAACAACTCCATTAAAATCTAATTTTTCATTAAAAGATTTTGCAGTATTTACAGCATCTTGGCCTGTCATAGCATCAACAACAAATAAGGTTTCATTTGGCTTAATATTATCTTTAATTAAGCCGATTTCATTCATCATTTGTTCATCAATAGCTAATCTTCCTGCTGTATCAATAATAACAACGTCTTTAGAATTTTGTTTTGCAAAGGAAATTGCATTATTAGCAATTTCTACAGGGTTTTTATTTTCTTCTTCTTTATAAACTGAAACACCCACTTCTTCAGATAAAACTGATATCTGATTTATTGCAGCAGGTCTATATATGTCACAAGCAACTAAAAGTGGATTCTTTTTAAATTTTGTTTTCAGAAGCAAAGCTAACTTACCACAAAATGTTGTTTTACCTGACCCCTGTAATCCTGCAACAAGTATTATCGTTGGTTTAGATGAAAGATCTAAATCGGACTTTTCACTCCCCATTAAATTGGAGAGTTCGTCTTTCATTATTTTAGTTAATAATTCACCAGGCTTAAGAGTTGTCAAAACTTCTTGACCAAGCGCTTTTTCTTTAACAGTAGCTGTAAATTCTTTGGCAGTTTTAAAATCAACATCAGCAGAAATCAGTGCTTTTCTAATTTCTTTCATCGTCTGAGCTACATTGATTTCAGAAATACTTCCTTGACCCTTTAATATTTTAAAGGCTTTGTCAAGCTTATTGGATAAATTATCAAACATTAAATAAATTTTTTAACAAAAATAAAGATTTATAAAAACTTAATTATCAAAAATTGAATTAACAAATTCCTTACTATTAAATAATTGTAAATCATCAATCCCTTCACCAACACCAATGTAACGAACAGGAATATTAAATTGATCAGAAATCCCAATAACTACTCCTCCCTTAGCACTTCCATCAAGCTTTGTTAATGCCAATGAAGTAACTTTAGTAGCTGCAGTAAATTGCTTTGCCTGTTCTATAGCATTTTGACCCGTCGAAGCATCTAAAACTAACATTACATCATGCGGTGCATTTGGAATAATCTTATGCATCACATTTTTAATTTTGGTCAATTCATTCATTAAATTAATCTTATTATGCAATCGACCTGCCGTATCAATAATTACAACATCAGCATTTTTAGCTTTAGCAGATTGTAATGTATCAAATGCAACTGAAGCGGGATCAGATCCCATTTCCTGCTTTACAATCTCAACCCCCACCCTATCTGCCCAAATTGATATTTGGTCTACAGCAGCAGCTCTAAAAGTGTCTCCAGCGCCAAGAACTACTTTTAAACCAGCACTTTTAAATTTATAAGCAAGTTTTCCAATGGTAGTGGTTTTACCCACACCATTTACTCCAACAACCATAATAACATAAGGTTCATTTACTTTAGGAATAACAAATTCTTCTAAGTCTTCTTGGATAAAGAGATTAGAAATTTCTTCTCTTAAAATAGAATACAGATCTTCAGTATTTATATACTTGTTTTTCTTTACTCTTAATTCAAGATTATTAATTATTTTAAGAGTAGTTTCCACTCCAATATCTGATGAAATTAAAATTTCCTCAAAATCATCTAAATCATTATCATCAATTTTTGACTTACCGGCAATTTTCTTAGAAATCTTATCAAAGAAGTTACTTTTAGTTTTATTCAAACTATCATCTAACTTTTGCTTATCAATCTCTTTATCTTCTTGAGATTTATTCTCCCTACTAAATATGTTTTTAAACTTATCAAACAATGCCATAATATAATCAATAATTAAAAAAAAAGCTTCTTTCAAAAATAGAAAGAAGCTAGTTATTAAACGAAAAAATAAAAATTACTTTTTAGCTAAAAATTCATTTACTTTCTCTTTTGGAACTATTTCAGATTTGAATGAATAAGAACCATTTTGATTTTTAACAACTTTAACTGCCTTAGTAAAGGCTTTTGCTCCTTTTTTTTGTAATGATGCAACTGTTTTCTTTGCCATTTTATTTTATTTCTTTGTGAATAGTCATTTTCTTTAAAACAGGATTAAATTTCTTTAATTCTAATCTATCAGGAGTGTTTTTCTTGTTCTTAGTTGAAATATAACGAGATGTTCCTGGTTTGCCGCTTGCTTTATGCTCAGTACACTCGAGAATTACCTGAATTCTATTTCCTTTTTTTGCCATTTTTTCTAAATTTATTGGGTTGCAAATTTAATTAATTTTTGTAAAATCTGTACAAGAGTTATATCTTTTTTACATTAACATAAAACAAGTCATCTCTTATTCTAAAATCTAAAGGATCAAATTCACCTAAATTAATCTCTTGCCATTTGTCATTTGGATAAATTTTATACTCTATTAAACCATTACTAACAATAATTGGCATATTAAATCCGTCAATTGCATCCCACTTAAAAATTAGATTAGTATTCCTTCCTACTGTCTTTAATTTATATTTAAACTCGGGAATTGAAGTTTGCTCTAAATATTGTTTAAAAAAAATAGTTAAATCCATATTGAGATTTAAATTAAAATATTTGATTATATCTTCTCCATCAACTGTTGAGGTACTTTTTTCAAGGAAAATATTTTTCAGAGATTTAAACCATATTGAATCATTATCTAAAAAACTTCTTAAAGTATGAAGCATTAGTGATCCTTTGCTATACATATCTCCACTTCCTTTACAATTAACATGATAATCTCCAAGTATTGGTTTATCATTACGAATTGATTTTTTTTGATTATTTACATATTCTAACATTTTATCATAGCCATGCAGACATTCTACATAAAGCACTTCTGAGTAAGTACAAAAACCTTCATGAACCCACATATCAGCAATATCATTTGATGTAATACTATTACCCCACCACTCATGACCTGTTTCATGTACGATAATAAAATCAAAATCCAGATCAGAAATATATTTAGTATTTCCTCTATATCCCGGTAAATAATTATTGCCATATGCTATAGCACTTTGATGTTCCATACCCAAATATGAAGTTTCAACTAAAGCATAGCCATCATTAAAAAAAGGATATTGTCCAAAATAAAATTCAAAACATTTTAACATTGGTTTAACTTGTTGAAAGTGTTTGTATGCCTTTTCTTTATTGTAGGATAGTACATAATAATCTAAATCCAAAGTATCTTCTTTACTTATATACTTATCTTTAAAATTTATATAATCTCCTATATTTAGAGTAACATTATAGTTATTAATTGGGTAAGAAACAAACCAAGAAGAGACTCTACTTTTCTTATTATCTCTGTTAATAAAAGTTGAATCAGAAATTAAATTTCCATTAGATATAATAGGTAAATTTTTATTAATTGTAAAGGTTATTTTCATACTGTCCGGCTCATCTGATTGATGATCCTTACAAGGCCACCATGAACTAGCCCCTAAACCTTGGCATGAAACACCAACCCAATCATTATTATTATCATCTTTTCGCCAGGAAAAACCTCCATCCCATGGGGGGTTTTTGGCTTCTTGGGGTACACCAAAATAGTTACACTTTATTTTAATTTTTTCACCTTCAAAAATTAATCTTGGAAATTTCACAAAAACAGCATCATATTCTCTTGAGAATTCTAATAAAGAGCCTTCAAACTCGATAGAATTAATTTTTAAATGTTTAAATAAATCTATTTGAATTTTATTAAAATCATTGACAGCTATAAAATAAAGTGTGTTAGAAGATTCCTCTAATGTTTTTTTCTCCAAATCAAGATGTATATCTAAATCATAAAAAAAAACATCATAACAATTCCTTAAAGAGGATAAATTCCCTCTTAAACTATCTCCTTTTGAATAATTCTGAGAAAAAAGATTAGTACTTATACTACATATTAAAATGTAGAAAATTAATCTTTTCATTTTAAAGAAAATTATTTTTATCTAGTCAAATCTATTGAACAATCAATAGAGTCAAGTTGTCCAGGAATTAATTCAAATGAAAATATTACATCCATATTACCTGTTGAGTCAGAAAGAACACCATCTCCTTGAATATCCACAGTGATATCAATAGGAAGATTATTTAAGTTTAACTGAGCCTGAAAAGGTTGTGGCTGAATATTAAAAACGCCTGCACTATTAATTGAGGCTAAAATAATATTTTCTCCTGCTTCAATAAAAATATTTGATAAAGTGTCAGATAAAACATTCACAGAATCAGGTAACTCTTCATCTAAAGAAATAATTGTATTTCCAAATTCATAGTCTTCACATAAAGAATTCATAACCCAAACTCCTTCAGCATCTTCTAAATTAAAAAAATCTAACGGCCCTAGCTCATCTTCACCTCCACTACTACAAGAAGAGATAAGTGAGAAAATTAAAAAAGTTTTTGTAAAAAGTGATAAAATATTTTTCATTGTTAATTTATTATTTAGTTAATATCATTGCACAATCGCTAGAGAAATCAATAGAAGTTATTACAATATTAATAGAGCCTGAAAAATTTAAATTTAAATATGCTTCAGTAGCAGAAGTTAAATAACCACTTCCAGTAACATCTACATCAATATCTTGTCCTGTAGTAGGTTCAGAAAATTGAATAGTTGAAGGGGTAACAGTCATTAAACCTTCAGAAGAAATTGTTCCACTTACTAAAGTACCATTTAAATCAATAAATAAAGATGATTGGCCATCAGAATTTATATCTATTGTCTCAGGCAATTGATCATTTAATGAAATAGTTGTTAAACCGGCAATAGAAATATCTTCACAGTTAGGATCTAAATTCCATGTTCCTTGAGCTAAGTCAAAAGCGTAATTACAGCTACCATCATCCGCATTTGCATTAGAATTAAAATTAAAAGCTGTAACATCTATGCAGCCTAAAATAGGCATGACACAAGATCCATCATCTGTATTTGCTAGATTATTAAAATTTAAAGCGGCAGAATCAGTGCATCCAAGTAATTCCTTTTCACAAGATGAAAATATCAAAGAAATTATTGCTAAACTTAAAAGTAAAAGGTAAATATTTTTCATGATTTAATAGTATTTCAAAAAAAAAGTTGCTATAAATATAGCAACTTTTTTTTTATAATTTCTTTTTAAGTATTAAACTAGTACATTTCCGTTCTCTATAGCTTTAGAGAGGACAGAAGCTATTCCATTTTTATTAATTGTTCTTAGTGCATTTACAGATACCTTAAGAATAACCCATTCACCAGTTTCTGGAATAAAAAACTTTTTTGTTTGAAGATTAGGATAGAATTTTCTTTTCGTTCTTCTTTTTGAATGAGAGACATTATTACCTACCATTACTTTTTTACCTGTTATCTGACAAACTTTTGACATAATTTCTTGATTTTGGATTGCAAATATACAATCTAACAGTAAATTATAAGAAATTTATTTAAGTTTTTTTATTTCTTTATAAATTAAGTCTAGAGACTTATCTAAAACTTGACTAATAACAAGCTCTCTATCTCCACTAAATTGATATTTAGAAACATTAGTTGATGTTGGAGATGTAATTGAGATAAATACAGTTCCTACAGGTTGTTGAGCATTATCTAAAGATGGCCCTGCATATCCTGTTGTCGAAATTGAAAAATCTGAGTTAAATATTTCACAACAATTATTTGACATAACCTCTGCAACCTGCTTACTAACCGATGAATATTTTTTAATTAAATCTTTATCAATATTTAAAAATTTATGTTTTATATCATCGGAATAAGCTACTACACCTCCTCTAAAATAAGAAGAAGCTCCAGCATTTGCTGTAATTTTAGATGCAATTACTCCTCCAGAGCAACTTTCAGCAACCGATAAAGTATAATTATTTAAAGTAAAAAAATCATGAATTTTATTAAAAACATCTTCTAATATTTCCTCATACACAACAAGCTTACTTAATTTATGTAATTCATTATCAGTTATTTTCTTAAGTTGCTGTAAATCATTACCCTCACTACTTAGTCTAAGTCTAACAATTCCAGGCTTTGGTAAATATGCAAGTTTTAATTTATGATGTAAATTATTTTCCCATTCATTTAATAAAGATGCAAGTTGAGATTCTGGAATATTTTTCACAAAAACTGTTTGGTGTAGAATGAATGGTAAATTATATTTTTTCTTAAAATAAGAAAGAAATTTATTAAGCAAAAACTTCATCTCATAAGGAACTCCTGGAAATGCAACTAAATGGTTAGATTTATTTAAATAAATTGCCGGAGCTGTTCCTATAGCATTTCTAAAAATTTTTGCTTTTGAAGGAACCAAAGCCTGTTCTTTATTTAACTTAGAAATATCTTCTCTACCCTTACTTTTAAAAAAAGAAGTTATATCATTTAAAACATCATTATCAACAATTAAAGTATCATCAAAATAATCACACAAAACATCCTTTGTCAAATCATCATTTGTAGGCCCCAGACCACCAGTTAAAATAACTAAATTAGATCTTTTATATGCTAAGTCTATTGCTTGTAAGATATCTTCTTTATGATCCCTTACAGTGTGAACATAATTACAATGAATACCTACATCACTTAAAGCTTGAGAAATAAAAGTAGCATTGGTATTAACAATTTGGCCAATAAGAATTTCATCAGCAATTGAAATAATTTCAGCATTCATAAAATTATTAAAATGCTGTTGTAGGGCCAGTTAGATGTTTTCTAGGAGCTGGCCTAATACACATAACAGGAATAGGTGAATTATTAATAATATATCTGGCTGTAACACTAATATTATTTGATAATGATAGTTCTTCTTTTTTTGTCATAATCATAATGATATCATCTTTAAATTTTTTCTCATAATCAAAAATATTATCTCCAATATTCTGCTTAATATCTCCATCAATTATTTCAGCTGTGCAAGCCACGCCGGCATCTAAAACAAATTTCTCTACTTGATTTAAGTTTTTTAATAATCTTTCTCTTATTTCAATATTGTCCTTTAAAACAACAGAAACAAGTCTAATTGTAGCACCCCAGTTGCGCGCATATTCTAAGGCATATGTTACTTTTTCTTTTGTTTCCTTGTCCAAGTCTAGCGGAACAATAATATTATTACAATCTTGTACCTTATTAATCTCTTTAATTGTTATTACAGGACAATGCGCTAGTCTAACAACCCTTTCGGCGTTTGAGCCAATAACTTTTTTAATCTTATTCTTTGGAGAACCAGCAGTCCCCATTATTATCAGATCACAAGAAATCATTTCTGCTACTTCATTTATCTGATCATATATTTTTCCTTGAGATACTATTGGCTCAATTTCAACATTATATTGATCTTTTAAATCGCTAATAATTGCTGATAGTTTATTATGAATTTTTTTCTTTAAATCATGAGAATTATCATCTAAAAATAGATTCTGGATAACACTTCTTTCTTCAAGAACAGTTAGTAAAAAAACTTTTGATTTATTAGCCTGAGCAAAATTAAGTGCTTGTTTTAAAGCAGTAATAGACTGCTCAGAAAATCCTATTGGAACTAATATTTTATTGGGCTTTAGTGACATATAATTATTATCTTTACAAATGCAAAAATACATATTAAATGAATAAACTAAAAGATAGTGAATTAATTCTCACATCTTCAGGAAGAATTTATCATCTAAACTTGAAAGAAGAAGAAGTTTCTGATAACATTATACTTGTTGGCGACCCTGAGAGAGTTAAACAAATATCCCAAAAATTTGACTCAATTGAATTTACGATTCAACACAGAGAGTTTATAACTCATACAGGTACTTTTAATAAAAAAAGAATTACAGTAATTTCAACGGGTATTGGCGCAGATAATATTGACATTGTGATAAATGAACTAGATGCAGTTAAAAATATTGATTTTGACAGAAGAAAGATTAAAGAAAATAGAAAAAAACTAAATATTATTAGGCTTGGAACTTCCGGCTCATTAAGTAAAAGTATAAGTGTTGATGATTTTGTAGTATCATCATATGCATTAGGTTTCGATGGTCTTCCATATTTTTATAAAGATAACAGTAGACTGATTAAAGAAGCTGCACAAGAATTTATTCAACACACTAATTGGGATGTAAAGCATGCAATGCCTTATGTTATTAAAGCTTCAAACTCATTATTTAAGAATTTTTCTGATTTTAAGCATGGTATAACAGCAACTGCTACTGGATTTTACGGACCCCAGTCTAGAGAGATCTTTTTAGAATCTTCTATTAAAGATTTTCAAAAAAAAATAGAAAATTATAAATATGACAATGAAATAATAACAAATTTTGAAATGGAAACCTCTGCTTTATATTTTTTAGGACAAACTTTAGGCCATAATACACTTACAGTTTGTGCAATTCTTGGAAATAGGATAAATCAATCTTATAGTAAAACTCCTATGAAAACAATAAATAAATTAATTGATAAGGTGTTAGAGAGAATTTAACTTTTTTAAGAATATTTTAGGCGGAGAACATACTTTTTTGGTTTTTGAATTCACAAAAATAAGTGTAACGCTACCTATATTTAGTAACTCTTTGTTAGCATTAAAACACTCATAATTGAAAATTAATTTGGAAGAAGGATTTTCGCTTAATAAAGTTACAACTGTAATTTCATCATCATAAAATGCTGGTTTTTTATATTTAATTTGGAAATCAATTACAGGAAGCTCATAACCAATATCTTCTAAACTCTTATAACTTAAACCCAAAGAACGAAGTAATTCAACTCTTCCAACTTCATAATACTGAGCATAAACACCATAATATACAAACCCCATTTTATCAGTTTCACCATACCTAACTCTTATTTTATGTGTATTCGAATACATGCTACAATTTTATTAAAAATTTATCTATAATTGATAAATTCAAATTATTATTTATTAGTATTGTTCGGTAATGAAAAAAAACTTAAGTGTAGTTCTAATTATATTTTTAAGTGGATGTATAAGTACATTCACATTAAAAGATTTTGAATCTGAATCTATTAAAGTTGATAATAGTATTGATAGTACTATTTATAAAATAATTCTTCCATATCAAGCTAAAATTGATTTTCAAATGGATAGGGTACTATGTTACACTAAAAATGACCTTATAAAGGGAATGCCTGAAAGTAATTTAGGTAACTTAATTTGCGACTTATCATTAGAAACATCCAAACAAAAAGCTGATATGTGTATAATGAATAATGGTGGCTTAAGAAGTATTATTTTAAAAGGTCAAATAACTGAAAGAGATATTTTTAAAGTGATGCCTTTTGAAAATGAACTTGTAGTATTAAATCTTCATAAAGATGAATTCTACCAAATGCTTAAGTATGTTACTAAAAGAGGTGGAGAGCCTTTAGGGGGTATTAAAGTAGTTCAAAGTAAAGATACTATAAGTTACACGCTTAATAATAAAGTATCAATTTATAAAGATTCTATTAGTGTTCTAACAACTGACTATCTAGCAAATGGTGGAGATAAAATGAATTTTTTTAAAAATAAAGTTCAAAAAAAGTTAAATATAAAACTTAGAGATGCAATTATTAACTATTGCAAAAAACAAGATACATTAAATATCATTTTAGATCAACGAATTATTATTAATGAATAATAGAAGAAAATTTATAATTAACTCAACTCTTGGAACATTAGGTTTAAGTTTATTTAGTAAATCACTATTTACTAAAGAAAACTTAAAACACTTAACGATTCTTCATACAAATGATATGCATAGCCATATACATCCCTTTAAATCTGGCAGCAATAAAGGACTTGGAGGAATGGCACAAAGAGCACATCTCATAAATAAAATTCGGAAAGAAAATACAAATATTCTTCTACTGGATTCAGGGGATATATTTCAAGGCACCCCTTATTTTAATATGTATGGAGGAGAGTTAGAGCTAAAATTAATGAGTAAAATGAATTATGATGCGTGTACAATTGGAAATCATGATCTTGATAATGGTCTAAATGGACTAAAAAAACAACTTAAGCATGCAAATTTTCCCTTTCTAATTGCTAATTATGATTTTAGTGATACAATTTTAAAAGATACATTTTCTCCATTTAAAATATTTAATAAAAATGGCATAAGAGTTGGGATATTTGGAATTGGGATTGAGTTGGATGGTTTAGTTCCAAAAAAATTATTTAATGAAACAAAATATCTTGATCCAATTGAAATAAGCAATAAATATTCAAAAGAACTAAAGGTTAAGCATAATTGTGATTTAGTTATTTGTTTATCACATTTAGGCTTTAAATACAAGAGCGAAAAAATCTCTGATATTAAATTAGCTAGCAAAACAAAAAACATAGATTTAATACTTGGAGGACATACTCATACTTTTTTAAAGAAGCCAGTAATGATCAAAAATCTAGAGGATAAAAATGTTATAATTAATCAAGTTGGATATGGAGGAATTAATATTGGCAAGATTGATTTTACTTTTCAACAAAACTTATATAAAATTGGTAGCGAAAAAAGTTCTATTTTAGTTAAAAACAAGTAAAAAATAGTTTTTTTCTCATAAATTTTCAACATTTTATCACCACCTCAAACCATGTGAAAATGTACTGTAAAAAAAAATACAAAGTCAAGTGCATTTTTTCTTTTTTATTAACTAATAGTTTTTCATATTTGTGTTTATCAAATTGATAATTTAAAAGTAGTTAAGCTTTATCCTTTACAAAAATTTCATACTGATATTAACAAAACAAAACGATTTTAATTTTTAATTTAAGCAAGTTCGAGAAGTAATTATGACAGAAAAAAGTTTCCACGAAATTTGGGATAGCTGCCTTACAATCATAAAGGATAATGTAACTCATCAAAACTTTAAAACATGGTTTAAACCAATTAAACCAATTAGCCTTGTAGCTAACATTTTAACTATTCAAGTTCCTAGTCAATTTTTTTACGAGTGGCTAGAAAACAACTATATAACTCTACTAAAAAAAACTATTAAGAGAGAACTTGGAAAAGAAGCTAAACTAGAATACCATATTGTACTTGAAAATTCTTCTGGATCTAAACCTTATGTATCCAGGATCCCAAGTAATGATCAAAAAAGAGTAAAAAATGAGCCAGTTAATATGCCTCTTAATATTAATAAGACATCAATAAGAAATCCCTTTATAATTCCAGGCCTTCAAAAGATTAATATCAACCCTCAACTTAACCAATCATATACATTTGACTCATTTATTGAAGGGGAGTGTAATAGACTTGCTAGATCAGCAGGTTTTGCTGTATCGCAAAATCCTGGAGGAACATCATTTAACCCTTTATATATCTATGGAGCTGGAGGATTAGGAAAAACACATCTTAGCAAATGCCATTGGAATCGAAGTTAAAAACCTTTATCCAGAAAAAACTGTTTTATATGTTTCTGCAGACAAATTCCAAACACAGTTTGTAGATGCTATAATGGACAACAAAAAGAATGATTTTGTACATTTCTATCAATCAATTGATGTTCTTATAATTGATGATGTTCAATTCTTATCAGGTAAAGAAAAAACACAAGATGTTTTCTTTCATATTTTCAATCATCTTCACCAAAATAAAAAACAAGTTATTCTAACTTCTGACAAAGCTCCTGTAGATATTATTGGAATGGAACAAAGATTACTTTCAAGATTTAAATGGGGACTTTCAGCAGATTTACAATCACCAGAGTTAGAAACAAGACTAGCGATACTTAAGAAAAAAATAAAAAATGACGGAATAGAAATCCCATATTCAGTTGTAGAATATATCGCCTACTCTATCACAACAAATGTCAGAGAATTAGAAGGCGCTTTAATTTCACTACTTGCACAATCATCACTTAACAGAAAAGAAATTACTATTGAGCTTGCAAAAAACATGCTTGATAAATTTGTAAAAAATACAGTTCGAGAAGTTTCTATAGATTATATACAAAAAGTTGTCTGTGATTATTTTGATATACCTATTGATGTAATGAAATCTAAAACAAGAAAAAGAGAAATAGTTCAATGTAGGCAATTAGCAATGTTCTTTGCCAAACAGATGACAAAAAACTCTCTTGCAATGATTGGGAAACATTGCGGAAACAAGGATCACGCAACAGTTCTCCACGCATGTAAAACTGTAAACAACCTAGCTGATACTGATAAAAGGTTTAAAGGATATATATCAGATATTGAAAAAAGACTGACTATTTCATAAATGAGAATCTTAATGGTTTGCCTTGGAAATATTTGCAGGTCTCCTTTGGCACAAGGAATACTTGAATCTAAGTCATCTAAGTTAATTGTTGATTCTGCTGGAACAGCAAATTATCACACAGGTAAATCCCCTGACTTTAGATCAGTAAATATTGCCAAAAAAAATAACATTGATATAAATAATCAAATAGCAAGACAATTTTCAAGTTTAGATTTTGAAAAATTTGATAAAATCTACGCAATGGACAATGATAATTATTCTAAAATAATTTCGCTTGCTAAAAACCAGAGTGAAATTAATAAAGTTGAATTGATCTTAAATGAAATATCTCCAAAAGAATTTCAGTCTGTTCCTGACCCATACTATGGGGGAAAGGATGGATTTCAAAACATATATGATCTTTTGAATAGTGCTTGTGATAAAATTATTGAAAAATATGAAATTAGGTAAGTTAATTTTAATCCCAACCATAATAAGTGAAGACTCTGAGGATTTAACACTAAATAAAAACATTACTAATCATCTTGAAAATATTAATTTTTTTGTTGTAGAAAATATAAGAACCTCCAGAAGATATATTAGAAAAATTCTTCCCAAAAAAAATATTGATAATATTACATTTCATTCATATGGGAAAAATGATAAATTAGATTTTACAAAAGAATTACTTCCTTATTTTTTATGCGGAAATGATATTGGTATTATTTCAGAAGCAGGCATGCCCGCAATAGCAGATCCTGGATCAGAAGTTGTAAAATTTGCTCACAAACATGACATTCAAGTTGTACCTATAGTTGGACCATCTTCTATATTTCTAGCACTTGCTGCATCTGGTATGAATGGTCAAAGTTTTGTCTTTCATGGATACCTTCCGATAAATTCAAAAGATCGAAATACAAAAATTAAACTTCTAGAGAAAGCAGTTAAAACCTTAAATCAGACGCAAATATTTATGGAAACCCCATATAGAAATAATCAATTACTAGATGCAGTTTTAAAAACGTGTTCATCAGAAACTAATTTATGTATAGCTTCAAATGTTACAGGTTTTAATGAAAAAATTATAACCAGATCAATAGCAGAATGGAAATGCTTTAAGATAAGTATTGATAAACAGCCAACAATTTTTCTGATTGGTTAATTCATTTTGATGAATAACTTATTATTATATTTGTTTATATGATAAGCTTCAATAATTTAACTGAAAAAATCCCAGATTTTATAAAAAACAAATATTTTGCTGCAATATTTCTTTTTATAATTTGGATAATTTTTATTGATACAAATAATTTAATAAAACAGTATAAATTTTCAAAAAAAATAGAAAATCTTGAAGATCAAAAATTATTTTACTTAAATGAGATAATTAAAGATAGTTCGGAACTTAATAATATTATGAATGATAGTAGTAAGAGAGAAAAGTTTGCAAGAGAAAAATTTTTAATGAAAAAAGAGAATGAAGATGTGTATATAATTAGAAAGAAAATTAATGAATAAACTTTTCCAAAAGTTCTCTAAATCAAATCCTGAAGAATGGGAGAAAAATATTTGTAAAGAAATAAAAAGTGACAGCCTTCATGAGATAACTAAAGATTTTGAGGAAATAAAAATTAAACCTTTTTATCATTTAAACGAACAAAAATACTACGCAAAATTTCCTTCTTTTTCTGAGAACTTTCAATTAATTGATTCCAGAAATAAAAATGCTAATAAAATTGCTCTTAATGCTCTTCACAATGGCATTACAGGTATATGTTTCTCCTACCCCAGCAACTTAACATCATTATTAGAAGGAATTCATACAGAGTATATTCAAATTAACTTCTCCAACTATGGAAAAGATTTTATAGCTGAATTAGAAGAATTTACATCTAAGAAAAAAGTTTTTGGAGCAATTCACGGAACAGAAAAAATTATTTCAAAAGAAATAATAAATACAATAATAGTACCAGAGGCCAGCTTTAAAAAACAAATTGCTTTTGCTTTAAAAGAAGGAATAAAATTAAAATCTAAAGCGCAATTTAAATTTACAATAGGAAGCAACTTTTTTATGGAAATTGCAAAACTAAGAGCTTTTAGAATATTATGGAAACACAAAAGCGGAGAAGAAGCCTATATTTTCTCTTCAACTTCAGTAATTAATAAATTAGAAAAAGATAATTACAATAACATCTCCAAAACAACGACAGAATTTCTAGCAGCTCAATTTGGAGGATCAAATGCTATACTAATTAACTCATTTAATTTAAATTATGAAGACGCAAATAAATTTTCTAGCAGAATTGCAAGAAATCAATTTGAAATACTAAAAAAAGAAAGCTACTTAGATAAAGTAACTGACCCACTAAAGGGATCATATTATGTTGAATTTCTAACAAATGAGTTTTTAAAAGACTTCAATATAAATCCTTTAAAGATTAAAAAAAATAATGTTAAAATATGGCAAGCAGCAGAGGAAATAGAATTAAAAACAGAGTATAATAAATCTATTGTTAAGGAAATTAATCATATAGGTTTTATAGCAGGAAAACCACCATTTTTAAGAGGGCCATATAGTACTATGTATGTAAAAAAACCATGGACAATTAGACAATATGCTGGATTTTCAACTGCAAAAGAATCAAATGATTTTTACAAGAAAAACCTTGCTGCGGGCCAAAAAGGACTTTCTGTTGCTTTTGATTTAGCAACACATAGAGGATATGATTCAGACCATCCCAGAGTTGAAGGAGATGTCGGAATGGCTGGAGTAGCTATTGATACTGTAGAAGATATGAAAGTGCTATTTGACAAAATTCCTTTAGAGCAAATATCTGTGTCAATGACAATGAATGGCGCTGTAATACCAATTCTCGCTTTCTACATTGTTGCCGCAATTGAACAGGGAGTTGATATTAAAGAATTAAAGGGAACTATTCAAAATGATATTTTAAAAGAATTTATGGTTAGAAACACCTACATATACCCTCCTGAACATTCCATAAAAATTATTGGGGATATATTTAAATATACTACAAATAAAATGCCAAAATTTAATAGTATATCTATTTCTGGCTACCATATGCAAGAAGCTGGAGCTACTGCTGATATTGAATTAGCATATACATTAGCGAATGGATTAGAATATGTACGAACTGGAATTAAAGCTGGAATGCAAATTGATGAATTTGCCCCAAGACTATCATTCTTTTGGGGAATAGGAATGAACTACTTTACTGAAATTGCAAAAATGAGAGCTGCTAGAATTTTATGGGCAAAAATCATAAAAGAATTCAATCCTAAAAACCCAAAATCAATGGCTTTAAGAACTCATTGCCAAACAAGTGGATGGAGTCTTACAGAGCAAGACCCATTTAATAATATTAGTAGAACATGCGTAGAGGCAATGGCAGCTATAATGGGAGGAACACAAAGCCTACATACAAATGCCTTAGATGAAGCAATTGCTTTACCAAGTGATTTTTCAGCTAAAATTGCTCGAGAAACTCAAATATACCTTCAAAATGATACAGGAATTTGTGATACTGTTGACCCAATGGGTGGAGCCTACTATGTTGAACATTTAACACAAGAAATTACTGAAAAAGCTTGGAAACTTATTCAAGAAGTAGAAGATGCTGGAGGTATGTCAAAAGCTATTGAGAGTGGACTTCCAAAGATGAAGATTGAACAAGCTGCAGCAAAGAAGCAGGCTAGAATTGATAGTAAACAAGATAAAATAATTGGAGTAAATTTCAACAAATTAGATAAAGAGGATAAAAAAATAGAAATTCTTGAAATTGATAATACAAAGGTAAGAGAAGAACAAGTTAGTAGTCTAAAAAAAATAAAAAAAGAAAGAAACAATAAAAGTGTTAAATTAGCTTTAGAAGCAATAACAAAATGTTGTAAAGAAAATAAGGGCAATCTTCTTGAACTAGCAGTTAATGCTGCTAAATTAAGAGCAACTCTTGGTGAAATATCTTCAGCATGTGAAATTGAATTTGGTCGATACAAAGCAAATAACCAAGTAATCTCAGGGGTCTATAAAATGGAAATAAAAGAAAATAAAACTTTTAAAGATGCACAATCACTATCAGATTATTTTGCAAATAAAAAAGGAAGAAGACCAAGAATAATGATTGCTAAAATGGGTCAGGACGGACATGACAGAGGAGCTAAAGTCGTTGCTACATCATTTGCTGATCTTGGCTTTGATGTAGACATTGGTCCTTTATTTCAAACTCCAGTTGAAGTGGCTAAGCAAGCAATAGAAAATGATGTACATATTTTAGGAATCTCCTCTTTGGCCGGAAGTCATAAAACACTTATACCTAAAGTCATTGCTGAAATTAAAAAGTTTAAAAATTCTAATGTGTTAATTATTGCAGGTGGTGTAATTCCTCAAAGAGACTATGAATTCTTATATGAAAATGGAGTCAGTGAAGTTTTTGGCCCTGGAACAATTATATCAGAATCTGCAATTTCTATTCTAAATAAGCTTCTAAAGGATTAATTATTTTATTCTATACCTAAGGCCAAAGTAAAACAATCTTCCCATTATTGGAGCCCAAACTAAAGAGGCGTCAAAATTATCATTTGAAGGATCATAAGAATATATAATAGGATTTTCCTGGACCATTGAAAAAATATTTTCCGCTCCTATGTAAATATCGAAATCTTTAAACTTTTTAGTTACTTGAGAATTAAATAAATTATAAGGATTAGAATATTCTTTATTAATCATAACATGTGAAGGAATTCTACTTTTTCCAATATAATTACAAGTAAAGTCAAAAATCCAAGTTTCAGCAAAGTCTGTATATGAAAAATTAAGAAGAGCTCTTTCTTTAGGAAGAAGAGGAACTTCTTTTAGCTCCTGAGAGAATGTTGACTTAACATCATTAAACTTATAAGCCAATTTTAGATCAAACCTATCAAATAATTCGTAAGTTATATCTAATTGTAAAGCATTTGCATAAGATTTATTTGTTTCATCCTCATAAGAATTCAAATTATAAAAAGAAATAAAATCTTGATCTTCCATATCAACAACCACTTGATTTTCAAACTCTGTTCTATAAAAATCCATATTAAATGCAGTCTCTCTATCAAAAAGAAAAAATTTTGTTATTAAGTTAAAACCATAGTTCCATGCAATTTCAGGCATTAAAGTTTCGTTAATTAAAATCTGACGATTAGATGCAAGTAATGAGATATTATCACTGATTGGATTAGCCATTCTTAATGATCTACCCCCACTAAAGCGAATTGCAGTATTTTCAGATGGATTGTACTTGAAATTTATTCTTGGCAAAATATAAAACTCTTCAGTTTTGTTATAGTAATCTGCTCTTAATCCAGCTGTAACACCAATTATTTCTGTCCAAATATAATTATACTCAGAAAAAATACCAGTTATAAGATCTCTTCTACTATCAACAGGAATATTCATACTATACCAAGCAGCAGATATACCATCTAAAGGGTTTGCAGTATTATATATAACTAAACTATTATCCATATTGTCACCATAAAAACTAATTCCATATTTTAATTTATGAAAACAATCCTTTATAAAAGTTTGTCTTATTAGATTTAAATACATGCTCTGCTGAAGTCCTTCAAAAGATTTAGAACCAAATTTTGCATCCATCAAATGAGTTCTAAATGATGTTTGTAAACCAATACTTTTACCTACTTGCTCTGGCATAATCAAGCCCGTTTTAGTAGAAAGTTCAAGAAGTCTATTGTCAATTTTAACATCAAAAGGATTGACTTGATTATTGTATGTACCTCCTTCTCTATCCTCCATTAATCCTCTAACATAAACTTGCATGGCATATTTAGGATCACCAACATATTTCCATCTATTTAAAAAATTAAACTGATTATATGTTGGCATATCTAAAAATCCATCATTGTTTCTATCATGCTCAATCGAATGTGAAGAAATGTGAGTAAACAAATTGCTTTGCCAGTCCCCCTCTCGCTTTGATAAAATCAAATTCTTCTCAATTTTTCCATCACCATTACCATATAGGTTTACAAATATTTTATCTGCTGATTCAGGCTTAAAATACTCTAGATTAATCTGCCCAGTAAAAGATTCAAAGCCATTAATAACAGAACCACTTCCTTTAATAATTTGAATACTTTCAATAAATGATCCTGGAACATGCGTTAATCCAAATGCAGAAGAAAGACCACGAATTAGCGGCATATTTTCATGTGTAATTTGAGTATATAAGCCATCTAGACCTAGCATTTTTATCTTTTTAGCTCCTGATACACCATCATTAATTGCAACATCAACACTTGCATTAGTACCAAAACTCTCAGAAAGATTACAGCATGCAGCTTTCTCTAGCTCTTTTGTAGAAAGAGTCTCCAAGTTTAATGAATTGATTGTAGAAAATTTTGAAGCAGTCTGTCTTCCTTTAACACTAATTTCATCCAATTCAATGGAAGAAGATAAATAAAAAACAAATAGATTATCAATAAACTCTTGATTGATTAATTCATATCCAACATAGCTAACCATCAAGGTTGCATTGCCATCTTCATCAAATGTATCAGCCTCAGAAATAGTGTAATTACCTTCTAAATCAGTAACTGTACCGATCTGTGTCCCCTGCCAATAAACATTTGCTCCAATAACTGGGGAGTATGAACCATCTTTTAATATCTCTAATACTTTTCCATTGATGCTCTGTGTAAAAGCATTTAAAAAAAGAGACATAAGTAAAATTAAAATATAATATTTTTTCATTTTTTTATTTTTAGATTAACAGACAAGATTTACTGATAACTAAATAATTAAATAATGAAAGACTGTATTTTTGAAAGTATAGGTTGGTAGATAATCAAAGGGGCTTCAGTAGAAAAGCTCAAAAAGTTGATATAAGGAATTAAACTTTCAACTCTTAAAAATTCAAATAATAAAAAAGAAAACACATTAAAATTACTTTTTTCTATTAAAAGAGTTTCAAAATTAAAATGAATATTAGAAAATTCTTTTTCACACTTACAATTAAAAGAAGAACAGCATGTACTTTCCTCTAGAATACTACAACATGATACTTCTTTAGCAAGTGTAGTCTCAACATGCGTAATTTGCGAATGACATTTATCTTCAATATTTCCAAAAGAAACAGAAATATTTTGATGACAATTAATTTTAGAAATATTAAAACCTACACTTATAAATAATACAAATGTAGCCAGAGTGTAAACTAAAATATTTTTAAAAAAAATCTTCATAATCTTTACAAATTTACTAAAAAAAACCTAGTTAAAAGATATGATAGTTTCTGATATAATTTCAACTGCTTCAAGAATCTCTTGCTTACTAATGACTAGTGGTGGCGCAAACCTTATAATATTACCATGAGTTGGCTTTGCTAAAAGACCATTATCTCTTAATTTCATACAAATATCCCAGGCAGTTGAACTATCAGTTGAATCGTTAATTACGATAGCATTTAACAAGCCTTTTCCTCTTATTAACTTAACAAGTTTACAGGATGATAGTTTTTTATTTAGTTCTGATCTAAACAAATCTCCTAATTCAAATGCATTTTGTGCTAAATTCTCATCAACTACTACTTCTAAAGCTGCTTGAGCTACTCTACAAGCAAGAGGGTTACCACCAAAAGTTGAACCGTGTTCTCCAGGCTGGATTGTTAGCATAACTTGGTCATCAGCTAAAACTGCTGAAATTGGTAATACGCCACCTGATAAAGCTTTTCCTAAAATTAATATATCAGGTCTAGCATCTTCATAATCGCAGGCAAGCATCTTTCCTGTTCTAGCAATTCCAGTTTGTACTTCATCTGCTATAAATAAAACATTGTATTTTGTACAAAGCTTTCTCACACCAGCTAAGTAACCTTCATCTGGAACAACAACGCCAGCTTCTCCTTGAATAGGCTCTACCATAAAAGCTGCAACATTCTTATCCTTAAGCTCTATCTCTAAAGCATGTAAATCATTATAAGGAATTAAATGATAGCCAGGCATAAAAGGACCAAATCCTTCATAAGACAATGGATCATCAGAGCTAGAAATCGCCGCTAAAGTTCTACCCCAAAAATTTCCGTTAGCAAATATAATTTTAGCTTTATCTTTATCAATACCTTTGTGTATATAACCCCATTTTCTAGCAAGTTTATTTGCTGTTTCACCACCTTCAACTCCAGTATTCATTGGAAGTACTTTGTCATATCCAAATAACGTAGTAATGTATTTCTCATAAGAACCAAGAACATTATTATGAAATGCTCTAGATGTAAGAGTTAGTTCTGATGCTTGATCATTTAATGCTTTCAAAATTTTCGGATGACAATGACCTTGATTAACTGCCGAGTAAGCAGATAAAAAATCAAAATATTTCTTATCGTTTACATCCCAGACAAAAATGCCTTCGCCTTTAGATAAAACAACAGGAAGAGGATGATAATTATGAGCTCCGTACCTATTTTCTAAATCTATATATTTTTTATCCTTATTCATACTTTTTATATTAGATAACAAAGATAATACTTTAAATCTAAGAATAACTAAATTTGTAAGATGTCAAGACAAAACAGAAGAAAGCATATTTCTATTGAAAACATAGAAATAATCGATACAGCAAATAAAGGAAAATCAGTTGCAAAACATGATGGAAGAATTATTTTTGTTCAGGGTGGTGTTCCAGGAGACATATGTGATATTACTGTTTTCAAAAGAAGAAAAAAATATTGGGAAGCTAGAATAGATGTAATTAAAGAAAAATCTAAAAATAGAATTGAACCAAAGTGTGAACATTTTGGTTCATGTGGAGGATGTAAATGGCAAAACATGAGTTATTCAAGCCAACTACATTTTAAACAGAGTGAAGTATTAAATAATTTAACAAGAATTGGTGGAGTGACAATATCTAAGTATGAAAATATTCTGGGAAGTAAAGAAGAGTATTTCTACAGAAATAAAATGGAATTTACTTTTTCAAACAAAAAATGGCTAACAAATGAAGAAATAAAAAATGATGAAGAGATAAAAGATAAAAATGCTTTAGGGTTTCATGTACCAGGAATGTTTGACAAAGTTATTGATTTACAAAAATGTCATCTTCAGAAAGAGCCTTCTAATAAAATTAGAATAGCAGTAAGAAAATATGCTAAAGAAAATAATTTAGAATTCTTTGATATTCGAAATCAAACAGGACTGCTTAGAAATTTAATTATTAGAACCTCAACTACAAATGAATTGATGGTACTAATGCAATTTTACAAAAACGATAAAATTGAAATTGATAAGCTAATGATTTTTTTAAGAGATAGTTTTCCAGAAATTTCTTCATTATTATTTACAATAAATAAAAAAGCAAATAATACACTATACGATCAAGAAATACTTTGTTTTCATGGTGAAAAATTTATTACAGAAAAAATTGAGGATTTAGTATTTAAAATTGGACCAAAATCATTTTTTCAAACTAATTCTGAACAAGCAAAAATACTTTATAAAAAAACAAGAGAACTAGCACAATTAACAGGAAGTGAAGTAGTTTATGACCTCTATACAGGTACAGGAACAATTGCACAATTTATTGCCAAACAGGCTAAGACTGTAGTGGGAATTGACTCTGTAGAAGAGGGGATAATAGCAGCAAGAGAAAATGCAAAATTTAATAATATCAGTAATTGTATTTTTCACACCGGAGATATGAAAGAAATATTCACTGAAGAATTTATTAAACAAAATTTATACCCCGATGTTATCATAACGGACCCTCCAAGAGATGGAATGCATAAAAAAGTAGTAGCCCAAATATTATCAATTTTACCAAAAAAAATTATATATGTAAGCTGTAATTCAGCTACTCAAGCCAGAGATATTTCTTTATTAAAAGAAAAATACATAGTTTCAAATATTCAAACTGTAGATATGTTTCCACAAACTCATCATGTTGAAAATATTGCTCTTCTTGAATTAGAAAAAAATTAAAATGGAAGATTTTTGGAATAAATTAAAAGAGCTTTATGAGCTAAATCCAATTCTTTTTGGATTTTTACTTTTTTTAGATTTATTAATAATATTGATGATAATTAAATTTATTTTTTAATAATTACTTTATTTAATATCTCATTAATCTGCAATAAAAGAGATTGGTTCTCATTATTATTAATGACAAAATCTGATAATTTTTCTTTCTCAGATTGTTTCATTTGATTGTTTAAAATTTGATTAATTTCTAATTCATCCATACCATCTCTTGCTTTTACTCTTGAAATCTGCAAGGCATATTCTGCTGATATACATATTACAAAGTCAAGCTTCTTATTTAATCCTGTTTCATAAATAATAGCTGCTTCTTTAAAAATTATTTGAGAATCTTGAGCTTTGCACCAAAGTTCAAAACTATCATTAACAAAAGGGTGGACTAAAGAGTTCAGCTGATTCCTCAAACTATTTGAATTAAAAATTTTATTTTTTATAAAATTTTTATCTATCTGACCAGAACGAAAAATACTTTCTCCAAAATTATTTTTTAATAATGCTTTTAAATCTTTATTCTTATTCATTAACTCTTTGGCAATCTTATCAGAGATAAATACAGGATAACCCATTTTAGATAAGATCTTTAAAACATAGGACTTGCCAACACCAATATTTCCAGTTATTCCGATTTTAATCATTAATTATTCTTTAAATAATTTAAAATATATCTCCTCATATTGAGGAAGAATTTTAGGTAAATCATAACTTTTTGCGTGATTAAAAGCATTCTCCTTCATTTTTAATAAAAGAACTGGATCAGAAAATAAACGAATAACATCTTTACTCATTTTCTCTAAATCTCCTACATCTGAAAGAAAACCAGTTTCTCCATCTATGTTAACCTCAGGTAATCCACCACTATTTGTAGATACAACTGCAACTTTACTAGCCATAGCTTCTAATGCTACAAGACCAAAACTCTCTGTTAGTGAAGGAAGAATAAAAACATCTGAAATAGATAAAACATCTTCAATAACTTTTAATTTTCCAAGAAAAATAACATTAGTCGAAATATTTAAAGATCTACATAATTGTTCGGCTTTAAGTCTATCAGGACCATCCCCCACCATTATTAGTTTTGACTTTACTTCAGTATTTACTTTAGCAAAAACCTTGATAACATCCTCAATCCTTTTAACTTCTCTAAAGTTAGAGATATGAGTTAGAATAAATTCATCATCTTTAGCAAATCTCTTCCTTTTGATATTATTTTTTTTATTGTAAAGTCTAATATCTATAAAATTGGGAATATAATCTATAGATCTGTTTATGTTAAAATTTTCCTTTGTTATATCTCTTAGATTTTTTGAAACAGTTGTAACTGCATCTGAACTGTTTATAGCATATTCAATTACCGGCTTAAATGATTTATCTTTTCCAAGCAATGTGATATCTGTCCCATGTAAAGTTGTAATTATGGGTAAATGTATTCCGTATGTAGCTAATATTTGTTTGGCACTAACTGCAGCTGATGCATGAGGAATTGCATAATGTACATGCAAAACATCTAGTTTTTCGTGAATAGCAACATCTATTAATTTACTGGTTAAATTAAGTTCATATGGAGTATACTCAAACAATGGATAATTTGGGACACTAACTTCATGATAAAAAATCTTATCAGAAAATAAATCTAAACGAAAAGGCTGATCGTATGAGATAAAATGTACACAGTGTCCTTTTTCAGCAAAGGCAACACCTAGCTCGGTAGCAACAACACCACTACCTCCATAAGTTGGATAACACACTATACCGATATTAAGTTTATTCTTCATAAATTGGTTTTAAATCTTTTATACTAATTTCAATTACTGTATCAGATTTGATATTATTTTTCTTAGATGAAACATTATCCAGATATTCAGGTGAAGAAGTGAGACTATCTTCACTTAGTTTATTGTATTTAAAAATAAGATCCATAATTTCAGTTCTTACGTTCATATCTAATAATTTCATGTTAGAAGCATCAGGATAGATTCTATTTGATAAAAAGATATAAATAATTTGAGTTTCTGGATCGGCCCATGCAAGTGTACCAGTAAAACCTGAATGGCCAAAACTTAATTCTAGAGACACACTTACAGGTTGGTCCTCCTTCTTGATTCTCTAGAGCTGGCTTATCAAAACCTGCACCTCTTCTATTATCAAGTTCACAAAATTGACAATCAGTAAATCTCTTTATAACATTTTTACTTAAAAATCTTTGTTCAGCATAGACTCCATTATTTAATAACATTCGCATTAATTTAGCTAAATCATTAGCATTTGAAAATAAGCCAGCATGAGCCCCAACACCACCAAACATTGCTGCCCCCATATCATGAACATATCCCTTTAAAAGCTGACTCCTAAAAATAAAATCATTTTCAGTTGGAATAATTCTGGAAAGAGCTAATCTTTTTCTTGGTAAATATCCTAAGTTTTCCATTCCAAGTTTATTATAGAAATTAAATCTTGTATAATCCTCTAAAGATAAATTTGAAATATTTTCAATTATAGGTTTTAATAAATAGTATCCTAAATCGCTATATACATATTCTTTCTCCAATAATAAATCAGAATCAATAATTTGTTTAAAAATAGAATCTGGATATGAAAAATGAAGAAAAACAGAATCTGCTACTTCAACAGGAAATTCTAAACTTCTAAATTTAGAATAAAGAGTATCTCTTAAATTAAGAGTATTAAGAATAGAATCTTTATAAAGAGTTTTTTTATAAAATGGAATCCAAGATTGCAAACCTGATTGATGGGCAAGTATATCTTTTATTAATAGTTGATGTTTATTAGAGTTTTGAATATTTAAGTAATAACCAAGATTTGCTTGTAAGCTAAACTTATTTTCATCAACTAATTTCATAAGAGATGGAATAGTTGATGCAATCTTAGTTATAGAAGCTAAATCATAAACATCTGAATTCAAAACTTCCCTTAGTTGATCATATGTATGAAAACCATAAGATTTATTTAAAAAAACTTTATCGCCTTTTGCAATTAAGACTTGGCAACCAGGAAAAGCTTTTTCATTAATTGCAACTTTAATAATACTATCAATAGAGGATTCTAATTCACTACTTATATCAATATCATAACTATCCACGTAAGACATTCTAAAGGCATCAGTATTGAGCCCACTATTTATTTTAAAATGGCTAGTCTGAACAGGAGTTTTACCGTCAATATTTATACCACCAAAAATAGATTGAGCGGCGAAATCCTGTGCAAGATCACTACTCTGATATGCAAGTAATAAAGCATCAAAATTATCTGTAAAAAGCAATGAATTTAAACTATATGGATTTGCAAAAATTGTCAACAGAACTTTTGATTGCATTGCTATAGTTTGAATAAAAATATCTGTAGACTTAGAAATTTTGTATGAATTCCAAAAGTTTTTATTTGATTTATGAATACTAACAATAACTAGATTATATTTTGATAGTTGGTTAAGTAAAAATGCTTGATCCTTAATATTAGCATCTTCAGCAATACTAAAAGTGTCAACTGATTTATAGCGGTTTAAAGATTTCTGAAAGACATGTCCAGATTCTCCAATAGCAACGCTAGCTATTTTAAGAGTATCTAAATTTTTAAGTGGAATTATATTGTCATAATTTTGCAACAATGTAAGAGATGATTTTACAAGTTTTTTATTAATAGCAAACGTATTTTTATTACTAAGTTTACTTTTAATTTCTTTAATATCTAATGTAGAAAAATGATCTAATTTCATCCATTTTTTTGCGAGTAAAACCCTTCTACATTTATCTTCAATGTCTTTTTTAGAAATTAAACCAGTCTTTAGGGCTTCTTTGATTTTTTTTATAGCTAAAGGCACATCTTCTGCACATAATAAAACATCATTACCTGCAATTAAAGCCTTTAAGTCTAATTCTCCAGGGGAATATAAATCACTCACAGCTTTCATATTAAGACCATCCGTAAACTTGAGCCCCTTAAAATCTAGCTCATTAACTAATAAATCTGTAACAACTTTTTTTGATAATGAGACAGGTAATAACTTATTATCTTCCAGGGCTGGAATATATAAATGAGCAGTCATTACACTGCCCAAACCATTATCAATTAATTTTTTAAAAGGATAAATATCAACCTTATTTAAAGTCTCTCTTGAGTGATTAACAATTGGAAGAGTCTTATGGGAATCTTTATCTGTATCACCATGACCAGGAAAATGCTTGGCACAAGCCAAAATATTATTTTCTTGTAATCCTTTCATATAGGCAAGGCTTAATTGTGCTACCCTTGATGGATCTTCACCAAATGATCTATTATTAATAATCGGATTTTTAGGATTAGAATTTACATCTACAACTGGAGCAAAATTGATATTTACACCAATCATTTTACACTGACGAGCAATCTCTGCTCCCATTTGAAAGATAAGATTAGTATCTGAAATTGCTCCTAAAGTCATTTGCCATGGAAAACGAACTGTAGAGTCTAAACGCATAGAAAGACCAAATTCAGCATCTAAAGCTATCATTAAGGGAACTTTAGAAATTGACTGAAAGTAATTTGTTAACTTGGCTTGTCTTATTGGCCCTCCTTGTAAAAACATTAAGCCTCCAATTTTATATCTACTAATTATCTCAGCAATATTTTTCTTGTATTTATCATCTTTATTTGAAAGAACTGAAATCATAAATAATTGAGCAATTTTCTCATCTTCAGATAAAGTCATCATTAGACTATCAACCCAAAGATTATCGCCTTTTAAGAATTCAGGTGTTTTGGGATTTTCTGAAAATGAAGCTTTAACACTAAATACAAAAACAATCAATAAAAGATTAAGTAATTTCTTCATCATCACAAAGATATAAATTGTCATAGTTCAAATTATTAAAAAAAGCTAAGTATCTAGCTTACTTATTAACGCTTTTTCAAAAGATAATTTTCTAATTTTACAAATATATGAAAGCACCAAATCTTCCATCTTTTTTTAAATCTCCAAAACTAAAAGAATTCCAATTTCATGCTAGATATTACTTAAAAAAAGAAAAAAAAATAAAATTTGAAAACAAAAAAAATTCTAAAATTAAATTTGAGAGAATTAGTAATCCCTACACTTTAAAAAGAAGAAATTTTAAAATAATTTTTATAATTATTATCTTATCTTTGTTAGCATACATTCTTTTAAAGTAATAAAAATCCAATTCATTGAACATTATAAAATTATTACCAGAAAATGTTGCTAATCAAATTGCAGCCGGAGAAGTTATACAAAGACCAGCTTCAGTTGTAAAAGAACTTGTAGAAAACTCTCTAGACTCTGGAGCCACTGAAATACAACTTTTCATAACAGACTCTGGTAAAACATTAATTAACATTATTGATAATGGATGTGGTATGTCCCCAAAAGATCTTGAAATTTGTATTCAAAGACATGCGACATCTAAAATTAAAGTTGCCGCAGATTTATTTAATATTCAAACAATGGGGTTTAGAGGCGAAGCGATGTCATCCATAGCTGCTATCTCTAATATGGAAATACAAACTAAAATTTTAAATAATGATGTAGGCTATTATTTAAATGTTAAAGGTGGAATAATCTTAGAAAAAAAAGAGGTCTCTTGTAATAATGGAACCTCAACAAAAATTAAGAATCTATTTTTCAACGTACCTGCAAGAAGAAAATTCTTAAAATCTGATAATGTTGAAATGAGACATATTATTGAAGAATTTTCAAGAATAGCATTAGCACATCCAGATATTAAAATGAATTTATCTCACAATAATGAAGAAATATTCTTTTTGCCTAAATCAAATTTAAGACAGAGAATTGTTAATCTTATTGGTAATAAAAAAAATGAACAATTAGTACCTGTATTAGAAAAAACATCATTGGTAAGTATTAGTGGTTTTGTTTCTAAGCCAGAGGCATCTAAAAAGACTCGTGGGGAGCAGTATCTCTTTGTAAATAGTAGGTTTGTTAAAAGCTACTATTTGCAAAATGCAATATTTAAGGCTTTTGAAGGATTAATTGCAACAGACTTTTTTCCTTCATTTTTTATTAATTTAATTATTGAGCCTAAAAACATAGATATTAATATACATCCAAATAAAACTGAAATAAAATTTCATGACGAAAAAGCAATTTATTCAATTCTAAGAGCTTCAGTTAAAAAATCATTAGGACAATATAATATCTCTCCAAGTATAGATTTTCTTCAAGAGAATTCATTTAATTTAGAAATAAATAAAGATCAAAAAATAATTGAACCAAAAATTAATATTGACTCTAATTACAATCCATTTGGCTCAACTACTACACCAAATATTTCAAGAGAAGTTATTAATGAAAACCTAAATTTTATTGATATTGAAGAGCCCAATCCTTCATACAAATTTTTACAACTTAAGAGTAAGTTTATTTTAAGAACTAGTAATAAAAGTGCAGTTTTAATTCATCAAAGAAGAGCACATCAAAGAATACTATTTGAGTATTTTAGCTCTTCATCAAAAAGTCAAAGCTTTCTTTCACAAACTTTAATTTTCCCTAAAGAAATAAATTTAAATAATAATGATATGGAAATCTTAAAAGAAATATCATCAGAAATAAGAAAGATAGGTTTTGAATATATAATAGAAAATAAAAATATAATAGTAAAAGCAATTCCAGCTGAAGCATCAACTGAAAATATAACACAACTTATAGAGTCAATTATTGAACAATATAAAATACATGATGAAGTTAAATTAGATATTACCCAAAGAATAGCACATGGTCTTGCTATTAGTATGTCAATTAGTAACCACCAAAAACTTTCTGAAGATGAAATGCTAAAGATTAATGAAGAACTAAACAACTGTGCTTCTCCAAATATATCAATATCTGGAAAACCAATAATGATAGATTTAAATCTTGTCGAATTAGAAAAAATAATGAAGTAATGTATAGACCTAGTAGCTTTAGTCAATTACCTGAAATAGTAAAAAATTTATTAATTATAAATGGTTTATTCTTTTTTGCAACAATTTCACTTCAAAAACTTGGCATTGATTTAGTTAAAATATTTGGGCTCCATCAGTTTCAATCTGCAGACTTTCGTCCTTATCAGCTGGTTACACATTTTTTTATGCATGGAAGTTTAACACACCTTTTCTTTAATATGTTTGCTCTTTGGATGTTTGGTAAAGTACTAGAAAATGTTTGGGGTGCAAAAAGATTTTTACTTTACTACATAGTAACTGCTCTTGGAGCTGCAATAATTCATTTAATGGTTACGCAATTTCAAATCATTGAGATAAGCAATCAATTCCCACAACTTCTTGAATTAGCTATTGAAGGCAAATACAATCCAAGTATTGCAAGCTCTAAAAGACTTACTCAACTTGTGCTTACCCCTACAGTTGGGGCCTCTGGAGCAGTATTTGGACTTTTACTTGCTTTTGGTATGTTATTCCCAAACACATTACTATATGTATATTTTGCCATTCCAATCAAAGCAAAATATTTTGTTATGGTTTATGGAGCATTAGAACTGTATTCAGGATTAAGCAATAACCCTGCTGATAATGTAGCACATTTTGCACACCTTGGGGGAATGTTATTTGGATATATTCTAATTAAATATTGGCGAAATAACTCAAGCTCTTTTTATTAAATGACAATAATCCATAAACTAATAAATGAATTTAAAAATGCTAATATATTATATAAGCTAATATATTTAAATGTAGGTATCTTCCTATTGTATAATATCTTGAGTGTAATTTCTAGTCTTTTCATTCTAGATGTTGGCCCGTCATTAGAAAAATTAATTTTACCTTCTAATACGTCTACGCTAATAAAACAGCCCTGGTCAATTATTTCTTATATGTTTTTTCACAAAACATTTATTCATTTACTTTTTAATATGATTTGGCTGCACTTTGCAGGTAAATTATTTCTAGATTATTTTAATGAAAAACAATTCTTCAGTACATATATTCTTGGAGGTATTTGTGGTGGAATTCTTTTTATCTTATCATTTAATTATTTACCAGCATTTGAAATAGCTAACCAGAATGCAAAAGCAATGGGTGCTTCTGCATCTGTTTTAGCAATTATGTTTGCAATTTCAACACATATTCCTAACTATCGTATTCAAATACCTTTTATCGGAATGATTAAAATAAAATATCTAGCACTTGCTTTAATTATTTTAGATGTTATAAGTATTCCAAAAGGAAATGCTGGAGGACATATAGCACATATTGGAGGAGCTTTATTTGGATATATTTATGCTAAACAGCTAAATAAAGGGATAGATATTTCAAAAAATCTATATCAACTAATTAATATTGTCTCTCTAAAAAATATTTTTAAAAAACAAAATAAAACCAAAAAAAATCAAACCAAAATAGACACTATTTTAGAAAAAATATCCAAGTCTGGATATAGTAGTTTAAATAAGCAGGAAAAAGAAATTTTATTTAACGCAAGTAAAGAGAATAAATAATATGAAATATCTTTTCAAATTTTTATATATTATAAATTCACTATTATTATTTACACTATTAATAAGTTATTTATCTCCAAATATAGACCCTATTAAATTCTGGCCAATTGCTTTTACAGGACTGATATATCCTTTTTTATTTTTTATCAATCTAATATTTTTAATTTTCTGGTTTTTTAGCTGGAAAAAATATGTTTGGGCAAATATTATTATTGTATTAGTAGGATCCTCTTTTATTGAAAGATTTATTGGAATTAATGAACTAGATAATCCCTCTAGTGATAATGAAATTTCAGTTCTATCATATAATGTTAGATTATTTAATAAAAATAAGAATATAAAAGAAAAAGATATTAAGCCAAAAATTATAGATTTTCTTAATAGTGAAGACCCTAGTATACTATGTATACAAGAATTTACAGAAAATTCAAACAATAACTACTTTGACTCTCTTAATACTAACTTTTTGATTAAAAATTCAAGGCTTCAAATTTTTTCAAAATTTCCAGAAATAAAAAGTGAAATTGTTGAAGATAATATATGTATTTATAAAGACTTAAAAGTTGGAAATGACACACTAAGAGTTTATAACATTCATCTCCATTCCAACTGGGCAAATAAAATAAAACTATCATTTCAAAACCGTAGTGAAGAAGTTAAAATGATTAAGAATAATATTCTATTAAGCCCATATAAAACATTAATTTGTGGAGATTTGAATGACACTCCTATGTCATATACTTATAAAACAATTTCAAAAGATTTTAATGATGCATTTGTGGTCTCAGGTAAAGGAATTGGAGACACTCATACATCCATACCATTATTAAGAATAGATTATATTTTTACAAGTACTGGTATTAGTACCTCTAAATATATGAAACATGAAGAAAGATACTCTGACCACCATGCAATAAGTTGTAGCATATACATGAATTAAAAAAAAGATTATTTTTCTGTTAAATCAGTTTTTCCTAACATTGAGACAGCAGATTGTTCAATTTTAAGCTTAGTTCCTCCATGCACTTCTATTACAAAAGTAGATTTACCAACTTCTATAATTTTTCCGTGAATACCACCTAGAGTAACAATTTTATCATTTGTTTTTAATTGTGACCTGTACTGAGTCTCTTTTTTCTGCTTCTTTATTTGTGGTCTAATCATGAAGAAGTACATAACAAGAAAAATTAAACCAAACATTATTAAAGATGCGGTTCCTGACGTTTGAGCTTGTAATAAAATCATATTTTTTAGTTAATTATAACATTTCCTCTTATTGTTAATACTTTAGTATTAGGAATTGCATTAGTTAGTACTGTAACTTTCTTAGTTTGTGAGCCAGATCTTCCTTTACTATTAAAGGTTACTTTAATTTCAGCTTCATCGCCAGGCTTGATAGGATCTTTAGGCCAGACAGGAACAGTACAACCACAGCTTCCTTTTGCGGAACTAATTATTAAATCAGCTTTACCTGAATTTTTGATAATAAAATTATGGCTTACGACCTCGCCTTGAGAAATATCGCCAAAATTATGCTCTTCTTTTTCGAATTGTACTATTGGCTGATTATTTTTTTTATTTGATTTTTCTAAAGATTGATTATTTACAATAACTTTTGAACTAATCTTCTTTTCATTTGAATTTACTTTTTTCACAGCATCATCACAACTAAATGCTAGAAAAGATAATATTATAAGAAATTTATACATAATTTTTTTTTTAAATTAATAAATCAAAGTAAGCCTTTTGCTGATTTTTTTATCATATTCTTGGATTTAAAATCATTAATAGCATTATCTAATAAGCCATTAACAAACATTTTACTCTTCGTAGTACTATAATACTTAGATATTTCTATATACTCATTAAGTGTTACTTTAACAGGCAAATCTTCCATATTTAATATCTCACAAAATGCCATCTTAATCAGAATCTGGTCCATCAATGCTATTCTTTCAAGATCCCAGTTTTTTGATTTATCAATAATAACTTTTTCATAATCTTCATTATTTAGAATAGCACCAGAAAATAGTTCTTTCGAAAAATTTTTATCAGATAAATTTTTAAAAACACTTTTCTGATTAGCAAGTTTATACAATTTAAAATTCCCCATTATAATAGTTGCAACAAAAGGAAGATCATCAATCCAATAAATACTATTTTCCTCTAAAACGTGATGAAGAACATGATTATTAAGAATATGGTTATTCAAAATATTGTTAATAAACCTTACATCATCATCTTTGGTTGAATTTTCTAATAAAATAAATTTAGCATATGTTTCACTTTTAATTAATTCAATAAAAATTTTTCTTATTAAATCATGATCATTATCGATTAAAACAGAAGATGATTTCTTCATTTTAGTTAATAAAGAAGAACTATTTTTTAAAATTTTAAAAATAAAATTGTCAGTAAATTTTGTATTTGGATTTAAATCTTCAGAGCTAGGTAAGAATTTCTTTTTGTTATCTTCAAAATAAGTTTCAGCATATTTAAAAATCTCCAATAAAAGAGATAATAAAACATTATGAAGCTCATTAATATTTTCAATATGCTTGAGCATTTCTTTTTCAGAAATAGAGATACTACTTTCCTTTTGAGAAAAGTAGGAATAAAGTGATTGCATTACTTTTATTCTAATATGTCTTCTACTTATCATTATTTATTATTTGACAACAGTCTTTGGTTTGCAATTTTAAGAGCAGCAGCATAGCTAGTGATATTTTCTACTTGTGATTTTCTAAGGATATCTAAAGTTGTATTATATATTTTCCTAGTTTGAGATAATGCTTCTTCTCTACTAAATTTTTTTATCTCCGAGTAGACATTAATTAAACCTCCTGCATTAACCAAAAAATCTGGAGCAAAAATAATAGCTTTATTTGCAATTAACAATGAATCTCTATTTTCATCTTCCAATTGATTATTTGCTGCTCCACAAATTATAGAACATTTCAATTTTTCAATGCTTATTGGATTCAATGTTGCCCCTAGTGCACAGGGAGAATAAATATCCATATCAAAATCAAACATTTCAGAAGATTGAATAGAATTTACATTGTATTTTTTACAAATTAAAGTAACTTGCTCTAAGTTGATATCGTTTATGAATATTTCTGCTCCTTCATCATTTAGATGAGCAACTAAACTCTCGCCTACATGACCAACACCTTGAACAACAATTTTTTTTCCTTTTAAACTATCACTCCCCCACTTATGCATAGCACATGCCTTCATTCCCATATAAACGCCATAAGCCGTTACAGGAGAAGGATCTCCACTTCCTCCTAATTTTTCAGGTATTCCAGTTACATGCTTAGTGGCAAGTCTAACATACTCCATATCCTTTTCATTCATTCCAACATCTTCGGCCGTAATATAATTGCCATTAAGAGTATCTACAAATTTTCCGAAGCGCTGCATTAGTTCTGGAGTTTTCTGAGTTTTAGCATCACCTATTATAACAGCTTTACCACCTCCAAGTTCTAGTCCTGTTATAGCAGCTTTAAAAGACATTCCTCTTGAAAGTCTTAGAACATCAATTACTGCTTCTTCTTCTGAAGAATAATCCCACATTCTTGTCCCTCCTAAAGCAGGACCAAGTTTTGTATTGTGAATAGCAATAATTGCTTTTAAGCCAGTTTTTTTATCTTGACAAAAAACTAACTGTTCATGCCCCATTACTTTCATAATTTCTAAAAAACTATTTTCTGATTTTATTTGAGTAACATGACTAGACATATATCTAATTTTTTTATGTTGTGCTAGAATTAAATTTAAAAAAAAATAATTTATTATCTAGTTTTTTAATCGTTCGCGAAATTACTTATTATTTTTGTGCTTTCAAAAAAACATCCACATCAATTAAATGCATCATTTAAAATATTTAAATAAATTCTTTTGGAAGTACAAACAAACTCTCTGTTTGGGAATTGCATTTATAATAGTAGCAAATATATTTGCAATATATCCGGCAGAATTTGTTAGAGAAGCTCTTGATTATGTATTACAAAATATTGAAGAGCCTAAAACAGGAAATCTTTCAAACACGCTTGTAAATTATGGTCTTCTTATTGTTGGCTGTGCAATTTTAAAAGGAATTTTTCTTTATTTCATGAGACAAACAATTATTGTAATGTCTAGAAAAATTGAATTTGACATTAAAAATGAAATATTTAACAAATACCAACAATTAAGTATCTCTTTTTACAATGAAAATAAAATAGGAGACCTTATGAATAGAATAACTGAGGATGTAACTCGAGTTAGAATGTATATTGGACCAACTTTAATGTATGCAATAAACATTATTGTACTTTTTTTTCTTGTGATAACACAAATGTTAGCAGTTAGTAAAACATTAACGGCATTTGTTCTTTTTCCTTTACCTATTTTGGCTATTTCCATTTATTTTGTCAGTAGTAAGATAAATAGACAAAGTGAGCAAGTTCAAGCTCAGCTTTCAGAAATAACATCAATATCTCAAGAAACATTTTCAGGAATACAGATTATTAAGTCATTTACAAATGAGAATAATTCTTTAAAAGTTTTTTTTGAAAGCTGTAAAGAATACACAAGAAAACAAATTAAATTAGTAAAAATAGAAGCTGTCTTTATTCCACTAATAATAACATTAATTGGCTTAAGCACTATTCTAACAATATATGTTGGAGGATTAGAAGTTTTCGCTGGCAGAATAAGTGCAGGAAATATTGCAGAATTTATTATCTATGTCAATATGTTAGCTTGGCCTGTAGCTTCCATAGGATGGGTAACTTCTTTAATACAAAGAGCTTCTGCCTCACAAGAACGAATAAATGAATTTCTAAATTTAGAACCAAGAATTAGAAATTTTAATAATGCTCAAACTCTTATTAGTGGAGATATCTCATTTAAAGAAATATCTTTAACTTATAGGGATACAAAAATAAAAGCATTAGATAAAATATCTTTTGATATTAAAGAGGGATCAACTCTTGGAATATTTGGAAAAACAGGCTCTGGAAAATCAACTATTGCTAATTTAATATGTAGAATTTTAGATTTAGATAGTGGTAATATAAGCTTTGGACATATTCCTATAAAAAAATTAAATCTTAATAATCTAAGATCATCAATTGGATATATTCCACAAGATGGTTATCTTTTTTCTGGAACTATTAAAGAAAATATTGCTTTTTCTAAAGATGTTATTGATGAAAATCAAATTATATTATCAGCAAAAAAAGCTGATATTTTAGATGAAATAAATAAATTTCAAGATGGTTTTAATACAATTGTTGGAGAAAGAGGTGTACAGCTTTCAGGTGGCCAAAGACAGAGACTAGCCATTGCTAGAGCATTTTATAAAAATCCAGATATTTATATTTTTGATGATTGCTTATCAGCAGTAGATGCAAATAAAGAGAAAGAAATACTAAAGAATCTTCAGAATGAAACTAAAAATAAAACAACCATAATTATTAGTCATAGAATTTCAACTTTTCAAAATGCAGATAAAATAATTGTTTTAAATTCAGGAGTTTTAGTTGATAGCGGTAATCATGAAGAGCTTATCTCAAGAGAAGGGTTTTATAAAGAAATTCATATTAGTCAATCAAAAAAATAAGTATCTTTTTTTTACTATATTTGTTAGGAGTTAATTAAAACTTAATTAAAGCTTAAGTTTTAATATTGAATTTTTATTAAATATGAGTGAAAGAAAAGAAATAGAAGAAATATTTTCAAAATCTGTAAGAGCAGGAAGAAGAACATATTTTTTTGATGTTCGTTCCACTCGAGCAAATGACTATTATTTGACGATCACTGAAAGTAAAAGAGATTTTCATGAAGATGGAACACCTTTTTATAAAAAACATAAAATCTATTTGTATAAAGAAGATTTTAAAGATTTTGAAGAGGCTTTTACTCAAGTTAGTAAATTTATAATAAAAGAGAAAGGAGAAGAAGTAATCTCTGATTACAAACCAAAAAATAAAAACTAAAGTCATTAATAAAAACTTTTCTTAACAACTTATTTTTTTTGTTAATAATTTCAATCTAAATTTTTCAACTAAGTATTCAATAGCATCGTATTTTTATCAAATAAAGATTTGATATTTAAATATGACTAAAGTTATAGCAATTGCTAATCAAAAAGGTGGAGTTGGAAAAACTACAACAGCTATTAATTTATCAGCCTGTCTGGGTGTTTTAGAAAAAAAAGTATTATTAATTGATTCAGATCCACAAGCAAATACTACATCAGGAGTAGGGTTTGATTATACTCAAATTAAAGTTGGTACTTATGAATGCCTAATAGGAAAAAACTCTGCCAAAGAAGCTGTTTTACACACTTCAAGTCCAAACTTAGATATTATTCCTGCTAATATTGATCTAGTAGCAGCTGAAATTGAATTAGTTGATTCCAAAGAACGCGAATTTTGTCTTAAAAAGTCAATTGAAGATTTAAAAGAAGAATATGATTACATTTTAATTGACTGTGCTCCTTCATTAGGAATATTAACTTTAAATGCTTTAGCAGCAGCTGATTCTGTTATTGTTCCTATTCAATGTGAATACTTTGCTTTAGAAGGTCTTGGAAAACTTTTAAATACTATAAAAATCATACAACAAAGATTAAATAATAATCTAATAATAGAAGGTCTATTATTGACAATGTATGATACTAGATTAAGACTTTCAAACCAAGTTGTAGAAGAAGTTAAAACTCATTTTCAAGATATGGTTTTTAAAACAATTATTCATAGAAATGTTCGTTTAGGAGAATCTCCTTCTTACGGTGAAACTATTATTATTCATGATGCTGCTAGCAAAGGAGCAATTAACTACCTAAATCTTGCAAATGAAATTATCTCTAAACACAAGATTGAAAGTAATAAAGACACTTTAATAAATGAATAAAAAAAGAAATGCTCTTGGAAGAGGACTCTCAGCAATTTTAAGAAACCCTGAAACCGATATTACAAGTAACAAAGAAATATCATCTGCTACTACAGTTGCCAACACATCAGAAATTTTAATAGATAATATTCAAATTAACCCTTTTCAGCCAAGAAAAGAATTTAATAAAGAAAACCTTTACCAATTATCTGAGTCTATTAGAAATTTAGGTATTATTCAGCCTATTACGGTTAGAAAACTTGGATATGACAAATATCAACTTATTTCAGGAGAAAGAAGACTAAGAGCCTCAAAACTGTTAAAAATCAAGTCAATTCCTGCATATATTAGAATTGCAAAAGATCAACAAATGCTTGAAATGGCTCTTGTTGAGAATATTCAACGTCAAGAGCTTAATCCAATTGAAATTGCGCTATCTTTTAAAAGATTAATTAAAGAATGTAATCTTACTCAAGAAGCTTGTGGAGAAAGGCTAGGAAAGAATAGATCTACAATAACAAATTTTCTAAGACTACTTAAGTTACCCATTGAAATACAGGATGGATTACAAAGAAAAAAAATAACAATAGGACATGCTAGAGCTTTGATAAATTTAGATGATGATCAAAAGAAAATAAATATATTCCATGATATTATTGCAAATGATTTTTCAGTTAGGGAAGTAGAACAAATTGTAAAAGATTTTTCTGACATTAATTATAAAAGATCTAGTAAAATAAAGAAGACAATAACTACAGAGCCACTCCCTTTTACGTATCAAAAAATGCTACATGACATATCTACAAATCTAGAAACTGAAGTGCTTTTTAATAGAAATAAGAAAGGCAATGGTAAAATTATTATTCCATTTGAAAATGATAAAGATTTAGAAGGAATTTTAAAAAAATTTAAACTGAAAAATTGATTAATTTTTTGTCTAAAATAGCATTAACTATCTCAATTTTATGTTTAGCAAATTTATGCTTTTCTCAGACAATATATAAATCTCCTAAAAAAGCAGCGCTACTTTCTATCTTGCCTGGTGCAGGTCAAGTTTATACAAAAAAGTATTGGAAGGTTCCTATAATATACTCTGCACTAATTTACACTGCCTACCAAATAAATGATAATAATAAAAACTATAATCTTTATAAAAACTTGTACTTAGACAGGTCTAATAATATTTTAGACGAATCTCCTTTCTCAGATACTCAATTAATTTCTCTAAAAGATCAATACAGAAGAAATAGAGAAATATCCATAATGTATTTTTCATTAACTTATATATTAAATATTATAGATGCATCAGTTAATGCACATCTTTTTGATTTTGAAATAAATGAGGATATATCCTTAAAAATTCAACCTATTTTATTTCAAAATAATTTTTATAGCTCAATAAATTTAAATTTAAATCTTTATTAGATGAATATAGCAATATTTGGAAATGGAAGAATGGGTAAATTAATTGCAATAATTGCCAAGCAAAGAGGTCATATAATAATTGCAACTTCAGATAATAAAAACCCTGCTAAAGCTATCAATTTAAAAAATGTGGATGTTGCAATTGACTTCAGCACTCCTAATTCAGCATTTGAAAATATTATTCATGCAATTAACAATAATACTCCCATAATTTCAGGCACTACAAATTGGTTAGAAAATTATGATAAGGTAAAAAAGAAATGCCTCACTTCAAATGGAGCTTTTTTATACTCATCAAATTTTAGTATTGGTATGAATTTACTATTTAAACTTAATAAAAAGTTAGCTCATCTAATAAAAGATTATGATTATAAAAGTTTAATAACCGAAACTCATCATCTTAAAAAACTTGATTCTCCTAGTGGAACAGCAATAACTTTACAGCAAGATTTAAAAAATATTCTAAGCAAAGAAATTAAGATTAAATCTAATAGAATTAAAGATAGTATTGGTACTCATAAGGTTGTATTCTCTTCAGAAATTGATGATATAGAAATAAAACATACCGCAAAATCAAGAAATGGATTTGCTATAGGTGCAATTATAGCTGCTGAATGGATAGTTGATAAAAAAGGCGTATACTCACTTGAAGATATTTTTTAATGTCACAGTAATTTAAGTAAGATTACTATATAGAAGATTTTAATGTAAGATTAAATGTTTTATTATTGCAAAAAAATTTAACAAAATGAATAAGATTAAAAATATATTAGGAAAGTCTTTTAAAGTTGTAGCATTTTTAATTTTCACTCTAATATGGTCATTATTTGTTTATGCTATTGAAGGAGAATGGTTATACTTTATTCCAATAATAATTTCAGATATTCTTTTTTTTGAAACAATATCTTGGCAATTCTGGAAAAAAAAGAAACCAAAAAAAACTAAGAAAAAAAGTGAGATTAGAAGCTGGGTTGAAGCAATAACTTTTGCTGTTATTGCAGCTACTCTTCTAAGAACATTTTTAATAGAGGCTTATACTATCCCAACCTCTTCAATGGAAAAATCCATGCTAATTGGAGATTTTCTTTTTGTTAGCAAAACAAGTTATGGACCACGAGTTCCAATGACTCCATTAGCTTTTCCACTTGTACATCATACCTTACCATTTACTAAAAATACAAAATCATATTCTGAGGCTATCAAACTTGCATATCACAGGATGAAAGGATTCGGAGATGTTAAAAGGAATGATTGTGTTGTTTTTAATTGGCCAGCAGAAAAGTTAGGTCGACCGATCGATAAAAAAGAAAATTATGTTAAAAGATGTGTCGGCATACCTAATGACACAATAGAAATTATTGATGGAATATTATATGTAAATAATCAAGTTCATTTAGAGCCAAATGGCATGAAAAAACAATATTTGTATAATATTAAAACAAAAAGTAGTGGATTAAATCCAAAAATTCTTTATGAAAAATTTGATATTACGGAGGGAAGAAGAGGTAAAAATCCAAATGAATATATTCTACAGTTAACCGATACTACAAAATTAGAATTATTAAAATTTAATAATGTTGTTACAATTGATCGAGAGATTAATAAATCAAATAGCCATTATGATTATATGTTTCCTAATGACATTAATTTCAAATGGAATATTGATAATTTTGGAAAAATAATTATACCTAAAGAAGGGGTAACAGTCAAATTAAACTCAAAAAATCTTCCAATATATAGAGATATAATTGAGAGATATGAAACAAATGATTTGGTGATTAACAATGACTCTATTTATATTAATAATATCTTAAGTAATGAATACACATTTAAGATGAATTATTACTGGATGATGGGTGACAACAGACATAATTCTGCAGACTCAAGGATGTGGGGTTTTGTTCCAGAAAATCATATTGTTGGAAAAGCTCTTTTTGTATGGATGAGTTGGGATACAAATGCTAAAGGGCTAAAAAAAGTTAGATGGAATAGACTTTTTACAAGTGTTAAATAAAAGAATAACCCTTCCTATTTCATATTTAGGTCCTATTAAGTATTATTCATTATTATTAAATAATGATAAATACATTATTGAATCATATGAAAATTATGTTAAACAAACAATTAGAAATAGATGTAATATTTTGTCTGCAAATGGACTATTAAAGCTGACAATTCCAAAAGAAAGATCACAAAGCTATAAGCAGATTATTAAAGATATTAAAATTTGCTACAAGCAACCATGGCAAAATAATCACTGGAATTCAATTAAATCTTCATATAACTCATCTCCATTTTTTGAATTTTTCGAAGAAGAACTAAAATCACTTCTCTTCTAGAAAAGAAAAGTATTTATTTGACTTTAATATAAATTTACAGGAATTTATTTTAAAGGAATTAGAGTTAAAAAGCTCATTTAAGATATCTTCTAAATACATGGAAAATAATTTAGATTTAGATTATAGAAATGATGATTTTAAACTAAATTATCAAAATAAGTATGATCAAGTATTTGATAGTAAATTTAATTTTATTTCAAATTTATCAATTATAGATTTATTATTTAATCTCGGACCCCAAGCAAGATTTTATTTAGAAGAAATTAAGCTTTAACAACAAATCTAAATTTATAAGTTAATTACTATATTTACTCACTTAATTTACATAGGTAAAAATGATAAAAATAACTCTTCCTGACGGTAGTACAAAAGATGTAAAAAAAGGGTCAAATGCTCTTGACATAGCAAATTCCATTAGTGAGGGATTAGCTAGAAATATAGTTAGTGCAACTATTAATAAAGAAGTCTGGGATATTACAAGACCAATAAATTCTGATGCGTCAATAAAACTTCATACTTTTAATGATAAAGAAGGGAAAATGACCTTTTGGCATTCAACAGCTCACTTAATGGCAGAAGCCCTTGAAATTCTTTACCCTAACGTAAAGCTAGGAATTGGCCCTGCTATTGATAATGGCTTTTACTATGATATAGATCTTGGGAGAAACAGAAAACTATCATCAGATGATTTCCCTAAGATTGAAAAAAAAATGCTTGATCTCGCCCGAGAAAAAAATTCTTTTTTAAGAAAAGAAATAAGTAAAAAAGAAGCACTAAATTATTTCACAAAAAAACAAGACCCATATAAAATTGAATTATTAGAAGGACTTGAAGATGGTAATATCACATTTTACTCTCAAGGAAATTTCACTGACCTTTGTAAAGGCCCACATATACCAAACACATCAAAGATTAAGGCTATAAAACTGCTTAACATAGCTGGAGCATACTGGAGAGGTGATGAAAAAAGAAATCAGCTAACTAGAATATATGGTGTCAGTTTTCCAAAGCAAAAAGATCTAACTAAACACCTTGAAATGCTTGAAGAAGCAAAGAAAAGAGATCATCGAAAACTTGGAAAAGAAATGGAATTGTTTACATTCTCAAAAAAAGTTGGTCAAGGACTACCTATGTGGTTACCCAAGGGAGCTCAGCTAAGAGAAAAATTAGAAAATTTCTTAAAAAAAGCGCAAGTTCTTGCTGGATATCTTCCAGTAATTACTCCCCACATTGGTAGCAAAGATTTATATATATGTTCAGGTCATTATGAGAAATATGGTGAAGATTCTTTTCAACCAATAAAAACTCCTCAAGATGGTGAAGAATTCTTTCTTAAACCTATGAATTGTCCTCATCACTGCGAAATATATAAAAGCAAAAAATATTCTTACAAAGATTTGCCAGTAAGATTTGCAGAATTTGGAACAGTTTATAGATATGAGCAGTCAGGAGAATTACACGGTCTTACAAGGGTAAGGGGTTTTACTCAAGATGATGCACATTTATTTGTTAGACCTGATCAAGTAAAAGAAGAGTTTAAAAACGTTATTGACCTTGTTTTATACGTATTTAAAGCTTTAAGTTTCGAGGAGTTTAAAGTTCAAATTTCTTTAAGAGATAGAGAAAATAAATCAAAATATATTGGATCAGAAGAAAATTGGGTCAGAGCAGAAAATGAAATAATTGAAGCAGTTAAAGAAAAAAATCTAGATTCAGTAATTGAATATGGAGAAGCAGCATTCTATGGTCCAAAGTTAGACTTCATGGTTAAAGATGCACTGGGGAGAGAATGGCAACTAGGAACAATTCAAGTTGATTACAGTTTACCAGAAAGATTTGAATTAGAATATACAGGTCAAGATAATCAAAAACATAGGCCTGTAATGATACACAGAGCACCATTTGGTTCAATGGAAAGATTTATAGCTGTTTTAATTGAACATTGTGGCGGTAATTTTCCTCTTTGGCTAACACCTGAACAATTTATAATTCTACCGATTAGTGAAAAATATCATGATTATGCTAAAAAGGTATCTCAATTATTAAAAAATTACGATATTTGCGGCCCCATTGATGAAAGGGCTGAGACTACTGGTAGAAAGATAAGAGATGCTGAAGTTTCAAAAATCCCTTTCATAATAATAGTTGGGGAAAAAGAAGAAAACAATAATAAGATCTCAGTTAGAAGACATGGAGGAGTTGATTTAGGCGAATTAGATGTTAAAGATTTTATAAAAACAGTTAAAGAAGAAATAGAAGGATTAATAAAATTTAATAACTAAAAAAAAAAAAAGATCGCAATAAAAAAAAGATTTAGAGGAAGGGTTGTTCAAAAAAAACTACATAAAACTAATAGAGAGATCACAGCCTCATTTGTAAGAATGGTAGGAGAACAAGTAGAGCCTAAGATTGTATCAATAGATGAAGCTATTAAAATAGCTAAAGATCTTAGCTTAGATTTAGTTGAAATCTCACCAAATGCAGAACCTCCAGTTTGTAAAGTAATAGATTACAAAAAATTTATTTACGATCAAAAGAAAAAACAAAAATCAATAAAATCAAAAGCACAAAAAGTTGTAATTAAAGAATTAAGATTTGGCCCAAATACTGGAGAACATGATTTTGATTTTAAATTAAAACATGCTCAAAAATTTTTAGAAGAGGGTGCAAAGGTTAAAGCATTTGTTTTTTTTAGAGGAAGAACGATAATCTTCAAGGACAAAGGTGAAATACTACTCTTGAGATTAGCACAAGCTCTTGAAGACATAGGTATAGTTGAAAATATGCCAAAGCTAGAAGGAAAGAAAATGATAATGATAGTTGCACCAAAAAAGAAAAAATAAAAGTAGAAATTATGCCAAAAATGAAAACTAAAGCAGGAGCCAAAAAAAGATTTAAACTTACTGGAACAGGTAAAATTAAAAGAAAGCATGCATTTAAATCTCATATCCTGACAAAAAAAGAAACTACACAAAAAAGAAATTTAACCAAATCTGGTCTTGTTCATAAATCAGATACTAAGAATGTTAAAGCTCAACTTTGTATATAAATTAATTAGGCTTATTAACCAGGTAAATAGTTTAAAGAGTTTATAAATATAAACCACTAAGTACCAAAAAATAAAAAGAAATGCCAAGATCAGTAAATTCCGTTGCCGCTAAAGCAAGAAGAAAAAAAATATTAAAATCTGCAAAAGGATATTTTGGAAGAAGAAAAAATGTCCATACAGTAGCTAAAAATGCAGTTGAAAAAGGTATGCAGTATGCATACAGAGATAGAAAAAATAAGAAAAGAACTTTTAGAGCTCTTATGGATTCAAAGAATTAATGCAGGAGCAAGAATGTATGGGATGTCTTATTCTAAATTTATGGGTAAAATTCATGCAAATGGAATTGAACTAAACAGAAAAGTATTAGCTGATTTAGCAATGAATCATCCAGATGCATTTAAAGGCGTAATAGATAGCTTAAAGTAATTCATATGCCCGACAGAAAATATCTACCTACACTCTCTGAACTTGTAGACAGACTATCGATTGCACAACTTAAAGAGGTTTTTATAAAAGATCACAAAGATGAATATGCTGAAGAAATAAGTGATATTATTTATGATATTCAAAAATGTCTTGATGAAAAAAATATCAGTCTAAATTCTGAAACAGTTAGAGCTATTGTTGTTCTTTCTCAAATGAATCTTCATATATGGCACAATGAATCTAATTACAGAAATGGCATTAAAGATGGAAATGATTTAGAATTAACTCATGGGCTAAATGGCATAAGAAATACTGCTAAAAATAAAATTCAAGAAATTGTTGGTGGCAGAAAAGATTATAAAATTGATTGTTTAGCAGCTGACTTTAAAGACTGGGAAATAAGCTGGTAAAAACCATTCAAGCTAAAATTAATATTAATTTTATATAAATAGATATATTAGATTTATTTATAGCTTGAAGCCTTTACCTAAGTAAATTTTTAACGACATTTGAGATTAGTTTACCATCAGCCTTTCCATTCAATTGTGATATAACCTTTCCCATAACTCTGCCCATGTCACTCATTGAACTAGCACCTAATTCTATTATAATTTTTTTAACAATTTTTTCAACTTCAGAAGAAGAAAGTTGTTCGGGCAAATAAGTTTCTAAATGTTTTAATTGCTTTAGCTCATCATCTGCTAAATCCTGTCTGTTTTCATTTAAATAAATCTCTGCAGAGTCTCTTCTTTGTTTAACTAATCTTTTTATTATAGTTAGAGAAATATCATCACTTACTGATGCACTACCATCTTTTGATGCTTCAAGCATAATTGCAGCTTTAACTGCTCTTAATGCAGCAAGCTTATCAACTTCTCTGGCAAGCATAGCTTTCTTTATATCACTACTTATTAAATCAGGTAAATTCATAAAATTATTTATATTTTAAATTATTTTTAATTAAGTTATCAAGAGCCTCTTTAGCATATATATATGTTGAGTTTATCTCAATTGCCCTCTTATAGTCAACTTCAGCTTGTGCAATATTACCTAAAGTTTCAAAACAAATACCTCTAGCATAATATGCTTGGTAAAATGACGATTCTGAATAAATAGCATCAGCAAAATTATTGACTGCAATATCATACAATTTAAGCTCCATGTGAATGAATCCAATATTATAATGAACATTAGCATTAAAATTATCAATTTTAAGTATCTTACTATAAGTCTCCAGGGAGTTATTGTAATCTTCATTTTCTTGATAGAATAGAGCTAAATTATACAAAACGATAATATCGTTTGAATCTATTGTTAAAATAGTATTATAATATTCAATAGCAGTAGTATCATTTTGAGAATGAAAAATTAAAGCGAGTTCTAAATATGAGTTAGAATTAGAAGGATTAATATTTATTGCATTTTGAAAACAATTTATTGCATTTTCAATCTTATCTAATTTTTTAAATGAATATCCCATTAAATGATGGGCACGATAAATATTATAGTCAAGCTTTAAACATTTATTAAATAAATCAATAGCGTCTTCATATCTAGAGAATGCTAACTGCAACTCGCCAAAAAGTAATAAAAAATCAGTATTATCAGGGTCAATTTCTAAAGATTTTTGAATAGAACTAATAGCGTATTGAGGGTAACTTACTTTTGAATTATCAACTTTAGAAATTTCAAAATAAGATTTTGCTGATAAAAAATGGAAAGTAGGATTTAAAGAATCAATACTTAGACATTGTTTTAGATCAAATAATGCAGACTCATAATTCTTCTTATCAAAGTTATAATTTATTCTTTTTAATAAAAGATTTGTATTAAGTGGATCATCACTAACAAGCTCAGAAATTTCGACAATAAAAGATTTATTTTCTAATTTCTTTATTATCATCAGTACCACAAGAATAGATGAAAAATAAACTAAATAATAAAAAGATCCTCATAAATAAAATACTATGATGCCTCTTTAATTTTATTTTCAATTTCCTCACAAAGCTCTGGATTATCACTTATCATCTGTTTAACAGCATCTCTTCCTTGACCTAATTTTGTTTCATTATAACTAAACCAAGATCCGCTTTTATTTACTATATCTAAATCAACTGCCTTATCTAAAACTTCACCAGAACGCGATATACCAGTACCAAACATAATATCAAATTCTACTTTTCTAAAAGGAGGAGCAACTTTATTTTTCACAACTTTTACTCTTGTTCTATTTCCTGTAATATCCTCTCCATTTTTTATAGCTCCTATTCTTCTAATATCAAGTCTTATTGAAGAATAAAATTTAAGGGCATTACCTCCTGTAGTAGTTTCCGGGTTACCAAACATCACCCCTATCTTCATTCTAATTTGATTAATAAAAATACATGTACATCCAGTTTTACTAATAGTTGCAGTTAGTTTTCTAAGAGCTTGAGACATAAGCCTTGCGTGAAGTCCCATTTTAGAGTCCCCCATTTCGCCTTCAATTTCAGACTTTGGAGTAAGTGCAGCAACTGAATCAACAACAACTAAATCAACAGCACCAGAACTTATTAAATGATCAGCAATTTCCAGCGCCTGCTCACCATTGTCAGGCTGAGAAATTAAAAGATTATCAGTATCTACGCCTAAAGAAGCAGCATAGGATGAATCAAAAGCATGCTCTGCATCAATAAAAGCAGCTATACCACCTTTCTTTTGCGACTCAGCAATAGCATGAAGAGTAAGTGTTGTTTTCCCAGAAGACTCTGGGCCATAAATTTCTATAACTCTTCCCCTAGGATAACCACCAACGCCTAAAGCAATATCTAAACCAATAGAACCTGATGGAATTACTTCAATATCCTCCTCAACTTTGTCCCCAAGTTTCATAACTACGCCTTTTCCATAAGACTTTTCAAGTTTACCTAAAGTTAATTCTAATGCCTTTAATTTTGCTGCCTTTTCTTTTTCACTCATATTATTTAATTTTATACAAAATAGCAAAAATATACAGCAATCATCAAGAGAATAGTAATCTAATTATTAACAATAATTAAAATAAATAGAAATGAAAAAAAGTATTAAAAATATATTTTTATAAAATAATTACATCAGCTAATTGAGACAGATTGTATTTGAGTTTCTTAGAACAGATTTAGTAACTTTAGAATAAGCAACAATAACATCAAGGACTTTTATTGATGGACCTTCTTGATTTTTTGAATTATTTTGAGATACTTTATATATTTTGTTTTTCTTAGTAGAGTTTTTACTCATATAAAAATTGTTTTAGTTATAATTAATACTTATAACGTATAAACACTACAAAATATTTCACAATTTATTAATTAATTTGCAAATCAATTTTATGCTTTTCACTTAGTGATCTTAAATTAATTAAGGCATAGCGCATTCTACCTAATGCAGTATTAATGCTAACATCAATTAACTCTGATATTTTCTTAAAACTTAAATCTTCGTAATACCGCATTTTCAAAACCTGTTTTTGATCATTTGGCAACAAATCAATAAGAATATGAAGATCGTTATGAACTTGATTTTTTACTAATTTCTCATCAATATTTAAGCTATTATCTTTTAAGACATCAAAAATATCAAAATCAGAATTTGATCTAATCATGCGCATTTTCTTCTCTTTTCTAAAATGATCGATGACTAAATTATGAGCTATTCGCATTACCCAAGGTAAAAACTTACCTTCTTCGTTGTATTTACCTTTCTGCAAAGAATTAATAACCTTTATAAAAGTATCTTGAAAAATATCGTTTGAAAGATCTCTGTTCTTAACTTTTGACATGATAAAAGCAAATATTCTGCTTTTATGTCTAGATAAAAGAATTTCAAATGAAGAATTTTCTCCATTTAAATACTGTGATACTAAAATTTTATCTGAAATATTATTTAATGACATACTACTCTACTTTAAGTTAATAAAAAATTTAAGTAAAAGTTTTGTCTATAAATAAAGTTTAGGTTTTGTTAAATATTTAACATGCCAAATATAGATATATTTTTAAAATTATACTAATCTTATTGAGTACTTTTGCAGAATTGATTAAAATTCATGAGAAAAGATAAATCTATTTTTATTAAGGGAGCAAGGCAACATAACCTTAAAAATATATCATTAGAAATTCCAAAAGATAAAATAACAGTCATTTCTGGAGTTAGTGGTTCGGGTAAATCAACTCTTGCGTTTGACACTCTCTTTGCAGAAGGACAAAGAAGATATATAGAAAGCCTATCATCTTACGCCAGACAATTTTTAGGCAAACTCCAAAAACCAGATGTTGATGAAATAATTGGAATATGCCCAGCAATAGCAATTGAGCAAAAAACCATAACTAAAAACCCAAGATCTACAGTAGGAACAAGTACTGAAATATATGATTATCTAAAATTACTTTTTGCAAGAATTGGTAAAACATATTCTCCCAAATCAAATAATTTAGTCAAAAAAGATAGTCTAGAAGATATCATTAAAGAGATAAATCTAGCTAAGAGTGGAGTTACTATTTATATTTCTGTAAAAATTGAAAATAAACAAGACATAGAAGATTTTTTAAAACTACAGAAAACAGGATTTTCTAGAATATTTGTAAATGATGAAATTTTAAAAATAAAAGATATAACTTCTAATTTTAGAATAAAGAAATCTGATAGTATAGAGCTAATAATTGATAGATTTATTAAAGATAACACAATTGAAAAAAGCAGAATTGCTGAATCAATTGAAACTGCTCTAAGCTATGGTAAAAATAGCTGTATTATCAAGTTAGATAATAAAAAATTGAACTTTTCAAATAAATTTGAACTAGATGGAATTAAATTCATAAACCCAACGACTCAACTTTTTTCTTTTAACAATCCATTTGGAGCCTGCCCTAGATGCGAAGGATATGGAAGTATCTTAGGAATTGATCATAATAAAGTTATTCAAGATGAAGAACTTTCTTTATTTGAGGGAGTAGTTGCACCATGGTCAGGACAGAAACTATCAAAATGGAAAGATAGATTTATACAAAAATCATCAAAATTTAATTTCCCTATACATAGACCATACAAAGATTTAAAAGCAGAGGAAAAGAAAATATTATGGGACGGTAAAGATAAATGCAAGGGTATAAATCAATTTTTTGAGATGCTCGAGTCTAAAAGATATAAAATTCAGGCAAGAGTAATGCTTGCAAGATACAGAGGGAAAGCAAAATGTAATGAATGTATGGGGTCGAGATTAAGAGTCGAAGCCACATATGTTAAAATAAATAATCTCAATATAATAGATATTTGTAATATGAGTATTAAAGAATGTTTAGCATTTTTTAATAAAATAAAACTTAGTAAAAGTGAACAAAAAATTTCAGAACGAATTTTAGAAGAAGTAATAAACAGACTAACATACTTAAATAATGTAGGTCTACAATACTTAAATCTTTCGCGCAAATCTAAGACTTTATCAGGGGGAGAATCACAAAGAATTAATCTAGCAACTTCTCTTGGAAGTTCTTTAGTTGGCGCTATGTATATTCTAGACGAACCAAGTATAGGTTTACATTCTCAAGATACAGAAAAATTAATAAAAATTTTAAAGAATCTTAGAGATATAGGTAACACAGTTATAATAGTTGAACATGATGAAGAAATTATGCAATCAGCGGACTTCATAATAGATGTTGGTCCAGAAGCTGGAATAAATGGTGGTGAAATAATTTTCAAAGGAAGTGTAAAAGATATTTTTAATAATAATAAAAGTCTCACAACAAAATATTTAACTAAAAAACTAAATATATCTACACCAACTCACAGAAAAAAATGGACAGACTTTATAGAAATTAAAGGAGTAAAAATTAATAATATTAATAATATAGATGTAAAGTTTCCTCTTGAATGTCTAACAGTAGTTTCTGGAGTAAGTGGCTCTGGTAAATCATCTCTTATTTCAAATGTATTAAAGCCCGCAGTAAATCAAAAATTAGGAATATATGACAAGGATGAACAACTTTATAAATCATTAAAAATTAGTACTAATAATATTAAAAAGCTTGAATTTATTAATCAAAACCCTCTAGGAAAGTCCTCAAGATCTAATCCTATTACATATATAAAAGCATATGACGAGATAAGGAACCTATTTGCAAGCCAAAGCTTAGCTAAAAGAAGAAAATATACAGCTGGAACATTTTCATTTAATGTAAATGGAGGAAGATGTGAAAACTGCAAAGGGGAAGGAGAAACAACTGTGGAAATGCAGTTTATGGCAGATGTTCACTTAGAATGCGATGATTGTAAAGGAACAAGATTTAAAAAAGAAGTTCTTGAGATTAAATTTGGCAATAAAAATATTTCTGAGATTTTAGAACTTTCAGTTAAACAGTCTATTGAATTTTTCACATTAAATAATCAGCATAATATTTCTAAAAAAATCAAACCATTAGATGATGTTGGCCTCGGATATGTTAAGTTGGGCCAATCATCAAATACACTAAGTGGTGGAGAAGCACAAAGAACAAAAATAGCATCATTTCTAACTAAAGGAAACACACAAAATAAAATACTATTTATATTTGATGAGCCAACCACTGGACTTCATTTTCATGATATTAATAAACTTCTAAAATCTTTTTACTCACTAATAAGTAATGGACATTCTATAATTTGTATTGAACATAATTTAGATGTTATAAAATGTGCAGACTGGATTATAGATTTAGGTCCTGGAGGAGGTAAAGATGGAGGTAAACTAATTTTTTCAGGAACACCTGAGAAAATTATAGAGTGTAAAAAATCAGCAACAGGGAAATATTTAAAAAATAAAATATTATTGTAATTGAGCTAAATAGCTTTGCAGAATAATTGTAGCACTTACTTGATCAACTAAAGTTTTATCTTGTCTTCTTTTTTTATTAACACCTGAGAAAAGAATTGCCTGCTTTGCCATTTTAGAAGTAAATCTTTCATCAATACGAATCACTTCAATTTTTTGAAATATCTTTTTAAGATTATTTATAAAAGTATCTACTTCAAGGCTAATATCTGTTAAAGTATTATCTAAATTTTTTGGATCACCTACAATAACTTTAACTATCTGTTCTTTATCTATAATCTTTTTAAGGAAAGAATTAAGATTCGATGTTTCCACAGTTGTTAATGGGGAAGCTATAATATTTAAACTATCAGTAATTGCTATTCCTGTTTTCTTTTTCCCATAATCAATAGCAAGAAATTTTGACACTATTGCTTAACAATTTGATAAATAATATTTTCGGGTAAAATTTTAACAAGATATGATCCTGCAGCAAGACTTCTTAAATCACACTCAACTGATAAACTATTACTAATAATATTTGCAACATTATTTCCTTTTATATCACTAATTTCTATTTTATGATTAATTGAAGAACTAAAAATTACGTTAAAAATTCCTTTATTTGGGTTTGGATATAGTTTAATATTTGAATTAATTTGGCTATTTGAACTTGGAGCTAAATATACTGCAGGAAATACTATGTAATCTATCCATGCAGCATCAAGACCGTCAGATTGTGAAGCATCTTTATCATATTCCCACTTAAAAGTATTTAAGCCTGCACTAACAGGAAATGACACAAAACTCCATACAGTATCAATTCCTGACCATTCATCAAGCTTAGTTCCATTAATCTTAAATTTTAAAAAATCAAAATCATATTCGGAAGAAACAAATTTAAAAAATGAGATATCTCCATCTGCAAGAACATTTAAGTTCACAGACAATTCAGATTCTTCATTATCAGGTAAGGAAATAGCAGATCTTGAGCTATGAACTCCTTCATAAATTTCTGTATTATCAACTAACCATGGATATGTTCCTTGAATCCATGAAAACTGAGAAAAATCTCCACTTTCATAATCCTCATCAATAACTCCGACAATTTCAGAAAAACTTGTTTGATAAGAATAAATTTGATCAGTAAAATTAAATGGAAATAAAATATTAGTTCCTATGGGTGTATTTTGATCAACAGTAATATTAAATGAAAGATTCTGATTTTGATTTGTATTAAGAGAAGGTAGAAGAAAAGAAGAGGAATTTATAGTCACATAAGTACTTAGTGAGCTAAGAGTACCCACAAGATTCGCAGCATCAGCATGACCAGTATTCTTAACTTCGATAAGAAGTTCAAGAGTTTCTCCGGCATCAAGCTTACCATTACCATTACCTAAAGTAAAATCATCAATCATAAAACTTGTATGTTGAAACACAGGAGCGTTTAATAACACACTTACAGTTGAAACCCATATATTACCTAAGTTATCAGAAATATTAAGAGTAAAGATAACAGTATGTTGATTTGGTATATAAGGACTTACTTGGAAGCTCAAAGTATTATTTGTACTTATTGTTTGATTTGCTCCAATTAAACTTATTGCATCTACAGAATCAACGACAGTAACATATTGATCTGTAGAAGATAAAACAATATTGATATTTTGAGCATTTGAATTTCCTAAATTAAATAAATCAAGATCTAAGTATATAAATTCGTTATAGTCAGCAAGGGAATTATTATTACCAAAAATATCATTTACAGTATTATTTGAAGTTATAACATATGGACCATTAGGAGAAATTGCTTGAACTGTAGAAATGAATGGTTGCTTAAATTGTTTTGTAATGATTACGTCAAGATTACCAACATTTTGCACAGGGTTAAAATTTAGAGCTACAGTTCCAGAGGCATCACATAATTTTGCATCTAATAAAACACCATTTTCAGAAAGAGCTACATAGGCATCTTCCTCGGTTGTAATAGAAAGAGAAGTACTTCCCACAGGAAGAATGGAATTATAACTTGCTGACAAAGGAGTTGGAATACCTATATATGGCATTAAAGATGGATCTCCCATTAAATGGTAAATCTCCCAATAATATTGTTCAGCTCCACCAGCTTCAGTTACAGCTAAATTTCCTGAATGAATTATTTGACCTTGTGTTATAAACCAATCATTTTTTTGCTCACCATTTTCATGCATCAAACAATCATAAACACCTAAAGAAGTTCCTGAGTATGTTGGATTAGAAACAATTGAAGAAGTAGATCCTACAGCCCACCAATAATCTTCATCCCAATATGTATTATTTGAGCCACCAATATAACCTAAAGCTCCTTTATCATTTGCTCTTAATAGAGATTCTCCAAAACAAGTTGGCTCATCAAACTTTGCTGACTGACAGCAGTTACCAATCATTAAACCATACTCGTTATTGTTCTGTAAAGACGAAACATCTCCATTATTAAATGAAGGGTCTGACCAGCCTGAAGGACCACAATGAGCAGAGTAGTTGGCAAAACCAACTCCTTCACTAACGTTAGAGATAATAGCAGAAGATGCCTGAGATTGATCAGATGTAATTGGACTTCCAGAACCATATAAATAATTATGAATAGTTAAGTTGTGAGCAATATTAAAATAATTATCAGTGGCATAATTTATTTGGCCATTTCCGTAAGTTGGAGCAAAACTAGCATCAACGCCAGCAACTAATAAAATTTCATCTAAAAATGCAGGGTCGTTAAATGTATATTGTTCATGTGTTAAAGTCTTTGCAACTTGCACTTCTACATCTAATACTGAAGATGCAGAAAAGCGGCCGTAATACATTTCTGGATAAAAGTCTCCGTTTCCATCAAACTCACAATAATACATATCTGAAACATGACCAGAAGCCTGAAAGCTAGGTACTTGATCAATATCACCAACTAAAAGCAAATAGGTTGGAGCTGGATTATTAATAGATGCGTTATCATAAAAATTTTGAATAAAGGACTTAATGGATAGAGTTGTATTTCCAACAACAGGGTCACTTGTATATGCTTCAACGACCTCAAAGCCTTTACGAGTTTTCCAATCAATAAAGGGCTGAAGTGCAACTTGATATGCAGGATCTGAAACTATAATATATTTAACAGGGTAAGTAGTGATAACATCCTTGTTAGAGGGAGGAATGAAGTTAATACATTTTTTATAGAGTGAATTAAAATCTGATGAATAATATTTTTCTAAATTATCAACAGTACTATCATAAGAAATTTTAACAGTCAAATTAGTAATAATTTTCAGTTCATTTTTAACAGGATTATAACTAAAAGGAGATATTGTTAATCGAGATAAATCAACTCCTCTCATTTTACCTAGATTTGAAAAAGAAATTAAATTATCAAATGAAAAATCATTTATTTCATATGAAAAATTATCATAGTAAAATTTAATATCTTCTAACTTATCTCCTTTAGAGATCGAAGGTTGTTTAGGAAAAATAGGTAATGATATGTTATAGTCATCAAGCTTAATAAGCTGCTCACTTGAACTTATAATTTCTATAACAGGCTTAATTCCTTTTGGAATTGAAATTAATTTATTAAGCATTAACATCTCTGGCGAACCTATTTTAGAGGAAGAAGTATAAGAAGGAATAATTAGTTTAGTAAAATTTCCTTCCTCAGTTTTAATAGTTTTGTAGCTAATTCTGTTCACAGAAGAATTAAAAGAAAAACTATTTTCTGACTTATCTAAAACATCAAAAGAATTCAAATTAGTATTTAGAATTATTTCTTGTGAATATGTTAGTGTAGACACAAAAAAAGAAAAGAAAAATAAAAAAAGCTTATGTTTCATAAAAATATTTTACACAAATATAAAACAATTAATGCTGAAAGAAAACAAAAAAGTGGATGTAGACTTAGTAGCAAGAAAAAAAATTATAAGATTGATTGATGATCGCAATATTTGCAATTATCTTTATTAGTACTTGATGAAAAATCTTCATTAATAACTTTATTTAAAAAGATTACAAGGTTCTTTTCAAAATTATTTAAAAAATTATTATTGAACAATATATCTTCTTTACTATTTACAAGAATAATTCCTTCTTCTAAATTACGTAAAGAATAAATTCCTGCAAGAATTTCCATACCAATATATTTTGGATATTTCTTTAAAAATAAGAAAACATACATAAATATTTGAAGTAAAAACTTCTTATCACGATTTTCAAACAAATCCTGCCAAGAAACAAAACATAAATCTTTCTTTTTAACTGCTCTTCCAGTTTTGTAATCAATAATTCGTAATTTATTTTCAAATATATCAACTCGATCAATTGTACCTTTTAAATTACAATCTATATTTTCAACTTGTAAAGAAAATTCGAATTTTTCCTCTGTAAATAAAATATTTATAATATTATTATTTTTTAATTTAGAGAGCTCCATTTCCAAAAAGTCATTAATAAGTTTTTTTGCTAAAGAAAGAGAAAGTAAATTTTTTCCTTTATTATAATTCTCATTAGGGAGTTTATTTTTATAGTAAATATCTATTGATTCCTTTACTTTATTTGAAATACATTTAAAATTATTCAAATCAATATTACCTGCTGGGTATTTTTTTAGTGCTTCATGAATAGCATCACCCATTAAACTATTGTCAGCAAATTCATTTATTTTTTTTTCTTCTCTGATTTTTTGTAAATAATGAAAGTAGAAATCTAGATTACAGTTTATATATTTAGATATTGCTGATGCAGACACTCCATTAACTAACCAGTCTTTTAACTCTTTTTCTAAATTAGAATTCTTTATAATATAGCTTACAATTTCATTATTTTGAAAGTCGCTATTTCTATATTCAAGTAATGAAATAGGATTACTTTTATATTCATTTACTAGTTGAGTGATAAAACGACTTTTTTCTCCACTACCAAAATCATCATTCTGAGTATTATATGTTAAAGTAATATTCTTTGCTCTTTGAAGCAGTCTATAAAAATGATAAGAAAATACAGCATCCCTTTCATTATAAGTAGGCATCTTGTAATAAATTTTTAAATCAAAAGGAATAAATGAGTTAACACTTTTTCCTTGTGGTAAAAAACCTTCATTTACGCCAAGAATTATAACATTATTAAAATCTAAAGTTCTGCTTTCTAAAATCCCCATTAATTGAACTCCTTCTAAAGGTTCCCCTTTAAAGGGAATAATTTCTTTTGCAACTAACTGCTTAAATATAGAATAAGCAGATTTTAGGTCAATATTAAAATTAAAATCATTTATTAAAACTTCAAATTTTCTTAGTATCTTATAAAAAACATTTAAAATCTCAGAATCTAGAGTAGCGTTTTTATCTATTAAATCTTTTCTCATTAAATTAATAACTGTATCAAGACCAATTATTAAATCAGCAGTACTTGACCAATTATCAAAAATTTCATTAAAGGATTTTCCAATCTCAGATAAAATAATTTCTGACGATATAAATGAAAGATTATTATCCAAAATATAATCTTTTAAACTATAAATATTTTTTGATTTAATTATTTTAAATAAATAAGGATGATCTAGTATTCTAAATAAATCAAAATAATAAAAAACATTATTTTTTGAATTAATCTGTAGATTAATTAATGTATCAATAAATGAAAAAAATGGTGTTGACTGAAATGGGCTCCCCATTGTCACATTTAGTTTAGTAACTTCAGGCGGAATATTATTAAGAGCTGGGTATAAGAGGTCTTCGTTAGCTAAAATAATTGCTGTCTTACTACTGTCGTTAACCTTTTCTAGATCGCTTAGAACTTGCCTCATGACATTTGTCTGACTAATTGAATTTGGGCATGAAATTATCTGTATATTTTCTTTAGGTTTGGACAAATAATCTCCAACGCCAATAAAATCAAACTCTTTCCACTTTTTCTGTTGTTTTTTAAGAAAAAAACTTGCTTCGTGATAATTATTATTGAAGTAATATTTGTCTGCATCCCAAAAAACTCTTGCAATATCTTTTTCCTTAAGTACATCTATTATTTTGTGCTCTGAAGTTGTTAATGCATTTAATCCAACAAACCATATTTTATCCCAAACAAATTTTGTTGTATTAATTTTTTCTGCAGCAATTTTATTTGCAAGTCCTTGGTAAGCAAAACCGTTATTTATTAATTTATCTGTAAGTTTTAAATAAATAGGGTAAAGAGATTCAAAAAAGCTTATAAAACTTTTTTGATTCATTGATAATGATTCATCACTAAGGCTCCACTGATCAAGTTTCCAATTTTCTAGCTGCTTTACATCCTTTAAATTATTATATAAAATTTGTGGATCAATCATGCTTGAATCAATATCATTGTAGTCTTTAAGCAAAGTATTACTCCAATTTAAAAATTCAGAAAAAGAATCTTTTTTTGAATTAGAAGATTTAAGATATGCATCATATAAATAGAACTGCAAGCTAATATTATCTAGAACTTTCATCTCTGAAACCTCTTCAATAAATTCTTCAATTGAGAAGAATTTTGGCAGAAATAAAGGAAGATTAGTCTTTAGCGAAATATATTTTTTTAAAAAAACAACTGATCTTTTTGTAGGTAAAACTAGCGCAACACTACTCATATTTTCAGAAAACTTAAGTAATAATCTTTCAGCTATTTTTTCTAAAAACGGTTTCATATTTTCATGATTTTATTTGTCATTTTAGTATAAATCAAATAACAATCAATTTTATTGTACCCCATTTGCTTTAATGCTGAAGAATAATTTAAAATTTGGTCTTTATGATGCCCCCTATATTCACCAGTTTTGTAATCAATAATTACAACTTTTCCCTCTTTAAAAAGCAATCTGTCTGGGATAAGAGTTGTTCCATCTTGCATTAAAATTTCTTTTTCATTTACAACACGCCATTCACTTGAAAAAAACTTTCGCACCTCTTTATCTAATAAAATATCATTAATTTCATTTCTAAGCTTTGGAAATTGTTTTAGTGAACACATACCCTTAGATAAAACACTATTCAATACAACTTCTTTATCTTTAAGATACTGTATCTTAGATAACACTAAATGTAAAAGTGTACCCCAATCTTTTTGGCTATCATTATTTTCAATATCCCAAATATCTAAAGCTGAATTTTTTAAAGATATTACATTTCTCCATTCTTGCTTTTCAGTATTTATTAAGTTAAAATAATTTACTTCCTCTATGCTACAATTTGTCTTAACCTCTTTCTTATCGCCTGCAAAAATTGGATAATTATTTGAAAAATATCCTAATAAACCATTTAGTTGATGTAAATTACTTTTATCTTTATTTACTGATTTAGAGTATATATAAAGTCTGTCTTTTGCTCTTGTCATTGCAACATATAATTTATTCACATTATCTAAAAGTGATAAATTTTGTTCATCTTGAACTTGATCTTTAAAAAATGAATAAGCTAAATTCTTATTTTCATTAATTAGATACCTATTTAATTCTTTTGGTAAACAGCCAGGATTATCAACCCAAATTTCATTTTTATTTCTTTTTCTCCATTCAAAAGGGATAAAAACAATATTGTAAGCCAAACCTTTTGACTTATGAATTGTTAAAACCTTTACAGCATTAGTTGAATCATTTATGGTAACATATTTTTTATCTTTCATTAGTTCCCACCAAACTAAAAAATCAGACAAACTATTTAAATTTTTCTTAGAGTAAACATGAACAATATCATTAAATGAATTTAAAAAGGGATCTTCTGAAAAATTAAATATTTCAATAAGCTTACAAATAATTTCATATAGTGATAAGTTTAGTAAACTATTTAAGCTTAAGCTAAAATTATTTTTTTCTAAAACACTTAGTAAGCCTTCAACTTTAATATTTTTATATAAAGAACCTAAATCTCCATCTATTACACCAACAAAATGGAGATAAGAAATAATATGGGCTTGAGCGATTTGATTACTTGGTTTGAGAATTATATTTAAAAAGGCAATTAAAAAATTAACTTCTTTGGAGTTAGAAACTAATAAACCTTCAGCTGATACCACAGGAATAGACTTTCCATTCAAATATTTTGTAATTGCTTGAACATCACTTTTACTATTGCAAAGAATTGCAATATCTTTAAAATCATAATTATTCTCTTTATTAAGAACAGAAATCTCATTGAAAATTTTACTCATAATTTCATGTCTCCAATCCTCCCCTTCAAATAGATCTAACTCTACATAACCTCCACTTTCAGCAAAACTATCATCTTGTGAATGACCTCGAGTTCCTTCTAATTTGTCTTGAAGATATAGGCCTTGTAAATCATTAGAAAGACAATATTTTATTTTCTCAAAAAATAAATTATTAAACTTTATAATTTCCTTTTTACTTCGAAAATTATATATCAAATCTTCTACATCATAATGATAATTTAATTTATTTTCCCATTCTTTAGAATTCAGCAAATGTTCAGATTTAAAAATTTTAGGTAAATTTTGAAACTGTTGAACTTCTCCTCCTCTAAATCTATATATAGATTGTTTTCCATCACCAACAATAATACTTTTCCCAAAATCAATAGAGTCAGTGATAATAGGAAGTAAGTTTTGCCACTGCAAAAGAGAAGTGTCTTGAAATTCATCAATTAGAAAATGATTAAAACGTTCTCCTAATCTTTCATAAATAAATGTGGAAGACTGCAATGTAATTAATTTATGAATTCGTTTATTAAATTCTGAAATATGCTCTAAATTTTCTTGCTTTTTAAAATTTTTCACCTCAGTTTTTAGCTCATTAATAACTATATTAGGATATATTTTTTTTAGAGCTTCGTGAACAGAAATATGCTCTTTTAAAACTTGAAGTAAATCATCTATTATGTTTATTAAAGAAGGTTTAGAATTCTCGACGCTATTTTTAAGATTTTCATCTAACTTTTCACTGTACCACTTGTTATCTTTGATGTTTTTAAGTAACGAATGAGAAGGAATCCAGTCTGCATATTTTTTAGATAACAATTTCTTAGTAATAAAAGTGTAGTATGTTCCTCTAAGAAAATGAGATTTAGTTAACTGAAACTGATTAAAAAGATTGAGTGCTCTAAGTCTTAAAGCTTGAACTTTTAATGTCGATGCTTTTTTAAAGTTAATTAATTGATCTTTAAGCTTTATGTATTCTTTAAGAGATAAATTATCATTGAGATTCTCTTCTCCAAAAAATTGTTTTGCAAAACTTTCAAGGTCATCCTCAATATTATTACTACTACCATCAATAATTTTTTGAGAAGAATACTCTAGCAATACATTAACTAATTCTTTATCATTTTCGGTAATTCTGTCAAAAAATGACGCGATAGCAGGCTTAATAATTTTATTACTGTCAAGTTCAAGTTCAAAATTATTTGTTAGACCAAGATCACTAGCGAAAGTTTTAACAATTTTATATGTGAACTTATCAATGGTTAAAATATTTAAGTCTGAATAATTGTGTAAAACATGAGAAAAAACTTGATTAGATAACTTAAAAACTTCTTCTTTAGATAATTTAGTTTGCAAAAGAATAAATTCTAAAATATTATCTATGTCTTCTTTTAAACTTAACGTTCTCAAATAATATAAAACTCTTTCTTTCATTTCAGAAGAAGCTTTATTTGTGAAAGTGATTGCTAAAATTCTTTTGTAATAATCTACATCATTTGCTTTAGCTCCTAAGAGTGATAAACAAATAAAATTTAATGCTAAAGTGTATGTCTTGCCAGAGCCTGCAGATGATTTATAAACCTTGAAATTTTTCATAAGCAGTTACAAAAATTAATATACTAACCGAAAAACATTATTCATGAATTTTTGAACCACAATACTTACAAAATTCAGCGTCATTATCATGTCCTTCTTGAGAGCAATTTATACATGACTGAGTGTTAGCTTTAGTTTTAGCTTTTATGATTCCTGCTGTAACAATACCTGTAGGAACAGCTATAATACCATAACCTATAACCATTATTATCGAGGCGATAATTTTACCTAAAATAGTTGTTGGAACAACAGTTCCATAACCTACAGTTGTAAGAGTAACAATTGACCAGTAGATAGAATTAGGAATATCCTGAAAACCTGGGTTGTTAGCACTTAAACCCTCAACTATATACATGATAGTTCCAAGTAAAGTAACAAGTAAAATAACTGATAAAAGAAACACAACAATTTTAGGTCTGGATGATCTAAGCGCAATTTGCATTGTATACGCTCCACGAGTATATCGAGAAAGCTTAAAAATCTTAAAAATTCTTATTAATCGAATTGCTCTAATAATAGTTAGAAAATGCATCGCCGGAAAAATAAAAATTAAATATGTAGGAATTACAGCTAAAAGATCAATTATTCCCATTGAAGAAAAAATGTACTTGAACGGTTTTTGAATCGAGTAAATTCTCAAAAAATACTCAATAGTAAATAATACTGTAAAAACCCACTCAATTCCGATAAGAAGAGATCTATATCGCTGCTGAATTGTTTCAACACTTTCTAAAATAACAACAGAAACTGATAATAAAATAGCTACTAACAATACAACATCAAAGAGTTTACCTTTGGGAGTATCTGCTTCAAAAATTATTTGATGTATTCTAGATTTTGTCATGATGTTAGCAAATGTATACTTTTTTTTATTTTTTATAAAAAAGAATTACTTTTTTTAAAAAAAATTACATTTTTTCAGGCACATTAATTCCGAGTAAATCCATTGATTTCTTAATCACTTCAGCAATTTTTTTGGACAAACTTATTCTAAAAGATATGATACTATCTGATTCAGCATTTAGAATAGTTGTTGACTGATAATAACTATTAAATTCTTTAACAATTTCATAGATATAATTAGCCAAAATAGCAGGGCTATATAAATTAGCTGCATCTTGAATAGTTTTAGGAAACTCTAATAGTATTTTAATTAACTCCTTTTCTTTATTAGAAATTAATATATCATTCGAAAGTATTAAATCAGTTTTATTTTTACGAACTAAAGAACTAATCCTAGCATAAGTATATTGAATAAAAGGGCCAGTATTACCATTAAAATCTATACTTTCTTTTGGATCAAATAACATTCTTTTTTTTGGATCAACTTTTAGCATAAAATATTTCAAAGCTCCTAAACCAACAGTTTCATAAAGATTATTTGCTTGAGAAAGACTTAAGTCTTGTATTTTACCCAAATCCTGTGAAATTATTTTTGCTTCATTAACCATTTCAGACATTAAATCATCTGCATCAACAACATTTCCTTCTCGAGATTTCATTTTTCCTGATGGAAGATCAACCATACCATAAGAAAGATGGTAACAATCTTTTGCCCAATTATAACCTAATTTTTCTAAAATTTTAAATAATACCTTGAAATGATAATCTTGCTCATTTGCAACTGTATAAACCATATGAGAAAAATCAAAATCTTTATGTCTTAATACTGCAGTACCAATATCTTGAGTAATATAAACAGCTGTTCCATCTGATCTTAGTACAATTTTTTCATCTAATCCCTCCTCTGTTAAATCAATCCAAACAGAGCCATCATCTTTTTTAAAAAATACATTATTCTTTAAACCAGTTTCTACAATTTCTTTACCCAATAAATATGTATTACTTTCATAATAATTTTTATCAAAATCAACTCCAAGTCTTAAATATGTTTTTTCAAAACCTTTGTAAACCCAACCATTCATCATTGTCCAAAGCTTTATTACTTCTTCATCTTTTGCCTCCCACTTAAGAAGCATTTCTTGAGCTCTTTTAAAAATATTAGATTTTTTTTCTGCATCATCTTTAGAAGCACCACTAGCAATTAAAGCAGCAACTTCTTTCTTGTATTCAACATCAAATTTAACATAGTACTTTCCTACAAGATGATCTCCTTTAATACCGCTACTTTCGGGAGACTCATTATTCCCAAAATCTTGCCATGCCACCATAGATTTACATATATGAATCCCCCTATCGTTAATAACTTGAACTTTCTTAACATCTCGTCCTGAAGCTTTAAGGATTTTTGCTACAGAATAGCCTAAAAGATTATTTCTTATGTGTCCTAAATGGATAGGTTTATTTGTATTGGGAGAAGAATATTCAACAACATATTTTAAAGAATCATCGTTAATTTTGCAAAAACCAAAATCATCTTGATCTAATATTTTATAGAATGAAGATAAGTAGTAATCACTTTCAATAGAAAGATTAAGAAACCCCTTAACTACATTAAAACTAAAAACTTCATTAGTATTTTCTTTAAGAAAAACACCTATTTCTTCAGCGGTCATCTCAGGACTTTTCTTAGAAAATTTAGTAATAGGAAACACAACTAAAGTAATATCACCCTCAAACTCTTTTCTAGTCTTTTGAAACTGGATTTCAATATTATTTTGTTGATACTTTTCTTCTATTGCTTTGGCAATATATTTTCTTAGTAGTTCTTCAATCATTTTTTAAATTTAAAAATATTTCTCCCATCATACATCTTGCACTTCCACCCCCACAAGATTCAATAATGCTTAAATCTACATCTATTATTTCATTATAAAACAATATAGATTTTTTTTGTTTTTTATTTAAACTATTTAAAGCAGAGCTAGACATCACTAAGTATTCCTTATCCCCCATTACTTGTAACATATTTCCAGCAAAGGAATTAACTTGTTCCTCAAAAATCTCTATTATCTCTTTGTTAGTTGAATTAAGCTGTTTTATAATATTTTCTCTTTCTTGTTTATTATCTATAGAGTCTAAACAAATAATAGCATAATTATTTGCAATACACATAAGAACATTAGTGTGATAAATAGGTAGTCGTTGGGAATCTACATTTTGATAAGCACTAAAAAGAAATGGTGTAAAACCTTGTCTATCACAAAATTCTAGTAAAATTTTCTCATCAGTTCTTTTAGAGCGTGCAGCATAACAAATCCTGTTTTTTCTATCCAGAATTAAACTTCCAGTTCCCTCTAGAAAAAGATTTTGATTTTCGTAATCAACTAAACTATGTACTTCTGATACTTGGAACTTGCTAGAAATAAAAGAAATAATATCATCTCTTCTTTCTTTCCTTCTATTTTTAGCAAGCATAGGATATAAAAAGATACTACCATTTTCGTGAAAGGAAACCCAATTATTAGGAAATATAGAGTCAGGAGTAAAAGGAATCATAGTATCTTTAAAAACAATAACATTCACACCTTTATTTTCTAATACTTCAACAAAATTTTGAAATTCATTTAACGCTTTTTCTTGTATTTCATTTTGAGAAATACTAATGCTAGAATTTTGATAATGATTGTCAACAGAAGTTTCTTCGTTAAAATTGAACGAAACTGGCTCAATCATCATAATATGATTTGTTATTTGCTTCATTTTCTTATTAATGGCATTGTAGAGCATCGCAACAGACCTTCCATCTTAGATATCTCGGAATATGAAATCTCTTCAACTGTAAAGCCACGCTCTCTTAATATTTTATTTAAACGTAAAAAACTTCGTTCTGAAATAATAACATTTTCTGAAATTGAAAAAATATTAGAATTCATGTCATACATTTCTTGTGAGTTAATTTTAATTAGATTTCCAGAACCAAATAACTGGTTTAAATATTTTATATCTTTTTTATTTTTAAAACCTCCTTCGTAAATAATCGCCTGGTTTTTACCTATGGGTTGAAAACAACAATCAAGATGTAATGCGTTTTCTTTAGCATTATCATCTGACTTAAGCAGTTCAAATGATTTAACTTCTTTTTCTGGAAATAAAGACTTAATTCTTTCAACACCGCTCTTATTAGTTCTTGCAACCTTATACTTTATAAAATCTTCTTCCTCTGAATAACCAATAAAAATAAATTTATTAAAAAGGATAACATCCCCCCCTTCTATTCGAGAATCTTTATCTAAACTTATTATATTTTCTTTTTTAATTAAATTCAATAAAGGGTCAATAGCTAAAATTTCTTTTTCTCTATCTTTTATAATATTAGAAAGAATAATTTTATTGCTAATCACAAAAGCAATATCTCTTGAAAATATTTGATTTAAGCTCGCTATATTAGAGGGTCGATATATTTGAATAGAATATTTTTCTAAAACAGCCTGAAACTCTTTAAGTTCATCAGTAATATCATTTATCTGAGGAAATGTTCCATTTAGAACATGTTCTTTTGATTTTGGGTCATAACAATCACCTAACTCAGGAGTGCCACCAAAACTATCAGCGATACCCAACAAAACAGCTTTTAGCTGATGTGTTTCATTATTAACATTTAATTCCATAGTAGTAATAGCTGCAAACTTAATAAAGCTTTAAATTAAATCTTCAAAATTATTAACAATTTAATGGTAAAATAATAGTTTATATTAATAATGTTCAAAATATCTATTTGTATTTTTGATGAATATAGAAGATGAAGAAAAAACCTAAGTTTAAGTCTATTAAGAATAAGCTTTTATCAAAAATAGCTGCCCCATTTAAAAACAAAAATAATCAACTAATTTTTGGTTCTTTTTTATTTTTACTTGCTTGCTATTTACTAATAGCTTTTTCATCATTCTATGTTGAGTGGAAATCAGACAATAGTATTGTCATGAATAGTGGCATTTATGAAGTTCTCACTCATTCTGATATTAAAAATTCTCTTGGCGGATTAGGAGCTTATCTCTCACATCTACTTATTTATAAGTTATTTGGAGTATCCGCATACTTAATCTTTATTTTTATATTCTGTTTAAGTTTGAGGGTATTTGGATTCAGAAAAATATCAATACCAAACCTTCTATTTTATTGCCTAGTTTTTCTCATATATTTTCCAATATTCATATATCACTTTTTTGAATCTTCTATTATATCAGGAGGTCTTGGAATTTATTCGGAAAATTTGTTGTCGAATGTTTTAGGAGAAATTGGAACAACATTGTTATTGATAACATTATTTATTCTTTACTTTTTTATCAATCACAAAAGTTTTATAGATGAAGTTTTTATTTATCTTAAAGAATTTTCTTTGCAAAGTTTTCATTTTTTATCTAATAAATTAAAAAGAAATAGTGAGAATTCAAAAAATAAAAAAGCACCAATCACAACTTCAGAAACTATTTTAAATTCAATAAGCAAAGAAAAACATGAAGAAAAGGAAGTTATTTCAGATCCAGATTTAAATATTGATAAAAAAATAGATCCCAAAATCAATAAAAATATCAATAGCAACAAAGAAGATGAAAATAATCTTGATATTGAAATAAAGAAAGTAAGCTCTGAGGAAAAGCTAAGTGAGACAGAGATTGAAAAAAAATTAAGAGAGTTAGGTGATTATGACCCAACTCTTGAGCTTTCATCTTACAAAATGCCAACAATTGATTTACTTAATAGTTATGGAAATAGTGAGATAAAAATTGACAAAGAAGATCTAGAGGAAAAGAAAAATAAAATTGTTGAAACATTAGGCCATTATAAAATTGGGATTACTTCGATTAGTGCTACAGTTGGCCCAACAATTACTCTTTATGAGATAGTGCCTGAGGCCGGTGTTCGTATTTCAAAAATTAAAAATCTTGAAGATGATATTGCCTTAAGTTTAGCTGCAGAGGGCATAAGAATTATTGCTCCAATTCCTGGTAAAGGCACAATTGGAATAGAAGTTCCAAATAGAACAAAAAATATTGTTTCAATGTTAGAGGTTCTCTCATCAGAAAATTTCTTAAATAATAAGATGGCTCTTCCAATTGCATTTGGTAAAACTATTTCAAATGAAACATATGTTGTTGATCTTGCTAAAATGCCTCATCTTTTAATGGCTGGCGCAACAGGACAAGGAAAATCTGTTGGATTAAATGCTGTCTTAGCTTCACTGTTATATAAGAAACATCCTTCTCAAGTAAAATTTGTACTAATTGACCCTAAAAAAGTTGAGCTGACTTTATTTAATAAAATTGAAAGACATTATTTAGCAAAACTACCAGATGAGGAAGATGCAATAATAACAGACACAAAAAAAGTAGTGAATACTGTTAACTCCTTATGTATTGAAATGGATGATAGGTACGAATTATGTAAAAATGCTAACTGCAGAAATATAATTGAATATAATAAAAAATTCATTTCTAGAAAACTTAACCCAAATGACGGACATAGATTTTTACCATATATAGTACTTGTGATCGATGAATTTGCAGATTTAATCATGACAGCTGGTAAAGAAATAGAAACACCAATAGCAAGGCTAGCACAGCTAGCAAGAGCAATAGGTATTCATCTAATAATAGCAACTCAAAGACCTTCAGTAAATGTTATTACAGGTTTAATCAAAGCCAACTTCCCAGCAAGAGTTGCATTTAGAGTAACCTCAACTACAGATTCAAGAACAATTATGGATTCTAAGGGGGCAGAACAATTGATTGGTATGGGTGATATGCTAATTTCAACTGGGAGTGAACTAATTAGATTACAATGTGCATTTATTGACACTCCAGAAGTAGAAAAAATTTGTGAATACATTGGCTCTCAAAGAGGATATCCTCAAGCACATATTCTTCCTGAATATGAAGGAGAAGCTGAAACGGTTTCAACTAAAGCTGATTTAAATGATAAAGATGCTATGTTTGATGAAGCAGCCAGAACAGTTGTGCAAAGTCAATCTGGATCTACGTCGTTAATACAAAGAAAATTAAGGCTAGGTTATAACAGAGCTGGTAGAATAATTGATCAATTAGAATCAGCAGGTATAGTGGGTCCTTTTGAAGGAAGTAAAGCTAGACAAGTACTTGTTAGAGATATGTTAGAGCTAGAAGAATTATTAAATAAACTAAACCAAAATGAATAAACTTTTTTTTCCATTATTATTTGTAATAGCACTAAGTGCTGGTGCGCAAGATTCATTAATTACAAATAAAGTTGATAGTGTTTCATCCAAAATATTAGAAGATTTAAGCATACAAACAAAATCGTATGAGAATATTCATGTAAATTTTAATTTTACTTTCAAAAATGAGAGTCAGGATATCTTTGAAGAGCAAGAAGGAAATATTAAAATTGACAGTAATAGATTTAGATTAGAAATTAATAAACAAATTGTCATTAGTGATGGAATTAATCAATGGATATATCTTAAAGAAGCAAATGAAGTTCAAATAATGGAATATGATGCAGAAGATGATATGATGAGTCCAAATAAACTATTCACAATTTATGAGCAAGGGTATAAAAGTGAATATATTGAGCTGAAAGAGATTGATAGCAAGAAAATTCATATTATTGATTTATTCTCAATTGAAAGTAATGCTTTCAGAAAAATTCAATTGCAAATAGACTCAAATACATTACAGTTATTCAACATAATACTATATGATAAAAATGGAGGTTCATTTACATATTTAATTACTGATTTTAAAACTAATTTTGAAAAAAATAACAATAATGAATTCCTTTTCAATTTAACTGAATATCCAGATGTGGAAGTAATTGATTTAAGATAATAAAATACTATTAAAAACGTTTGTCTTAAATGAATAAAAAATTTCTAATATTAATTGTAGTTTATATTTTAAAAGCAAATACAGTATTTTGTGATGAAAAATATACTGTAAGTGGCTATATTTCTGACATCAGTAATGGAGAAAATATAATTGGAGTTAATATTTTTTGTAAAGAGCTTAATCAAGGAGTTACATCAAATACATTTGGATTTTATAGCTTAACTCTTCCCAAAGGGGAATACAATATTTCTTATTCATTTATTGGCTATCAAACACAAAACTTAATAGTTAACCTCAAGCAAGACATTGAGGAAAATATTGAGTTTGAAGTAAACTCTTTTAATATCAGTGAAGTACAAGTTAAAGGAGAAGCAAACATAGTAGATAAGACTCAAACTTCTGTAATTGATATTCCAATTGAGCAAATAAAAACAATTCCAGCACTATTGGGAGAAGTAGATATAATTAAAGCAATTCAATTACTTCCTGGCGTGCAATCTAGTGAAGGTACTTCAGGCTTTTATGTAAGAGGTGGAGGTCCAGATCAAAACTTAATTCTCCTTGATGGAGTACCTGTTTATAACGCATCACATTTAGGAGGTATTTTTTCAGTATTTAATGCAGATGCTATTAAATCTGTCAGATTAACTAAAGGGGGGTTTCCAGCAAGATTTGGTGGTAGATTATCTTCAGTTTTACAAATTGATATGAAAGAAGGAAATCAAAAAGAATTAAAAGGAGATGCAACATTAGGTTTAATATCATCAAAATTTACTTTAGAGGGGCCAATCATAAAAGATAAAACATCATTTATAATCTCAGCAAGAAGAACATATTTAGATTTAATCGTAGCTCCTTTCTTACCAAGAACTTCTGAAAATACTACTGATTTAACCTTATATTTTTATGACTTAAATGCAAAAGTTAACCATAAGGTTTCAAAAAAAGATAGGATTTATTTAAGTGCCTATACCGGAAAAGATAAATTAGGAATTGATTTTACTGAGAATACAGATAGCGATCAAAGCAATTTAGATTTTGGTTTAGGGTATGGAAATATTACATCAACTTTAAGATGGAATCATTTAATTAGTGACAAACTATTTAGTAATACTACTCTTACATACAGTAAGTATTCTTTTAATACTAATTTTGGAATTAACTATTCAGATAATAATAGTATTGAATCTAATGATATTTCTTTTGGATACCTCTCTGGAATTGAAGATTTAGGTGTAAGAGTTGATCTAGATTATAGTCCTAACCCTAATCATGATATTAAATTTGGTTCTTCTTTTACCAAACATTACTTTTTTCCTGGTGAAACTAATCTATTTATAAATCAAATAAGTACTGATACAAGTTCCAACTTTCTTTTAGATACAATTTTAACTTTTTCAAATAATATAAATGCTTATGAAATGTTTTTTTATGTTGAAGATAACTTTAAAATATCAAATAGACTAAAAGCAAATATTGGTTTGCACATAGGATTATATAATACCGATGAAGAGAACTCTAATAACTTATTTAATAAAAATAATATATCATTTCAACCAAGAGCATCAATAAGATATCTAATTAATGAATTTTGGTCAGCTAAAGCATCATATGCAGAAATGACACAGAATATTCATTTATTGTCTAATTCATCAATTGGCTTCCCAAGTGACATATGGGTTCCCGCAGTTAATCAAGCACCATCTCAAAATTCAAAGCAATGGGCAGGTAATATTTCAACAGATATTAATAATGGTGAATATGAACTTAGTCTTGAAGGTTATTATAAAACTATGAGTAATTTAATAACATATAAAGCTGGATACTCAAATCTATCTAGTACTGAATCTTGGGAGAATTCAATTGAAAATAATGGGGATGGTGAATCCTATGGAGCAGAACTTTTTTTACAAAAGAAAAAAGGAAAAACAACTGGATGGATTGGCTATACTTTATCTTGGACTAATAGACAATTTGAAAATATCAATTTTGGAGAATGGTATCCTTATAAATTTGACAGAAGACATGACTTCTCGCTTGTTCTTTCACACAGGTTTAATAAAAAGTGGGATGCTGGTTTAACTTGGATATATGGTACTGGAAATGCCATCACTTTTCCTCGAGCAATTTATATAGGAGCACCTGAAGAACAAGATTGGGAAGGTCAAAGTGTTGACTATATTGAGTCATATGGGGATAGAAATTCAACAAGGCTTAATGCTGTTCATAGATTAGATTTTGGTTTTAATAGAACTAAGAAATCAAAAAAATTAACAAAAATTCTTTCATTTGGAGCATATAACGCTTACAGCAGAAAAAATCCATTTTTTGCGTACTTGACTAATGAAAATAGTATTAGGGTTGCAAAACAAGTATCCTTATTTCCTATTATTCCATCAATATCTTATAGAATACAGTTTTAATTATGAAAAAAATAAAACAACTAATCATATTATCTATACTAATCATTTCATGTGGAGATATGGAGACAGTAATTGATCTAGATATACCTCCTCACGATCCAGTTTTAGTATTAAATGGTAGACTAGATACGGATACATCAGTAAAAGTTCTAATTTCAAGATCTGTTGGAGCTTTTGACACTGCTTCTCCACAAATGGTGAATAATGCTAATGCTCTATTGTTTGAAGATAATTTATTCATTGATAGCCTAGAAATAGATCTCGCAAATACAATTTTCCCATATGTTCAAGGTGACTGGTCACAAATAGCCATGAACTATTATAAATCTGATTATATACCAATAAAAGATAAAACATATAAGATTGAAGTAACACACCCAAACTTCAATAATATAAGTGGATCTACATATGTACCAAATGATATTATTCTTAAAAATATTACTATAGATACCACTTCAAATGATGATAGAATAAATTTTCAATTTTCTTTTGATGATAATATAAATCAGCAAAATTATTACGCCTTAGCTTTAAATGTTGCCTGCAATAAATCTTATTATGATGAATATGGATATTTGGAAAACTATTCTTACAGAGGCTTAGTAAATATGTCTTCAAATGACCCATCTTTTCCAGTAAATGATATTTTTTCAGGATATACTTTTGTTGATGATGAAGTTATTTTTAGCGATGCTCTTTTTAATGGACAAGAAAAAAATATTTCAATAGATCTTTTCTATGAAGACTTTCAATTTGGAGATTGTGATACTATAAACTTTGAGTTTTCTACATTTAGTAATGATGCTTATGTTTACTATAATTCTTTGGATAACCAAAGAGAAGGAGGAATATCAGGTATTTTTGGCGGAGAGGTAGTGCCTGTCTATACAAATATTACTAATGGATTAGGTATGCTTATTTCAAGAAATGTTCAAAAAGTTTATGTTAAGCCCTAAATTAATAATCTGCTTTTATTAATCTAAAATCTTTAAAATGTACTAATGGAGAGTAAGTATTAACTTTACCACCATTCATCTTATATCTTTCGAGCTTATATAAATTAATAGGACCACAAAAATTCATCATGATATTATATGCAGTGAAAGCAAACCTTGAAGGTCTGGCAACAAAAGTTTCCTCAAAATTATATAAAAAAACACTATCTCTCTTTGAGCCTAAATTAAAAAAATAAGGATCTGGAAAATGTACATTTAAATACATTAAATTTTCATAATCTAAATGCTCGTATGTTTTAATATTTGACAAACCATATACAATAAAGCTTGAATCAATACCACCTAGAGTGGAAAGCATCTTACTTACAAAAGACCGACTAAAAGATGGTATAACAACAATTTGAGTATCAGAGAATTGACGTCTCACACTATCAACATGAGTATAAATCATAGACATCATATCTATACTATCTAATTTCTTTAATAAATTATTTTCAATATGAGCAGCTAAACCTTTTTCGTTTTCATCATAACAAATAATAATTTTTTTTTCATTGTGTTTATTTATGATATGATCAGTAATAATTTTACTCTGAGTTTTAAAAGGAGTATTAATTTGAATAGTAGATTTATTATTTTTTAGGAAATCTGAAGATCGTGATAATGGCGAAATAATTATCTTAGTATTATCATCTCCATAGTTATCACTAATTATTTTTAGGCCTTTAGAGTAAAGCGGTCCAATAATAATATCAACTGTATCTAATGATTTAGATTGTATAATTTTTTCTATTTGTAGTGAATCGTTTCTGGTATCATGTACTACAAGATTTAATTCAACACCAATTTTAGATAAAGAATCTATAGCAAGATTAATTCCTTGCATAAACTCTAAAGCCATTTTAGATTTATTAATAATAATCTTATCTGCTTCCTTTTTTTCTTCGAAACTAGAAACCATTGTATCATTGAGATTTTTATAAAAAGGAAGAAGTAGAGCTATATTATATTTTTCATCTAATCTTTGAAAATTAAAACCATTTTTTTCTTCTTTATTTCTGCTTTCTTTTAATGGAATATATAAAAGCTGATTAAGATATAAGCGTAGACTAGTTTCATTATTTTTAATTATATCATTTACACTAACACCAAAATAATCTGCGATTGAGTTCATTGAATCTCCAACCTTTACTTGATACTTTACATAGGATACATTGTCAACATAAATAGTATCATTATTTGAGAAAATACTATTACTAAAGCAAATAAATATTAAAAGTAAAAGATGTCTAATTATTCCCATTCTATTGTAGCTGGAGGTTTTGAACTAATATCATAAACTACTCGGTTTACTCCGTGAACTTTATTAATAATTTCATTCGACACGTGTGCTAGAAAGTCATATGGTAAATGTACCCAATCTGCAGTCATACCATCAGTTGATTCAACGGCTCTTAAAGCCACAACATTTTCATAAGTTCTTTCATCCCCCATCACACCAACAGATTGAACTGGAAGAAAGATTGCTCCTGCTTGCCACACACTATCATATAAATTATAAGATTTTAATGAAGAAATAAAAATAAAATCTACCTCTTGAAGTATCCGAACTTTTTCTGCTGTTATATCTCCAAGAATTCTAATTGCAAGCCCTGGCCCTGGAAAAGGGTGTCTAGCTAATAGATTCTTATCAACTCCCATAGAGCTTCCAATGCGTCTAACTTCATCTTTAAATAAAGATTTAAGTGGCTCAACAATTTTAAGTTTCATAAAATCTGGCAACCCTCCAACATTATGATGAGATTTTATTGTAGCAGAAGGCCCTCCGCTTACTGATACTGATTCAATTACATCTGGGTAAATTGTTCCTTGAGCAAGCCATTTGACGTCTTCTATGAGGTTTGCTTCTTGATCAAAAATATCTATAAACTTAGACCCAATAGCTTTTCTCTTTTTTTCAGGGTCAGAAATATCTTTTAGTACACTATAAAAATTTTCTTTAGCATTAATTCCTTTAACATTTAGACCCATCCCTTTATACTGAAGCAAAACTTCTTCAAATTCATTTTTTCTTAATAATCCATTATCCACAAAAATGCAGTATAAATTTTTCCCAATAGCTTTATCTAATAAAACAGCAGCAATAGTTGAATCTACTCCTCCAGAAAGTCCTAGAACAACCTTATCACTTCCCAATTTTAATTTTAAACTACTTATTGTACTTTCAACAAAAGAATCTGGAGTCCAATCTTGTTTACAATTACAAATTGAAATTAAAAAATTACTCATTAGTTTTTGACCATCTTTAGAATGATATACTTCTGGATGAAATTGTAATCCATAAATACTTTCCTTTACACAAGAGAAAGCAGCATTTGTAACTTCGTTTGTAGAAGCAAGTAACTTGTAATCACTTGGAAGTTTAACTATTGTATCTCCATGGCTCATCCAAACTTGAGATGAGACATTAATTCCCTTTAACAATTTATTGCTAGAATCTATAAATGAAAGGTTTGCTCTTCCATATTCTCTAATCTTTGAAGCCATAACATCTCCTCCAAAAGTTTTAGCAAGATACTGTGCTCCATAACAAATTGCTAGAATTGGGTATTTAGATTTTATTAAATCAAGATTTGGAACAGGTGCGTTCTTGTCTCTTACTGAAAATGGTGATCCAGATAAGATAACTGCTTTCCAACTATCATCTAACTTTGGAATTTTATTATATGGATGTATCTCAGAGTAAATATTAAGCTCTCTTACTCTTCGAGCTATAAGCTGAGTGTATTGAGATCCAAAATCAAGTATTAAAATTTTTTCGTGGTTCATATTTAATTTTCGAAATTTAAAATTACAAAATTAGTATCCAGGGGATTTAACTCCTTAACTAATATTTTGATAAAGTTTTCACCATAATTAAGATAATAAGGAATAAAGTTATCATACCTTTCTTGCAAACTATTCTCTGGAAACAACAATGAAATAATTTTCTCTAACTTATTTAAACTAATAATATTTCTATTTTTAAAATGTGTAATTATCTTCTTCTCAGTGTTAGACAACATTTGTATATTTTTTACTTTCATACTTTCTAAAGAAGTTTGAAAAGATGAATCACTAATTTTATTTTTAATTCTTTGATAAATTTCTTCTAATTGATTTATTTCATCATTTAATAAAATATTATTATTATTTCTTAATGTGAATTGTTTTTTTAATAAATCAATATCATTAAATAATTCATTAGAACTAATAGCTAGTTGATTAATCTTTTTTTGATTTTTAGCAGTCATAATAAGTGCAGAATTTCTTAAAATCAAAAGAGGCATTACAATATTATTATTTTTAAAGACTTGCTTTAAAAGCATCCAGTATGAAATTTCAGCCCCTCCTCCAACATAAGCAAGATTTGGAAGTAATAATTCTTGATATAATGGCCGAAGTAAAACATTAGGACTATATTCAAAAAAGTTATTTTCAATATCATTAGATGAAGTTTTTTCATCAATTCTTACTCTAGAATTATTTTTAATTCTAAAAAAATTAATTTCTCTGGGCTTAGCCTGTAATTTATAGTGAGCTGAAAATTCTTCTGATATTTTATTTATATCATTAAACAAATCACTCTTTAAAACATCCTTTTTTATAATATCGATCAACTTATTTTTAAGCACCTTAGAGTCCGCATCAATAATTACAAGACCATACTCTCCAAAAAGTTTATTTAAAATTATTCTTGTTGCTTGAGCTAGATTATTATTGGTGTATGCCTTTTTAAAAAGACTTATTAGATCAACTGAATTTCCACTTTCACCTAAAATCTCTTTAATTTGATCAATCAAAACATTAACATCTGTTGTATTCATTTTCCCCACAGCTCCCTTTTGTTTTGTACTCCATTTTATTTTTTTATTAAACAAATTAATTGAGCTAACTTCTTCAAAATCATGATCCTCACTAGCAAGCCAGAAAATAGGAATAAAATTATTTTCTGGGAATTTAACTTTTAGAGTCTCTACCAAGTTTATTGTTGAAGCAATTTTATAGATTAAATACAATGGGCCTGTAAAAAGACAAAGTTGATGACCAGTTGTAATTGAAAAGGTATTTTCATCCTTTATGGCATCAATATTTTTTAATGTTTCTTTAGATGGATTTAAATTTTGATTTTTTAAAACTTTATGTAAAGCTATTCTATCAATATTCTGAAAAGATTTTTGTGTTATTTGTGTGCTAAAACTATCTAATGAAGGGAAGTCATTAATGAAACTTTTTAATTTTGGATCATTAGCAAGATAATCTAAGACAAGCTTAGAAAAATGATTTGTTTCTTTATATGGTATTTTTATTACTTCCAACTTATTTCTTCATAATAAAACCGCCAGCAACTAAATCGTTTCCATCGTAAAATGCTGCTGATTGCCCGGGAGCAATTCCTTCAACCTTATTATGAAATAGGACTTTAATATTTTCTCCATCGTTAGAAAGTGTAGCCATTTCTCCTTTGTGCTTATACCGCACTTTTACTATTAATTCAACACCATCTTCAAGTTTTGAATATTTAACATAATTAATATTTCTGACAAACATTTCTTGCTTTTTCAAATCATCTTTTGTTCCAACAACAACAATATTTTCTTTTTCATTTATTGAGACTACATATGTTGGATCATCTCCTAAAGAAATTCCTATTTTTCTTTGACCAATTGTATAAAATGGATATCCATCATGCTCTCCCAATACTTCACCAGATAATGACATAAACTTCCCTCCTTTTACTTTTTCTTCAAGGCCTTCAACACGTCTTTTTAAAAAACCTCTATAGTCGTTATCTGGAATAAAACAAATCTCATAACTTTCACTCTTAGCAGCAAGTGCTTTGTAGCCCCTGTCGATAGCCATTTGTTTAATATCTTTCTTATGAAGATTCCCCATAGGGAAAATTGTTCTTTTCAAACAATCTTGCGTAACACCCCATAAAACATATGATTGATCTTTACTCTCATCAATTCCTTTTGAAACAACATACCTATTATTTAATTTTCTAACTTGAGCATAGTGGCCTGTTGATATATAATCACATCCAAGCATATCTGCTCTCTTTAAAAGAGCTTCCCATTTAATATGAGTATTACATAAAACACAAGGATTAGGTGTTCTTCCTGCAATATATTCATCCACAAAATTATCTATAATATAATCACCAAACTCTTTTCTAATATCTAAAATTGTATGGGGAAAACCACAATCAACAGCAAGCTGCCTAGCATCATTTATTGAATCTAAACTACAACATCCTGTTTCTTTTTTATTTCCACCAGAATTTGCATAGTCCCAAGTTTTCATAGTGATACCAATTACTTCATACCCCTGCTCGTGAAGAATTAAAGAAGCCATAGTACTATCAATACCACCACTCATAGCCATTAACACTTTACCTTTACTCATTTAAATAAATTATTGTTGTATCTAAATTATTTTCTGAATTAAAAAATTGCCAGCTACCATCTTTTATACCATTTTTATAAAATCCTTTTGAATAAATTATCCCATTAGGGTGATATAGTGTAAACTCTCCTTCTCTTAAACCATTTAAATAAGATGCAATCATTTTAGTTTTCCCATTATTAAAAAACTGTTCCCAACTTCCATTAACAGTGTCATTTTTAAAATTTTTAATTTCATATAAAGCCCCATTATCATAATATGTTTTAGAAGCGCCTGTAAGCTGTCCTTGAAAATAAATTTCAGATAAAATTAATATACTATCGCTATTATAATAATTCCAAGTACTGTCTTTAATTTGATTGACATATAATCCAGATGCTTTTAAAGATCCATCTCTATAAAAAATATAAGTTGCTGCTGCTGTTCCTTTATGAAAAAATTCTTTTTCAATTTTTAATTCTCCAGTTTTATAATAATAGTTAAAAAGACCAGAAGGATTATTATCTACAAAGAATCCTCTGTACCTTAAATTACCATTATCAAAGTTCTTTTTCCAAATACCTTGCTTCATTCCACTATCATCAGTCAAATTTATATTCTGAGAAAATAAAATTTGAGGTAATAAAAATATAATTAAAAACAAACGTTTCATTTATAGTATTTTATGCAAATATAATAAGAAAAGGTATGCTATATTTTTTTTTAAGATATGATTAAACTTTCAATACCAATCGTAAGGTTCTCCCATGTAAAACGTTTTTTTTCAATTGCTGAAAAATCGGAAAATTCTTTTTCCCTATTATTTGTATAAAAATCTAAAATTGCATCAGCAATATCCTTAGGATTTTTAGAAGTAACATATCCACCTTTTTTATCAGAAACAATTTCTGCTAGACCACCAACATCTGTTACTAATATTGGACGTTCAAAATGATATGCAATTTGGGTAACACCACTTTGTGTTGCTGTTCTATAGGTTTGAGTAATCATATCACTAGCACAAAAATAATTTTTAACCTCTGAGTTATCAATAAAATCGCTACGCATGATGATATTATCACTAATATTAAGCTTAGAAATTAGATCATTATAATATTTAATATCATCATAAAATTCTCCGGCAATAATTAGCTTAATATCAAGCTTTTTAACTCTTGGGTCTGCTATTGCCTCAAGCATAAGGTCTAGTCCTTTGTACTTACGTACAAATCCAAAAAACAATAGATATTTATTATCTTTAGATAAATTCAAATTTTTAATAGCTTCTTCTTTTTTAACTATTTCACCAAAAGTATCATAGATAGGATGAGCAATAAACTTTTTTTCTTTTGTTTTTGTAAATCGAGATAGATCCTCAAGTACAGATTTTGATAAAGTTATAAAAGCATGGCAGCTACCAACAAAATATTTTGTCAATAGAAAATCACCAAATCTTTTTTCATGAGGGATTACATTATCTGTTATAGCTATAATTTTAGTTTTAGATTTAATGAGGTAACAAATTGTGCCTAGGCAAGGAGCCATAAATGGCAACCAATATCTAACAATTAAAAAATCTGGTTTTTCTTTAATAATTTTTTTTGCAACTGAAATCCAATTAAATGGATTTATAGAATTTATTATACTTTTAATTAAGATATCTTTTGGTGGATCAGATTTTTCATACTGAGTTTTTCCAGGGAAAAAAAATTCTGGGTACTGAAGTTTAAAAGAAAATACTTGAACATCACATCCTTGTCTAGCATACTCTTTGGCTAAACAATCATTAAAATTTGCAATACCCCCTCTGTAAGGATGAGCAGGACCTACAATAATAACTTTTTTATTATTCACAAGAATTAAATCTCTTTTTCTATGTGGTAATTATTACGATCATTAGAATTTCTAGAAATTAGTTCTGAGACGAAACCTGCAAGAAATAGCTGAACTCCTATTATCATTGAAGTTAAAGCAATATAAAAAGAAGACATCTCAGCAATATTTTTTGCAGAAATGCTATTTAAGAGAGCATATAATTTTGAGCCAACGATACTTCCAAAAAGAATAAAGCCAATTATAAACATTATTGTTCCAACTACACCAAAGAGATGCATAGGCTTTTTGCCAAATCTAGTAACAAAAGTTATTGTCATCAAGTCTAAAAATCCATTAACAAACCTTTCTAAACCAAATTTTGTTTCACCATACTTTCTACTTTGATGCTCGACAACTTGTTCTGTAATATTGGCAAAGCCAGCCCATTTTGCTAAAACAGGAATATATCTATGCATTTCTCCATGAACTTCAATACTTTTTACTACAGTATTTTTATATGATTTCAAACCACAATTGAAATCATGAAGATAGATACCAGATGCTTTTCGAGCTGCCCAGTTAAATAATTTTGTTGGTAATGTTTTTGAAATAGGATCATAACGCTTTTGCTTCCATCCTGAAACTAAATCGTAGTTATCCTTGATAATTTTATCATATAATGCAGGGATTTCATCAGGACTATCCTGTAAATCAGCATCCATTGTAATAACAACATTACCAATAGCTCTTTGAAAACCTATATTAAGCGCTGCTGATTTACCATAATTTCTTCTAAACTTAACACCCTTAACAGACTTATTCTCAAGAGATAGATTTTCTATAACTGACCAAGAATTATCTTTGCTTCCATCATCAAGTAATAACACCTCATAAGAGTAATTATTCTCAAGCATAACTTTTTTAATCCAAGAACATAATTCAGGAAGTGATTCTTCTTCGTTAAATAAGGGAATAAGTACCGAAATATCCATTACTATATCATTAAATTATTATCTTCTTTTTTCAGAAAGAAAGAAATTATTAGTGAATAAAAGAAACCCATAAAAGTTCCTCCAAGAACTGAAAGTGTTGCCATCCATTGGGGCTGTAACATTTTCTGGGTCATATTTATAGCCATGTCAAGCTCTTCATCTGAAATTTCTGGATTAGATTTTAAAATTTCTTGTTCAGCAATATCAATTATATTAACTAAGTATTCAGGGTTTATAAAAGTAACAAAGATAAATGTATAAAAAGCTAGTAAGACAGAAGCAAAAAATACTACTGATGTTCCTAATTTTAAACTTTTTGCATAAGAAATAAATCCGTTATTTTGGTCTCTAAAAATAATAACAGAATAAATAATAGCTCCAATAATTAAAAGATTATTTAGTAAAGAGGGTATAATAGATTTTTGTTCTTCTAAGCCAAATAAATATACAGTAAGAGAAATTAAGATTAAGCCTAATCCAAGGTAGGCTCCATAATTCATTGCAAATCTCCTAGTATCCATAATTTTTTTTAAATTTTCTACAAATATAGAAAATAGAAGTTAAGAAAAGTTTTGCCGTATGTTAGATTATATTAATTTTGCTGTTGAAGGGTAAGTCTTGTACGACCAGCTCCCTATGAACTCCCCCAGGACAGGAATGTAGCAAGGGTATTAGGTTGTAGCGGTGCGATGCAAATAGCTTACCCTTTATTTTTAACTTATTCTACTCCAACCCATTCGCTCTCTAGCATAAGGCCTGTAAAATCTAGCAATATTAATGTTTTCAGATTTTAATAAATCAACATCATCCTCTAATAAATTAAAAGCTTCTTTTCTAGCATAATCAAGTATTTTGCCATCTTTGACGATATCAGCAATTTTAAAATCTAGAATCCCACTTTGTTTTGTACCCATCATATCTCCAGGACCTCGTAATTTTAAATCTACCTCAGCAATTTTAAAACCATCAGTAGTATCAACCATTGTCTTGAGACGAGTTTTTCCTTCATTACTAACCTTATTACCACTCATAAGTACACAATATGATTGACTAGCACCTCTTCCAACTCTTCCTCTAAGCTGGTGAAGTTGAGAAAGTCCAAATCTTTCCGCACTTTCAATAATCATAACACTTGCATTAGGAACATTAACACCTACCTCAATTACAGTTGTAGCCACCATTATATCAGTGGTACCTGCAATGAATCTATTCATCTCATACTCTTTATCATCAGATTTCATTTGACCATGAACTACACTAACCTGGAAATCAGGTAGAGGAAAATCTCTTGAAATAGAATCATAACCTTCTATAAGGTTTTTATAATCTAATTTAGCACTTTCATCAATTAATGGAAATACAATATAAATTTGCCTACCTAAAGAAATCTGCTCTTTCATAAATCTAGTTATATTTAATCTAGAACTATCTGATCGCCAGAGAGTTTGAACTAATTTTCTTCCAGGAGGAAGTTCATCAATTACAGAGATATCTAAATCTCCATAAAGAGTCATTGAAAGCGTTCTTGGAATTGGAGTTGCAGTCATCACCAAAATATGAGGAGGAAATTTATTTTTCTTCCAAAGCTTAGCTCTCTGTGCAACACCAAATCTATGTTGTTCATCAATAACAACAAAGCCTAGATTCTGAAATTTTACATAATCCTCTAATAAAGCATGCGTTCCAACCAGTAAATTAATATTACCATTTTCTAGATTCTCCACTAACTCTCTTCTAGCTTTTGTTTTTTTTGATCCAGTTAAAATATCAACATTGATTTCCATCTCTTTCAGCTCTTCACTAATAGTAGCAAAATGTTGTTGAGCAAGAATTTCAGTAGGTGCCATTATACATGCCTGAAAACCATTATCCACAGCCATCAGCATAGAAAGAAGTGCAACAATTGTTTTTCCACTACCAACATCTCCTTGCAAAAGACGATTCATTTGCTTATTATTTTTAACATCTAATCTAATTTCTTTAAGAACTCTCTTTTGAGCATTTGTTAATTCAAATTTTAAATGCTTTGAATAATAGGTGTTAAAATTCTCACCTAAAGTTGATAAAGAATAGCCAATAAATTTATTATTTCTTATTATTTTAGTTTTAATAAGATGTAGCTGTAAAAAAAATAATTCATCAAATTTTAATCTTTTCTGTGCTCTTTCTAATTCTTTTAAATCTCTTGACAAGTGAATATTAATTAGCGACTCTTTTTTTCTGGGGATTTTATATTTTTCAAGAATAGCATTAGACAAACTCTCATCTATGGCATTAGATAGTAAAGGTATAAGGTTCTTAACTAGCTTAGAAATAGCTCGGCTATTTAAGCCTCTATTAATTAATTTTTCAGTAGTTGAGTAAACACCATGAAGACCTCGAAAATCTTTTATAGAATCTTCTACAGGATCTAAGTCTGGATGCACTAAATTAATTTTCCCACCAAAAGATGAAGGCTTTCCAAATACTAAATATTCTTTATCGAGATTAATACTTGATTTAATCCATTTAATAGACTTAAACCAAACTAATTCAATCTCTCCACTAGAGTCTCTAAAATATGCGATTAGCCTTTTAGATCTTTTCAAACCCCTTTCCTCAAGCCTTACAATCTTCCCTTTAAATTGAATGTGCGAAATATCCTCAGAAACATTACTGATTAAATGAATATTACTTTTATCGATATATCTAAATGGGTAGTGCATTAACAAATCTTCGTATGTAAAGATTCTTAATTCTTTTTTTAACAATTCTGCTCTAATCGGGCCAACACCCTTTAAATATTCAATTGGAGTTGATAAAATGTGCATGAGAACTAATATTTCTTTAGTTCTGGACTTCTAAAAATAAAAGGTAAAAGATCTTCTACAGAATTTGCTATTAAGACTTTATTATTAGGGCTATGAAGTAAGATTCGAATTGGTTGAGCTTGTTTTTCTTCATACTCAGCCATAACTTGCCTACATCCGCCACAGGGGCTTATGTATTCTTTGATTTCAAAATTTTTTGAGTAAGCACTTATTGCTATTGTTTTAATTTTTTGATTAGGATATTTAGAGCTAGTATAGAACAAAGCAACACGTTCAGCACACAATCCTGAAGGGTAGGCAACATTCTCTTGATTACTTCCATTAACAACATCTCCACTTTCAAGTAAAACACTAGCACCAACAGAGAAGCCAGAGTAAGATGAATAAGCAGATTCAAGAGCTGACTTAGCGTTATTTATTAAATTAATTTCTTCATTTTTTAATTCATTCAAATCAGCAATGAAAAAAGTATTTATAATTTCTTTTTTTATCATCTATAGCTTATAAATTAATTTTGAATCAAAAATATAAAGAGTTAATGGATCAACAACATAATATTCATTTTGAATCTTAAAACCAATTCCAAAATCTAAATTTTTATACAATGGATATGATAGTGAAAGATTAATTCTAGTTTTATCAATTTTCTTAGAGAATCCATAAAAATACTCATAGCTAATACTTGGCTCTAATTTAGTTTTCCGAAGATTATAAGAGACTTGTATTCTTTGTCTAAATAAGTTTTTATAATTATTATGTTCACCTTGAGTTAATAACCTATTTCTTAAATTAAAATAATATCTTTTTCTTTTTTTTGACAAATAAAAATCTGAGTAAAAACGCTGTTTTACTGTCATTTCAGAATAAATATCATAATCTAAAACAGCTCTATATCCAATAGACCAAGATACAAGTTTACTAATTGTTTTTTTATATTTAATATCTATAAAATCTTTTGATTTCAGAGTAGAATTCTCTCTAAAACGTAAACCAAATTTAAAATATAAAGAGTTTTTTTTAGTTATTTTTTTCTTTATAGAAATTGAATTCCAAATTTGGAAATCATTTTCTTGTGCTGAAGAAGAAAAAAAAAAGAGAAAAAATAAAAATAGAAAACTACTTCTTATCAGTTTCATAATAGAAAATACGCAGATGAGCTATGTCTTTTAAAAAATCAATTCGTCGAATTTCGACTCTTACAACATCAATACCAGTTCTTTCTTTTAAATCAGCGAGTAACTCCGTTCTATGTTCAGGCTTAATAAGCTCTATTTTCTCATAAATGACATTTTTTCTACTTTCATGTCTAAGCAACCAAATTTTTTCAAGCCCTAAAGTAACTCCAACAATCATGAAATTTGCAAAAAGTAATTCTGCATAACTAATTTTTTTATTGGCTAGTGCATTTACGACTGAGATACCAATAACAAGAAAAAGATAAGTCATTTCCTTTATTGGAATTGGATCAGTTCGATACCTAATAATTCCAAAAATTGCAAATAGTCCTAAAGCAAAACCTAGTTCAAGCTTAACACTATCTAAAAGTACACACAGAAGAAAGACAGTTAGACTTATTAAAAAATAGGTAAATAAATAATCCTTATTTTTTGTGACAGGATAATAAATATACCTTACAATAATTAATATTATAGACAAGTTAAATACTGTTTTCACAAGTAATTTGAAAAAATCTTTTGGGTCAAAAATGGGAGTTCCTAAAAACTCTAGACTATCTAATAAAATTAATAATAATGACATTTATTTTTGTTTTAATTTATTTAAAAAAATATTTTTCTCTTTGAATCTATTGTTCTTTAATGAACCATCTAATTCTATTGCAGAAAAGCAATATTTACTAATACGCATAGGGTATATTCTCATATCTTTTGCTATTCTAATAAAATCAGATGATCTACTCATCCTTTCTTGTTTAACTTCTGCAATAATTATTTTACTTAAATCTCCAGAAGATTTTTCATCATTAAAATTTAGGTTTACATCTAATGTTAGTCTTTCTTTTAAAACCTTATGAACTAAAGTAATTCGACTAAAATTAATCCATTGAACAGGAAAAATATCTAATTTTTGTCCTATTATTTTATTAATATAATCTTGTTGGTCACTTTTTATAGATGTAGTAATATCTTTAACTTTCAGACGCTTTTTAATGGTTTTCCCTTTATTATTTTTGCGCTTTACTTCAAGAAAGGTTAATCCAGAATCAACATACTCTCTAAACCTTACTTTATGCCTATTAACTCGTTGGTTGTGATGATCATAATAAAACTTGCGATTTTTAGTGTCAAAATATAAGGATTTATACTCGTGAATCCTCTTATTATCAATTTCAAGGACATCATAAAATGGACCTATTTTTTGAAAAAGCTCAGAAAGTACAGAAATACTAAAAGTGAATTTAGTATCAGTTCGGTTCATTAACTTAACACCATCCATTTGCTTTAATGAGATTGGTGAAAAAATTGATGTATATTTTGAGATTAAATTCACTTATTTATTACAAAATCACTTAGATTATATGAAGAATTATTTGCTTCAATTTCAATGTGTTTAAATATCGGGAAATCATAATTATTATTTAAAGCATCAGTGCTATCAGCATAAGTAAAGATAATATATTTTCCTTTTCTTAGAAAATCAAATTTATATTGACCATTCCAATTACTTTCAACCTTATCATCATAAAAATCCGACTCATTATCTGAGTATATTATATAAATATCTTTTCCTGAATCTAATTGATAATATATTGTATCGATTTCTCCTGTTAATGCATTTTGATATGTAGAAAGCTTGTAGACTAATCCAGTAATTTCAGAATTACCTCCTTCTCCAGCTTGTTTTTCACAAGAAAAAAATACAGAAGTAATAATAGCTAAAAACACATATGTAAAATTTTGCTTGAGTTTATTCATATCTTTAGAACTGATTTAAAAACTTTGTTTTATTAATATAGATAATCTATTGCTTAATTATCTTTTGTGTAAAATAACCATTAGTAATGAAATATATGCCTGGCTTCCATTCACTAGAATTAATTGTTTCAGAAAAACTATTTAATTGTTTAGTTAAAATTCTTTGTCCACAAACGTTAAAAATACTAATTTCTTCAACATTTAAAGAATGAATTATAAAATTCTCTTTTATTGGGTTTGGATAAACATTAAAAAAAGCATTTGCTATTTCCTCATTAATATTTGAAATATTGTTATTATTTGAAGAGAAAGTACTTTCCTGGTTCAGAAAAGATCCTACTCCATTTGGAACTCTTGAATAAGAAATATTTGAAGGCATGTTAACATAATGAATTGCATCAATAATATTACCGAGAGGGTCAGTGAGATAAACCTCTTCTTGATCTGAAGAAAGTCTAAAATTAGTATGTAAACCTGTCTGAGTGTTTCCAGCAGTATCACACCAAACAATCAGATAACTGTTAGGAGCAATACTTACATTTGGAAAAGACCATTTTAATAAATCATTTTCATTATCAGATAAATAATATCCATTTAAATTAATACTGAAGGAATTATTATTGTATAATTCGACCCAATCATCAAACTCTCCATTCTGATCTGCAATAACACTTGTATTTGAGGCCATAACTTCATTTATAACTAATCCGCCAATAACAGGAAGTTTATGAAATTCCTTTTCAGCTCTTTCTGGTGAAAATATACCAGTATTATTATTCTCTGCATAGATATAGTATTGCATATCTCTTGCATCTACATCAATATTGATTCCAAATATATTATCTCCAGCAATACCATCATTGTGTTGACCATCATCAAACATTTCAATTTTTTTAAATTTATCAGAATAATTATATCTATATGCAAAATAAACATAGTTAGCATTAATAATATTTGCAGTAAAATCTACTGTGGAGAAAGGAAGAACGGAATTAGATGATGTGGATATATTTGAAATTATAGGAGTTGATGAAGAGAACTCACTTAAGTTTTGTAAATAAGAAATTCTACTGCTCATTAATTCTGAAATACCTATAATGTTAGAAACAGTGCTAGTAGTACTAGAGTTAAAATCTATAAAAGAGTAAAATGTATTTGGGTCTGTATTAACATCGTTACTAATAAGTGTTTGAAGAGCTTGAGCTTGTAAATTATAGGAACCATTAATAAATTGTTCATTTAGTATAGTACGCATGTGTGCAACATACATTTTACGATATCTGCTAGAAGAAAAAATTTTATTTGTTAATTTATTTTGATTATTAGAACTACTATGAAATATATCTAGTTCTTGTAAATCAGAATTTTGAACATTTCCAGGAAGCCCCATAGTAAAACCTCCTAATGCCATATTCATATCCCAAAGAATAGGAGAAAACCTTCCGTTATTATCTTTAAATAAATAAAAGTTGTGAGGAATTGAGTTAATTGGACCGTCTAAAGAAACTGTTAAATTCTCAAAGGCCATCATCCAAAGAGTACGATCTAAATCTAAAACATTTTCTAATTCTGTAAAATGATTATTTAATGTATCTAAAAAATTCCCCAGCTGAGTCCAATCATCAGATGATTCCATTTCATAAGCTCTCTGGTAACAATTTGTATCAGAAAAATACTCTAAAATTCCAAGTTGACCAGTACAACCTGGAACAGAAAAACCTGTATTTTCAGCTTTAAAAAAAGGTCCTTTTCTTTCATAAAAGTGTTGATTTGTAAAATCATCATCTATGGATTGAATACAAGTGTAGAGTCCAATTAAAGTTCCATTTATAAATACTTTAGCATATGTTGCCTTGGGTGAAGGCATGTATTCTCTTGCCATATCATAACTCATCACCTCTCTTACAAAAGAAGGGTCTCTAAAGCCATTTGAAAGTTTTAGTACATTATATCCGTTAATTGACTGCCCATTATTTACGTAATCTAATTTTATGTTTAATGGATTTTTATTATTATTAGGATTGTAGGAACTATTGCCTTTATACTTAATACCAACATCTTGGTCAACCTTACCATCTATTAAAATTGAATCAGCAATTAGTCTTTCACCTAAGTTATTAGCATAAAAAATATCTAATGAATCATCCCAATTATTAATATTAAAAAATATTTCAATTTTATGAACGTCTAAATCAAAAACATTCTGTGCTTTAGAATAAAGAGTTAAGAAGGAAAAAGCTAATAAAAAAGATAAATTTCTAATGTTGATTTTCATAAAAATTAAAATAATAAATTATACCCTTCAAAGATAATTAATAAATAACAACCTTATTCAATACAATTAGGTTAACTTATATTTTTCCTTAGCCCAGTTCCAATAAACATCCATTTCAGATAATGACATTTCAGAAAGATCAAGCCCTTCATTTTTAATCTTTTCTTCCATGATTTGAAATCTTTTAATGAATCTTTTATTTGTTCTTTCTAAAGCATCTTCAGGATTAACATTAATAAACCTTGAATAATTAACTAAAGAAAATAGCACATCTCCAAATTCAGATTCAATTCTATCATGATCACTATTGTTTTCCTCAACTTTTAACTCTTCAATTTCTTCCTTAACTTTATCCCAAACTTGTTGTTTATTATCCCAATCAAAACCTATTCCTCTTACTTTCTCTTGAATTCTAAAAGCCTTTACAATGGCAGGTAAAGATTTAGGTACTCCCTCTAAAACTGATTTCTTTCCCTCTTTTAGCTTCAACTTCTCCCAATTCTCTTTAACCTCCTTTTCATCTTTAACTTTTACATCTGAATAAATATGTGGATGCCTGTGAATAAGTTTATCACAAATACCATTTAATACATCAGCAATATCAAAACTATTATCTTCTGATGCTATTCTACAATAGAAAACAATATGTAACATTAAGTCTCCAAGTTCTTTTCTTATCTCATTAGTATCTTTATCAAGAATGGCATCAGACAACTCATACATCTCTTCAATGGTAAGATATCTTAAACTCTCCATTGTTTGTTTTTTATCCCATGGACATTCTTCCCTAAGCTGATCCATTATTGTAACTAAACGAATAAAGGCATCTGATTTTTTTTTCATTTATTTTGAATTTTCAACAAACATAATTAAATTATATATAGAAAGGAATACCTATATTTGTGCAATGAAATTATTTCTTATAACAATAGTAATGATGAGTTTTGTTATTGCAGCAATAGCAATTAAAATACTATTTAAAAAAAATGGAGAATTTGCAGGAACTTGTGCAAGTCAAAGCCCTTTTTTAAATAAAGAAGGTGAAGATTGTAGTTTTTGTGGAAAATCTTCTGACGAAATTTGCCCTAATAATTAACAATTCTATTTTCCATTTCCTTAGAAATATAAGTCTTAAAATTTCCATTTTTATCTGCATAAACAATATAAGCTTCAACATCTGGGAAACTCTCTAAGAAATTTAATGTTTTTGTTTTACCCATTACCATAAATGCTGTGGCATATGCATCTGCAAGCATACAATCATCGTGTATAACACTAACAGACAAAAAATTATTCCTTACAGGGTATCCATTAAAAGGACTTATTGTATGAGAGTACTTCTTACCATCTTCTTCAAAATATTTTCTATAATTTCCTGAAGTTGCTATTGCCTTATTATCTAATTTCATAATAAATTGAAAACGATCATTTAAATCCATTTTATCAACTGGCTTATCTACTCCTACACGCCAAATTTCATCGCTAGCATTACGACCTTTGGATATCAATTCCCCTCCTATTTCAATCAAATAATCTGACACATTGTTTTCATCTAAAAATTTAGCAATAAGATCAACAGTAAACCCTTGGGCTAAAGCGTTAAAATCAATCATCATATTTTGAGGCATATTTAAAGCATCTTTTTTAATAGAAATCTTATCAAAACCTATATTTTTAAGTATCTTATTGATCTTTATAGAGTCTAAATCTTGTTTCTTTTCAAATCCAAAACCCCATGCGTTTACAAGTGGAGCTACAGAACAATCAAAAGCTCCTTCAGTTTGATTGTGAACTAGCTGAGCACAATCAAAAACGATTTTAAATAGTGAGTCAACAGCATTATCTTGACGATAATTTATCTTAGAAATTACTGAATAAGGAACATATGTTGATAAACTAGAATCAACAGAAGAAAAAACATCTTCAATTTCTTTTTGTAAGCTTACACCATCTTTTGTTAAATACTTTATATGATAAAATGTACCCTGGGTCTCTCCAGTATTTGTAACTAAAACTCTGTTTACTTTTTCAGAAGAACAAGAACAAAGAATAAGAAAAAAAGACAATAATATTAAACGCATAATTTATTGCAATTAACGTATCAATTGAAGATGACCAGCCTCCTTATGTTTCCAACCTTCAAAATCTTGAAAGTAAATCTCATAGACATAAGTTCCCATAGGGGATTTATTACCTGATTTAAAATTTAGTCCATCCCAGCCATTATTAGTTAAGCATTTTAAATCATTTATATTGTTGGTTGAGTATACAAGGTTTGAATATCTATCATAGATATTAAAGTAAAAAGTTTCAATTAGAATTCCATTATATGATAAGCAGAAATAGTCATTGATTCCATTATCATCTGGAGTAAAACTATTTGGAATATATATCCAAAATTCATTTTCAATCCATAATTGTTTAATAGTTGTGTCTCGACAACCCACCTCATCAATCACAACTAACTTAACCTCAATTATTCCTATAGAATCTTTATAGGTATGGGATGGATTTGGCTGACTATATTGAAATGAATTATCTCCAAAATCCCAGAACCAATTATCAATATCTCCAGTTGATTGATCAAAAAACTGAATACTAGTATAAAGAATATTCATGGTATCAGAACTTGTACTAAATGAAGCTTTAGGAGCTTCTACAAATGTTACCAAAGCAGAACCAGAAGACCAACCAATTTCATTAGCATCATTAAAAGAATTAAGAGTATAAATTCCTTCCTCAGTGGCATATATGATATATGGATTACTACTTGTTGTTATTGGATTTTGATTTTGACCATCTATCGCATACACAAATGTATATGGAGCAATAGCATCTGTAAAAGAAATTTTTACTTGAGCTTGAGTAGTAGTGTTAGAACAAATTGTATCGTTTCCTGAAATAAAAGCAGTTAATGGAGGTTTAGGATAAGTTTTTAGAACACAAGAATCATTTTGATTTGCTAAAAAGTTAGTTGTTAGAATATTTGTTCCTATTAAATTATTATTTGTATGCCATTCAAGGAATAACCAATTTGGATCAATTTGTGCACTTATATTAACAACATCTCCAACAATAAATTCTAATTCAATAGGCAGTGTGACATTTTGACCATCAACAATAACGTTTCCAGATCCAATATTATTAATATCAAAAATGATTTTAATACCTAATTTTCTTTCAATTATTGAATCAACAAATAAGGTATCACATCCATCAGTAGTAAAAGATGACTCAATAAATATTCCAGTATCTAAAGGATTATAAACCACCTCACTATAGAAAATTGTATCTAAAGAATTGTTATATGTAAAACTTCCTGGAGTCATACTCATTTTCCAAACAAAAATATCTTTCTTACGACTTGTAGCATCAAGAGTTATACCATCAAAATCAGCAATATCTTCAAAGAAACCCACAGCGTATACATTACCAAAGCCATCAGCACAAATATCATTAGCTCTGTCGTCGTCATCTGTATTTGATCCTGCTAATTTTGCCCATAACCAATCTCCAGTATTTGTCGAGCCATCAAGTTGAGCTACCCATGTTGACATAGTTGTATCTCCTAAAATTTGAGGTGGAACAATTAAATTATCAGAAAACTTAGTAGAATCTCCCGCTGCTCCCCCAGTTGTACCACATACAAAAACTTGTTTATTATTATCAACAGACATTTGATATGATTTATCTGTTCCTGAACTTCTTGCTCTTTTTGCCCATTTCCACTGACCTTGATTATTCATTTTTGCAACAAAAACGTCTCTCTTCTGTTTGTGACTTAAAGTATCACTTCCATTTGATGCATTAGCACCAGAGAAAACCATAGGATTTCTATATTCTCCTGTAATATATATATCGTCACAAATATCTATTGCAATACTATTAGCTCTATCAGATTTGTTACTTCCAATCTTGTCCGCCCATAGCCAATTACCATCTTTATCCATTTTAAATATAAATGCATCCCATTCACCATTTGAAGTTAGGGAATATGGTCCATAATCTGCTGTATTCTCAAAACCTCCAATACAGTATATATTAGAAAAATTATCTATTGCTATTCTATTATCCCTTGACCCTCTTGCATCTTTAATACCGTCAAATTTATCTACCCATAACCAAGTACCGTTTGAGTCCAATTTACCAATATAACCCATAGGAGTACAATCATTACCCCAATCTGGGTTGGTAATAGAGAAACTATCAAAGTCAGCATCATATCCAGAGAAAAATCCTGTAACATAAATAAAACCATCATTATCAACTTTTACATCATATGAATGATCATCTGCATCATAAATAGGATAAGGACATCCACCAGATGTATTATCTCCACCAAAACCAATTACCCACTCAGGATTACCATCTTTATCAATCTTTGCTAATAATGAGTTATCATGAGCATTTCTTTGGTTTCCAGGAACATTTATAGTTCCTGGAGCTCCTCTAACTCCAAGATAATAAGAACTCCAAAAAGTTCCAGTTATAAATACATCCCCTCCAGGTGTTACATGCATACCCAAAGCTCTATCGTCACAACAGCTATTTTCCTGATTTCCACCAGGAACTACCCATAATACATTTCCATTGGAATCTAATTTTGCAACAAAATTTTCTTTATTAGTACCAGAATTAGGATTATTTACTAAAGAGATTTGATCAAAATCTGCTGCGGAGTTATAGTATCCACTAATATATATGAATCCTAGTGAATCGGTACCAATTGAAATACCTTTGTCTGATTCAATCCCTCCAAATGATTTTACCCAATCTGTAGTTTGTCCATATAAAAAAAAAGGAAAAAGAAATATAAATAAAATATTTCTCATCTAGTAAATCACATTTAATAAGCCACTCTTTGAAAAAGGAAGATTGTCTTCTCCTATTAAATCAATTTGATATAAATATTTATCTTGTTTTACTTTTTTACCCATATAAAATCCATCCCAACACTTATTAATATTATTAGATTCAAATAAAACCTCACCCCACTTAGTATAAATTGTAATATTAAATGATTTAATATTTTCACCATAAATAATAAATAATTCATTGTGCATATCAGAATTTGGAGTAAAAGATGAAGGAACAAATAACTCAGTTCTAGGTACAATGTTTACTGAAGTATTATCAGAAAAAGCAGAACACCCATTTTCATCAACAACATAAACATAAAATTCTCCCTCACTTGACACGTTTAAAAATGAATCATCACCAAGAAATTCTTCATCACTGTTATACCATTCATATGATGAATAAATTTCAGAAAGTTCTAGTCTAAGAGTATCACCTATGTATAAAATATAATTTTCAATAATAATTTCTGGAGAAGGGTTATCAGAAACACTTATACTAATAACAACCTCAGGTATATCTGCTTCACATAAATTAATATCAAAAGCATTTAAAATTTGATATTCTCCAGCTTTAGAAGTAAAATAACTAAAATTATTTGTTGGAATATTATTTTCAAAGAGTGTATCCTGCCCATTAAAAAAAACTAAACTCCAAGGTAATAAACCATTAAAATTAAATTCAATACTTTCAACTTCTCCATCATCACATATATTTCCGCCACCACTTATTGAAGATAAAGGAACTGCATTTTCTGTTATAGTAATTGTGTCATTAGCAAAACAACCAGTATTATTATCTGTTACTATCAAAGAATACGTCCCCTCATCAGCATCAATAGATGAGGAGCTTTGGGAGTCACTCCAAGCGTATGAATAATTTCCAGAACCACCTAATATTGTTGGGTTTAGCATATATGTTGTATTACAAGGTATTGTAAGATCATTTCCAAAATCAAAATTTGGAGCGGGCTGTGAAACAACAGTTATAGTATCAGAAAATACAGGACATCCAAGAGATGTTGCTGTTACCCAATATATTCCATCTGAAACAATAATATTTGAATTGGTACTTATTACAGAACCAGAATTATCATACCACTGATAAGTTGCACCAACACCTCCATTTGCAGTAAGTGTAACTGATGAGTTACAAGGAATATTCATAAGAGTAGAATCGATTCCAAGATCATCGACAATATCTAAAATAGGTGAAGCAAAACTACCTGCTTTCAGCCAAACAAAAGAACTTAATCCTGAATCAGAGCCATCAGCAATAGCAATTCTAATATGATAAGACTGTCCACATTGAACTAAGGCTTCTGCAGTTAAAACTGTAGTATATCCATCAGCACTAGCAATTGTATCTAATCCATTAGAGTTATCTACAAAATATTGAGCATTTATAGGGGTTACACTATTAACTGATGAAATTGTTATTGGAAGAGGTGGATTAGAGCCTGGCACGATAGCCAAATTAACAGAACCATTTGGATGATTTGCAGGTGAAGAATATGGACCTGTTATTCCAGGACCAGAAAGAAAAAAGCCAAATACATCATTGTAGACTGAATTTTCAAATGCAAAATACTCAGATGAACCAAAAACATAATCAAAACTTAATGAATCTGAGGTAGTAATAAAATCAAATTCTAATATTGCAACATCATTAATACTACTTACAGTGAAAGAGTTTGTGTGTGGAGCTGGTAATAATGGTGGCACAGAGTTAGCTACAGTTAATAAATCAGGATCAGTTACAACATTTGCTGGAGCACCACCAAAACCTGTAAAGTTTGGATCCAATTCATCAACATCTCCCGTTGACATAACAATTCCCTTGTTTAAGCCAAGGCTTGTGTTAATAGCTCCAAAAAATCCGATCTGCATACTATCTCCTTGATATGTATGATTAGAAGCAACAATCCCTCCACCAAGTAAAACATTGTCAATTAAAAAAGTTGGGTTATCGTAAGGGGCTAACTTATCAATTGTAATTTGAGCATTTAAAAGCTGACAACAAATTATCACAAAAAATAGAATTTTTTTCATCTTAAGGCAAATTTAAGAAATTAAAGAAATATTCAATCAATTAATAGAAATGAATCTTATCTTAATTAATAGTCGATGATTGATTTTTATACATCTTAGAGTAATAACCATTCTCTTTAATTAATGAAGCATGACTTCCTTGCTCCAAAACATCTCCATCTTTTAGAAGAATAATTTTATCAGCCTGAACAATAGTTGACAGTCTATGCGCTATAACAATAGTTGTTCTGTTCTCAGATAGTTTTCCTAAAGCAGTTTGAATTAGAGCTTCTGTTTCTGAATCAATTGATGCAGTTGCCTCATCAAGAATTAATATTTTAGGATCTCTTAAATATACCCTTAAAAAAGCAATTAATTGTCTCTGTCCTGAGGAGAGCGTTACTCCTCTCTCTCCAACCTTATAGTCATAACAGCCGGGTAATGAACTAATAAAATCATGTATCCCAATTTCTTTTGCAGCATTAACAATACTTTCTTTAGAAATTGAATTATCATAAAGAGTAATATTATTTAGTAAGGAGTCTGAAAATAAGAAAACCTCTTGCTGAACAAGAGCAATATTCTTTCTAAGAGAGTTAATTGAAATTTCATCCACAGAAACACCGTCTAAAGTTATTTTACCTTTATTAATTTCATAAAAACGATTTAAAACTCTAATAATTGAAGATTTTCCCGAACCAGTTTGCCCAACTAAAGCTAACATTTTACCTGCTCCAATATCAAAAGTTAAGTCTTTTAAAACCCACTGCTTATCCTTGTATGCAAACCATACATTTGAAAAACTAATAGTACCATTTATTTCCTCTAGTTTTCTTGTGCCTTTATCGTTAATTTTTTCATCAGTATCTAAAATTTTAAAAACTCTTTCAGAGCCTACAATTCCCATTTGTAAGACATTAAACCTATCAGCTAATTGTCGTATGGGTCTAAACATCATATGAATAAATAAAATAAATGCAATAATCTCTCCAGGAGTTATTGTATTCTCAGTTAGAATATTCTGTCCTCCATACCAAACAATAAGACCGATTGATGCTGCTGATAAAACCTCAACTATAGGAAAAAAAACAGCATAATAGAATATACTTCTCAAATGTGCATCTCTATGTAAAACATTAATTTCTTTGAATTTCTTAAACTCGGCTTCTTCTCTGTTAAAAATTTGAACAATATTCATTCCAACAAGATGCTCTTGAACAAAAGAATTAATATTTGAGACCTGCGTTCTAACATCTTGAAACGATTTTTTAATATTCTTTTTAAACCAATTTGTTGCTATTAATAAAACAGGAATCGTTGAAAGAGCAATAATAGTCAATCTCCAATCGGTGTAAAACATAACAATTATAACGATAACTAATTTTAATAGTTCAGCAATAATTACTAAAAGACCTTGTGAAAAAATATCAGCAATTGTTTCGATGTCAGATACTGAACGAGTAACAAGTGTTCCAATTGGGGTATTATCAAAATACTTCATCCTTAAAGAAAGAATATGCTTAAAAATTTTTTTCCTAAGATCAAGTATCACATGCTGACCAATCCAATTAGACAAATACATATAAAAAAACTGAATAAAACCTTCTAGAAATAATAATGATATAAGTATAATTGTAATGCGAAGAAGGTTAGTTGCATCTTCAATTAAAATATAATTATCAATTGCATAGTTAATAAGCATTGGCCTTGCTGGAGCTAAAAAGGAAAGAATAATAGCTGATATAGCAGCAATGATAAATTGTTTTTTATATGGTTTTGCAAAAACTATAACTCGCTTTAAAAGCGGAATATTTAATACCTCACCTGTCTTACTCTTCTTCATCTAATCTATTTTGGGGTATTCCACATTTAATAAAAATAATCCATTAGCAGGAACCGAAAAACCAGCTGATGACCTGTCTTTTTTCTTAATAATAGCTCCCATCTCTTTAGGCTCAACTTTCCCCTCTCCAATCATAATCATTGTACCAACAATCGCACGTACCATATTACGCAAAAATCTATCGGCTTTAATTCTAAAAATAAAACACCCATTCTCCTCAATCCATGTAGCAAAAAATATTTTACAATTGTTAGTGTAATTTTGAGTATGAGATTTTGAAAATGAAGTAAAATCTTTATTTCCAATTAAAAAGCTACAAGCTTGAATCATTTTATTGATATCTAATTTTCTAAAACTATACATAGTGTTTTGATCAAAAGGATTTTTCTGTGTACTAATTTTATACTCGTAAGTTCTAGAGATTGCAGTAAACCTAGCATGTGTATCGTTATTAACATTAAAAATATTTTTAATGACAATATCTTTTTTTAAAAAACCATTTAGTTTATCCTTTAAAACTTTTGTATCAATATTTTCTAAAAAATCAAAATGTGCAAATAATTGTTTAGCATGAACTCCAGCATCAGTTCTTCCAGCACCAACAACTTCAATTGTATAATTTAAAATTTTAGAAAGTGCTTGATTTAATTCATTTTGAACTGTATTTGCATTAGGTTGTACTTGCCAACCATGATAATTTGTCCCATCGAAAGCTAGTTCAATAAAAAATCGCATATTTAAAATTTGATAGCAAAATTAAAAAAAGCAATTCAAAATATACTATAATAAAAAATTGTTCGTTGAATTTTGATAATTAATATGTCTGTATTAATTTTGCAATTCCAAAAAAACATAAAATGACTGAAATATTAAATACTGATATCAAAATTCTTAATGAAAAGATAAATAAAGAAAGTGCGATTATTGACTTGCTAATGATGGAAATGAATAAAGTCATAATAGGTCAAAAGCATATGACCGAGAGACTACTTATTGCGCTTCTGTCAAATGGCCACATTCTTTTAGAAGGAGTGCCTGGCCTTGCTAAGACTCTAGCAATAAGCACATTATCCAAAACAATTGATGCCGATTTTAGCAGACTCCAATTCACACCCGACCTACTTCCAGCTGATATAATTGGAACCCAAATATATAGTCCAAAAAAAGAAACTTTTTCTGTCAAAAAAGGACCAATTTTTGCAAATTTTATTCTTGCAGATGAAATAAATAGAGCTCCAGCAAAAGTTCAATCAGCACTTTTAGAAGCAATGCAAGAGAGACAAGTAACCATTGGAGGTGAATCTTTTGATTTAGAGAAGCCTTTTCTGGTTATGGCAACACAAAACCCTGTGGAACAAGAGGGAACTTACCCTCTGCCAGAAGCTCAAGTGGACAGATTTATGTTAAAAGTTGTGATTGACTATCCAAAAAAAGAAGAAGAAAAAATTATTGTTAGAAATAATTTAGCAAAAAGTTTTCCTCAAGCTAACTCTGTAGTAAAAAAAGAGGCGATCATAAAAGCAAGAGACTTAGTTAAAGAGGTTTATATGGATGAGAAAATAGAACAGTACATCATTGATATTGTTTTTGCAACTAGAAATCCTGAAGAATATGGTTTAGATAATCTTAAAGATATGATTTCTTTTGGAGCTTCTCCAAGAGCTAGTATAAATCTTGCTGCTGCATGCAAAGCTTATGCATTTATAAAAAGAAGAGGGTATGTTATTCCTGAAGACGTAAGAGCTTTATGTTATGATGTTTTAAGACATAGGATTGGATTGACCTATGAAGCGGAAGCAGAAAATATAACAACAGAAGAAATAATTACTCAAATTTTAAATTCAGTTGAAATTCCTTAAATGAGTACAAGTACTTTACTAAAAAAGGTAAGAAAAATTGAAATAAAAACAAAAGGCTTATCTAATCATATTTTTGCTGGTGAATACAACACTGCTTTTAAGGGAAAAGGCATGGCATTCTCCGAAGTTAGAGAATATCAGCCTGGAGATGATGTTAGATCAATTGATTGGAATGTTACCGCAAGATATAATGCACCTTTTGTAAAAGTGTTTGAGGAGGAAAGAGAAATGACTGTTATGTTAATGGTAGATGTTTCCTCTTCTGCTAATTTTGGCACAAACAAACAATTTAAGAGTGAGCTTGCTAGCGAACTTTCAGCTTTAATTGCATTTTCAGCAATAAAAAATAATGATAAAGTTGGAGTGATTTTTTTTTCTAACATTATTGAAGAGTTTATTCCTCCCAAAAAGGGAAAAAGTCATATACTAAGAATTATCAGACAAGTCTTATCATTTGATGCAGAAAAAAAGACAACAGATATTTCTCAGGCATTAAAATATTTTAATAGCGTTGTTAAAAAAAGAAGTATTTGCTTTATAATTTCTGATTTTATTAGTCCAGATTTTGAAAAGCCGCTAAAAATAGCTGCTAAAAAACATGATATAATTGCTTTAAGGATTCATGACAAAAGAGAAGAAGAACTTCCTAACATTGGTATAATTCCAATGCAAGATGCAGAAACAAATGAAATTATATATGTAGATACATCAAGTAGAAAAATTAGAGATAATTTTTATGAAAAGCAAAAAAAAATAACAAGGTACTTACATAAATTATTCCCTAGCCTAGGTGTAGATATTATTGACTTATACACAGGTAGAGACTATGTCAAACCTATGATTAATTTTTTCAAAAATAGAATAAAAAGAAAATGAAAAAACTTCTTTATCTCATAATTTTAGTATCTCATTTTTCTTTTGGAGAATCTTTTAAATCTCAATTAGATACAAATGCTATTTTAATTGGTCAACAAATTAAATTTAGTTTAAAAGCATCTAATATTAATTCAGAAATAGTTTGGCCAAATATATCAGATTCCATTTTTGATGGAATTGAATTAATATCATCTTCAAATATTGATACTTCAATTGATGGAAATAATATTTCTTTTTTTCAGGAATTTATTATTACAGCATGGGATAGTGGAGTTTATTACATTCCTTCATTTTCAATAAATGAACAGCTAAAAAGTGAAGGTTTTCTATTAAATGTGTTTTCAATTCAAATAAATGAAAATGATACATTAAAAGATATTAAATCACAAATTGAACCTAGATTCAATCTACTTGACTATTGGGTTTTGATATTAATAGCTTTAATTGTTTTATGTCTCATATTAGTTCTAAAAAAATATTATAAAAAAGATATCAAGCAATCTAAAGCTATTGAAATACAACCAACTATTGCGCCAAATGTTATTGCACTAAAATCTCTAGAAGAATTGGAGAAAGATCAGCTTTGGCAATCTGGAAAAATAAAGAAATACCACTCAAAAATTTCTGAAATAATACGCTCTTATATTGAGGCAAGATTTAAAGTTATTGCTCTTGAGCTTACAACTGATGAAATAATAATGAATATTAGAAATAAAACTTCAGCAGATAATATTGAGGAACTAAATAAAATTCTTGCAAGAGCAGATCTTGCAAAATTTGCAAAAAGTAAACCAATTGATCTTGAAAACGAAGAAAGCATGTTAATTGCTATAAAATTTGTTGAACAGACTACTGAAATAAAAGATGATGAGTAATAATTTTGTAAATCCAGAATATTTCTATCTTTTGATTATACCTTTTGTATATTCAATTTGGTTTCTTTTAAAACACAAATCAGTTGATTCAAAAATTATTTTCTCAAATATTAGCTCTATAAGTAAAGAAAAAACTACAAAAGTTATTTTTAGAAACTTACCAAATATTCTAAAAATTGTTGCGAGTATCTTCTTAATTTTAGCTATTGCAAGACCTCAATCTTCAACAAATTGGGAAGAAAGTACAACAGAGGGGATAGACATTATTCTTTCTATGGATATTTCGGGAAGTATGTTGGCTGAAGATTTAAAACCAAATAGATTAGAAGCTTCAAAAAATGTTGCAATAGATTTCATTTCTAAAAGAAAAAATGATAGAGTTGGTTTAGTAATTTTTAGTGGAGAAAGCTTTACACAATGTCCACTAACAACAGATCATTCAGTTTTAACAAATCTTTTTAAAGATGTTAAAAGCGGTATGGTAGAGGATGGAACTGCAATAGGAATGGGTTTAGCTACAGCTGTAAATAGGCTTAAGAATAGTGATGCTAAAAGTAGAGTAATTATACTTTTAACTGACGGAGTAAACAATAAAGGCTTAGTAGCTCCTTTTACTGCCGCAGAAATTGCTAAAGAATTTGGAATTAGAGTTTATACAATCGGAGTAGGAACTGAAGGTTTTGCTCCTTATCCTTTTCAAACCCCATTTGGTATCCAATACCAAGATGTTGAAGTAAAAATTGATGAAAAAACACTACAAGATATCGCAACAGTAACAGATGGAAAATATTTTAGAGCAACAAATAACAACAAATTAAAAGAAATTTATAAAGACATTGATAAGCTTGAAAAATCAAAAATTGAAGTTACTGAGTTTCACAAGAAATCAGAAGAATTTTTAAAATTTGCATTTATTTCGTTAATATGCCTTTTATGTAGCTTTATTTTAAAAACAACTTATTTAAGACAAATCCCATAAATGCTAAGATTTGACAACATAGAATATTTGTACATTCTTTCGTTATTACCTTTTGTAATAATTGCCATGATTTTATATGCAATGTGGCAAAAAGAAGCTTTATTAAAATTTGGAGATAATATTTTAATAAATGAGCTAACTAAATCATCCTCAAAAATAAGACGAAAAACAAAGAATTTATTTACTATTATTATTTTATTATTCTTAATTATTGGCTTAAGTAATCCACAAATTGGAACTAAAATGGAGGAGGTTAAAAGAGAAGGTGTTGATCTTATGATTGCTATTGACTTGTCGTATTCAATGATGGCAGAAGATATAAAACCAAATAGACTTGAACGATCAAAGCAAGCTATTTCTAGACTTATCGATCAACTCAAAGGAGATAGAATTGGACTTGTTGTTTTTGCAGGTCAAGCCTATGTTCAATTGCCTATAACCACTGATTACTCTGCTGCTAAACTTTTTCTTTCAACTGTTAAGCCTAACCTTATACCAACGCAAGGAACTAAAATAGGAAATGCCATTGATTTATGTATTAATTCTTTTGAGAAAGAGAATAATCAAAGTAAAGCCATAATTATCATAACTGATGGAGAAACTCATGATGAAGAAGCTATTGAAATGGCAAAGAAAGCCCAAGAACTTGGAATTATTACACATACTTTAGGTATGGGACTTAAAAAAGGAGGGCCAATTCCAATTTATAACAAAAATGGTAATTCAACAGAGTACAGAAAGGATAGGGAAGGCAATACAATTGTAACAAAATTAAATGAAAAAATGCTTCAAGAAATTGCACTAGCAGGAAATGGAACATACATTCGGGCAAATAATTCTAAAGCAGGTTTAAATATTTTATTTGCTGAAATAAATAAAATGGAAAAAAAAGATATTGGAACAATGGTATTCACACAATACAAAGACCGTTTTCAAATTTTCCTTTTACTTTCATTGTTTTTTTTATTTCTTGATTTTATTTTCTTAGAAAGGAAAAATAAATGGAATAAGAACATAAATTTGTATAAATAATGAAAAGATATATATTTCTGTTAATTTTTATTTGCTTGTCTGTTAATGTGCAATCTCAAAATAAAAAAAGTCTTTTAAAAAAAGGCAATAAGCTTTTTAAAGATAGTCTTTACAATGATGCAGAAATAAAATACCGCAAATCACTTGAAAAAGATCAAGATTATTTTGGAGCTTCATATAATCTTGCAAATTCTATTTACAAGCAAGAGAGGTATGATGAATCATCGAGTCTTTATAAATCACTAAAAGATAATGCTAAAAATGATGAGGAACTTTCTGTCATTCATTTCAATGAAGGAAATTCACTTTTAAAAGAAAAAAAAACAGATTTAGCAATAGAATCGTTCAAAGAAGCTCTAAGGAAAAGTCCAAATGATGAAGATGCAAGGTTTAATTTAGCATATGCCTTAAAAATGAAAGAACAAGAACAAGAGAATAAAGATCAGGAAAACAAAGATCAGAAAACAAAGATCAAGAAAACAAAGATCAGGAAAATAAAGATCAGGAAAATAAAGATCAAGAAAACAAAGATCAAGAAAACAAAGATCAAGAAAACAAAGATCAAGAAAACAAAGATCAAGAAAACAAAAAAGATCAAATGAGTAAAGAAGATGCAAAAAAAATGCTGGAAGCTTTAGAGCAGAAAGAAAAAGAACTACAAGAAAAATTGCAAAAAAAGAAAGTTAAAGGACAAAGAGTCAAAATTTTAAAGGATTGGTAGAATGAAAAAAATACTTTTATTATTAGTAATTTTTAGTAATTTTTCTTTTGGACAAGAATTAGTTGTTAGTACTAATAGAAACCCTGCTATACTAGGTGAACAAATTTCTTTAGAATTTTCTATAGAAGCAAAAGCAACAAACTTTAAATCGCCAATATTTAAAGGTTTTAGAATAGTAAGTGGCCCTAATACAAGCTCTTCAAGTAGTTATAGCTTTGCAAATGGAAAAAGCGAAAGTAAGATCATTACAAAATTTAGCTTCATACTACAGACTATTGAAGAAGGTAACTTTATTATCCCAATAGCAAATGTTGATGTAAAAGGAAAGAAAATAAGTAGCAAACCTTCATCAATCAAAGTTGTAAAAGGAAATAATAAAAAATCAAATAAATCAATAGAAGATAATTTATTTATAAAAGTTGAAGTAAATAAAAAAAATCCTTTTGTTGGTGAACAAATAATAGTAACTTATAAATTACACACAAGATTAGATCTTGAGAATACAGAAGTTAGCGCTATTCCTAATTTAAATGGATTCTGGAAGAAAGATTTGGAGACCTCAAGTAGATTTAAAAGAGAAGTTGTAAATGGTATTGCTTACAATACAGCAACTATAAAAAAAGCTGTTCTTACACCTCAAAAATCGGGAGAGTTAATTATTGACCCAATGGAAGTTAAATGCAGTATTCGAACACAGAATAAACAAAACAGAAGAGATCCTTTTGCTAACTTCTTTAACAGTTATAATGTAAGGGAAGAATTTATTTCTTCTAAGCAAAAAAGAATAAATGTTAAAGCACTTCCAAGTAATGAACCAAAAAACTTTAATGGAACTGTTGGAAACTATACAGTTTCTAGCTCTATAGATAAAAACTCACTAAAAACTAATGAAGCTGTTACATATAAAATAAAGTTAACTGGGACGGGAAATATAGATTTAATAGAACCATTTAAAATTGAATTCCCAAATGATTTTGAAGTTTATGATCCAAAAATAAACGATCGAGTATTTCAAGGAGGAAACAAAAGAAGTACAAAAACATTTGAGTATCTTCTTATCCCCAGAGTTATAGGTAATTATAAAATACCAAAATATTCATTTTCATTTTTTAATCCAGAAAGTCAAATATTTGAAACTAAAACTACAGAAAGCTATAGCATCGAAGTTTTAAAAGGAAATGATGAAGAATACCAATCAAATAATACTCAACAAATTATTAAGCAAAATTCAAAGGATATAAATTATATTAAAGTTAAAACCTTATTAAAACAAAAAAAGCAAAGTAGCAACATAAATATTTTCTATATTTCGTATTCATTTCTACTTTTATTAATACTAATATTAATTTTTCTTCCAAAATTTATTTCTGAAAAATTTAAAAAAATTAAAAATTCACAAAGTGTAAAATATGCTAAAATTGCATCAAAAAGACTTAAAAATGCTCAAAAATGCATAAAAACAAACAATTATGACCTGTTTTTTGAAGAAATAGAAAAATCTCTTTGGGGTTACTTTGCTGATAAATTCAAAGTTCAAATAGCTGATCTATCAAAAAATAGCATATCTCAATTTTTCAAAAAACATGATATTCAAACAAACACAGAAAAAGAATTCATTTCACTAATAAATGAGTGCGAATTTGCAAGATATGCTCCCTCAAATGATAAAAACAATCAAATGGACAATCTTTTAATAAAAGCAAAAGAAATTATAATTCAAGTTGAATCGCAATCAAAATGAGATATCTAACAATAATATTACTTTTTAGCGGCTTCTTTTCATATGCCTCAGATTCTATTTTTTTAATTGCAAACGCAGAATACGATAAAGAAAATTACAAATCAGCAATTGAAAAATATCAAGAAATCTTATCAGACAGTCTAGAGAGCCCTGAACTTTACTTTAATCTAGGAAATTGCTATTACAAACTTGAAGACTATGCCAGCGCAATTTTCTTTTATGAAAAGTCTCTTTTAATTCAAAATGATTTTGTGGAAGCAAAAGAAAATATTGAGTTAGTAAAAACTAAATTAATAGATAAATCTGAAAATATGCCTAGCTTATTTTATATTAATTGGCTAGAAAAAATTAAGAACCTTAAAGATATTGATAGTTGGAAAAAGTCATCAATCATCTTAATTGCTATATCACTGTTATTTTTTCTGCTTTCTCTAATATTTAAACTAAGACTTCAAAAAATTGCAAATATTTTTCTTTTTCTATCATTAAATACTTTTTTAATTACTTATTATGCTGTTAATGATTTAAATAATAATAAGCAAGCAATTATTTTTTCAAACTCATCTGATGTTATGAGCGCTCCCTCTGAAAACTCCAAAAATCTATTTACTATTCATCTTGGAACAAAAGTGTTGTTAATTGACAAGATTGGCAACTGGCATAACATTAAGCTAGATAATGGAAGTAAAGGTTGGATTAAAGATGAGAAATTGGTAAATGGTTATATGACTAAAAGTTTAAAAGAAATCAAAAACTAAATTTTTAAATATTTAGCTTGACTGATGCATACAACTTCATTAAAAAAATCTGAAACGACTCTAGCTTAGAATTGATTTAAATAACAAAACTTCATGTGATTTTCTAGCTAATACTAACTACTTTTTTAGTTATATTTGTAGATACAACTAATTCTACTATACAAAATGAAGCTAGAAAATATTTTTTTACTACTGATAACATCGCTTTTTTTAAGCCTTTCAGTTAAGGCTGAAAATCCAAACAATTGGATCACATATTTGGATGATGCAAATTTATTAATTGAATATCAATATCAAAACTGTGAATATGAAAGATTTGACGAGGAAAAAATCCTCTTAAAAATTACCAATAAAATTGATAAAGATATTTTCTTAAGCTGGAAGGAAGAATTATGGTATGATCAAGATTGCATAAACTGCAATTTAGAAAACGAAAATGAACTTTTTAAAAGTATTACATTAAAAGCTAATCAGTTTAAAGAAGGTACTTGTGAAAGAAATAACCCACTAACTATCTTTTCAAAGTTTAGTGAAAGACTTATTGATATGCCTGGAGTTGGCAAGATAGTTGAACTTACAAAATTTGAATTAAAGAAAATAAAAATAAGCTATGAATAAATTTTTTACAAATACATTAAAATTTACATTTTTATATTTATTAATATTTCTAGTAAATTTTAATTCAAATGCACAATGCTCATCAAACATTGTGGCTATTAGAGACACGATTGCTTGTGGTGAAGGAGTTTTACTACAAACTATTAACTTAGGAGGCGGACAAGATGATGACTTTAATGGAAGTACCTTAAGTGGTTTATGGTCTGCTGTTTCGGCAAATTATATCATAGGAGGTCCTTGTGGAACAAATCCAAATGGAGGTCAACACTTATGGTTTGGTAACGGAGCGAATCTACCAAGATATGCTAGAACTATTCAGGTCGATGCTTCTTGTGGGGGTTCAATTAGTTTTGATTTTAGACAGGAAACCCAAGGAGGAAACTGTGATGGTCCTGACCTTCAAAATGAAGGTGTATATCTAGAATATAAAGTTCCAGGAGGAACCTGGACAACCATAAATTATTTTAGTCCAGTTGGATTTCCTTACACAGGATGGCAAAATCATTCCTTTCCCTATACCGCCTGCAGCCATTGTTCCTGCAGTTCAGTTCCAATGGATTCAACTTAATGCCTCTGGAATACAGTGGGACTATTGGGGTATTGATAATGTTTCTATTAATAGCTGTAGTAACTATAGCATTAATTGGACTGGAGCCGGAGTTAACGGTTACAATCTAGATACAGTTACAGTTTCTCCAGTAACTCCAACAACTTACAATGTGATGTATTCTAATTTCACAAATGATACATGCTACAGTGACATAACTATTCATGTGGAACAACCAACGATAGTAGCTACTGTACTTCCTTCAATTTGTTCAGGTTCAGATACATTATTTGCACAAGCTACTATTCCATCTAATTGCTACTACGAACTTGAAGTATGGAATTATCTTCCTGGAGCTGGTGCACAGAATCTTGGCTGGAGTGTTGGTACAGTTCCTCAAACATATCATAATCTTGATCTAGTTGTTAACGGGAATTTTGTTACAAACTACACTATGGTTGGTGGTGGAAATTTCACTTCTCAAGATTATTTAGTTCCAGTTACTAATGGAGATATAATGGATCTATTATTTACTTCTCTTGGAAATGGTTCTAATGAAGCAATGTATAGGCTATACGATAGCCAAGGAAATCAAATTGTTGTTAACGGCTTTCCGGGCTCTACTCCTATTAACTTTACAAACCATCTTGCTTATTGTCCAGCTCTAGCTACATATAACTACTCTTGGTCAAATATTACAAGTGGTGGTGTTGCTGGATTAAATAATCCAAATATTCAAAATCCTCTAGCAACAGTTGCTCAAGTAACAAATTATGAAGTATTTGCTTACGATTCATTAAACCCTGGATGTTTTGTTTATGATACTGTTACTGTACTTCCAAATAACAATAATATAAGCGGTACTCTTTCAGGTAATACAAATATTTGTACTGGAGATTCAATTACTCTAAATTTCGCATTAGTTGGTACTGCTCCATTTGATTTAGTTCTTGATGTTACTGATGCAAATGGCTCAAGTGTTCAAAATTTTCAGTTAGATCAGTTTGGATTTCTTACTTCAAACCCAGGAAATCTTATAACTTTTTTCCCTTCAATTTCTACAACATATTCTGTTCTTAGCTTATCGGATAATTCTGGATGCCCCGGATCAATTACAAATCCAACATTATCAGTAACTGTAAATCCATTTCCTGAATTAGTTGTTTCATCGCCTAATACAAATTTATGTCAAGGGCAAAGTACAACTCTAGATTTATCAGTAACTGGAACAGCAAATTTCACAATTATTGATGGTAATGGCTTCTCAAATATTATAGATGCTAACGGAAATCTTGTATCCACAGGAAACCCTATTACAGTGACGCCAAATGTAACTACTACCTATAGTTTTCAATCTATTGAAGGTGCTAATGGTTGTTTAACAGAATATATAAATCAAAATCCTACAAACAGCCCTGTAATCATAACAATAAATGTTAATCCTAGCCCTAATGCTGGTAATAATTATACATTAGATGTTTGTTCAGATGATATTAATACATATGATTTAGAAAATTTAATCGGTCCAGGACAAGATCTTACAGGATATTGGACAACATCAAGTAATAACCAACTTCCTGTTAACCCAAATTTTACATTTGACCCGCAAAGTATGCCTGGAGGTAATTATACTTATACAGTTGTCGCTGCTCCTTGCCCTGATGCAGTTGCTACGGTAACAATTAATTTAGAAAGTCCTCCCTTTTCAGGATTTGCTAATAATCAGTCAGTTTGTGTAAATGATTACAATCCTGGCTCACTTTATGACTTAAGTAATTTAATTTCAAATGGTGATGCAGGAGGTGTTTGGAGTTTTGGAGGTACTATTATAAGTGGACAAATAAACCCTTCTACATATGGAGTTGGAACACATCAATTTGATTATACTGTTTTTGGTATTCCACCATGTGCAAACTCAACTACAAGTTCTGATTTATCGGTTGACCCTTCACCTGAAGTTAATACCTTTACAACAAACATACCTGTAGTAGCTCAAGGATTTCCAATTGATCTAGAAGTTGATATGCTTGTTGGTGTACCTCCATTTACAATTAGTCTAGTAGATGATGATACTCCACCAAATAATTATACGATTCAAATAAATTCTCCATCAATGATGGGAACTACAATATCAACTCCTAATGTTATTCCTTTTACAAATTATTCAATTACAAATTTAATAGACGGTAACGGATGCCAAGGAAGTTCTGCTTTAAATGTTTCAGTTGGAGTAGATCCATATGCAGTTATTGATCCATTCACAACTTCAACTCCTGTTATATGTGAAGGAGACCCTGCTTCTGTTGGGGTATTATTAATTCAAGGAGAAGCACCTGTTGTTATTGAGTATTCATATAATGGACAAAATTATACTCATGTTCTTGGAGTAGTAGGGTCACCTCTGCCAATTTTAGATAATATCCCATTAGATCTTTCCAATTTAAATATTGGTTCTAATTTAATTACTATTAATAATTTAACTGATAATAGTGGAATAAGTCCTCCTAACTCAACACTTCCAGCTCCTGTTTCTGTAATTGTTAATGCAAATCCTTCTGTAACATTTGCTACTTCAACTCCTGAGACATGCTTAAATGACCCTGCTATTTTAACATTTAACTTTAATGCAGGAACACCACCTTTTAATATTGATTATAAAATAAATAATAATGGTCAAACTCCAATAATATTAAATGGATCAGGAAATCAGCAACATTCTTTAAACCCTGTACCAAATGTTGGAGTTAATAATTACGATATTGTTAACATAACTGATGCAAATGGATGTTTTGCACTGCCTAACCCTACAAATGCAATAATTGTTGTTAATCCTACACCAGATATTGATATTACTGTTAGTGGAGCAAACCCAATTTGTGTTGGGGAAGCTTCAGAATTATTTTTCCCAGTTATATCTGGAACTCCTCCATTTAATGTAAGTTATTTTTCTGGTACTGTTAGTCTTTCCGCTGATATAGATGCTTTTGGAAACCTACTATCTTCATCTGCACCGATGACATTAAATCCAAATGTCACTACCACTTATTCATTAGTTTCTGTAGTTGACGCAAAAGGATGTACAAATACATTAAATGAAAGTGCTACTGTAACAGTGAATGAAATACCTTCAGTAATAGTAAGTGGATCAACTGAAATATGTAATCAAGAAAACACTCCACTATATTTTGACTTTATCGGAGGATCAGCACCATGGACAGTTGCATATACAATAAATGGGGTTCCAACTGCTTTGACACTTTCAAACTCTAGCGATTCAGTTATAGTTAACCCAAGTGTTACAACAAAATATGCATTTACAAATATTGATGACGGAAAGTGTTCTGCAATACTTAGTGAAGAAGTAACAATAGATGTTAACCCACTTCCTCAAGCTATTATTAGTGGTGGTGGATCTGTTTGTGAAGATGGCTCAACAATAGAAGTTAAAATAGTTACAACTTCTGGAACTCCAAATTATAACATTTACTATTCAGCTGGAATCAATAACTTAACTGCTCAAAATGTAGGTACAAATTATACTCTAAACGCTAGTGAAGCTGGTACATACTTACTAACAAGCGTAACAGATAGTAAAGGATGTGAGGCACAAAGCTTAAATGGAAGTGCAATAGTTGTAATTAATGAATTTCCTGAAGTTGCAATCACAGCTTATCCACAACCTACTACAATTACTAACCCTTTAATAAACTTTGTGGATGAATCAACAAATCATGTTAATGGATTCTGGGATTTTGGTGATGGAGATATTGAACTAACAAATTTTGATGCCTTATCTCATCTTTATACAGATACTGGTTCTTTTCAGGTTATGTTACAGATAGAAAGTGATAGTGGATGTATTTCTATAGCTTATCAAACAATAGTAATAGACCCTGAATATATTGTATATATTCCAGAGGGTTTCACTCCAAATAATGATCTTTTAAATGACTATTTCCAGCCTATTGTTAGCGGTGTTTTAAGCTATAAGCTTGAAATATATACTAGATGGGGACAAAGAATTTTTGACACTGAAGAGTTTTCTGACATTTACTGTAATGATGGTTGTCCTGCAGCTTGGGATGGTAAGACTAATAACGGTGAATATGCTTCTGCTGGAGTTTATCTTTATCACATTAATGTTTTTGATCTAAATGGAAAAGAAAGATTGGTTTCTGGAAATATCACTTTATTTAGGTAAACAAATATTCTAAACTAGATTTAGAAATATTCTGAATAAAATAAAAAACTTATTTTTTTTATTCAGTACCTTTGCTTAAATTATGAAGATTAAATTTTTCTTAATAGCTTTTTTATTTTCTTGTTTTAATAGCTTTTCTCAAGGAACATGTGCCACCGCCTTGCCTTTTTGTACCGGAAGTAATTATACGTTTCCAGCTTCTACTAATACTTCAGGGCCTCCAGGAAATAATTTTGGATGCCTGGGAACTCAACCAAATCCAGCTTTCTATTATATGGAAGTTGATAATGGAGGAAATTTTACAATAGATATCACTACAAACCCTCTAGAAGATATTGATTTTATTTGTTGGGGACCTTTTACTAATTTTAATACAATTTGTAGTCAATTAAATAGTGCTCCGATTGCTGATTGTAGTTACTCAGCAAACAGTAATGAAACATGTCAAATAAATGGAGCCACTGCTGGTGAATTTTATATGCTATTAATTACCAACTACTCAAATAATCCAACAAATATTAGTTTTTCTCAAACCTCAGGAAGTGGAACAACAAACTGCTGTATACTTTCTGGTGATGCTGGAGATGACAATATCGTAAATGTTTGTGAACAAGACCCCCAATTTAATCTTATTGATCAACTTTTGGGAACTCCTTCAACTGGAGGAAGCTGGTACAATCCTTTTGGGTTTTTTGTAAACAACACAGTTTTCAACCCTTTAACTGGCATTACTGGAACATATTCATATATAGTCACTGGAAATCCAAGTAATTGCCCAAATGATACTAGTTATCTTACAATTAATGTTAACAGTAATCCAGTAATTAATTTTCCAACAATTAATAATCTTTGCATTAATGAAGATAGCGTATTATTAAATATAGCTACTCCAGCAGGAGGCACTTATTCTGGAAATGGCGTCAGTTCCAATGGATATTTTAATCCCTTGGGAAATATTGGTTTAAATACAATTCTTTACACATATTTAGATAGTAATTTCTGCTTAGACACTGCAAGCCAAAATATTTTGGTTCTTGACGCACCAATAGCTAACTCCATCACTTCTAATGTGAGTTGTTTTGGTCTAAACGATGGGGCAGTTAATATCTCTATATCAGGTGGAACTCCAAACTATATCGAAGACTGGGCTGGATATAATCCACTTGCCCTCTCAGCTGGAGAATATGGCCTAACAATAACTGATAGTAACAATTGTGTATTTACAGACACTATTACTGTCTATGAGCCACCAGGGTTTAGTTCTTCTGTCGTATACAGTGACATAGATTGTTTTGGTAATACAGTAGATGCATCTATTACTTCACAGATTATTTCATCTCAAAATACCTTTGGAAATATTTCACTTCTCAACTACTGTAATTCAGTACCTGGATCAAATCAATATACATCAATTGATAATGTATCACTTAATGGAGATAATATTAATATCAGTAATAATTCATCAGGGTCTTGTGATCAATACGAAGATTATACTAGTCTATATGCTGATCTAACTCAAGGACAAACATATACTGTTAACATTACGCTTGGTGATTGTAGTGGTTTAGATTTTCCTTCTGGTGCTAAGATATATGCTGATTGGAATATTGATGGTGACTTCTTAGATATCAATGAAGAAATCGGTGAAGTTCCTTTTGGATCTAACTCTTCTGCAACTATTACATTCACGCCTCCATTTGCAAGTGGCTACGGACCTACTAGACTAAGAGTTGTATCTCAGTTTTTAACATCACAATCTAACTCTTCTATTTCTCCATGCGATGTTGGGTTATTTAACCCTCCAAATTATGCAGAACCTTGGTATGGTGCTACTGAAGATTATTCGATAGTAATTTACCCAGATACACTAAACTTTACATACTCTTGGCTAGATTCATCAAATAACTCTATTGGTTCTCAAAATAATATTTTAGGGCTTTCTGGGGGATCATATTCAGTAATTACAACAAATCCAAATGGATGTATCACAACTGATTCATTAAATATAAATGAGCCAAGTCTACTCATATCTTCATATACAACAAATGATGTTAGCTGTAATGGCTTATCTGATGGTTCTGCTATTATTACAATAAGTGGTGGAATAACGGATTATAATATTAGCGCTGCAGGCTATAACCAAACTCTCTTAGGAGGTTTAAACTCATTCTCAATTCCTCCTTTACTTGCAGCTGGAGATTACCCATTTTCAATAATAGATAGTAATGGCTGTCTTTTAAATGATACGATTACTATAGCAGAACCTTTAACTTTAACTAGCATAGAAAATATTAATGACGTTTCATGTAATGGATTTTCAGATGGAAGTGTAGTCTTAAATATTAGTGGGGGAACACCTCCTTATACTGAAAATTGGGGATCAAATAACCCTCTATCTCTTTCTGGTGGGGCTTATACATATTCTATTATTGATGATAATGGCTGTCTTTATAGTAATACTATTAACATTGACGAACCATTAGCAATAAATATTTCAGCTATTGAAAGCGATGTTAGTGCATGTCTAGCAAATGATGGTTTTATTGATGTAACTATTAATGGAGGATCACCTCCATTTACATACCTATGGAGTAATAATGATACAACTGAAGATATCAGTAGTCTTGGGGCCGGAACATATATCCTAAATGCAATTGATAGTAATGGATGTAACACAACAATATCTGCTACAATTAATGAACCCCCTGCCCTATTACTTAATTACACAAAAATAGATGCTAGTTGCTTTGACTCCAATGATGGTAGCATTGATGTTAGTGTACTCTCTGGAACTGCTCCATTTTCTTTTATTTGGACAAATAATAGTACAAATGAAGATATTATTAATCTTAGTGCAGGTATTTATACTATATCTGTTTCTGATTCTGTAGGTTGTAGTGAAAACTTAAGCATCACAATTAACGAGCCATTAGCTCCTAATATTTTATCAAGTCAATTAAATGTAAGTTGTTTTGCTGGAAATAATGCAAGTATTAATCTCTCTGTAAGCGGAGGAACTAGTCCATATAATTTTATGTGGAGTAATAATGATACAACACAGAGTATTTCTAATCTTAGCGCTGGAACTTACTCATATAGTATTATAGATTCTCAAAATTGTATCTATTTAGGAGACATATTAATTACAGAGCCTAGTGCTGTTTCTGTAAGTCCAATTATTTCCAATGTATCCTGCTTTAGTGGTAATGATGGTTTTAGTATCTTAAATGTCTCTGGAGGAGTATCTCCATATTCAGAAAGTTGGGGAATTTACGATCCCGCTGCCTTATTCTCTGGTGATTATCTATTTACAGTGATTGACAGTAATGGGTGTAATTATGTCGATTCAATTACTATTACACAACCCGATCAAATAATTGTAAGTTCAAGCACTCAAGATGCTCTTTGTAGTGGTGCAAATAACGGAAGTGCCTCTCTGCAAATAATTGGTGGAATTCCACCATATAATCAAGACTGGGGAATATACAATCCCAACGCTTTAAGTGCTGGAATATATAATTTCTCTGTCAATGATGATAACAACTGTATAGTGCAAGGGTCTGTAACTGTTGGTGAGTCTGCAGCAATACAAACTATTGAAAACAATGTGAATGTTAGCTGTTATGGATTCTCTGACGGAACATCTAACTTATTAGTTTCTGGTGGAACTTCCCCATATACCAATAACTGGGGAGCAAATGATCCTACATCTTTAAGTGCAGGAACTTATTACTACTCTGTTACTGATTCACTAAACTGTATGCTAAACGATAGTATTATAATTACTGAACCTACTCAATTACTAGTGAGTGAACTACTCACAAATGTAAGTTGCTTTGGATTAGCTGATGGAATAGCATTTTTACAAATAAGTGGTGGAACAGCTCCTTATAATGAAGATTGGGCTGGAATAAATAACTTAGCACTATCTCAAGGAAACTACGGATACACAATCACAGATAATAATGGATGTGTAGAAACAGATTTTATAAATATATATCAACCAAATCCTATAATACTAAATGTTACTGTAAGTGATGCAAATTGTTTTAATGGAAATAATGGAAGTATATATGTTGGAGTAAGTGGTGGAACTTCTCCATATAGTGAAAATTGGTTTGGTAATGACCCTTTAGCACTAAGTGCTGGTAATTATAGCTTCTCAATAACAGATGACAACGGATGTAGAATTGATAGTAGTGCTACAGTAAGTCAAGCAGATCAGATATTTGCTAACTATAGCGCACAAAGTCCAATATGTAAGGATGATAAATCAACACTATCAATTAAAATTATTGATCCACTTGTCAACCAGTATTCATTAGTAATAGATAATCAAACGTATATAGTAGATTCTTTAGGGATCTTAATACCAGAGGGAATACCTATACAATTATTACCTAATAATACAGTAACTACCAATCTAACATCAATTACAGATAGTGATGGCTGTACTAGCCCTGCAAATAATAGTTCTACAATTGTAGTTAATATGCCTCCAACATTAGATATTCTAATAGATGATATATGTGAGAGCTATCCTTCATTTGTATTAGATCAAGCACTACCACAAGGAGGAACTTATTTAATTGATGGACAAATAAGCAATATATTCGATGTTGAAAATTTAGAAACAGGTGATTATATAATAACATATCTATATACAGACCCTATTACAAACTGTAGTAATAGCGCTGATAAAATAGTAAGTATACTACCAGCACCTATAGCTGATTTTACTCTAGGGCCTCAAACAACGGATATTGATAATCCAAATATATTTTTCCTAAACAAAAGTGAACAAGCAAATAGTCTAGTATGGAATCTTGGAGATGGACAAACAATATCAGATAGTATAAGCTTTACTTACACATACAGTGATACAGGAACATATATTGTTGAGCTAATCATATCAAATCAATATGGATGTGGTGACACAGTACAAAATAGTGTTATCATAAATCCAGTATACACATGCTACATACCTAATGCTTTTACTCCTAATAATGATGGTAAGAATGATTCGTTTGGGCCTGTGATGACTGCTATGAAGTCATATATAATAAAAATATATGACAGATGGGGTGGAATTGTTTTTAATCAAGAAAATAAAGATTGGGACGGAGCAGATTACCCGACAGGAATATACAACTACAACATAGAGGCAATAGATTATAAAAATAAAGTCTTTAGATACGCAGGAAAAATTACACTAGCTAGGTAATAAATAAACAATTAGATTTTATGTAAATTTGTAGTATGAGAAAGCTACTACTATTTATAGCTCTTATTCCTATATTATCCATTGGACAAAATACAATTACTATTTGTGATGGGGATAGTGCATTAATATTTGGGAATTGGGAAACTTCAGCAGGAGTATATACGAATGGAGGACAAAATACAACTCTAATAATCAACCCTCTTCCAATTATTACACCAAATTTTATTTTAAATGGTAACGCTCAAATTCAACCAGGAAATGTTTTTCAACTAACTTCTGCAAATAATGGTCAATCAGGATCAGTTTGGAATAATATACAAATCAATTTAAATAACCCCTTTCATTTCAATATTGATGTTTTCTTAGGATGTAATAACGGTGGAGCTGATGGAATTGCATTTGTTTTACAGCCAATAAGCACCTCAATTGGAAGCCAAGGAGGCGGGATAGGATACGCTGGAATTACACCTTCTTTTGCAGTAGAATTTGATACTTGGCAAAATAGTTCTGATCCATCTTATGATCATATTGCAATTCAAAAAAATGGTGTTTTAAATCATAATGGGGGAAATAATCTTGCTGGGCCTGTTGGATTTCCTCCAAGTAATTATCAAATTGAAGATTGTCAGTGGCACAGTGCCGTATTTAAATGGAACCCTTCTTCACAAACATTTACTCTAGATTTCGATGGCTATTCTAATGTTTTAAGCTACACTGGAGATATTATTACAAATATTTTTGGTGGAAACCCTATAGTATACTGGGGAATGACTGGCGCAACAGGAGGAGCTAATAATCTACAACAATTCAGATTTAATTATGAGTTAAACGATACAACAATATGTCAGAATGATTCAATTCAATTAAATTCTCTTGCAATAGCAAACTCATATACATATCAATGGTCCCCAAGTAGTAGTGTATCAAATGATACAGCTTCTTCACCTTATTTTTCTCCAGATACAACAACATCATACACTCTAGCAATCACTAATTCTTATGGATGTACTTATATAGATTCATTCATTATATATGTTGATACTTCAGCAAATATTTCTTTTCCTTTAGCATCGCAATTTTGTCTTGGTGAAACACCCCTAATTTTAGATTTTGCAACTCCTATTGGGGGAAACTATCTTGTAAATAATAATACAGCAAATATTTTTGATCCCAACTTAAGTAATATCGGTACAAATACTATTTCTTATTCTTTTACTAGCACAAATGGATGTTCAAATACTTTTATAAACACAATTAGTGTCTTTGATTCTCCAACAGCATCATATACAACAACAAATGCCTCATGTTTCGGATTATCAGATGGATCTATTATATCATCAATTAGCGGAGGAAGTCCAAACTATATTGAAGACTGGGGCGGTTACAATCCCTTAGCTTTAAGCGCAGGAGTTTATAATTACTTAGTAACTGACAACAACAATTGTGTGTTTTTAGATTCAATATATATTTTTGAGCCTGATTTATTTACGTCTACTATAGCTACTACAGATGTAAATTGTTTTGGTCAAAATGATGGAAGTGCAATTATTCAACTTCAAGGAAATTCTACTCCAGTTGGTAATATTTCTAATCTAAATTATTGTGATTCTGAGCCAGGATCAAATCAATACTCAACAATAGAAGATGTACAATTAATTGGAGATAATTTCAATATAAATAATAATGCTGCTGGATTATGTGATCTTTATGAAAACTATACAAGTCAGCATGCAGATTTAACTGAAGGTCAAACATATACTATAGATGTTACATTGGGAGATTGTAGTGGATTTAGTTTTTCTTCCGGTGGTAAAGTCTATGTAGATTGGAATATTGATGGAGATTTTATTGATCCAGGAGAAGAAATTGGAATAATTCCCTACGGAACAAACTCAAATGCTACTATATCATTTACAGTTCCAAATAGCGGCCCATTTGGTGTGACTCGACTAAGAGTTGTATCTCAATTTCTTACATCTCAAACAACTAATTCTATATCTCCTTGTGAGGTTGGATTTTTTAATCCTCCAAATTATTCAGAACCTTGGTATGGTGCTACAGAAGATTATTCAATAGTAGTTAATGGTACAACAATCTTATCTACTTTCTTATGGTCAAATGGTCAAACTAATGATTCCATAAACAATCTTGCCCCTGGTAACTATACTGTGGATATAACTAATGATAATGGATGTATTATTTCAGACTCTATTACTATAAATGAACCTCAATTTTTATTTAGCAATTATATCGTAGAAGATGTTAGTTGTAATGGTGGTAACAGTGGAGTTGCAACAATTAATATTTTTGGTGGAAGCCCCGATTATAGTATTGATATATTAGGATCTATTCAACAATTAGCTAGTGGAATTAATACATATACAACTGATTCTATACTAAGTGCTGGAACTTATATTTTCTCTATTATAGATTCTAATAGCTGTATTATAACAGATTCATTAATTATAGATGAACCCAGTCTACTGACATCTTTATCTACAACTACAGACGTTAGTTGTAATGCTCTCTCTGATGGCTCTGCTATTATTACAATTAATGGCGGAATAACAGATTATAATATTAGTGTTGCAGGCTTTAATCAAACTCTAAATGGAGGAATAAATTCATTCTCAATACCTCCAATGCTTAATGCTGGAAACTACCCTTATTCAATTATTGACAGTAATGGCTGTATTCTAAATGATACTATTACTATAAACGAACCTCAAGTTATTTCTGTAATTGATAGTGTAAATAATGTTTCATGTAATGGACTTTCAGATGCAATAGCAATACTAAATATTGCCGGTGGGACAGCACCATATGCTGAAAATTGGGGTACAAATAATCCTTTAGCGCTTTCTGCTGGATCTTACTTCTACTCTATTATTGATGATAATGGATGTCTTTTTAATAATCTAGTTAATATTACAGAGCCTAGTGCTGTTTCTGTAAGTCCAATTATTTCCAATGTATCCTGCTTTAGTGGTAATGATGGTTTTAGTATCTTAAATGTCTCTGGAGGAGTATCTCCATATTCAGAAAGTTGGGGAATTTACGATCCCGCTGCCTTATTCTCTGGTGATTATCTATTTACAGTGATTGACAGTAATGGGTGTAATTATGTCGATTCAATTACTATTACACAACCCGATCAAATAATTGTAAGTTCAAGCACTCAAGATGCTCTTTGTAGTGGTGCAAATAACGGAAGTGCCTCTCTGCAAATAATTGGTGGAATTCCACCATATAATCAAGACTGGGGAATATACAATCCCAACGCTTTAAGTGCTGGAATATATAATTTCTCTGTCAATGATGATAACAACTGTATAGTGCAAGGGTCTGTAACTGTTGGTGAGTCTGCAGCAATACAAACTATTGAAAACAATGTGAATGTTAGCTGTTATGGATTCTCTGACGGAACATCTAACTTAT
>CAJIYG010000006.1:0-60000 GCA_905181585.1 uncultured Flavobacteriales bacterium
AATGGGAGGTATAATATGCTGAAACAAGAAATTAAAGCAAGACGAAATTTTCTTGTATATATAAAACGACAAAATACTTTGCTTCAAAGTGATAGTATTGATAAATGGAGTTTTGGTATAATTACAAACGGTAAAAAGAAGAATCAAGTTGAGGATTTAATAGAGTCTATAGTATTACAAAATATACCCAACTATGAAATCATCATTTGTGGTACTTTTAAATCAGATAAATTTCCTGTAATTCTCCTTGATGATGTTAAAATTGAAAATGAGATAAGAGGTCCTATAACTATTAAAAAAAATAAAATAGTTGAACGTGCGAAGTATGAAAACTTAATATTAATGCACGATAGATATTTATTGCCTAATGATTGGTTTCAGAGAATGAAAAACTATGGAAATTATTTTGATATACTTGCTATTCCAAATATTGGGCCTAATGGTGGGCGCGTTAATGACTGGGGTGAACATAATGGAAAACCAAGTCAAATTTATAACGAAAAATCAAATATTTTACCCTATGATACTTGGTCTGATGGATGGTATTCACAAGGAGGTTTATTAGTAATTAAAAAAAACTTATATAATTTGATAAAACTATCATTTAACAAACAATCTTTTTTTAAGTCTTTGATGATAGTCGTCATGAATTTACGCTGTACTTCTGATATTTTATTATATGGATGTAATATAAATACAAGATACTTTTTCAGATAGATTAATTGAATTTAAAGAAATAAATAAATTTACATATTTTAAAAAAAATGTTTTTTATTATATTGTAAAAATAAAAAATATAGCACTTCATTATCTAAATAGTTATGATAAATAGAATGCTTAATAGCCCATCAATTATGACTTGGGCATCATATTTTGTGAAATTTGGGAGTTCTATATTTGTTCTGCCTTTAATTTTAACTAGTTTTTCTGAACCTGAAATTGCCGTATGGCTAATTTTTCTTTTGATACTTGGATTTTCTCAGTTAGCAGATAATGGGTTTGGACCATCAGTAATAAGAGCTGCATCTTATTATTATACTGGTGCCAAAAATATTCCTAAAAACTTAATTGATTTTAATAAAAATAAATGTTTATTAGTAAAAGAATAAATTTTATTGGTTTGGAAAAGCTGCTCAATACAGCTAACATTATCTATTTATTATTAGGTTCTTTAGCGGTTATTTTTTTATTGTCCTTTGGGCGACTATTTATTGAAAACTCTGTCAATATGACTGATAATGTTGATAAATTAAATTATGCATTCTATTTGATAGTTCTTCAATCTTTTTTTGCTATTCAGATAATTAAGTTTAATTCATTTATTCAGGGTATTGATCAAGTTGCATCATTAAAAAAATCAGAAACTGTTATTGAGAGTTTTAAACTAATTTTCACTCTATTAGCCTTATTTTTAAACTATGGAATTTTTAGTATTATATTAATTGGCTTAATTTTTAAACTAATTTTTTATTTTTATGTAAATTTTTAGACATAAGGATATATATAACCACAAATCACTGGAGCAAATCATGAGTTTGATAAAAAAATATTTCATTCTATTTGGCCAGCTACCTGGCGACAAGGTTTAATGTTTTATGGAGGTTATATGACTAATAATGGTAATAGTTTAATAGTATCACAACTTGGTGATCCAAAATTAATTTCAGGATTTCTATTAGCACAAAGATTAATTTTTTTTATTCGGCAGATTTCACAGGCACCTCTTTATTCCAACTTACCTAGAATATATCAAATGTTAGCAAAAAAAGATTTCAAAAATCTCAAGTTATATTCTTCAATCGGAATCTTTCGTGGATTATTTATTCAAATCATTCTGCTCACACTATTAATTTTATTTGGTGATCAGGTTTTGTTACTCTTTAATGTAAATACTAATCTTGTGCCATTTTCAGTAATGTTAGTCATGTCAATTACGATTATGTTAGAGCTTCATCATGCGTTTCATGCTCAGATATATATGGGTTCTAATCATGTACCATTTTTATATCCAGCCATATTATCAGGCATATCTATATTATTATTTGGATATTTTTCTCTAAGTTGATTTGCAATGGCTTCAAATTGCTTTAAGTAAACAATTATTAATTTACTTTCAATAATTGGTATCCTGTTTTTTTGAATCTACGTTTATTAAATTGGAGCTTTACAGATTATCTAAATGATATTTTTAAAATTAAAAATTTAAGTTTACATAATGGTCCAATTAATATCACTAAACTTATATAATATTACTGCATCAATAATTTATGTACATAAATTTTAATACTGATCCTAAATGATAAATAAAATTATAAATAAAATTTCCTATCCATTTGTCTCAAAATCATTTGGTACTTTAAAAAACACATATAAAGATCAGACTTGTTATATTGTTGGAAATGGACCAAGTTTAAACAAGATGGATTTAAGTCATCTAGATGATAAATTTGTGTTTGGATTAAATAAAATTCATCTTATAAATAAATCAAATCCATTAAAGGTAGATATTATGGTTTCTGTAAATGAATTTGTAATTCAACAAAGTTATGATGAAATTATTAAAAATGCTTTAAAAGCCTCTTTTAATAATATGGGAAATTCTTATTTAAAAAAAGTAAAAAAAATGTTCATTATATAAATAGCGATTTTGCTTTTACTCGATTTAGTAATGACATTACAAAAAATATTTCTGAGGGTTATACTGTTACTTTTGTAGCATTACAAATTGCTTTCTACCTTGGTTTTAAAAATGTAATTTTAATTGGTGTTGATCATAATTTCTCGCAAACAGGTAATCCAAATGAAACTCAATCACTTAATCAGGATGACGTAAATCACTTTTCTAAAGATTATTTTAAAGGGAATAAATGGCAGTTAGCTGATCTATTTAATAGTGAGTTGTCTTACACCATTGCTAAATTCTACTTTGAAAAACATAATAGACTAATATTAAATGCTGGAGTAAACTCAAAATTAGATCTTTTTTCAAAAGTAGATTATCTCTCTGCAATAAATAATAATGAATTTTAAATTAGAGATATTTTTATTTAAATTATCATTTATATTCATAGTTTTTGATTCATTTCCTTTGCCTATAGATTTTGTTTACAGACCGTTATCTATTCTTCCCTTGGCTATTTTAGCATTTCTTAGGTTATATGATTTATTTTCACACAAGAAAGTTTATGTACCAAGAAAAATGGTTTATGTTTTACTAGTTGTTTTACTAATATCTATATATCACAGTGCAATAAATTATGAAAATTATAGTGGATTAAATAAGTTCTTAATGGAATTGATAGTGATATTTGTTATTTACAATGGTTTTATGCGTGGTTTTGAACTTTCATTAAATAAGAATGGTATTAAATTAAATTAAGAAGTTCTTTTAAGTTGGCTCTTTATGCCCTAATATTAATTGGAATTATTCAATTATTGTTTAGAATTTTGAATTTAGAGGATATTTCTAATTCTATAAATAGTTTATTTATTTACAGAACTAATACTTCTAGAATCCAATTTTTTTTCTGGTGAGCCTTCAATGGGTATTAGAACTATTGTCTTTTTTTTAACGATGTACACATTTATTTTAGAAAAAAAGGTGCCTAATATAATTTTGATGACAGTTTTTATTTTAATACTTTTTTTATGTGTTAAAATTTTAATTTTATTTATCATTTTATTTCAATTATTTTATTTTCTTTTTAAAAGTTCCTTTAAAACAATCTTTAAAAATTTTTTAATTTTTCTTTTATTTGGTATTTTTATTTTTTATTTTATGCCTCTCTTGTTAGATTATTTACCTGCATATTCCCAAAATAAAATTAAACTTGTATATAATTTAATTTCGTCCTTAGATTCAAAAACAATTTTACTACTAGCTGAAAGAGATGGTTCATTCTTTCTTAGATTTTTTAATCCTATTATTGGTTTAGAAATTTTTTCAAATAATCTTTGCTTTTTTTAAAGCTTGAATAGGGAATCGAAGGTTAACATTTGTAAAAGAAAATTTTAATTTTGCTTTAAATCATAATTCAATTGTAAATGTTTTATATAATGATTTAGAAATAACTCCAAAATCACTAATATCAAAATTATTATGTGAATTTGGACTCTTTGGTCTTTGGATAATTATATTTAATTTCAATAGTCTACGGAAAACTATTAAACATAACTCTGATTTATTTTTAATGGGCATTTTCATTTTTACATTAAGTATAAACTATGGTAGTTATATTTATATTCCTTTACTTTTCACATTAACTCTATTTTACTTTATAGATAAAAAAACTAATGATTTCAATAATTTAAATATAGTTAATAATAAAAAGGGTTTAGAACTTGGGTATTCACAACCCAAACTTTTAAGCAGATAGAGCTTATAGTAGTAGATGGAAACTCAAATGATGGTTCAAAAATTATAATTGACAAAGAATTGATAGCCTAAACAAAGAAAATAATTGAAAAAGATAATATTTTATATGATGCAATGAACAAAGGATTATCACTTGCAAAAGGTGATTTAATTGGAATAGTTAACGGAAGCGCTCAGTGCATTACGTTAGATTTTAAGAATTTAAAAAATTGACAAAAAAAAATAATGGTTATTTTTTTAATGCAATTATTAGTTATCAAAAAAGAGAAAATAAATCCCCAAGAAAATACAATAAAAAGTATTATAAAATTAATAATAAGTTTAATAAGAAAAGTGTTCGCTTAGGAACAGAACCATTAAACCCAGAGTATATCTATGAAGATTTGCTCAGACGTTGACTATATATTTAGATTGTCCCTAAGCAATAATTTATATTATTTTGATATAAATTTTATATGTTTTGAGTTGGGAGGAGTTTCTAGTAATTTCAAAAAATTCTCTAAGACTATAGACCAAATTAGAGAAGCGTCGTATATTTTTTCAAAATATAAACCATTCAGGTACGATATTTTAATATACATAAAGGCTAAATTTTTAATAAAATTTTTTTTACATAATTGTTTGCTACTATTTTTTATAAAATAATTAAATTTTTGATTTGATTAAAAAATTGATTAATATCAGTTGATTAAACCTCAATATTTTTAAAATATTTACAAATAAATTTTATAATAACATAACAAAGTGCATTTATTGTACTATATAAATAATATACAAATATATTAGCTAACGTTGCTAAACTATTATTTAAAATTAATTCTTTTAGAAGAGGAGGGAAATATTATAATTTATCAATAGATGATCCTAAAACCTTTAATGAGAAAATACTATTTTTAAAAAGAAAAAAGTCAACTACAAATCATGTGTTAGTAGCTGATAAGTTTAAAGTTCGACAATATGTTTCTAGATTAATTGGAGAAGAATTTCTAATTCCATTATTATGGGTCTCATCATCAATACAAGACTTTGAAATGGATGTTATACCTAAAAATTGCGTAGTTAAATTAAATAACGGATCTGGATATAATTTTATAATCAATAATGATTTTTCCAAAATTAAATTTAAAAATATAAAAAAAACATTAAGTGATAAATTTAAAAAAGATTTTTCAAAATTCTCTAAAGAACTACATTATAAATATATTAAACCTAGAATTTTGATCGAGAAATTAATTGATTATCCGTTGAATGATTATAAGTTTTTTTGCTCAAATGGCAAACCTTTTATGATTCAAGTTGATATTGATAGATTTACAAAACATAAAAGAAATTTCTATAATTTGTCTTGGGAAAAACAAGAATTAGTTCTTAATTACGATAATTATTCAGGAATTATTAATCGACCTAAAAAATCTTGATGATTGGAAGAATCTAAAAAACTTTCAAATGATTTTACTCCAACTTTTAATTGATCTTTATGTATCCAGTAACAAAATTTATTTTGGAGAAATAACCTTATTTCCTGGTGGCGGAGTTGAATTATTCAAAACTTATAAAATGGATTTAGAAATGGGTAATTTAATACAATTATTAAATTATGCATAAGAAATTAGTTTCTATTAATTAGTTCTAATCACTGAAAAGTATGTAGACTATGCGATTTAAAGATGTTAAACTTTTTATGCTAGTTTATTATTATAAAACATAATTAAAAATTTTAAAATAAATAAATTAGAGTTTCCATCCATACAAACTCAATTAAATCCTAGTATTATTTTCAGTAAATATTATTGAAAAAAAACTGTGATGTTGCATCAGATATTATCTTAAAAGAACATAAAACAACAAATAAAAAATAACTAAAAATTTTGAATCCTATTTATATTGATATGGTAAGTATTGTTATGCCTACTTTTAATTCTGAAAACTATATTTCCGAGAGTATTAAATCTGTTATTAATCAATCGTATGAAAATTGGGAGCTTTTGATAACTGATGATTTCTCAACTGATAATACAAACAAAATTATACGTGATTTTCAAAAACAAGACAGCAGAATTAGATTATTTAATCTTAAAGTAAACAAAGGTGCAGGAATCGCTAGAAATAATTCAATATCAAATGCTAAAGGTAGATTTATTGCTTTTTTAGATTCTGATGATGTTTGGGAACCCTTTAAATTAGAAAATCAAATTACCTTTTAGTTATCTTTTAGTTATCTTTAACTTATTCAGCGTTTCCACCACCCAAGCTTCAAGGTTATTCAACTATTCATTTCTAATGGTGCCGATCAATTGGTAAGTAAAATAATATCTAATAATTATATTGGTTGTTTAACCGCTATTTATGATAGTAATCTTATTGGCATAAAATACATGCCAGATATTCGAAGGAGGCAAGATTGGGTTCTTTGGATTAATATTTTAAAAACAATTCGAGTAACAAAGGGTATTCCCAGTTCATTAGCTATATATGTTGATAGAAAAAACTCTATATCTGTAAATAAGTTATTAATGCTTAAATATAACTGGACAGTTTACTCAAATATTCTAGGATTCAATAACCGCAAAATTTTTTTATTAATGATAAATTTTATTCTGAAATTATGAAATCAAAAAAATTAAATAAAATTCTTATTATAGGTGGCTCTGGTTTTGTTGGCTCGGCTCTAATTTCAAAACTAAATTTGGAAACAGTCATAAATTTGGACAAAAACAATTCACCTTTCTATGACAAAATAACGATGTTGGGTAATATCTTAAATATTTCAGATATTAAAATTGATAAACAAATTAAGACTGTAGTTTTATTAGCTGCTGAACAAAGTGTTGCAGAACCATTGATGTATTATGATGTAAATGTTCAGGGCACAAAAAATGTTTTAGATAAGATGGATGAGGTTGGGATTAAACACCTCATATTTACAAGTTCTGTTGCAATTTATGGTTTAGATAAGGTTAATCCAAATGAAACTCACCCTCAAGATCCATTTAACCACTATGGAAAGAGCAAATGGCAAGCAGAACAATTCATAAAAGAATGGTACGAAAAAGACCCTAAGGATAAATCTGTTACTATAATTCGCCCAACCGTAATATTTGGTGAGAGAAATAGAGGAAACGTTTACAGCTTGTTCTGTTGCAAAAGAAGATATTTGGGATGTAACACGAGAAAATCTTATTTTTATAAGTGTTTTGGTAATATTGTTGCTTTTAGTAACTTACGTTCCTGCGATTTGAGCCTGGTTTTCATATTTTTAATTATGCAGATAAGCCAGATCTTTCAATGAATGAACTAAAAAACTAATTGAAAAAAAATTAAAACATCAAATTATTTAAACAAAAAATACCATATTGGTTTGGTATGATTTGCGGATATGGATTTGATTTATACTCATTTGTTTTTGGAAAAAAAACTTCAATAAGTTCTGTCAGAGTCAAAAAATTTTGTGCTACAACTCAATTCGATGCTACTAAAGCTCACAATAGTTTTGATGTGCCTTTCTCTCTCAAAGATGGTATATATAAAACTTTAGATTTTGAATTTATTAATCCAGATCAAGACGATGTCTTATTTTATTCAGAATAAATAAAAATGATGTTTTATTCATTAAAGATTGTTTGTTTTTAATGATCATGCCACGGTAATTGATTTATTAAGTCATAAGGATAATTGAGGAAATGTGCAATATTAATGGTTTTAATGAATGTAAAAATATAGACTTAATCAAAGTAACGTTAAAGCAGTAGATTCATTATTAGGAAGTAGATAATGAATATCTGAAAAACTCATTTTTATGATTCTGACAGGGCTGTTTATGATTTAAGTTATGCGATATATTCTATATAACTATAAAGATAAAAAATGTATCATATAACAACTCAAGCAATGGATTTCCAGAATAGAGCTTTAATGTGACACTTAAATAATATGTCACTAAACCTATCATAAGTATTTTCAAAAAATCTAAAATTTGAAACCTATTAATGAGTCGCTCATTTCTAATTTTAAGGAAGATAGATAAAACCAATGTATTAATCCAAAGTGAAGAGATGATTAGTGATTGATGAAAGCCAAGCACAAGAATTTTCAAATAAATTCTTTTAAGGTCTAGATGTAATACTCTAAAAATTGGAGGAAAGTTAAGTCCTAAAATTTTAATTGTAAAACCAGAAGCTAGATTATCTTGGCAATACCATAACAGACGTGCTGAAATTTGGCAAGTATTTAAAGGTTCATGCTGGAATTATTAGAAGTGATTCTGATATAGAAAACGAAATGAAAGTATATAACGAAGGAGATCAAATTATTTTACAACAAGGAGAAAGACATCGTTTAATAGGTTTAGATGATTATTGCTGTGGTAGCAGAGATTTGGCAACATACAGATGCTAATCACCCTTCAGATGAAGATGATATTATAAGAGTACAAGATGATTTTGGTAGATAAAAAAAGAAAATGAGTAAGAAAAAAGGAATGATTGTAGTCAGGATATTTTAATCCAATACACAAAGGACATATTGAATATTTTAACAATGCAAAAGCATTGGCAGATGAATTGTTTGTGATTGTAAATAATGATCATCAAAGAGCATTAAAAGGTTTAAAAGAATTTCAACAAGAAGAAGAACGTGTTTTTATTGTTTCCCTTAGCAGTCAGAAAAACACTCTCTTTAAGTTTTTGCCAAGTCATCGACTTGTATATAACAGCCAAGATCATGCCGCCCAAAGATGCCAATAATTTTTAAAACAGTCAATAAGAAAAAGTATCTCTAATATTTATTATTAAGAGATATTAATCATTATTTTTGTGCTAATATTAAAGATTTTATAAATGAATATATTGATATAAGAAATTTTTGTTTATTAACTTTAGTTATTCTAATGATACATCTTGTTCATCTAATAGTCAGCTTGTTTATTTAAATGATTCTGTTAAAGATAATTTCTATAAAGTTGATTATTCAGCATTTAATAATAATATTGAAACTGGAGATATTCTTAAAATTGATATTCAGACTATCATTCCTGAGGCAGCTTTACCATATAATACTTATGCAAATAACACCTCATCACAAAATATTAGTTTGTTAAATATTGATGGTTATGTAGTTAATGAAAATAAGATTATAAATTATCCTACCTTAGGAGATGTAAGTGTTGAAAATCTTAGTGAAAATAAATTAGCAGAGAAAATAAAAAAACTACTTGTTGATGGAGAGCATCTTACTAATCCACATGTTAAGGTTAGAAGAGTTAATTCTAAATTTACTGTTTTAGGAGAGGTTAGAAGTCCTGGTACATTTTCTTATTATGATAGAAACTTAAATATTTTTCAAGCACTTGGATATGCAGGTGATATAACTATTTCGGGTAAAAGAAAAAATATAACTTTAATTAGAGAAGAAAATGGAATGCGGAAAGTTTATGATATATCACTTAGTAAATCTGAATTATTAAATAAACCTTATTATCTAATAAAAAATAATGATGTAATTATGGTCAAACCAAATTTTAGTAAAGTTAAAAGTGCTGGATTTATTGGTAGCCCCGCATCTATTGCTTCTGTAGCTTCTTTATTGCTAAGTATCACATTACTAATACTAAATAAATAAAATGAGTAATTCCAATTTTCAGGAAATGTGATGAATTTGATTTAAAAAAAGAATTTTTTAAGTACTTCTTTTTTTGGAAGTATTTTTTAGTTTCTATATTGTTTTTTCTCTTTTGTGCTTATATCTTTAATAGATATACTCCTAAAGTATATGATACTACAGCCAAGATTCAAATACTTGATAAAAAACAAAGCAGTATGGAAATGCCTTCTGCTGAAGATTTATTTTCAAATTCTAAAATTAATCTTGAGAATGAAATAGAAATCCTTAAATCTTCTCCTATTTTAGAAAGGGTTATTAAAAACCTTGATTTAAATATTTATTTTGAAGGAGTTGGAGATATTATGTCCTCTCAAATTTTATCTTATCCATTTAAGTTTACTTCTAAAATTAACCTGATAGTCTCAAAAATAAAATGTCTTTTAATTTAATGTTAGAAGAAAATGGCTTGTTAGTTACGAATATTGATGATGGTAAAGAGTATGTCTTTACCGAATTTTCTACTATTGGCGTTAAGCATGATCTTCCTTTTGAAATCACGAATATTATAAACGAAAGATTGTAGATAATAGTTATAATATATTTTTTATTCCTACTTCTAATTTAATTTCATCACTTTTAAGTGCAATTATTGTTTCACAAGTAGGAAAGCAAAGTGATATGATTTCTTTAAATATTCAAAATTCAAATACTGAATATTCAAGAAATATATTAAATGAAATGATAGATGTTTTTAATCAAGATGGTATTAAAGATCGACAACTTATTCATAAAAGAACCATTGACTTTGTAAATGAAAGATATGTTTTTCTTTCTTCAGAATTAGATTCTATTGAGATAGATAAAAAAATATTTAAAATTAAAAATGATTTAGTTGATTTAACTTCAAGCACACTATTTCATTAGAGAAAAATTCAAATCTGAAGCAAGCATTTTTTCGAATGAGAATAAAATTTTTATCATTTCTAATTTGTTAGATGAACTTTCAAAATTAGATTTCGAATTATTACCTTCAAATATTGGTATTGAAAATATGGAAATTAACTCTTTGATTTTAACATATAATAATGCAGTTTTAGAACAAAGAAAGTTGATCTCAAGTGCTGGTCCAAACAACCCTTCAGTAAAGCAGTTAAATAGTTCTATAGCAGATATTAGAGAAAATATTATCTTTTCATTAAATAATTACCTTTTACAACTAAATATTATAAATGAAAAACTTTTAAATCAGTTAAATGTTATTGAGAATTCGATTGCTGATATTCCTGATCAAGAAAAAAATCTTAGAGCTATTGAAAGAAATCAACTAATTAAAGAGACACTCTATTTATTTTTATTACAAAAGGGAGAGGAAGCCCAAGTTAGTTATGCTATTACTGAGCCAAGTGTTAAAGTTGTAGAATATGCTATTTCTAACTCAATTCCTATCTCTCCAAAAACAAATATTATATTTCTTGGGGCCCTTTTAATAGGTTTGATAATTCCTTTTGGGATACTTTATTTTGTTTTCATGTTTGATACTAAAGTTCATTCAAAAGAAGATTTACAATCTTATAGTTTTAATTTTTTAGGTGATATTCCATTTTTTGATTTAATGAAATAAGGATAAGCTTTTTTCTGACCCAAATTCTCGTGACATAATTGCCGAATCATTTAGAATGCTCATGTCGAATGTGAAATATCTTTTCAAATCTCAAAAAGAGTGTAATGTCATGATAGTTTCTTCCTCTATAAAAGGTGAGGGAAAAACCCTTACTGCCATGAATTTATCTTTAGCTTTTGCTTCTTTAAATAAAAAAGTTCTTTTGATAGGCTGTGATTTAAGAAACCCACAACTTCACAAGCATATTGACGAAGATAAAAATACTGTTGGACTTGTTAATTTTTTAGTTGATCCTACAATTAACTGGAGAGATTCTGTTTTGAAAAAATTTGATAATCATCCTACACATGATATTTTATTATCTGGATCTTTACCTCCCAATCCACTTAATTTAATTAATAATGGAAATTTAGATATTTTAATTGATCAAGCAAAAAAAGTGTATGACTATATAATTATTGATAGTGCACCAACTTTATTAGTTGCTGATACTAAATCTATATATCATCTTGCTGATACTATGGTGTATATGTCTAGAGCTGGAGTGACTGAAAAAGAAATTCTTAATCATATTGACAATATCTAAAGAAAATGATATTAATATTGGTGTTGTTCTAAATGGGGTAGGAGAGAAAAATGCTTATGGTTATTCTTATGGATACCAATATGGTTATGGATATAATTATAAATATTCATATAATTATGGTTATGGATACGGTTATGAAGAAGATAAAGATTCTTAAGTATTTATACTTAATCTAAATAATGATTGAATTTAGTATTTTTACATTATGATTATCATTATTTTTCTATTAATAAGTTTCTTTGGAACTTTCTTGGTTATGCCTTCTGTTATTAAATTAGCAATAAAAAAAAGAATTTTAACTGAAGGAGGTGGCAGGAATTCTCATATAGGTTTTACTCCTAATATTGGTGGTATAGCCATTTTTATTGGCCTATTATTATCTAATCTTTTTTTATTGGCATATTGTGGTAATGGAACAAAATAGTACAATAATTGTAGATGTAGATTCATTTATTTAGGTTCAAACATTATATTATGGTTACTATAGCTTCTATAATTATGTTTGTCGTTGGTTTGTCAGATGATCTTACATCATTATCTTCTAGAGTTAGATTCTTCATTCAACTTATAGTTGCATTTTGCTTTACTTACTTTGGAGATATTAGAATTGAAAGTCTTGAGCGGTTTATTTGGTGTTTATGATCTTCCTTATTTGATATCAATCATTTTTCTCTATGATAGTTGTTATTTTCATAATTAATTCATTTAACCTTACTGATGGATTAGATTCATTAGCCACTACTTTAGGTTTTTTTATTTTATCATCTTTTGGAGTTTTATTTTTATTAAGCGATCATTATTATGATGCTACTTTATGTTTTGCTGGAGTTAGTTCTTTATTTGCTTTTTGGTTTTATAATAAGACCTCCTGCTAAAATATTTATGGGAGATTCAGGTAGTCTTGTAATTGGATTTAATTATTGCCTATTCTGCAATTCAATTATGTAATTTTCCTATTGATAATTCTGGAACTATGAATCCTGTATTTATTCTATGTGTTTTGGCATATCCTTCCGTTGATACCTTAAGAGTTTTTATTGTACGAATTTCTGCTGGAAAATCTCCTTTTGCAGCCGATAGAAATCATATTCATCATTTATTAGTTGATAAAGATTTTAGTCACGGATGGGCAGCTTTTTTTGCTGTTATGTATTCTATTATATTAACATTTATTTGTTTTCTAATTCGTGATTATGTTACTATTTCATTTTTTGTTATGGTTTCTTTAGCAATTTTATTTATTGTACTTCCAATGGCTTCATTTGCTCGAACTTATACTAAAAAATTCTTTCTTTTTTTAAATAAAAATCTCTAATTTTTATTTCTATTATTTTCTCTTTTTATATTTTATATTTGTTTTAATTAAATATATATGAAAGGATATTCTAGATATTTTTGGTTTATACATTTTTTAGGAGATATTATTCTAATTAATTTTTCCTTTTTATGCTCATACTTTTATAAGTTTGGATCGCTTATTTCTGATGATCGATACACATTCCTTTTACTTATTTTTAATTTTATTTGGATGTTTACTGCATTCATTTTAGATTTATATGCTATTAAAAGAATCAGTCGTATTGATAGGATTTTATTAAATTTATTAAAAGCTGGCTTCATTAATGTTTTTGTATTGGCAGCTATTCTTTTTTCATTAAATGATGATTCTCCCTTTTCTAGAGAGCATCTGTACTATACTTATGCTGGTGTTTTTTCTTTAGTACTTATTTGGAGGTATACTTCTGTTAAGCTTATTTATTTATATCGTAGGTATGGATATAATTATGATCGAGTTATAATTATTGGTGGAGGTGAAGTTGCTAAAGGACTTAACGATTATTTTTTCTCTGATAATATTTTAGGTTTTAAATTATTAGGTATTTTTTCAGATATTTCTTTTCATTTAATACTAATGTTAATATTGGTGATTTATCCGTGATTAAGCAATTTGCCTTAGATAATGAAATAGATGAAATTTATTATACTAGAGCTCTTACAAATACTGAAGAAATTAAAGATCTAGTTGATTTTGCAGATCAGCATTTAATTCGTTTTAAAGTAGTTCCTGACTTTAGTGGTTTTCCACTTAGAAGAGTTAATATCGATTTTTTTGATAATGTTCCTGTTCTTAGCTTTAGAAAAGAACCATTAAAAGATAATATGAATAGACTCTTAAAGAGGTTATTTGATATTATTTTTTCTAGTCTTGTTATTTTATTAATTCTTAGCTGGCTATATCCTTTATTAGCATTTTTAATTAAAATATCTTCTAAAGGGCCTATTTTCTTTAAACAAAAAAGATCTGGTTTGGATAACAATGAATTTATGTGTTTGAAATTCCGATCTATGAAACAAAATTCTGATTCTGATTCAAAGCAGGCTACAAAAGATGATAATAGAGTAACTAAAGTAGGCTCTTTCTTAAGAAAAAGTAGTTTAGATGAGTTTCCTCAATTTTTCAATGTTTTAAATGGTGACATGTCTATTGTAGGCCCTAGACCTCATATGTTAGCACATACAGACCAGTATTCAGCTCTTATTAAAAAATACATGGTAAGGCAGCTTGTTAAGCCTGGAATTACTGGAGCGGCTCAAGTTAGAGGGTTTAGAGGAGAGACTAAAGAATTAAGTGAAATGGAGGGAAGGGTTAAGTGGGATGTTTGGTATATTGAAAACTGGAGTTTACTTCTTGACATTAATATTATTTTACGAACGGTATTCAATATTTTTAAAAAAGATGAAAAGGCTTTTTAGTATATTTTTATTTTTTCCTTTATTAGTATTATCTCAAAGATTATACTAAGTCTTTTGTATCTAATCAAACTAATTTTTCTTGTGATTCAGCAGATATAAAAGTATCACTAAAGCCAATATTATATTCTCACTTTATCAATGATATTTCATCAGATAGATATAATGAAAACAATCTATATGCATATGGAACTCTTTTAAATGCTAAAATTTCTTCAAAGCTTTATATTACATCTAAGATTCTTAATGTTGGAGGAGATTTTAATAAATCACTTTTAAATTATATTGATTCTCTACTGTATTTCCTAGTATGAATCAAATCGATAATAAGATAAGTTACTTTTCATATTCTGCAAATTATAATCTTTCAAAGTTTTTTAGCACTGAATTTGGAAATGGAACTCACTTTATCGGAAATGGTTACAGATCTATGTTATTATCCAATAATCATACTCCATATCCTTATTTAAGTTTTACTACAAATCTTTGGAAGGTTAAAGTATTATAATCTCTTTACTACATTCTCAGATATTTATTCAAGTGATATATCTCAGAAAAAACATGGAGCATTTCATTATTTAGATTATGAGCCTAATAAAAGATTAACAATAGGAATTTTTGAAGGGATAATTTGGCAAGCTCGAGATGAAAATTATAATAGAGGTTATGATCTTCATTATTTAAATCCAATTATTTTTTATAGACCTGTTGAATTTTCCAAGCACTCACCAGATAATGCTTTATTGGGCTTGAATGTTAATTATGATCTTAAAAATATATCCTTTTATTCTCAAGTTGTTTTAGATGATATCAACTTAGATAGACATGATAATTCTGCTGGAGGTTTTTTTCAGAATAAATATGCCATTCAAATTGGCGCTAAAGCTAATTTTAATATTGATAGGCATCAATTTAATTTACTTGCAGAATATAATAAAGCTCAGCCTTACACTTATGCTCATAAGCACCCTCTACAAAATTATACTCATATGAATCAGGCTTTAGCTCATCCCCTTGGTGCAAATTTTAAGGAGAAAGTTTTTCTTCTAAATTACAGGCTTTAATAAATGGGAAGCTAAAATTAAATATACTCATGCTGTATACGGAGCAGATTCTGCGAATACTCATTATGGCCAGAACATATTTATTTCTGATTTCTTAGCACAAGGGGAAGGAGGAGAGTATTCTTATGGTAATTATAATGGTCAGGGAATCAAAACCAATCTACACACATTTTACTCAGAGCTTAGCTATAATTTAAAACAAGTTAATTTTTTTCTTGCTTACTACTTTAGAAAAAAGAGTACAGAAAGTTTGAAAAGTAATTACCTGATCTTTGGAATTAAAACTGATTTAATAAATCCTTTTCTAGATTTTTAGAAGTCTAATTTTTCTCCATCTTTAAATGCAACAATTTTAGCAGTGTTAAAACCGATTTTTTGCATTTTTTCTTTATAATCTTCAGCTTCTTTTAGATTATAGAACATTCCTGCTAAATAACTTGTGATTTTTTCACTTAAGGGAACTGTTATTAAATATTCGCTTGATCAAATACTTCTAATGGAGTATCATATTCACCAAATGACCCAAGATTTACTCTAAAACATATGGGTTTTTCATTCCAAGGTTTGCTTGATCTGATTTAGAAAATGAATTCATTAATCTATCTCTATTTTTTAAGAATGCTTTTTGTGTCTTTTGTGCTTTATTTGATTCTCCTAATTGTCTGTAGACATAAATTAAATTTTCATAAGCAGGAAGGAATAATTTATCTAACTGAATAGAAGTTTTAAAAAGTTTAACAGAACGCTTTAGAAAATCTTCTTTAGTAGCTCCTCTGGATCTTGAGCCAAAGTCATAGTGAGCAACAGCCATATTGTATGCCCATTCTCTTTTCTGATATAATTTAGAGGTTATATTCATAAGATATCTTTTAGCTTGTCCTACGCCTCTTTTTTCTCCTGAAGCAAGTAGTGCAATAGTGAGATTAGCTCTAGAAAAATTAAGTCCGTCATTAGAAACTTTTCCTCTTTTGAGTTTCTTCTCTGCTTCTTTCAAGTTATCTTGAGCCGTTGCGTAGTCTTTTTTACTTAAAGCTATAACACCATCAGCATATTCTGAAACACCAATTTGAATCTGAGCCATTGATCTATCATCTATTTTTTCAATTTTATTAAACTTAAGATGATCAACTTTTTTTACAATGATTAAATTATTTACATTAGGTTTTTTTCCTTTAGCTTTTACAACTGATTTTTTGTTTTTAGATTTAGATTTTGTTTTTATTGAAGAAGTATTGTCTTTGTTTTTAATTTTATTTTTCTTTTCAATTAACTTTTGATTTGCATCTTTCATTCTATCCTCTACTTTATCTGCTTCATCGTCATTGCCAGAGTCACGATAGATTTTTGAAAGTGTTAAATATGATTGAAAATTAAATTCATCTTTTCTAATTAGATTAGAAAGTAGTTTAGAAGCTTCATTTTGTTCCCCAATTTTATCTCTAGCAATTGCAATATTATAGGTCCACTCTTTAGAATTTAAAATTTTTGAAGTAACTAAGTCTAAAAATCTTTTAGCAATTATTAAATCTTGTTTGTTTCCTGTGTTAGCATATGACAATGACATATTTACTCTTATGAAATTTAGTGCGTTATCACTAAGTTTAGCTCTTTTGTATCTCTTCATGGCACTTTTAAATTCTGCAATAGCACCATTATAATTTTTACTCTCCATTAATTTCACACCACTTACATAGTGTGATTCAGCTAATTTTGATTGGTCTATAGATCTTTTAGTAAGATCTTTGGAATTTTCATATTGTAAAACTTTATCAGCATCTGAAATAGGTTGCCAATCATATGCTTTTAGTTGTGCAAAGTATGAAGTATCTATTACGGCTGCATTAGCTATTTGTAAGAATGAAAATAAGCTGATTATTGTAGAAAGTATTATTCTTTTCATCATTTTTTTATGATTTCTTTTTCAGATTGCAAATTAGTAAAAATATTATTGTAGTACGATTTTATGATTAATAAGCTGATTTGAATGATTAATCCTTAAGAAATATATTCCTTTAGGATGATTTAAAAGATCTATTTTGATTTTATTAGAACTCAAATTATTTGAAATACTTATTATTTTCTCACCAATTGTATTGTAAACATCTACTTCAGATATTAATGTTGCTCCATTAATAGTTATATAATTTGTTGTTGGGTTTGGATATACCTCAAAACTTACATCATTAAAATCAATAGATGAAGCAACAAAATTTATTGCATATGATATAGTTGAGCAGCCATTTGAATCTATTACTTCAACACTATACTCACCTAGACTTGAAGGGTAATATTCATTTGAAGTTTCTCCAATTATTGGATTTAATTGCTCGTCCAACCACTGATAAGATACAAATCCAGATGTTGCTTCCAGCATGTCATCGTACTGCCAGATATTAACTAAAATTGGCTGAGGCTCTATAATTGTAATTAGTTCAGTAGATAAACAGCCATTATTATCAGTTACTGTTACATTGTATGACCCTGAACATAGTCCACTTGCTGTTTGGCTAAGCTGATTATTTGGATCACTCCAAAGATAAAAATATGGCTGTGTTCCATTTGAAACCATTGCTGTTGCTGTAGCATCACAATCTCCATAACAATTCAAATATGTATTATTTATATCAATACTTAGCTCCAGTGGCTCAGTAATATTTACTTGTATATCATTTGAACATCCATTATTGTCTGTTACCATAAATGATGATGTTCCTGGGCTAAGATTGTAGAATGTACTTGTTGTTTGGAAACTAACTCCATTATCATCTGAATATTGATATGGTGCAGTACCTCCACTAAACACAATTAATTGAACACTTCCATTTTGCAAACCGTTGCAGCTAACCATCGATGTTATAGGAACAATGCTAATAGAATCAGCTTGAATAATTTCAACACTATCTGTTGAAGTACATCCATTATTATCAGTAACAGTCACAGCATGAGTTCCAACAGCTAAAACTGTTGATACACTTGTAGCTCCATTAGTCCATAGAGTTTGATATGGGCTTGTTCCTCCAAATCCATAAGCAGTTGCGGTAGCAAAACCATTGTAACAATTTGCAGTTGCACCAGTTGAATAAACTACTAATTCAGTTGGTTCTAACACTTCGTATTGATAAGTGATTGTATTAGTCGTATCGCTCAGTTCTAAAGTATAAATTCCTGCTGTAAGACTATCTATATCTTCATCATTTGATGTGAAACCATATGGCCCTACCCAAAGGAATGTATAAACAGAATCACCTCCGTCAGGAGTTATATTTATCTCTCCTTCATTTTTACTCCAACAAATATTATGTATAATATTATCAAGATAAGATGCTAAAGATAGTGGTTGCTCAACAATAAAGGTGTCAAGAGCACACCCTAGAGAATCTATTGTATTTAAGATATATGTTCCAGCAAATAAATTTGAGATATCTTGATCAGAAGAGGTGAAATTATTTGGTCCTGTCCAATAATAATTTATGTTAGATGAACTTGAATCTAAGGAAATACTTATTAGTCCAGAATTGGCACCAAACGTACTTATATTTATCAAGCTATCTAAGTTTATAATTATGTCAGCAGGTTCAGTTATTATACTTGTACTGTCATTAACAGTTGATATGCATCCGTTGCCATCATATGCTATAATTGCATATTCTCCAGCACATAGATTGTTAAGAGTATTATTGTTTAATGTTGTGTCAGGATAGAAAATAGATATGCTTAATGACATATTAGCCCATTCATAGTAATTATATGGAGCAACGCCACCAGTATGAGAAATAGCCATTTCACCATCACAGCTACTGTAGCAGCTTACATTATTTATTAAACTTGTAGATAAAATAAATTCTTGCGGTTGAGAGAAAGTTGTTCTACCTGAAATTAGACATCCTTTAGCATCAACTGTAGAGTCTAAATAAGTATTTTGATTTAAATTAAATAATGAATCTACAGGACTATTAATTAGACTTCCGTTTACAAAAGTTTGATAAGGAGTTGATCCTCCAGTTATTTCTAAATTAATATAACCATCTGTTCCTCCAAAGCATGAAATATTATATCCATTGTAATTTGAGACTGAAATAGTTCTAATCAGACTATCTGGTTGATTGATAATTATTGTGTCAAACATAGAACACCCATTTAAATCTGTAACCCCATAAGGGTAAACACCTGCGGGTACTCCAACTGGCGTTGTAAATATATTATTGCTGTTAAATAAAGGGTATGTAAATGGGCCCCAGCTTAAAAGGTAGTCAGTAACTCCTCCATTAAAGATAACAGTTGCCGATCCAGTTGTGTCTCCATAGCAGCTTACATCTGCAGTGGTAAACGTTGAGGTAATTTCATCAGGAGAGCTTATATAAACACTATCAGAAAGAGTACAACCAATTGAATCTGTAACTGTAACAATATAATTATTAGCTGAAAGATTATCTATGTAATTAGATGTGTCATTATTTGACCATAGAAAGGATGTATATGAGTGACCACCAATTGAGTTAGCAGTAATATTACCATTACTACCACCAAAACAGCTAATTGAAAATCCATTAAAATTTGAAGTTGTAAGATCAAGAGTTAAACCATTTGAGGGTTGGTCTACAAATATATTATTTAATGAAATACATCCGTTTGAATCAGTTATTTCAACATTATAATTTCCTGCGTGAAGATTAATAGGGTTTTGTATAGTGTCATTATTGTTCCATAAAAAACTATATGGACTAATTCCTCCAAAAACGGTTAAGTTAATACTTCCATCATTACTAAAACATGTAGTTAAGTCGGTATGTATTATAGACGAATTTAATTGACTATCCGGCTCATTAACAGAAAGAGAGTCAGAGAATAAACACCCATTTGCATCTGTAACTGAATAAGTGTAGTTACCAGCATAAAGTGATGAAGGATCAAAATTTCCCCAATCTTCAGTATAAGATGGAGTTCCACCATTTATAATTAGTGAAGCTGATCCATTATTTTCACCTTTACATAAAACATCAGTAATAACTAAATTGGTAGTTATTTCTGTGGGTTGATTAATTAGAACAGAATCAACAATAGTACACCCATTAGAATCCAATATTGAATAAATATAAGAACCAGAAGATAAATTTAGAGGATTATTACCACTCCAATTTTCAGTGTATGAAGGAGTCCCGCCAGAAATTGTTAAGATAGCTGTTCCATCATTTAAGCCATAGCAACTAACATCTGTAAAGATAATAGAGGATAACAATTCTGTAGGTTCTGAAATACTTATACTGTCAGAAGTTGAACAACCATTTATATCCATTAAAGTAAAATAATGAATGCCAGCAGAAAGAGCTGAAGAATCACTACTTCCCCAATCTTCAAAAAATGGTGCTGTACCACCTAAAACATTTAGATTAACTGTTCCATCGTTTAAACCAAAGCAACTAATATTTGTAATATTTGGTGTTATATTAAAGGTATCTGGCTCAGTGATAATTATGGTATCAAACATTGTACAACCATTTCCATCACTAATTGAAAAAGGATATGAGCCAGCTGGAATTCCAACAGGAGATGAAAATGTAGTTGACCCTAGAAGAGGTAAAGTTTGACCAAAGGCGTTTATAGTATAATTTTGATCTCCTCCAGAAATATTTAATGTTGTGGCTCCATCACTTAGGCCATTACAACTTACATTAGTATTAGTCATTTGAGCATTAATAATGCTAGGTTGTGATACATTTAAAAGACCAGAAATAATAGTACATCCGTTAGAATCAGTAACAGTACATGTGTATCTTGCCGCAATAGCTGTAAAGACAGTATCATTATAAGTAGTGTCATTATTTATATTATTTGTCCACATGTAAGAAAGAGTTCCAGTTCCTCCATTTGCTGATGCAAAGATAATTCCATCATTTGCTCCAAAACAAGATGGAATACTTACAATAGAAGTATTAACTGAAATAAGCGATGGTTCACTAACAATAAGCGTATCACTTAATTGTACAACCTGATGAATCGGTAATTGTAAAGTAATGTGTTCCTGCGGTTAATCTGTTTGGGTTACTTCCTTGCCAATTCACGTTATATGTTCCTCCCGAGAACGGGTTTCCTCCAGAAATCGTTAAAGAAGCACTAGCATCTTGACCATTACATAAAATAGGGGAATAATTAAGTGTATATATTAATTGAGTTGGCTCGGTAATAGTAACACTATCATTGGTTATACATCCTGAAGGATCTATAACTGTACAATAATATGTTCCTGCAGAAAGATTATCAATAGTAGAATTAGTTGAGCCGTTTGACCAAATATACGTTGAAGGAGGGGTAGCGTTTATTACTAAGGAATAATCTTCTGTAGCTCCATAAAACGGATAAAGAGTTGTGAAATCACCAAAATCACAAGGACCTATATTTACATCTTCATTTAATTGAGATACAATTCTCATTCTTGTCACATAGTTAGTAAAAGAGTTTGGAACTGTAAAACTAAGTGTAGTAGTTGTTGGTAAAGTATCATTATTAATCATACCTATTTCCTCACCAGAGTCATTAAAATCCCCATCAGTGTTCCAATCAATGTAAACTTTAGCTCCAGATTGATAATTTGGTAGACTACTAATATTATTCATTTGAATTGTTAAGTCATATGCCTGATTTGGGCTAAGGCTTGTGAACATTGATGTGTAATCTTCATATTGATCTGTTCCAGGAGTAAAATTTGAAATGGAATCTCCATCACCAACTAAGGTTACATTTTGAATATTTATATTATTTCCAGAGAGTGGTCCTGAAGCACAATAAGTTAGTAGAGACTGAGTACCACCAGATCCTGAAGAAGTATATGCACTTGCACTTCCATCCATAGATCCATAACAACTAATATTATTTGAGCTTAGCGATGTAGTACCACTTAAAGTAGCAATTGAATCATTAATTATAATTGTATCGATAAATGTATTACAAAAATTAGCATCTGTAGATGAGATTATATACGTTCCAGCACATGCATTATTAAGCCCAGATACTGTATCTCCTGTATTCCAAGAATATGAGTAAGGTTGAGTCCCACCAATTAAATTTAAGGCTATCATACCATAACAACTTAATGAATCACATGTTATATTATCTGTAAAGTAAGGATTATGTGTTAGTACATCAGGATTTGTTAAAACTACTGTATCTGTTCTAGTTTCATTACAATTATTATTTGTTGAGCTTAGTGTGTATGTCCCTGAAATAAGATTTGATATAGTTGCAGAGGTATCACCATTGCTCCATAGATAAGAGAAACTGCCACTTTCATTAGGGAAAGCAGAAATTGAACCATTATTATCTCCATTACAAAGAGGAGCATTTATGTTAAAATTAATTTGGTGAATTTCATCATTAATGCTTACTGTTTTAGAATCACTACATTGATAGTAATTGTCACTAACAGTTAGAGTGTAGTTACCAGCAGTTAAATTTGATATGCTTGAATTGGTATCACCATTACTCCAGAGATAAGAATAATTTCCAGAACCTCCAAGTACACTAATTAAGTTTGCAGACCCATCGCTAGAAAACGAACAACTTGTATTTGTAGTTGCAATACTATCAATTAAAAAGGCATTACAATTAGAAAATAATAATTCAGCTGTATCAACTTGGCTTAGCGGTTGAGTAATATTACCAAAAAAATCTACTTCATTAGTTACCCAAGTACACATATAGTTTCCGTGGTTGGCAGTATTTGTTGTGTTATTGTTAAAACGTACTCTGATTACAACAGATTGAGTTGCACCAAAGGAAAAATCATAACCTGTTGAATCATTGCTAGTATTACTTGTTATATGCCAATAACCATAAGCATCACCATTACTATTTATACTGTAAGGAATATTAGCCCAAAACTGAAAAAAAGGATTATACCATTTGATTTCTAAATCTCCTTGAGTAATAGCAAGAGAGTCGTGAGAAATATTAAAATCTGGTCTAATATTCACATCACATCCTTGATTAGTTATTGCTAATGTATCATATGTAGGCATCCCATAAGATGTAACAGGATTTATTGTGAAATCAGACATATATTGAATGATTGATGTCGAATCATTATTTGAACTAATTATTATAGTATCAATTAAAGAACAGCCATTTATGTCGGTGATAGTAACATAGTAAATTCCCGGTCCTACATCCACTAAATCTTCATTTGTAAGGTTATTATTCCATAAAAAAGAATAAGGAGGTGTTCCTCCCCATACAGTTAAATCAGCTTGACCATTATTAGAATTTATACATGAAGTGTTTATAATTTCTACACTGTCTTGTAAATCACAAGTTAAAGTGGAAAAATTAATTCCATTTTCCCAAATGCTATCACATTTTACTCTCCAGTTATAAGTTGTTCCTGTAGCTAAGCTATTAATACTATAGTTACCATTAAAAGTTCCATTTAAAACTGTATCAGAAGTCCAATTGTTTTGAGTACTATCCTTATACTCCAAAACATAGTCTAGGTTAGCACATGTACCATTTTGCCATTGAAGTGTTGCTGAGGTATAGTTGATACTGTCAACAGATAGATTTGATGGTGTTTGTCCAAAAGCATTTTCATTACTTAAAATAAGTAGAGAAATGATCAATATATATTTTTTCATAAACTAGTAGATAATAGTGTGTATACAAATATATAAAAACTTTAATAGGGACTTTAAAAAATAATGATGAGTGTAACTTATTGTTGACTAGATGATAGAGTATCCAAAATATGATAGAATATTTTCTTCTTTTTTAAATATTTTGTTAATTGCCATAAGTTGCTCTTTAGACAACTTATCTATACTTTCCATATTTAAATTTGTTAAAGCAAGTTTTTTACTTTTTCTGATATTATGAGCTGAAAATTTTAAATTTATTTTAATATCATTTAGCTTAGAATTTTGTTGTACAATTTTTTCTTTTTCTATCTCAGGTTTTTCAGTTAGATCTTCATATTTAATTAATATGCTCTGATATTTAGTTAAATTTTCTTTTTGAAACTTTAAGTAATTGATATAGTCAGAGGCAGCTTCTTTGATGTCTGTATTATATCTTCTTAAATTACTTTGTATTTGCGCATATGGATTTCTTACTAGACAAATAAATTTTACGTTATTAAAATGTTGTTTGATTTTATCTACTCTAATAATGTTAGGTGGACTTTTTTCCAATAAAATAGGTTTAGATAAATCCCAATATTTATGCCAAATGCTTTTTACTTTTATCCAATCAATTTTTTTCTCCACAGACCATCTATCTTTTGTAAATAAAAGATCTTTTGCAATTGGAAGGTGTTGCCCCTCCATCAAGCCAATGTTATTATTGCAACTAACATTTTTTGATGAGTTAATTATTTGTGTTAAAAGAGTTGATCCACAGAATGGAGGACTTAGAATAAAAAGATAACTAAATTCTTTATTGGAAAAGAAATAATTTTTTAATAAAATCTTTTTAGCAATCATATTAAAGTATAATAATCGCTTTATAGAACCTAGTTTATTAATATATTTCATAAATCAAATGTACAAAACCTTTCTTTTGTTGAACTTTTCTCTCATTCTGTATTTAAATATTTTTAATTTTAAATTTCATAGATTTACCTCCTACAAAAAACAAAAAAAATGAAAAAAAGATTAACGATATTGTTACTCATATTTACTAATTATGGATATTCTCAAATTACTGTTACTGATATGGATATTATGGGAGTCGGGGATGTTGTTTATATGTCGGAGGATTTTAATCCAAATATTTCTTTAGGGAATTCAGGAGCAAATCAGACTTGGGACTTTTCATCTCTTCAGTCTTCTTATACAGATGTAATAGATATTATATCTCCAATTGGAACTCCTTTTTATAGTTCTTACCCTAGCTCAAATATTTGTGTTGATATAGATGGAGACTTTTTATATTTTAATAAGTCAAGCTCTGGTGTTTTAGCATTAGGACAAGGAGACTCTATTTTTCAACAACCAACAATGTTTATGCCACTTCCTTTAAATTATGGAGTTAACCACATTGACGGTCCCTGTTACAATTATTGATTCTCTTATTGGAGGTCCAACAGTAAATTTATTACTAACTTCTCAGGGACTTTCGGCTATGCTTTTAAGTTTTGGTGCTGCTCAAGTGGCTGATTCTATAAATATTCAGGTAAATATGACAAATACCTTTGATGTAGATGCATATGGATCCGTTATTATGCCAAATGGAACTTTTAATGCTTTAAGAGTAAGAACTAGTGTAGCAACATCAAGTGATGTTTTAGTTTATTGTACTGATACATTAACAGGGGTTGGTTCTGGATGGTATTCAACTCCTTTCTCAACAACAACTTATGAATACGGTTATTATTTTATGTCTGATGACCCTTCAATAAGATTTGCTCTTGTTGAAATTTCAACAGATTCTGCTTTTAATATAGAAGCAGTATCTTTTTTATCTGAGCCGCCACTCTCAAGCAATCTTAATGTTAGCAGTGAAATTAAAGTTTATCCTATTCCTGCAACTTATGATTTATTTATTGAATCTACAGTTCCAAAAATTTTAGATAAAGTAGAGTTATTTGATTTAAATGGTAAATTAATTTTTTCAAAGGCGTCTGCTTCAAACATTAAACTTGATGTGTCCAAGTTTAAGAAATCTGTATATGTTCTAAAGATCTATTCTGAAGATAGTTTTATTCAGAAAAAAATAGTTATTAAGTAATGTTAGTTTTTTTTTCGCATTTAATATTCAGTCTTATGATAAATTCAATTTTAGTATTTGATTTCAATGAAAATAGTAATCTCTCAAAATGGAGGGTAATAGATGATGGAGTAATGGGAGGTAGGTCAGAGGGAAGTTTTAATTTAAACGATAAAGGTCACGCAGTTTTTGCAGGAAATGTCTCTTTAGAAAATAATGGAGGTTTTTCATCTTTAAGATATAATTGTTCTCCAATAATTTTAAAAAAACATACAAAATGTATTTTGTATGTTAAGGGAGATAATAAAAAATATCAATTAAGATTAAAAGAAAATAGAAGAGATTATCAATCATATACTTTTACTTTTAAAACAAATGGAAATTGGCAAAAAATTGAAATATCTTTAGATCAATTGGTTCCTACTTTTAGAGGAAGAGAACTAAACATGCCAAATTTTCAATCAATAAAAATAGAAGAATTAGGCTTTTTAATTGGTAATAAAAAAAACGAATCATTTAAGCTTGAAATTGATAAAATTGAAATAGAATAGTTAATGAAAAAATATTTTTTTTTAATATTAACGACCATTTTATTTTTTCATAATATTAGTTATTGCCAGGAAGGTTTAGATAGAGGTTTCAAAGTTAAGGTTGGTGATCTTTCTCCTGAGTTTAGCTTAGAATTACTTGATGGTTCTATATTGAATAATAAAAACTTGTTAGATAAAGTAGTTGTACTTCAATTTACTGCTTCATGGTGTGGGGTCTGTATTAAAGAAATGCCACATCTTGAAGAAAAAGTATGGCAAGTATTTAAATCAGATGACTTTATTTTAATTGGCATAGATTTGAAAGAAGAATTAGACGTTGTTCGAAATTTTGTAAGTAAAGTAGGGGTTACTTATCCTATAGCAATTGATAAAGATGGAAGTGTCTTTGAATCTTTTACCACTGAAAAGGCAGGAGTTACCAGAAATATAGTTCTTAATAAGCGTGGGGAAATCATTTTTCTGACAAGATTATTTGATGAGCTAGAGTTTAGTCAAATGGTAGAGATTGTTAAAGCAGAGTTATTAAAATATGAATAATTTTAGGATCCTGTGAATAAGGTAGATTTTATTATTGTTGGTCAAGGTATGGCAGGTACTCTTCTTGCCCATGAATTAATTTCTGCAAATAAAAAAATTCTTATAATAGATAAAAAATTACCAGCCTCATCTAGTAGAGTTGCGGCAGGAATGATAAATCCAGTTGCTATGAAGAGGTGTAGCCCAGTAAATAGTGCGGAATATTATCTGCAAAATGCTTTCAAGGTATATAGAAATCTTGAATTAAAATTAAAAGCAAAATTTTTGTATTCTAAGCCTATTCTAAAACTATTTGCTAATGAAGATATTCAAAATATTTGGAAAGTTAAATATAGTAATGAAGATATGGATAAGTATATCGCTTCATTCTCAGCTAAGAATGAATTTCCTTTTTTAGAAAATTCCTATGGAGGAGCTATTGTTGAACCTTCGGCTCATCTAGATGTCAGCTTTTTTCTAGAGCTTTCAAGGAAGTTTTTTGCTGAATTAAATGTCTTAAGTGATGAAATATTTTCTTTCGATTCTTTCGATCAAATGAACTGTATTTATAAAGATAATTTAGCAGAAAAAATTATTTTTTGTGAAGGGCATAGATTACAAAGCAATCCATTTTTTAATTATCTACCAATGACCCCAACAAAAGGAGAGATTATGAAAATTAAAATTCCTTCTTTAAATTTCTTTAATAAAATGATTAGCAAAGGTATTTATGTTATTCCTATTGGTAATTTTGAGTATGTTGTTGGTGCAACCTATAACAGAGAAGATTTAAGTGATAGAGTTACTAAAGAAGGAAGGACATTTTTAATTAATAAACTAAATAGTATATTAAATGTTGATTATGAAGTTTTAAGTGTTTCTGCAGGAGTTCGTCCAAATGTTAAAGATAGAAGACCTCTTGTTGGTGTTCATCCAGAATTTTCGAAATTATTTGTTTTTAATGGGTTGGGGTCAAGAGGAGTTTTAGTAGGTCCAAGCTTATCTCAAGAACTAACATCTTGTCTAATAAGTGGTCTGCCAATAGAGGATAAAATTAAAGGTCATAATAATATTAGTCGATTTAATTAAATTACTCTAGCTAAAGATATTACGTAGAAAGGTTCTTTTGATTTTGTGCTTTGCTCCCCGCAAATAAATACTTCTTCATTAATCAAGTTGTATGTTTTAAATAATTGCTCTATCTCTTTATTTATGTCTTTGCTCATATCAATAGTGAATTTCCAGTTTTCTCCAAATTTTTTCACAAGTTCTTTTCCTTTTTTTACTCTTTTAAATTCATTCCCATGTAAAAATTTTGTTGAGTAGAAATCTTGAGCAAGTATACTACCTTTGGCGCTTAGTGATGAAATTTTGATAAATGTATTCTCCACTATTTTTCTTTCTAAGTAGCAAGAAACGCTTTCAAATAAAAAAAGTGTTTTTTTGGATTTATCAAATCCATTATTAATTAATTCCTTTGGCCAATCTGTATTGTTAAGGTCACAATTTATATAAGTGATTCTATTGTCGTAAATTTTTGCTTTTTTTAGTGTTTTTATTTTTAAATCTTGGGTATTTTTTTTATCAAGTTCAAATATTCTAATTTTAGAATTTTTAATATTATTGGCTCGTAAATCAAAGCCTGCTCCTATTATAACAACTTGATTCATTTTATTTATATTCTCAGCAATGATAGTATCAAATTTCTTTGTTCTAAAAAATAAAAAAGAATATGACGAGATTTTTTTAATATTTTTCTTTGAGAGTGCTTTTGGTATAAAACCTGAGATTCTATTTGCAATTATTGCTGGCATCATCATCATATAAAAACCAATATGAGATTCAGCAGGAAAATTTTTAATAAACTTTATAATTTTTTTATCTTCTCTGATACCAAAATAATGTAAAATCCATTGTCCTTGTATAACTTGACCTGCTGTATATGAAATGTTAAGGCTTTTACTTATTTTTTTTTCTTTTTGTAAAGCATAAAGTGCCCCTAATAAAGAAATTGGTAGAAGTACTAATTGTAGTATGATGTAAGCAAAGTTTTGAGATAATTTAATCATCAAAGATATTTCTGTAAAAATAAGAAACCTTTACGTTGCTGTAAAGGTTTCTAAGTGATGAAATAACAATTTAACTAATTTAACTATAACTATCTTTTGTTGAAATATTTTTTTATTTAGCTGCTGGTAATCCAACTAATTCACCTCCACTTGGAAGTGCTACATATAAACCAAATGCTGGACCATTGCTGTTGTTTGATGGATTTAAGAATCCTGACGCCACAACTACTGCTGCTGCACCGTTAAGTCCAAGAGTTTGTAATGGTGCACTGTATGATGCTACTGTTACTTGACCTGTCTCATCTGTAATGTCTAATGTATAGTCATTTGTTGGTAGCTCAAGGTAAGCTGTGAAATCTCCATAAGAAGCATTATCTACAATTGTTCCAGCTCCAACTCCTACTTCTACAACATCAACTGTTGGTGCATCTGTTGCTCCATGATGAATTAATAAATCTGTATTTGCTGAGTTATTTGCAGTTTCTTGACCCATTGCATAAACCTCTATTGAAAATGCTGTAGCTGGAGAATAGCCTGAAGTACTTACTATGCCTTCAGCAATTAACACATATGTTTCATTTGCACCTAGTGTATAGTAAAAATCAGCTATTGCTTGTCCTGATGACGTACTATTAGATCCTGCTATTGAAATTTTTATTTCTTCGTTTGCAGGTGCGTCAATGAAAGGTGATGAAGTTCTAAATTCAAAATTGTCTATTAAAAGAACATCATTTAAATAAACATCTACTGTGTTTGCAGCTAAATCAGCTGAGTTGTGTATAACTTGAACTCTTGCGAACTCTGCAACAGGAACAATAATTTCTTCTTCTTCTTTTTTACATGAAGAGAAAGTTAAAAGAATTGAAAAGAATATTGTTAATGCAGAAGAAAATGTAAATGCTTTGGCAAATACTGATGGTTTTACTTTTTTTGAATTGATTGTCATGATATATTTTTTTTATTATGATGCAAATGTACAAGAATAATTTAATTTTGTATAGCTTTTTTGTAAAAAACTTATATAAAAATGATGTGTTACTAGATTACGACAAGTAATTATATAGTATGATTAATTTAATTGTAAAGATTTATTTTTCTTTCTCCTAAACAATTGCTTTGTATCCTATTCCTCTTAGTGTTTTTATATAGTTGGTAGTCATAATTTTACGTATTCCTCTTAGGTGAACATATAATGATCCACTATCAACATTACTTCCTTTCTCCCATGCATGATTATATATTTCTTGATTTGAAAATACAGTTCCTGGATTTGAGGTTAAAAGTGTAAATATCAAAAATTGAATTTTAGGTAGCTCAAAAATTTTCTCTCCAATGTTAATTTCTTTACTCTTAAAAGAAATATTAAATTCTTTATAATTGTAGTCTTTATCATTGCCTAGTTTATGAAACAATTTACCAACACTCTTAATTTTTTCTGATAAAACATTTGAGGGTAGGTTAAAAGGAATAAATGAGTTAGCTCCACTATTATATGCTGCTATTTTAGTGTAGTTTTCAATTTCATCAGATCTTATTATTATGTATGAGGATAAATCTTTTTTTCGTATTAATGAACATGCTTTAATTGCATCATGTTCAGGTAAAATCATATCAATAATTATAATATTAGATTTTTCTAATGAATTAATTAAGTGATTTACAGAATCTGTTATTAATTTTTTTTCTTCATTAATTCCTAAATGTTGAAATAGAGATTGAGGAAATGATTTGTTAAGAGTTAAAAACAGTATTTTCATATAATATTAAAAACTTTTTGAGGATAGCAAAACTATAATATTTGATAAAATTAATGCTAGATGTTTATTCTATTTGTTTGTTTTTTTTTATTAAACTAATATGCTGATAAACATCGTTTTATGAAGGTTTTTTATTTTTTGTTAATAAAAAAACAAGTCTTTTAATAGATTTATTTTGATTTTTTGTTGGAAAATTAATTCTTAATAATGATAAATATTTGATGTATTTTAAAAAAAATTAAAAGAAAATGTTATCTCTTTATTCAATTATTATTTTCTTCTCAATAGTTCCATTTTCTGAATCATACAATAATATTTGATTGCTTTTTTTTATACTTTTTTTGCCAAAAAGGTCAAATAATCTATTTCCTTTGGAGTAATTATTTTCTGGTAAAAAATTATTGCTTGTCGTTAAGCTTAAAGAAGCTTTTGTAAAAATTATTTCATGCTCTGTATTGTTTACATAAACTAAAAATATATTGCCATCACCAATCTCAACATCTGGATCTGTTTTATTCCCAAATTTAGAACTATCAGTAAAAGAAATAGAGTTGTTTAGATTATTAGCTCCACTGCTTGAGTAGCTTAGATAACAGTTTTGCATATTTGTTCTGTTATCTTGCCATACCACAGCTATTGTATCATTACTAGATGAAACTTCTGGAAAATTTTGAATACTTCCATTTATAAGGTCAATATTTCTATTGTATGAATAATCTAAGTTATTTACAGATATACTACTGTAAACAACTTCATTATTTCCAGTTGCTCCACTTCTCTTTACAACAACAATCGAGTCACCAATTAATGTACCTCTTGGAGTAGTTGCTGGACATGAGCTTAAAATCCATTGATAATCATCCATATCATTAAATGTTGAAAAAGTAAGCCCTCCATCATTAGATTTTGAAACGTAACTATTTCTTATATTGTTTTCATTGTTTCTATACATTAGAAATATATCATCTCCTTTTGAAACTAGTGAAGATTTACAACAGTCACATGGCTCTCCAGGAGATAAAGCGCTTGCTTCAATTGCCCCATTAAATGTAATTCCAAAATCGCTTGAAACATTAACCATTTGCTTTGGCTCAAGCCAATTTAATAAATATTGCATATAGCTAACTATGGGTTGACCATTTTCATTTATTTCAATATTTGCCATTCTATATTTGTGTCCAGCAAGAGATTCTGAGACTCTTAAAGTATCTGAGAACGTGATTCCACCATCAAAAGACTTTATGAGCATTATTGAGCTTTGACTAGAGGCAAGTGAGGTAAATACAATATAAATAGTATCGCCTTTAGAGGCAGCTTCAGGTCCATCCCATGAAGAGGGAAGTATGCCTGCTTGCAATATTTCATAAGGAGCCGAGAAAGAATTCCCATTCCATTTACTAGCTTTTAGAACTTTTGGAGTAGCATCTTTTCTCCAAATAATCAGAGGATTGTTATTATTGGTAAGAACTATTCTTGGTCTTCCATATCCGTCAGAATTATCGCTGATAACAGTATGCTGTTCAAACGAAATTTCCTGAGAGAAAATAAGAGTTGGGATTGAAAGTAGAATTACTAATATGTGGTGTTTTTTCAAAGCATTTGATTTTAGCATTAAATATAAAGGTTTTAAAATGGATTTGTTGCCCAAACATTTAATTCATTAATAAAACCTCTATCATCCATTTCAAGTGTAGAAGAGATTGCATGTGCAATTTCAATAGGACGTAATTTTTTATCTTCCAATTCTCTCTCAATTCTATTCTGATCATTAAAAGCTGTCTTTACCTCACTTGGGTTCACTTGACATACTCTGATATTAAATTCTCTAAGTTCAGCTTGCCAGCATTGAGTTAATGCTCTTAATGCAAATTTTGAAGCAGCGTAGACACTACCACCTTTAAATCCCTTCAGGCTAGCAGAAGATCCAATATTAATGATAGTTCCAGATTTTTGGGTTTTCATTATAGGCACAATTTCACCTGTTAAAAGAGAAAGTCCAAAAACATTTACATCAAAAATTTTCTTAAAATCGTCATAATGTAAATTATCCATTTTATTAAAATAACCTAAGCCGGCATTATTAACTACTGCATCAATTTTCCCATTAAAATGGTCAATACATTTTTCTGTATTTTGTTTAATGGAATGTATTTCAGAAATATCAAATACAATTGGATGAGCTCCAGTGTATTTTTGTGCAGTTAGCAATCTATTGTTGTCTCTTCCTGTAATGATTACGTTAGCTCCTTTCTCTACTAATATTTTTGCTGTTTCCTTTCCAATGCCTAGGCTTCCTCCTGTTACTAAAATATTTTTATTTGTTAGATTCATTATTTTTTTTTGTAAAAGTACATATTAAATGCTTTTTTTTGCTAAAAATACTTATTAAGTAATTGTATTTATTTTTACATTTTTATGTTTTTTTTGTGATTTTTTATGCTTTTTTGTGCGTTTTTGTGCGTTTTTAGTTGTTTTTTATTAATTTTTATGAATTTTTAGTTTTTAAAAAACATATAAGAACTTTGATATTAAAATAATTTAGCTTAATGTATTTTAGTTAAATTTGTAAAATGAGAAATATTACCATTTTATTATTGCTTTTTCCTTTACTTATTTTAGCTCAAAGTCCAAATTATTCAGAAGATATTGCGCCTATTATTTATAATAAATGTCTTCAATGTCATAATTCTGGAGGTATGGCTCCATTGTCATTGGAGACATATGCTGATGCTATTTCTAATGCTGGAATGATTCAACATGTTACTTCTACTGGAGAGATGCCACCATGGCTTCCTGATACATTATTTCAGCATTACTCATACGAGAATACTTTGAATATCGATGAAATCTCTACAATCTTAAATTGGGTTTTAAATGGTGTGCCTCTTGGCGATACTTCTTTACTTCCCCCTTTTCCATCTTTTTCGAGTTCTTCAAATTTGGGTCAAGCTGATTTAGAAATTACTATTCCACTGTATTCAAGTAATGCATCATCAAACTCAGATGATTATGTTTGTTTTTCTATTCCATCTGGATTATTTCAAGATAGGCAAGTAAAAGCTATTGAAGTTATTCCTGGAAATATTGAAATAGTACACCACGTACTTGTTGGTATTGATGAATATGGAAGTTCTTCAACCTCAATTACTTCTAACTGTATGGCTCCAGCTGGAGATCAAGTTTATACTTATGCTCCTGGATCAGTTCCTATAGTGTTTCCTAACGACTCTTTATATAAATTTGGAATAGAGATACCAGCAAATAGTAACATCACTCTTGGCTTGCATTATCCAGAAGGAACCTTTGGACAGCTAGATAGTACTAAGGTTAGGTTTTATTTTTATCCTCAAAATACAAATGTAAGAGTAATTAATACAGAGTATTTAATTAATGAAGGTTTACCTCCTAGTCCTCCATTTTTTATTCCTCCAAATCAAATAACTCAAATGTCATCTTCATATGGTCCAATCATAAATGATATGTCTTTGATGTCCATTTTTCCACATATGCATCTTCTTGGAAAAGATATGCTTTGCTATGCAGTCACACCAACTAATGATACTATTAATTTGATCAGAATAAATAATTGGGACTTTGAATGGCAAGGAGCTTATTTATTTAAAAAATTTCTTAAAATTCCAGCAGGAAGTATAATCTATGCATCAGGAAGTTATGATAATACACAATCAATAACTAATCCAAATCCAGTTCTTGTTCAATCAGGTCTAAATACACAAGATGAAATGTTTGTTTTTATTTTTCAGTTTTTAGATTATCAACAAGGGGATGAAAATATTTTACTTGAAAACACTTCTATTTCAACAGATTTTTTTGATTTTCCTAATACACTTTTTAATAAAAATCTTTTAAAAATAACGAATTTATTGGGGCAGAAAACTAGTGAAAAATACAACAAGCCGTTGCTATATATTTATGATGATGGAAGCGTAGAAAAGAAAATTATTGTTAAATAAAAACCATATAATTTTAATAATGCTATTTAACATAAAGAATTAAGCTTTGGAACAAAAGATGGACCCCTATGCTGCACTAAGGTTTAAGGAATTTAATATTTTTCTTTTTATCCGTTTTATTCTTGTTTTTGGTTGGTCTATGCAATTTATAATTATTGAATGGGAGGTTTATAATCTCACAAAAGATCCTTTATCTCTTGGTCTTATTGGTCTCGCTGAAGTTATTCCTGCTATTTCTACAGCGCTTTTTGCTGGTCATATTGTTGATCAAAAGGAGAAAAAAAAATTGTTTGTAATAGCGATAAGCGGATTACTAATGATTGCTTTTGGATATTATTTTATAACAAGTCCATATGTGTATTCAACATATTCTTCTAAGAAAATTCTTTATGGGATTTACACATTAGTATTTTTAGGTGGTTTTGTGAGAGCATTTTTGGGTCCTATAATTTTTTCTTTAGTAGCACTAATTGTGCCAAAAAAAATATATCCCAATGCAGCAACTTGGAGTAGTTCTACTTGGCAGCTTGCAGCTGTTTTAGGCCCTGCATTTGCAGGTTTTTCTATTGCATCAATTGGTGTTCATTCCTCTACGGGTTATGTTCTTATTTCGATAATAATTGGTTTATTATTAACAGTTTTTATAAAGAAAAAGCCAATACTTAATCCAAAAATTGGGGAGCCTATTTTACAAAGTTTAAAGGCTGGTCTTTCATTCGTTTATAAAACAAAAGCAATACTAGTGGCCATTACTTTAGATATGGTTGCTGTTTTATTTGGAGGAGCAATTGCTCTATTGCCAATTTACGCACAAGATATATTAGGCGTTGGTTCTGAGGGCTTTGGTGTTTTAAGAGCTGCTCCTGCAATTGGCTCTGTTGTAATAATGTTTGCCTCTGCATATATTCCATTAACTAGAAATGCTGGTAAGAAACTTTTAATTGCAATTTTTGGATTTGGCCTGTCAATAATAGTTTTTGGTATTTCTTCTTATTTCTGGTTATCAGTATTTGCTCTATTTATATATGGAATTACAGATGGAGTTTCCATGATTATTCGTCAAACTATTCTACAGCTAAAAACTCCAGATGAAGTTAGAGGAAGAGTTGCTTCTGTTAATTCTATTTTTATTGGATCATCTAATGAACTTGGTGCTTTTGAAAGTGGACTAGCTGCAAAATTAATAGGAACTGTTCCTGCTGTAGTTTTTGGTGGAGTAATGACAATATTTACTGCTGGTTTTACTGCTATAAAATTTCCTAGTTTTAGGAAATTAGATTTAACTGATGACTTAAATTAAAAAGATCTATTAATTGAGGTCTTTTTTTTTGTATCGATAAGTATTCAATTACCTAACTTATTTTTTGGAATTTAAATCATTAAAAGAGAATAACTATAACATCTTATATTTGTTTTATGAAAAAACTACTACTCATTTTACTCTGCTTACCTATTATTGGTTTTGCCTCTTTTCCAATTATTGAAAACAATACATATGAGTTATTATCATCTGAAAATATTCAAAATGATGATGATGAGCCTTCAATTTTTGTATATGTTTTAAGAGGATCTTTAGTTGTTTCAGTTTTAGGTTTTCTTGCTTATTTTTTAATTAAATATTGGTGGAGAGCATGGAAAAATAAGTTGAGATGGGTTCAAATACTAACTTATATTGTATTTGGTTTTTTTGCATTACTTCTGCTAATAAGTGTTTTTTTTAGTATTGTTGGTGTTTATAATCCAGGGGGTTAGATCTTTGAACATGCTATAAAATATGTTCATTATGAAAGCATAAAAAAAGACCCCAAATAGAGGTCTTTTTTACTTTGTAGCGGGAACAGGACTCGAACCTGTGACCTTTGGGTTATGAGCCCAACGAGCTACCAACTGCTCCACCCCGCGATATGTTATGCAAATATAATGCATAAACTTAATTTAACATTATTAATTTTAATTTATTTCCTATAAGAAAAAAAGTATTTTTGCAGCCATGATTTCAGTTAATAATTTGTCTTTATATTTTGGTGGTCAAGATATTTTTAAAGATATCTCCTTTATGGTTAATAAAGGTGATAAGATTGGTTTAGTTGGTAAAAATGGTGCTGGAAAATCCACTCTTCTGAATGTACTTTCAAAGAATCTTACACCAAATAAAGGAAATGTCTCTATCCCTAATGGGTTGATTGTTGGTTATTTAACTCAAGACCTAGATTTTGAAGACGGAAGAACTGTAATAGAGGAAGCTCAAACTGCATTTGATTATTTAAACACTATTAAAGCAAGGCTTGATCATGTTGATAAAGAGTTGAACGAAAGAACTGATTACGAAACATCTTCTTATTTAGAATTAATTTCTGAATTTAATGAATTAGAAGAAAGATATAGAATGTCAGGTGGAAATGATGTTCAATCTGAAATGAGTCAAGTTCTGTCAGGTCTTGGCTTTACTCAATATGATTTTGATAGACAAACTACAGAGTTCAGTGGTGGGTGGAGAATGAGAATTGAGCTGGCTAAAATGCTTTTAAAAAAGCCAAATATTTTATTACTTGATGAGCCTACTAATCATCTTGATATAGAGTCAATTATATGGCTTGAGAATTGGCTGAAAAAATACAATGGCGCTATTGTTTTAGTTTCTCACGATAAGTTTTTCTTAGATTCAATAACAAATAGAACTATTGAGGTAGCATTTGCTAAAATAAATGACTATAAAGCACCCTATACTAAATACCTCGATCTAAGAAAGGATAGAATAGAGAAGCAAATACAAGCCAAGAAAAATCAAGATAAATTTATTTCAGAAACTAAGGTTCTAATAAATAAATTTAGAGCAAAGAAAAATAAAGCTGCCTTTGCCCAGACACTAATTACTAAGTTAGAGCGTCTTGAAATAATACATGTTGAAAAAGAGGATGTTGGAAGTATGCAATTTCGTTTTCCTCCAGCTCCTCATTCTGGAAAATTGAGTCTTGAAATTAATAATGTTTCAAAAAGTTATGATGATTTAAAGGTTTTAACAAACTTAGATATGCAGATTGTAAAAGGAGATAAGATTGCTTTTGTTGGGAAAAATGGTGAAGGAAAGTCTACACTCGCTAAAATGGTAGTTAATGAAATTGATTTTGAAGGAGAAATTAAATTAGGTCATCAAGTAAAGATTGGTTATTACGCTCAAAATCAAGCTGATTTTTTAGATGAAGATATTACAGTATTACAAACTATCGAAAATGCTGTAACCGAACATACTAAGTCTAATGTTCGTACTATACTTGGATCTTTTCTGTTTTCTAATGACGATGTCTCAAAAAAGATAAAAGTTTTATCTGGTGGAGAGCGTGCAAGAGTAGCACTATGTAAATTGCTTTTAGAGCCTTATAATTTACTTGTTATGGATGAGCCTACTAATCATCTTGATATTCAATCAAAAAGTTTACTTAAAAAAGCTTTATTAAATTATGATGGAAGTCTAATTGTAGTCTCTCATGATAGAGAGTTTTTACAAGGCCTTTCTGAGAAGGTTTATGAATTTAAGAACCAAAAAATTAGAGAGTATATAGGAGATATAGATACTTTCTTATCTGAAAAAGATCTTGAAAATTTTAAACAATTAGAAAGTTCTCAGAAAGATCAAAAGGTTATTGCGAAGGACAAAAATCAAGAACAGTTATCTTACAATGAGAAGAAAAAAAGAAAATCTGATATAAATAAGCTTAAAAACAGTATTGGAAAAATTGAGAAAAAAATTGAGCAATTAGAAATTGTTTTAAAGCAAAAAGATACTGATTTATCTGATCCTAAAAAGTTTAAAGAACTAAGTAGTGATAATAATTTCTTTGAAATATATAAGCAAGAACAAAACTCATTAAAAGATCTTGAGAAAAAATGGAGTGATCAAACAGAAGAACTAGAGAGAATTCTTTGATATAGTATGCTATGCATATAAAACAAAATTGTACTTCTTATTTTTGATTAAAATTATAATTATGAAAAAATTTATTTTCACCTTTTTTATTTGTCTTTTAGTTTCAAACTTCACCTTTTCTCAGACTGTTGGAGAGAAGTATATTTGGGAGTTTAGAGATGGAACAATAATTCACGGAAGCTTTGTTAAAACTGACCAAGTGCCAATATTATTATCACAGATGATAAAGGAGAAGAAGTTTATATTCCAAAGGTAATGATTGCTCAGCGTCATATAGCGACCGAAGAAAATTATAAAAATGGAGAGTATTTTTTTCCTAATCTTCATGATACTAGATACTTTTTCTCACCATCTGCATTTGGTTTAGAGAAAGGCGAAGGGTACTATAATAATGCTTATTATATGATGTGGCAGTTCCAATATGGAATTACAGACAATATTTCAATTGGTGGAGGGTCTACTTTATGGGGTTTTCCAGCAACAATTAATTTGAAATATTCAGATAATATTTCAGATAATTTAAACTATTCATTTGGATATTTCTATGTCGGAGATTTATTTAATATTATAGATAATGGCGAAGTAAATTTATTAAGTATGCCTTATGCTTTAATAACTAAAGGAAGTAAAGAGAAAAATATTAGTTTAGGTTTATCTTATAATTTTGCTAAACCATTTAATGATAATTTTAATTATGAATCTGGTTTTAGAAGTCAAAGACTTGTTTTAAATGTTGGAGCAATTTCTAGACTTTCAAGAAGATATGCTTTTGTCTTTGAAGGGTGGTTTATGAATCCAGAAAATCTATTTTTTATGGGAGGTCCTGGAATAAGGTATTTTAGTAAAGTAAAAAGGATAACAGCTAGAAATGGGGCAGGTGCAAAAACAGTAGATTTTCAAATATTTATTATGACAAGTGGTGATGGTAATGTTGCATTGCCAATGATTGGTCGATCTTGGAGATTTTAGTAATATTAAAAATTTCTGCTATCAATAGCTAAGTCATTTTTTGTTTATTTGCAAAATGAATCATAAATCCGGTTTTGTAAATATCATAGGAAATCCAAATGTTGGGAAATCAACATTAATGAATGCTCTTATTGGACAAAAGCTATCTATTATAACTAGTAAAGCGCAAACAACTAGGCATAGAATCATGGGGATATTAAATGATGATGATTATCAAATCGTTTTTTCAGACACTCCAGGAATTATAAAGCCAGCATATAAATTACAAGAAAACATGATGAATTTCGTTCATTCTGCTTTTCAAGATGCTGATGTTCTAATTTATATGGTTGAAATTGGGGAGAAAGGTTTAAAGGATGAAAAGCTTTATGAGAGAATTAAGAAAACTTCTCTTCCTTTAATTCTTTTAATTAATAAAATTGACTTATCAAATCAAGATGAAATTGCTAACTATATAGTTTCTTGGAAAAAGGAACTACCTAATGCCTCAGTTTTACCTATTTCAGCTTTAAATGGTTTTAATCTTGATCAAATTAAAGAATATATTTTAGAAAATATACCACAATCTCCTCCCTACTATGATAAAGATACTATCACGGATAAGTCGGAGCGTTTTTTTATTGAAGAAATTATAAGAGAAAAGATTTTAAAACATTACAAAAAAGAAATCCCTTATTCGGTAGAAATTGAAGTAGAAGAGTTTTTTGAAGAAGAGGATATAATAAAAATAAGAGCGATTATTTATGTTTTAAGAGAAAGCCAAAAAGGAATACTAATAGGCCATAAAGGTCTTGGTTTAAAACGTATTGGAACAGAGGCAAGAAGAGATATTGAGGTTATGTTAGATAAAAAAGTGTATTTAGAGACTCCAATTAAAGTAAATAAGAATTGGCGTAATGATATTAAGCAACTTAAAAAATTTGGATACGAATAATGGGAAATATTGTAGCAATTGTTGGAAGGCCAAATGTTGGTAAATCCACTATATTTAATAGATTAACAGAATCTCGTCAAGCCATCACAGATGCAGAAAGTGGTGTTACTAGAGACAGGCACTATGGGAAATCAGAGTGGAATGGTAGAGAGTTTTCTGTAATTGATACCGGTGGATATGTTCATGGCTCTGATGATATATTTGAATCTGAAATTAGAAAGCAAGTTCAACTAGCAATTGATGAGGCAAATGTAATTTTGTTTTTAGTAGATGCAAAATCTGGTATCACAGATCTTGATCAGTCTGTTGTAAAGTTGTTAAGAAAGGCAAATAAAAGTGTTGTCTTAGCTGTAAATAAGGTTGATAATACGAGATTGCTAGAGGAAGCTGTAGAGTTTCATAATTTAGGTCTTGGTGATTACATACCTTTTTCATCTATTAGTGGTAGCGGTACTGGAGAATTACTGGATGAATTACTAAAACATTTTGATGAGGAGAAAGAAATTATAGAAGAGGATATTCCAAAGTTTGCTGTAATAGGAAGACCAAATGTTGGTAAATCTTCATTTATAAATGCTTTGATTGGAAAAGAACAGAACATAGTTACCGATATAGCCGGAACTACAAGAGATTCATTAAATACTCGATTTAATAAATTTGGGTTTGATTTTAATTTAGTTGATACAGCAGGCGTAAGAAAGAAAAATAAAGTACATGAAAACCTAGAGTTTTACTCTGTAATGCGCTCTGTTAGAGCAATTGAACATTCTGATGTATGTATTTTAATTATCGATGCTGTTTCTGGTTTTGAATCTCAAGATCAAAGACTTTTTCATTTAGCTGATAGAAATAAAAAAGGCGTAATTATATTAGTAAATAAATGGGATCTTAAAGATAAGTCCACTGAAACGTCAAATCTTGTTGAAGAGTCTATAAGAAAGAAGATAGCACCTTTTTCAGATGTACCAATTATTTTTATTTCTGTTTTAGAAAAACAAAGACTATTAAAATCTTTAGAAAATGCTATTGAAGTATTTAAGAATAGATCTCAGAAAATTAAAACTTCTGTATTAAATGATGTAATGTTACCACACATTGAAAATATACCTCCTCCTGCTGTAAAAGGAAAATATATTAGAATAAAATTCTGTACACAGCTACCTACTCCAACACCAACTTTTGCATTTTTTGCTAATCTTCCTCAATACATAAAAGAACCTTATAAAAGATATTTGGAAAATAAATTACGTGAAAATTTTGAGTTCTCTGGAGTACCAATTCATATCTATTTTAGAAAAAAATAGTTTTTAAAAAATGAAAAAAATAGTATTCCTTTTATTTTTTTTATCAAGTATTCCTCTATATTTCTTTCAAAATGGTAACTCTATTTATGCTCAAGAAAATTTTTCTAAAAATGGTGTTTACGAAACATTTTATGAAAATGGAAATATAAAAAGTAAGGGCACGTATTTAAATAGTAAAAAAGAGGGCTTACATCAATGGTGGTATTCTAATGGTTCTCTTGAAAGAGAAGGTTTATATATAAATGGTAAGAAAGATGGGTTGTATAAATGGTGGTACCCAAGTGGTCAGCTTTATATTGAAGGGGAATATAAGGGTGGTGTCTTAATAGATAAAAATGTATGCTATGATATGAATGGTTATATTATAGACTGTAAACAGTTGTAATAGTTTTCTTTTTTGGAATAAATTTCTTAAATTTAGTCAAAATCAATTTTTATGAAAAATACCTGTTTTTTAATTTGTATTCTTTTGTTTTCTAATGTTTTATTAGCTGATAGTCCTTTCTTTTCTTTTAAAGAAGTTGATAGTTATCTAACTAAAAAAGCAGAAAATTCTATTGGCTTAGACTTTAACGAAGAAAGATTAGAATATTTAATGGATGAAAGTAATATTGAATTTTTTGTTGATTTCCCAACTCTTGATAAAAAATTTATAAAGACTTCTGTTAAAAGGTTTAGTGTAGTGAGTGAGACACATAATTTGCTAATTCAAAATAATACAAACCAATTTAAAGAAGATTATAAATCTGGTATTCATTCATTTAAAATTAATTATAAAGGACAAATTATAGGTATTTTATTAGTATTAAATAATAAAATCATTTCTAGCTATAAGTTAAATGGAAGACAAATAGAATTAAATTATTTTAATTCAGACTATGTTCTTTTTGATGTTAATGATGTAGTAAGTGAAAAAACTTTTTCATGCGCAGTGGAACAAGAATTAGAGCAAATTATAATTCCTGAAAATAATTCTCATAATTCGAGCTCAATGACACCACTTTGTCTTGAACTTGCAATTGAAGTAGATCAATTTACTAGAAATACTTTTTCTTCAAATTCTAATGCTGCCGATTGGGCTCATGCAATAATTGCTGGCGTTAGTCAAGTATATTATTCTGAAGTGGGTATAAATGTATCTATTTCTAATACTATTATTTGGAACTCCCAAGATCCATATGCAAATATTACAAATGATGCTGGAACAATGTTAGATTCCTTAAGATCATATTGGAATGCAAACAATAGTTCTATTTCAAGAGATCTTGTTCATTTATTAACTAAGAGAGGTAATACTGGAACAGGAGGTATTGCTTATCTTGATGTTTTGTGTAGTAATTCTTGGGGATATGCTTTTAGTTCTGTTCTAGATAATGATACTTCATTTTGTTCATGCCCTACTTACACTTGGAATCTTTTTGTATGCTCTCATGAAATAGGTCATAATATTGGAGCTAATCACACACATTGGTGTGGTTGGACGCCCGAGCCTTGGAATGGTTTTAATGGAGGGCCAATTGATAACTGTGTAGATGTACAAGGAAGTTGTAGTAATAATCCAGCGCCAGAGGTTGGAACTATTATGAGTTATTGTCACACTACTTCTTCAGGTGCTTTAATTGATTTCCATGACATAGTAATTTCCCAAGCATTAAACCCTGGAATAAATGGAGCAAGTTGTTTAACTATTTGCTCTTTTTATGGATGTACTGATTCTAATGCAATTAATTACGATCCAAGTGCTACCGTTGATGATAGTACTTGTGTTTACCCAAATATTTTATTGTCTTCAAATATAAGTATGCCAGCTTGCTTTGGTGAAAATACAGGAAGTATTGATTTAGTTATTAATGGCGGTCAATCTCCTTACTCTTTTCTATGGAGCAATGGCGCAACTACTGAGGATATCTTTTCATTAAATAGTGATACTTTTTCTGTTATTGTTACAGATGCTCAGGGATGGGTAGCTTTTAGTTCCTTTTTTGTAAGCCAGCCAGATACATTTTATACAATTGTAAATACTTTAAATTCCTCAGATTCATCTTCTTCAGATGGAGCAATCTTTGTAAATGTACTTGGTGGGTCATATCCATATACTTATTTTTGGAATGATGGAACTAGTTTCTTTCCCGATACAACCCCTTATTTATTAAACCTCTCTAGTGGAGCATATAATCTTTATGTTGTAGATGATAATTCTTGTTTTCAGTCTCTAATTATTGATGTAGGAGTTGATTGCGTTTATGGCTGTACGGATCCTTTAGCAAACAACTATAATCCACTTGCAGGCTGTGACGATGGTTTATGCTCATACAGTAACTGCGTAAGTCCTATTCCTTCTGGATTATCAGTTAACTGGACTACAGATACTAAAGCTTCAGTTTCATGGGATAATATGAATGATATGTCTTGTATGGTATTCAAATACTTTGTTAGATACAGAGTTGTAAATTCTGATGGTACGTATGGTAACTGGGTGACTAAGTCAGCTGGTGTTGGTAATGGACTATGTAACTTTGGTCTTAATACTACTGAGAAGAGATTACAGTTCTTAACAGCTGCAACTACTTACCAGTTTAAGATGAAAGCTTTCTACTGTGGTGGAACGGAATCAGGATATTCTTCACCTGCAACCTTTACTACTGGAGCAGATTGTCCTCCAATGACTAACTTAGGTGTACAAACATTTAATGGAAATCAAGCTAAAGCTACATTCTCTTGGGATACTACAGGAGCTTATGTTTTCGCAAGAATTGCATTAAGAGTAGATACTACAGGTGCAACTTGGGGAACAGCTGGTGGATTCGGTGTGTACTACCCAACCTTACTGTGAATAAGTTCGGTTTAACTCCTGGACAGTCATACAGAGCTCAAGGAAGAACATTCTGTGATTCTAACGTTACATCTTATAGATCAACGTGGACGACGCCAGTACTATGGACACAACCTGGAACTTTAATTAGAATGGAGTCTACAAGTCAGATTAAGCACTTAGATGTTTACCCTAACCCATCAAAAGATATCTTTAACATAAGATTTGTATCAGAGAAGATACAAGACTTAAGTATAAAAGTCATCAATGTTTATGGTGAATTAGTTTTTGAAGAAAAAATTGGAAAAGTAATAGGAGAAATTACAAAAAGTTTAGATCTATCCTTTTTAGCAAAAGGTGTGTACATTTTTGAAATTCAAAACAATGATAATTTTATTAGTAAAAAAATAGTTGTCCAATAAAAAAAGCCAACAAATGTTGGCTTTTTTTCTAATTATTTAGTTAGCTGTTTTAATTGATTTTTAAAAGTTCTACCTCAAATATCAAAGTCTCATTAACTCCAATATTATTTGATGGAGGATTTGCACCATATGCTAAATTTGATGGAATATAAAATTTATATTTATCTCCTTCACTCATAAGTTGAATTCCTTCAACCCATCCTGGAATTACTTGACCTATTGGAAAAGTTGCTGGTTGTCCAGTTGAAATTGAGCTATCAAATATATTTCCATTTATAAGAGTTCCGTGGTAATTTACCGTTACTTGATCATTAACTGTTGGTTTAGGGCCGTTATTTCCATTTGAAATTACTTCATACTGAAGTCCACTTTCAGTTGTAACAACTCCTTCTTTAGCACTATTTTCAGCTAAGAAATTTTTTCCTTCTTCAGCATTTTCTAATCCTTCTTTTTCTGCTTTTTTATTGGCAGCATTAACAAAATAATCATTTAGTATTGAATCTGTTTCTAATAATGTATAGTCAAGATCTTGATTATAAATGACATCATTAAAAGCTTTTGCTACAGACATTGCAGATATTGTATCTAGATTATTTCTTGATTTCAGAGCTGTTGCAACATTCACTCCTATACTGTATGATACTTTATCAATATCACTAACTGGAGTTTTATATTTTGGTTCTTGGCTGCAAGAAGAGAGAATTATTAAAAAGCTTATTAAAATTTTTATAGTTTTCATGTTTAATTATTTTTTTACAAAAATACATTTATTGTTTAAAGTTTATGCAAATTTAAAAAGTCAATTCTTTATATTTGAAGATTAAAAATTTTCTAAAATGAATGTAGTAAAGACAACAATTGAGGGACTCATAATAATAGAGCCCAAGATTCATAAAGATGAGAGAGGTTATTTTTTTGAAAGTTGGAATCACAGAAAATTTAATGAATTAGTTGCAAATGTTAATTTTGTACAAGACAATCAATCATCCTCTTCCAAAAATACTCTTAGAGGCCTTCATTTTCAAATTCCTCCATATGCTCAGGGTAAATTAGTTAGGGCTATTTCAGGATCTTTACTTGATGTTGCAGTAGATTTAAGGAAAAGTTCACCAACTTATGGAAAGCACTTTTCTGTTATTCTTTCAAAAGAAAACAGCAAAATTTTTTATATTCCTGAAGGCTTTGCTCATGGGTTTTTATCTCTTGAAGATGATACTGTAATGTCTTATAAGTGTACTGGAGATTATAATCAATCTAGCGAAGGGTCATTAATGTGGGATGACAAAGATCTAAATATTGATTGGGGTGTTCAAAATCCTATTATTTCTAAAAAAGATTCTGCAGCATCAAGTTTTAACTCTTTTATAACTCCCTTTAATGAATAAGAAAATACTGTCAATTTTTGGACTAATCATTTTGATTGTTTTTTCTAAATTATTTATTTCATCAACCTATTTAAAAACCTCAGATAAGCTTCATCAGCAGTATTTTAATAATCAATATGGGGTTTACTCGATTGTTCATCCAAAGAATTTAGGATTTGCTAATGAATATTGTCCTACTTCTTCAAATGAAATTTTTGAAAGAGTTGATAAAGAGTTATTAAAAAACACATACTGGCAATCAAACACTCTTCTTTATTTTAAAAGATCAAATAAGTATTTCCCAATAATTGAAAGAATATTAGAGGAAAATAATATTCCAAATGATTTTAAGTATTTAGCCTTAATTGAAAGTGGTCTTGAAAATGTATTCTCACCATCAGGAGCAGCGGGGTTTTGGCAAATAATGCGTGGTACTGGAAAAGAATATGGTTTAGAAATAAATTATGCTATAGATGAAAGGTTTAATCTTGAAAAGTCGACTCAAGTAGCATGTGATTATCTTAAAAAAGCATATAAAGAATTTGGTAGTTGGACTCTTGCTGCTGCATCTTATAATATGGGTATAAATGGCTTGAAAAGAAAAATTAAGTCTCAGGGAACCAACAACTATTATAATTTACATTTGAGTAATGAAACCTCAAGATATGTTTTTCGAATACTTGTTGTTAAAGAGATTATAGAAAATCCTAATAAGTATGGTTTTGTATTTAGAAAAGATGATCTTTATACTTATCCAGATATGGATTTAATTAAGATTGATTCTACGATAGCAGATTTAACTAAATTTGCTCATTCTTACGATATAAATTATAAAATTCTCAAGCATTTTAACCCTTGGCTTAGAGTTTCAAGTTTGCCTGATAAATCACGAAGAAAATATATTTTAAAAATTCCTAAAAATAAAAAGGATTTAGTTTTTAAGGATTTTATCTCTGAGAGTAAAAATTAATAATGAAAAGTCAGAAAGATAATATAGAAATATTTGGTGCTCGTGTTCATAATTTAAAGAACATTAATTTAAAAATTCCAAGAAACAAGCTTGTAGTTTTTACAGGTAAAAGTGGAAGTGGTAAGTCTTCTTTAGCATTTGATACTATTCACTCAGAAGGACAGCGTCGATATCTTGAAACTTTTAATGCTTACGCTCGACAGTTTATTGGAAATCTAGAGAGGCCAGATGTTGATAAAATTACTGGTCTAAGTCCAGTTGTAGCAATAGAGCAGAAAACAACTTCTAAAAACCCTCGATCAACTGTTGGTACTATAACAGAAATTTATGATTATCTAAGGCTTTTGTTTTCTAGAGTAGGAGTTGCTCACTCTTATAACTCTGGAGAGAAAATGGTTCGTTACTCAGATACTCAGATTATTGAACTAATAAAAAAAGATTTTGATGGTCATGTAATAAGTATTTTGTCTCCAATAATTAAATCAAGAAAAGGTCATTATGGAGAGTTATTTCATAAACTCAGAAGTAAGGGGTATTTAAAAGCAAGAGTAGATGGAGAAATAATAGATATTGTACCAAATCTTCAGCTAGACAGATATAAAACTCATGATATTGAGATTGTTATCGATAGAATAAAAATTAATGAAAAGTGTGATAAGAGATTACTTTCATCATTAAAATTAGCAATGGATGATGGTGAGGGTACTATGATGGTGTTATCAGAAAAGAATAAAATAAGATTTTTTAGCAGATATTTAATGTGCCCTTCAACTGGTATTGCCTATTTAAATCCTGAACCAAATTCTTTTTCATTTAATTCGCCTAAAGGAGCATGTCCAAGTTGTAACGGATTGGGTTTTAAAAAAACTGTTGACCAAAAGAAAATAATTCCCAATGATTCAATTAGTATAAATAATGGTGGAATAGCCCCTTTGCAGAATAAAAATACTTCTTGGATAATTGATCAGATAGAAATAATAGGAAAAAAGTATAATTTTAATTTAAATACTCCTATCAAAAGTATCTCTAAAGAAGGCTTAGAAGTTATTTTGTACGGAACAAAAGAAAATATTAAAGTTAATTTAAAGGCTGCAGGTATTTCTAAAATTTATAAAATTAATTTTGATGGCATAGTAAATTTTATTGAAGAACAGTTAAATAATTATTCAAGTAGAAGTCTTGAAAAGTGGGCTTCAAAATTTATGACTTCTCATCTATGTAAATCATGTTTGGGAGCTAGATTAAATAAAGAATCCTCACATTTTAAAATAGATGGTAAAAATATTTATGAAGTTTCTAGTTTAGATATTAATTCACTTAAATACTGGATTAGTAATATTGAAAAATCCTTTTCTAAGAATGAAAAAATTATTGCTAAACAAATTATTAAAGAGTTGTTAAAGAGAATTCAGTTTATTTTAGATGTTGGTCTTTCTTACCTTTCTTTAAACAGAACCTCAAAAACTCTATCTGGTGGTGAAGCTCAAAGAATTCGTTTGGCCACTCAGATAGGATCACAGCTAACTAATGTGTTATATATTTTAGATGAGCCAAGTATAGGCTTACATCAAAGAGATAATTTAAAACTTATTGATTCTTTAAAAAAATTAAGAGATATTGGAAATTCAGTTATTGTTGTTGAACATGATAAAGATATGATTGAAAGTTCAGATTTTATTGTTGACATAGGTCCTGATGCAGGGATTCATGGAGGAGAAATAGTTTCTAAGGGGTCTTTAAATGACATAATTAATGATAATCAGATTACTTCAGATTATCTTACTGGTAGAAAAAGAATTGCTATTCCTACAAAAAGAAGAAAAGGAAATGGTAAGTTTTTAGAGCTTTTATCTGCAAAAGGAAATAATCTTAAAAATATTGATATTAAAATCCCACTTGGTTTACTTTGTTGTGTAACGGGTGTTTCTGGAAGTGGAAAGTCTACATTAATAAATGAAACTCTTTACCCAATTTTAAATAAACATTTTTTCAGAGGTGAGAAAAACCCACTAAATTTTAAAGCTATTAATGGCTTAGAAAATATTGATAAAGTTATTGAAATTAATCAAACAGCTATCGGAAGAACTCCAAGGTCTAACCCAGCAACTTATACTGGAGTTTTTGGTGATATTAGAAGTTTATTTGCAAGTGTACCAGAGTCTAAAGTAAGAGGGTATAAATTAGGACGTTTTTCTTTTAATGTTATTGGAGGTAGATGCGAGGGTTGTAGAGGAGGTGGAATGAAAACAATTGAAATGAATTTCTTGCCTGATGTTTTAGTTCATTGTGAAGATTGTAATGGAAGAAGATATAATAATGAAACTTTAGAAATAAAATATAAAGGCAAATCAATATCTCAAATTCTTGATTTAACAATAAATGAAGCTGTTGTATTTTTTGAGCATATTCCATCTATTTTTCGGAAAATTAATACAATAAAAGATGTTGGTTTAGGCTATATTACTTTAGGGCAAGCTGCCACTACATTATCTGGTGGAGAAGCTCAAAGAATTAAGCTAGCTGCTGAGCTATCGAAAAGAAGTACAGGTAACACATTTTATATTTTAGATGAGCCAACAACTGGTCTTCATTTTGATGATGTTAATGTTTTTCTAAACGTAATCAATACTATAGTAGAGAAAGGTAATTCTGTTTTGATAATTGAACATAATATGGATGTTATAAAAGTTGCTGACTACATAATTGACCTGGGACCAGAAGGAGGTGAGGATGGTGGTGAAATAGTTTGTCATGGAACTCCTGAAAGTATCGTTAAATCTTCCAAAGGTTACACTTCTAAATTTCTTAAAAAAGAGTTATTAACTAACTCATAATGATATTATTATTATTCTGATAGTGTAACAAATTATTCTTTTCTTAATTTTTTCCTATTTTTACGGCAATCTAAAATAACTAAAGATGAATCAATTTTTTTTAAAGATTAGTATTCTATTATTGTGTTTTGTTTCTTTTTCTGTGTTTTCTCAGGAAAATAATAGCCAAGCATCTAAATCAGAAACTCCTAATAAACCACTTAAGTCAATGTTTACTCTTGGATCAGGTTTTTATAGCTTTCAAGGAGATATTTCTAATCAAGAAACAAGTTATTTATCTGGTAATATAGCATACAATGCAGGAATGCGTTTCTTTGTAAACGACAATATTGATTTTTCTGTTTTATTTACTACGCCATTAGATTTTAATGAGAAAACCACTGATGATCTTGGAATAGAGTCTAGATTTAGGTCCACAATAACTTCATTTGGCGCGCAATTAGATTTTAATTTTAAAGATATTTTTAAGAATTCTAGAATTCATCCTTTTGCTAGTCTTGGTCTTATGTCATCATCATTTAAAACTTTAAATCCAAGAATTAGCTCAAGTTATATGAAAAGGGAAAACTCTATTGGACTTCCTGTTGGTTTTGGGTTGATGTTAGATATTTCTGATAAAATGAGATTTGATGCCGCATTAAAGTACACTATTAATTCTGCTGATATTGATTATTCTGATTTATCGCAAAGTGATAATTATATGGTTTTAAATTTTGCAGTGCATTATGACTTGTTTACAAGAGAAAAGAGCGCAAATATTTATGATCAAAAATATTATGCTGATGTTAATTATGAAAAATTAGATATTGCTGATGAAGATGGAGATTTAATTGCAGATGTTGATGACTATTGTCCAAAAACTCCAGCTGGTATTAAAGTTGATGAAAATGGATGTCCTTTAGATGACGATGGAGATGGTATTGCAAACTATTTAGATAAAGAAAAAAACACACAAATTGGAGCTATTGTTGATGAAAATGGCGTCAAATTAACTGATGAAAAGTATTTTAGTATGTATTCTAAACTTGACCCTGCATCTAGAGAATATTCAGAATTTTATAATGAAAATGAAATTAAGAGAGATGATTTTAAAACTGTTAATGCTTATTTGATAGCAAAAGCAAATGCTTTTAATAGATTAAATAATCTTAACGAAGTAGATAATTATGAAGGGACTGTTTATAAAGTTTTTCTATCTCAATTTTCTGATGGTGTTCCTGCAAAGATTATTAATAAGTTATTAAGTATTGATGATCTTGAAAGTATATCAAATATTGATGGTAGTGTTACTTATGCTGTAGGTACTTACTTAACAGTTGATGAGGCTTTAAATAGAGAGTTTAATTTAGACAAGGAGGGTTTTAATAATCTAGATATTTTAGAAGTTGTTAATGGTGTCATGTCTATCTACAGACCTCAGATTGTTGAGTCAACCAAAGAATCAATTAATAATGACGATTCCTCAACTTTAAATTCTGATTCATCTTCATTAGAAAAAAATACTAAAAATTCTGAAGACTTAACAAAAATTGATAATCCAACTTTAAAAGGAACAGTCTATAGAGTTCAAATTGGAGCTTATAAAGTTGTACTAAACGATGATGTTTTTAATGGAGTGAAAAATGTAATTTCTTTTAAAGGTAGTGATGGTCTATTTAGATATATGACAGGTTCTTTTAGTGACTATAAAGATGCTGTTTTATATTCTCAAGAAATGAAAGCTAGAGGATTTGAGGATGCCTTTATCGTAACTTATAAAGATGGAGAAAAAGTTGCGTTAAATATTTCAATAAAAAAGAATAATAAAAAGATTATAGAGAAACAAAAGACAACAACAAGAAATATAAAAGTTGATGTATCGTTTCGTATTATGCTTGGAGTTTTTAAAGATAATCTAAGTGCAAAAGATTTAGAGAAATTAACTAAGGTTTCAAATTTAACAAAAGAACCTAGTGGTAATTTTTATAAGTATTTTTCAGCTAGCTTTAATAATTTTCTTGATGCATCTTCTGAACTAGAAATGATTAAATTAGCTGGTTTTGCTGATGCTTTTATGATTGCCCAGAAAGATGGTGGTTTAATTTCAATTGAAAAAGCAAGAATGCTACTGAACAATAATTAATACTTGTTTTTACTTGCTTTTTTACTTCCTTGGTAAACTTCAAATTTTCTAAAACTACACTCAAGTTTTCCATTCATTACCTTGATTTTTTTATTAGGTTTTAGTCCTATCATCTTTAGATTTTCAATATCAGAAGAAATTAACCATACATCACAGTCTTGATAATTATTTTTCAAAGAGTTACCTACTTTTTCATAAAATTCATTCATTCCAAGTTCAATTCTTTCACCATAAGGTGGGTTGAATAAAACAAATGTATTAGGTGAAATTTTAGTTTCAAAAAAATCTTCATTTTTAACCTTAATATTTTCAAACATTAATGCATTTTCAATATTTTCTCTTGTCATTCTTACAGCTTTTTGAAAATTATCTCCACCAGTTATTTTTCCTTTATATTCTTTCTCTTTATTTAAAGATGAATCTCTAATTAATTCAAATAATTCTTCATCATAATCCTTCCATGAATCAAAACCGAATTTCTCTCTAAAAATATTTACAGGTATATTGTTTGCTATTAAAGCTGCTTCAATAAGAATTGTTCCAGATCCACACATTGGGTCATGAAAATCAGAAACTTGATTCCAGCCACTTAAAAGTATTAATCCAGCAGCTAATACTTCATTCATTGGAGCAACTACTGTATTTGATTTGTATCCTCTTTTGTGTAATGAATATCCTGAGCTATCTAATGATAATGTACAGGTGTGTTTAGCAATATGAAGGTCAACTGTTAAATCAGCATTTTTTGGGTCAACATTTGGGCGTTTATCATATTTATTTCTAAAGAAATCTGCAATGCCATCTTTTACAAGAAGCGAGGCATACTTACTATGAGTAAAAACTTCTGAATTTGTTGTAGCACTTGTTGAGAAAGTCATATTGACATCTAGAAATTTACTCCAGTCAATTTTAGTAATTTTTTCTAGCAATTCTTTTTCATTATGAGCTTGGAATGTTGCAATAGGCTTCAAAATTCTCAGACAGGTTCTTAAGTTAAGATTTGCTTTGTACATAAAACCAGTATCGCCTTTAAAACTAACTGCTCTATTTTGGATCTTAACATTCTGAGCTCCTAATGTTCTAAGTTCATCAGCTAAAATTTCTTCTAGCCCATACATCGTTTTAGCTAGCATGTAAAAATTTTCTTCTTTCATAATACAAAGATAGTTTTATAAGTAATAGAATTACTTAATTTTGTACTATTAAATTTTAATAACAATGTATGAGGCAACTAAGTTGTAACAAAGAAATAATTTATTTAAACTCTGATTTTTCTAAACTTCATCAAATAATTCCTGAGCTTTTAGAAAAAGATGTTTTTTACATTATTGATGAAAGTGTTTATTTATTTCACAGCAGTAAGTTTTCTGCACTTAAAAACATAATTTTAGTTCCATCCGCAGAAAAAACTAAATCTATTTCTCATGTTGAAGTTATTATTAATCAATTATTAAATCTTAATGCTAATAGGAAATCTTTTGTAATTGGAATTGGTGGTGGTGTAATATGTGATTTAGTGGGCTTTGTCTCTTCAATATTTATGAGAGGAGTTGATTTTGGATTTATTCCCACAACATTGTTATCAATGACAGATGCTTCTATTGGAGGTAAAAACGGAGTTAATTTTAATTCCATAAAAAATTTAATTGGGGTTATTAATGACCCAAAATTTATATTTATAGATTATAGTTTTTTAAAGACACTTCCTAATAAAGAATGGTTAAATGGCTTTTCTGAAATAATTAAACATGCATGTATTTGCTCAATTAAATTTTTTAATTTTTTAGAGAATAATTCTAAAATATTTAAGTCTTATAAGGCATGTGAAAACTTAGCTAAGTTTGATCAATTAGTTTTTGATTCTATTTCTATTAAGATTGATTATGTTAAATCAGACAAGAATGAAATTGGTCGAAGGAAGTTATTGAATTTTGGTCATACATTTGGTCATGCTATTGAATCAAAATACTCTTTAACTCATGGAGAGTCTGTAAGTTTGGGTATCGTTTTCTCTAATGAAATTGCAAACTCTTTAAAATTCCTTTCTTTAGAAAGTAATATAAGAGTAAGAAAACTATTATCAGATTATTCTCTACCTATTAATATCTCTAGCTTTGATAAGCAGAGCTTAACTAATCTGATTTATAAGGATAAGAAATCTTCTAAAGATAAAATTGATTTTATTGTTTTAAATAAAATTGGTAGTGCTTTAATTCATTCAGTTAAAATTAAAGAAATCTTTAATGAATAAAACAATCGAGCCATTTATATACAGTGGAGAAATTATTTCAAATACATCTAAAAGCTATTTTCAGAGAGCTATTGCAATAATAGCTGTATCTAAATCTACTTGCCAAGTTTATGGTTCATGTGATGAGGATGATGTTAAGGTAGCATTAAGTATTTTTAAGTCTATTGGAGGGAAAATAAAAAAAGATAAGAATAGTGTTTTTCTAGACAGTAGACATGTTGTGGCGGCACAATCAATCTCAGTTTTTTGTGGTGAATCTGGTCTTAGCACTAGGATGTTTGGAACTGTTCTAACTTCTCTTTTTTTAACAACTAAATTAAATGGTGATAAATCAATAATTAATAGAGAAATAGATTTTTCAGAATTATCTCAACTTGGTGTTATTGTAGAAAATAAGTCAAAAAACTTACCAATTGTTTTAAATGGTAAACTAAATTATGGAACTATTGATATTAATGGCTCAGATGGTTCGCAGCTTATTTCAGGATTATTAATTGCTCTTTTTTCACTTAATGGGGATAGTATTGTAAATGTTAAGGACCTTGTAAGCAAACCATATATTTTGATGACAATCTCTATTTTAAAGGCATTTGGTATATCAGTTGTTAATGAGGAGTTTTCCAAGTTTATTGTAAAAGGAAATCAAATTCCTAAAAAAAAAGAATATCATGTTGAGGGTGATTGGAGTGGTGCTGCATTTCATCTTGTTGGTGCTGCCATTTCTGGAGAAGTCACTATTAAGGGGCTTAATTTAGATTCATTACAGGCTGATATTGCTATTCTTAATGCCTTAATATTGTGTGGTGCTCAAATAGCAAAAGAAAAAAATTGTATAACTGTAAAAAAAGATAGATTGGAAAGTTTTGTTTTTGATGCCACAAATTGCCCTGATCTATTTCCTTCATTAGTTGTCTTAGCTTCATGTTGTAATGGAAGAACTAAAATTAGTGGAGTAAATAGGTTGTCAAATAAAGAAAGTAATAGAGCAGTTGTGTTACAATTAGAGTTTAAAAAATTAGGAGTTGAAATTGAAATTATAGATAATGATATGTTTATTCTTGGTGCAAAAAAAATCACTGGAAATAAGGTTAATTCGCATGGCGATCATAGAATAGCAATGGCATTGGCTATAATGGCAAGTGTTTCAGAATCTTCAATTATTATTGAAAACTCTGAAGTTGTGGCTAAATCTTATACTAAATTTTATAGTGACTTAGAAAAAGTGATTAGTTAGTTCTAAATTTGAATTTGTATTCAGTTAAGCTGTTATTTGCTTTAATGATTTTTTGCTTTAAATTCTGCTTGTATTTTTGAACTCTTAATGACAACTCTTCATCTGCTGTTGAGATTATTTGAGAAGCTAAAATTCCTGCATTCAACGCTCCGTCTAAGCCTACTGTAGCAACTGGAACACCAGGAGGCATTTGAAGAATAGATAAAATTGAGTCCCATCCATCAATAGAAATTGATGATCTGCAAGGAACACCTATTATAGGAAGATGAGTAAATGCAGCTATTACACCTGGAAGGTGAGCTGCCCCTCCAGCTCCGGCAATTATAACTTGAATACCATTTTTATGTGCATTAGAAGCAAATTGTTCAACCATTTCTGGAGTTCTGTGAGCAGATAGAGCATTGATTTCAAATGGAATTCCCATTTCATCTAAAAAATGTGCTGCTTTTTGCATAACTGGCATGTCTGATGTACTTCCCATTATAATACTAACCTTGGCTTTCATGTCTTATTTTATTTAAAATTTATATTATTTACAAATATATTATTTTAGAATCTTAAATATAACCTGCCTTCTACTATTGATGTAAATGTTGATAATTTATTTTTTTATTTGATATTTTAATGAATTTTAGTAATTTAACAGCTTGATTATTAAGTTGTTATTTTTTTTATAAATTTTTTGATAAAAAATAGTTTAATTCTTGTAGTAGATATGTAAAAAGAATATATATTTGCAGCCGCTTTCGAGCAACAGATCTTTTAAATAAATAACACTACATAAAATTTTCTCAAAAGAATTGTTTGTTTTTAAAAACAATGTATATTTGCAGCCCTTTTGGAAATAATGTTTGTTAGATTTTAGAAGGAAAAACACAAAAATGGCCTCAAAATCATTTTATAGAAGTTCTTAAAAATATTGAAGATAGAATTAGAATACATCCAAATAAAAGTCAATTTATAAACTTTTTTTACAACGAAGAGTTTGATCCTGGCTCAGGATGAACGCTAGCGGCAGGCCTAACACATGCAAGTCGAACGGTAACAGATCTAGCTTGCTAGATGCTGACGAGTGGCGCACGGGTGCGTAACGCGTATACAATCTACCTTTAACTGAGGGATAGCCCAGAGAAATTTGGATTAATACCTCATAGTATTATAATTAGGCATCTTTTTATAATTAAAACTTCGGTGGTTAAAGATGAGTATGCGTACTATTAGCTAGTTGGTAAGGTAAAAGCTTACCAAGGCAACGATAGTTAGGGGGCCTGAAAGGGTGATCCCCCACACTGGTACTGAGACACGGACCAGACTCCTACGGGAGGCAGCAGTGAGGAATATTGCACAATGGAGGAAACTCTGATGCAGCCATGCCGCGTGCAGGAAGAATGCCCTATGGGTTGTAAACTGCTTTTATACAAGAAGAAACCTCGGTACGTGTACCGACTTGACGGTATTGTATGAATAAGCACCGGCTAACTCCGTGCCAGCAGCCGCGGTAATACGGAGGGTGCAAGCGTTATCCGGATTTATTAGGTTTAAAGGGTCCGCAGGCGGAATATTAAGTCAGTGGTGAAAGCCTACAGCTCAACTGTAGAACTGCCATTGATACTGATATTCTTGAGTATGGATGAAGTGGGCGGAATATGTCATGTAGCGGTGAAATGCATAGATATGACATGGAACACCAATTGCGAAGGCAGCTCACTAAACCATTACTGACGCTCATGGACGAAAGCGTGGGGAGCGAACAGGATTAGATACCCTGGTAGTCCACGCCGTAAACTATGATCACTAGATGTTGGCGATATAATGTCAGCGTTTAAGAGAAATCGATAAGTGATCCACCTGGGGAGTACGTTCGCAAGAATGAAACTCAAAGGAATTGACGGGGGCCCGCACAAGCGGAGGAGCATGTGGTTTAATTCGATGATACGCGAGGAACCTTACCAAGGCTTAAATGTAATATGACCGGCTGAGAAATCAGCCTTTTTTCGAACAGATTACAAGGTGCTGCATGGTTGTCGTCAGCTCGTGCCGTGAGGTGTCGGGTTAAGTCCCATAACGAGCGCAACCCCTATTTTTAGTTACCAGCGAGTAATGTCGGGAACTCTAGAAAAACTGCCTGTGCAAACAGAGAGGAAGGTGGGGATGACGTCAAATCATCACGGCCCTTATGTCTTGGGCTACACACGTGCTACAATGGTTACTACAATGGGCTGCCATCTGGTGACAGAGAGCAAATCCACAAAGGTAATCTCAGTTCGGATCGGAGTCTGCAACTCGACTCTGTGAAGTTGGATTCGCTAGTAATCGTATATCAGCAATGATACGGTGAATACGTTCCCGGGCCTTGTACACACCGCCCGTCAAGCCATGGAAGTTTGGAGTGCCTGAAGTCAGTAACCGCAAGGAACTGCCTAGGGTAAAACGGATAACTAGGGCTAAGTCGTAACAAGGTAGCCGTACCGGAAGGTGTGGCTGGAATATCTCTTTTTTTGAGTAAATAACTTTTATTTTGTACCTAATTCTATCTTCTTTTTTTAACTTTTTTCCCTTTAGAGTCTCGTAGCTCAGCTGGTTAGAGCGCTACACTGATAATGTAGAGGTCGGCAGTTCGAGTCTGCCCGAGACTACATAATTAAAGGGGGGATTAGCTCAGCTGGTTAGAGCGCCGCGTTTGCAACGCGGAGGTCATCGGTTCGACTCCGATATTCTCCACGAAAAAGTTCTTTGACATATTGTAATGAATATATATACTTAATATTTTAAAAGTTATTAAGGGCGTATGGCGGATGCCTTGGCTCTCATTGGCGATGAAGGACGTGACAAGCTGCGATAAGTTTCGATTAGGTGCAAATAACCTTTGAATCGAAAATTTCCGAATGGGGAAACCCGATTAATTGAAGATTAATCATTCTGTAAAGAAAGCTAACCTGGTGAACTGAAACATCTAAGTAACCAGAGGAAAATAAAACAAATAGTGATTCCCAGAGTAGTGGCGAACGAAATGGGAACAGCCCAAACCAATGTTGTTTCGGCAAGATTGGGGTTGTAGGACTGTAATATAGAATTTAAATTTATAGAGGAATGTTAGTGGAAACTAGCAACCATAGAAGGTGATAGTCCTGTACTCGAAATAAATTTAATACTTAACAGTATCCTGAGTAGGGCGGGACACGTGAAATCCTGTCTGAATCCACCGGGACCATCCGGTAAGGCTAAATACACATGAGAGACCGATAGTGAACAAGTACCGTGAGGGAAAGGTGAAAAGTACCCCGAACAGGGGAGTGAAATAGATC
>CAJIYG010000006.1:62500-117519 GCA_905181585.1 uncultured Flavobacteriales bacterium
TAGGTCGTTGCCGCTTTTAATAGAAAAGTCCTATCTCATTTGAGGTAGGACTTTTTTAGTTTTATGTTTTTATAATCAACATTAGCTTATTTTGGTTCTTTAGAAAAAGAATAGTTTTTAGATTGTACACTGTTTTTTGGTGGGCCTTACGGTTCTCGAATTCTGATGTAATATTTTGAGAAATAATACTTTAATCAGAAAATAAATTAAATTTTCTAATCATATCTGCATATTAACTAGTGTTTAAAAAAACGATACAATTTTAGTTTTCAAGCATAGCTTTAAATAAAAAATAGAGGATAGATTGTTTCGTAATATTAATAGTTATCAATCTTTATAAGCTATTTTCTGTTAACCAATCATTAATACTATTTGCAACTTCTTCGAATACTTTTGGATCAAATGGTGATTTTATTCCAGCTAATTTTACAAGATCTAAAAATGACATAGAACCACCTGCTTTACATAATTCTAAATAATCTTTCCATGCACCTTCTTTATCTTCTTGCATTCTAATCCAAAATTGAAATGCACAAATCTGTGCAAGAGTATAATCAATATAATAAAATGGCATTTCATAAATATGAGCTTGCTTTTGCCAAAAACCTCCTTTTTTAAGAAAATCTAAATCATCATAATTTTTTCCTGGCTGATATGTTTTTTCTAATTCTAACCATTGTAATTTTCTTTCTTTTGGTGTTGCATTAGGGTTTTCATACACCCAATGTTGAAAATGATCTACAAGTGCTCCATATGGAAGAAATGCTAAAGAGCCAGCTAAATGTTTAAAAAGAAACTTATCTGTATCTTCTTTGAAGAATAGATGCATCCAATCCCAAGTAAGGAATTCCATACTCATAGAGTGAATTTCACAAGCTTCATAAGTTGGCCATAGGTATCTATTAATAGGTTGATTTCTACTTTGATAACATTGAAAGGCATGACCGGCTTCATGCGTTAAAACAGTTACATCATGATCAGTTCCGTTAAAGTTTGCGAAAATATATGGTCTTTCAAGTGATGGAAAAGATGTACAAAATCCACCACCACTTTTTCCAGCTCTATTTTCTAAATCCATCAGCTCTTCATTTACCATCATATCAAAGAAGTCTTTAGTTTCTTTTGATAGCTCACTGTACATTGTTTTTGCTTGTTTTACCTGAAATTCTACACCTCCTTTTGGTTTTGGATTTCCTTCCTTAAAGTATAGAGTGTCATAAATAAACATATCATCGTATCCTAAAATATCTTTTCTCTTCTCATTTATTGTTTTTACAAGAGGAACAATATGCTTTACAATTTGTTTTCGGTATTCTGAAACTTCCTGCGCTCCATAATCTGATCTATTCATATTTAAATACCCTAATGGGATGAAGTTCTCAAAATTCAAAACCTGTGCTTTTTTATGTCTAACTTTTACAAGTTTATCAAAAATCGTATCTAACTTTTGCCCATTGTCATTAAAAAAACTATCCATTAATTGATAAGCTTCTTTTCTTGTTTCTCTATCTGTATCTTGCATGTAAGGGGATAAGCCTGCAAGATTTAATGTTTTGCCTTTATAATCCATTTCAGCTCCCGCTAGTAATGATCTGTATTCATTTGAAAGCTCATTTTCTTGTTTCATTAAATCAACAAGTTTTGGGTCAAATGATTTAAGCTCCATATTAATTAAATCAAAAAAGTGTTTGCCAAATTTTTCTAGAAGATCTTTTTTAAACTTAGATGTATTTATTGCTTTTGTAAACTTATTATCAATTGCTGCTATTTCAGGACCAATTCCATCATAAAATTTGTTTTCTTCAACTGCCTTAGGGTCTTTGGTGTTTCTAGCAAAGTTAAGGTGAGCTATACTTCCGTTTGTCTGTATTTCTTTCTGAATATTTTGATATTTTTCAATAATTTCAATTTGATTTTTTGGTGATGTAGACAACTCAAACTGCGTAATCATTTTTTCTACATTGTTTTTAAATTGATCAAAATCAATTCTTTTATATGGGAAGTCACTATATTTCATATTATTTCTTTTTTTCTTTTTTCTTTTCTTTTTTCTCCATGATAATTAAGCCTGTATCATGCATAAGATTATACCATTGAATAACCTTTTTTATATCTGAGTAGTAAACTCTTTCTTCATCATAGTCAGGCATTATTTCTCTAAAATAGCTCAGTAAATTATTTTTTTCAGATTTATGACTTAAACATTTATTTCCATTTTCTTTATTAGCGATAAAATCAAAAATTACTGATAAGGATGTTGTGTCTTCATACGTGTATATCCCAATTTCTTCTAACAAATTTGCTTGATTATGTGAATAAATTGGGCTTCTTTTTTTGTCAATTAAAGATTCAATTATTACAGTATTATTAGATTTTGAAATTACTTTATATAGTCCAGGCTTGCCTGCAACATTAATTATTCCTTCTACATTCATATAAATTAAAATTTTTGGCAAATTTACGTTTTTTTATTTTTTATACTAGATGTATATTTGAATTATATTCGTAATATTGAGATTAATATGTTTAAGTTTTTATTAAAGGAAAAAAATTCTAAAGAAATAATATCTTGGTCATTTTATGACTTTGCTAATCAGCCCTACACAACATTAATAATTACATTCATTTATAGTGCTTTTTTTGTGAATTATATTGCTCCAAATGAAACTAATGGTACTTTTTTATGGGCTAACGCAATTTCCATTACTGCAATCTGTGTTGGTATCCTTTCTCCTATTTTAGGAGCATTCGCAGACTCTGGTGGATATCGGAAATTCTTTCTTATTTTCTTTACTATTTTATGCTCTATTTTTACGGCTCTTTTATATATTCCTGATTCTGGTGATGTGTTTCTAGCATTAGTTCTTGTTATACTTTCTAATATCGCTTATGAGTTGGGGACAGTTTTTTCTAATTCATATTTAATTGATTTATCAAATAATAAAAATGTTGGAAGAATTTCTGGAACTGCCTGGGGCTTTGGTTTTGTTGGAGGTTTAATTGCTCTTTTTTGTGCTCTTACTTTTTTTGATGTTAATATTCCTAATGATATAAAACTCATTAATATTTTTGTTGCTATATGGTTTTTGTTTTTTAGTCTTCCAGCTTTTTTCTTTTTAAAAGATAGAAAAAAAGAAAAATTATTAATGAGTAATGTAATATTATCATTTAAATCTTTGAAAATTACTTTCAAAGAAATTTATAAATATAAAAAGATTTTAAATTTTTTAATTGCTCGATTATTTTATAATGATGGTCTTATAACTATTTTTGCTCTCGGTGGAATTTACGCAGTAGGATCACTTGACTTTTCTATGCGAGAAGTATTAATTTTGGGAGTTGTTTTAAATATTTTTGCAGCGATAGGTTCTTTTACATTTGGTTATATTGAAGATAAAATAGGAGTTAAGAATGTTATTAATATTTCATTATTAATTTTAATCTTTGCTACTTTATTGGCCTTTATCGCACCTTGGACAAATTTTCCAAAGGAGATTTTTTGGTTAGCTGGCGTATTATTAGGAACTATGATAGGTCCAAATCAATCTTGTAGTAGATCTTTTATGTCACAAATAATACCTATTGAAAAGAAAAATGAATTTTTTGGTTTTTTTGCTTTAACTGGAAAAGCAACCTCTTTTCTTGGTCCTCTCTTATTTGGAATAATAACAACATTACATAGTCAACAATTTGCTCTACTTTCAGTAGTTGTTTTTTTTATATTAGGATATATTATTTTTAATAGAAAACATTAATTTTTTAATTAATCATTGTTTAAATTTGTTATTATTACTAAAAACAACTTATCAAATGCGTATTTTATTTTTTCTACTTTTTTTACTTCATTATGATTGTTTTTCACAAAATTTTATTTCTAAAACAGGTGAGATAACTTTTTTTTCATATGCTCCTATTGAAGATATTAAAGCTGTTAATGAAAAAGTTAGTGCAGCATTCAATTCACAGACTAATGATATAGTTTTTGTACTAGAGATTACCGATTTTAATTTTAAGAAAAAATTAATGCAGGAACATTTTAACGAAAATTATTTAGAATCAGATGTTTACCCTACTTCTAGTTTTGAGGGGAAAGTTTATAATATTGATGATTCCTTAGCTACAGTTAAAGGTATGTTAACAATACATGGAGTTTCTAATGAAATAACAGCTGATGGAACTTTTAATTTATTAGATAATACTATTAAATTATCATCAAGTTTTATGGTTAAGCTTGAAGATTATAATGTTCAAATACCAAAAATTGTTATGTATAAGATTGCTGAAGAAATTCTAGTTGATATTAATATGATCTTAATTAAAACTTAATGAGATATATATTAATTTTTATTATTTCTTTTTTATCATTTAATACTTCTTTTTCTCAAGATTTATTCGATTTGATTTCTAATAACGAAAAAACTATTTATCCAGAGTATTTTTTTAAAGGAACTAAAATTATTAACTCTCAATCTGTCGAAATTCCTGATGAAGGAGTTTTACAGTTTATGATTCAACATAGATTTGGAACTCTAAATTCAGGGTTCTATAATCTTTTTGGTTTAGATAATTCTCAGGTTAGAATTGGTTTTGACTATGGATTAAATAAATGGATTAGTTTGGGTGTAGGAAGAAGCTCTTCGCTAAAAGCTATTGATTCAAACTTAAAATTTAGATTAATTAGGCAGAGCTCAGGAAATACTAGTTTTCCGATGACAGTTGTTTTTAATACATCTGTAGTTTTAAAGCAGTTTCTTTTTTCGGAGGTTAATAATACAAATTTTATATTTTCAGATAACCTCTCCTTTGCTAATCAAATTCTTATTGCACGTAAATTTAATAGAAAATTTACTTTTCAATTATCTCCAAGCTTATTACATTATAATCTTTTACCTGTAAATCAAACATTTCATGATCAATTCTCAATTGGCTATGGAGGACGTTATAAGTTAAATAATAGACTGTCCATTAATTTTGAATCTTTTTATCAGTTAAATTCTGATAATAAGATTAATCAGCTATCATTCGGTTTAGATATAGAAACTGGTGGACATGTGTTTCAATTACATGCTACAAATTCTCCTTATATGATTGATAGAGCATTTATTCATGAGACTTATGATTCCTGGTTTGAAGGTGACATTTATTTTGGTTTTAATATCTCTAGAGTTTTTACTTTGCAGGAGAAATAAGATCTTAATTTTGTTTATATTATTAACTTTGTTTAATGAATAATTCCTTTGATATTTCTGTTGTAGGAGGTGGCATAGTAGGACTTGCCAGTGCTTATAAACTACAACTTAGATTTCCTAAGCTTAAAATAATCGTTTTAGAAAAAGAGAAAGAGTTAGCTTTTCATCAAACTGGCAGAAATTCTGGTGTTATTCACTCAGGTCTTTATTACAAAACGGGAAGCTTTAGAGCGAAGAACTGTGTAGATGGAAGAAAACAGCTTGTTCAATTTGCAAGAGAGAATAATATTAGACATGATGTTTGTGGTAAAATTGTTTTGGCTACGAATACAGATGAAGCAAAAAAACTAGTTGATTTAAAAGAAAATGGTGAGAAAAATGGATTAATTAATTTGAAAATTCTTAACCTTTCTGAGATAAAAGAGATTGAACCTTTTGCAGAAGGTGTAGCTGCTCTCTGGGTGCCAGAATCGGGAATAATTGACTACAAGCAGGTTACCAATACATTAGCTGACTTAATATCTATGATAAACCCAAATAGTAAGGTTTTATGCTCTTGTGAGGTTTTAGACATTAATGATGGCTTTTTAAAAACATCAAGTGGGAATATTTCTGTTAAAAATAATATCTTTTGCTCTGGTTTGTTTTCTGATAGATTTGCTAAAAAAGATAATATAGATTTAGATTTGAAAATTGTTGGTTTTAGAGGAGACTATTTTAAACTTTCAGATAAAGCAAAACATAAAATAAATAATTTAATTTATCCTGTACCAAATCCTGAGTTTCCTTTCTTAGGAGTTCATTTTACGAGAATGACTAATGGAGAAATTGAATGTGGGCCTAATGCTGTATACACATTTAAGCGTGAAGGCTATAAAAAAGTTTTCTTTTAACCTGTTTGACACTTTGGATTCACTCTTTTTTATTGGAACCTGGAAATTGTTCATAAATCATTGGAAATTTGGTTTAAATGAATATCGAAGAGCATTTTCAAAAAGATTATTTTTGAGAGACTTAAGAAAACTTGTACCTTCACTTTCTATGAACGATATTGTTGTCGGAAAAAGTGGTGTAAGAGCTATGGCTCTTGCAAAAGATGGTGAAGTAATAGACGATTTTAAAATTATGAAAAATAAGAACAATATTCATGTCTTAAATGCTCCATCCCCAGCAGCTACAGCATGTTTAGCAATTGGAGATAATATTACTGAACATGCAATTAAACATTTTAATTTAGTATAATGATTAAATTCTTTAGTTTATTATCTAAAAAAAGTAAGATAAATGTTAGAGATGCATCTGCAATATACCGAAGTGCTTTAGACGAAGTGATTTATGAAGGTTTTATTGAGATTAAAGATTTTATTAATCAAAATAATAATCTAGAAAACAATCCTAATTTACAAAGTAGTGATGTTAAGTGGTTTAGATTGATAATTTATTTAGGCAATCTTCATCAATTAAAATCAAACTTTGAAGAAGAAGAAGTTTTAGTTTTTAGAAATGCTATTCTTGATCAAATGTTTGGTGATTTAGATGAGTCAAAAAAACTACTCTCTATTGAAAGTTTTTTAGATTATGAAAAGTATTTTGATGAATTATTGCGAGAATATAATTCAGAAATAGATGCTATGGCTTATGCTGTATTTGAAAAGTATAATATTAATGATTTTCAAGGCGCACTTTTTAAGAGAAAAAATAAGCCTAATCCCATATTTTTAAATGAGTTAAAAAATCTTTTAAAACATTTTCTATGGAACTGGAAAGATTATTTATCGAAAAATAAGATTAAATTTTAAATTCCTATGTAATTCTCTGGAGTTATACTTTTTAGCTCTAGTTTAATCTCATCATTTACATTAAGACTGTCAATAAAATCTCCTATTGTTTTCTTAGTAATAATTGAATTTGATCTTGTTAGTCCTTTTAGTGCTTCGTATGGTTTAGGATAGCCCTCCCTTCTTAGTATTGTTTGTATTGCTTCTGCAACTACAGCCCAATTGTTGTCAAGATCTTGTTTTAATTTATTTTCATTCAAGACTAATTTATTAGTTCCTTTAATCAATGATTTTAAAGCAATTAATGTATGCGCTATAGGAACTCCAATATTTCTCAAAACAGTACTGTCAGTTAAATCTCTTTGTAATCTTGAAATAGGAAGTTTAGATGAAAGAAAAGTAAAGATACTGTTTGCCATACCAAGATTTCCTTCAGCATTTTCAAAGTCTATAGGATTTACTTTATGTGGCATTGCTGAAGATCCAACTTCACCCGCCTTTATTGTTTGTTTAAAGTAATCCATCGATATATATGTCCAAATGTCTCTTGAGTAATCTATTAAAATGTTATTTATTCTATTTAAATTATCAAGCAAAGCTGACAGATTATCATAATGTTCAATTTGGGTTGTTGTCTGTTGACGCTTAAGCCCTAGAGATTTTTGTGTGAAATCATCTGCAAATTGCTTCCAATCAATTTTAGGGAAAGCTACATGGTGTGCGTTGAAATTGCCAGTGGCGCCACCAAATTTAGCATTGAAAGGAATGTTTTTCATTAGTTCTATTTGTTTAGTAATTCTTTCAACAAATACTTTAATTTCTTTTCCCATTACTGTAGGAGATGCAGCTTGTCCGTGTGTTCTGGCAAGCATTGGAATCTCTTTCCATTTATCACAGTTTACTTTTAAAATTTTTATGAGCTTATTTAACTCCGGCATAAATACATTTTCTAATGAGCATTTTATTGAGTATGGAACAGCTGTATTATTGATGTCTTGCGATGTTAGACCAAAATGAATAAATTCATTAAACTCATTCAAAGATAATTTATCAAACTCTTCTTTAATAAAGTATTCTACTGCTTTTACATCATGATTTGTCACTGATTCAATATCCTTTATTCTAATAGCATCTTTTTCTGAAAAATTTAAATATAAATTTCTTAGTAATGGAAATTTTTCTGTTGGAAAATGGTTAAGCTGAATAATAGATGTATTGCACAATGCAATAAAATATTCTATCTCAACTTGTACTCTGAACTTTATAAGAGATGATTCTGAAAAGTAATTTTGTAGTTGTACTGTTTTTGAATTATATCTTCCGTCAATTGGACTTATAGCGGAAAGAGAAGATAGTGTCATGATTTTTTTTTACAAATTTACTGAAATTAATAATAAGCTCTATTCTAAATTTTTAAGTTCTATTTTTAATATCTTTGTAGTGTGTCTATTTTGATTATAATAATTGCTTTTTTATTACTCTTTTTTGGAATTTTAGGAGCTTTTTTACCCGTTATACCTGGTCCCACATTATCTTTTTTTGGAGTATTATTAATTAGTTATTTAACTGATTTTACTCATATAACTTTTGATAATTTAATTTATTTAGCGGTTATTGCATTGCTAATAACTTTTTTAGATTATTGGCTTCAAATACTTTCAGTAAAGATTTTTGGAGGAGGTAAACATTCTTTAATTGGAGTTATTGTTGGACTATTATTTGGTCTTTTTATCTTTCCACCATTTGGAGTTTTTTTAGGACCTTTTTTTGGAGCTTATTTAGGTGCATTATATGAAACTGATTTTAATTTTTTATCATCTTTAAAGATTGCTTTTGGAGCTATTGTTGGTTTTATCAGTGGTATAATAATGAAAATTTCGTATTCGATATATGCTTTTTGGATTGCTTTGAGTTATTTGATGCCAAGTAGATTTGATTCAGTTATATGATAAGAGTTGGAACCATATCGTACCTTAATTCTATTCCGTTTATTTACGGATTGAAGAAATCTAACCTTATTTCAAAGATTAATTTAGTATATAATTTCCCTGCTAATTCAGCAAAAAGTCTTATAAATAATGAAGTTGATGTTGCGTTGATTCCATCAGCGGCTTTAAAGTTTCTTGACAACTATTCTATCATAACTGACTTTTGTATAGGAGCAGAAAAAGAAGTTGATAGCGTTTGTGTTTATTCTAATGTAGATATCAAAAATGTTAAAGAAATTATTTTAGATTATCAATCTAATACATCCGTTGAATTACTTAAAATAATTATTAAGGATTATTGGAATATTTCTCCTAAATTAGTAAGTAGCAGTAAAGGCTACGAACAAAATATAAAAGGCTCTACTGCTGCATTAGTAATAGGTGATAGGGCTTTTGGGTTAAATGGTAAATATAAATATACGTATGACCTTGCAAGTATCTGGAATACAATGACTGATCTCCCTTTTGTTTTTGCATGTTGGGTTAGTACTATTCAATTATCTGATGTTTTTGAAGTCGATTTTAATAATGCTCTTAAAATTGGAGTAAATAATATTGATTTAGCAATTAAAGAAGAAGGAAGGTCATGTGTGTCAGATGATCCAGTAGATTACTTAAATAATAAAATATCTTATAATTTTGATGCTAGAAAAAAAGATTCACTCAAGCTTTTCTTGTCAAAGATTAGTTAGTTAATTTTTTAAAAATAAGATCTTCAATCATATCTTCTATATTCTTTAGTTGAATAGGAGCCCCCATATAATCTGTAACTTTTTTATTATTTATTTGAATATAAGTGGTAGGCAAATCAGTAATTTTTTCTGTGTATTCGTCTTGCATTATAAAGAAATTGATTTTTTCAGCATATGATATTATTTTTCTTATTTCTTTTTTATTAATCCTTAAAGATCTTTTACCTATAACATCAACATTTCGTATCCCGTTATATTTAACATCTCCGTTATTAAAAATAGTGATTTTATATTCTGGACAGTTTCCAAAACAAGCCGTTTTTTGAAGTAATATAATCTCTTGAATTTTGCTGAGATTTGTTGATTTAAATTGATTGGCACATGCTAGAAATAAACTTATTAAAAAAATAAGAAAATATCTCATTTATTTTTTTCTCTTTCGCATTTGCTCTTCTTGTTTTCTTTGCATGTCTTCAAGCTTTTTTTGAAACTTAGACTTCTTTTTAGGTTTCTTTTTATTCGCTTCAAGTTGTGTAAGTATAGCATCTTCATTAACAAGTTTCTTCATAAAGTACATCTGACTAAATGTAAACATATTAGCCAAAAAATAATAGTAACTTAAACCTGCGGCGTAATTATTGAAAAACCCTAAAAACATTACTGGCATTAAATACATCATCCATTTCATTTGAGCCATTTGACCAGTCGCCATTTGACTATTCATTCTGGTATATAGAAGAGTTGAAATAGTCATTAATAATGTAAATAGACTAACATGATCTCCATAAAAAGGGATTTCAAATCCTAAATTATAGATAGAATCATATGATGATAAATCATCTGCCCAAAGAAAACTTTCTTGCCTAAGCTCAATCGAGGCAGGGAAAAATCTAAACATTGCAATTAAAATTGGAAATTGAAATAACATTGGTAGGCATCCACCCATTGGGTTAACTCCAGCTTTTCTATACAGACCCATTGTCTCTTGTTGAACCTTCATCGGGTCCTTTGATTTATGTTTTTCGCTTAGCTTGTCTATTTCAGGCTTTAAAACTTTCATTTTTGCCTGAGATAAATATGCCTTATATGTAAATGGAGACAGAGCTAATTTAATTATTAGAGTTAAGAGAAGAATAATAATTCCATAGCTCTTAATATAATTACTTAGAAAATCAAAAATTTCAATAATAACATATTTATTTACCCAACCAAATATGCCCCATCCTAGAGGTACCAACTCTTCAAAACCTTTACCATATGAAAGAAGTGTTTTATAATGATTTGGACCAAAGAAAAACTGAAAATTTATTGTTTCATTTCTGCTATGACTAAATGGGAGCTCAAATTTTGCTGAAAGATCCTTTATATAATCTGAGTTTTCATTTTTCTCACTTTTTAAAACAGTAGGCTTGTCAAATCCATTCTTAGAAATCAAAATAGAACTAAAGAACTGTTGTTTAAAAGCAACCCATGAAATCTTTGAGTTTATTTCATCTTCATCTGTTTTAGTAAAACTTAGGTAGTCCACTTCTTTGTCAACGAGATACTGGTACTGAATTCCAGTATACATATCTTGATTAGTCTTACTCTTCTCTGTTTGAGGAGTTTTCATCTGCCAATCAAGATTCATAAAGTTAAGTGAGCTTGGAATAATTTCATTCATTCCTACTAAATTTATATCAAAATCTACAAGATATTCATTGCCTAAATTATATATAAAATCAACATAGTTTCTTGAGGATATTTCAAGACGCATTGTAATTTTTTTGCTGCTACTTTCAACTACTTTAAAGAATAGATCTTTCGAATTTATACTTATTCCAGTTGAGAAATTTAAGTTGAAACTTGATGAGTCAGAATTAAAGATTTCTAATTCTCTATTGTCATATGTAGAGAATTTTTTTCCTCCACTTCCTTCCTTAACTATTACAGAGTTAATTCTTCCCCCTTTATTAGAGATTGATATTTTTAGTTTCTCATTCTCAAGAAAGTAATTGTCAATTTCTCCATTTGCTGTGTGAGCTAGTGAACCATATTTTAGTTGAGTATCTTCATCATTAGAAGTTAAATTATCTTTGATATTGGAAGTAACTATATTTTGATTTACTTGTCTGTCTTCCTTTACCTCATTTGAAATACTATTTTCAGAAATTTCTTGTTCAACAGGTTCTGGAAAGAAGAAAAAATTAAAGACAATTAAAATAATTGCCATTAATACAAAACCAGTAAGTGAATTTTTGTCGTAATTTTTCATTAAATTTTATTCTTTAGACAAGCATCAATAAATGATGAGAAAAGTGGGTTAGGTTTTAATACCGTACTACTGTACTCAGGATGAAATTGAACTCCTACAAACCATTGGTGAGATGTGATTTCGACAATCTCTACAAGATTTTTTTCTTTGTTTTTACCAGTTGCAATCATACCAGAGTCTTGAAACTGCTTTAAGAATTCATTATTAAATTCATATCTGTGCCTGTGTCTTTCATTTATTTCTTTTAACTTATACGCTTCAAAGGCTTTACTATTATCTATTATATTACATGAGTATGATCCAAGTCGCATTGTTCCTCCTTTTTCTGTAATAGTCTTTTGATTAGTCATTATATCAATAACAGGAAATGGTGTCTCATTGTTCATTTCTGTAGAATTTGCATTTTTTAAACCTAAAATATTTCTAGCATATTCAATAACAGCACATTGCATTCCCAAACATATTCCTAAAAATGGAATATTGTTTTCTCTTACGTATTTTATTGCCTTAATTTTTCCTTCAATGCCTCTATCTCCAAAACCTGGAGCAACTAATAATCCATTTATATCTGAAAGTTTTTCTTCAATGGATTCATTTAATAGGTCTTCTGCATTTATCCATTTTATATTCACAACACAGTTTTTTTCAGTGCCAGAGTGGATAAATGACTCTATTATAGATTTATACGAATCTTTTAGTTTATTATATTTTCCAACTAAAGCAATTGATACTGATTGTTTTGGGTTATTTAACTTGTAAAGAAATTCGTTCCATTTTTTAAGATCTACTTTTGAATTATCTTCTATTTTTAGTTTTCTAAGAACTACCTTATCTAGGTTTTCTTTTTGCATTAACAGAGGTACTTCATAAATAGTTTCAGCATCTATTGACTCGATAACAGCTTCTTTTTCAACATTACAAAATAAAGCGATTTTACTTTTAATCTGTTCATTTAACTTATGTTCTGTTCTACAAACTAAGATGTCTGGTTGTATTCCTGATTCAAGTAATGTTTTAACTGAATGTTGTGTGGGCTTTGTTTTTAACTCTCCGGCTGCTGAAAGATATGGGACAAGTGTAAGGTGAATATACATTGCACTTTTTTCTAGTTCCCATTTTAATTGACGAACTGCTTCTATATATGGAAGTGATTCAATATCACCAACAGTTCCGCCAATTTCAGTAATTACAAAATCAAAATTATTAGTATCCCCAAGTAATTTTATTCGTCTTTTAATTTCATCAGTAATATGAGGGATTATTTGAACTGTTTTTCCAAGATAATCTCCTTTTCTCTCTTTGTTTATTACTGTTTGGTATATACTGCCAGTTGTAACATTATTAGCTTGTGATGTTGAGTTTCCCAGAAAACGTTCATAATGTCCTAAGTCTAGATCAGTTTCTGCACCATCGTTAGTAACATAACATTCTCCATGTTCATATGGATTCATTGTGCCAGGGTCAATATTTATATATGGATCTAGTTTTTGAATTGTCACAGAATATCCTCTCGCAGTTAAGAGTTTTCCTAAAGAAGCTGCAATAATTCCTTTCCCCAAAGATGATGTCACACCTCCTGTTACGAATATATATTTTGTAGGAATTTTTTGCACAATTTTTTTTAGACAAAAATACTATTTAGAATTAATTAATACTAAATAGTATATTTAATTGTTCAAATATTTTTAACAATTATTTAGAAGGTAAGCGACGCACCTAAGCTAGGCATTAATGGAAGCTGATTAACTCTTTCATATTTTACTCTATTAAAATAAAATATGTTTTCCCTATTGTAGACATTTGTCACAGATGCTGTAATATCCAAAGTTGTATTTTTACTTAATTCTGTTGTTTTAGATATTGAAAAATCTAATCTATGGTAGTAAGGAAGTCTTCCTGAATTTAATTCAGCATACTCAATTCCTAGCGAGCCATTATCTGAAGTATAATCGGTGTTAATACCATCAGAAAAAGTTAAATTTTCATAGAATCCTTGAGTTTGAGTGAAAGGAAAGCCTGAACCAAAATTCCATCTTCCATCTATTTTCCAATCATCATTTGAGCCAAATTTATATGATGATACAAAGTTAATATTATGTCTCCTGTCAAAATGAGGAGAATATTCTCTAATTCCATCGTCTCTTGTAATTAGACCTAAAGAGTAAACCATCCAAAGATATATTTTTTGACCATTGAATTTTATTAGTACGTCCATTCCCTTTGCCATTCCACTTTCAATTATGAAGCTTGGGTCGTCATTACTGGTCATGTTTCTATTAATATTAGTTAGTTGAGTAAAGTCTTTAATATACCCCTCTAATTGAAAATCAACAAATCGGTTTACATCATATTCAAACCCAACTATAATATGTCTTGCTTTTTGAAACTTGTCTTCATAAGAAGTGCCATCTGCTTGAAGAGGAATTTCTTCTGGTGAAGAAATTATGCCGGAAAATAAATTTACAACATCTCTATCTGATGAAGTACTTAAAATATTTTGTGAATAAAGCCCAGATGCTAACTTAAGCCTAAGTCTTTCATTAGCAATAAACTTAACTCCAAGTCTTGGTTCAGGGGATACTCCAAGTGTGTATTTTTGAACTCTAAAGCCAGGTTCAATTATTAACCTATTTTTATTATACTGATAATTTACATAAGCTGAAAATTCAGATGTATTTTCGTTTTGGGTTATTGGAGAATTAACAGAATTATATGTTAGAAAATTTGTTTCAAATCCATGTATGTCAAATCCATATTTAATCTTACCTCTGGGATTAAAGTATGTAAAATCAAATCCCATATTAAAACCTGTAATACCACTTTCTCTTATTGGAGATGCTTCTTCATCAAGAGAGATATTATATGATGAATATGCAAAGTTTCCCTCAATTAGCACAGGAGATCCTCCTGGAATCAAAATGAATTCACTTCCTAATCCATTTGAATTCCATTTAAGCTCTGAAATGTTTTGATAATCAACTTTATCTTGGAAATTAAATCCAAAGAAATTAAATTTACTTCCGTTATCTCCATGAAGAGATAATTTTCCATAAAGATCTGTAAAGCTATATGGCAAACCTTTGTCATCAAAAAAAAGTACAGGTTCTTTGTAAAATAGATCAGAAGTTTTGTCTAAATATGATGTTTTACCAGAAAAAACAAAAGATGATTTTTCATTTTTTCCAATTGGACCTTCAAATAGTAATTTTGAACCAAATGTATTTGCTGCAAATTTACCTCCTAATCTTTTTTTATTTCCATCTTTGGTTTTAATATCCATTATTGATGATACTCTACCACCATACTCAGCATTAAATCCTCCAGTATAAACATCTGTATTCCTTATTATATCTGTATCAAAAACTGAAAATAAACCAATTGAGTGAAATGGGCTATAGATTATCATTCCATCTAATAGTACCTTATTTTGGACAGGAGATCCTCCTCTAATATATAATTGTCCACCTTGATCTCCAGTAAATACTACTCCAGGAATAATTTGTATGTATTGTGCAAGATCGGGCTCTCCTCCAATTGTAGGAACCATTTCTAATTCTTTCTTTGTAATTTTAATGGAAGCTACATTAACTTCTGTCTTCATAGCTTCTCTAGCTGCAGAGATTTTTACTTCTCCTAACTTTATACTTGACTCAGCAATCTCTAAGTTTTGATTTAAAATTTGATTAGCTGAAAGATTAATTGAAATATCAGTTGTATCATATCCTAAATAAGTAACAACTAAATTGTATGACCCTGCATTAACTCTTGTAATATTATACATTCCATTTACGTCTGTAGGTGCACCAATGGTTGTCCCTTTTAAGAAAACATTGCAAAACATTATTGGTTCCCCGCTAGATTTATCATATACAAATCCACGAATAGATCCAGTCTGACCAAAAATATTTGAAGAGAAGAGTAATGAGATGACAATAAATAATATTTGCCGCATATTTTTTTTAAAGTTGACAAATATACTAATTTATACAATTGGCTTGATATGCTTGATGTAGTTTATTGCTAGGTATGAAGTATTTTAAAAATTAATTCAATTAGTAAAGATTGATGTGAAGTGTTTTTATTATTAACTCCTTTCATTCTTAGTTCATATTCTTTTATATAAGTGAAAATAAATTGGAGTTGATTTACTGAATAATTATTTGAAGCTAATTCATATTGACTTAAGAAATAGGGGTTAACTTTTAGTGATGAAGCTATTTCAGACCTTGATTTTGAGCGAAGTTGTTTATAAATTAGAACTTTTTGAAAAAAAGAAAAGAGAGAGTTAATTGTTAGAATTAAAGGGTGCGTTTTATTGTTTAAATTAAAGTATTTTATTATTCTATTTACTTGAACAATATTTTTTTTTCCTAAAGCGTTTTGTAGCTCAAATACATTAAAGTCTTTACTAATTCCAATGTTTTTTTCTATTATTTTTGAATTAATTTCACCTTCACAACTGATGATTAATTTATCAAGTTCATTTGAAATTTTAGATAAATCATTTCCAAGGTACTCGCTTAATATAGCGCATGATTTATCATCTATTTTAATAGTTTTAGCAGAACAATAAGCGTTAATCCATGATGGGATTTTGTCATCATAAAGTTTATTACTCTCAAATATTTTTGCACAAGTTTTTAGTGTCTTATAAATACTTTTTCTTTTATCTAATTTTTTGCTTTTAAAGCAGATTGCAAGAAGCGTCGAAGGAGTTGGGTTTCTCAGATAATTTTCTAAAAGTTCAATTTTATTTAGATACTGAGCTTCTTTTACTAAAACAACTCTATATTCAGCTCCAAACGGGTATTGTTTTGCTTCTGATATAATTTGATCACAATCTGTTTCTTTTCCATAGAGAGTAGTAAAATTAAAGTCTTTTTCTTCTTTGTTTAAAGTGTTTTTTGAAATAAAATCAGAAATTTTATCAATGTAGTAACTTTCTTCACCATGTAAAAAATAAATATTCTCATAATTTTTATTTTTTAATGAAGTTATTATCTCTAAATATTTCACGTAAATTTGTTGTATGGTGTTAGAGAAACTAAATTTTCCCGAATTTGAATTCAAAAATAAATTAGTTAATGGAAGTATGCAAATTTTTGATTGTGTAAGAAAAAGTTATTTTGTTTTAACTCCAGAAGAATGGGTTAGACAGCATGTTATTCACTATCTTAATAATTATAAGAATTATCCTTTTGCACTAATGCAAGTAGAAAAGCTTATTAAATACAATAATTTAAATACTAGAGCAGATTTAATTATAAGTGATCGTAATTTAAGCCCCATTATATTGGTTGAATGTAAAGCTCCTGCAGTAAAAATAAATAAAAATGCTTTTGATCAAATTGCTAAATATAATTTTAGTTTAAAAGCAAAATATTTGTACGTTACAAACGGATTAACACATTATTGCTGTTCAATTAATTATAACAATGGAAAAATTATCTATCTAAAAGATATTCCTGCAAATATTTAAAACTAATATTTAATCTATTTTAATACTTTACAGATAATTGTAAATAACTTTATGAGCAAAGTTTTTGAAGTGGAGGCGTAAACTTCGTTAAATTTATTCCTTTAACTGATTTTGTATATTCTTTCATAGTTGGTGTTCTGCCTAAAATTGCTGAAAGAACAACCACAGGAGTAGAGGCAAGTAATGATTCACCTTTTTTTCTGTCTGAGTCTGCTACTACTCTTCCTTTAAATAGTCTAGTCGATGTTGCCATTACAGTGTCTCCCTTTGCAGCTTTTTCCTGGTTTCCCATACAAAGGTTGCATCCAGGTCTTTCCAAATACATCATATTTTCGTATTCAACTCTTGCAGAATTTTTAGGAGCTGAATCATTAAATTCAAATCCAGAATATTTCTGTAGAACATCCCAATCACCTTCTTCTTTTAACTCATCAATAATGTTATATGTAGGAGCGGCAACAATTAGGGGAGCGTTAAATTCAATTTTACCATGAATTTTTTCTAAGTTTCTCAGCATATGAGAAAGAATTTTTAAATCTCCTTTATGAACCATGCATGAGCCAACAAAGCCAAGATCAATTTTTTTATTACCTTCATAAAATGATAGAGGTCTAATTGTATCATGAGTATATCTTTTTGAAACATCTTCATTATTTACATCTGGATCTGCTATCATAGGTTGAGAAATTATATCCAAATCAACTTCAAACTCTGCAAAATATTTTGCATTAGAGTCTGGCGTTAATGGGGGCTTTTTTCCAGAGTTAATTTCTAAGATTCGTTTATCTGCTTTGTCAATGAGTCCTTGTAAAACTTGATTTGCATTATCCATTCCCTTAGAAATCATTATATTGATTCTACTCTTTGCTACTTCTAATGATTTAATCAATGTTTCCCCTTCAGAGATACATATTGATGCTTTTGCTTTCATTTCTGCGGTCCAATCTGTAAAAGTAAAAGCTTTATCAGCAATTAATGTGCCAATGTGAACTTCAATTATTCTGCCTTGGAAAACATTTTCACCACCAAATTTTTCAAGCATTTGAGATTGAGTAGCATGTACAACATCACGAAAGTCCATTCCTTCAATCATATTTCCTTTAAAAGTAACTTTGACAGATTCTGGAATTGGCATCGAAGCTTCTCCTGTAGCAAGTGCTAGTGCAACTGTTCCAGAGTCTGCACCAAATGCTACTCCTTTAGACATTCTAGTATGTGAGTCTCCACCTATAATTATTGCCCAATCATCAATTGTTAAATCATTCAAAACCTTATGAATCACATCAGTCATTGCATGATAATTTCCTTCAGGATCTCGTGCAGTGATTAATCCAAAGTCATTCATGAATGTCATAAGTTTAGGAATGTTTTCTTGAGCTTTATCATCCCAAACAGATGCTGTATGACATCCTGATTGATATGCTCCATCTAAAATTGGAGAAATTATTGTTGCAGCCATTGACTCTAATTCCTGTGAAGTCATTAGCCCTGTTGTATCTTGAGAGCCTACAATATTTACTTTTACACGAACATCAGAACCCGCATGTAAAACTTTATTTGGATTTATTCCAACTGCATTTTTATTAAATATTTTTTCTACAGCTGTCAATCCTTGATTAAAATGTGAAATTTCTTTTGATGGGGCATAGACTATTGGCATCTTTTGCTTTAATATTTTTGCAGCAAAGCTTTGAAGTTTTTTTCCAAAAACAATAGCATATGATCCTCCTGCTTTCATAAACTCCATTTTTTGTGGAGTAAATGCTGATGAAATATCAGAAAGTTCTTTCTTTCCTTTAAATAATTTTTTCTTTTTAGTATTAATTGTTAATACTGTTCCAGTTTTAATCGAGTAGATTTCTTCTAAAACTGGGTCTCCTTCGCTATTAATAACTGTATTTCCCTTTTCATCTATTTTTTTTACCCAATTTTTAAGATCAAGACCAATTCCACCTGTTACACCCACAGTAGTTAAAAAGATTGGAGAAATACCATTTGTTCCCGCTACTACAGGAGCTATATTTATAAATGGTACATATGGGCTTGCTTTTCTTCCTATCCATAATGCTACATTATTAACTCCTGACATCCTAGATGACCCAACTCCCATAGTTCCTTTTTCAGCAATTAACATGACTGTTTTGTCAGGGTGTTGTTGTTTTATATTTAGTAATTCGTTTTGTTGAGTGACATTATGTTCGAACATACATTTTCCATGCAGTTCTCTATCAGATCTTGAATGTGCATCACCTCCAGGCGAAAGTAAATCTGTTGAAATATCTCCTACTCCTGCAACAAATGTTACTACTTTAACTTCTTCATCTATTTCTGGAAGTTTTGTAAAAAATTCTGCATTTAGATAACTTTCTATTATTTCTTTTGCAATCAAATTTCCCATATTAAAAGCTGTTTCTAAACGCTTCATGTCGGCTTCATATAGAAAAACTTGTGACTTAAGTACTTTAGCAGCTTTTTGGGCTTTTTCAGAGTCTTTTGCCAACGCAATGTCTAATAAGACTTTAATTGACGGTCCACCCTTCATGTGTGATAATAACTCAAAAGCAAAATCAATTGAAATTTCTTTTAAATTAGTTTCACAAAGAATTATTTCTTTTAAAAATTTTGCTTTAACTGAAGCTGCAGATGTTGTTCCAGGTGTTACATTATAAATAAAGAAATTAATAGATTCATCTCTGTATTTATTATTAAGATCTTTTATTTGTAAAATTATTTCACTTAATAATTCAGCCTCTTCAATAGGTTTTGGTTGTAGTTTAAGATCTTGTCGATCTTTTATTTCAATAATATAATCTTCATATTTTTTCATAATTGAAGTTTTTTTTGAGTTAAAACTCTTTTCTAAAGAAGTGAAAAATTTAGAGCATTTTCATTTTAATTAAATAAAAATGTTCATTGCAAATATACGTTTTTTAATGATTTTTTATATTAAGTAAAGCTAGTCAACTACAATATAAAAAATACTCACAAAAAAAACCGAATAATAAAATTCGGTTTTTTTATAAATGTTTAAAATAATTAATTATGCAGCAATTACGCTAAAAGGCACAGTAACTTTAACAGATCTATGAAGTCTCACTTCAGCTTCATATTTCCCAAGTTCTTTGATTGTAGTTAGTTTTACAAATCTTTTATCAATATCATGTCCAAGTTCTGCAAGAGCGTCTGTAAATTGATTTGAGGTAATAGAACCAAATAATTTTGTTCCCCCTTCTGCTACTTTAGCTTTAATTTTAATATCAAGAGTTGGAAGAGCCTCAACAGTTTTGTTTAATTCAGCAATTAATTTAGAATCTTTTTGTTCTTGTTGTCTTAAATTCTCATTAAGCACTTTCACAGCTGACTCAGTTGCTAATACAGCTTTTCCGCTCGGAATAAGAAAGTTTCTTCCATAACCATTCTTGACAGTTATAACTTCATTTTTAAAGCCTAGTTTTTCAATATTTTCTAATAAAATAATTTTCATTTTCTTTTTATTTTAAGTTATCTCCAACATAAGGAAGTAGTGCCAATTGTCTACATCTTTTGACAGCAACAGCTAGTCTTCTTTGAAATTTCATAGAGTTTCCTGTAATTCTCCGTGGAAGAATTTTACCTTGTTCGTTTAAGAATCTCATTAAAAAATCTGGATCTTTATAATCTATATATTTGATGCCCATTTTGGTGAAACGGCAGTATTTATTTCTTTTTCTTTTCTCAATATCAACAGGAGAAAGATATCTGATTTCTGTATTGTTACTCATAATTATTCGGCTTTTGAATTAGTACTTAACTTTTTCTTTCTTCTTTCAGCATACTCTAATGCAAATTTGTCAAGACGAACAGTTTGCCATCTAATAACTCTTTCATCACGCTGAAATTCAACTTCAAAGTTGCCTATAATAGCTCCCTCTGCTTGAAATTCAAGTAAGTAATAAAACCCAGTTTTCTTTTTCTGAATTGTATACTTAAGTTTCTTTAGTCCCCAATTTTCTTCATGGGTGATTTTTGCTTTCTTACCTTTTAGATAATCAACAAATTTTTTTACTGTTTCCCTTACCTGATCATCAGATAAGACGGGATTCATTATGAAAACAGTTTCGTAATTATTCATTTGATTTTTTTTTCTTAATATTTATTTTCCTTTCCTTAATCGGGCGGCAAATTTAGAAAAACTAAAGTTAATTACCAAAATAAGATGTCCTTATTAATTTGTGCTAATTTTTTGTCTTTTAATTTAAGATAAATGTTAGTTTTGTATTTATCTTTTTATGATGTAAATATGAGTAATTTTTTAGTGTCAGCAAGGAAATATAGGCCCCAAACTTTTGAAAGAGTTTTAGGACAAGATTCTATTACTTCAACGCTAAAAACCTCTATTAAAAATAATAAATTAGCACAATCTTTTTTGTTTTGTGGTCCTAGAGGAGTTGGAAAAACATCTTTAGCAAGAATTTTAGCCAAAACTATAAATTGTGATAATCTTACTGAAAATCAAGATTCATGTGATAAATGTATTTCTTGCACATCTTTTAATGAGAATAATTCTTTTAATATTCACGAGCTTGATGCAGCTTCAAATAATTCAGTTGATGATATTAGAAAATTAGTTGATCAAGTAAGATTTGCTCCACAAGTAGGAGAATACAATATATACATTATTGATGAGGTTCATATGCTTTCAACTCAAGCTTTTAATGCTTTTTTAAAAACACTTGAAGAGCCTCCAAGTCATGCAAAATTTATTTTAGCTACTACAGAAAAGCATAAAATAATACCTACTATTTTATCTAGATGTCAGATTTTTGACTTTAAAAAATCTACAATTAAAGATATCGTTGAAAATCTTAAATATGTCGCTTCTAAAGAGTCAATTGAATTTGAAGATGAATCCCTTGCATTAATTGCGGAAAAATCTGATGGAGCTTTAAGAGATTCTTTATCTCTTTTTGATAGATTAGTTACTTCAGCTGATGGAAAGCTTACTTATTCTGATGTAATAAAACATCTTAATATTTTAGATTATGATTACTATTTTAAGGTATCAGATAATTTATTTAAAAATAACATAAGTCAATTATTTTTAATTTTTAACGAAATTTTAAACAACGGCTTCGATGGTCAACATTTTATTAATGGTCTTGCTTCTCATTTAAGAAATCTTTTAATATGTCAAGACAGTGTAACTATTGATCTTCTAGAAAAATCTGATGATTTAAAATCTAGATATTTAGAGCAAGCAGGTAAAACATCATCTTCATATTTAGTTAAAGCCTTAAAGCTTTGTAATGAATGTGATGTTCAGTACAACATAAGTAATAACAAAAGACTCTTGGTTGAAATATGTTTAATGCAAATATCTTCAATTGGATACAGTGCTGAATTAAAAAAAAAATCTAAAAATTTCGTAGTTTCAAAAGTATTTGATAAGCAAATACCTAACGATAATATCACGGGTGTTGACAAAGAAATAAAAATTCAAAAAGAAATATCTTTAGAAAAAAAATCTAAAATAGAAATTAAAGAATATTCTGTTAATGATGACATTGTTGATCATGTCACAGATGTCAAAGAAAAAATTCCAGTACCCTCTGAGCAAATTAACCCTAAGTCTATAAGTGTTGATTCTAATAAAAAAAGTAAAACTATCTCAATTTCTAATTTACTTTCAAAAAATAATGAGAAAAGAAAAGAAGATATAACTATTTCAAATGTTAATTTAAAAGAATTTAGTAAAGCAGATTTACTCTCCAATTGGAAAGAAATGATAAGTATTTTAAAAAAGAATGGAAAATCTAATTTAGCTATTACTCTGGGAATTTATGATCCTATTCTTCTTGATAATTTTTTAATAGAGGTTCCATTAAGTAATTCCTCTCAAATTGAATTAGTTTTTCATGAGAAACAAAAGATATTACAAATACTTAGAAGTAGGCTTGGTAATGATAAATTAGATTTAAAGACCGTAGTTGTTGAATCTGAGAAAAGAGACGTTGCCTATACTAACCAAGATAAATTTAATAAAATGTTGGAAAAAAATCCCAATCTTGAGGTTTTACGTGAAAAGTTAGGACTTGATCCAGAATATTAACCTAAATATATGAATATGAATAATAAAACAATTATAACTGTTCTACTATTAATAGTAGTGGGAATACTTTTAACTACAAATGCAAAAAAACAAAAAAAAATGATTGAGAATAACTTTGAATATGTTGATAATGATCCCTTAAGCGCTAGGGTTTACACTTTGGATAATGGATTAAAGGTTTACTTATCTTCATATGATGATGCCCCAAGAATTCAAACAAATATTGCTGTAAGGGCAGGAAGTAAAAATGATCCTTCTGATGCAACTGGATTAGCTCATTATTTAGAGCATATGCTTTTTAAGGGTACAGATAAGTATGGGTCGCTTGATTATGAAAAAGAAAAGGTTTTACTTGATGAAATTGAAGAGCTTTATGAAGAATATAGAGAAGTTTCAATGGAAGATTTAGTAAATCGTGAAAGAATTTGGTCATTAATAGATTCTACATCTGGCGAGGCAGCAAAGTTGTGTATTGCTAATGAATATGATAAAATGTTAAGTGGAATAGGAGCTAAAGGAACGAATGCATATACTTCCAATGAAAGAACGGTATACATAAATGATATTCCTTCAAACCAAATAGAAAAATGGTTAAAAATCGAGTCAGAAAGATTTAGAATGCCTGTTTTTAGATTATTTCACACAGAACTAGAAGCAGTATATGAAGAGAAAAATAGATCTTTAGATAATGATGGATCGAAAATGTTTGAAGCATTAATGTCTTCATTATTTCCGACACATCAATATGGAACACAAACTACTATTGGAACAATTGATCACTTAAAGAACCCTTCATTAAAAGAAATTAGAAAATATTTTAATAAATATTATGTGCCTAACAATATGGCATTATGTATGTCTGGAGATTTTGAATATGATGAAGTAATTAAGATGATTAATAAATATTTTGGAACTTTTGAACGTAAGGAAGATCCAGCTTTTAAAGTTATAAAAGAAGAGCCAATTACCTCCCCAAAAATTACTGAGGTTTATGGTCCAGAGGCAGAACGTGTATATTTAGGTTTTAGATTTGATGGAGCTAGTTCTTCAGATGCAAATATGATTACAATGGTAGATATGCTTTTAAGTAATACTTCTGCTGGTCTTATAGACATAAATTTAAATCAAGCTCAAAAGCTTAGCGGTGGAGGCTGTTTTCCATATATTTTAAATGATTATTCTTTGCATGCTTTTTATGGCACTTCTCTTAATGATCAAAAGCTTGAAGATGTAAAAGACCTTTTACTTTCTCAAATTGATGAAATAAAAAACGGTAATTTTTCTGATTGGATTTTAGATGCTATCATCTCTGATCTTAAGTTAGACCAAATAAAAAAATATGAATCAAATAGTGGAAGAGCAGAAGAGTTTGTCGATGCTTTTATTTTAAATATGAGCTGGGAAAAGCATCAGAACGAGTTAAATGAGCTTTCTAAGATTAAAAGAGAGGATTTAATAAGTTTTGTAAATGAAAAATATAATGATAATTATGTGGTAATTTATAAGCGATTAGGAGATGACCCAAATGCTGTGAATGTTGTTAAACCAAAGATAACACCTGTTTCTGTAAATAGAGATGCAAAGTCTGAGTTTTTAAGCTCTACTCTTAATCTTATTTCTAGATCTATACTTTCTGAGGATGTAAAAATGATTGAGCCAAAATTTATTGACTTTTCTAAAGATTTAGAAATTGACAAGATTAATTCACTTCCTTTTTTATATAAAAAAAATAATGAAAATGAGAGATTTCAAATTCGTTATATAATTGAAAAGGGAACCGATAGCGACAAAAAATTAAAATTAGCAGTTGACTATCTCAAATATTTAGGAACAAAGAATTTATCTCCAAGTCAAAAATCTGAAGAGTTTTATAAACTTGGTTGTGATTTATCTGTGAATACTAATTCTAAAGAGACAAGAATTACTCTTACTGGTTTATCAAATAATTTTGATGAATCTGTTAATTTATTAGAAGATATTTTAGCTAATACTATTGCTGATGAAGAAGCTTTAATTAGTCTTAAGGCCTCGTATAAAAAACAAAAGGAAGATGCTAAATTAAACAGACAAATTATTTTATTTAGTGCCATGAGTAGTTATGCTAAATATGGGAAAAATTCATCTTTTACTAATACCTTAAATGATAATGAATTAGATAATATTACATCATCAGATCTTCTTAAGATTATACATAGCTTAACTAAATTTAATCACAAGGTTTTGTATTATGGCCCAGATAATATTTCTGATGTTAAGAAGTTAATGCTAGATATTCATAATACTAAAGAATTAGTTGAAATTATACAAAAAGATCTTAACGTAGAAAAAGAAATGGATTCAAGTAAGGTTTATGTTATTGACTATGACATGAAGCAAGCTGAAGTCATAATGTTTGCAAAAGGTGAAAAACTAAATAATGATGAGTATTCTATAATTAAGTTTCATAATGAGTATTTTGGAGGGGGTATGAGCTCAATTGTATTTCAAGATATGAGAGAATCAAAAGCATTAGCATATTCTGTTTACAGTACATTTACAATGCCAAAAAAATCAAGCGATTCTCACTACGGATTTTCTTATGTAGGTACTCAAGCTGATAAGCTTGGCGAGGCAATTCAAGGGATGCAATCTCTACTGATGAAAATGCCTCAAGCAAATTCTAATATGGAAACTGCTCGTGAGGGGATATTACAGAAAATAAGAACTGAAAGAATAACAAAATCTAAGGTTTTAGACTATTATGAGACTTTTACAAAAATGGGTCTTGATTATGATAAAAGAATCGATTTGTTTAGTGATGTTGTTGATTTTACTATGGATGATCTGACCAATTTTCATAATACTCATGTAAAAAATGATAATTATACATACATGGTTTTAGGAAGCTCTAAAGAAATTGATTTAAAATTACTTGAAGGATATGGAGAAGTTATAATTTTAAAGCTTGAAGATATTTTTGGATATTAATTTTAAAGAAAAAATATAAATAAATGATGAGTAAAAAAGTATCAAAAATAATTTATACTAAAACTGATGAGGCGCCAATGTTGGCAACTTTTTCACTACTTCCAATTATAAATTCCTTTGTATCAAAAGCTAATATTGAGTTTGAGTCAAAAGATATATCATTGGCAGCAAGAGTATTAGCGGCATTCCCAGAATTTTTAGACAATGATCAGATTATTGATGATTCTCTTGCAGAGTTGGGTGAACTGGTTAATCTTCCTGAGGCAAATATTATAAAACTTCCAAATATTTCTGCCTCTGTTCCACAATTAATTTCAACTATTTCTGAGCTACAAGAACAAGGCTTCAATGTTCCTTCGTACTTTCACAATCCATCTAATAATCAAGAAAGAGAAATAAATTTAAGATATAATAAAATTAAAGGCTCTGCTGTTAATCCTGTTTTGCGAGAAGGTAATTCTGATAGAAGAGCTCCAAAGGCTGTTAAAAATTACGCAAAAGTAAATCCTCATTCAATGGGAGCTTGGAATTCAGATTCAAAAACACATATTGCAACTATGAAAAGTGGTGATTTTCATCATAATGAAAAATCTGTGTGTGTTGATCATTCTACTAACGTCAAAATTCAACATTTTTCAAATGATGGTAACATTACATCATTAAAAGAAAATATTTCTTTACTTGAAAATGAGATTATTGATGCTTCTGTAATGAGTAAGAAAAAGTTAATTTCATTTTTAGAAAAAGAAATTAAAGAAGCAAAAGAAACTGGTATTCTACTTTCCTTACATCTGAAAGCAACAATGATGAAGGTTTCAGATCCTATTATTTTTGGTCATGTCGTATCGATCTTTTTTTCTGATTTAGTTGTAAAGCATAAAAATATTTTATCCGAATTGGGAGTAGACTTTAAAAATGGATTTGGTGATTTAGTTGAAAAAATTAATTCTTTGTCTGAAGATAAGAAATCTGAAATACAATCAGATATTAAGCAAGTATTTGAAGATAACGCTAATCTTGCAATGGTAAACTCTGATAAAGGGATAACAAATTTACATGTTCCTTCAGATGTAATTATTGATGCATCATTACCTGCAATGATAAGGACTTCTGGACAAATGTGGAATAGTGATAACAAAACTGAAGATACAAAGGCAATTATTCCTGATAGTTCTTATGCAAGTGTATATTCTGCAACAATTGATTTCTGTAAGAAATATGGCGCATTTGATCCTACTACAATGGGTACAGTTCCTAATGTAGGCTTAATGGCTCAAAAGGCGGAAGAGTATGGCTCTCATGATAAAACATTTGAGATTGAATCAAATGGTGTGGTTAAAGTCATTGATTCAAATGACAATGTTTTAATACAACATTCTGTAGATGAAGGTGATATTTGGAGAATGTGTCAAACTAAAGATCTTCCAATTCAAGACTGGGTTAAATTAGCAGTCAATCGAGCTAAAGCAACTAATTGGCCAGCTATTTTTTGGTTAAATGAAAAAAGAGCGCATGACTTTGAGATAATTAAGAAAGTTAATAAATATCTGAAGCAGCACGACACCAAAGGATTGGATATCAAAATTTTATCTCCTCATGACGCAACATTATTTACTTTAGATAGAGTTCGTAATGGAGAAAACACTATTTCTGTAACTGGAAATGTATTAAGAGATTATCTTACGGATTTATTTCCAATATTAGAATTAGGCACTTCAGCTAAGATGTTATCTATTGTTCCTCTTATGAATGGAGGAGGATTGTTTGAAACTGGGGCAGGAGGGTCTGCTCCAAAGCATATTCAGCAATTTATTAGTGAAGGACATTTAAGATGGGATTCATTAGGTGAATTTATGGCTATTGTAGTTTCTTTAGAGCATCTAGCACAAGTTAATAATAATCCAAAAGCAAAAATTCTAGCAAATACTTTAGATATTGCAATAGAAAATTTATTGAAAAGAGGAAAATCACCTAAAAGAAAAGTTGGAGAATTGGATAATAGAGGTTCACATTTTTATTTGGCAATGTATTGGGCTGATGAGTTGGCAGAACAGGAAATAGATCTTGATTTTAAATCTACTTTTGAAAATGTAGCAAAAGAAATGAGAGATAATGAAATAAAAATTCTTGAGGAATTAAATTATAGTCAAGGAATTTCTAATGACATAAAGGGGTACTACAACCCAAGTTCAGAACTGCTTTTTTCTTTAATGCGTCCAAGTAAAATATTTAACAATATCATTGACAATTTATAATTAAGTATAATTTTATTTAAAAAAATTATCATTAAAGTTAATTAGATAAAGTTTTTTTGTAGCTCTGGTGCATGCAGTATAAAGCCATCGAAGATAGTTTTTATCAAGCATTTCTTTTGTGAAATATCCTAAGTCTATAAATACTTGATCCCATTGGCCACCTTGAGATTTATGACATGTTATCGAATATGCAAATTTTATTTGTAGTGCATTAAAATATTTATTCTCTTTAATTTTTTGATTTATTTTTTTCTCTCCCTTGTAGTCTAGACTAACTTCTTTATATAGCTTTTGATACTCATTATAAGTTAATGAAGCTGTCTCTGAATCTAATGTGTTAATTAATAGAATTGTTTCAAGTTCTGGTTCTTTTGGATAGTCAAGAAGTTTGATACTTGCTTTTGCAAATTTAAATCCATATCGATCAATGATTTCATTAATTCTAGTTACCTCAACAATATCTCCATTAGCTAAAAAACCTGCCTCACTTTCTTCTTTAAGCCAGAAATAATTATTTCTAACAATCATTAATATATCTCCTGAGGATATAGTATCTTCTTGCCATCTAATTTCACTTCTAATTCTAGCATTATATTGATTTGCTCTTTTGTTTGATCTACAAATTACAGTAGTATTTTCTACGCCGGACTGATTATATGCACTTTCTATATGATCTTGCAGATCCTCCCCAGAATTAATTCGTATCACTTCTTTATTTATATTAAATTTCGGGAAAATATAATCTTCTTTTAAAATTAGATTTCTAATTTGAGTTGCATTCTCAAGAATTAATGAATCTTTATTCTGACGAACAACATTCTTTAATTCTCTACATATAATATGCTTGTTATAATTAAGTTCTAATTTTTCTTCATCTAAAGCAGGGCTGATGTCTAAATGAATAGGTGGTAATTGTGCAGTATCGCCAATTAATATTAATTTACAATCCATACCATCATAGACGAAGTCTATTAAATCTTTTAGTAAGGATCTATTACCAAGACTATTATCTGTATCTTCTGGGATCATTGAAGCTTCGTCTACCAAGAAAATAGTATTTGTGTGATTATTTTCTTTTAAAGTAATAAATGTATTTCCACTTTTATTTGTTTTTATCCAATATATTTTTTTGTGTATTGTTGATGCTTTTTTATTAGAATATTTAGATAAAACTTTTGCAGCTCTTCCGGTCGGTGCTAACAAGACAGATCTTTTGCCAATACTTGGAAGTGATTTAACTAATGAAGAGATTAGTGTTGTTTTACCTGTACCAGCATAACCTTTTAAAACAAATATATTTTTATTACCTAATGTTGAAATGAAATCATCTAAGTCTAAAAAAATTTTTGCTTGTTCAGAAGTAGGTTGGTGAGGAAAATTAAATTGAAGTTTTTTTAATAGCGTTGATTCTTTCGTCATCTAAATAATATTAACTTCAGGAGTTATTTCAATATCAAATTTCTCTTTTACAGAATCTTTAATCTTAAAGGATAAATTTAAAATATCTTTTCCTGTTGCTTCTCCGTAGTTTACTAGCACAAGAGCTTGTTTCTTATGAACTCCAGCTGATCCTTCGGTATATCCTTTCCAACCTGCTTTTTCAATTAGCCACCCAGCAGCAATTTTGATATCCCCATTTTTAATAGGGTAGCCAACAATATTAGGGTAAGATTGTTTTAATTTTTGAAATTTTTTATTTTCAATAATAGGGTTTTTGAAGAAACTTCCACTGTTACCAAGTTTCTTTGGATCTGGTAGTTTTTGGTTTCTTATATTTATAACTGCTTTAAAAATTGATTTTAAGCTAGGTTCCATTTTTAATTTATTCAACTCCTCATTAATGGCTCCGTAATTTGAATTATTGGCATGCTCTTTGTTTAGGCAAAAAACAACTTTAGTAATAATAAATTTATTTTTGAATTTATTTTTAAAAATTGAATCACGATATTTAAAATCACACTCTTTGTTTGTTAACACTTTCTCAGTTAATGTTTCAATATCAAAATAGTAAACTTTTTTAATTGTGTTTTTAACTTCCATTCCGTATGCTCCTATGTTTTGAATTGGTGTTGCTCCAACAGAGCCAGGAATAAGAGCTAAGTTTTCTATTCCAGAAAGATTATTAGTAACGCTCCATTTTACAAAATTATGCCAGTTTTCTCCAGCTCCAACTTCTATAGTGACATGTCGTAGTGATTCACTTTTAATATTAATTCCCTTAATTTCATTTTTGATAATTAGTCCATCAAAATCTTTGGTAAGAAGTATGTTTGACCCTCCTCCAAGAATTATAGTTTTTTCTTTTATAATCTTATTGTATTCTATAATATTTTGTAACTCTTTAATTGATGAGAACCTATAGAAATATTTTGTTTTAGCGGATATATTAAATGAGTTGAGATTCTTTAAATCAAAATTCTTTTGTATTTCCATTATAATTCTTCTATGCTGATTTCTTGAAGATTTTTATTACTACATTTTATTATTCTAGATTTATTGTTCTTAATCACTTCATAGTCATGAGTAGCAATTAAAACAGTTGTTCCAGTAAGATTTATTTCTTTTAATAAATCAATTATTTTTTGAGATATGTATGGGTCAAGGTTACCTGTTGGTTCATCAGCAAGAATTATTTCAGGTTTATTTAATATTGCTCTTGCAATTGCAGCTCTTTGCTGTTCTCCTCCAGAGAGCTGATAAGGCATTTTTTCTTTAGAATCTTTCAGGTGAACTTTTTTAAGAACTTGATCTATTCTTAGGTCAATATCTTTTTTGTTTTTCCAGCCTGTTGATTTTAAAACAAATTCAAGGTTCTCACGAATTGTCCTGTCTGTAAGCAGTTGAAAGTCTTGAAAGACTATTCCAATTTTTCTTCTGAGCATTGGAATATCTTTTTTTGTGATTTTATTTAGATTATAATTAATAATATTAATATTTCCAGCACTAACTTTTATTTCAGCATAAAGTGATTTAACTAAGCTAGTTTTTCCACTTCCGGTATCTCCAATTAGATATGTAAATTCTCCTTTTTTAATAGAAAGATTTATGTTGTCTAAAACATTGTGGTCTAAATGATCAATACTAACACCTTCTAATTTTATTATTTGATTATTCATTTTGTTGGTGTAAATTTATGAATCTTTCCGTAAGGAATTTGATTTATTAAATTTGTTAGTTCATCATTAAAATCAAGAAGATTGTTTTTTTCAATTCCTTTCTTTATTTGACTAAGACGAAAATAAGCTCTAAGAGTATAGTCTTTGTCTCTTATTTGAACAAAATCTGGAATAGGCTTAGCTCCTTTTACTTTTATAACATAAAACATATTTGCAAATTAAAAAATATATTATAAAAACTAGTACCAGAGTTTATTAGAATTGTTAAAAAGTTATGTTGAAAACTTGAAACCACACTCTTCCTTTTAGTGAGCTTATTCTCTACTTTTATTAATGATAAAAAATGCATGATTAAGACAAGAATAATTTTACTTTTATTTTTTTTCAGCTTTAAGTTGTTATATTCTCAAGAATCTTTTTTTAAAAAAGGTTTAGAACTATTTGATGATGAGCAATTTATTTTAGCACAATCATATTTTGAAAAGATTAATACAGATCAAGCTCTTTTTTATAATGCAGAATGCTCTAAAATATTGTTTCTAGATGATGCAGAGTTTTTATATGAAAAGCTACTTTTTGATTACCCTGAATCTGTTTTAAATCATAATGCCAATATTGCTCTTGCTGAAATTAATTTTAGAAAGCAAAACTATTTGAAATCTAGTCGTTATTATTCTATTGAGCTTAATTATTTAAATGATTCACAAATTTTTAATCTTGCTTATTCTTATTTTGCATCTGATTCTTTAGTGAAATCAAAATTATTTTTTAAAAAATTATTGAATAGTTCTAACTCTTGTGCTGCGGCTGCACAGTACTATTATGCGCACATAGCCTATCAAAATAAAGATTTTATCTCTTCATTAGAATGGTTTCTGAAATTAGAAGGAAAAACAAAGTTTTCTGATATAATACCTTATTATATTGCTCAGATATATTATCAAAAAAAAGAATACAAGAAATTAATCTTATTTCTTGAGTCTAAAGTTGATAATATTATCACTTCAAGAACTACAGAGGTTAATAGGTTATTAGCAGAATCATATTATCATTTAGAGAATTATGATAGAGCAATAAAATATTTTAATCTTTATTTTTCAAATAATAATTCATTTGCAAAGCAGGAATATTATATGCTAGCTTTTTCTTATTTCAAGAGTTTAGATAATGTAAATGCAATTAAGTTCTTTGAGAAATCTCTTGGGCAAAATGATACATTAGATCAGATATCTTCTTATTATCTAGGTGCGTCATATTTAAGGATAAATAATAAAAAATATTCATTAAATGCTTTTAAAAAATCATCACAATTTAATATTAATCCTTCTTTAAAGGACGATGCTCTATTCAATTATGCTAAACTATCATATGAACTTGACCTTCCGTACAATAATACTTTAGAAATATTTAAAAAATTTATAAATGAATCTAATTCGCAGCCTAAAATAGATACTATTCAAACTTTAATGGCAAATGTACTTAGAGGTACAAGTAATTATTTGAAAGCGTATAATGGTTTGAAATCACTTGGAAGTCACACAAAAGAGCAGAAAATAATAATGCAAGAATTAGCATATTTTTTAGCTATTAATGAATTTAATAATTCAAATTACAAAAATGCAATTGACTTCTTTATTCAATCAAATAATTTTAAAGTTAATTTAGATATTTATTATTTGTCTAATTTTTGGATGGCTGATGCCTTATATATGCTTGATGATTTCGAAAAAGCTAAAAGTATTTACGAAAAAATAGGTTTTAATGATAAGCTTTCTTCTTACATAAGTAATGCGAAGTATAATCTAGCATATTGTTATTTTCAAACAAAGGAGTTTAAAGAATCAAATTCTCTTTTTAGAAGTTTTATAAAAAATTGTAAAGATTCCTCTATGTTAAATGACGCTTTTCTTAGAATTGCCGATTGTTTTTATATGCAGAATGAGTTTTTATTATCTCAAAAATATTATGAAAAGTCAATTAAATTAAATTTGTTTGATGTGGATTACGCATTATATAATAGCTCTCTTTGTTTGTCGTTGATTAATCAAAAATCTAAAAAATTAAGGATGCTTAAAAGGTTAGTAAAAGATTTTTCTAATTCTCCTTATTACGATAATGCATTATTTGATTTAGCAAATCATTTTAAAAATAATAATGATTTTCAACTTGCAATCTCATATTATGATAGCGTTTTAAAAAATTCAGCAGATTTGAGTCTTAGAGCAGAATCTTATTTAGGCAGAGGGATTATTAATTTTAATAATAATAAAACAGATGAGTCAATAGATGACTATACTTTTGTAATAGAAAATTTTTCTAAAACCAAGTATTTTAAGCAGGCACTACTGGGCATTCAGTCAATATATGTTGCCAATGCGCAAGTAGATAAGTATGTTGATTTGATAAATTCTCTTCCTAATTTTAATGTAAATAAATCAGAAATAGATTCCCTATCTTATAATGCAGCTTTTATTAAATTTTCAGAAGGTGAATATGTTTACTCAAGAGATAATTTTATAAATTATTTAAATGATTTTTCGAAAATTCACAATTCCAGTGTTGAAAATGATGGCGTTTTTGTAAATCAAGCTAATTATTTTTTAGCAGAAAGTTATAGAAGACTTTCGGATTCTTTAAATGCCTTTTTATATTATGAAAATATTATAAAAAGTAACTCCAAAGAATACTTAGAAGTTGCATTAATGTTCTGTGCTAGACACAAGTATAGATTAAAAGAGTATTCCTCTTCAAATTTATACTATTTGGCTATAGAAGGTATTGCTTCTTCAAATAGTTTAAGAAGAGAGGCTATTATAAGACTGATGTATGGTTTTAATTTTTTAGAAAACAATAGTGCTTTTGTTTATGCTCAAAAAGTACTAAGCTTAGATAAAAATGATAATTGGCTTATTTCTATAGCAAATACAATAATTGCTCGAGAAGAGTTTTCAAGAGGAAATTATTTAAAAGTAAGAATAAATTATAAAACTGTTTTAGATATTAATTTAGGTAGTGAGGCTGCTGAAGCTAAGTATATGCTCTCGTATCTTACTTTTTTAGATAATGATTTAGAATTAGCTGAAAAAATGATTTTTGAATTAGCTGAAAATTATTCTAATGATTATTTTATTGCCAAAGCTTTTATTCTTTTGTCAGATATATATATAGAAAAAAATGATTTATTTCAAGCTAAAGCAACTCTAGAGAGTGTAATTGATAATCATAACGGCTCAGAGTTGAGGTTATTGGCTCAAAAGAAGCGGGAAAATATTTTAGAGAAAGAACTAGCTTTAAATTTAGTGTCAGAGAAGAGAACAAATGAATATCTTGATTTAAACTTAGACTATGAGTTGATTTTTGAAGAGGAATCAGAAAATGAAGAATATTAAATAATATGAAAAAAGTACTTTTTACTTTATGTTTTTTTAGTTTTTTAAATTTGGTTGTTGCCCAAGATCTAAAAACAACAGAAATAATCGTTATTGAAGGATTTGAACCTGAAATCCCTGATGCTGTTAAAATTAATACACAAGCTTCATTTAGCGATACAACAAAAATTGATAAGTCTCAAAATTATTCTCAAATTAATTCTTTCTTTTATTATTCACATATTATAAGAGAAATTAATCCTGCCAAAGTTAAACATGAGAGACCTAAAGATTTTTTAAATTATAAGATAGATGTACGACTTGGTACACTATCTCAAAATAAAGGGCTTTTTGCATTTAATAAAAAACATTCAAAATATATTTTTTACGGATTGTCATTAATTTATGATCAAAATAGTTATAAAACTTTTGCTCTTTCTAACCCAATTAGAGCTGACAGGCATAAGGTAGAGAATAATAGTCAAAGTGTTTATGGTTTTTTAAAGTATGTTAAGCCCAATAGTATTCTGTCTATTAACTTAACATATGATAGAAATATATCAATGTTTAATTTTAGCAATGAGTTTAGGTATTCTAAAATATCTTTTAATGCAATTTCAAAAAAACCTTTAGCAAATGGTTTTACTTACAATACTCATTTCTTTGTTGCTGATTTAAATGAAATGTCTGAAAATCAAATTCATTTTAGTAGTGTTTTAGCTAAAAAAAATGATGACAAATTGATTAGTTTTTATCTAGCTTTTAATAATTATCTAAATTATTCAAGATTTGAAAATGCTTTTGGAAGAGAAGCTCTGGATGTTAAAGAATTTATTTTTTATCCTTCAACAAGTATTTATAAACTTGGCTTTAAAATTGATTTAGGTTTGAACTTGGAATATCAAGATGATAGTTTAGATACTGAGGTCTCTATTTTTCCACATATTCAATTGTCAAAAGAAATTGTAAATGATTTTATCTTCTTACAATTTGGATTAAGGGATGACAATAAGAGGAATTCTCTTAGATCAATAAGTGAATCTAATAAATTTATTCATTCACATGGAACTAATCAGCAGCTTTATGATGATGGTAGTTTTAGTCAGGATTTGAAAAAAACTTACTCTAAAGAAGCTTATTTTTTATTAAAAAATCAATTGTCTACAAATCAATTTATTGTTTTAAATACTTCATTTTCGAAAATTAATAATATTCTTTATTTTCAAAGACAAAATATTTCTTCGCTTGAAAGGTTTGTTTCAAAATATAAAGACGTCAGTCAGTTAAATGCATCATTAAATTATTCAGCTAAGTTTAACAGAGTTATGGCATTAAGTTTATTGGCAAATTATTACAGTTTTTTTGATGCAAATGTGCCTTATCACCCTGAATTTGTTGCTTCGTTAGCAACTCCTATTTCTCTAAGAGATAAGTTAAAAATAATTCCAAATTTTAGTTTTATCTCTGGTAGAAATACAGGTGGGGTTCCAAATGCTGTTATTGATCCTGCGGAATTAGTTTATGAACTTGATGATTACCTTGATATTGATTTGAGTCTAAGATATAATTACTCTAAAAAATTATCATTTAATCTGGATTTAAATAACATAACGGGTCAGAAAAATGAACTTTGGCATGGTTATCTTGATTACGGCTTTAATGTCTTATTTGGATTAAAATATTCTTTCTAAAAGTTATCAACTTTTGTTGAAAAATCTAAGTGCTTTTCATAGCTCGTTTTTATATTTAAAAGCATGTATAATTGTATATTTGTTATAATATATAATTAAAAAATCTATGAGCGATAAATTATCAGAAGAGGAGGATTACGGAGCAAGTAATATTCAAGTATTAGAAGGTCTAGAAGCTGTAAGGAAAAGACCTGCTATGTATATTGGTGATGTTGGGCAAAAAGGCTTACACCATTTAGTTTATGAAGTTGTGGATAATTCAATTGACGAGGCTCTTGCTGGTCATTGTTCTCATATTGAAGTTTTTATTAATGAAAATAATTCAATTACCGTTACTGATAATGGTAGAGGTATTCCAACTGATATTCATGAAAAGGAACAAAGGTCAGCTTTAGAAGTTGTTATGACTGTTCTGCATGCTGGTGGAAAGTTTGACAAAGGCTCATATAAAGTTTCTGGAGGATTACATGGTGTTGGGGTCTCATGCGTTAATGCCCTTTCAACAGATTTAAGAGTAGAGGTTCACAGAGGTGGTAAAGTGTTTGAGCAAGAATATAAAATCGGTGTCCCTCAATACGATGTAAGAGAGATAGGAACAACCGATAAGACTGGAACAGAAGTTACTTTTATGCCAGATAATACAATATTTGTAGAATCTGTTTATCATTATGATATCTTAGCTGCAAGGTTGAGGGAATTATCATTTTTAAATAAGGGTATTCACTTAAAGATAACTGATCTTAGAAGAAAAGATGATGATGGTAATAATGTTTGTGAAGAATTTATTTCTGAGGTTGGTTTAAAAGAGTTTGTCCAGTTTTTAGATAGTACTAGAGACTCAATTTTAGATTCAGTAATTTATTTTGATGGCGAAAAAAATGAAGTTCCTGTTGAGGTTGCAATGGTTTACAATAATTCTTACACAGAAAATGTTCATTCTTATGTTAACAATATAAATACTCATGAGGGGGGTACGCATTTGGCAGGTTTTAGAAGAGCGTTAACTAGAACCCTTAAAAAATATGCTGATGAATCTGGCTTACTAAAAAAAGTAAAATTTGAAATTAGTGGTGATGACTTTAGAGAAGGTTTGACAGCTGTTATTTCTGTTAAAGTAATGGAGCCTCAATTTGAAGGGCAAACTAAAACTAAGCTGGGTAACAAAGAAGTTACTGGTGCTGTAGATAAAGCAGTTGGTGAAATGCTGAACAATTATCTGGAGGAGAATCCAAAACAAGCTCAAACTATTGTTCAAAAAGTAATATTAGCTGCTACCGCAAGAAATGCTGCAAGAAAAGCTAGAGAGCTTGTTCAAAGGAAAAATGTTCTGTCAGGTTCAGGTCTTCCAGGAAAGCTTTCAGACTGCTCAGAAAGGGACCCTGCTAAATCAGAAATATATCTTGTTGAGGGTGATTCAGCTGGAGGTACTGCAAAACAAGGAAGAGATAGGCATTTTCAAGCAATTCTTCCCCTTAGAGGAAAGATTTTAAATGTTGAGAAAGCAATGCAGCATAAGGTGTTTGAGAATGAAGAAATAAAAAACATGTATAAAGCTTTAGGAGTCTCATTAGGAACCGAGGAAGATGAAAGAGCATTAAATATGGAAAAGTTAAGATATCATAAAGTAGTTGTTATGACAGATGCTGATATTGATGGAAGTCATATAGCAACATTACTTTTAACATTCTTTTTTAGATATTTAAAACCATTAATTGAAAATGGATATATTTATATTGCAACTCCTCCTCTTTATCTTTTAAAAAGAGGAAAAGATCACAGGTATTGTTGGGATGATAAAGAAAGAGATATCTTAATTGAGGACATGAAAGGTGGAAAAGATGTTAATGTTATTATTCAGAGATATAAAGGTCTTGGAGAAATGAATGCTAATCAGCTATGGGATACAACAATGAATCCTGAGTTTAGAACTCTTAAAAGAGTGACTATTGATAGTGCTGCAGAAGCTGATAGAGTTTTTTCTATGCTTATGGGGGATGATGTTCCGCCTAGAAGAGCATTTATTGAAGCAAATGCTAAATATGCTAATATTGATGCCTAAACAGACTAAATAAAAATTAGTTTATTACTATTATTAATAAAAATTACATTTAAAATGAAAGTTACAGTTGTTGGAGCAGGAGCAGTGGGGGCTAGTTGTGCAGAATACATTGCAATTAAGAATTTCGCATCAGACGTTATTCTTGTTGATATCAAAGAAAATTTTGCCGAAGGAAAAGCAATGGATTTGATGCAAACTGCATCATTAAATGGTTTTGATACAAGAATAATAGGAAGTACAAATGATTATTCTAAAACTGCTAATAGTGATATTGCAGTTATCACTAGTGGGATCCCTAGAAAACCTGGAATGACTAGAGAAGAACTTATAGGGATTAATGCTGGTATTGTTAAATCAGTCTCTCAACAATTAATAAAGGAATCTCCTAATGTTATTTTAATAATTGTTAGTAACCCGATGGATACAATGACATACCTAACTCATAAGATTACGGGGCTTCCGAAAAATAGAATTATTGGTATGGGAGGTGCTCTTGATAGTGCAAGATTTAAGTATAGGTTGAGCGAAGCTTTAGAATGTCCAAGTTCAGATATTGATGGTATGGTAATAGGAGGGCACTCTGATAAAGGTATGATTCCATTAACAAGAATAGCTACACGAAATAGTATTAGAGTAACAGAATTAATTTCAGAAGAAAGACTTGATAAAGTGCTTAATGATACTAAAGTAGGAGGGGCTACTCTTACTGGAATGTTAGGGACTTCAGCATGGTATGCACCAGGTGCAGCTGTATCTTCTCTTGTTCAGGCAATAGCTTGTGATCAGAAAAAAATGTTCCCTTGCTCAACTATGCTAAATGGAGAATATGATTTAAATGACATATGTATAGGAGTTCCTGTAATTCTGGGAAAAAATGGAATAGAAAAAATTGTTGAATTAGATCTTTCTGAAAGAGAATTGTCTGATTTAAAATCATCAGCTGAAGCAGTAACAAAAACTAATAATTTACTTGTAGATTTAAATTCATAAAAAATAGATGGCTAATTTGTTAGTTTGATAAAACTTGTTAATTTTGCAATCCAAATTTTAATATCATGAGAAAAGGAATCCACCCAGAAAATTATAGACTTTGCGTTTTTAAAGACTTATCTACCGACTTTGCAATTTTAACTAAGTCTTGCGCTGAATCAAGAGAAACTGTTAAATGGGAAGATGGCAATGAGTACCCATTAATTAAAATGGAAATTTCCTCTGATTCTCATCCTTTTTACACAGGTAAATCTAAAATGATTGATACAGCAGGACGTATTGATAAATTTAAAAATAAATACAACAAATTAAAAAAGTAAAATTTATTTTGTTTTAAGTAATACAAACCTCATACTTCTGTATGAGGTTTTTTTATTTAAATTTGTTTAAAATAATTTTATGAATATAGTTTTATTTGATTCTAACCAAAAGAAATATTTCCCACTTAGTCTAACAAGGCCAGTTTCAGATTTTAGATTTGGGATACTTACGATAAAAGAAAAATGGGAATACTATTTTAAAGATGTTTCAGTTAAAGCTGAAAGTTACTTAAATGATAAATTCCATCTTAACATATCCAGTGATAATTTATGGATTGATTCACAAGTTATACCAACAGATGATTTAATTATTGAGCTAAATAATTTAAGAGAAGGAGAGGGCTTGATCTCTAATGATGTAGTAATTGGATTTAGATATTGTAATTTTAATTTAGAAAAAATTAATTTTATTAAATCTAATGCTAATATTTCTATTTTAGAAAAAATGGTTGATCTTTTTTATAAGATGAATAGTCAATTGAAAAATGATTTTGAGTTACTTACAAAAGGAAAAGAATCTGAAAAACTTGATAATTCTAATACTTTGATAGGGGATAATATTTTTATTGAAAAGGGAGCAAAAATCTCATCTTCTATTCTTAATTCAGAAACAGGTCCAATTTATATAGGTAAAAACGCAGAAATCATGGAGGGTTCAATAATAAGAGGTCCATTTAGTCTGAGTGAAAACTCTGTTGTTAAAATGGGTGCAAAAATTTATGGACCTACTTCTATTGGGCCTAATTGTAAAGTTGGTGGAGAGATTAATAATTCAGTATTTTTTGGTTTTTCATCAAAAGCACATGATGGTTTTTTAGGTAATTCAATAATAGGTGAATGGTGTAACTTAGGTGCAGATTCAAATAACTCTAATCTTAAAAATAACTACGAAGATGTAAAATTATGGTCATATGAAGAAGAAAGTTTTGAATCAACGAAGCTTCAATTTTGTGGTTTAATAATGGGAGATCACTCAAAATGTGGTATTAATACTATGTTTAATACCGGAACAATTGTTGGAGTAGGTGTTAATATATTTGGCTCAGGATTTCCTAGAAATTTTATTCCTTCATTTAGCTGGGGAGGAGCTGGTGGGTTTTCTATTCATAATAAAAATAAATTTTTTGAAACAGCTAAGAAGGTTTTTAATAGAAGATCACTAACGTTGGACAATATAGAACAAAATCTATTAGATAACGTTTACAGTATGACAAAACGTTATCGCAACGAAAAATAACTGCCATTAAGTCTTTCTTAAAGTTTTGGCATAGAAGTTGTAGTAAATCCTTATAGAAATAAAAAATATGAATAAAAAATTTGCTTTCAATAATATAATGCTATCTGATATTATAAATGAGGATACTGAGTTTTTTCCATTAATGAGTGATGAGGATGAGAAGAAAATTGATAAAGAAAAGAACCCTGAAATATTACCTATTCTTCCTCTAAAGAATACTGTTTTATTTCCAGGAGTAATAATTCCTATAACTATAGCTAGAGAAAAATCTATTCAGCTTATTAAAGATGCTGAAAAAGCAAATAAATTAATTGGGGTATTATCTCAAAAGGACTCAGGTGTTGAAAGTCCAACAAAAAATGATTTAAACTCTATTGGAACAGTTGCTCAAATATTAAAGATGCTTAAAATGCCTGATGGTAATATAACAGCAGTCATTCAAGGGAGAAAACGTTTTGAGCTTCATGAAGTTACACAAGAATCTCCCTATTTTAAAGCTAAAGTAAATGATTATTTAGAAAAAAAATCATCTAATAAAGATTTTAATGCTGTTGTTCTATCCATAAAAGATTTAGCTCTTAGAATCATTGATGAGTCTCCTACAATTCCATCTGAGGCTTCCATTGCAATTAAAAATATTAAAAGTTCATCTTTTGTTATAAACTTTGTTTCTTCAAACATGAATATTAGTTTAAAAGAAAAACAATCACTTTTAGAAGAACTAGATATTGATAAAAGAGCCACTCGAGTTCTTGAGCTTTTGACTAAAGAATTACAAATGCTCGAGATGAAAAATGAGATTCAATCAAAAGTAAGAACTGATTTAGATCAACAGCAAAGAGAGTATTTTCTTAATCAACAGATGAAAGCTATTCAAGAAGAATTAGGAGGTTCTGGTTCAGCAAAAGAAATTGAAGAAATGAGAAATCAAGCTTCAAAAAAGAAATGGTCTTTAAAAATAAAAGAAGCATTTGGTAAGGAATTAAAGAAGTTAGAGAGAATGAACCCATCCATGTCAGATTATGGTGTACAAAGGAATTTTATAGAGCTAATATTAGAGCTTCCATGGGATGAATTTACCAAAGATAATTTTGATCTTAAAAAAGCAAATGAAGTTCTAAATAGAGACCACTTTGGTTTAGAGGAAGTTAAAAAAAGAATAATAGAACATTTAGCTGTATTAAAATTAAAAGGAGATATGAAATCTCCAATCTTATGTTTGTATGGCCCTCCAGGAGTTGGTAAAACTTCACTTGGAAAATCTATTGCAGAATCTTTAGGAAGGAAATATGAAAGAGTATCTCTTGGCGGCTTAAGAGATGAATCTGAGATTAGAGGACACAGGAGAACATATATTGGAGCTATGCCTGGAAGAATCATTAAGGCCATAAAAAAAGCAGAATCATCAAACCCTGTTTTTGTTCTTGATGAAATTGATAAAGTCACCAGAGACAGTCATGGTGACCCTTCGTCTGCATTATTAGAAGTATTAGACCCTGAACAAAATGAACAATTCCATGATAACTATTTGGAGCTTGATTACGACTTATCTAAAGTTTTATTTGTTGCTACAGCAAACTCTCTTTCAAGCATTCAACCTGCTTTAAGAGATAGAATGGAAATAATAGAAATTACGGGATATACTGTTGAAGAAAAAGTGAAGATTGCTTATAAACATTTATTACCAAAGCAATTATTAAGTCATGGTCTTAAAGATAAACATCTTGTAATGTCTGATAAAGTATTAGAAAAAATTGTTGATCAATATACAAGAGAGTCTGGCGTTAGGGGATTAGAAAAAATGATTAGTAAAATGATAAGGTATGCTGCAAAATCTATTGCTATGGATCAAGATTATGAAGTGACTGTAACAAATGATATTGTTGAAAAGGTACTAGGGCCACCAAAGTTTGATAGAGATAGTTTTTTAGATAATTCTATAACTGGAGTTGTTACAGGTCTTGCTTGGACAAGTGTTGGTGGTGATATCTTATTTATAGAAAGTAGTTTAAGCAAAGGAAAAGGTGCTCTAACAATTACTGGAAATATTGGAAAAATAATGAAAGAATCTGCAATTATTGCTTTAGAATATTTAAAATCTCATGCAGATGATTATAATGTTGATCCTAAGATTTTTGAGGAAATGAATGTTCATATTCATGTTCCTGAAGGGGCGACGCCAAAGGACGGTCCCTCAGCTGGTATAACTATGTTTACCTCACTAGTTTCTACTTTTTCAAGTAAAAAAGTTAAATCTAAAGTTGCAATGACTGGTGAAATCACTTTAAGGGGTAAAGTTTTACCAGTCGGAGGTGTAAAGGAAAAGATTTTAGCTGCAAAGCGCTCTGGAATAAAGGAGATAATACTTTCATCTCAGAATAAAAAAGATATCATGATGATTGACGACGATTATTTAAAAGGATTAACCTTCCATTACGTTGAAAATATGATTGATGTAACAGATATTGCAATAATTAACTAGAGATTAGTAATGAGAATTAATATATTATTAATAATATTTTTTTTTCCATTTAATATCTTTTCTCAGACTGGAAGTGCATACCAATTTTTGAATTTAGAATCATCTCCTAGATCTTTAGCAATGGGGGGGAGTCTTATCTCAGTTTTTGATAATGATATAAGCTTAGGCTTATTTGTTCCTTCTCTAATTAATGAAAATAATGATAACGACCTTGCGTTAAATTATGTTAATTATTTGTCAGATATCAACTTAGTTTCTTTCCAATATTCAAAAAAAATTAAAAAGTTTGCTGCGGTTTTAATATCAATGAGTTCTGTAGATTATGGAGTATTTAAACAAACTAGTTCTATTGGAATTGAAGAATCAGAATTCTCTGCAAAAGATCAAGTATTTACTGTTGGACTTGGAAAAAATATAAATGAGAAAATTACTTTTGGTTTAAGTCTTAATTTGCTTAATTCTAGATATGAAAATTACCAATCTTCTGCATTTACTTCTAATATTTCCACAACATTTTTTAATAGTCAAGGAAATTTTACCGCAACTTTTTTAGCAAAGAATATTGGTTCTAAGATAAGTTCTTATACAAGGGTGGATGAAGAGATTCCTTTTGAACTTCAATTTGGTATTTCTAAATTACTTAAACATTTGCCATTTAGATATTCTTTAGTCTTTAATAATTTACAGAAGTATGATATCTCAAATGATTATTCTTTATTAACACAAACAGATCCTGAGACTGGTTTATTACTTCAAAAAGAAGAAGCTTTTGCTAAGAAAATTTTAAGACATTTTATTTTAGGGGGAGAATTAAGTTTGTTTAAACAAGTATTTGTTTTAAGGGGTGGTCTTAATTTTCAGAAAAGATTTAATTTGTCATTACCATCCTTTTCTACTAGTAATGGTTTCTCATTTGGTGTTGGTTTAAATTTATCAAAGTTTTCATTTAATTTTAGTAGATCTTCTTTTCATGTATCAGGAAATTTTAATAGTTTTAATATTATTACAAATCTTAGTACTTTTGGTCTGTAAAATGGATAAGAAAATAAATATAGCTATTGATGGACATTCTTCATGTGGGAAAAGTTCTATTGCTAAATTTATTTCAAGAAGATTTGAGATGATTTATGTAGACTCTGGGGCGATGTATCGCGCTTTAACTTATTACTGTATTACAAATAAGATTATCATCAATAATAAAATAAATTTATCTTTATTAAATGAGCATATAGACAGGATAGATATTATTTTTAATTATAATAAGATTACTAAAAAAATTGAAACATTTTTAAATGGAAAAAATATAGAGTCATTTATAAGAAGTTTTGAAGTCTCAAAAAATGTAAGCAAGGTGAGTCAAATTAAGCAGGTTAGAGAAAAACTTATTGATATTCAAAAAGATATTATAAAGAAAAAAAATGTTGTTATGGATGGTCGAGACATTGGCACAAAAGTAATGCCTAATGCTGAGATTAAATTATTTGTTACAGCTGATTTAAAAGTAAGAGCTAAAAGAAGATTTGATGAAGTGAATGAGAATGATCATGACCTAACTTATGAAAAGATTTTTGATAATTTAGTAGAAAGAGATTTTGATGATGAAAACCGTAAATTAAATCCTTTAATAAGAGCTAGTGACAGTATTCTGTTTGATAATACTTCTATCTCTGAAGAAGAACAGTATAATTATATTACTGACTTAATTAAAACAAAAAAAAATATTTTATGCAAGTAGTGATTGATAAAAAGTCAGGTTTTTGTTTTGGTGTAGTTTATGCTATTCAAATGGCTGAAGATATTCTTGCAGTCGAAGATTCACTTTATTGTTTGGGAGATATTGTTCACAATGATAAGGAAGTAGATAGGCTTAATGAAATGGGTTTGCAGATCATTGATCACAAAAAGTTTAAAACATTAAAAGATTGTAAAGTTTTAATTAGAGCTCATGGCGAACCACCTGCAACATATCAATTAGCACTAAAAAATAACATTCAATTATTGGATGCATCTTGTCCAGTAGTTTTGAAATTACAGCATCAAATTAAAGAGGGTCATGAAGATATTCAAAATATTGATGGACAAATTGTAATCTACGGAAAAGATGGGCATGCGGAGGTAACAGGTCTTGTTGGACAAACAAGAGGAGAGGCTATTATTGTTTATTCTGATGAAGATTTAAATAAAATTAATTTTAAAAGACCAATTTATTTGTATTCCCAGACAACAAAAAGTCCTCAAGCGTTTGCAGATATTGTCGCAAAAATAAAATTAAGAATTGTTGATGCTGGTGGTAAAGAAGAAATTAAGTTTATTGTACATGATACCTTGTGTAGTCAGGTTTCAAGGAAAGAACCACATCTCAAAACTTTTTCTAAAGAAAATGATGTAGTTATTTTTGTTAGTGGGACAAAAAGTTCAAATGGAAAAATGCTTTATTCTACTTGCAAAAAAGAGAATCCAAACACATATTTTATTTCTGATACTGATGAGATAAAAAAGGATTGGTTTAATAATGTTAGTTCAGTTGGTGTTTGTGGAGCTACATCAACACCTAGATGGTTGATGGAAAAAGTTGCTTTACAAATAGAAAATTACTAGCTTAGAAATAAATAAAAATATTTTTAAAAAATAATGTATATTTGCGCCCCATTTATATAATGTTCAACAGGCTAAAAAAATGGAATTAATTCAAAATAATAATCTCTTTAACAAACATGAGAGCCTGTAATTTAAAGATACAAAAGAAAAACCCTAATGTCAAAGAAAGAATCTACTGACAAAAAATCAGATGCTGAAAACAAAGAAAAAATTGTTAAATCTGAGACTCCAGTAAAAAAACCAAGAAAACGAAAAGTTAAAGAATCAGAAAAAAAATCTGTTTTATCTGATGATAATCCAGTAGTTATTGAAAATGCTTCAGTTGAAATTGATGAAGTTAATTTAGATGCAGAGCCAGCCAAGGATTTAGTCAAAGCTCCTGCTATTGAAGAAGTTTTTGATTGGGATAAGTTAGCTAACAGTGATAACTATAGCGATCAAGAAAGAACAGATTTAAAAAATACTTATTCAGCAACTCTTCCTGAAGTTGAGGATAAACAAGTTATAGATGGAAAAGTTGTTTCTATTTCAGAAAGAGAAGTTATTGTTGATATTAACTTTAAATCTGATGGTGTTATTTCTAGCTCAGAGTTTAAATATAATGAAGATCTTGCAGTAGGTGATTCTGTAGAGGTTTTAGTAGAGCAGCAAGAAGATAAAAAAGGACAACTTGTGCTTTCACATAGAAGAGCAAGAGTTTTAAGAGCATGGGAAAAGGTAAATGTTGCTTTAGAAACTGGTGAAGTTGTTAATGGTCAAATAAGAAGTAGAACTAAAGGAGGAATGATTGTTGATGTATTTGGAATAGAATGTTTCTTGCCAGGTTCTCAAATTGATGTTAAGCCAATAAGAGATTATGATGATTATGTTGGTAAAAAAATGGAGTTTAAAGTTGTAAAAGTAAATGAGTCTTTTAGAAATGTTGTTGTGTCTCACAAGGCATTAATTGAAGCTGATCTAGCTATTCAAACTAAAGAAATAATGTCTAAGCTTGAAAAAGGACAAGTGATTGAAGGAACAGTTAAAAATATTACTTCATACGGTGTGTTTGTTGATTTAGGAGGAATTGATGGTTTAATTCATATTACAGATTTATCTTGGGGACGAGTTTCTCATCCAGAAGAAATTGTAAAACTTGATGAAACAATAAACGTTGTTATTTTAGATTTTGATGAAGGAAAAAGTAGAATCCAGCTTGGATTAAAACAACTTGGTTCTCATCCATGGCATGATTTAGATGAAAATCTTGCCGTAGGTGATGTTGTTAAAGGGAAAGTTGTAGTAGTGGCTGATTATGGTGTTTTTGTTGAGCTTCAGGCTGGAGTTGAAGCATTACTTCACGTTTCTGAAATGTCATGGTCTACTCACTTAAGAAGCGCAAATGATTTCTTCAGTAAAGGAGATAGTGTTGAAGCTAAAGTTTTAACTTTAGATAGAGAACAAAGAAAGATGTCATTAGGTAAAAAGCAAATGCTTCCAGATCCATGGGAAAAAATTGAAGAAAAATTCCCAATTTCATCTGAACTTAAAGTTAAAGTAAGAAACTTTACAAATTTTGGAATATTTGTTGAGTTAGAAGAAGGTGTTGATGGACTTGTGCATATTTCTGATTTATCTTGGACGAAAAAAATTAAACATCCTGCAGAATTTACATCTGTTGATTCCATGCTTGATGTTGTTGTTTTAGATATTGATCAAAAAAATAGAAAGATTAGTTTAGGACATAAGCAACTGGAATCTAATCCATGGGATCTTCACTCAGAAAAGTATTTAGTTGGTGAAGAATTTCAAGGTGTTTTGAAAGAGATTTATGATAAAGGTGCTTTAATTGATTTGAATGAAGAAGTTGAAGCCTTCGCTCCTAAAAGACATTTAGAAAAAGAGGATGGGTCATCAGTTAATTTAAACGACACTGTTAGTTTTAAAGTTCTAGAGTTCTCTAAAGAGAATAAAAAAATCTTAGTATCTCATACTGCAACTTTCAAGGATAATATGATCAACGAAAAGAAAAAGTCAGCATCAAACACCAAGAAAGCAATGAAGAAAATTCAGGATAGTCAACATCAATCCACTTTGGGTGATTTAGATAGCTTATCCGCTTTAAAGGATGATTTAGAGAAAGGAGAATAATTAATTTAAAAACCCCGTTTATCGGGGTTTTTTTTTGAATATATTTGTATTATTAATGAATGAGCAAAGAGAAATATTAAACAGTACTCAACTAGATATAATTATTAAAAGATTATCTCAGGAACTTATTGAGTCTCATCAAGATTTTTCTAGCTCAGTAATTGTATCTCTTCAGCCAAGAGGTAAGTATTTAGCTAATAGATTAATTTCTTGCCTTTCTGAAAATTTTAATCTTACATCTATTGCCTCTGGAGATTTAGATATCTCATTTTATAGAGATGATTTGTTAACCAAAAAATTACCTATAATACCTGAGGAAATTAATATGGATATTTCAACTGAAAATAAGAGAGTTATTTTAGTTGACGACGTTCTTTTTACTGCTCGTTCAGTTAGAGCTGCAATGGATGCAATTATGCCTTTTGGTAGGCCACAATCTATAGAATTACTTGTGTTAATTGATAGAAGATTGAGTCGTCACATTCCTATACAGCCAAATTATGTTGGTAAAATTGTTGATGCTATCGATTCAGAAAGAGTTATTGTTGATTGGAAGAAAAATAGTGTATTAATTTTAAAAGAAAAAAATGAATAGCCTTTCAGTTGATCATATGCTCGGCATAAAATATCTTACTAAAAAAGATATTGATCTCATTTTTCAGACTGCGGATAATTTCAAAAAAATAATTAATCAACCAATTAAGAAAGTTCCTTCTTTAAGAGATGTTACTATAGCTAATTTATTTTTTGAAAACTCTACTCGAACTAAATTATCTTTTGAATTAGCTGAGAAAAGATTATCTGCAGATGTTATAAATTTTTCTTCAGCATCTTCATCCGTTAAAAAGGGTGAAACCTTACTTGATACTGTTAATAATATTTTAGCAATGAAGGTTGATATTATTGTAATGAGGCATCCCAACCCAGGAGCTTCTGTCTTTTTGTCAAGAAATATTAGTGCAAAAATTGTTAATGCAGGTGATGGTACTCATGAGCATCCAACACAAGCCTTATTAGATAGTTTTTCTATAAGAGAAAAATATGGTCAGGTTGCCGGTAAAAAAATAGTTATAATTGGAGATATACTTCACTCAAGAGTTGCTCTTTCAAATATATATTGTCTTAAAAAATTAGGAGCTGAAGTTGGAGTTTGTGGCCCATCTACTCTTATGCCTAAGTACCTAGATTCTTTAGGAGTAAATCATTTCTCATCATTAAATAATGCACTTAAATGGTGTGATGTGGCTAATGTTTTAAGAATTCAGCTTGAGAGACAGGATGTGCAATTATTACCTTCACTAAGAGAATACTCTAATGTCTTTGGAATTAATAAAAAAGTCTTAGATAACTTAGATAAAAAAATTACAATTATGCATCCAGGGCCTATAAATAGAGGTGTTGAGTTAACCTCTGATGTTGCTGATTCTGAACATTCTATTATTTTAAATCAGGTAGAAAATGGAGTTGCTATAAGAATGGCTGTTTTATATTTATTATCAATTAAGAAAAATTAAAATGTCAAATACATTAGTTTTTAAGCTTTCAGATGAAAATAATTTTTCAAATATTACATCCTCTGGTGATATTAAAAATTATATTGCTGATCTTTCTGGAGTTGAATTAGCTACTATTGATTTAGTTAAGAATAATTTTGTTAAGTTTGGTGCACTTGTCAAAAAAGGTAACGGTTCCTTTATCATTGTTAGTGATATAAATTTTGATGAAAATTTAAATATTGTTCCAACTTTACAAGAGGCTTATGATTTTATTGATATGGAAGAAATTGAAAGACAACTAAACTAAAAAAAAATGAAAAATAAAATATTAATCACAATCTTATTACTTAGCTCATTATATTCATATTCTCAGTGTATTCCTGATCAAAATTATACTTCTCCTGGGATTTATCCTGACCAAAACACAGGACTTCCTTCTGCACTTATAGGGCAGCCTTATTCAGCTATTATAACTGCTCTGACACCATTAGATACTGTTGTTGATATAAGCGGTTTATCACTTAATGTTACAATTGCAAATATTGACTTGACTAATGTAATAGGACTTCCAAATAATTTTACATATGATTGTCAACCTCCAAATTGTTCATTTCCTGGAGGAGCATATTCCTGTGCTGAAATATTTTCAACTATTGATCCATCAGTGGCTGATTTAGGAGTGTATCCATTAATTTTAACGACTTCAACATTAGCTATAAATGTACCATTATTGGGAACATATACTCAGTTAGATACTGTGGACTATTTTTATATTGAAATTATTGCTCCAACTTCAACAAGTTTTGGTTCATTTAATGATGAAACTTTTGAATTTAAAAACATTTATCCAAATCCTGTAAAATCTGAAAGTGAATTTTATTTTATTTCTGGTGAGAGTGATATTCTTGATTTTCTAGTATACAATACTTTTGGTGAAATAGTTTATAGTTCAAAAATAAATGCTCTTAGAGGAGTTAATTCTTCAGTTATTAATGTAGATAATTATTTAAATGGTATTTATACTATTGTTTTAAAATCTGATTCTAAGACAATATCAACAAGAATGCTTGTTGTTAATTAATGTCTTTTAAATTAACAATTTTAGGCAGTAATTCAGCTGTCCCTCTAATAGACAGAAATCCAACATCTCAACTTTTAAATGTGAATGAGCGTTTTTTTTTAATTGATTGTGGTGAAAATACCCAAGTTCAGTTAAGAAAATATGGGTTAAGTTTTCAGAGAATTCATCATATATTTATTAGTCATCTACATGGTGATCATTATTTTGGTTTAATAGGTTTAATAACTAGTATGCACTTGCTTGGTAGAAAAAAAGAGCTACATATTTATGCTCATGAGCAGCTAAAAGAGATTATTAATATTCAACTTTCAGCTTCAAATACTGACCTGAGCTTCCCACTTTTTTTTCATAATCTATCTACTAATTCTGAAGCTATTCTTTTTGAAGATGACCTTATTACAATTTCTAATTTTTTGTTAGATCATACTTTAAATTGTTCTGGATTTATTTTTAAAGAAAAGAAATACAAAAGACGTTTAGATCGAAAGAAAATAGAGCATTTCAATATTCATTATAATTTCTTTACATCTTTAATGAAGGGAAGGGATTATATTAAAGATGATGTTATGATAAAAAATTCTGAATTAACAAGAGATCCAGAATTTTTTCATTCTTATGCTTTTTGTTCTGATACTAGTTTTTCCAAAGAAATAATTTCTAGAGTAAAAAATATTGACGTTTTATATCATGAGACAACTTTTGCTAAGGATGTTTTAGAAAGAGCACGAGAGACAGGTCATTCTACAACACATCAAGCTGGTCAAATTGCAAAAAGAGCAAAAGTAAAATTACTTATAACGGGACACTATTCTCAAAGGTACACTGATCTTAGTATTTTGCTTGAAGAAACTAAGGAAGTATTTCAAAATTCAATGCTTTCATATTCTGGAATGACATTCGATTTTAATACTCTTTATAAATAAAATAATATTTAGGTATATTTGTTATCAATTAAGAATTATGAAAAAATTTTTTCAACTACTTGCCTTTTGTTTTTTAAGCATTAATACCATTGATGCTCAAGTTAGTGATTATGATATTTTAGGAATTAATTGTTTTAATGACACTGGCTTTATTGCATTAGAATTACAATCTCCATCTATTGCTTATGAATGGGAATTGCAAAATTTTACTGACTCTCTTTGGTATCCAATTGATACTAATCAATATTTAATTAATTTAACTTCTGACACCCTGATCACAACTATTTGCGGAAGGTATAGAGTATCTATTTTTAATTCCAGTCCTTTTTATTTCCAGCAGCAAATTTTTATCATTCCATGCCCCGTATCTATTGGTCTGGGACAAGATAATATTCAATGTTTTGGTGATTCTTCTGGAATTTTATATGCACCTACTTATGGTGGGGTAATGTTTGATCCTGATTCCAGTTTTAATTTATTAGATTCTTTAAATGGGGATGAATACTATAACTATCAATGGTTTACCGCTGATAGTATAAATGGTTATAATGAAATTTTACTTAATGATACTTTATCTTTTCTTTCTGGAGTTTCAGCAGGTTTTTACAAATCTGTTGTTACAGATGCTCTTGGATGTACAGATACACTTGAATATTTTTCAATTAATAATCCAATTCAATTAACTTTTGATTCCATTAATAGCTCAAATGTTTCATGCGTTGGAGATAGTGATGGTTCAATTTATTTTTCTTCTTTTGGAGGTAAGAAAATTACTGATAGTCTGAAGTATATCTATTATTTAACTAATAATACGGATACAGTTGCTTTTAATGATTATAGCGGCTCTTCTTCAAATTTAATAATTCAGCAAAGTGGAAATACTATGCAGTCATTATCATCAGTTTCAGTTGAAATTTTTGATCTCTTTCCAGGTCAATATAATTTAAGTGTTATTGATTCTTTTGGTTGTTCGATTCAATTAGATCTAATTATATGATGAGCCTAATCCATATATTGCATACTCTTCAACAACTACTCCATTACTTTGTTTGTCGGATAGTGTCTGGATTAAAATTGATAGTGTTAACGGGGGTAACAATAATCAAAACTTTTATTGGTTAGATTCTCAAGACAATTTAGACTCTATTTATGTTAGGGCAGGAGAATATGATATAGTTATTCATGATACAATTTTTGAATGTTTTGATACTTTATCAGCAATTTTTGATCCTATTTTTGAGATGAATGTTAGCGTTACAATTCAAAATGCTCTATGCTTTGGAGATTCATCAGCTTCTATTAACATAGATTCTGTATATGGTGGCAATGCACCTTATACAATTGAATGGGGAGGCGTTGATAATAATAATCTTTTTGCGGGGACCTATATTGTTGAAATTACGGATTCAATTGGCTGTCAGCAATTTGAATATTTTCAAGTTGGTCAAAACTCTGAATTAAGTGTAAACGTTGATATTTATAACCCTAGCTGTTTTGGTTTAAATAATGGAAGTATTGCGATTGAGCCTTTTTCAGGAACAGCTCCATATACAATCCAATGGCAGAACGGTACTGGAGTGTAGATTCACTATATGGCTTGTCTGATGGTGATTATTATCTACAGATAACAGACAATTATGGCTGTCTTATTAATGATACAATTTCTATTGATCAACCCGAAGAACTTGTAATGAGTTTTTCAAGTTATTCAAATCCTTTAGCTTGCTATGGTCAATTAACATCTATTGATGCTGTAGTTTCTGGAGGAACTGGACCATTTATTATTTCATGGAGTAATAACGTTAATACACTACAAAATATTTTAGGTGCAGGACTTTGGTCATGTGATATTATTGATAATAATGGTTGTATTACAAGTGATGAAATACTAATAACTCAGCCAAATCTTTTTTTCATTTCTGATTCTAGCTTTATTAACCCAAAATGTGAAATAGGGGGAAGTGCAAGTGTTTCTACAATAGGAGGAACTAGTCCTATTGATTACCTTTGGAGTACTGGAGAGACAACCTCAAGCATTTCAGGTATAACAACGGATGTATGCTGGGTAATTGCAACAGATTCTTGTGGGAATCAAGACTCCGTTGGTTTTAATCTTATTCCTTATGTATTAATTACAAATGTTGATTATGTAGATTCTAGTCATATCTCAAGTTTAAGTGTCTCATCCTTATCTACAGCAAGTGATTTTATATTTGAATGGATTGATAATCTTGGAAATGTTGTTTCAAATGATTCAATTGTAGTAAATCTTTGTCCAGGAACATATATAATAAAAACTACAGATGTAATAAATGGTTGTGAAGAGTTTGATACTTTATTTATTGACTTTAATATTTCTGAAGGTATTTTTGATATTCAAACTACTACTGTATTTGCAGATTCTTCTCTTTGGGGTTTCCCTCCATATTCATTCTCTCTGGGATAATGGTGATATCACACAACAATCAAATATTTGTCCCTGGTGAGCACTGGATTGAAGTTACTGATAATGATGGATGTATGATTAGAGAAGATTTTTCTATTGATATCATTTCGGTTTTACTAGATCCTTCTACAATAATTGAATGTGATTTAGAAAATTTAGATGTGGAGTTGACTATATCACCCAGCGGAGGAACAGATCCTTATACGTTTATTTGGTCAAACGGAGGTACAGACAGTATAACAAACCTTTCGCTAGCGCCTGGCCCACTTAGCGTTCAGGTAATGGATAATAACGCTTGCACACTAGATACATTATTTACAATTACTGCTATGACTGCTGAATGTGTTCCTAATGTATTTACTCCTAATAATGATCTGATTAATGATTTTTGG
>CAJIYG010000007.1 GCA_905181585.1 uncultured Flavobacteriales bacterium
ATTAGCAAGTTTTGCAAGTACTTTAGTCTCTGCAATTCCTACACAAACTGGGATTCCTGTCCACTGCATTACTTTCTTCTTAATATCAATTCCATATTTTTTTAGATTACTATCTTGGCAATCAAGAAATGCTTCGTCTATAGAGTATATTTCAATATCTTTACTATTCTTTCGAAGAATGGACATAACTCGATTTGACATATCTCCATATAAAGGAAAGTTGGTCGAGAAGATATTTACCCTGTGTTTTTTAAAATCTTCTCTTCTTTTATATGCAGGTTCTCCCATTTTTATTCCTATTGCTTTTGCTTCGTTACTTCTAGCAATTACACATCCATCATTATTAGATAGCACAACTATAGGTTTTTCTTTCAGATCTGGTCTGAAGACACGTTCGCATGAGGCATAAAAGTTATTGCAATCAACAAGTGCAATCATCTAGCACGATGTATTATGTGCGTTATAATTCCCCATATCTGAAAGTCCATTGATTCAGTAATTTTTATTGGAGAAAAACTATCATTTTCTGGTACCAGGTATACGCTGTTGTCATTTACTGCTAAACGTTTTACAGTAAAATCTCCATCAATCACTGCAAGCACAATATCATTATGTTTTGGAGTGAGAGAGCGGTCTACAATCATTATATCTCCAGTATTTATGCCAGCTTTAGTCATTGATGACCCTTCAACTTTAACACAAAAAGTAGCTTCTTTATTTTTTACAATATAGTCTTGAAGATTAATTTCCATTTCGATAAAGTCATCTGCAGGAGATGGGAATCCAGCGGGTACCAATGGCTCTGCAAGCTTTATGTCATTTAAATTAAGCTGTTCAAAACTGTGAAAAGATAAGTCGTCGTTTGTGTTTTTTTTGTCCGTTTTCATGTCTATAAATTAAATGATTTATTTTATAATATATGCAATTTATTATTAGAAATAAATACTTTTTTTTAATAGAATATTCATCCTTAATTAATAATTTTGTAATAAATATTTTGAATTAAATAATATGAAATTAATACTCTCTGAAAGAGATCTTGATAGAGTAATCGAAATGGCATGGGAAGATAGAACACCATTTGAAGCAATACGGTATCAATTTCATTTATCCGAACGTGATGTCATTAGGTTAATGCGTAAGGAGCTAAAGCGCTCTAGCTTTAATCTGTGGAGAAAAAGAGTCAATAGTGGTGTGAGTAGTAAGCATGTTATGAAAAGAAGTCCTGATATCAATAGGTTTAAGTGCAGTAGACAGAAGTCAATATCAATGAATAAAATTTCAAAGAGGTAATGTATTTTTCTAATGAGGATATTAAGAATCTCCCAAGAATAAAAAGACTAAATTTAATTAATTCGATTACTGGAGTTAAGCCTGCTAATTTAATTGGTACACGTTCAAATGTAAACTCCAATTTAGCTATTATAAGTTCAATAGTACACTTGAGTACTAACCCTCCATTACTATCTTTTATGCTAAGACCAGATCATAAAGTTAGAAGACATACATATGAGAATATTAAATCAGAAGGGTTTTTTACAATAAATAATATTACCGATAATTTTATTGAGCAGGCACACTATACATCAGCAAAATTTGATAGGGAAGTTTCAGAATTTAAAGAGTGTAATTTTACTGAAGAATATTTGTCAGATTTTACTTCACCTTTTGTAAAAGAAAGTAGTTTAAAATTAGGTATGAGCTATGTGGAAAGTGTATTTATTAAAAGTAGTAACACAGTAATGGTAGTAGGAAAGATAGAACATATATATATATCAGAGCATGCAATTAACAAAGATGGGCTTGTAGATTTGGAAGTATTAAAAACTGTTGGTATTTCAGGCTTGAACTCTTACTATAAATTAAAAAAGTTGGCTGACTTTCCGTATGCTAGAGTAGAGGATGTGCCAGATTTTTTAAGTAAATAAATTATTTAATTATAAATTTTGAACTGTTTGTCCCAAGCTTCATAAAGTATATTCCTCTGGTAAGCTGATTTATATTTATACTGTGACGCACACTTTTTTTTCTACTTTTTATTATTGTCTGTCCAAAACTATTGACAATATCTATGTCGCCAAAACTATTACCTTCAATAATAATTTCATATTGAGCTGGATTAGGGTAAATATTTAAATTATTTATTGGAATAAATTTTTGTGTGCTAACAAGAGAAGAGTCACTGCTAAAAAAACTTAACCCTCCAGAGTAATTTCCAATAATACAATCAATTTTTTGATCATTGTTTATATCTTTAATTGCTATTCTTGTTTTACTTCCCTCGCTAGATAAGAGAGGGGAAATTGAGTCAAATACACCTGTTAAGTTATTATCAATATTATTAAACTTGTAAATGACGCCTGAAAAGGATCCACTATATAGCTCATAAGAGCCATTATTATCAAATAAGGTTGGGCTACTATAGCCAGAACTAATAATGTCACTCTCAATGTCAATCCCTCCAAAATTTGTAATAACTGTATCAAAAATAGGGGAGTTTAAGCTTCCGCTATTTTGGCAATAGTTAATAGTTCCATCTTGCTCTCCAATTAATAGGTCTAAGAGCCCATCTCTATTAACATCAATGATTTGTGGACTTGCAAAATAACCGATATCTATGTTACTGTAATTTGGTTGGGAAATAGTAAAGCTTGCTGGATTAGTCCCATTATTAATAAAATAATGAATTTTTCCATTTGCATCCCCTAAAATCATATCTTGATCACTATCATCATCTAAGTCGCCAAATGCAGGTATTAAATTAAGAGCAGGAATATTTAAATTAGTATTTAGATTTATTTGTGATAAGTTTTGCCAATCTCTATTTTCTAAAACATAATTTGGCTTTACGACTAGTTCCAGTATTTGTAAACAGTGCTAATTTAGAGGATGGATTTCCCCCAGACTGATGATAGCCATAATTACCAACAATTAAATCCTCTAATCCATCATTATTATGATCAAAAAATATTGGGTAGCTACCAGCTCCTAAATCAATCATATCTTCCTGTAAAAAGTTTTTTTGAATATAGTTGAAGTCTGGATTTGTATTAGTCCCATTATTTGTGTAGAACCAGCTACTCTCGAAATTTTCTGAGTTATTTTCACTATTTGAAGTAACAATTAGGTCTTTAATTCCATCATGACTAACATCTAAATAAAATGCTGCAGGAAAAATATCCATACTAGCTGCCAAGGTATTGTTATTATTAGAAGGAAATAATGAGTCTATAGAAATCATATTAGCATTTAGACTATCACCACCATTAACAAGAAGATTAAGATTATTAAAGCTAACATCTCCAAGCACAATATCTTTATCATTGTCATTATCAATATCTAAACATAATAGTGTTGATCCAGCATGTTTTTGTTTAAATGAAGAATTTCCAATAATTGGAGGACATTGACAGTTTTGACAATTTAATGTGTAATTATTAAGTCCTTCATAGAAATTACCCCAACATCCACTCTCAAGTTGAAAGGCTACTGTATCGCAAGACCCAGTTAATTCTATTGACATATTTTTATGAAACTCAATAAATCCTCCTGTTATTTTAAATGTTAAAATATCTAAATCTCCGTCTCCATCAATATCAGAAATTGCAGGAATATCCACGGGGCTAACAAAAATATTAACACTTCCAACAGGATATTGAGAAAAAACTAGTGGGGTTACTAAAGTAAAATCTAAACTTGATGCAGAGGTGTTTTTATATATTGAGATTCCAGACGTGGAATATGAAAAAATATCATTTTTTCCATCACAGTCATAATCTGCTAATATTACCCAATCTTTAAGTTTAGGTAATTTATTTTTAAAACTTGGAGCATAGATGAAACTATTATTTTTTTTTAAAAAAGGAATCAGTTTATTTCCCGATCTATCAAAAATTAGAAGATCTTTTACTCCATCTAAATCTAAATCAATCTCATTAAATTGAGCTGCATTTAATCCTCCAGCCCAAGCATGCTTAAATTCAATATTATTTTCTAAAACTTGTAATGAAGTGTCTCTAAATAAATTGTTTTGTGCAAACAGACAATTTTGCACTAAGAAAATGAAAATTAAAAAAAGTAATCTTTGCATACCTAATATTTAAAATATTTAGACAAAGATATTAATTAGTTAGATTAAAAGTATTTAGTAAGATTTAAATCTTACAAGGTCTTGAAGATATAGATGCCTTAAGAATTATCATAATTAATAGGAAAAGTTTATATTTGCCGCTCTAAAAAAATAAGACTATGCAGAATAGAAATTTCATCAAAGTAATCGCTTTTGTTTTTGCTTTAATATGTGTTTACCAATTATCATTCACTTTAGTTGCTGATAAAGTAGAAAATGATGCATTAAAATATGCAGAAAATTTTCCTGAAGAAGAAAGAGATGTAAAAGCTAAACTTTACTTAGATTCAATTAATTCTGAAGAAGTTTATGACATTTTAGTTGCACAATATACTTATTCAGATTGCAAGCAAAGAGAACTTAACCTTGGTCTTGACCTTAAAGGAGGGATGAATGTTACTCTTGAAGTAATGGTAGTAGATGTTTTAAAGGCACTCGCTAACAATACTAAAGATGAAGTTTTCAATACTGCAATTAATAATGCCTTAACTGCACAAGAAAATAGTCAGAGTGATTTTGTTACACTTTTTGGTCAAGAATTTGAAAAATTATCTCCTGTTAATGGTATGGCTGTATTATTTACTTCTCAGCTTAAAGATAAAGTGAAAATTAATTCTAATAATCAAGAAGTCATAGATATTCTTAGTTTAGAAGTTGAAGATGCTATAAATAGATCATTTAATATATTAAGAAGTAGAATTGATAGATTTGGAGTGACGCAACCAAATATTCAAAGACTTGAAACTGCTGGAAGAATTTTAGTTGAACTACCAGGAATAAAGGATCCTGAAAGAGCAAGGAAATTATTGCAATCAACTGCACAATTAGAGTTTTGGGAAACGTATGAGTATAGAGAGTTGTTTCCGTCACTAGAGCAAGTGAATTCTTATCTAAAAGAAACAAATGATTTAAATGATACTTTAGAAATAAAAGAAGTTCTGGATTTAGATGGTATAGATGAATTAGAAATGATTTCTAGTGATGAAAAAGATGAGATAGATGCAAATGATCTTTTAACAGATTTAGAATCAGATTCTTCTTCTACGGATACATCTAATACATTATCATTCGAAGAGTTTGCTGAAAATAATCCGCTTTATTCAGTTTTATATCCAAATGTTGATCAACAAAATCAGATTCAGGAAGGTCCAGTAGTTGGTTTTTGTGCAACAAAAGATACTGCCCAATTAAATAAATATTTAAAGGATCCTCTGGTAATAAAGTTTTTCCCAGTTGACGTTAAGTTTGCTTACACTGTAAAACCTTATGACAGCGAAGGAAAGTTTGTTCAACTTGTAGCCTTAAAAGTTACAAATAGAGATGGTATAGCTGCAATGGAAGGAGATGTTGTGACTGATGCAAATCAAAGTTTTGGTCAATATAACTCCTCTGCTGAAGTTTCGATGTCTATGAATCAAGAAGGAGCTAAACAATGGAAAAGATTAACAGCTGAAAATATAGGTAGAAGTGTTGCTATTGTTCTAGATGGGTATGTGTATTCTTATCCAACTGTTCAGAGTGAAATTGCTGGCGGAAGATCTTCAATTACAGGAGATTTTTCTGTTAATGAAGCTAAAGATTTAGCAAATATTTTAAAATCAGGAAAACTTCCTGCTCCTGCCAGAATTATTGAGGAGGCAATAGTTGGCCCCTCTCTTGGAGAAGAAGCTATAAGTTCTGGCTTACAATCTTTTATTTTTGCTTTAATACTGGTGCTATTTTATATGATATTTTATTACAGTGGAGCAGGAATTGTTTCTAATGTTGCTCTTTTAGCAAATATATTTTTCATATTTGGTGTTTTATCTTCTCTAGGAGCTGTTTTAACATTACCTGGAATTGCTGGTATTATTCTTACTATAGGAATGTCTGTAGATGCAAATGTTCTAATTTATGAAAGAATTCGGGAAGAGTTATCAAATGGTAAAGGATTGAGGTTAGCAATTACTGATGGTTACAATAGTGCATATAGTTCAATTATTGATGCTAATGTTACAACTCTACTTACTGGTATAATTCTATATATATTTGGAACGGGTCCAATTAAAGGTTTTGCTACAACTCTTATTGTGGGTATTATAACTTCACTTTTTGCAGCTATATTTATTACAAGACTAATTATTTCCTCAAGAGTTAATAAAGGAAAAGATATTTCTTTTGCAACTAAATTAACTGATGGAGCTTTTAAAAATATTAATATTGATTTTATTGGAAATAGAAAGAAGTTCTATGTAATTTCTTCTTTGTTAGTTGTTCTTGGTCTTGGTTCTTTATTTACGAAAGGATTAAATTATGGAGTAGATTTTGTTGGTGGAAGAACATATGTTGTTCGTTTTGATAATGATATAAATAATGAGGATCTCAGAGAAAATTTATCTGCAGTTTTTGTTGACAATGATGGATTAAATTATACTCCACAAGTTAAAACGTTTGGAGATGATAATCAAGTCAAGATTACAACTTCATTTATGATCGATAATAATGATATATCTACCGATCAAGTTGTTGAAGCAAAGCTTAACGAAGGGCTTGCTAATACTGGATTTGAATTTGAGATAATGAGTTCTCAAAAAGTTGGTCCCACTATTGCTGATGATATTAAAGATGCTGCCGTTTGGTCTGTTATCTTCTCTCTTCTTGTCATATTCTTATATATTCTTTTAAGATTTAGAAAATGGCAATTTAGTTTAGGAGCTGTTTCAGCAGTTTTTCATGATGTAATTATTGTTTTAGCAATATTTTCAGCATTTTATGGTCTGCTTCCTTTTTCATTAGAAATTGATCAAGCATTTATTGCTGCTATTTTAACAATAATTGGTTACTCCCTTAATGATACTGTGGTTGTATTTGACAGGGTAAGAGAGTATATGAATTCTTACAAGAAAAAAGAAGTTCTTGAAGTAATTAACGGAGCACTTAATAGTACTTTAAGTAGAACAATTAATACATCTCTTACTACATTTGTTGTACTATTGATTATATTTATATTTGGAGGAGAAGTAATTAGGGGTTTCATGTTTGCTCTTATGGTTGGAGTTATTGTAGGAACATATTCTTCTTTATTTGTAGCATCTCCAATTATGCTTGATACTTTAACTAAGAAAAAGGAAAAGTTAGTTAGAAAATAATTCTTTTTTATTTAATTTTAACTTTCAAGTGGTATTTAAAAAATTCATCTTATGATATTATTCATTGGAGGTCCAGAGATTATTATTATTCTTTTGTTTGTTGTTATGTTTTTCGGTTCAAAAAAAATCCCTGAACTTGCAAGAACCTTTGGTAAAACAATAAGAGAAGTTAAAGATGCTTCTAATGAGATTAAAAAAGAAATAAGAGAGAGTGCAAATGATATCAAAGATGATTTAGACTTAAAATAATGATTACTTATTTGCTGATAATTCTTGGTCTTTTTTTGCTTTATTTAGGTGGTGAATTATTAGTTGTTGGTTCAGTTAGTATTGCAACAAAAGCTCGTATTTCAAAATTAGTAGTTGGATTAACTATTGTTTCTTTTGCAACATCATGTCCTGAGATTTTTGTTAGCTTTAAAGCATTTTTGTCTGGTAGCAGTGATATTGTTTTTGCTAATGTTATAGGTTCTAATATTGCTAATATCTGTCTTGTTCTTGCTATTACTGCTATAATCTTTAATATAAAAATTGCTCAACAAACACTTAAGTTTGATTATCTATTTTTATTATTCTCAACTTTATTTGTTGCTTTTTTTTTAATTCTGAATTATAAAATATCACAATTTTTAGGAATTATATTAATACTTCTTTTGTTAAGTTTTTTAATTTTTACTATTACAAAATCAAGAAAAGAAGAAAAAAATTCTAAAGATGATTTGGAAGTGGATGATAATGGGAGTGTTTCAGTTTTAAAAAGTATTGTTTATTTAGTTTCTGGAATATTACTACTAAAGTTTGGTGCAGATTTTTTAGTTGATGGTGCAATTGAAATAGCTGAAAAATTTAATATTTCTGAAAGAATAATTGGAGTTACGATTGTGGCTATTGGAACAAGTATTCCTGAACTAGTTACTTCAATAGTTGCTGCATTTAGAAAAGAAGTTGATTTAGCCGTAGGGAACATTATTGGTTCTAATATTTTTAATCTTCTTTTAGTTTTAGGAACTACTTCTCTTATAAGAGATATTCCAATAGAAGATTCCAAAATAATTTTAGATTATACTATAATGTTCTTGATTACTGTATTTTTAGGCTTGTTATTATTAGCAAAGCCAAGATATGTGCTATCAAGGTATAAAGGTTTATTGTTACTGTTAATGTACCTAGTTTACATTATTTATACAGCAATTTAATTTATTTTTTTTCTGCTCCTTTTACTGTTTTAACAATAATTCCTGCTATTTTATATGGGTCACCATTTGATGCTGGACGCCTATCTTCTAGCCATCCTTTCCATCCTTGTTCAACAGTAATTATTGGGATTCTTATTGATGCTCCTCTATCAGATATGCCATAGCTAAAATCAGTTATTGATGCCGTTTCATGTAAACCTGTTAATCTTTGGTCATTAAACTCGCCATAAACTAAAATATGTTCTTTAGTTACTGGTCTAAACGCTTCACAAATTTTTTCATAAACTTCTTGTGAGCCACATGTTCTTAATGTTGTGTTCGAAAAGTTTGCATGCATTCCTGATCCATTCCAATCACCTTTAATTGGCTTTGGATGATATTCAATATAGTATCCATATCTCTCAGTTAATCTATCTAAAAGGTATCTTGCAATCCAAATTTCATCACCTGCTTTTTTGGCACCTTTAGCAAATAATTGAAACTCCCATTGTCCGCTAGCAACTTCTTGATTTATTCCTTCAAAATTTAATCCAGCTTCAATACATAAATCTGCGTGTTCTTCAACAAAATCTCTTCCGTGAGTATTTTTTCCTCCAACTGAACAATAATACATCCCTTGAGGGCCTGGGTATCCACCTACAGGGAATCCAAGAGGAAGTTGAGTTTGAGTATCCATAATGAAATATTCTTGCTCAAATCCAAACCAGAAATCATCATCATTGTCATCAATATTTGCTCTAGCATTTGAAATGTGTGGAGATCCATCTGAATTTAAAACTTCAGTCATTACAAGAAATCCATCAATTCTGTCAGGGTCAGGATATAATGCTACTGGTTTTAATAAACAATCTGAAGAACCTCCTACAGCTTGTTTAGTAGAACTACCATCAAAAGACCAGATAGGGCATTCTTCTAATTTACCAGAAAAATTTTCAACAACCTTAGTTTTACTTCTCATGTTCTGAGTTGGTTGATAGCCATCTAGCCAGATGTATTCAAGTTTAGTTTTCATGTTTTGATTGATTTTTTTTATTTAAATCCTTAAATTTTAAATTTATATTGCAACAATATCATATTAAGATGCATATTACTGTATATTCTACAAAAATTATATTTTATTTTAGATCAATCATTAAATAATGATTTATTTTTTTGAAAATTATTAATACTTTATTAACATAGGATTGTGTTTATAATAAATACTCTACTTATAAAATTAAATATTATTCCTTATTTTAGCATTAATTTTAATTGTAAAAACAATGAATATATTTTTAAGAATTTTTTTAGCACTATGTATATTATCAGCTACTAGTGCAAACATTTTTGCTCAGAAAAAGAGCAAAAAGATGATTAAAGCAAATCAATTGTTTGAGGCTGAGCAGTACAGTAAAGCAGCAGAGCTCTACAAAAAGGTATATCAAAAAACAAAAAACAGGGCTATTAAGTCTGAGATAATATTTAAGCAAGCGGAATGCTACAGATTATCTGGAAATATAAATAGAGCAGAGTCATATTACAAAAGAGCAATAAAAGCAAAATATCCTGATGTAAATGTTTATTTATTGTATGCTGACATGCTAAGAATGAATAAAGAATATGAAGAAGCTAAGATTCAATATCAGCAATTTATTACATTAAACCCATCAGATACAAGAGGAGAGAAAGGTTTAAGGTCTTGTGAGTATGCAACTAATTGGTTAGATAATCCAACTAGATATAAAGTTGAAATTATGCCTCTTGTTAATTCAAGATTTGGTGATTTTTCACCTTCTTTTGGTAATGAAGATTACACTGAGCTATTTTTTACCTCATCTAGAACTGGTGGTCTTTCATCTAAAGTTGATGAGAGAACAGGTGAAAGCTTTACTGATATATATTCAACAAAAATTAATAAAAAAGGAAAGTGGAGTGTTCCTATGTTAACTGCAGAACCTATTAACACTAGTTCAAATGAAGGTTCAGTTTTTTTGAACAAAAGAGGTACAAATATGTATTTTACAAAGTGTAATGTTGAAAAAAAGAAGGCTGAAGGATGCAGTATATTCATTTCAACAAGAAAAGGAAAAATTTGGGGTGAGCCAAAAAAGATTCAAATTAAAATTGATAGTTTAGGTACTACTGGACATCCAGCACTAAATGATGATGAAACTGTTTTAATATTTTCTTCAGACATTGCAGGAGGATATGGTGGGAAAGATTTGTGGATGGTGACAAAAGAACAAAAAGGTAAATGGAGTTTGCCAAAAAATTTAGGTCCTGCAGTTAATACAAGTGGAGATGAAATGTTTCCATTTCTTCACAATGATGAGTCTTTGTATTTTGCGTCAAATGGCCACATTGGTATGGGAGGTTTAGACATATTTAAATCTATTTTAGATGAAAATGGAACTTATTCCAACATAATTAATCTAAAATCTCCTGTCAATTCTTCTGGGGATGATTTTGGAATGATTATTGAAAGCAATGGAGAAAGAGGTTATTTAACTTCAGATAGAGATGGAGGTAAAGGTGGAGATGATATTTATCAGTTTGAACTTCCTCCATTAGTTTTTTCACTTAAAGGAGTGGTAACAGATTCTAAAACTGGAGCAATTTTAACAAATTCTAAAGTTAAACTTTCTGGTAGTGATGGTAAAGCATATGAGACAGTTACAGATAACACTGGTTCATACACTTTCAAACTTAAGCCTTTAACTTCTTATGAATTACTTGTTTCTAATAATGGATATTTAAATAAAAAATTAACTGAAACAACTGTGGGAATTGAGTTTAATAAAGTTTTTGTTCTTGATGCAATACTTGATCCTGTTAAAAAAGAAATTATTCTTCCTAGAATTGAATATGATTTTGCTAAGTCAGAACTAAGAGATAAATCAAAAATAGATCTTGATATTTTAGCTGCTGCTTTAAATGATAACTTAAATGTTATTGTTGAATTAAAATCTCATACTGATTTTGTTGGTGATAACAGAAGTAATTTAGTTTTATCACAAAAAAGAGCTAATGCCTGTGTTAAATATTTACTTTCTCTTGGGATTGATAAAGGACAGCTTAAGGCAGTTGGTGCAGGAGAGACAGAGCCTTTTGTTATTGAAGAAGATAATGGTAGATTCAAAATTGGAGATGTTTTAACAAAATCTTATATCAATAAGATTAAATTCAGAAAAAATAAAAAGAAAGCTCATCAGTATAATAGAAGAACATCTTTTAAAGTTTTAAGTGAAGATTATGTTTCTGAAGATAATATTAAAAAATAAATTTTTAATAAATAGTAAAAAGCATCCTTTTTTAGGATGCTTTTTTATTTAAAAAAAGATGAAAGATAATAGATATAGTCAAAGAGGTGTTTCAGCCGATAAGGAAGACGTTCATAATGCAATTAAAAATGTTGACAAAGGATTATTTGAAAAATCATTTTGTAAAATTGTTCCTGATTATTTAACTAATGACCAAGATTATTGTTTGGTTATGCATGCTGATGGAGCTGGTACTAAGTCTTCTTTAGCTTATATGTACTGGAAAGAAACTGAAGACTTATCTGTTTGGAAAGGAATAGCTCAAGATTCAATTGTTATGAATATTGATGATTTGCTATGCGTAGGTGCAATAGATAATATTATGCTTTCCTCTACTATTGGGAGGAACAAAAACCTTATACCTGGATCAGTTATTTCTAAGATAATTAACGGTACACAAGAGCTATTAGAAGAATATAGAGGCTACGGGTTTAATATAATTTCAACTGGTGGAGAAACTGCTGATGTTGGAGATTTAGTAAGAACAATAATAGTTGATTCTACTGTAGTTGCAAGAATGAAAAGGTCAGAAGTTATTGATAATGGAAATATTAAAGAGGGCAATGTAATTATTGGTCTATCATCATTTGGTCAATCATCTTATGAAAATGAATATAATGGCGGTATGGGGAGTAATGGCTTAACATCTGCAAGGCATGATATTTTTTCTAATGTTCTTTCAAATAAGTATCCGGAAAGTTTTGATCCCAAAATTCCTAATCATTTAATTTATTCTGGATCAAAGAATCTTACTGATAAAATCATTGGCTCAGAATTAGATGTTGGGAAGTTAGTTTTATCACCAACAAGAACTTATGGTCCAATAATTAAAAAAATTATTGAATTACATAGAGGAAAAATTGATGGAATGATACATTGTAGTGGTGGGGCTCAAACAAAAATTTTACATTTTATTGATAACCTCCATATTATAAAAGATAATATGTTTGATACTCCTTTGTTGTTTGAATTAATTCAAAATGAGTCAAAAACTGATTGGAAAGAGATGTATAAAGTCTTTAATATGGGACATAGGATGGAATTATATGTTGATCAAAATATAGCTGATTCAATTATTGAAGTAGCAAATTCTTTTAATGTTGAAGCTAAAATTATTGGTAGAGTTGAAAAGTATGATTCAAAAAAATTAACAATTAAATCCAAACACGGAGAATTTATATATTAATATGTTAGATAAATTAGAGGCAATTAATGTTAGGTATTTAGAAGTAGAAAAATTAATTTCTTCTGCTAATGCTATGGATGATATGAAGATTTACATTCAATTAAGCAAAGAATATAAAGATTTAGAGCCAATTATAAAAATATTTAAGATATATAAAAATATTATGTCTAATATTTCTGAGGCAAAAGAAATTATTTCATCTAGTTCAGATTCAGAAATGAAGGAGATGGCCAAAATGGAACTTGATGAATTATTGCCAAAAGTTAATCCTATTGAAGAAGAAATTAAAGTTTTATTAATTCCAAAAGATCCAGCAGATTCTAAAAACGCTGTAATGGAGATTAGAGCAGGCTCTGGAGGAGATGAAGCTAGTCTTTTTGCTGGTGATCTTTTTAAAATGTATAGTGCTTTTGCACAATCAAAGGGTTGGTCAACTGATTTAGTTGATATTGCTGAGGGTACAGCAGGGGGATATAAAGAAATTATTTTTAATATTTCAGGAGATGATGTATATGGTCAGTTAAAATTTGAGTCTGGGGTTCATCGAGTACAGAGAGTGCCTCAAACTGAAACACAAGGTCGAGTCCATACATCTGCTGCCTCTGTAATTGTTCTGCCTGAAGCAGAAGAATTTGATGTTGAGTTAAAAACAAGTGATATAAGAAAAGATACTTATTGCTCATCAGGACCTGGGGGACAATCGGTAAATACAACTTATTCAGCTGTAAGACTTACTCATGTTCCAACTGGAGTGGTTGCTCAATGTCAAGATCAGAAGTCACAGCATAAAAACTACGATAAAGCACTAAAAGTGTTAAGGTCTAGAATATATGAAATTGAGCTGCAAAAGAAATTAGAAGAAGATGCTAAGCACAGAAAAACTATGGTATCATCTGGCGACAGATCAGCAAAGATTCGAACGTATAATTATCCTCAAGGGAGAGTAACTGAGCATAGAATAGGTTTAACAAAATACAATTTACAATCAGTAACTGGTGGAGATATTCAAGAATTTATTGATGAGTTACAATTGGCAGAAAATGCTGAAAAGCTAAAAGAAGGTACATCAAATGGATAGAGAAAAACTTATAAATGAAATCCAATCTAAACAAACCTTTTTGTGTATTGGTTTAGATAGTGATATAAATAAAATCCCGACCCATTTGTTAGAATTAGATGATCCAATTTTTGAATTTAATAAAGCAATAATTGATGCAACAAAAGATCTATGTATAGCTTATAAAATTAATACTGCTTTTTATGAAAGTAATGGAATTAAAGGATGGAATTCTATGCAAAAAACTCTTGATTATATTCCACATGATATTTTCACTATTGCAGATGCTAAGAGAGGAGATATTGGTAATACCTCAAAAATGTATGCAAAAGCTTTTTTTGAGAATTTAAATTTTGATTCTATTACTGTAAATCCATATATGGGTTCTGATTCTGTAAAACCTTTTTTAAGTTTTGATGATAAATGGGTCATTCTTCTAGGATTAACTTCTAATGTTGGTTCTAAAGATTTTCAACATTTAAAATTTGAAGATAAATCTCTTTACAAACATGTTTTTGAAAAATCTTCAAAATGGGGCAATGAAAATAATTTAATGTATGTTGTTGGTGCTACTAATCCTGAATTTTTAGAAGAAATTAGAAAAATCATTCCCAATCATTTTCTTTTAGTGCCAGGAGTTGGTGCTCAAGGAGGAAGTTTAAAAGATGTTGTTGAAAATGGAATGAATAAAGAATGTGGATTAATAGTTAACTCTTCAAGGTCAATTATTTATGCTGGATCTGAACTGGATTTTGCAATAAAATCCAGAGAAGCAGCATCTTCTTTACAACAGCAAATGGCTTCTTACCTTTACTAACTATACGTAAATGAAATAGATAAAGTATCCAATTATTTCATGTATCAATTCTTCCCAATATTCTAAAACTCTAGCTTTTGGAAGTAAAATATGTGTTGGGTTTTTGCTTCTATAACTTAGCATGTTATCTACAGGAAAAGAAGTTACATTAATTCCAGCTCTATTAAAACATAATAAAGCTCTTTTCATATGAGTAGCACTTGTAATAAGTACTACTTTTGAATCTTGTTTTAGTATTTGTGCGCTGTAAAAAGCATTTTCTTTTGTGTTTCTTGATTTAGATTCTATAATAATATCTTCTCTATTTACAGAATTACTAATTAAAAACCTTTGAATTGTTTCAGCTTCTTTATGTGAGCTATTTGAAAGTCCTCCATTTCCACCACTAATTAATATTTTTTTTATAATTCCATTTTGATAGAGTTGAAAAGTATAAATAAATCTATCAGCCTCTTTTTTAAAATTATGCTTCTGTGTAATGCTATCATAGTCACTAAATCCACCCAGAACTATCCCAACATCATATTTTTGATCTAATAATTCAATACTTTTTGAAGGTTCTTCCCAATATCTGGCGACTTCGTTATAAATAAATTCATTTGTAAAGAAGAAATAAATTAAAGTTGTAATTATTAGATAATTTTTTCTTTTATTTTTTTTTAAAATTGAAATAATTAAAAGAGCTAATATCCAAAAAGATGGTTTTATTAAAAATGATAGAATTTTTGATGTTATAAAAAACATTTTTTAAAATTAATTAATTTGATTAAATTCCTATTATTTCTTTCTTAATTTATTTAAATTGCACAATAAATGTTTAGAATACTTCGTAACTTTTTTGAGATGAAATTTTTTGGTGTGAGCTCATGGTGGAGTGCCAAAATTGGGATAAAAGCTTCATTTATTCGTCTTTTTTTTATTTATGCGGCATTTGTAAATGCTTTTACAGTACTTATTTATTTGTTAATGGTTTTTATTTTAAAATTAAGAAACATATTCAAATTTAGAAAAAGAAGTTCAGTTTTTGATCTTTAATATATGGATATTCAATTAACATTAACAATTTTATTAATAATTATTGAGCTTGTGGCTTTTGCATGGTTAATAATAGATATTCAAAAATCTAAAAAGAAACAAGATAAAATTATTGAACTTGAATATCAGATTTTGAAGGTTGAGCATCAAATTTTAAAACTTGAAAATAATATTTTAGACATGGAAAAAAATATTATAATTGAAATAGTTGATCTAAAGAAAAAATTAATTAAATAATGTTTTTAGAAGAATCAAAATTTCTTGGAGTTTGTTCTTGGATGGCTTTTAAATTTGATCTAAATGTTTCGGGAATTAGATTGCTTTTTCTTATAACTTTACTTATTGGTGTAGGTTCTCCTATTTTGATCTATTTTATACTTTATCTTATTAAACCAAAGAAAGTTTAAATGAAGATTCTAATTACTGGCTCTAATGGATTATTAGCTCAAAAAATTATTTTTTTAGCTCTCAAAGAAAGTGTAAATATTCTTGCAACTTCAAAGGGTGTCGATAGATCATCCAATTTTCATCAGATTAATTATGAGTATCTTTCTCTTGATATTACTAATAAAGATCAAGTCTCTTCTGTAATTAATAAATTTAAACCAGATGTTGTTTTTAATACAGCTGCTATGACTAATGTTGATTTGTGTGAAGAAATGAGGCATGAATGTGATGAAATTAATATTACTGCTGTTGGTTTTTTAGCTGATGCCTGTCTTCAAGTTAATGCACATTTAATTCATTTTTCAACTGATTTTATTTTTGATGGAGAAAACGGTCCATACTCTGAAGATGATCTTCCAAATCCATTATCTTACTATGGTCTTGCTAAATTAAAGTCTGAGGAATTATTAGATTATCATGAAGTTAAATCAAGTGTTTTAAGAACTATTATTCTTTTTGGTGTTGGTAATAATCTTAGTAAGAATAACATTGTCTTGTGGGCTAAAGAAGCACTTGAGAGTGGTAAAGAGTTAAATATAATTGATGATCATTACAGAGCACCAACTTTAGCTGAAGATCTGGCTGCTGCTAGTCTTTTTGCAGCCAAAGAAAAAGTATACGGAGTCTTTAATGTCTCAGGAAAAGATATAATGAGTATTTTCGAATTAGTTGTATCTGTTGCAGAATATTTTAATTTAAATTCTACACTAATAGCTAGAATTCATTCTTCAAAATTAAAACAGCTTGCAAAAAGACCTATAAAAACTGGTTTTATTTTAGATAAAGCAGAAAAGGAATTAAATTATCATCCTCATTCGTTTATAGAAAGTTTAGAAATAATAAAAAATCAATTAAAAAACAATTAATTATGACCAAAAAAATATTTTCACTTATTATACTACTTATGTCATTCGTAAATTCTAGGGCTGACTCATTAAGTGATAAAATAGATAGTTTTTTTAAACCTTTAGTTTCTGACTATTTGGTTCCAGTGATATTTTGGGATCCATTAAAATTTTTTGGAATTGATATAGGAGCTGATATTCCTATTGTAGTTGTTTGGCTTGTTTTCGGAGCTTTATTTTTTACTTTTCGAATGAAGTTTATAAATTTTAGAGGATTTAAGCATGCTTTAAGTTTAGTTAGAGGAGATTATGATGACCCAGAAGATAAAGGAGAGGTCTCTCATTTTCAAGCACTAACTACAGCCCTTTCAGCAACTGTTGGCTTAGGAAATATTGCTGGAGTTGCAATTGCAATTTCTGTCGGAGGGCCTGGCGCAACTTTTTGGATGATTGTTGCTGGATTACTTGGAATGTCATCAAAATTTGTTGAATGTACTTTAGGTGTAAAGTATAGGAAGTTAGATGAAAATGGTGAAGTTTCAGGAGGGCCAATGTACTATTTACGTGATGGTTTAGCTAAGTATAATATGCCAATAATTGGTAAAATTCTTGCTGTAATGTTTGCGATATTATGTATTGGTGGTTCTTTTGGTGGTGGTAATATGTTTCAAGCTAATCAAGCTTATGCACAACTTTCTGGTCAATTTCCTGCTTTAGCAGGAAATGGTCCTTTATTTGGTCTAATCTTAGCTTCTTTAGTTGGAGTTGTAATTATCGGGGGAATTAAAAGTATTGCAAATGTTACTGAGAAAATTGTTCCTCTGATGGCTTTGCTTTATGTTGGAACAGCACTTGTAATTATTTTAATAAATATTTCTGAAGTTGGAAATGTTTTTGTTTTAATATTTAATGGCGCTTTTGCTCCTGATGCTGCATTTGGAGGTGTTATTGGCGTTCTGATTCAAGGTTTTAGAAGAGCTGCTTTTTCAAATGAAGCTGGAGTTGGTTCTGCTGCTATTGCTCATTCTGCAGCTAAAACTAAGGAACCTGTTTCTGAAGGAATCGTTTCTTTACTTGAACCTTTTATTGATACCGTAGTAATATGTACAATGACAGCACTGGTTATTATTTTTACAGGTATGTATAATGTTGAAGGTTTAGAAGGGGCTCAGATGACCTCAAATGCATTTGGTTCAGTTTTTTCATGGTTTCCATATTTATTAGTGATCGCAATATTTTTATTTGCTTTTTCAACTATGATTTCATGGTCTTATTATGGGTTAAAATCTTGGGAGTTTTTGTTTGGCAAAAGTAAGTTTTCTGAATATTCTTATAAGTCGATTTTTTTACTTTTTATAATTGTAGGTTCTTCTGTGAAACTTGGTGCTGTGTTAGATTTTTCTGATATGATGATTTTAGCAATGGCTTTCCCAAATATTATTGGATTATTAATTTTATCTAAAGAAGTTAAGATTGATTTGAATTCTTATTTAAAACGTTTAAAGAGTGGTGAAATAAAAAAGTATAAATAATGTCTGTTGCTGAACATATTCAAAAATCAATAAGAACTGTTTCAGATTTTCCAATTGAAGGAATTAATTTTAAAGATATTACCTCAATACTTTTAGATCCTAAATTAACTAATTTAATAATTGAGGAATTTGTTAAGAGGATAAAATTATTAAAAATTGATGCAATTGTTGGAGTTGAAAGCAGAGGGTTTCTTTTTGGTTTTATGCTTGCTAATAAATTAAATATTCCATTTATTCCTATTAGAAAATCGGGAAAACTTCCGCTCAAGACAATAAAATATAGCTATGATTTAGAGTATGGAAGTGCTGAAGTTGAAGTTCATGCTGATGATATTAAACCAAATTGGAATGTTTTGATACATGATGACTTATTAGCTACAGGAGGTACTGCATTAGCTGCTGCTGAGCTTGTGAAGTCAAGTAATGCAAACGTTGTAGGTTTTGCATTCATTATATCATTAGATTCTTTGTCAGGATATCAAAAGATTTTAAATTATTCAAAGAATATTATTTCTTTGTATAATTGTTAATATTAAAAATTGAGTTAAAGTATTTAAAGAAACATTCTTTTTGTTTGTTATTCTTAAAGATATTTATATTTTTGCAATCCTAAATTTAAAACACAATTATGTTAGTTATTCCAGTAAAAGATGGTGAAAATATAGATAGAGCTTTAAAAAGATTTAAAAGAAAATTCCTTAAAACTGGTACACTTAAAACTGTAAGACAAAAAAAGCAGTACATAAAAAAATCTGAAAGATTGAGAGTGCAAAGACAAAAAGCTGTATACTCTGAGAACCTTCTAAACAGTATGGATTAATTCATATATTTTATTATTTAATTAAGACCTTTTATTCATACATTTACATGAATTAAAGGTTTTTTTATGTTTGTCAACAAATTTATTAAATATATAGAGTCTGAGAGAAGACTTTCAAAGCATACAGTTACTTCTTACAAAACTGATTTGAATCAGTTTTTCTCATACATAAATGATTTCTCAATGGCTGAATCCGTTGATGAAATAAGCTTTAAAATTATAAGGAATTGGATTACTTATCTTTTTGAAAGTGGGATTACTTCAAGAACTATAAATCGTAAAATCTCATCTTTAAAATCTTTTTTTAAATTTTTAGAGTTTTCTAATTTAATATCTGTGAACCCAACTCTGAAAATTATTTCTCCAAAGAATTCAAGAAAATTACCAAGTATCGTTGAGCAAGTTGATTTAGACCAATTACTTGATCAAAAATATTTTAAGAATGAATTTGTTGGGGAAAGAGATTCTTTAATTATTGAATTTTTTTATTTAACTGGTTTAAGATTATCTGAGTTAATAGAAATAAAAGTAAGAAATATAGATTTTAAAAATTGTTCACTAAAAGTTATTGGTAAAGGAAATAAAGAGCGTATCGTTCCTCTTTCATTTAATCTAATATCAAAAATTGATTTATTAATAAAAAATTATAATATTAAAGATCATTTATTTTCGAATTCATCAAATGAGAAATTATATCCAAAAAAAGTTTATCGTATTGTAAATTATTATATTGGCTTAGTCTCTAGCGTTAAAAAAAGAAGTCCACATGTTTTAAGACATTCTTTTGCAACTCATATGCTGAACAATGGTGCTGATATTAATGCTATAAAAGAGATTCTTGGACATTCAAGTCTTAGCGCTACTCAAATTTATACACATAATACGGTAGAAAAGCTTAAATCAGTGTATAATCAAGCGCACCCAAGAGCATAATTTATTTCAATTAATATTAATTAAATTATTGTATTAAATTTTGTTATATTTTTTTTAGTGTTTTTTTAGATTAAAAAAATCATTTTTTTTGTTGTTTATATTAAAAATTTAATAAATTTGCAGCCCATTTTATGGAGTTGTTCTTTAGATAAGATAAATTATAAGTGAAAAATAAGCCGATGTAGCTCAGCTGGCTAGAGCAGCTGATTTGTAATCAGCAGGTCGTGGGTTCGAGTCCCTCCATCGGCTCTCTTTACAGGGGGGATACTCAAGCGGTCAACGAGGGCAGACTGTAAATCTGCTGGCTACGCCTTCACAGGTTCGAATCCTGTTCCCCCCACTTTATAATTTAGTAATGCGAGAGTAGCTCAGTTGATAGAGCGTCAGCCTTCCAAGCTGAGGGTCGCGGGTTTGAGCCCCGTCTCTCGCTCAATGCTTTACTAGCCGATGTAGCTCAGGGGCAGAGCGTTTCCTTGGTAAGGAAGAGGTCACGGGTTCAATTCCCGTCATTGGCTCTTTAAAGAGATAGTAGAGTAAGATGTTAAGATGTAGATACAAAAAGTAATAAATTATTAATTAAATTTAACAAAAATGGCAAAAGAAAATTTTAATCGTACCAAGCCACACTTAAATATTGGTACTATTGGTCATGTTGACCATGGAAAAACAACTTTAACAGCTGGTATTACAAAAGTACTTGCTGAAAAAGGAGGTGCTGAAGTTCGTGACTTTGACACGATTGATAATGCGCCGGAAGAGAAAGAAAGAGGAATAACAATTAATACTTCTCATGTTGAATATGAAACTGAAAATAGACACTACGCACACGTAGACTGTCCTGGTCACGCTGATTATGTTAAAAACATGGTTACTGGTGCTGCTCAAATGGATGGTGCAATTCTAGTTTGTGCTGCTACAGATGGTCCTATGCCACAGACAAGAGAACATATCTTACTTGCTAGACAAGTTGGTGTGCCTAGCATTGTTGTGTTTATGAATAAAGCAGATATGGTAGATGATGAAGAATTATTAGAATTAGTTGAAATGGAATTAAGAGAGTTATTATCTTTTTATGATTATGATGGAGATAATACTCCTATTGTAACTGGTTCTGCTTTAGGAGCTTTAAACGGTGATGCTGAGTGGGTAGGTAAGGTTGATGAGTTAATGGCTGCTGTAGATTCTTGGATTCCTGAGCCTGTAAGAGATAATGAAAAACCTTTCTTAATGCCAATTGAAGATGTATTTACAATTACTGGTAGAGGAACTGTAGCAACTGGTAGAATTGAAACTGGTGTTGCTAATACTGGTGATACTGTTGATATTATTGGGATGGGTGCTGAGAAATTAGCTTCTACTGTAACTGGTGTTGAAATGTTTAGAAAAATATTAGACAGAGGTGAAGCTGGAGATAATGTAGGTATTCTTTTAAGAGGAATAGAAAAAACTGATATCAAGAGAGGAATGGTTATTTGTAAACCAGGATCTGTTAAGCCTCATGATAAATTTGAAGCTGAAGTTTATATTCTTAAAAAAGAAGAAGGTGGTCGTCATACTCCATTTCATAATAAATATCGTCCACAATTTTACATCAGAACTACAGATGTAACTGGTGAGATATTTTTACCATCTGGAACTGAAATGGTAATGCCTGGAGATAATTTAACTATTACAGTTGAATTAATTAGTACTGTTGCGATGAGTGAAGGTTTAAGATTTGCAATTAGAGAAGGTGGTAGAACTGTTGGAGCTGGACAGATTACTAAATTATTAGTAATTAAACATTAGTTTTTATAACAAAGAAAGCATTATTTTAGCTTCCTTTGCTGTTTAAACGGGTGTAGCTCAATTGGTAGAGTAGTGGTCTCCAAAACCATTGGCTGGGAGTTCGAGTCTCTCCACCCGTGCACAAAATGAATAAAGAAAAATGACAAAAATTACTGCATATATTAAAGATTCTTTTGATGAGCTTGTTAACAAAGTTTCTTGGCCAACATGGGCTGAATTACAAAGTAGTTCGATTGTTGTTGCAATTGCAACTGTAATCATTGCGTTGATAATTTACTTTATGGACTCGATCTTCAGTAATTTAATGAAGGTTTTTTATAGTTTTTTTAGTTAACATTTATACATTATATGCAGAAGAGTTAAAAATAAAGATGGTATGTATTAAGAGTTATGGGGGGAAAAGAGAAAAAGACTGTTGCTTTCATTGAAAAAGAAATTGATAGATTAAATCTTTCAGATATTGTTTCTCAAATTCTTGTTCCTACTGAAAAAGTATATCAAATTAGAAATGGAAAAAAAGTAGCTAAAGAAAGAAATTTTTTCCCCGGATATGTATTGGTTGAAGCTAATCTTGTCTGGTGAAGTTCCGCACATATTAAAAAATGTAACTAACGTTCTTGGTTTTCTTGGTGCAACAAAAGGAGGTAGTTCCTGTTCCTATGAGACAAGGCAGAAATTAATAGATTTTAGGTACGTGTTGATGAAATGGCTCTTACGAAGAACAAGTTAATATTCCATTTATTGTTGGAGAAACAATGAAAGTAATTGATGGTCCTTTTAATAGTTTTAATGCTGAAATTGAAGCTATTGATGAACAAAAGAAAAAATTAAAATTAATGGTTAAAATCTTTGGAAGAAAAACTCCATTAGAATTAAACTTTATGCAAGTAGAAAAAATATAAATAATATGGCAAAAGAAATTACAGGTATTATTAAATTACAAATTAGAGGTGGTAGTGCTAATCCTGCACCTCCTGTTGGTCCCGCTTTAGGAGCAAAGGGAGTAAATATTATGGAGTTTTGTAAACAATTCAATGCTAGAACTCAAGAAAAACAAGGAAAGATCGTGCCTGTTGTTATTACTGTTTTCGCTGATAAATCTTTTGAATTCATTATCAAAACAGCTCCTGCTGCTTCTCAGTTATTAGAGGCTGCTAAAAAGAAAAAAGGTTCTGGAGAGCCTAATAGGGATAAGGTTGCAAGTGTTAGCTGGGATCAAATTAAATTAATAGCAGAAGATAAAATGACTGATTTAAATGCATTTAAAATCGAATCTGCTATGATGATGATTGCTGGTACTGCAAGAAGTATGGGGATAACTGTTAGAGGTGAAATGCCAATTGAAAATTAATAATTTATTATGATAAGTAAGAATAGAAAAGAAGCAATTGCGAAAATAGATTTAAATAAGTCTTTTAATTTATTAGATGCCTCGAGCTTAGTAAAAGATAACTCTACAGCTAAGTTTGATGAATCTATTGACTTAGCTGTTAGACTTGGAGTTGATCCAAGACAAGCAAACCAAATGGTTAGAGGAGTAGCATCTCTTCCTCATGGAACTGGTAAAAGCTTTAAAAGTTTTAGCTTTAGTTACTGCTGATAAAGAAGAAGAAGCTAAAAGAAGCAGGTGCTGATTATGTTGGTTTGATGAGTATATTGATAAAATTAAAGTCTGGATGGACAGATGTTGATGTTATTGTTACAATGCCTGCAGTTATGGGTAAAATTGGGCCTATTGGTAGAATACTTGGACCTAGAGGACTTAATGCCAAATCCAAAGTCTGGAACAGTTACTATGGATATTGGTAAAGCAGTTCACTGATGTTAAAGAAAGGTAAAATTGATTTTAAAGTTGATAAAACTGGAATAATTCATGCTTCAATTGGTAAAGTTTCTTTTGATGCTAAGCAAATTTCTGAAAATGCTGATGAGCTTCTTACAAACTATTAATAAATTAAAACCAGCTTCATCTAAAGGTGTATATATTAAAAGTATTACAATGTCTAGTACGATGGGCTTAGGTTTATCTAGATACAATATTTATTTAAAAAATTTAGAAAATTAAATAATGAATAAAAAAGAAAAAAATCAGTTAATTGAAGTATTAATAAAATGCTTGATGAAAATAACAATTTTTATTTAGCAGATGATTTCTGGATTAACTGCTGAGCAAAATAGTAGCTTTAGAAGAATGTGTTTTAAAAGGAATGTTTCAATACAAGTTGTTAAAAACACTTTCTTAAAAAAGCTTTCGATAAGAAACAGATGTGATTTTGATGAGTTATCTGATGTCTTGAAAGGAAATACATCTTTAATCATGTTTCAGATCTAGCTAATCTCCCTGCTAAAGTAATTAAAGAGTTTAGAAAAAACATGATAAACCATTTTAAAAGCTGCCATTTAGACAGATTCTTTTATATTGGTGATGAGTAATTTATCTACTTGCTAATCTTGAAATCTAAAGACGAACTTATTGCAGATATTATTAGCTTCTTCAATCTCCTGCTAAAAATGTTATTGCTCTTCACTAAGTGCGTAATAAACTTGTCAGGAATTATCAAAACTTTGCTGAAAAGAAAATAAAAAATAATGCTTCCAACATTAAATAAATAAATAATTAAAAAATAAAAAAATGGCAGATTTAAAAGATTTCGCAGAACAATTAGTTAACTTATCAGTTAAAGATGTAACTGAATTAGCAACTATCTTAAAAGATGAGTATGGTATTGAGCCAGCAGCAGCAGCAGTTGCAGTAGCAGCAGGACCTGCAGCAGGTGGTGGAGCAGTGTGAAGAACAAACTGAGTTTGATGTATTCTTAAAGCAGCAGGAGCATCAAAATTAGCAAGTTGTAAAGCTGTTAAAGAATTAACAGGTTTAGGTTTAAAGAATGCAAAAGATATTGTTGATAGTGCTCCTAAAGCTAGTTAAGGAGGTCGTTAGTAAAGATGAAGCGAAGGAATGAAGAAAGTCTCTTGAGGATAGCTGGAGCTGTAGTTGAGCTTAAATAAGTCTTAAATATTATAAAAGGTTTAACTCTTATTAGACATAAGGTTAAGCCATTTCGTTTTTTATTTATCATTTTTATAATTAAAATTTTAATGCTTTGAATATAATAACACCCAAAGAATAAATTTTGCATCAATTAAAAATCAAGTTAATTATCCTGATTTTTTAGATATTCAATTAAAGTTTTCAGTCTTTTTTTCAAACAGGTACTACTTTAGATGAAAGAATAAATGAAGGTTTTATAAAACATTTACAGAGCTTTTTCCAATTACCGATTCTAGAAATAATTTTGTTTTAGAATTTATTGACTATACTATTGATCCCCCAAGATACTCTATTGAAGAATGTATTAATAGAGGTTTAACATTTAAAGTTCCTCTAAAAGTAAAACTTAAATTATATTGTACAGATCCTGATCATGAAGATTTTGAAACTATAGTTCAAGATGTTTATTTTGGTAACATTCCATTTATGACTCCTAAAGGTACTTTTGTTATTAATGGAGCTGAACGAGTTGTTGTATCTCAACTTACATAGATCTCCTGGTGTATTTTTTGGTCAAAGTTTTCATTCTAATGGAACAAAATTATATTCTGCTAGAGTAATTCCTTTTAAAGGTTCTTGGATTGAATTTACTACAGACATAAATAATGTATGTATGCATATATTGATAGAAAAAAGAAATTACCTGTAACCACTTTACTTAAGAGCAATTGGTTATGAAAGTGATAGAGATATTTTAGAGATTTTTGGTTTAGCTGATGAAGTAAAAGTTTCTAAAAGTGGATTAAAAAAGTATTGGTAGAAAATTAGCTGCAAGAGTATTAAAATCATGGGTTGAAGATTTTGTTGATGAAGATACTGGAGAATTAGTTCCTATTGAAAGAAATGAAGTTATCTTGAAAGAGATACTATATTGAAAATAATCATATTATTGAAATTGTTAATCAGGTCTAGAAACAATTCTTATTACACAAGGATGGTAACATTCTGGAGATCATGCTTTATTCACAATACATTACAAAAAGATCCATACAACTTCTAGAAGTTGAAGCTAGTTCGTCATATTTATAGACAATTAAGAAGTGCAGAAGCTCCAGATGATGAAACTGCTAGAGGAATATTGATAAATTATTTTTCTCTGATCAAAGATATAGTCTTGGTCATGTTGGTAGATTTAGAATTAATAAAGATTAAGGATTAGATATTCCTGAAGATAAGCATGTTTTAACTAATGAAGATATTGTTTCAATTATTCAAATCTTAATTAACTTACTTAATTCTAAAGGTGATGTTGATGATATTGATCATTTAAGTAATAGAAGAATTAGAACTGTAGGTGAACAATTTCTAATCAGTTTATGTTGGATTAAGCAGAATGGCTCGAACAATTAGAGAAAGAATGAATGTTAGAGATAATGAAGTATTTACTCCAATTGATTTAATTAATGCAAAAACTTTATCTGCTGTAATTAATTCATTTTTTGGAACTCTCAATTATCTCAGTTTATGGATCAAACTAATCCACTTGCTGAAGTTACACATAAAAGAAGAGTTTCTGCTCTAGGGCCTGGAGGTTTAACTAGAGAAAGAGCTGGTTTTGAGGTTAGAGATGTTCATTATACTCATTATGGAAGATTATGTCCTATTGAAACGCCTGAGGGACCAAATATTGGTCTTATTTCATCTCTTTGTGTTTATGCAAAGGTCAATGATCTTGGTTTTATTGAAACTCCTTATAGAAATGTAGTTGATGGTGTTAGTTGATGTCAAAACTGATCCTAAATATATAAGTGCTGAGCAAGAAGAAGGACATATAATTGCTCAAGCAAATGCTCCTCTTTCATGAAAGATGGAGCTTTTGTAATGAACAGAATTAAGTCAAGAAGGTGAACATGATTATCTAGTTGCTGAGCCAAATCGTAACATTGTAATGGATGTCGCTCCTAATCAAATTGCTTCTATTGCTGCATCGCTAATTCCTTTCTTAGAACATGATGATGCTAACAGAGCCTTAATGGGATCGAACATGATGAGACAGGCTGTTCCTTTATTAAGAACTGATGCACCTATTGTTGGTACAGGCTTAGAACCTCATGTTGCAAAAGATTCTAGAGCAATGATTAACTGCTGAAGGGAGAAGGAATAGTAAATTATGTTGATGCTAACAAAATTACAATTAATATAAGAGATCTAATGAAGATGTTAATTAGTTTTGACGATAATATTAAGACATATTTTTTAACTAAGTTCTCAAAAAACTAATCAAAGAACATGTATAAATATTCAGCCTATTGTTAGAGCTGGAGATAAAGTAACAAAGGACAAGTTCTTTGTGAAGGATATGCAACAGAAAATGGAGAATTAGCTATTGGAAGAAATCTTAAAGTAGCTTTTATGCCTTGGAAAGGATATAACTTTGAAGATGCTATTATTCTTTCAGAAAGAGTTAGTCGTAGAAGATCTTTTTACTTCACTTCATATTGCTGAATATGTAGTTAATGTAAGAGAAACTAAAAGAGGAGCTGAGGAGCTTACAGCAGATATTCCTAATATCAGTGAAAAGCTACTAAAGATTTAGATGAGAATGGTATGGTTCGAATTGGTGCTCACGTAAAAACTGGAGATATATTAATTGGAAAAATCACTCCAAAAGGTGAATCTGATCCTACTCCAGAAGAGAAATTATTACGAGCTATTTTTGGTGAAAAAGCTGGAGATGTAAAGATGCTTCTCTTAAAAGCAAAACCTGCTAATGCGGGTGTGGTTATTGGTAAATCACTCTTCTCCAAAACAGTTAAAGATAGGAGAGCAAAAAGTCAAGATAAAATTGATTTAGAAAAAATTGATTCTGAATTTCATAAAAATGCAGACTCATTAAAAAACTTGTTAGCTACTAAGTTATATAATGTAATAGGTGGGAAAGCTGCAAAAGGAGTAAAGAATATTCTTGGAGAGATCGTTGTTGCTAAGAGTACTAAATTTACTAAGAAAATATTAATAAATATTGACTTTACTATGGTTGATCCACATAAGTGGACTTCTAATGAAGACATAAATATTTTAGTAAATTTAATTATCTCTAATTATCTAGGTAAATACAATGATATATTTGGTGATTACAGAAGAAAAAGATTTGCTATTTCTGTAGGTGATGAATTACCAGCTGGAGTTTTAAAGTTAGCTAAAGTTCAAATTGCTCAAAAAAGAAAAGTAAAAGTTGGAGATAAGCTAGCGGGAAGACATGGTAACAAGGGAATTGTTTCTAGAGTTGTTAGAGATGAAGATATGCCTTTTTTAGAAGATGGTACACCTGTAGATATTATTCTTAACCCTTTAGGAGTTCCATCTAGAATGAATTTAGGTCAAATTTATGAAACTATTTTAGGATGGGCAGGCCAAAAATTATCAAAAAAATATTTCACACCTGTTTTTGATGGTGCTAGTATTGATCAAATTAATAGTGAAACAGATGAGGCTAATTTACCTAGACTAGGGCAAACTTTTCTATTTGATGGTGGTACTGGTGAAAGATTTGAACAGACTGCAACTGTTGGTATTATTTATATGCTTAAGTTAGGTCATTTAATTGATGATAAAATGCATGCTCGTTCTATAGGTCCATATTCTTTAATTACTCAGCAACCACTTGGAGGAAAGGCTCAGTTTGGTGGTCAGAGACTTGGAGAGATGGAAGTATGGGCATTAGAAGGTTATGGAGCATCTAATATCCTTCAAGAAATGTTAACACTTAAATCAGATGATGTTATTGGAAGAGCTCAAGCATTTGAGGCTATTGTAAAAGGTAAAGAATTACCTAAAGCTGGTATTCCAGAATCATTTAATGTATTACTGCATGAACTAAACGGATTAGGATTAAAAATTTCATTTGAATAAAATTATGAGAAATAACAGAAATAGTAAACAAGCTCAAGATATTAATACAATAAAAATTAGTTTATCTTCTCCTGAAGATATGTTGGAGAGATCTTCTGGTGAAGTTGTTAAACCAGAAACAATTAATTATAGAACATACAAGCCTGAAAGTGGTGGTTTGTTTTGTGAAAGAGTTTTTGGTCCTACTAAAGACTTTGAATGTCATTGTGGTAAATATAAAAGAATAAGATATCGAGGTATTGTATGTGATAGATGTGGTGTTGAAGTAACCGAAAAAAAGGTTAGAAGAGAAAGAGTAGGACATATAAGTCTTGTTGTACCTGTCGCTCATATTTGGTATTTTAGAACTCTTCCTAACAAGATTGGGTATTTATTAGGCCTTCCTTCAAAAAGACTTGATATGATTATATATTATGAACGATATGTGGTTATCCAAGCAGGTAACGAAATTGCTTTAAACACTGAGGGAGAAAATGTTAAGTATCTTGATTTTTTAACTGAAGAAGAATACTTAACAATTCTTGATAATTTGCCTACAGAAAATCAATATCTTTCTGATTCTGATCCAAATAAATTTATTGCTAAAATGGGAGCAGAGGCTTTACATGATTTATTAGCAAATCTTAATTTAGATGAACTTTCATATGAATTACGTCATAATGCTGCAAATGAAACATCTCAACAAAGGAAGACTGAATCGTTAAAAAGATTACAAGTTGTTGAATCAATGAGAGAATCACAGATTCATACTGTTAATAACCCTGAGTGGATGATAGTTAAAGTTATTCCGGTAATACCTCCTGAATTAAGACCTCTTGTTCCTTTAGATGGTGGTAGATTTGCAACATCAGATTTAAATGATTTATATAGACGTGTAATAATCAGAAACAATAGGTTAAAGAGGTTAATGGAAATTAATGCTCCTGATATTATTTTACGTAATGAAAAAAGAATGTTACAAGAATCTGTAGATGCATTGTTTGATAATTCTAGAAAATCATCTGCTGTTAAAACAGATGGTAAAAGAGCTCTTAAGTCCCTTTCTGATTCATTAAAAGGAAAACAAGGAAGATTTCGTCAAAATTTACTTGGAAAAAGAGTTGATTACTCAGCTCGTTCTGTTATTGTTGTTGGTCCTAGTTTAAAATTACATGAATGTGGTTTGCCAAAAGATATGTCTGCTGAACTTTATAAACCTTTTATTATTAGAAAGTTAATGGAAAGAGGAATTGTAAAAACAGTCAAATCAGCCAAAAAAATTATTGACAATAGAGAGCCTGTAGTTTGGGATATTCTTGAAAATGTAATGAAAGGTCACCCTGTTCTACTAAATAGAGCTCCAACTCTTCACAGGTTAGGGATACAAGCTTTCCAACCTAAAATGATTGAAGGTAAAGCAATACAATTACATCCACTTGCTTGTGCAGCATTTAACGCCGATTTTGATGGTGACCAAATGGCAGTACATCTTCCTTTGGGAGCTGCAGCTATTTTAGAAGCGCAAGTTTTAATGCTTGCTTCACACAATATATTAAATCCAGCCAATGGTGCACCTATAACTGTTCCTTCACAAGATATGGTTTTGGGTCTTTACTATATGACCAAAAGTAAAAAGTCAGTTAAGGATGAGCCTGTTAGGGGGGAGGGTAAGATTTTTTATTCATTAGAAGAAGTGAAAATTGCTTATAATGAGAAGAAAGCTGATTTACATGCTATCATCAAAGTGAGAGCTAAAGGAAAAAATGGTAAATATTCTTTAGTTGATACTACAATCGGTAGAGTTCTCTTCAACGAATTTATACCAGAAGAAATAGGTTTTATTGATAAATTATTAACTAAAAAGACTTTAAGAGATATTATTGGTGATGTTTTAAATAAATGTGGTGTCGCAGCAACTGTTCACTTTCTTGATGCAATAAAGGATATAGGTTTTGAAATGGCCTTTAAAGGTGGTCTTTCATTTAATTTAGGAGATGTTTTAGTACCTGTTGAAAAAGAGTCTTTAATTGATAAAGCTAATTCTCAAGTTGACGAAATTAAATCTAATTATCAAATGGGTTTCATTACTAATAATGAAAGATATAATCAAGTAATTGATGTTTGGACAACTACTAATGCTAGGTTAACTGATATTGTTATGAATAATATTAGTACTGATAAACAAGGTTTTAATTCTGTCTATATGATGCTTGATTCTGGTGCTAGAGGCTCTAAAGAACAAATTAGACAACTTTCTGGGATGAGAGGATTGATGGCTAAGCCAAAAAAATCTGGTGATCATGGAGAATCAATTATTGAAAATCCTATTACTACTAATTTTAGAGAGGGTTTATCTATTCTTGAGTATTTTATTTCAACTCACGGAGCAAGAAAAGGTTTAGCTGATACTGCTCTTAAAACGGCTGATGCTGGATATTTAACTAGAAGACTTGTTGATGTTGCTCAAGATGTAATCATTACAGAATTTGATTGCTCTACATTAAGAGGTTTAGAGGTTACTGCTCTAAAGAATAATGATGATATTATAGAATCTTTAAGTAATAGAATTGATGGAAGAATTAGTTTACATGATATTCATTCACTAAAAAATAAACATTTGATTGTTGCTTCAGGAGATCTTATTTCTTTAGATAATGCTAAAGAAATAGAGTCTGAAGGAATAGAAATTGTTGAAATTAGATCAGCTTTAACTTGTGCTACCAAAAGAGGTATTTGTAGTAAATGTTATGGGAAGTCTTTATCAACAGGTCGTCTTGCTCAGGTTGGAGAGGCAGTTGGTGTTGTTGCTGCACAGTCAGTTGGTGAGCCAGGTACTCAGTTAACTCTTAGGACTTTCCACGTTGGTGGTACTGCTTCTAGAGCTGAGGTTGATTCTAGTATTATTGTTAAGAAAGATGGAAGATTAGAGATCGAAGATCTTAAAACTGTTAAGTTCAAGAATGAAGATGGCAAAAATATTAATGTTGTTATAAGTAGAACTGCAGAGGCAAAAATTGTAGATGATAAAAATGGATTTATTCTTTCTTCTCAGATTATTCCTTATGGTTCAACAATATTTATTGAATCTGGTAATGTTAAGAAAGATGATATAGTTTGTGAGTGGGATCCTTATAATGCTGTTATCGTTTCTGATATTGATGGAAAAGTTAGATTTAACGATATTGAAGAAGGTGTCACTTGCAGAGTAGAGTCTGATGAACAAACAGGACATAAAGAAAACGTTATTATTGATAGTAGAAATAAAAAATTATCTCCATCTATTACTATCGTTGTTAAAGGAAACGAAAAAACATTTAATGTTCCTGTAGGAGCTCATATTGCAGTTAAAGATGGTGACAAACTAAAAGCAGGTTCTATACTTGCTAAGATACCTAGATCTGCAGGCTCTTCTGGTGATATTACTGGAGGTCTTCCTAGAGTTACAGAAATGTTTGAAGCAAGAAACCCCTCCAATCCTGCTGTTGTTTCTGAGATTGATGGTATTGTCTCTTTAGGTAAAGTTAAAAGAGGTAATAGAGAAGTTATAATTACTTCAAAAACTGATGATGTTAAAAAATACTTAATTAAACTTTCTAAACATATTTTAGTTCAAGAAAATGATTTTGTTAAATCTGGATCTCCTTTATGTGATGGTGTTATTACACCATCTGACATTCTTAAAATTAAAGGGGTGACTACTGTACAAGAGTATATTGTAAATGAGATTCAGGATGTTTACAGATTACAAGGTGTGAAGATAAATGATAAACATTTTGAAGTTCTTGTTAGACAAATGATGAGAAAAGTTGAAATTATTGATTCTGGAGATACTCTTTTCTTAGAAAAGCAACTTGTTAATAAGGCTGAATTTATGGATCATAATGATAACTTATATGGTAAAAAAATTATTACAGATGCCGGTGATTCTACTGAGCTAAAGGCAGGTCAAATTGTTAGTGTTAGAGAATTACGAGAAGAGAATTCTCGTATCCTAAGAAAAGATGGGAAAGTTATTGAATTTAGAGATGCTATTGCTGCTGTATCAAGTCCTGTTCTTCAAGGAATTACTAGAGCATCGTTACAAGTTGATAGTTGGATTTCAGCTGCTTCTTTCCAACAAACTACTAAGGTCTTAAATGAAGCTGCAATTAATGCTAAAAGAGATCCATTAATTGGGTTGAAAGAAAATGTTATTATTGGTAAGAGAATTCCAGCAGGTACTGGATTAGTTGATGGATCTGATATTGTTGTTGGTTCTCAAATAGAATATGATGCATTAAATAATCAATCAGAAATTGTTGAGGTTGTAGAAACTAAAGAAAATTAATAATATCAATTATGTCAGAGAAAAAAAATGATGGCTTAAATATTGAGCTTTCTGAAGAAATTGCAGAAGGAAAATATAGTAATCTTGCTATTATAAATCATTCTCCTTCAGAATTCATATTAGATTTTATTCAGATGATGCCTGGGATTCCTAAGGCAAAAGTAAAGTCTAGAATAATATTAACCCCTCAGCATGCTAAAAGATTAATGAAGGCTCTTGCGGAAAATATTTCTAAATATGAAAATCAAAATGGGGAGATAAAGGATATTGACAACAAAATACCAATTAATTTTGGTGGTCCTGCTGCTCAAGCTTAATAATTTTTAATCTAAAAAAGGATATCTATAATCTTTTGCAGGAACAAAAGTTTCTTTGATTGTCCTTGGTGATACCCATCTCAAAAGATTTAAAATAGAGCCTGCCTTATCATTTGTTCCTGAAGATCTAGATCCTCCAAATGGTTGTTGTCCTACTACAGCACCAGTAGGTTTGTCATTTATATAAAAATTACCAGCGGCATTTTCAAGTTTTTTAGTAGCAACTTCAATAGCATATCTATCTTTGGAGAAAACTGCTCCAGTTAAAGCGTAGTCACTAGTTTTATCAACAAGTTCTAATGTTTTAATCCAATCTTTTTCATTATAAACATATATTGTTATAACAGGACCAAAGATTTCTTCCGATATTGTTTTAAATTTTGGATTAGTTGTTACAATAATAGTAGGTTCTATAAAATAACCAATTGATTTATTAAAGTTTCCTCCAACGATTATTTCAGCATCATCTTGTTTTTTTGCATAATCAATAAACGATGATATTTTGTCAAATGCGCTTTCGCTTATAACGGCATTTATAAAGTTAGATGGGTCTTCAGGTGATCCCATTTTAAAAGAATTAACATCAGAAATTATTTGTTTTTTTACATCTTCCCAAATATTTGATGGAATATATGCTCTTGAAGCAGCAGAACATTTTTGTCCTTGATATTCGAATGCTCCTCTTGAAATTCCTGTAGCAACTTCTTGAGCGTTTGCAGATTCATGAGCTATAATGAAATCCTTTCCCCCTGTTTCTCCAACAATTCTTGGGAAACTTTTGTATTTGTCAATATTATTTCCGATGTTTTTCCAGATCTCTTTAAAAACTTTTGTAGAGCCTGTAAAATGTAATCCCGCAAAGTCTTTGTGGTTAAAAACAACCTCACCAATTACTGGTCCAGATGAAGGAACCATATTTATTACTCCATCTGGTAGTCCTGCTTCCTTAAATAACTCCATAATTATTTTAGCTGAATAGACTTGAGTAGCAGCTGGTTTCCATATTACTACATTCCCCATTAAAGCAGGTGCTGCACAAAGGTTAGCGCAAATAGAAGTAAAGTTAAATGGAGTGATTGCAAAAACAAATCCTTCTAATGGTCTATGCTCTAGTCTATTCCATATTCCTGAATCTGATATTGGCTGTTCGGAGTATATTTGAGTTACATATGCTGCATTAAATTTTAGGAAATCAATTAGTTCACAAGCAGCATCAATTTCTGCCTGAAATACGTTTTTTGATTGTGCTAACATTGTTGCAGCATTTATTTTCGCTCTGTATGGTCCTGCTAATAAATCTGCAGCTTTTAAAAAAATAGCAACTCTGTGATGCCAATTTAGATTTGACCAGTTTTCTTTTGCAGATAAAGCATTATCTATAGCATCTTCAATGTTTTTCTTATCAGCCATACTAAACTGTCCTAATGAGTTTTTATGATCGTGAGGAGCACTTATATTTTTTTTATTATCAGTTAGAATTTCTTTATTACCAATATAAAGTGGAATATTAACTTTAGAGTTATTCATCTCTAAATAAGTTTGCATTAATTCTTTTCTTTCTTCACTTCCTTTAATGTATGATTTAACTTTTTCATTAATAGGTTTTGGTACATTGAATATTCCTTTTGACATTTTGTAATTTTTAAGTTTTGACAAATTTAATTAATCTATTTCTAAAATAACTCCTTTGAACTTGTTTTAGTAAGTCCTATTAGTTTATAATATCTTTCACCAATTTCTTTGTGATATACATAAATATAGTAATCGTTTCGTGTTTGATAGTAAGAACCTTCAAAATCGTTAATACTGTAAATATTTTTTAATGTATCATGTGTTTGATAATGATAATTGTAATAGCCTTGTTTTAAGAGAATTGATTTTGAGTATTTTTTCTTTTCATAGTTATATTCAAGTTTAAATTTTTTATTTAATCTTGAATCATTTAATTTTCCAACTATATATATATCTTGATTTTCTAATAATTCATTTTTTAAAGAAAAAATAACCTTTAAGTATTCTGCTTCATTTGATGAATTCCATGCTTTTTGAGATTTAATTATAAAATCACCATTTATATCAGGCTCTATTGAATAGTTATTAAAACTTTTCTTTAAATCTTCAAATAATGTTACAGTTATATTATTACTATCAATAGTTATATTTTTTACTTTCTCTGAAAAGTATCTAATACTTTCAGTACTAAAATTTCGATATTCATTAAGTCCAAAAAATGTATTTTCATCATTATAATCATAGATTAGCTCATTATTTTTCACATAAATTGGTTTTAAGTCTTTTAAAACATTCAAATTATTATTTTGTTGAATAACTACTTCAATATCCGTAAAAGGATCATCAACTATTAAATTAGGGTGTTTAATTGTGAAATCAATTTCGTGTTTTGTTTTTCGATCATTTGCTAGCGTAGCTCTTTTAACTCTACTTTCAATATTTATTTTTTTTTCAATAACCATGAATTTTTTTGAAATAATTGTGTCTCCATAATTATCAAAAACATGAATCTTATAGTTACCTGAAATTATTGGATTAAAATTTTTAGAAGGAAATAAAACTGAATAGTGTATATACTTTTTTAAAGTATTAAATGAATATTCATAATCAATAACTTCATTTTGGCTGAAGCCCCGTACAAATTCTGAAATTAAAAGATCACTTTTTTCCCAATCAAAACTATAGTGTTCTATGAATAAAAAAGTTGACTAATCTTATCATTTAGATCATCAAAGCTAAGTTCTAAAATATCATTTGAATTAAGATTAATAATTGGCTTACTACTTTGGTTATCTTTTTGATGAAGTAGGACAGTTTGAATATTATATTTTTTTTTATTTATTGAAATTGGATTATTTTTATTTTTATTCTCACTTTTTATTCCTATATCAGATTTAGATATTTTCTTATTTGAATTGCATGAAAATAGAATAATTATTATTAAGAAAGAAAGTTTTTTAAATGTCATAAATTAGAATTGTTCTAAATAAGAAATATGTTGTAATGTTCTGCTTTAAAGGTATTAAATATAGCAGCAAATTTATAAATTTGCATGCGAAAAACTTATATTATTCAATGTCAAAGAATATTAAATTAAAAAAAGGACTAAATATTAATTTAGTAGGTGAGGCTGATAAAGTTTATGCTTCTGTTAAATTCAATAAGCATTTTGTCATAAAGCCAACTGATTTTCATAATCTAACTCCCAAGCTTGTTGTTAAAATTGGTGATAAAGTTTTAGCTGGTTCTCCACTTTTTTTTGATAAATATAATGATAAAGTTAATTTTTGTTCTCCTGTTAGTGGAGAAATAACTGATATTGTTAGAGGAGCTAAGCGAAGAATCCTTGAGTTGCGTATAACCTCTGATGATGTTATTTCTTACAAAAATTTTAATTTATAAATTATGAAAATTTTTCCAGAGAAGAGCTTGTGACTACGATGCTTAGATTCTGGATTATGGCCATTCATCAAGCAAAGACCTTATGATATAATTGCTAACCCTATGGATATTCCCAAAGCAATTGTTATTTCTGCTTTTAAATCTGCTCCACTCTCTATTGACAATGATTTTGCTCTTTATGGTATGGACGAATTGTTTCAAAAAGGTTTAGATGTTATTACCAAATTAACAAATGGAATAACTCATCTCAATTTAGATGGAAATACAAATTCTTCAAAAGCTTTTTCTGAAGCAAAGGGTGTGCAAATAAATAAATTCAGTGGACCACATCCTGCTGGAAATGTTGGTGTACAAATTCATCATTTAGATCCTATCAATAAAGGTGAATCTGTTTGGTGTGTAGAGCCCCAAGACATCATTGCAATAGCTCGACTTTTTTCTGAAGGTAAATTTGATGTTTCAAGAATAATTTCTGTTTGTGGTTCACAAGTTTTAAAGCCTAGATATTATCGAACAATTCTAGGTACATCTATTTCTAATTTCTTAGCTGATAACCTGCATGATGGAGATTATAGAGTTATTAGTGGAAATGTATTAACTGGTGAAAAAATTAAAATTGATGGAAATTTAGGCTTTTATGATACTCAAATTACAGTTATAAAAGAAGGTAATGAGCCGGAGTTTTTAGGCTGGGCATTACCTGGTTTTAATAAGTTCTCTCTTTCAAGATCTTTTTTCTCTTGGTTAACACCAACAAAAAAATATGATATTAGTACTAATATGAGGGGTGAAGAGAGAGCATATGTTGTAACTGGACAATATGATCAAGTTTTACCCATGGATATTTTTATTCAGCAATTAATTAAGTCAATTATGATTGAAGATATTGAAATGATGGAAAACCTTGGTATTTATGAGCTTTCTCCTGAAGATGTTGCATTATGCGAATTTGTATGTACTTCTAAAATTGAAGTTCAATCATTAATTAGAGGTGGTTTAGATTTATTAATTAAAGAAAATAGTTAAAAATGAAAATTTTTAGAAACTTACTAGATACAGTAAAACCTGTTTTTGATAAAGGGGGTAAGTTAGAGAAATTGTATCCTGCTTATGATGCATTTGAAACTTTTCTATTTGTTCCAGGACATGCAACTCACTCTGGCACTCATATTAAAGATTCAATTGATTTAAAGAGAACCATGGCCTTCGTTGTTCTAGCAATGCTTCCTTGTATTATTTTTGGAATGTGGAATATTGGATTTCAATATTACAGTGCTTTATCAGTTGAATCAACTTTAATTGAAAATATTATTTTTGGTTTTTGGAAGTTCCTTCCTTTACTTATTGTTTCTTACTCTGTTGGACTTGCTGTTGAATTTGCATTTGCTATTTCTAGAGGACATTCTGTAAATGAAGGTTATCTTGTTTCTGGAATGCTAATCCCACTGATAATGCCTGTTGATGTTCCTCTTTGGATGTTAGCAGTCTCTGTTATTTTTGCTGTTGTAATTGGTAAAGAAGTTTTTGGTGGCACAGGTATGAATATTTTAAATCCAGCTCTTAACTGCAAGAGCTTTTTTGTTTTTTGCATATCCCTCATATATGTCTGGAGACAAAGTTTGGGTACATGGAGCTTCTGTTGATGGTTATTCAGGGGAAACAATTTTAGGAGCACTTGCTTCTAATACTAGTTCTTGGGATAGTTTACTTTGGAATGCAAGTGATGCTTTTTATGGCATAATACCTGGTTCTGTTGGTGAAACTTCTTTTCTTGCTATTGCTATTGGTGCACTAATTCTTATCTATGCTGGAATTGGAAGTGGAAGAATTATTATTTCAACTTTTATAGGTGGTTATTTAACTGCATATTTATTTAATCTTTGGGGGTATAATGCTTTAATGTCAACTCCTGCACATATTCATTTACTTATAGGTGGATTTGCTTTTGGAGCTGTTTTTATGGCTACTGATCCAGTAACAGCCTCACAAACTAATAAAGGCAAAATAATTTATGGTTTACTAGTAGGTTTCTTTGCAATACTTATAAGAATTTTTAACCCTGCTTACCCAGAAGGAATGATGCTTGCAATTTTATTAATGAATGTCTTTGCCCCACTAATTGATCATTATGTTGTTGCTGGAAACGTTAAAAAAAGGTTATCTAGACTAAAATTAAAATCATGAACGTAAATAAGAATTCTTATACAATTGGTTTTGCATCTATTATGGTTGTTCTTGTAGCTGCTTTATTAGCTTCTGCTTCAATATTTTTATCTCCTTTTCAGGACAGAAATATTGAGTTAGAAAAAAAACAAAATATATTACAATCTGTAGGAATTGAAGTTGAAAGAAATGATTCTGAACTTGCATATAGTAAATTTATTAAAGAAGAAATTGTACTAGACTATAAAGGAAATATTATAGAAGGTTCTGCTTTTGATGTAGATTTAAATGTTGAATTAAAAAAAGATATTGAAAAACAAAATCTTCCTTTATATGTTAGTACTCTAGAAGATAGTTCAACTTGTTATATAATTCCTTTAAGAGGAATTGGTTTATGGGGTCCAATTTGGGGTTACTTAGCTCTCAAAGAAGATGTAAATACTGTTTTTGGTGCTGTTTTTGCTCACAAGAGTGAAACTCCCGGTCTTAGGAGCTGAAATAAACCAAAGTTTCTTCCAAGATTATTTTAAGAATAAAAAAATATTTAATGACAATAATGAGTTTGTTTCAGTTACTGTTACTAAAGGTGGTGCGCCTGATGGTGACATGCATGCTGTTGATGGTATTTCTGGTGGAACTATTACTTCAGATGGAGTTACTGATATGTTAAAAGAAAGAATAACTCGTTACTTACCTTATCTTGAAGCTAATCGACCATCCCAGAAATTTTATATCCTAATGATTCTACATCTTTAGTTAACTTAATATCAATGAAAAATGAGTAAAGAAACACTTTTCTCCAAGAAGAATAGATTACTATTAACTGATCCACTAGATGATAACAACCCTGTCACTGTTCAAGTTCTTGGTATATGTTCTGCTTTAGCTATAACTGTTCAGCTTAAACCTGCTGTTGTGATGGCATTATCTGTTTTATTTGTTCTTTCAGTAGCAAATGTTCTCGTATCTCTTTTGAGAAGTTTTATCCCCTCCAGAATAAGAATTATTGTTCAATTAGTTGTAATTGCTACACTTGTAATTTTAGTTGATGAAGTACTTAAGGCATTTGTTTATGATGTTAGTAAAGAATTATCTGTTTTTGTTGGTCTGATAATTACAAATTGTATAATCATGGGTAGGCTAGAGGCATTTGCTCTTGCAAACACGCCATGGAAATCTTTTCTTGATGGTCTTGGAAATGCATTTGGATATGGATGGATTTTAATTGCAGTTGCATTTTTTAGAGAATTATTAGGTTCTGGTACATTATTTGGGTATCCAGTTCTAGAAAAAATTGGTCTATACGAACTCGGTTATGAGAATAATGGAATGATGATTCTTCCTCCTATGGCACTAGTTACTGTTGGAGTGATTATATGGATACAAAGAATGAAAAACGAAAAATTAATTGAATCAAATTAAAAAAATATGCAAGATTTAGCTAATATTTTTATAAAATCAATTTTTATTGATAATATGGTTTTTGCTTACTTTCTTGGTATGTGTTCTTATCTTGCCATTTCTAAAACTGTTAAGACATCAGTAGGTATGGGTTTTGCTGTTATTTTTGTTGTTTCTTTAACAGTGCCTCTTAATTATATTATTGTCAACTTTGTTTTAAATGAAGGTGCCTTAGTTTGGTTACACCCAGATTTTCATGACGTAGATTTAAGTTTTTTATCATTTATAATGTTTATTGCTGTTATAGCATCTATGGTACAATTAGTTGAGATGATTATTGAAAAATTTTCACCTTCATTATATAGTTCACTTGGAATTTTTCTTCCTCTTATTGCTGTAAATTGTGCTATCCTTGGTGCCTCTTTGTTCATGAAAGAAAGAGCATATAATAGTATTGTAGAAGCTACAGTTTTTGGTTTTGGTTCTGGAGTTGGATGGTTTTTAGCTATTGTAGGAATTGCTGCAATTAGAGAAAAAATAAGGTATTCACATGTTCCTCCTGCTTTAAGGGGATTGGGAATTACATTTATAATTACAGGTTTAATGGGTATAGCTTTTATGAGTTTTATGGGGATCAAATTATAATTTTATGATATTATTAAGTACATTAAAAATTGCAAGTAGTATAAGTGTTTTCTTACTACTAATTCTTACACTGGTTAGTATATTGCTGTTTGTTAAAGCAAAACTATCTCCAAGTGGAAAAATTAAGATCAAAATTAATGGAGAGAAAGAAATTGAAGTTGACGGTGGTAGCACCTTATTAACAACTCTTAGTAATGAAGGAATATTTCTTCCCTCTGCTTGTGGAGGTGGAGGAACATGTGTGCAGTGTACATGTCAAGTAAACTCTGGAGGAGGCGGGATTTTACCTACAGAAGAGCCACATTTCTCAAGAAAAAAAATTGCAGATAATTGGCGTTTAGGTTGCCAAGTTAAAGTTAAAGAAGATATGGATATTACCATTCCAGAAGAAGTATTTGGTGTCAAGGAATGGGAAGCAACTGTTGTTTCTAATTACAATGTTGCAACTTATATAAAAGAATTTATTGTTGAACTTCCACAAGACATGGATTATATTGCTGGAGGTTATATCCAAATTAAAATACCAGAATGTGAAGTTAAATATTCTGAAATGGATGTAACTGCTCATCCTCAAGATCATCCAGGTGAGCCTGAAAAATTTGAAAAAGTATGGGCTGAAGGGAATTTTGCTCTTAGAAATCTTGTTATGAAAAATGATGAAGAAATTGTAAGAGCATATTCCATGGCTTCATATCCAGCAGAGGGTAAAAAAGTGATGTTAAATGTTCGAGTTGCTGCTCCACCATGGGACAGAGAAAAAAATTCTTGGGCGGATATTAACCCCGGAATTGCTTCGTCTTATATATTTGGTCTTAAAGCAGGGGAGAAAGTTACCATTTCTGGTCCATATGGTGAGTTTTTTATAAATGATACTGATGCAGAAATGCTATATATTGGTGGTGGTGCAGGAATGGCTCCAATGCGTTCTCATCTTTATGAACTATTTAAGACACTTCAAACAGGTAGAAAAGTAACCTTCTGGTATGGTGGAAGATCAAAGGCTGAGCTTTTCTATATACATTACTTTAGAGATTTAGAAAAAGATTTTCCAAACTTTAAATTTCATTTAGTTTTATCAGATGCTTTGCCTGAAGATAATTGGAAAGAAAAAAAAGATTTAGATGATAGTGAAGGTGATGGTTTTGTTGGTTTTGTTCACCAAGTTGTTATAGATAAATTTTTGACAAAACACGAAACTCCCGAAGATTTAGAGCTATATTTTTGTGGCCCTCCATTAATGAATCAGGCAGTGATTAAAATGGCAGAAGATTGGGGTATTCCTGATGAAAATGTACGTTTTGATGATTTTGGAGGTTAAATTATAAATTTTTTTACCTTGATTTTAATGTCATTTCTGTTAATTTAATACACTCAACAGCTTCCTTTATATCGTGAACTCTTAATATACTAGTTTTCTTTAAAAGTGCAATAGTGTTTATTATTGTGGTTCCATTTAAGGCCTCTACTACACTAATATCTAAGAGCTTATAAATCATAGATTTTCTTGATGCTCCTATTAGTAAAGGATAGCCTAAAGTATGAAATTCTTCAATATTGTTAACGATTTGGTAATTATGCTGTATATTTTTTCCGAACCCTAAACCAGGGTCAATTATTATTTTTTTGAAACCTTTTTCATTTAATAATAATATCTTTTTTTCAAAGAATTTGATTATCTCATCAATAATATTTGCATATTGAGGGTTCTTTTGCATATCTAATGGTTTCCCTTGCATATGCATCATTACATATGGGACATTTAACTCAACAATAGTTTCAAGCATTTTAGAGTCTAATTCTCCCGCAGAAATATCATTTATGATATGTGCACCATGCTTAATGCATTCGCGTGCTACATTCGCTCTAAATGTATCAACTGATATTATCAAATTGGGTGAGGTTTCCTTAATGATTTTGATAGCTTCTAGAAGTTTGTCGATCTCCTTATTTTCTTCAATAGGTTTTGATCCAGGTTTAGAAGAGCAAGCTCCAATATCAATAATTTTGGCACCTTCTAAATAAATTTCTTTCACTCTATTTTGTATTTGAATTCTGCTAATATACTTACCGCCATCAAAAAATGAATCTTCAGTTAGGTTTAATACACCCATTACACAAGGTGTTGAAAAATCAATTAAATTACTAGTGTTTTTTATTGTTTTGGACAAATGAAAAAGTTTATTTTTAATTATTAAAAATTTAGTAATTAATTATGAAAAGCACAATTGTAGAATATGATTCAATAATAAAAAAATGTGAGGACATTTTTGCTAAAAAAATGAAAGATTATGGCAGTGCATGGAGAATTCTTAGAATTAGCTCTCTAACTGATCAAATTTTTATTAAAGCACAGAGAATTAGAAGTATAGAAAGTAAAGGTGTGCAAAAAATTGATGAAGGTGCACTAAATGAATTTATTGGTATAGTAAATTATGCAATAATTGGTTTAATACAGCTAGATTTAGGTGTTTCTGAACAATCTGAAGATTTAGAATTTCAATCTGTTATGAAAATGTTTAGAAAGCATTCTGTTATTTCTAAGGATTTAATGATTAATAAGAATCATGATTATGGTGAGGCATGGCGTGATATGAGAGTTAGTTCATTAACAGATTTAATTTTACAAAAATTACTTCGAGTAAAACAAATAGAAGATAATAATGGAAATACATTAATTTCTGAAGGTGTTGATGCTAATTATCTTGATATGTTAAATTATGCTGTTTTTGCATTAATTAAATTAAGTAAATAATATGAATATATTTATAAATAAACTACCCCTATTAACAAGGGTTTTAATCTCTGCTCTTTTTCTTCTTTCAGCCTTGGCTAAACTTTACCCTACACCGCTTTATGGTATTACGAAAGTTTTTGAAGAAGGGCAATTAATTCCAATGGGGTTTAGTGAAGGTTTGGCTCCTTTTATATCTAGAATAATTATTGGATTTGAGTTTTTTATTGCCTTTGCAATTTTGCAACGTAATTACATAAAAAAATTAGTAGTTCCTTCAACTATTTTACTTTTATTGATTTTCAGTATCGATTTATCTATTAAAATATTTAGTGGAGATACTGAAAATTGTGGCTGCTTTGGTCAGTTAATTCCAATGACACCATTGGAAGCTTTAATAAAAAATATTTTTACATTATTATTGTTATTTTATATTTATAAAAATGTAGAAGATAAGAAGGATAGTAATTTTCTTTTATTGCTTTCTTCATATTTATTGATATTGGTTATGATGTTTTCTTTATTACCTATTCCATCTAATTCTAGTGCAAAACAGATGTCTAGTTTTTCTAGCTATGTTGAAAAAGATTTTGATATTAATAATGGTAAAAAAATCCTTTGTTTTTTTGATGCTGGTTGTGAGCATTGTATGGATGCAGCTAAATCTCTTACAAGTATTTCAGAAGAAATTATTGATTTTCCTGATGTACATATAGTTTTTTCAGATACTGAAGAAGCTAAGATTCCTGATTTTTTAAATTACGCTGGTAAAGATTATTCTTATCAGGTAGTAGCTTTTTATAATCCTGATGATGAAATAAATAGTTATCTTGAAATTCTTGGTTTCGAATATGAAAATCCAGTTGTGATTTATTTAAATAATGGTAATCAAATGAGGTTTTTTGATGGTACATCATCCAATCAATTTGTTGAAGAAGATTTTAAAAATATTTTCAAATAAATAATTTCTATAATTGTATTCATATATTTTAAAAAAAATACTCTACTCTTCTCTAGTAATTTATGGAGTTTTAACGGTAGTTTTCTTTCTTTTTAATATTTTGCCTGGTGATCCCGCCAGAATGATGTTAGATAAAAGGGAGGATTCTAAGCAATTAGAATTAATTAAAATAAAGTATGGTTTTGACAAGCCTATTCTACATCAGTATTTCTATTATTTAAATGATGTCTCTCCCCTTTCTTTTCATGAAACTATTGATGAAAAATCTCTCAATTATTTAGATGAGAAAAAATATAATTTTACAAAAATTTATGATTTTAATCATACAGCTATAGTTTTTAAATTTCCTTATCTAAGAACTTCTTTTATTAAAACTGGCATGCCAGTTACTAAGATAATTTCTTCTACTTTTTTTAACACCTTTTTTCTCGCTTGCGCTTCCATAATATTTGCTTTAATTTTTGGTGTTTTGTTTGGTGTTGTAAGTGCATTAGCTAAAGATTCTTTTTTTGATAGATTTTTATTATATTTTTCAGTTGTAGGAATGGCTCTGCCTTCTTTTTTTAGTTCAATAATTGTTGCATGGGTTTTTGGCTATTTACTTCATAATTACACTGGTTTAAATATGTATGGTAGTTTATATGAACTTGATGATTACGGTGTTTCTAATTCACTAGTATTAAAAAACCTTATTCTACCCGCTTTTACTTTAGGTATTAGACCTTTAGCAGTAATTGTACAATTATCTAGAAATTCACTTTTAGAGGTTTTGTCAATGGATTATATTAGAACAGCTCACGCAAAGGGTCTAAATAAAAAAATAGTTATTTTTAAGCATGCTTTACGAAACTCTTTAAATCCTGTAATAACAGCTGTTTCAGGTTGGTTTGCTTCTTTACTAGCTGGAGCAGTTTTTGTGGAATATATTTTTGCATGGAATGGACTTGGAAAAGAAATTGTTGATGCATTAAATAATATGGACCTTCCAGTTGTTATGGGCTCAGTTTTATTTATATCAGTGATTTTTATAGTTATTAATATTTTAGTTGATATAATTTATATGTTAGTTGATCCCCGTATTAAAATAGAATAAAATTATGAGAAAAAAATATATTATAGGAAATTGGAAAATGAATTTGTCAAAAAATGAGGCCTTAAGTCTTGTAAAAGAAACTATTTCTGTAGTAGATGGAAATGTTAAAGCGAATATTGTGTTTGCACCACCTTTTATTTTTCTAAATGAAATCAGCGATTTGTGTAAAATTAAATCTGGCTTTAGTGTATCAGCTCAAGATTGTAGTTCAAATGAGTTAGGTGCTTTTACAGGTGAAGTATCATCAAAAATGATTAGTTCAGCAGGAGTTTCTTATGTTATTATTGGACACTCAGAAAGAAGAAGTAATTTTAAAGAAACAGATGAGATTTTAAATTTAAAAATCCAACAAGCTTTACAAAATAAATTACAGATTATTTTTTGTTGTGGAGAAACTCTTGAGCAAAGAGAAAATGACTCTTATTTAGATATTATTTCTACACAATTATCTAATACAATTTTTAAGCTTGGTGTTGATTCTTTCAAAAATATTATTATTGCGTACGAACCAATATGGGCAATTGGAACTGGAAAAACAGCATCATCATTACAAGCTCAAGAGATGCATGCTTATATTAGATCCTTAATTTCAAATAATTTTGATAAAAATATTTCAGATAATACATCTGTAATTTATGGAGGGAGTTGCAAACCTTCAAATGCAAAAGAGATATTTGAGCAAGATGATATTGATGGTGGATTAATCGGAGGTGCATCTTTAAATTCATCAGATTTTATTTCCTTAATCAAGTTGTTTTAATGGCTTATACAGAATTAATTATTGAGTTAGAAACTATGCAGCCCTTTGCTGATATTCTTGTAGCTAGATTAAATGAAATTAATTATGAAACTTTTTCTTTAGAAGAAAATATTCTTAAATGTTACATTAAAACCTCAGTGATTCAAAAAAATGATACAATTGATATAATTTTAAGCTTATCACAACAGACTAAAATAAATTATTCTTTTAAAGACATAGAAAAGAAAAATTGGAATGCTAATTGGGAACAAAGTTTTAGTCCTGTAAAAATAAATTCACATTGCATTATTAGAGCAGACTTTCATAAAGAAGATAAAAATATTAAGCATGAAATAATTATTACTCCCAAAATGTCTTTTGGAACTGGTCATCATGAAACAACTTTTTTAATGTTAAACGAGATATTTAATATTAATGTTTCAAAACTAAACATATTAGATATGGGTAGTGGAACTGGAGTTTTATCAATATTATCATCTAAGTTAGGAGCTAAAACAATATTAGCTATTGATATTGATGAATGGGCTTATGAGAATTCTATTGAAAATTCTTTATTAAATAACACTAATAATATTAAATTTTTGAAAGGAGATATTTCTTTAATTGAAAATAAAACTTTTGATTGTGTTCTAGCAAATATTAATAGAAATATTATTTTGAGAGATTTAGTAAAGTATTATAAATTACTAATTAATGGGGGTAAATTATTAATTAGTGGTTTTTTAGTAGAAGATTTTGATTTAGTTTATAAAAAAATAAATAAAATTGGTTTTAAATTAATTAATAAAAAAAATAAAAATAAATGGTTAATGTTACATTTAGAAAAATAAGATTATCTCTTGGTTTTGTATTATTCATTTGTTCTTTTATACTAAACGCACAAAATAAAATCAATTCATTTTCAACTGATTTTGGGATATTTGTTAATGAGCTAAATGATTTTATGAATTCTTCTGACAATTCTGAATTAAAGGAAACTTATAAGTCATTTAAGAAATTATCTAATAATAGTTTCTCTGAAAAGCAAAAGGAAAATATTATTAAAATATCTAACTTAATGCTTAAAAAGAGATTACGAGCTAAGCCGCACTTTAACCAGTTCTTATTATCACTTAATACTTTGAAAAAGCAATCTCTTGACAATAATTTTATTGATGATTGGCTCTTAATTAATTACAAAGTCTTAAATGATTTTTCTACAAAAAAATTATTGATGTTTTTTTACTTTACTATTGATTTAGTTGAGAATAATGTTTTAAGAAGTTCAAAAACTACTAAATGGAGTATTTCTAATTCGAATTATCATTTTGCTATTGATAATGATGGACCTTATGTTGTATTCCCTTCTAACTTGACATTAACTTGTTTTTCTAATGGTGGCACTCTAAATCTCTATAACACAAAAGGAAGTTACTATCCAATTATTAATGAATGGATTGGTTTTGGAGGTAATATGAATTGGGAAAAGAAATTAATTTCTGCTGATTCTATTTTTGTTAATATTAAAAAATATAAAATTGATACTAGAACAACTGTTATTAAAGCAGATTCTGTTTCTTTTATTAATAAGAAAATGTTTAATAGACCCATAGCTGGGGTGTTTATTGATAAAATTTCTAAGGGAAAACAAATTAATAATTATCCCAAGTTTACTTCTTACAGAAAGGATATTATTATCAAAGATATATATCCAAATGTAGACTATAAAGGAGGTTATAAACTTCAAGGAAAAGAATTTATTGCAGATGGAGGGGATTATGCTCAAGCTAGAATTATTTTTAATAAAAATGGAAAAACTGTTTTTGTCGCTAATGCTAATAAATTTATTTTGGGAGGTGATAATATAAAATCCTCAAATGTTGGAATTAAAATATTTTTTGACCAAGACTCGTTATATCATTCTAATCTAAAGTTCTCATATGATAATATAAATAGAAAACTACAACTTATTAGCAATAGTAATGAAAGTTCTGGAGCACCAATGCTAAACACTTATCATCAATTAAATATGAATTTTGAATTATTACAATGGAATATTGATGAAAATATTATGACGTTTGGCTCTTTGCCTGGAACCTCTGAGTCTATTATTAATTTTGAGTCTGTTGACATGTATCTTGAAAGAAGGTTTGATCAACTTCAAGGTATTGATCAAATTCATCCTCTTATTTTAGTAATGAATTATATGGAAGCAAAAAATGAAAATCAATTTTTTGTTGAAGACTTTGCTAAGTATGCTAGATTTCCACTAGTTCAAATTCAACATTTTTTAATGGACCTAGCTAATAAAGGTTTTCTTTTTTATGACTTTTCTGAAGAAAAAATTTCTGTTTTACCAAGCTTGAAACGTTATGTTTTAGCTAAATCTAAACAAGGAGATTATGATGTGTTGCAATTCAAATCACAGATTAAAAGCTCTTCTAACCTAATAGTAAATGCTGCTTTAGACATAATTTCTAAAGATTTAATTATTAGAGGAATTAATAGAATTTCAGTGAGTGATTCTCAAAAAGTTATTTTTTACCCCTATGGTGGTGAAATTAAAATTCTTAAGGACAGAGACTTTATATTTAACGGAAGGATTTTAGCAGGTAATGGAAGAGTAAATTTATATGGCAAAGATTTTAATTTTAAATATCAAGATTTTAAAGTTGATTTACAGCAAATTGATTCTGTGCAACTTTCTGTTCCCATTCAGCCAATTGAGTTAGATATGTATAATAATCAAAAATTAACTCGTGTAAAAACAGTTATAGAAGCTGGTACTGGTGAACTTGTTATTGATGATGCTTCTAATAAATCTGGTCTTAGAAAAGAAGTTTTCCCTAATTACCCAATTTTTAAAAGCTATAATGATTCATATGTTTATTATGATCAACCATCTGTTTATGGTGGTGTTTATAATAGAGAGAATTTTTCCTTTCACATACTTCCATTTGAAATTGATAGTGTTGAAAGTTATACAGGAAAGGGCTTATGGTTTGCTGGTACTTTTGAGTCTTCAGGAATATTCCCTGTTTTTGATGATACATTGCGTATGCAAGATGATTATTCTTTAGGCTTTACAAGAGAGGCTCCAAAATCTGGTTTTGATATTTATAATGGTACAGCTAAATATTTTAAGACTATTAATTTAAGTCACAAAGGGTTAAAAGGTTATGGGAAATTAGAATACCTAACTTCAATTTTATATGTTAAAGAAATGATTTTTTTCCCTGACTCATCAAATATTCTAGCTAATTCTTTTGTTTTAGAAAAAGTAACTAAAGGAATTGAGTTTCCTTCTGTCAGAAATACATCTTCATATGCTCATTTTCGTCCATATAATAACAATATGCGAATTAGTTCTCTTGGTAATAAATTTAATTTTTACGATAGTATAGCTAACTTTGAAGGTGATATAACTTTACAGCCAATAGGTCTTACTGGTAAGGGGAAAATGACATTAGATCTTTCTGAAATTTCTTCTGAATTATTCTCTTATAATTCTGATTGGTTTAAGGCTGACAAAGCAGATTTAAATGTATTTGAGAAATCTGGAGATTTAGCTTTTTTAGCAAAAGATCTAAGAACTAATATAGACTTAAGTACCAGAACTGGCTTATTTTATTCTAATGGTTCTAGTTCTTATGTTACTTTACCTGCAAATAATTTTATTTGCTACATAGATAAGTTAGAATGGAATATGGATAAGCAGAAATTAAATTTAAGTCAATCTGAAGAAAGTGCTAATTCAGGCTCTAGATTTGTTTCTATAGACCCTAAACAAGATTCCTTATCATTTACCGCTAAATATGCTAACTATAGTTTAACTGATAATATAATTTATAGCTCTGGCGTTGATTCATTATTAGTTGCTGATGCAATAATTTATCCAGACTCAGGATTATTAACTGTAAGAAAAAATGCAGAAATTTCGCCTATTTATAATTCATTACTAATTGCTGATAACCTTACAAGATATCATACTTTTTCAAATGCAACTATAAAAATAAATAGTGCAAATAATTTTCAAGCAAGTGGAGATTATATTTACATAAATGCTTTAGATAAAAAACAAAAAGTTTTCTTTAAAAATTTATCAATTAATGAAGATACTATTACATATGGTATTGCCGATGTAAAGGGGTCTGATTTATTTCAAATTGATGAAACTTTTGATTTCAAAGGAAGTCTTAATCTTAATGGAGATAGAAAGGAATTAGAATTTGATGGTTTTTTTAGAATCAATCATAATTGTAATAATTTTTCAAAAGAGTGGATAAAGTTCAAGTCTTTCGTTGATCCTTTTAATATTTCATTTAATTTAGATTCTGTTATTTATAATGATAATCAGCAAAAGCTTTCTACAGGAATTATGATGAGTTTGGACTCTACAAAAATTTATTCTACTTTTTTAAGTATTAAAGATAGAGCTATTGATCCGTCATTAATTAAATCATCTTCAAAAGTTAGTTATAATGCTAATACAAGTGAGTTTATAGTTGGATTAAATGATTCTACTGAGAATTATTTTATTTTAAATAATAAATCATGTGAAACATATGGAGCTGGTGAAATTGATTTGAATATTGATTTAGGTAGAGTTGATGTTAAATCTATAGGAGTTTTATCCAATCTTAAAGAAAATACATTACAAGAGTTTAGTGGTTTTTTTATGCTTGATTTTCTCTTTTCTAAAAAAGCAATTCAGGTAATGGCTGACGATATTTTTTCAGCTCCTGGAGACGACATTTTTGAATATACTAATCTTTATAAGAATAATCTATTGTATCTGGTTGGATCTGAACAAAAGGAAGAGTTAATGATTGATCTTGAAATGAATGATGAGTATAGTAAACTGCCAGAGGAAATGTTATTTACTTTATCATTTTCTGATATTACATTTAAATGGAATAACATGAAGAAAGCATATGTTTCTGTTGGAGATATTGGTTTAGGAAATATTCTTAATAATCAGATTCACGGTGTGATGGATGGGTATATTTTAATTGAAAAAGGGAGGAATTCAGATATACTTACTATATATCTTCAAACTGAATTCTATGATGAGTATTATTTTGTTTACAATAATGGTTTAATGCGATCAGTGTCAACTAACCCAGATTTTAATTTAGCTATTTCTGATGTTAATGATAATAAAAGAAAAGCCCCTCAAGAAAGAGGTAAAAAACCTTATCGTTATATGCTAGCTCAAGAAGATGCACCTGAGAAATTTGTAAAAAGAATTAAGAAGGAATTTTAATTATTATCTTGCGCAAATTTTATGATAGAATTAGAATATATTTATTTTATACTTATTGCCTATTTATTAGGCTCTTTTCCATCTGCAATCTTAATCGGAAAGATTTTTTATAAAATTGATGTAAGAGAATTTGGAAGTGGAAATGCTGGAGCTACAAACACATTTAGAGTTTTAGGAAAAAAAGCAGGTTTGCCAGTTTTATTTTTAGATGTTTTAAAAGGTTTTCTTTCTGTTAATTTAATTGCTTTCTTAGATTTAATTCCTTTCTCAATAGACGGTATCTTTGAACTTCAGCTCACTTTTGGTATTGCAGCTGTTATTGGGCATTTGTTTCCAGTTTTTACTGGATTCCGAGGAGGCAAAGGTATCGCAACATTACTTGGAATTTTAATAGGGATTCATCCAACTGCAGCTATTTGCTCCTCTTTAGTTTTTATCATTATTTTCTTAATATTTAAATTTGTTTCACTTGCTTCTATTATAGCTTCATTGTCTTTTCCTATTTTGATATATTTATTATCAGATTCTACACCTAATTCATTAATTATTTTTTCTATTTTTGTTCCTGTATTATCTTTAATCACACATCAAAAAAACATTGAAAGATTAGTTAGAGGTGAAGAAACTAAAGCTAAAATTTTAAAAAAGAAAAAAAATGACAAATAAATCAGATAGTACTGATAGAATTAATAAAAAAGGGGTTGCTTTTAAAACACTTTATTTAATCAATGATGATTTTAATAGTTTTGATCATGTAATTGATTGTCTCGTTGCTATTTGTGATCATAATCCAATACAAGCTGAGCAATCTGCACTGCTAACTCATTATAAAGGAAGGTGTGATATTTTAAAGGGAGAATTGGAAAATCTAGAGCCTATTAAAGAAGATTTGCTCCTCTATGGACTTTATGTTGAAATAATTTAATCTATTATAATTTTTATAGTTTTTGGCTCTGTAGCTTAACTGGATAGAGCACCTGATTACGAATCAGGAGGTTAGGGGTTCGAATCCCTTCAGAGTCACAATTATTCATATTTTAAATATTTTTTAAATTAATTTAATTCTACATCCTATCATAATTAGTATAAAATTAGTGATGAATAAATTAGATTTTAACTAATTTCTATAATTTAATTTCGTTATAATTAAAATTATCAAAGTTTCCTGAGCTCATTAAAAGTAAATTTTTGTTTTTCATTTTAATTTTTTTCAAGAAATTTGAAAGTATTTTGATATCGTTAAAAACCATAAGATTACTTTGGTTAAATGCTTTCTGTATTTTTTCTTTAGATATTGGTTCTAGATTTTTATGTTTAATTGCTTTGTTACTTATAAATATAATTGCTATATCTGCTAATTTCATACTGTCCCTATATTCAACTATAAACTCTTTATTTAAGCTACTAAAAGTATGAAGTTCCATGCATGCAATTAATTCTCTTTCAATAAATTGTTTTTTCATTGCATGAATTGTTGCTTTTAGCTTTGAAGGAGAATGAGCAAAATCTTTATAAATTGCAGATTCTTTATTTTCTCTTATTAATTCTAATCTATTTGATGCGCCAGTAAATGTTTTTATTTTATTATAAAAACTAACTGAAGATATTCCTAATTCCTTACAAACTAATTTTGCTGCATTAAGGTTCTGTAAATTATGGTCTCCAAATATTTTTAATTCTATTTTATTTACAATTGTTTTGCCAGAACTGATTTTGTGCTTTGGTGTGTTGTAGCTAATTATTCTGCATTTAGAATTCTCTCTGCTCAATTTTTTTAGTTCACTATCTTCTTCATAATAAATTAAACACTCAGAAATCATATTTTTAAATATTCTAAATTGATTTACATAATTTTCAAATGTAGGAAAGACATTAATGTGATCCCAGGCTATACCACTTAAGACAGCTATATGAGGGTTATAGAGATGAAATTTTGGCCTTAGATCTATTGGAGATGATAAGTACTCATCTCCTTCTAAAATAATGATTGGAGCGTTATTAGTTAGTTTTACCATTACATCAAATCCTTTTAATTGAGCACCTACCATATAATCACAATCAATATTTAAATTTTGTAGAACATGTAATATCATTGCGGTAATAGATGTCTTACCATGACTTCCTGCTATTACAACTCTTTTTTTATTTTTACTTTGCTCATAAATATATTCTGGGTAAGAAAATATATCTAAATTTAATTCTTTCGCTTTTATTAATTCAGGGTTGTCTTTTTTTGCATGCATTCCTAAAATAATTGCATCAATACTCTTATCAATTTTATCAATGTTCCAACCAATTATATTTGGTAAAAGATTATTTTTTTCTAGTCTGCTTTTTGAAGGTTCAAAAATTTGATCATCCGAACCCGTAACGTTATAACCTTTGTTTTTTAGCGCAATTGCAAGATTATGCATAGCGCTACCTCCAATAGCAATTAAATGTATTCTCATTTTATTAATTTCAATATAAAGCTACATATAATTCAACTTTATTATTTTTGGTGAATTAAAAATTACTAACATGAAATTGTATACAATAGATACTGGGTTTTTTAAATTAGATGGAGGTGCAATGTTTGGAGTTGTACCAAAGGTTTTATGGAGTAGAACTAATCCATCAGATAGTAATAATCTTTGTCCTTGGGCAATGAGGTCATTATTAATTGAGGATGAAGGTAAATTAATTTTAATTGATAATGGAATAGGAGATAAGCAAGACGATAAATTTTTAAAGCATTATTATCTTCATGGAAACTCAGATTTAAACTCTTCATTAAAAAAAGTTGGATTCTCTACAGATGATATTTCAGATGTTTTTTTATCTCACCTTCATTTTGATCATTGTGGTGGTAGTGTTAAGTGGAATAATGATAAAACATCGTTTAATATGTCATTTAAAAATGCTAAATATTGGAGTAATAAAAATCATTGGTTGCATGCAACTAACCCAAATTATAGAGAAAAAGCATCATTTCTTAAAGAAAATATACTTCCAATTGAAGAAAGTGGACATTTGAATTTTTTGCAAAAGGGTCAAAAATTTAATGAAAATTTTGATGTCTTATATGTTGATGGACATACAGAATCTCAAATGATTCCGCATATTAAGTATAAGGATAAGACAATAGTTTTTGCTGCAGATCTTTTACCTAGTACTGGTCATATTCCTCTTGCTTATGTTATGGGTTATGATACACAACCCCTTAAAACTTTAGATGAAAAATCAGTTTTTCTTAAAAGTGCAGCTGATAAAAATTATATTATTTTTCTACAACATGATAATTATAATGAATGCTGTACTGTAAAGCATTCAGAAAAAGGAGTTGTACTAGATAAAACATTTAAATTGTCAGAGATTCTATAAAATATTATTTTAAATCTCTAAAAAGTTTTTCGCCACCTATAAATATTAATATTAGAGGCCAATAAGTTGATATTATTTCTCTTATTGATATATCTATATAGCTAAGATTATCTAAAAGGAAAACTACCCCTGTAGTAATTAGTAAAATTGATAATCCAATACTTTTTTTCATCTTTTAAATTTAATTTAAACTTATAGTTATTTTTGTATTACAAATAAACAAAAAAATATGTCAGACGATAAAAAAGTTATTTTTTCAATGGTTGGATTGTCCAAATCATTTAATAATAATAATAAGCAGGTTTTAAAAGATATTTATCTATCCTTTTATTATGGAGCTAAGATTGGAATAATTGGTTTAAATGGTTCAGGTAAATCAACTCTTTTAAAGATTATTGCTGGAATTGATAAGTCTTTTAAAGGAGATGTACATTTTTCGGATGGCTACAAAGTAGAATATTTAGAACAAGAGCCTAAATTAGATGAATCTAAAACAGTTATTGATATAGTAAAAGAAGGAATGCAAGAAACAGTTGATGTTCTTGATGAGTATAATAAAATCAATGATAAGTTTGGACTTCCAGAATATTATGAGAATCAAGATAAAATGGATGCTCTTATGAAACGTCAGGGTGAGCTACAAGATCAAATAGATGCTTTAGGAGCTTGGGATATAGAAACAAAATTAAATATTGCAATGGATGCTTTAAGGTGTCCAGAACCAGATACAAGTATTGCAGTTCTCTCAGGAGGTGAAAGAAGACGTGTTGCCTTATGTAGAATTTTATTAAAAGAGCCAGAGATTTTACTTTTAGATGAGCCTACTAATCATCTAGATGCTGAGTCTGTAATGTGGTTAGAGCAACATTTAGCTCAATACAAGGGGACGGTAATTGCAATTACTCATGATAGATATTTTCTTGATAATGTTGCAGGATGGATTCTTGAACTTGATAGGGGAGAAGGAATTCCATGGAAAGGAAATTATTCATCTTGGCTAGATCAAAAATCTAAAAGACTTGCAAAAGAAGAAAAAACAGAAAGTAAAAGAAGAAAAACACTTGAGAGAGAGCTTGAATGGGTTAGAATGTCTGCTAAAGGTAGAAGAACCAAGTCAAAAGCAAGACTGAGTAATTATGAAAAATTATTACAAGATAAGTCTAAAGAGCAGGAGGATAAAATTGAATTATATATTCCACCTGGACCTAGGTTAGGAAATAATGTTATTGATGCCAATAATGTATCTAAAGGTTTTGGTGAAAAATTATTGTATGAGAATTTAGAGTTTAAGTTGCCTCCTGCAGGAATTGTTGGGATAGTTGGACCAAATGGTGCTGGTAAAACAACTTTATTTCGGATGATTATGCAACAAGAAGCCCCTGATGCTGGTGATTTTAATATTGGAGAAACTGTTAAAATAGCATACGTTGATCAACAGCATGCAGCTATAGATTTAGATAAGACAATTTGGGAGCAAATAACTGATGGTCAAGAACAAATTACTGTTGGAGGAAAGCTAATGAATTCTAGAGCATATGTAGCAAAATTTAATTTTAACGGATCTGATCAAAATAAAAAAGTTGGAGTTTTATCAGGTGGAGAAAGGAATAGACTACACCTTGCTTTAACTTTAAGGCAAGAGGCAAACGTTTTACTTTTAGATGAACCTACTAATGATTTAGATGTAAATACATTAAGAGCTCTTGAAGAAGGCTTAGAAGGATTTGGTGGGTGTGCTGTTATTATTTCTCATGATAGATGGTTCCTGGATAGAGTTTGTACTCATATTTTGGCATTTGAAGGAGATTCTAAAGTTTATTATTTTGAAGGAGGATATTCGGATTATGAGGAAAATAAAAAGAAAAGATTAGGAGATATTACTCCAAAAAGAATAAAATATAAAAAATTAAAGCATTAAGTTATTTTGGGGCAATTTTTAATTGATATAATCCAATTATAAAAAATATAATATTTGGAATCCACACTGCTAATGCTGGTGATAAGTTACCGTTTGTAGCAAATGTTGTAGAAATCTGCATAAATAATATGTATGAAAAGCTTAATGCAAGCCCAATTCCTAAATTAATCCCAACACCTCCTCTAATCTTTTTACTTCCTATGGCTACTGCAATAATTGTTAGTATTAGTGAGGAAAAAGGAAAAGCTATTCTTCTATATTTTTCTATCTTATGATAAATAATTTGTTCTTTTCCTTTAATCTCTTCATCTTTAATGTATTTGTTGAGCTCAAACATTCCCATTGTTTCTACAAGTTTATTTGTCTTGGCAAAATCTGAGGGAGACAAATTTATTAATGTATCTAATTTAACTCCAGATAATATCTCTTCGTTGTAACTATAAAAATTTCTAATTTTATAGTCATTTAAAATCCATTTTTTTGATAAGGTGTCAAACTTTATATAATTAGCACTTAATTTAGATTTAAGTTTACCATTTTCAAATTTTTCGAAAGTAAACTTATAGCCAATGTCTCGCGACCTATTATAACTTTCTATATATACGTATTGATCTGGTTTAATTTGAAGATGAATATTTTTAATTCTTACAATTTTTCTCTTTTTTAAATATTTATTCTCAAAATCAATTCTGGTTTTATTTGATTCTGGCACAATAAAATTTCCAAACATAAATGATATAACAGTTATAAAAATTGAAGAAAAGATAAATGGGATTAGTAATCTTTTAAAACTCATGCCACTATTTAGAATTGCAATTATTTCTGTATTGCTAGCCATTTTTGAAGTAAAGAATATAACAGAAATAAAAATAAATAGTGGTATAAATAGATTGATGAAATACGGAATAAAATTTAAATAATAATCAAATACTATTTCATTTAATGTTACTTCTGCTAATAGAAAATCATCAATTTTTTCAGAAATATCAAAGATTATAACAATAATAATTATTAGTGATATTGCAAATAAGAATGTACTAAAAAACTTCTTAATTATATACCAATCAATCTTTGTCATCTAAAGCCTATTATTCATTTTTTTGACCATTATATTTTTCCATTTTGTAAAAGATCCTCTTTTAATGTTTTTTCTACTCTCCTCCATTAACCATAAATAAAATCTGATATTGTGTAATGTAGCAATTTGTTTTCCAAGTAATTCTTTACTCGCAAATAAGTGCCTAAGATATGCTTTAGAGTACATTGAATCAACATATGATGTTCCATTGGGGTCTATTGTAGAATGGTCATTAGCCCATTTTTTATTTTTAATATTAATTGTTCCCTCTGAAGTGAAAAGCATTCCATTTCTAGCATTTCTTGTTGGCATTACACAATCAAACATATCTATACCTAAAGCAATATTTTCTAGTAAGTTAATTGGTGTTCCTACACCCATTAAATATCTAGGTTTATCCTCAGGAAAAATACTGCAAACAATATCTGTCATTTCATACATAAGCTCATGTGGTTCACCAACGGAAAGTCCTCCGATTGCATTTCCTTCTCTGTTAAATGAAACTATTTTTTCAGCTGATTCTTTTCTTAAATCTTTATAAACACTTCCTTGTACAATTGGAAAAAAAGTTTGTTCATAGTTATATATTTCTTTGGTTAGGTCAAATCTATCACAACATCTTTTTAACCATCTGTGTGTCATATGCATAGAATTTTTTGCATAGTTATATTCACACGGGTATGGTGTACATTCGTCAAATGCCATTATTATATCAGCACCAATTAATCTTTGTACATCTATTGCATATTCAGGAGTAAAAAAATGCTTTGAACCATCAATGTGAGAACTAAATTCTACTCCTTTTTCAGAAATTTTTCTGCTTTTGGAAAGAGAATAAACCTGATAGCCACCACTATCTGTAAGAATAGGTTTGTCCCATCCAATAAACTTATGAATACCACCTGCTTCTTTAATTACATCTAAGCCTGGTCTTAAATACATATGATAAGTATTAGAAAGTATTATATCTGCCTTGGTATCATTAACTAGCTCATGTTGGTGTAATCCTTTTACACTTCCATTTGTACCTACTGGCATAAATATTGGTGTTTGTATCTTTCCATGAGAAGTAGTAATCTCACCTGATCTAGCATTTGATTTTGGATCTTTTGATTTTAACTCAAATTTCATATCAACAAAAATAATTTAATTTGATGGTTGCCAATTCTATTATTGTATAAATATAGTTACTTATACGTATTTTTGCAATCAAGTAGTTACTGATGCTATCGCTTCATTTTATGAAGAGGAAAGTCCGGACACCACAGAGTAGCATAGCGGATAACATCCGTCCAGCGTAAAGTTGAGGACTAGTGCAACAGAAAGTATGTACAGTTAGGCTGTAGTGAAACCAGGTAAACTCTATGCGGTGCAATGCCATGTATACCAAGATTAAAGGGTAACTCGTCTTTTCTTGGGGGGTAGGCAGCTTGATATAAAGGGTAACCTTTATACTAGATTAATGATAGCACTTATTTTATAAGAACAGAATCCGGCTTATGCGTAATTACTGCTTTAAAGCCGACACTCTTGGTGTCGGCTTTTTTTTATCTTTGCATTATGTCTAAAATTTTTCTTTGCTTGCTATTCCCTTTAACAATTTTTTCTCAAGATACTTTGATGAAAGTTATTGTTTTAGATGATGTAGTTATTTCTGAAGAGAAAAATGGTTTTAGCGTAAATGATTTTATTTCTTATGTAAAAAATGATACTACTTTTTATAAAGCTTTTAAACACCTTAGATTTTTCCAACATAATTTTAAATCAGAATTAAATATTTTTAATAAAAAAAATGAAAATATTGCAAGTTTGGTTAAAGAAGGAATACATTATTCAGATAATAAAAGAGCTTATATTTCCTATGATACTTTATTGAATACAGGAAGGATGTTCAAAAGAAATGGTAATTATAGATTTTATACTCCAAAAGCATTTGATGAAGTTTTTTTTCCTAGTGATACTTTTGAAGTTTTTTTAAATATTAGAAAAGAAAAAAATTCATCTGAAGAGAGTCAAAACATGCGAGATGCAAAGACAATTGGTTTCTCTATTGGGAATGATAATGTTGAGCAAAGTAAAGGGGGTGTAAAAAAAAGTTGGCAATATTTAATATTGAAATGCAACAATATTATGACTATGTTATTAGTGATACATTGTATAACAATTACCCTTGTTATGTTTTTAGTGTAAATGTTAAAGAGACTATTTCAGCAAAAATGAAAGAAAGAGCTCTGATTAGAAAAATTGTTTCTTTCTTTGACAAGAAAAATCTTAATGTAATATTTAGAGAATATAGTTTTTAAATATAAGAACTGGTTTATTGATTTAGATATAAATGTAGTTGTATATATGGATTATGTAAATTCTTTTCATCTTCCAATAAAAGTTGAGTATAGAGGGTTTTGGGATGTTATATTTTTTAAGACTGAAAAAGCTGAATTTTCTTTAGTATTATCAGATTATATAACGGAATAATATTTTTTAAACTGAAGATAAAATAATTGTGTTTTTATTTTGTTTTCTAGAAAAACAGATTAAATTTGCAATCAGAAAAATTATAAATCATAAGTTATGCCAAAAAGAACATTTCAACCCTCAAATAGAAAAAGAAAAAATAAACACGGTTTTATGGATAGAATGTCTTCTTCTAATGGACAAAATATTGTTTCTCGAAGAAGAGCTAAAGGTAGAACAAGATTGACTGTTTCTGACGAAATGGGTCACAAATAATTTTGAAAAAAGAAATTTTATAAAAAAAGTGTTGCTTAAGCAACACTTTTTTTTTGATTATTTATTAATAAAATGTTAAGAAATACTATTAAATTACTCTTATTTATTTTTGTATTTCAGATAACAAAAAATGTAATTTAGCAAAAATCAAATAAAAAGAATGCCAAAAAATAATTCAATAAAATCAGTTTTAATTATAGGTAGTGGACCTATTGTTATAGGTCAAGCCTGTGAGTTTGATTATTCAGGGTCACAAGCCTCCCGTTCATTAAGAGAAGAGGGGATAGAGGTATCACTAATTAATTCTAATCCGGCAACTATTATGACTGATAATGTAGTAGCTGACCATATTTATTTAAAACCTTTAACTACTGCTTCTATTGTAGAGATTCTAGAAGAAAGAAATATTGATGCTGTTCTTCCAACAATGGGTGGTCAAACTGCTTTAAATTTATGTATTGAAGTTGATAAAAAAGGTATTTGGGAAAAATTTAATGTTGATATAATTGGCGTTGATATTGATGCAATTCATATTACGGAAGATAGAGAGCAATTTAGAAAATTGATGAAAAAAATTGATATCTCTGTTGCACCAGCAATGATTGCTACCTCTTTTTTACAAGGAAAAGAAATTGCTCAAGAGCTTGGTTTCCCTTTAGTTATTAGACCATCTTTTACTTTAGGAGGTAGTGGTGCTTCATTTGTACACACCGAAGATGAATTTGAAGATTTACTTTCTAAAGGTCTTCACGCATCTCCTATACATGAAGTTTTAATTGATAAAGCAGTGATAGGCTGGAAAGAGTATGAGTTAGAACTTTTAAGAGATGATAATGATAATGTAATTATCATTTGTAATATAGAAAATCTTGATCCTATGGGTATTCATACCGGGGATTCAATCACTATTGCCCCAGCTATGACTTTATCTGATACAACATATCAGAGAATGAGAACAATGGCAATTAAGATGATGCGTTCTATTGGAGATTTTGCGGGAGGTTGCAATGTTCAATTTGCAATAAATCCTGATAAAAGTGAAGATATAATAGCTATTGAAATTAACCCAAGAGTATCCAGGTCTTCAGCTCTTGCCTCAAAAGCAACAGGTTATCCAATTGCTAAAATTGCTGCAAAGTTAGCTATTGGTTATAATCTTGATGAACTAAATAATCAAATAACAAAGAATACATCTGCATGTTTTGAGCCAACTTTAGATTACGTCGTTATAAAGATTCCAAGATGGAATTTTGATAAATTTAAGGGTTCAGATACAACCTTAGGGCTTCAGATGAAATCTGTTGGTGAGGTCATGGCAATTGGTCGTTCTTTTCAAGAGGCACTTCAAAAAGGCTGTCAATCTCTAGAAATTGGTAGAAATGGTTTAGGAGCTGATGGTAAGGAATTAACTGATCAAGATGTAATACTTGAAAAATTGAAATTCGCTAGTAGTGATAGAATATTCAGAGTTTATGATGCTTTAAGAATTGGTCTTCCAGTTAAAAGAGTACATGAAATTACTAAAATTGATTATTGGTTTCTAAGGCAAATTGAAGAATTAGTTGCTATTGAAAAAGAAATTCAAAAATATAATATTGAAAAAATCCCTTCTTCCTTACTCTTAGAAGCTAAAATGAAAGGTTATGCAGATAGACAAATTGCTCATTTAACAAATTGCTTAGAGAGTGAGGTCTATAATCAAAGAAATGAATTAAATATAAAAAGAGTATATAAGTTAGTTGATACATGTGCTGCTGAATTTACAGCAGTAACACCTTATTATTATTCAACTTTTGAGATGGATAAAGAAGTAAATGGAAAAAGGTTTTCCGAAAATGAGAGTATTTCTAGCAAAAAAGAAAAAATAATTGTTTTGGGCTCTGGGCCAAATAGAATTGGTCAGGGAATTGAATTTGATTATTCATGCGTACATGGAGTTTTAGCAGCTAAAGAGTGTGGATATGAAACTATTATGATAAACTGTAATCCCGAAACTGTATCAACTGATTTTGATACCGCAGATAAGTTGTACTTTGAGCCAGTTTTTTGGGAGCATATATATGATATTATCAGGCATGAAAATCCTGTTGGAGTAATTGTTCAGCTAGGTGGTCAAACTGCTTTGAAGTTAGCTGAGAAATTAGAGAGATATAATATTAAAATAATGGGAACTTCCTATAAGGCCTTAGATGTTGCAGAGGATAGAGGACGGTTTTCTGAACTACTTCTTAAGCATAAAATTCCTTTTCCAAAGTTTGCCGTAGCACAAACTGCTGAAGAGGCAATATCAATTTCTAAAGATCTTAATTTCCCTATATTAGTTAGGCCATCATATGTGTTGGGAGGTCAAGGAATGAAAATCGTTATTAATGAAAATGAGTTAGAGCATCACATTGTTGATTTATTAAAAGATATTCCAGGAAATAGAGTCTTACTTGATCATTATTTAGATAATGCAATAGAGGCTGAGGCTGATGCAATTTGTGATGGGGAAAATGTACGTATAATTGGTATGATGGAACATATTGAGCCTTGTGGTATTCACTCTGGAGATTCTTATGCAGTGCTACCAACATTTGATTTGAGCGATAATGTTCGTAAACAAATGATTGATATAACTAATAAAATCGCTGTTGCCCTTGAAACTGTTGGTTTAATCAATATTCAGTTTGCAATTAAGGATGAGATAGTTTATGTGATAGAGGCTAACCCAAGAGCATCAAGAACTGTACCATTTATTGCAAAAGCCTACGATGAGCCATATGTTAATTATGCGGCAAAAGTAATGCTTGGAAAAAATAAGGTGACTGATTTTAATTTTCAACCTAAAAAGGGAGGCTATGCAATTAAAGTGCCAGTATTTTCGTTTAATAAATTCCCTAATGTAAATAAAGAACTTGGTCCTGAAATGAAATCAACTGGAGAAAGTATATATTTTATTGATGATTTAAAAGATGATTACTTTTTAAAAGTTTATTCTGAGAGAAATTTATATCTAAGTAAATAAATGATTGTTGGATTATTAAAGTTTTTATTTTGGTTTTTTGTATTTTCATATATTATTAAATTTTTAGGTAGAATTTTTATACCTATAATTATAAAAAGGTTTATTAGAAAATCTTCACAAAAATTTGGACAAAAATTTAATAATATGAATAGTCAAGGAACTAAATCTAATGAAGGTGATGTTATTATTGAAGGTAAAAAGAACAAATCTAAATTATCTGATAAAGTTGGTGAGTATGTTGATTTTGAAGAAGTTGATGAATAAAATAAATAAATAAAAAAATATGCAATTCTCTAAAGCTAAACCTCACATCATAATAATTGTTTTGTTTGCTTTAATCTCTTTTGCATATTTCTCTCCTATTATTGAAGGAAAAAGAATCGATGGGCATGATGTTAAGACTTGGATCGGGATGTCTAAAGAAATTAGTGATTTTCGTGATAGTTCTGGAAATGAAGCTTTATGGACTAATTCAATGTTTTCTGGAATGCCTGCTTATCAAATTTCTGTTAAATATTCTTCCAATTTAGTTAGATATATTGACAAAGTTATCTCTCTTGGTTTTCCACGCCCAGCTAATCTTCTTTTTCTATACTTGTTGGGGTTTTATCTACTTCTTTTATCACTAAAAGTTGATTATAGAGTAGCTGCTGTTGGTGCGATTGCTTATGCTTTCTCATCATATTTTTTTATAATAATACAGGCTGGTCATATGACAAAGGCACATGCAATAGCATATTTACCTATGGTAGTTGCTAGTGTTATTTATACTTACAGGGGGAAATTGCTCCTTGGAGGTACTTTAACTGCTCTTACTGTCGCCTTAGAGTTATATAGTAATCATCTTCAAATAACTTATTATTTAATTTTTATTTTAATTTTTATTGGCTTATATCAACTTTTCCAAGACTATAAATCTCAAAATTTACCATCTTTTTTTAAACGCTCTGCAGTACTTATCTTAGCTGCTTTACTTGCAACTGGTACATGCTTTACAAGGTTAAAAACAACAATGGATTATGGTAAGGACAGTACAAGAGGTAAATCTGAACTAACAAGTAATATTGAAAATAAAACTAAGGGTTTAGATAAAGATTATGCTACCCAATGGAGTTATGGAATTGCTGAAACAATGACTCTCTTAATTCCAAATTTTCACGGAGGTGCATCTCAAGGAGAACTTTCTACTAATTCTGAAACTTATAATGCGTTAAAAAGATCACCTAACGCTAAAAAAATAATAAAAAGTTTACCACTTTACTGGGGTGATCAGCCAATTGTGTCTGGTCCAACATATGCTGGAGCTATTGTGATTTTTTTATTTCTTCTGTCTCTCTTTTTATTAAAAGGTAGGTTTAAATATTGGATATTATCTCTGACGGTATTATCTATTTTTCTTGCTTGGGGTAAAAACTTTATGCCTCTAACCGAACTGTTTTTAGATTTTTTCCCAGGATATAATAAGTTTAGAGCTGTTTCAATGATATTAATAGTAGCTGAGTTCACATTACCACTTTTAGCATTTTTAGCTCTTAATAATTTTATTTTTTCTGATGCTGACAAATTATCTAAACAAAAGTCTTTAAAAAATGCTTTTTTTATTACATCTAGTATTACTTTACTTTTTGCTTTAGTTCCTAATATATTTTTTGATTTTGTTGGTTTTAATGATTCGATGCTTGCATCTAACGGTTGGCCTGTTGAAGCGCTTCAATCTGATAGAGCATCTATGCTTTCAAATGATGCTTGGAGATCATTTTTCTTTATTTTATTAGCTTTTCTATCTCTGTTCTTTTTTCTTAAGCATAAAGTTTCTTCAAATAATGTTATTTTAATTTTTGCTGTTCTTTTATTATTTGATATGTGGACTATTAACAAGCGATATTTAAACGATAGTCACTTTATTAGATCTTCTAAAGTGAAGATTCCATATAAAGCATCTCAAGCTGATAATTTTATTTTAAGTGATAATGATCCAAATTTTAGAGTTTTTAATCAATCTGTTAGTACTTTTAATGATGCTAGTACCTCTTATTTTCATAAGTCTATTGGAGGTTATCATGGTGCTAAACTAAAGCGTTATCAAGAACTAATTGACTCACATATTAGCAAAGGAAATATGCAAGTTCTTAATATGCTAAATACTAAGTATTTTATTTTACAAAATGGAAAGGTTAATAGAAACCCTAATGTTTTAGGCAATGCTTGGTTTATTAAAGATACTAAAATTGTTGAAAATGCTGATGCTGAAATATTAGCTTTAAATAATTTTGATGCTAGTTCAATAGCAATAATTGATAAAAGGTTTAAATCTTTAATAAAAGAATTTTCTTCAGATTCCTTATCATCTATTAAACTTGATGAATATCAGCCTAATTATTTAAAATACTCATCTTCATCAAAAGAAAATCAAATTGCTGTTTTCTCTGAAGTTTATTATGATAAAGGTTGGAATTCTTATATCGATGGTGAATTAGTTTCTCATTTTCGGGCTAACTATATTTTAAGAGCTATGAATATTCCAAAAGGGAATCATACTATAGAGTTTAGATTTGAGCCTGAAATCTTTAAAATTGGAGAAAGAATTTCTTTAGCCTCTTCTATTTTGCTCATATTTTCATTAATTTTTGTTTCTGTAAGGGAGCTTAAATTAAAATGAAAAAAGTTTTAATAATTAGTTATTATTGGCCACCTAACTCTGGTTCTGGAGTTCAGAGATGGTTAAAGTTTAGTAAATATTTGCCTTCTTTTGGATGGGAGCCAATTATTATCACACCGCTAAATCCATATTCAGAATTATCAGATAGTTCTCTTAATGATAGTATTCCAGCTAAATTAGAGGTCTGTAGATACCCAATTTGGGAGCCATATTCTCTTAAAGATAAATTATTTGGAAAAAAAAGCAAATCTCAAAATTCTGGATTAATCTCTAAAGAAAAAACTTTTCAAAATAATTTTTTTAATTGGATAAGAGGTAATTTATTTGTTCCTGACCCAAAAATTTTCTGGGTTAAACCAACTATAAAATCTTTAATTAATAAGATAAGAACAGAAAATATTTCTCATATTATCTCAACTGGACCTCCTCATTCAATGCATCTTATTGCCCTTGAACTAAAGAAAAATAATAATAATCTTAAATGGATTGCTGACTTTAGAGATCCTTGGAGTAATCTGGATTTGTTGAATGATTTTAATCTTACAAGTTTTTCTAGAAATAAACATCTTAAATTTGAAAGAGAGGTTTTAGAAATAGCAGATGTTACCTTAACAGTTAGTGAATCTTGGGTAAATGATTTCAAGATATTAGGATCAAAAAATGTTCAGTTAATTACTAATGGATATGATCACGAGGACTTTATCGATTTCAAATCAAATATAACCGATGCTTTTATCATAGGTCATTATGGTTTATTAAATCACCTTAGAAACCCAAGTAATTTATGGCAGGTGTTAAGTGATTTGTGTAGAAAAAATTTAGATTTTAATAATAAATTGGAGATTCATCTTTCAGGGAATATTGATCAAAGTATTATCGATGAAATAAATTCTTTTAATAATTTGAAAGGCAAATTAAAGCTTTTGGGATACCTAGATCATAAAGATGTAATTAAAGAATATTCTAAAGCATCTGTTTTACTACTTTTGTTATTTAATTCTTTAAGTGGTATTGGAAACTATCCGGGTAAAATATTTGAGTATTTTGCATGTGATAAGCCTATTATTGCATTTGGCCCTGAAGAAAGTGATGCAAAAAAGTTACTTGAAAAATTTAATGGAACTTATTATTCTTACGATCACTTTTCAAGTGATCTTGAAGTATCTATTTTATCATGTTTTAAAAATGAATATCTTATTAAAAAAGTAGATAAAAATAAATTTACTCGAAAAAGTTTAACATCGGATTTAGTTAATGTTTTAAATAATCTTTAATGGGAGTTATAAAAAAACAAAGTATTAGTAATTCCATTATATTTTATATTGGAATGTTTATTGGTGCGGTTAATACTGTTTTAATCTATCCTAATGTGTTTAATGAACAACCTGAGCATTGGGGTTTAATACAATTAATTATTGCCTATGCAATGGTTTTATCTACATTCTCTTCATTTGGATTTCCCAAAATTATTATTAAGTTTTTCCCAACTTTAAAAGAAAAAGGAAATTTAATTTTTATGTCATTTCTTTTCCCCCTAATTGGTATTTTGTTTTTCTTTTTGATTTATTATTTTTTTAAAGAACAGATATTTGATTTATTAAATATTGCTCCTATTCTTAGAGATAATTTTATTTATATTTTTTTCTTAGTATTCTGCATATCCTTCTATGACATTTTAACATCTATTTCTAGATCTTTTTTAGATGCAGTTACTCCAGTTATTTTTAATGAGTTTTTTCTAAAAACTTTTACTTTAATTATTTTAATAGTTCATGGCTTTAAAATTATTGATTTTAATCAGTTTTTACTTTTATACATATTTGGATACTTATCTAAATTATTATTTCTTTTATATTTTCAGATTTCAAAAAACAGAATTTCATTTTCTTATAAAATAAGTCAACTCGACTTTAAAAATATTTTAACTTTTGGATTATATGTGTTTGCTGGTGGTTTATCTATAATTTTAGTTACAAGACTTGATATGATTATGATTGGCTATTTAATTGATTTAGAAAATGTTGCTTTTTATACTCTAGCTTTTTTTATAGGAAATGCTATTGCTGTTCCTGGTCGTTCGGTTATTACTATTTCTGTGCCTTTAATTGCACAAGCATGGCAGAAAAATAATTTAGATGAAATTGGAGTTATTTATTCAAAATCTGCGATAAATCAATTAATTATTTCTGGTTTTTTCTTTATTTTAATTTGGTTAAATATTGATGATGTTTTTAGTCTATTACCATCTAAATTTACCCACGGTAAATGGGTTGTTTTTTATATTGGTTTAGCTCAACTTGTAAATATGGCATGCGGAGTAAATGGAGCAATTATTGTTAATTCTGATTATTATAAATTTGACCTTTACACAAACTTATTTTTATTAATAGTAACTATAATTACTAATATTATTCTTATACCTATTTATGGTATTGACGGTGCGGCAATGGCTACAGCTATTTCTTTATTACTATTTAATTTTATAAGAGTAATTCTAATTTATATAAAGATGAAAATTCATCCTTTCTCAAATAAAACCTTATATACTATATTGATTTTATTGGTATCTTATTTTATATGTGATTTTATAACTTTAAGCTCAAATGTTTATTTAAACATCATCATTCGATCATTAATTTCTTTGATTATATTTTTACCGCTATGTCTTAAGTTTAATCTTTCAGAGGATATCTCTAAACTATTTAATCAAATAGTAAAGAGGTTTATTTAATCAATCTAGAAATCATTGCTTTAATTATCCAAATGTTTTTCAAATAATTAAATTTATATTTTAAATCAAAAAAGCTAAATAGATAGTTTAGAGGAAATTGTAATGATTGTTTGAGTATTTTTCCATATATATATAACCAAGGTAGAAATGTTTTCTTCTCTAATAATCTGCTTGTAAATTGTTCAGCTCCAATACTAATTCTATTTTTTAAATATTCTTTTTCTAACTTTATTTTAGCTTCAAAATGATTAATATTCATTTCTTGAATATTATAAAGTTTTACATCTTTATCATCATTTAGTATTCTAAAAAAAAGTTCTGATTCTTCACCTAATCCCAATTCATTTCCTTGCATACCAAGTTCAACATTGAAATCTCCAATTTTTTCAAATATTGCTTTTGGAATACACATGTTTCCACCTGAAAAACCATCTTTTGCAGTTAGTGTATCTAAATAGCCATCTTCATTTTTAAATTTTCTAATAAAGTAATTTTCATCAACCCATTTTGGGCATTCTATTTCAAATACAGGATATATTGGCCCTCCGTAAATATGTTTGTTTTTATTTTTTTCTATTTCATTAATTAGTGATAGCAACCATTTTTCACCAATTGTAGCATCATCATCAATAAAAGCAAGATATCTTCCGCTAGCAACTTTAATTCCCTTGTTACGAGCATAGCTAAGCCCTTGTTGCTTTTCTATGAAATGTATTAGTTGCTTGGAATTATTCTTTTGAAGAAATTCTTGGGTCTTATCTTTACTATTATTATTAATTACAATAAGTTCAATATTATCTTTATTTTGTATTTGATTTAAAATTGAATTGATACAATGTTCAAGAAATTTTACTCTGTTATAAGTGCAAATAATTATACTTAGAACCATTTTTTTATTTTATTTATAATGGACTCTTTTCTACTCTTAAGATTAGTATTATGTTTAAATTCTCTATCAATTTTCCTTTCTAAATTAAAGTTAATAAAATCTAATATTTCATTCTTACCTTTATTTGTATTTAAATCATCTATAGACCATATTTTTAAATTATTAGTATATTTTTTTTCTAAAGATTCTGTTTCTAATTTATACTCTTCCCAATACTTTTCTAAAGCTTCTTTTTTATTTATTAATTTATATTTAGGGTAGCAGGGGTCCCATTTTTCATCTAAATCCCAGCCAATACCATTATGATGATTCCAGTGGTTTCTTCCTTCTGTTTTTTTGAGATAACTTTTTACTACTTGATCTTTTTCTCTAACCATTACTATTATTTTAACACTTGGATATTTTTGGATAATTTTTTGAATATATGGTAAGAAATACATACCTGTATCTCCAATAAATTTACTATTGTCAAATGAAATTAAATATTCTAGCCATTTAAATAATTCATTTTCATCATTATCCCATTTTATTAGCTTTCTTATTTTTTTATGATCTATTCGTCCTTCGTGAATTACATTTGTAAGCCTCTGAGCTGATAAAAATTTAGATAATGAAACACTCCCGCATCTTCCTGTTCCTATTGAAATAATAAGTTGTTTTTTCATATTAAAAATCTTTTAGATTGTAATTGAAATGCATTACTTCTTTATTATACTTTTCAGTAATCTTTTGGATTTGTATTTTACTAAATATGCTTTTAGAAAGTTTACGCCATTTTGAAAAGTATTTATCATTAATTCCTGTTCTAATTTCTTCAGTTGTATTTTTAATTTCTAAATTTATAAAAATAGAAATTGATTTTAAAACCTCATCAGTGTTGTTTATTAAATCTTCATACTTTATGTTTATAATGTTTTTTATTTCCTTTGAGTCTTTTTCAAAAATTTTGTGGCAAGTTATCCAGTGATTTATTAATGAATTAAGTGATGTTTTTGACCATTTTTTTGTAGCAAGAGAGGTTGCTATTGGATGTCTTGTAATATTTATAAAGTAACTATTTGGAAACATTGATTGAAGAAATCTTGTTCTAATTATATTAGGAGGAGACTTTTCTAACAAATATTCTTTTTCTAAATCCCAATACCTTTTCCATTCATTAAAAAGCTTTATTTTATTTTTATCATTTATTAATTTTGATCTTTCATCTAATCTTGCATTTATATCAAATCCAAATTTTCCTACTCCCCCAAAACTAAAGGCTGGTTCAAAGACTGTTTGAACATGTTGTCCTTCATCTTCTAGTTCGTTTGTGTTACTTAATCCTGATATATTTTTTTGTTTTTTTAAAATTTTGTAAAGTAATGATGTTCCGCTTCTATGTAGGCCAGAAATAAAAATGAATTTCTTGTTTTGATTCATTTTAGAATGCTTTATTAATTCCTATCAACCATCTCATTTTTATATATTGATCATCACTATTAGGTATGGCATTTAAAAATAGTGGCATATCAAATCTTAATGTGAGTGGTTTTATAGTTTCTAGCGGGTTAAAGTTTCTAATTGAATACGTAAAACCAATTCCAGCATCAGATCTGATATCAATAAAAGCATCTTTAATATTATCTGTAGTTATCTTTTCATTTGTAATTGTTCCTGCATCTGCGAAGACATAAGGTTTTATATTAGTTTTTTTGATAAATTTTGGCAAGTAATTTGTAAACTCTAATTCCAAATTTATAGCTCCTCCAGAAATTCCTTGATAATTTAGAGCATCTATATTATTGTTATTGTTTTCACTTGGGACTAGGTATCCAGAATAACCTCTTAAATTTAAACCTCCTCCAGCGTGAAAATGATTAGTTGTATTGCCAAAACCTAAGTAGTCTTGTGGTATATATCCTCTAGCTCTCGTATATTTATTGTACATTAATTCTTCATTATTTGCTCCCGCTAGATGAAGTCTACTTTCTTTAGCCCAATTATCTCCTGTACCAATCTGCAGAAAAACTCTACTACTTAGTTTAAATTTATTAAGATTGGTTTTATTTATATTAGTTAAAGAAAATTTCTGATAGTTGTAATCTGACCCTAGTGAAGAGCTTTGAATTTTAATTGCTAATATTCCTTTCCCATCTTTATATTTATAATTTTTATTAAGGCTAAGATCAATTCTATTGTTTAGTTTATTAATATCCCAAAGGTCTGGATATAGCAAATAATTATTTGCTTTTGTTCTGTAAAGACTTAAAAAATTAATTGCAAGTGTGTAGTTTTTTTTGTGACTTTTTTTACTAAATGTTAAAGAGTTTGTGTACAAACCTGCTATAAACTTTGAGTTAAAGTTTACTCTACTATTTAAGCTAATTTCATCTATGTTAGTATTGTAATTAAATTTATAAGAATATAAATCATAATCTTCACTATTTTCTAATAAGTTAAGGCCATCTTTTTGTTGTAAAACACCTGTGTTTAATAAAATAGATCCATCAAATAAATGATGATGATTTAAATAACCCCCCTTTATATTAAATCCAATTTTAAGTCCATCAAAGCTATTCCACCATAGATCTGGTCGGTATTTAATTTCATATTTGGTCCAATCTGCTTGTTGCCAAAGTTGGTGGTCAAATGAATAAGATATATTCTTTTTTGAATTGTTATCTGGCATATATGCATCTGCTAATCTATTTGTTGGATCAATTATAACTTCTTTTATTCCACTCGCTATTTCAAGTTCTACTGTATAGTGAGGATATATTAAGTCCCAGCCATGCCATTTAGGAAGAATTTCTGCATCAGTTTTTTTTATAAACCAAGTATTTGGAATGTGGTAATTATAAACTTTTAAATCATTACCAATAATTGTAAAATCAATTGGCATCTGCATTCTCGATTTTCTTTTAAAAGAAATCTCATATTTATCATCTTTTATTCGTTTAGAATTGACTGAATAGTCAATTCTTTTTTGAGAGTCTAGCCATTGGTCAAAGAACCAATTTAGGTCCACTTTTGTGAATTCAATTATTGCATCTCTAAAATCTTCAGTATAGGGATGAGCTATTTTCCATTTAGAAAAGTAGTGTTGCATAGATTTAATAAAAAGTTCATCGCCTAAAACATATTGAAGGTTATATAACATAGCTGCAGTTTTGTAATATACGTGTCTATAGCCTCCTCCATGATGTAAAGCTCCATTAAAAGCATCAGAATGAGTTGTTAAAACTGGGTCACTGTATTTAGTTGCATCCCTCATGTATGAGTTGTATATCTCTGAATCAATTGCTTTTGTATATTTATGAAATCTTTGTTTATATCTGCTTGTAGGTTTATCTTCTATTACATAATCTCCATCAATCTTTACCATTGCCCAAGCTGTTAAGAATTGAGTAAAACCCTCATCTAAAAGAGCTCTATATGTTTCATTATTTCCAATTTGGCCAAAAAACCAATTATGACCAATTTCATGAGCCAGTAAATCTCTATAGCCTGGATCAGCACCACCATCTAATGTTAACATAGGATATTCCATACCATCTCTAGCATCAGCTACTATCATTTTATGATATGTATACATTCCTATGTCTTCAGAAAATACTTTTATAACTTTAGCTGAGAAATCTGCTGCATTTTGCCACTTACTTGCATGTGGTTCCTGGGCAAGGGAATAGCATACTTTGTCTTTCCACCAAGATTCTCCAATTCTATATGTTGGATCAGCTGTAAATGCGAAATCATGTACATTTTCTGCATGGTATTTCCAGATTTTTCTTTCTCCCTCTACATATTCTGTAATTACTGAGGGTGTAGATCCCCATAATTTATCTTTAAAGTTTTTTATATCAAGTTTTTCTCTTAATTCTGATGGAAGTACTTCATTTCTATTTAAAAGATAGCCCGTTGCTCCTACTACAAAAGTCAGAAGAAAAGTTTAGTTGAACATCAAATGCTCCAAAATCTCCATAAAATTCTTTTCCAAGATGTTGATCGGTTGTCCACCCAAATTTTGCATCATAAACACATATTCTAGGATACCAATGCACCCCATTATAATGTTTAAATCCCCACGAATTATAAGTTTTCATTCTTCTTCTTAAGCTACCAATATCAAAATATGTTTTAAAATTTATATCAAAAATAATTTCTTCACCAGAATTCAAAGTAGAAGGAAGAAATACTTTTAAAATTGTATTATCTAAAACTGTTTTTACTTTTTTACCGTTAACAGTAATATTTTCAATTTTGGTGCCAAGTTTTTGAGCTTCATATTTTCCATATGCAGGTGTATTTCCATTTTGTTTTTGAAGTTCAGATAAATAAGATTCAGGCTGGAAAGCATTTTGATATAAATGAAAATAAACAAAATCTAATTTGTCTGGAGAATTATTCCAATAAGTTAATGATTGTTTAGCACTTATAATATCTGTTTTTTCATCTATAAACGCGTCAATTTGGTAATAAACATCTTGTTGCCAATAATCCTTGATTTGGAGCTTTATTTTTCCAATAATTAGTATTATCAATATTTCTGTAAGTATTTGGTTTGTCAAGAGGATTATAATTTGACTGTGAGAATAAAGTTAGAGATACTAATGAGAGAATTAATATAAGATATCTAGACATTTTTTTTTTTTATAAAGTTACTACTATATATTAAGATTGTTTAATTTTTTTTTGGCGTTAATTATACTAGCATTGATTTCAAATCCTGTTAATAATATTATCGCATTAAAATATATCCACAATAGGATAATAATTAATGTTCCAATTGAGCCATAAATCTTGTTATACTGACCAAAGTTATCTATATAATAGGTAAAACCTAATGATGTAACAATAATAAAAACTGTTGAGAAAATAGCGCCTGGAGAAAATGTTCTCCATTTATTTTTAAGTGATGGTCCTAGATTGAAAATAGTAGAAATCCCTAGAAATAGCATAGAAATTAATATAAACCATTTGGCTAGATTAAATAATATTTTTTCATTACTATTAATGAATTCATATTCAATCAAATAGTTAATAATAAATTGTCCAAATATTATTAGAGCAATTGTAAAAATTAATATTATGGTTAATGTAAAAGTTATAAAAAGAGACAAAAATCTTTGTTTAAGAATACTCTCAGTTTTAGAAATATGATATGAAGCATTAAAAGCTTCTATTAGGGAATTTATCCCATTTGTAGAAAAGTATATCGCTAAAACAAAACCTAATGATAAAAGACCACCTCTTTGGTTATTGATTATATCATCTAATGTCTCCAGGGTTATTTCATTCGTCGAAGGAGGTAGAATGTTCATTAAAATATCCATTAATGTTTCTTGAAAACCATCTACAGGAATGTAGGGTATTAAAGTAAATAAAACAATTATTGCAGGGAAGAAGGCAAGAAAAAAATTAAATGCTAATGAGGATGCTCTTGTAGTGATTGCTCCTTCAATTAGGCCTTTGTAGAAAAAAGATGAGATATCATAAATACTTAGTCCTGAAAGTCCTATTGGACGAATTTTTTTTGTAAAATTTAATAATTTATCTATCATTTAGCTTTTAAGCTTAAATCAAAATTATTTGCAGAATGTGTAATTGCTCCTAATGATATATAATCTACTCCTGTATCAGCATATTTTTTTATGTTTTTCTCATTTATATCTCCTGAAGATTCTGTTTGACACACTTTATTGATGATTTTAATAGCTTTTCTTGTTTCTTCAATTGAAAAATTATCTAAAAGTATTCTTCCAATATTTTTATGTTTGATTATTTCTTTTACCTCTTTAAGGTTTCTTGCTTCTACAATAATAAATAATTGAAGATTATTTTCTGATAAATATTTTTGAGTATTTATAATGGCTTTGTCAATTCCTCCAGCAAAATCTACGTGATTATCTTTTATCATAATCATATCATAAAGGCCAAATCTATGATTTTCTCCTCCTCCTATTTTTACAGCTAATTTTTCAAGAAATCGATTTAAAGGAATTGTTTTTCTAGTATCTAGTATTTTAGTTTTTCTTGAACTGATTATATCGCACATGATTTTTGTTTTGGAAGCAATTCCACTCATGCGCTGCATACAATTTAAGACTAATCTTTCTGCTTTGAGTATTGCTATTGAGTTACCGTAAACCTTAAAGGCAATTTCACCATATTTTACTTTCTCTCCATCATTCTTGAATTGTAAAAATTCAATATTTTTATCAACGATATTGAAAATTTTTTTTGCTAGCTCAATGCCAGCAATTATTCCATTATCTTTAATTATGAGATTTGCTTCATTAACTGAATCAAAATCTATGCATGCCAATGATGTATGGTCTCCATCTTTAATGTCTTCAAATAATGCATTTTCTATAAAGTTTTTTATCTCTGCAGTACTCATCAAATTTCAAATTATTAATATTGTCAAAAATACAAAATAATGAAGATTGTACTACTTTCTGTAGGTAAGACAAATATTGATTTTATTAGAGAAGGTATAGATGAATACCTTAAAAGATTAAAATTCTATGTTAAATTTGAGAATATTGAATTAAATGTTTTAAAAAACAGTAAGAACCTTTCAAAGAATGAGTTACTTAAAAAAGAGGCAGAGTTAATTTTAAGTAATATTTCAGACAGTGATTTTGTTATAAATTTAGACGAAAAGGGTAGAGGTATTTCATCATCAGAATTTGCTAAGCAAATTTCAAAGTATAGAATTATGAGTAAAAAAAAGATTGTCTTTATTATTGGGGGAGCTTATGGTTTTTCTGAAGCAATATATAGTCGTTCAAATGATTCAATATCTCTTTCTAGTATGACCTTTTCACACCAAATGGTAAGATTGTTTTTTGTTGAACAACTTTATCGATCTTTTACAATTTTAAATAATGAATCATACCATCATGAATAAAATCAAAATTGTTTTTGCAACAAATAATAAAAATAAGTTATCTGAAATCAGAGATCTTATTTCAGATAACATAGAGATTCTAAGTTTAGAGGATATTAATTGTTTTGATGATTTACCAGAAAATCAATTAACTCTCGAAGGTAATGCTCTTGAAAAAGCTAATTATATATTTTTAAAATATGGTTATAATTGTTTTGCTGATGATACTGGCTTAGAGATAGATGCTTTAAATAATGAGCCAGGTGTTTTTTCTGCTCGCTACGCGGGTCCTAAATGTTTAGCTGAAGATAATATTAATAAAGTTCTATCTAAATTAAAAGTATGTTCTAATAGAAAAGCTAAATTTAGAACTGTAATTGCTTTAATTGTTGATGGAGAGGAAAATCTTTTTAGTGGAGAATGTCACGGAGAAATAATAAGAGCGCAAATTGGTGATGATGGTTTTGGTTATGATCCAATTTTTTTACCACAAGATTCTGAATTAACTTTTGCACAAATGGATAAGTTTGAGAAAGGATTAATCAGTCATAGAGGGATTTCAGTTAGAAAACTAATAGAATTTTTAAGTTTAATAAAGTAATTAAATTTTTCTTTTAGCTAAAAAAAAGTTTATAGTCTTCATGCTTTAGGTATTAACTTACTTACATCTCCTTTGTTTTTAATTATATCTCTAACGATGGTATGAAGAAATATGAGAGTTTTTTGGCACAGGTATTTATTAGTAACGTTTCAATATGTCAGGGTTAAGTTCTCTATTGTTTTGAGCGATTCTACTTTCAGATTTAAAATCATTTATGTCTCTTACGCCTCTTATGATGTATTTAGCATGCATTTTTTTACACAGGTCAACAGTTAATCCTTCATAGCTTAACTACCTTGATATTTTCTGACCTCATTGTAAGGATATGTTTAATCCAATTTATTCTTTTTTCTAAATCAAATTGGTCTCTTTTTAGATGAATTTATTCCAATAGCTATGATCACTAATCATCGAAATAAGCGGGATCATTCTGTCGATAATTGATTTATGACCCTTTGTTAATGGAGAAAATGAACCTGGAAAAACTGCAATTTTTTTCATTTTTTTATAGTTTATATTTCTAACTATATCTCAAGAATACTAAAATTAACATTACCATATTTTCTTATGTTAATATTTTGATCATCAAATAATGTTGATTTATCATGTTCAATTATAAGACAGCCTCCATTCATTAATTAATTTTCTATCAACTATTAAATCCTTTAAGCTCCTTGTGAAATAAGCAATTATACGGTGGGTCTGCAAAAATTACATCAAACTTTCTCTCTGTTTTTTTGATAAAAGCTAGCGCGTCTGATAGTATTGTATCTAATGTTTAAGTCAAGATCTTTTAGAAGTTGCTTTAATAAAATTAGCGCATTTATTGTTTTTGTCAACGGCAATTACATATTTTGGGTGTTTCTTGATGCAAATTCAAAACTAATATTGCCTGTTCCTGAAAACAGATCTAGAACATCTTGTGATCCTAGATCATATTTATTTGAGAGAATATTAAATAATGCTTCTTTCGCTCTGTCAGTTGTTGGTCTCACTGGAAGGTTTTTAGGAGCATGTATTTTTCTTCCTTTATGTGAGTCCTGAAATTATGCGCATAGTACTTGACTAAACAAGCCAAAGAATTTATGTTTTTTTATCTGTTGAAGCTTCATTGTGGGAAAGATGAAGTCCTTCGGTCTATTTCCCAGCTTGATGTTTCTAATATAATCATAAAGCAGTTGAAATTGATCATCTTTTACATCTCCAAACAACTTTACTGAAATTTCCTCAGCCGAAATCTCCTAATTGCTGAAAGCTAAAAAGGGTGTAGTAAAGAAGATCTTCATTTGTCAGAATACTCAAATTTATTTTGGAAAATTATTTCACTATTCTTTATGAAAATCATATTTGCTGATATCGTCTTTTAAAAAGATAGTAGAAATTTTCAGTTTTTGTATCATATCTCTTAAAAGTGATTCTAATAATACTGTTGAGTGTGATTTTATTTTTGCAGTAGGAAAATAATTTTTAATGGTTTCATTTAGTTGATTACTTAAAGAATATAAATGTGAATTGTATCGTCTGAATTTAGGTAGTCATGCTTTTATTACTATCATCTAGCTGGCGCTATTGATATTTAAAATGCTTTTAGCATTTTTTTTATTATAAAATTCTTTAGGAACTAATGTGTTTGGTGAATTTATTAAGCCTATTGTGGTAGAGGAGAAGCTTAGTAATAAATGTTTACT
>CAJIYG010000008.1 GCA_905181585.1 uncultured Flavobacteriales bacterium
GCACCCGGAACGACGTATCCAAGAGAAGTTATTTGATTAAGAGTTTTATTTATAGTAAGTTTTGAAATTTTTTCTACATATAAAAAAAGTATTGCAACGCAGATTATAATTAAAGAGGCAATTGTAGAAACAGAAATAGAGTTAGCGCTAAGAGATAATAGTTTAGAGAAATTTATATCATTAAAATTATAGAAAAAATTAAAAAGTATATACGTAAGGGGAATGGCAAAGCCAAGAACAAAAGGAACAAGGCATGAGAAAGTAAGCATAAAAACGCTTGTTTTTATTAAGAGGGCTAAGTTTTTGTGTTGCAGAGTTTTTTGAATAGTAAAATTTAGTTTTTTTAGCAATAGTTTTTTGTACGAATAAAAAGAAAAAAACAATAAACAGCAGTAGACAGGCAAGCTGTATTGCCGTAGATTCATTTCCCATTGAAAACCATGCCCTAAAGATTCCTGTAGTGTAGGTGTTTACTCCAAAATATTTAACAGCGCCATACTCATTTAAAACTTCCATAATCACTAGAAAAAGTCCGGAAAAAATAGCAGGTTTTGAGAGCGGTAAAACTACTTTATAAAATAATTTTAATCCTGACAGGCCAAGACTTTTAGACATGTTTATGTATGTTGAGCCAATTAAGCTGAAAGAAAGTCTACATGCGGTATATATATAAGGGTAAAGAGAAAGACCAAGAATAATGCCAAGAACTTCTATTTGTAAATAGTCAAGATTAAAAACATCTGATAGAGATGGAGCCTTTGCTCTAAGAAAAGACTGTAGTGGACCAGTAAAGCTAAGAATATCGCTGTAGGTAAAGGCCATTATATATGTTGGTATCGCAAGAGGCAGATATAGCGCAATATCAAAAAAACGACGAAATCTAAAGGCATAATTGCTTATAAACCAAGCAGGAATTACCCCAAAAAATAAAGAAACAATACTTGTTATAAAAATAAGATAGACAGTGTTTAAACTATATTCAAGAAGAAGATTGTTCCACAGATATAAAAAAGCACTAACATCGATATTAAAAATATTTACAAATAATAAAACAAGTGGTGCAAGTAAAATAGTAGAGACTATTAAAGCTGACTAGTAACCACCTTTTGTTTTCTGTTTTAAACAGTTTTTGGACTATTTCCAAGCTGATTTATCAAAAATTTTAATAGCAGTGTTTCGGTGTACTCCTAATTGGTTTAAGTCAAGAGAGTCTCTTTTAAACTCTCCCCAAGAACCAACAATAGCAGATGGTTTTACTAACGGGTTAACAGAATACTCATAGCTTGTATTAACATATCTTTTTTGTGCTGATTCGCTTGTTAAGAATTCCACAAGTTTAATAGCGTTTTCTTTGTTTGGAGCATTTTTTGCAAGCCCAATTCCAGAGATGTTTATGTGGCTACCGCTTTGGTTTTCTCCTTGATTTGGAAAGAAAACACCCACTGACTGTCCAGCTTTAAGTTCTTCTTCTTTTTCTGAAGACAGAAGAAGCCCAATGTAGTAAGAATTAACTATAGCAATATCCCCTTGTCCTGCAGCAATTGCCTTTACTTGATCTCGATCATTTCCTTTGGGATCTCTTGAAAAATTATTTACTAAAGAAGTTGCCCAGCTTAAAGCATAGTCGGCTCCTTTATTTGCAACAATTGAAGACAGAAGCGCCTGATTGTATGCGTTTGAAGAGGACCTTACTAAAACTCTATTTTTCCACTTAGCATCTGTAAGGGCAGAGTAAGTGCTCAGTTCTTCAACCTTTACTCTGTCTTTACTATAGACCATTATTCTTGCTCGATATGTTATCGGAACCCAAAGGTTGTTTAAATCTTTTAGATCTTCGCTTATGTTAGAGTTAATTACGGAAGATTCTAAAGGCTGTAATAAGTTAAGTCTTCCTGCTTTTTGCAGTTTTCCCGCGTCTACTGAAACAAATAAATCTGCCGGGCTATTTTCTCCTTCGTTTTTTAATCTTTCAATTAATTCATCAGCATTTGCTTTTATGACATTTACCTTTATTCCTGTTTCTAATTCAAAAGCTTCATATTGTTTTTCATCAACCGTATAGTGTCTTTGGCTGTAAAGATTTACTTCATTTGATTTTTTTGCTTGATCTGCACAGCTTGATAGTATTAGTGTTGTTAGACAGAATATGATTGTTTTTTTCATTCGTGATATCGTTTTGTATATTTAATAAATTAGAAAGTACAAAAATATAGTTATTTAGAATAAATACAAATAAAAGGCCTGCTTAAGTAATTTAAAAACATAAAATTCTTACTATAATTGCAATAAAAACAAAGCTTATGAAACTAATTACTTTTTTGTCAATTTTTATGATATCAATTTCTTTAACTACCCAAAGCTCAAATCCTGAGCTAGTAATAGGAGAAGAGAGAATAGAGCCTGGGATTGTTTTTATTTTTGAAGGTGCAATAAAAGATCATATTATGCCCGGAATGATGCATTTGTCTGAAAAAGAAACTAATATTCATATTGAAGCTCGTGTCAACTGGGATGTAAAAGATGTTCCTGCAGGAACTCCAACTGGTGGGTTTATTCCATATTTACATATTTCGGCAAAGGTAATAAATGAGAAAACAGGGCTTAGTACATTTATAGACCTTGTTCCCCACATTAATCTTATAGATAATTTTCATTATGCACGAAATATTTCGCTTCCAGGATCAATAACAGATACCTATACTGTTCGTTTTAACATAGTTAAGCCAACGGGTATAGATTTGGCTCTTCACAAAGACTGGCTAGACACTTATGGTGAATCACTGATTAACAATAATAGCTTTGTTTATAAAGGAGTTGACTTTGAGGAGGTGGCTAAGGCTAATAGAAGATAAAGCTTTTAACAAACACTTAAAGAGCGTGAAAACAAAGAGGCCCCTACAGTGAAGTAAAGGCCTTTTTATGTTTTTGCTCCCCCTCTAGGACTCGAACCTAGGACCCTCTGATTAACAGTCAGATGCTCTAACCAGCTGAGCTAAGGAGGATTTTAAAACGCGAGCAAAAATAGCACAAAGCAATAAAATATCCAATATATTTGTGCAAAAAACAAATATGAGCATTTTAATAGTAGGAACAGTGGCTTTTGATGCAATTGAAACCCCTTTTGGAAAGACAGATAAAATAGTAGGAGGTGCGGCTACATATATTTCGTTAGCTGCTTCTTTTTTTAGCAATAAATTAAGGCTTGTTTCAGTTGTTGGAGATGATTTTCCCAAAGAATCTATACAAATGCTTAAAGATCATAAAGTTGATACTGAAGGTTTGCAGATTAAAGAAGGGGAAAAAACTTTTTTTTGGTCTGGGAAATATCATAACGATATGAACAGTAGAGACACTGTTGATACTCAATTAAATGTCTTAGAAACATTTGACCCTATTTTACCAGAAAGTTTTACAAGATAGTGAGTTTTTAATGCTTGGAAACTTGTCCCAAGCGTACAGCAAAAAGTTTTAGATCAAATGGATAAAAAGACCTAAGCTTAATCGTTTTAGATACTATGAATTTTTGGATGGACAATTGCTATGTCAGATTTAAAGATTGCTTAAAAAATGTAGATGTTCTTACAATTAATGATGAAGAGGCTAGACAGCTATCTGAAGAATATTCTTTGGTAAAGGCTGCAAAGATTATTCAGAAAATGGGTCCAAAATACTTGGTCATAAAAAAAGGTGAGCACGGAGCTTTACTTTTTGGAGAAGAAAAAATGTTTTTTGCTCCAGCCCTACCGCTTGAAAACGTATTTGACCCTACAGGAGCGGGTGATTCATTTGCAGGAGGTTTTATTGGACATCTTCAAAAAACAGGAGACATTTCTTTCGAAAATTTAAAAAGTGCTGTTATTTTTGGATCTGTTATGGCCTCTTTTTGTGTAGAAAAATTTGGAACAGAAAGACTTTCAGAGCTAACAGATAATGAGGTTTCTAATCGACTAACAGAGTTTGTTAAATTATCTTCTTTTAGTGTTTAGAAAAGCGTATTGTCTTTTTTTGAGTTTTCATACCACGAATCAACTTTAAGGCTACTTTTTTCGGCAGCGCTAACAGCCAGGTAGTCGCATCTTTCATTTTCTATATTTTCAGAATGCCCTTTTATCCAAATAAATATGACGTTATGTTTTTTGAAAACCTTCAAAAAGCGAATCCAAAGATCGGGGTTCTTTTTTTTATTAAAATTTTTCTTTTCCCATCCAAAAACCCATTTTTTATTAACAGCATCAACAACATATTTAGAATCAGAATAAACAGTAACACTCTCTTTGTTAGATTTCAAGCTCTCTAGACCAATTATTACAGCTAATAGCTCCATTCGATTATTAGTTGTTAAACGAAACCCCTCTGATATTTCTTTTCTGTGTTTGCCAGAAATTAAAACTATTCCAAAGCCACCATTTCCCGGATTTCCTTTTGCAGCCCCATCTGTATATATTATTACGCTCATAAAGATTTAATTATTGTTTTTTCTATAATTTTTGCGTAGTGTAAGTGTTCTAGCTCTTGAGTTCTATGTGACAATGATTTTGCAGTTTCATTTGGTTTTAAATCTAAAGAAGCCTGAAATAGAATAGCCCCTTTGTCATAGTCATTGTTTGCAAAATGGATAGTTATTCCACTTGTTTTGTCTGTTGAATTTATAACAGCACTATGAACATTTAAACCATACATTCCCTTTCCCCCGTGCTTTGGCAGTAGAGAGGGGTGGATGTTAATTATTCTATTTTTAAATTCAGACACTATATCTGTAGGTATTTTTTTTAAATATCCAGCTAGAACAATAAAGTCAATCTTACTTTTCTTTAAGAAATTTAATAAAAACTCCTTGTTGTTGTTTTCCAGCAGCAAATAGTCAAGTTTGTATGATCTTGCAATATTTTCAAGGTTTGATTTTTGGTTATTACTTACACAAAGACAAACAGATATTTTTGTTGAATTAGAAAAATAATTACAGATTTTGTCTGCATTTGTTCCTTTGCCGGATGCAAAAACCGCAATGTTTTTCATTATAGATAACTTTTTATCAAAAATATAATAAACAATGAGATGTTAAAATAGAAAATGATAAAGTTTGCACAATATTTAATTAATACTTTAATTTGCAACATATTAATTAAAAAACATAAGATATGTCTGATGTAGCAACAAAAGTAAAAGCAATTATTATAGACAAGCTTGGAGTTGACGAAGCTGAAGTTACTAATGAAGCAAGTTTTACTAACGATTTAGGGGCTGATTCTCTTGACACGGTAGAACTAATAATGGAGTTTGAAAAAGAGTTTGATATTCAGATTCCAGACGACAAGGCAGAGGCAATTGGGACTGTTGGAGATGCAATAACTTTTATAGAAACAGCATAACTTTATTTATATGAAATCCAGAAGAGTTGTTATCACTGGTATAGGAGCCCTTACTCCTATTGGAAATAATCTTAAAGAATATTGGGATGGTCTATTATCTGGAGTTAGCGGAGCTGGACCCATAACCCTCTTTGATTCTACCCAATTTAAAACACAATTTGCTTGCGAGGTAAAAGATTTTAGTCCTTTAGATTTTTTAGACAGAAAAGAATCAAGAAAAATGGATCGATTCTGTCAATTTGCAATGAAGGTTGCAGATGAAGCTTTGACCGACTCAGGAATAGACGTTGAAAAAATAAATAGCGACAGAGCTGGAGTCATCTGGGGAAGCGGCATTGGCGGAATGAATACTTTTTATTCAGAATCAGCTAATTTTGCAACAGGAGGCGGAAGACCTAGATTTAATCCTTTTTTTATTCCAAAATTAATTTCAGATATACCTGCCGGTCATATTTCTATTAAATATGGTTTTAGAGGCCCAAACTTTACAACAGTTTCTGCTTGTGCCTCATCTACGCATGCTTTAATTGACGCCTTTAATTATATAAAGTGGGATAAAGCAGATGTTTTTGTTGGTGGCGGTTCAGAGGCTTGTGTTGCTGAACCAGGAATTGGCGGTTTTAATGCTATGATGGCTTTGTCAACAAGAAACGATGACCCCAAGACAGCCTCCCGTCCATTTGATAAAGATAGAGATGGTTTTGTTCTTGGGGAAGGAGCTGGCGCTCTTGTTTTAGAAGAATATGAGCATGCAAAAAAAAGAGGAGCAAAAATATACGCAGAAATTATTGGGGGCGGAATGACAGCTGATGCGCATCATATAACAGCGCCACACCCTGAAGGATTAGGAGCAAAAAATGTGATGAATATTATTTTAAATGAAGGTAAAATTAATAAAGGAGAGGTAGACTATATTAATGTTCACGGAACATCCACTCCTTTAGGAGATATTGCAGAGACAAAAGCAATTTTAAGCTTATTCAAGGAAGAGGCATATAATCTAAATATTAGCTCGACAAAGTCAATGACTGGTCATTTGCTTGGGGCTGCTGGCGTGATAGAAGCTATAGCTTGTATTATGGCTGTTAACCAAAATATTGTTCCTCCTACAATTAATCATTTCACAAAAGATGAATCAATTGACAGCAAACTAGAACTTACATTTAACGTGCCTCAAGAAAGAGAAGTTAATCATTCAATTAGTAATACCTTTGGTTTTGGCGGTCACAATGGCTCTGTTTTATTTAAAAAGTTTGTAGAATAGCATTTTTAAAAAAAATAAAAGCCATTTTGAATGTTGGATATTCTACTAACAATTCATTTGAAGAAATTTTTGGGTTCAAGGTTAAAAGTAATATCATTTATGACCAAGCTTTTACTCACAAGTCAATACAGAGGAAAGAACACAACGAAAGATTAGAGTTTCTGGGAGATTCTGTTTTAAATATTATTGTTTCAGATTATTTGTTTAAACATTTTTCTACAGATAGTGAAGGAGAATTGTCTAAAAAAAGATCGCACATCATTAGTAGAAAAAATTTAAACATAATAGGTAAACAGATAATTGCTAAAGATTTAATCAAGCATAATGTTGACAAAGTATCGGACAATATGTTTGGGAATTGTTTAGAGGCCTTAATCGGAGCAATATTTATTAAAGAAGGTCTTATTAAAACTAATGATTTTGTTATTAATAAAATAATTACAAAATCGATAAATAATAATTTTAGTGATATTGATTTTAAATCAAAATTAATTTTGAGATGTCAAAAAGAAGGTAAAAAAGTTACGTTTAAAAAAATTCAAGAATCTGGTCCAGGACACCAAAAAAAATATAAAATAGGAGCTTATATTAATGGGAATAAAAAGTCAGAAAACTGGGGTTTTTCAATAAAATCAGCGGAGCAACTATGTGCTAAATCATTATATGATAATGAAATATAAAAAGAAAAAAATATTTAAACTTGATGAAGTAGAAGAAGAAAGAGTTAGTGTTTTTGCATTAGTAAGTCAAGCAAAAGACTATAAGTTGTCATGGCATTTAAATAAGCTACTATCAATTGATTTACAAAAAGATAAGAACTATATTTGTAGAGGAAAAAGTTTTTTTTCAAGATTTAAGTTCTTAGAGAGTGAAAAATACGGCAGTCTTACTCTAACTTCAAATAATTCTGGAAAAGGTTATTTAGAGACTACTCAAAAAAAAATAAATTATTTTTTGACAACTGGAAATATCTTAGAAAGAAATGAAAAAAATGAATTGGTAAGAAAAATTAATACTATCTCTGAAGTATTATTTGCTTTTGAGATAGATTTTAAAAAAACAAGAGTTTTAGATAATATTATACTCAATGATTAGAAAAACAAAAATTATAGCAACTATTGGTCCTGCAACCAGTACAATAATAATGCTTAAAAAAATAATTAAAGCAGGAGTAAATGTATGTAGATTAAACTTTTCACACTTGCAGCACAAAGAAGCTAAAGAAATAATATCAAGAATAAAAAAAATTAACCAAGAGTTAAATGTTCATACAGCAATATTAGCAGATTTACAAGGCCCAAAAATAAGAGTTGGCCTTTTGCCAAAGCCAATTAATCTTTTAAAGGGTGAGTCTGTCTTTTTTTCAACAATTAGAACAAGTAAAAAATTAACAAATATTGGAAGTAAAAAAAATGCTCTCTATATAAGTTATAGTGATTTTGCAAAGGACGTAATTGTTGGAGATAGAATTTTAGTTGATGATGGGAAAATAGAGCTTAAAGTTGTTTCCTCTAATAAAAAAACAATTGTTGAAACAAAAGTTGTTTTTGGAGGAGTCTTGTCTTCTAATAAAGGGGTTAATCTGCCAAATACCAAGATTTCTCTTCCCTCACTAACCAAAAAAGACAAAATAGATCTTAAATTTATTTTGTCTCAGAAAATAGAATGGCTGGCTCTTTCTTTTGTCAGATCTTCCGAAGATGTGTTAAGCCTAAAGCGAATTCTAAAAAGAAATAAAAGTACATTAAGTGTTATTTCAAAAATAGAAAAGCCTGAAGCCCTTGACGATATAGATAATATTATTTCAAGCTCTGATGCTGTTATGGTTGCTCGAGGTGATTTGGGTGTTGAAATCCCCGCTTTTAGTGTGCCTGCATTTCAAAAAATGATAGTACAAAAATCTATAGAAAAATCTAAACCAGTAATTATAGCAACACAAATGTTAGAGAGCATGACTTTAAATTCAGCAGCAACTCGAGCTGAAGTAAGTGATGTTGCAAATTCTGTTATTGATGGTGCAGACGCTGTTATGCTAAGTGGAGAAACTTCTGTAGGGAAGTTTCCTGTAAAAACAGTTTCAACTATGAGAGAGATTATTAGAGACATTGAGAGAAGCCAATACACAAACAGAAAAAATACGGCTTATATTGATAGTTTAAAGGACCTTAATTCCAGAAAAATTTCAGATGCAATTTGTGCCCATGCGGCACAGCTTTCAGAACAGGCCGGGGCAAAGGCAATTGTTACAATGACATATTCAGGATATAACGCAATAAAGACTTCAAGTTTTAGACCAAGAGCTTTTATTTATGCTTTTACTAATAATTATGCAATTTTAAATAAGCTTAGTCTTGTCTGGGGAGTAAAAGCATATTACTATGACAGAGGGACAACTACAGATCAGACAATAATGGAAACAAAAGAGATTCTGAAAGAAAATAAAGAAATTAAAAAGGGTGATGCAATAATAAGTTTAGCAAGTTTACCTGCGTACCAAAAAGGAATGACAAATATGATTAAATTAAGCACATTAGAATAAACTATGATAAATACAAAATTATTAGCAGAGTTATGCGAGGTTGCTGGAGCGCCTGGACATGAAAACAGAGTTAGAGAAGTTGTTTTAAGAGAGATTAAATCTATTGTTGACGATATTAATATCGACAATATGGGCAATATAATTGCTTTAAAAAAAGGAATTAATGACAAGAAAGTAATGATAGCTGCGCACATGGACGAAATAGGCTTTATTGTTACTCATATTGATGATAAGGGATTTGTTTACTTTCATACTTTAGGGGGTTTTGACCCAAAGACATTAACTGCTCAAAGAGTTATAATACACGGTAAAGAAGATGTTATAGGTGTTATGGGAAGTAAGCCTATTCATTTAATGAATGCTGCAGACAGATTAAAAGTACCTACTATAAAAGATTTCTTCATTGACACGGGCCTTAGTAAAAGTCAGCTTGAAAAAATTATAGAAGTTGGAAGCACAATCACAAGGGAGAGAAAATTAATTGAAATGGGAGATTGCATTAATTGTAAATCGCTTGACAATCGAGTTTCTGTTTTTATTTTAATAGAAATGTTAAAAGAGATGAAAGAAAAGCCTCCATATGATACATATGCTGTTTTTACAGTTCAAGAAGAAATAGGAATAAGAGGAGCAAACGTATCTTCAATGCTCATAAACCCTGACTTTGGCTTTGGACTTGATACAACTATAGCCTGGGATACTCCTGGCTCAACAAAGCAAGAGCAGGTTTCTGCTTTAGGAGAAGGAGCGTGTATTAAGATAATGGACTCTTCAACAGTTTGTGATTATAGAATGGTTTCATACATGAAAGAAATATCAAAAAAACATAAAATAAAGACACAATTAGAAATTTTACCTGCAGGAGGAACAGACACCTCAGGTGTTCAAAGAATGAATCCGGGAGGCGCAATTTCTGGAGCAGTTTCAATTCCCACAAGGCATATTCATCAAGTAATAGAAATGGTTCACAAAGAAGATGTAAGAGGCTCTATTGATTTGTTAAAAGCTTGTGTAGAGAATTTAGACTCCTACAATTGGAAATTTGTTTAAAAAAGAGTTTTAAATAGAATTTGAAAACTGTTTAAGAAATCTGATGTCATTTTCATAAAACAGCCTTAAGTCATCAACTTGGTATTTAAGCATGGCTATTCTTTCAATTCCCATTCCAAAAGCAAAGCCTGTGTATTTTTTAGAGTCAATCCCACAATTATCTAAGACATTTGGATCAACCATTCCACACCCTAAAATCTCTAAATATCCGGTATATTTACATACGTTACATCCTTTTGAAGAGCAAATATTGCAACTTACATCAACTTCTGCAGATGGCTCTGTAAAAGGAAAATAAGAAGGTCTAAGTCTAATTTTTGTTTTTTCTCCAAAGATTTCTTTTGCAAAATATAATAGAGTTTGTTTTAAATCTGCAAAGCTTACACTTTTGTCTATATAAAGCCCCTCTACTTGATGAAAAATGCAATGAGCTCTAGAAGAAATAGCTTCATTTCTGTAAACTCTTCCGGGAGAAATAGTTCTTATAGGAGGCTGATTTTGTTCCATATGCCTGATCTGTACTGGCGAGGTATGGGTTCTGAGAAGTGTGTCGGGATTTGTTTGTATAAAAAAGGTGTCTTGCATATCTCTCGCAGGATGCTCCTCTGGTAAGTTTAGCGCAGAGAAGTTGTGCCAGTCATCTTCTATTTCTGGACCTTCTGAAATACTAAAGCCTATTTTATTAAAGATTTCAACAATTTCATTTTTAACAATTGATAGAGGATGTCTACTACCAAGGTTATTTAAAGAAATTGGTTTTGTAAAATCATCAGCTAAATCTTTTTTATCAGAGCCAAAATTATAAGCGTTATTTGTTATTAAGTTTAATTGTTCTTTTAAATTATTAAGAGCTTGACCTGCAATTTTTTTTTCTTCATTCGGAATTTTTTTAAATTCAGTAAAAAGCTTATTAAGTTCCCCCGATTTAGAAAGATATTTTATTCTAAAAACCTCCAATTCTTGTTTAGATTTAGGGTCAAAAACCTTAATCTCATTTAGTATGGTTGATATTTTTTTTAACACGTTAAAATTTTCTGTGTATATTTGTTATCATAAGAATACAAATTAACAATAATTATGCGAAATATAAATTTTAAATCAGCTTTTATAAGTTTTACAACGGCTTTTGTTATTGCTTTTTTTATGACTACTTTTTCTTCCTGTGAAAAAGAGAGTCCTACATTGTGCACAATCACAGTTAATGACTCTAGCGGACAACCAGTCGAAGGAGCTAAAGTAATTCTATCAAAGGAAGGAGAAATAAGTCCTCAGGGCTCTTTTTCAAGTGTTTTTCAGAAAAAACAAACAGGAGCTAACGGTCAAGCAGATTTTGAATTTCAGTACGAAGCAATACTTGATGTTATTGTTGAAAAAATAGAAGGAAATGATCCCCCACAAACGGGGCAGAGCGTTGTAAGACTTCTAAAAAACAAAATAGTTTTTAAAACAGTAGTTATTAATTAATCTGTTTAAAAATGAATTATCTTGATATAGCTCTTGTTATTCCAATGGTCTATGGAGTAATAAGAGGTTTTTCAAAAGGTATTGTTAATGAAATAACTTCTTTAGCCGCTATTATAGTTGGTGTTTATTTGGCTTTAAATTTTTCAGTATATTTTGAAGAATTTTTTACCGATATAATATCTAAAATCTCTTCTGACTTTGCTAAAAACGAAAAGAAAGCTTTTATTCCAATCATTTCATTTGCTCTAATATTTCTGTTTTCAATTATTTCAGTTAAAGCAATTGGATCTATAATTGACAAAATAACCAACGTTCTTGCTCTTGGAATAATCAGCAAAATTATTGGCGCTTTATTTGGTTTCTTTAAATTATGTGTAATTCTTAGTTGTGTAATTTATTTTGAAAAGACGATTAATATTATTCCTAAAAAAATGATTAAAAACTCAGTAGTTTATTCTCCAATTGAATCGGTTGTTGATAAGTTAGCACCAAGCATTAAAAAGCATGAAGGTGTAATAAAAGAGCTTGAAAAGAAAGCTAATAAAGCAAAAAAAGAAATTGAAAAAAAGGCTAATTCCGTTAAAAAGAATACCAAAAAAGAAGTCCCTACAAAAGAGGTGAATAAAATAAAAAATAAAATTGAAGAAGAATTATAGCATTGCCTCAATTGCTGGAAGTTTTTTCCCTTCTAAATATTCAATCATAGCCCCACCTCCTGTTGAAATATAGCTTACATTATTTTCCAAATTAAACTTTTTAATAGCAGAAACAGAATCACCTCCCCCAACTAAAGAATACGCACCATTAGAAGTTGCTTTTGACACTGATAAAGCAATTTGTTCAGTTCCTTTAGAGAATAAATCCATCTCAAAAACACCCATAGGACCATTCCAAATGATTGTTTTAGAGTTTTGAATTACATTTTTAAATAACTGTATTGATTTTGGACCAATATCAAGTCCCATATAATTTGGTGAAATTTTTTCTATATCAGAAGTTTGAATTGCACCATCTTCTCCAAATTTTGAAGAATTTACAGAATCTGTTGGTAGAATTATATTCACACCTCTATCTTTTGCTTTTTGGATAATTCGATCTGCAAGTTCTAATTTATCTTTTTCATATATTGAGTTTCCAATTGCGCCGCCTCTTGCTTTTACAAAAGTGTAAGCCATTCCTCCCCCGATAATTAAATTATCAACTTTTTCAATTAAAGAGAGAACTATCTCAATCTTACCGCTGATTTTAGCCCCGCCAATTATAGCGGTAAATGGTTTGGTTGGATTTTTTATGGCTTTATCAAGATTAAAGATTTCATTTTGCATCAACAGTCCAAAGAATTTAGTTTTAAAAAATTGTGTAATAACTGAGTTAGAGGCATGTTGCCTATGAGCTGTTCCAAAGGCATCGTTTATATAGACATCTGCAAGATTTGCAAGTTTTTTTGCAAATGAAATGTCTCCTATTTCTTCTTCATTGTAAAATCTTAAATTTTCTAAGACAATAACACTTCCTGCATTTTGCTTATTTATAAAGCTCTGAACTTTAGAGCCTATACAGTCATCTAAAAAAGCGACAGGCTGAAGTAATAGTTTTTCTAAATCTTTTTGAATATTAGACAAGGAGTGCTTTGAGGTTTTTTTTCCTTTTGGCCTGCCAAGATGAGAAATTAGTATTGCAATTCCACCAGTAGAGATAACTTTTTTTATTGTAGGAATTGCAGCAATAATTCTTGAATTATCAGTTACTTTATTGTCCTCTGTAAGAGGAACATTAAAGTCAACTCGAATAAGAGTTCTTTTATTTTTAAAATCAAAATTAGCGATATTATTCATTGTACAAAAATAAAATAAAAGCTTAAGATCAGCTCATTTTAATTAAATTTGACATAATATATTATCAAATGCGCTTTAATGAAATTTTTGCTCTAGAAGATGTTAAAAAAGAGCTCTTAAATGGTATCTCTAGAAACAGGATTGCTCATTCTCAAGTTTTTACAGGACCAAAAGGAAGCCCGAAAATTGCATTAGCATTAGCATATGCCCAATATATTAATTGCTTTAATAAAACAAAAACAGATTCATGTAACACTTGCAACTCATGTGTTAAATATTCAAAGCTTTCTCATCCCGATCTTCATATAATATTTCCCGTTATTAAAACATCAAAATGCACACGTTCTGTTGATTATTTGCCTGAGTGGCGTAATTTTTTTACTTCAAACATCTATTCTTCATTAGATGAATGGAGTAATTTTATGGGTGATAAAAATCCATTTATTTATACTCATGAGTTCACATCTACTAAAGAGTGTGTCGATAGCTCAAGACTAACTCTTTATAATAAGCTAGCTCTTAAAAATTTTGAGTCTAAATATAGAGTAGTTATAATTTGGGGTCCTGAAAAGATGTTAAAGATTGCAAGTAATAAATTATTAAAGTTTTTAGAGGAACCGCCTGAGGGTACAATTTTTTTGTTAGTATCCGATGAAATTAACAACCTACTTCCTACAATAAACTCTCGACTTCAAAAGACATTTGTTCCTAAATATACAGAGTCAGAACTAATAGAGTTTTACACGCAGAAATTTGGGCCAGATGTTCATGGGTTTTCAAAGAAAGCTGATGGCGATATTAGTTATTTGTTGTCTCTACAGGGATCTACACAAGAAATAGAACTTTTAAGAGATTTTACAAGCTGGATGAGGCTATGTTTTAAGCAGGATTTTCTGAAGCTTACTAATTGGGTTGTTTCTATTTCTAAGAGAAATGTAATTTACCAAAAAAAACTTTTAAATTTTGCTATTAGTATTATAAGAAATTCTTTGATTAATAACTTTGTAGACAATAAGATGCTTTTAACAAGTACTGATGAAAAGGAATTTGTATTAAAATTCTCTAAATTTGTAAACGAAGAAAATAGTATTCTATTGATTTTAGAATTTGAAAATTCAATAGGATACTTAAGTAGAAATATAAATGCTAAAATTTTATTTTTTGAATTATCGCTACAAATTTCAAAAATGTTAAGAATTAAATCCTCTAAAGATTAAAACAGCTATAATGAGAGTAATTATTTTTTTTATTGTAATTCTAACTTGCTCTTGTAATAGCGGTAGCAACAAAATGCATTATCATTCCTTTGACAATAGAACATGGCATACAGACTCAGTTTTATCATTTGATTTCTTACTTAAAGATTCAACAGCTCTTCATAGTGTTGAAATAGAAATTAGACATGATGTTGACTACAGTTACCAGAACTTATTGTTTTTTTTAACCCACGATAGTAAAATAGATACTATTGATTTAAAAATTTGTGAAAAAAACGGAAAATGGAAAGGAAGGGGAATAGGTAGTGTCAGAACTGTATCTTATCTAATTAAAGAAGATGTTTTATTTCAAAAATCAACACCTAAAATTAAGATTGAGCAGGCTATGAGGTATGGCAGCTTGAATAGAATTGAAGAGTTAAATTCAATGCTTTCTTTTGGAATATTAATTAAAGCTAGTCATGAATAAATATAAAGACTCTAATATTGATGAAGGATTAGAACTTATCAAGAAAGATGATTTTAGAAAAATTAAAAAGAAACTTTTCTTACTCTGGCTACTAGTTTTAAGCCCTTTAATAATCATGATTTCGGTTTTATCATTAACTGCTTTTGGTTTTTTTGGCGAGCTTCCAACATTTGAGCAGCTTGAAAACCCTCAAAATAATTGGGCTACAGAAATAGTCTCGGAGGATAGTGTTATCTTGGGTAAATATTTTTATGAAAACAGAAGCCTAGTTAAAAGAAGTCAAATACCGGATCACTTTGTTGATGCTTTGCTAGCAACAGAAGATATAAGGTTTAGAAAACATTCGGGCATTGACTTTAAGGCTCTGGCAAGAGCTGTTTTTGGAGCACTAACTTTTAGCAAGCAGAGCGGGGGAGCAAGCACCATTACTCAACAACTTTCAAAAATGTTATTTACAAAACAACCAGCTTCAGGGTTAGGAAGAGTCAAACAAAAGCTAAAGGAATGGATTATTGCACTAAGGCTCGAAAGAAGATATACTAAAGATGAAATACTTACTATGTACTTAAATCGATTTGACTGGGTTAATAATGCGGTTGGAATAAAATCAGCATCTAAAGTGTATTTTAATAAAAATGTAGAAAATCTTTCTATAAATGAAGGCGCAATGTTTGTTGGAATGTTAAAAAACCCCTCTCTTTTTAATCCAAATAGAAGGCTTGAAAAAACTCAGCAAAGAAGAAATATTGTTTTGTCTCAGATGAAAAAATATAATTTTATAGATGATTCCACTTATAATTCATGTGTAAATCGGCCAATTATTTTAGACTTTAAGAAAGAAAGTCACACTCAAGGGCTTGCGCCATATTTTAGAGAGTTTCTAAGAGAAAAAATGAAAGGATGGTGTAAGGTAAACTATAAGTCTGACGGAAGTAATTATAATTTATATACTGATGGATTAAAAATATACACAACAATTAATTCAAGATTACAGAGATTTGCTGAAGAAGCAACAACAACTCACATGTCTGAGCTTCAAGATGACTTTTACAAGCACTGGGATGGATATACTAATGCGCCATTTCCTGAAGATTTTGAACAAGAACAAATAGACCCAATTATGTTACAAGCCATGAAGAGGTCTGAGAGATATAAAAAGCTTAAATCATCAGGTTTAAAATTGAAAAAATAGAAGAAATATTTGATAAAAAAGTTCCAATGTCATTGTTCTCATGGAAAGGAAGAATAGATACTATTTTATCTCCAAGAGATTCTTTACTGTACAGTAAGTACTTTATTCATTCTGGGATGATGAGTATGGATCCAAGCACTGGTCATGTAAAGGCATATGTAGGGGGAATAAATTATGAAAACTTTCAGTATGACCACGTTACACAAGGAAAAAGACAAGTGGGCTCTACATTTAAGCCTTTTCTATATTCTTTAGCAATTCAAGAGGGTTACTCTCCATGCTATGAAGTTCCGAATGTTCCTGTTGTATTTGATAAACACAAGTGGAGATTAGAAAAAGATTGGGCTCCAAAAAATTCAGGAGGAGAGGATCTTGAAGGTTTAACTTTAACACTAAAATATGGTTTAGCAAATTCAATAAATACAATAACAGCTTTTATTATGAAGCAGTTTGGACCATATGCTGTAGTTGATCTAGCAAAAAAAATAGGAATTCAGAGTAAAATTTTGGCCGTCCCTTCTCTCTGTTTAGGAACGTTTGACTTATCAGTTTATGAAATGGTTGGGGCTTATTCAACATTTGCAAATAAAGGAGTTTGGGTTGAACCGATATTTATAACTAGAATTGAAGATAAAAATGGTGTTATTATAGAAGAGTTTTCACCAAAAACTGTAGAAGCTATGAGTGAAAAGACAGCAGATGTTATGGTAAGGCTTTTGCAGGGAGTTGTTGACGGAGTTTATAGCCCTACAGCAAAGAAGAAAACAGGAACAGGAGTAAGATTAAGATACAAATATGGTTTCAAAAATGAAATAGGAGGGAAAACTGGAACAACTCAAAACCAATCGGATGGTTGGTTTATGGGAATAACCCCAAATCTAGTTACAGGAGTCTGGACTGGTTGCGAAGATAGAAGTATTCATTTTAGAGATATTCAGTTTGGACAAGGGGCAAACATGGCACTGCCTGTTTTTGCTGAATATATGCAAAGAGTTTATGCTGATACAGCTAATTCAAGGGTGTTTCCTGAAAAGTTTGATATTTCAAGAGCTATTGATTTAAAATTAGAGTGTGACGAAACCAATTCATTAATTCAAGAAGAAGAATTTTAAATATGATAAATAAAGAAGTAAAAACGATTAAAGAAGCTATTAAAGGGGTGGAGAGTGGAATGACATTTATGTTTGGAGGTTTTGGTTTGTGTGGAATAGCAGAAAATTCAATTTTAGAACTCTCTAAGCTTAATATAAATAATTTAACCTGTGTTTCAAACAATGCTGGCATCGATGATTTTGGTCTTGGATTACTTTTAAAAAGAAGACAGATAAAAAAAATGATTTCATCTTATGTTGGTGAAAATGAAGAGTTTGAAAGACAGATGTTAAGTGGAGAGCTTGAGGTTGAATTAATTCCTCAGGGCACTTTAGCAGAACGATGCAGGGCTGGAGGAGCGGGAATACCTGCTTTTTATACTCCTGCAGGACATGGGACAGAAGTCGCAATAGGAAAGGAAGAAAGAATTTTTAATAATAAGCCTCATATTCTTGAGAACGCATTAGTTGCAGATTTTTCTTTTGTTAAAGCTTGGAAAGGAGATACTGCAGGAAATTTAATTTTTAAAGGAACCGCTAGAAATTTTAACCCATTAATGGCAATGGCTGGAAAAATTACTGTAGCTGAAGTTGAAGAGCTTGTTCCAATTGGGGAACTTGACCCAAACCAAATTCATACGCCTGGAATTTTTGTTCAGAGAATTATAAAAGGTAATAATTTTGAAAAGAGAATTGAAAATCTAACAACAATAAACTAATGGCTTTAGATAAAAATGGAATTGCAAAAAGAATTGCTCAAGAATTACAAAACAATACTTATGTTAATTTAGGAATTGGCATCCCTACTCTTGTTGCAAACTATATTCCAAAAGATGTAAACGTTATTTTTCAATCTGAAAATGGTATTTTAGGAATGGGACCATTTCCTAAAAAAGGGCAAGAAGATCCTGATTTAATAAATGCTGGCAAGCAAACAATTACTTCGGAGTTAGGCGCTGTTATTTTTGACTCTGCAATTTCCTTTGCAATGATAAGGGGAGGGCATGTTCAGTTAACCGTGTTAGGAGCAATGGAAGTTTCTCAAAATGGCGACATTGCTAATTGGAAAATACCAGGAAAGATGGTAAAAGGCATGGGGGGGGCAATGGATCTAGTTGCATCTTCAGAAAATATTATTGTGGCAATGACTCACACAAATAGAAAAGGTATGAGTAAGCTTTTAAAAAAATGCACTCTGCCAATTACTGGAATTAATTGTGTAAAGAAAATAGTTACAGACTTAGCTGTTATAAATGTTACAAAAAAAGGGTTTGAATTATTGGAAAGAGCGCCAGGAGTAACTGTAGATGAGATAATTAACTCTACTGATGCTGAATTAATTATAAATGGTGAAATAGCAGAGATGAGTCTTTAAATTTTCACCCCTTTTTCTTCTAAATGTTTTTTTATATCCTCTGTTTTTCCTTCAGGCACAGCATCAATTAGTCTTTGAGTATAAGATGTTTTAGGTTCATTATATATTTGATCGGCATCACCCATTTCTTCAATTTTACCATCCTGCATTACAACCATTCTATCACTCATATATTTAACAACTGATAAATCATGAGAAATAAAAATATATGTTAATTCAAACTCATCTTTCAATTCATTTAAAAGATTCAGAACTTGAGCTTGAACAGAAACATCAAGCGCAGAAACAGATTCATCACAAATAATAAACTTTGGATTTACCGCAAGAGCTCGAGCAATACCAATTCTTTGTCTTTGGCCTCCAGAAAACTCATGAGGGTATCTATTGAAATGTGCAGGGTCTAAGCTAACTCTTTCTAATAGTTGTTCAACTCTTGTTTTTCTTTCTTTATCAGAGCTCAGGATTTTATGAACTTGCATTGGCTCCATTATTGCATTTCCAATAGTCATTCGAGGGTTTAAGGAAGAGTAAGGATCTTGAAAGATTATTTGAACTTCTTTTCGAAAGAGTCTCAGCTCTTCTGCATTCATCAAAGAAATGTCTTTGTCTTTGTAAACCATCTCTCCAGATGTTGGTTCTTCTAATCTTAAAATAGTTCTTCCTGTAGTGGTTTTTCCACAGCCAGATTCTCCAACTAAGCCCAGAGTTTCACCTGGGTAAACATCAAAAGATATATCATCAACTGCTTTTACATAACTACTAATTCCTCCAAAAAAACCGTTTCTTATAGGAAAGTAAGTTTTTAGATTTTTGATTTTTAAAATAGGCTTTTTTGTAAATAACTTATCCTGCTTTTCTTTTCTTTTTTGATCAGGGATAATAAGGTTTTTTGTAAAATCTTCAACAGACACATTATTATCAAGTATTTTTCCTGAAGAGTCAATTTTCATAAAATCAGAGACCGTTGGCAGAAAAGTATACCTTTTATTTAATGGAGGTCTACAAGCTAGAAGTCCTTTTGTATACGGGTGTTTAGGGTTGGTAAAAATATCCCAAACATTTCCCTGCTCAACAATTTTTCCTTTATACATTACAACAACCTTGTCAGCAAGTTCTGCAATTACTCCCAAGTCATGTGTAATAAACATAATTCCCATATTATGTTCTTTTTGAAGGTTGCTCATTAGCTGAAGAATAGTTTTTTGCACAGTTACATCAAGAGCTGTTGTGGGTTCGTCCGCAATCATTACAGAAGGTTTACAGCTCATAGCCATTGCTATCATAACTCTTTGTTTTTGACCTCCAGAAATTTGATGAGGGTATGTACTATAGATTCTTTCTGGATCAGGAAGTTGAACTTGTTTAAATAGATCAATTGTTAATTTTTTAGCATCATTCTTATTTATGTTTTGATGAAGCATAATAGCCTCTAGCACTTGATCCCCACATGTGAAAACAGGGTTTAATGATGTCATTGGTTCTTGAAAAATCATTGCAATATCATTACCTCGATATTTTCTAATACCTTCCTCCGTAAGAGAAAGGAGGTCTACAGGCTCTGAATTTTTTTGATGAAAAATTATTTCTCCACCACTAATTATTCCAGGAGGAGATGGAATTAACCGCATTGCAGAAAGTGATGTCACTGATTTTCCTGAACCGGATTCCCCTACAATCCCTATTGTTTCACCTTTATTTAAAGTAAAGCTAATATCATTTACTGCTTTTACAGTTTTTCCTTCTGTGCGAAACTCAGTAACTAGGTTTTTAAATTCTAATAATTTTTCTTTCATATTTATTTCAACTTATTGTTAAAAATAATTCTTTTAATTAAAAATCTATAATGTTCATCTTAAAAAGATCTGATAAATGTTTTTTTAACTGCCCCTTCACTGTGTTAATATCTATTTTTACATCAAGTTCATTTTCCAGAGATGTAACATTTTTATCAGCAATACCACAAGGAATAATATTCCCAAAATAAGATAAATCAGAGTTAATATTAAAAGCAAACCCATGCATACTTACCCATCTACTTGTTCGCACGCCAAGCGCACAAATTTTTCTAGGGTTGCTTGATGACACATCAATCCAAACACCGGTCTCTCCGTTAGACCTTTCGCCTTTAATGTTATATTCTTTAAGAGTTAGGATAACAGCCTCCTCTAGTAATCGCAGATATTTATGGATATCAGTAAAAAAATTCTCTAAGTCAAGAATAGGGTATCCAACAATTTGTCCAGGACCATGGTAGGTGATGTCTCCACCCCTATTAGTATTGACAAATGTTGCCCCTCTTGATTTAAGAAAATTTGTATCAACTAAAAGGTTTTTACTATTTCCGCTTTTACCCAAAGTATATACATGAGGGTGCTCGCAAAAGATCAAGAAATTTTCAGTTTTTATTTCTGTTTTTTGTTTTCGATTATTAGATTTTACACTAATTATATTATTAAAAATTTCTTCTTGAAAGCCCCAAGCTTCCTTATAATCAATTAACCCTAAGTCTCTAAACTTTACTTTTTGCACTATTTAGTATTTGCTAGTTTGTTTTTTAGAAAATCAATTACATCAATTTCAATAGCATCTACCTCATTTAGCTCAGATAAAAACCATGATACCCAGTCACCAAAATTAATTAAGTACAAAGAGTTTTCTAAAATAGAATTTCCTTGGCTCCAAACATCAAATATATCAGTTGTATATTCAGAGATAACATTTTTATTTATATCTATTCTTACTTGGTTTCTATCTAAATCTGATTTATTTCTAAGATAAATTACGACAAGGTTTTCAGTGTTTGTTCTCCACCCTAAGAGCTCATTATGGTTCATTTCAGGAACAACATGGTGCCAGCACAAACACTTGCTGTTTTCATTTAATTGTTGCCTAAATCTAATAGCAACTCCTTCATACCCAGAGGCAACATAAATAACCGGTGTTTTTTTAAATAAATTTTTTGCTAAATTTTTTGCTTCAGTTTTAATTTTTTGAGATTGAGAGTTTAATAGTGTAATACTATTTTTAAATGAGTTTTTAAAACTCGAGTTAATAAGATTGTAATGTTTAAGAATATAAAAAAGTTGAGTAAATGAATAAGCAAACATTGCCCTTGGAGGGTTTCCCCCAGGTATAATAATATGATTAATATTATTTTCTTCTGCAATTTTTTTTAATTTACCTCCTGAAGTTATAATAGCAATTTCCGCACCTTTACTAATGCATATTTGCAAGGCGTTTAAAGTTTCTTCTGTATTTCCAGAATAGGATGAGGCGATAACTAAAGTGTTTTTATTTACAAAATTTGGAACAGAATAATCTTTTGAACACGAAACAGGAATAGTTAATTCACTAGACAAAACATCTGAAACAATAGACCCTCCAATTCCACTCCCGCCCAAGCCACAAATTAGGATATTTTGTATCTTATTTTCAGGCGCTTTAAAAGTTGAGGAATCACCAATAGTAATAGCTTCCTTTAATTGATCAGTAAAAGAACTGATATAGTCATTCATTTTCATTGTTAAATGGGGTTTGTTAATTGAAATCAATAATACAAAATTATAGGAAGAAGAATTTATATATTTACAAAAAAAATAATATGTCTACAGATTTTTCAGAACAAGAAATTGTTAGAAGAGAGTCTCTTCAAAAACTTATAGATTTGGGTATAGATTGTTACCCCGCGGAACTCTTTAATGTAAATAATAGTTCAAAAAATATCTTAGATAATTATAAAGAAGGAGATAGCTTAGAAGTTGTTATTGCAGGAAGAATAATGACTAGAAGAATAATGGGAAAAGCCTCTTTTGTAGAACTTCAAGACTCAGAAGGAAAAATTCAGCTCTATTTAAATAGAGATGAAATTTGCCCTGAAGAGGATAAAACAATGTATAATCAGGTTTTTAAAAAACTTCTTGATATTGGAGATATAATTGGTGTTAGCGGAAGTGTTTTTATAACTCAAGTTGGAGAAATATCTATTTTGGTTAAATCATTAACTGTTTTGTCAAAATCACTTAGACCGCTTCCATTGCCAAAAACTGACACTGACGGAAATGTCTTTGATGCATTTACAGACCCCGAAAAAAGATACAGGCAAAGGTATGTTGACCTAGTAGTTAACCCACATGTTAAAGAAGCTTTTATTAAAAGAACAGTTCTTACAAATTCAATGAGACAGTATTTAAATTCAAAAGAATATTTAGAAGTAGAAACACCTATACTTCAACCATTATACGGGGGAGCTGCAGCACGACCATTTAAAACACATCACAATACTTTAGATATGGATCTTTATTTAAGGATTGCTAATGAGCTGTATTTAAAAAGATTAATAGTTGGGGGTTTTGATGGTGTTTATGAGTTTTCCAAAGACTTTAGAAATGAAGGAATGAGTCGTTTTCATAACCCTGAGTTTACTCAAATGGAATTGTATGTTGCTTATAAAGACTATAATTGGATGATGGAATTAGTTGAAGAAATGGTTGAGAAAATAGCAATAGATATTCATGGGAAAACAGAAATTACTGTAGGGGAGAACGTAATAAACTTTAAAAGACCTTGGAAACGATATACGATGTATGAGGCGATAGAACATTTTGCTAAAGTTGATATATCTCAAATGCAAGAAAAAGAATTAGCAAAGACAGCTAAGAAACTTGGAGTTAATGTTGACTCTTCAATGGGCAGAGGAAGATTAATTGATGAAATTTTCGGAGATTTTTGTGAGCCAAAACTTATACAACCAACCTTTATTACAGACTATCCAGTTGAAATGTCTCCATTAGCTAAAAAGCATAGATCTAAAAATGGTTTAGTTGAAAGGTTTGAGGCTGTATGTAATGGAAAGGAGATTTGTAATGCATTCTCAGAACTTAATGACCCGATAGATCAAAGAAAAAGATTTTCAGAGCAACTTGAACTAGCAAAAAGAGGCGATGAAGAAGCTATGCAGTTAGATGAAGATTTTTTACGAGCACTCGAATATGGTATGCCTCCAACAGCAGGTCTTGGTATAGGTATAGATAGATTAGCTATGATAATGACAAACAGTAATTCTATTCAAGATGTTTTGTTTTTTCCTCAAATGAAAAAAGAAAACTAATATTATTTTTTAGAAAATAATTTACTAGTCTTTTCTTTACCTATTAATTCTTCAATTTCAGACCTTTTACTAGTCATTAAGTTTTTAAAAGATCCAAAATTTTGTATTATTTTTTCTACTGTTTTGGGACCTATTCCATCAATTTTTTCTAGCTCAGAAGAGATGCTATTGATTGATCTTTTCTTTCTATGGTGATTTATTGCAAACCTATGAGCTTCATTTCTTAGTTGTTGAATTATTTTTAAACTAGAGGATCTTTTGTCTAAATATATTGGAGTATTATCATTTGGAAAATAAATTTCTTCAAGTCTTTTAGCTATTCCAATAATTGCAATTTTCCCATAAACTTTTAATTCTTTTAAGCTTTTAATAGCAGAGCTTAATTGCCCTTTTCCTCCGTCAATAACAATTAATTGAGGAAGACTTTTTTTTTCATTTAGCAATCTCTTATATCTTCTTAAAACGATCTCTTCCATTGATGCGTAATCGTCAGGACCTACAACAGTTTTAATATTATAGTGTCGATAGTCTTTTTTGCTTGGAAGGCCCTTTTTAAAAACAACACACGATGCTGTGGGGTTAGAGCCTTGAAAATTGGAGTTATCAAAACACTCAATATGAATAGGGATTTCCTTTAAATGAAGATCTTGTTGTAATTTTTTTAGAACAATTGATTTATTCGATTTAGTGAGATTTAAAGCCTGCCTTTTTTTCTTCTCTAGCTGCATATATTTTGCATTACGCAGTGATAGGTCAATTAATTTTTTCTTTTCTCCTTGAGCAGGTACAATAATCTTCACACCCTCCCAAATATTAATAATATTATGAGAAGAGTAAATAAATGTTGAAACACTATTAAATCTGATTCTCAAATCTGTTATTACAAATTGTAAAATTTCTTCATCACTTTCAGATAATTTTTTTTTGATTTCAACAGTATGAGACTGAATAATTGCCCCACTTGTTATTTTTAAATAATTTACAAATGCATTTTTTTCATCAGAAATTATTGTAAATATATCTACATTATTAATTTTTGAACTTACTATTGAAGATTTTGATTGATAGTTTGTTAAAAGTAGAAGTTGTTCTTTTATTTTTTGAGCATTTTCAAATTCCATTTTATTTGCATGAAGCATCATTTTTTCTTTAAGATAAGAAATAACACTTTTAATATCACCTTTTAAAATTTTACGAATTTGACTAATTGTTTCTAAGTATTTTTCTTTCGATTCCGGTTTTTTCTCCTTGCCAAGGTATGTAAATGGAGTCCAACCATTATCATAAAAGATTTCAGAAAAAAAGTTTAAAAGAACATTTACCACATATGTAGACATGTATGGGCCAAAGTACTCAGAACCATCTTTAATAACTTTTCTAGTCTGAAACACTCTCGGAAACTCTTCTTTTTTAATACAAATCCATGGGTATGACTTGTCATCTTTAAGCAATATATTATACTTTGGCTGATGTTTTTTGATTAAATTATTTTCTAGTAAAAGTGCATCTATTTCGGTTTCAACTAAAATATATTTTAAGTCACAAATCTTGCTGACAAGAATTTTTGTTTTTAAATTTTCATGTTTTTTTGTAAAATATGATGATACTCGTCTTTTTAAGTTTTTTGCCTTACCTATATATATAATTTCACCATTAACATCATAATAGTTGTATACCCCTGGAGTTGAGGGTAGTCTTTTTATAGTGTTTTTTAAATATTCCGTGGAATCCATTATTGTTTGATTATGCTATAATTTAAAAAAGTAAAAAAGTTTTTTCAACGCTCGTAAATATAGTACTTTTGAGTATTAAATATAAAATCATGAGACTTGCAATTATTGGCGCCACAGGATTAGTTGGACGTCAAATTCTAGAGGTTATTGTAGAAAGAGATTTTTTTTTCACTGAGTTGATTTTAGTGGCATCCGATAAATCAATCGGAGAAGAAATAAACTTAAAAAATAAAACCTATTTTATATGTTCCACGTCAGAGATGTTAGAAAAGAAACCTCATTTAGCACTTCTTTCTGCCGGCTCTGAAACCTCAAAAGAACTTGCCCCTAAGCTTAACTTAATAGGGTGTAAGGTTATTGATAATTCGTCTTTTTGGAGAATGAATGAAAGATATAAGTTAATAATACCGGAGATTAATGGACATGAATTATCTTCTGAAGATATGATTATTTCAAACCCTAACTGTTCTACTATTCAGCTTTTAGTTGTTTTAGCCCCAATTCATAAGAAATACAATATCCAGAGAGCGGTAGTGTCAACTTACCAATCTGTTTCTGGATCAGGAAAGAAAGCGATTAATCAATTAGAAAATGAAGAAATAGGAAAAGAAGGAGACATGGCCTACCCTTACCAAATTTATAGAAACGCCATACCTCATATAGATTCTTTTGAAGAGAATGGGTATACAGGAGAGGAGATGAAGATCATAAATGAAACTCATAAAATACTTGATTCAAATATTCAAATAACCGCTACAGCCGTTAGGATCCCGGTTGAGGCTGGGCACAGTGAGAGTGTCAATTTACTATTATCAAATGAGTTTGAAATTGCCAAGATAAAAAATGAAATATCTAATATAGACGGAGTTACCCTTAGTGATGACACTAAAAAAAATATTTATCCAATGCCAGTTTTTTCTAAGGGTTTAGATGATGTTTTTGTTGGTAGAATTAGACGTGATTTTTCTCAATCTAATTCTTTAAATATGTGGATTGTTGCCGATAATTTAAGAAAAGGTGCTGCAACAAATACTGTTCAAATTGCTGAGTATTTAATAGAAAATAATTTATTAAAAATTAAATAATTTTTGAAAAAAGCAATTATAATTGGTTCTGGAATTGGAGGTTTGTCTTCTGCAATAAGGATGTCTGTTAAAGGACATGCTGTTGATGTTTATGAGGCAAATAAAAGCTATGGCGGTAAGATGCGAGAAACAAAAAAAAAGGGATTTAGATTTGACATGGGGCCTTCTTTATTGACTATGCCAGAAAAAATTGATGAACTGTTTCTTTTGGCAAATAAAAATCCGAGAGATTATTTTCAGTACAAAAAGCTTGATGAGGGGTGTAGATATTTTTATGATGATAAAACAATTATAAGAGGATATACTGATTTGGATAAATTTGCTAGTGAGCTTCATGACAAAGCTGGTGTTGCCAAGAATATAACAAAAAACCATATTAAAAAAAATACTTTTATATTTGACTCAACAAGTTTTTTATTTTTAGAAAAGTCTCTTCACAAGCTAAAAACATATTTGTCTTTTAAAGTATTTATTGCGTTTTTAAAATTACCTTTTTTACAGCTTTTTCAATCTATGCACTCTGCTAATAGTAGTAGATTTAAAAGTAAAAAAGCTATACAAATATTTAATCGTTTTGCCACATATAACGGGTCAAACCCATATAAAGCACCGGCAATTTTAAATAGTATTTCAGCTTTAGAGTTTAATAAAGGAGCCTTTTATCCAAATTTAGGAATGTTTACAATTGCAAAAGCACTTTATAGTCTTGCAACTGATTTAGGTGTTAAGTTTTATTTTAACACAATAGTTGAAAAAATTTCAGTTAATGATGGGGTTGCAGAAGGAGTGTTTGTTTTAAATAACCTACATAAAGCTGATGTTATTATTTGCAATCAAGACATATACTTTGTTTATAAAAACTTACTCCCCAAAAAATTTACAATAAAAAGAGTTCTCAAGCAAGAAAGATCATCTTCTGCTTTAATTTTTTATTGGGGTATAAAAAAAGAATTTTCTAGCCTTCAGCTTCATAATATTCTATTTTCTAATAATTATGAAGAGGAATTTAAGATGTTGTCTGAAAACAAAGAAATTTATAAAGACCCAACAACATATATTAATATTACATCTAAGATGACAAAAAATGACGCTCCTAATAAATGTGAGAATTGGTTTGTGATGATTAATACGCCATATGATGTTGGGCAGAATTGGCAAGATTTAATTATTAACTCTAGAAAAAATATAATTAAAAAAATAAACAAGGTGTTAGATGTAAGTATTGAAGAATACATTGTTTGTGAAGAAATCCTTACACCAAAACTAATTGAAAGCTCTACACAATCATTTGGAGGGTCGTTATATGGAAGCTCATCTAACGCTAGAGGATCAGCCTTTTTTAGACATCCAAATTTTTCTACTAAGATCTCAAATTTGTATTTTTGTGGTGGTAGCGTTCACCCTGGAGGCGGAATCCCTTTGGCGCTGTCCTCTTCTAAAATAATAGGTGAATTAATAAGTTAAAAATATGAGTTTAAAAAGAATTGATTATGTTATTTTTCTAATGTTTTTCTTTAGTATTGTTGGAGGGCTGAGTATCCTTTATGGTGCGAATATCCAGCTACCAGTATTCAACACTGATCTTTCATCAATAATATTACCAACTACTCCGTTATACTTATTATTTATTTTTTGCTTGTTTTTCTATTCAAACAATAACTATTCTAAAAGTTTTATTTTTCTTTGTTTGCAAGTGTTTTTTTTCGGTTTTTTGATTGAGGTTCTGGGTGTAAATACAGGAGTTATTTTTGGAGAATATTCATATGGAAAAACACTGGGATTAAAACTATTTAATACGCCACTGGTTATGGGAATAAATTGGCTAAATCTATCTCTTGCATCTTTTGGGATTATTTCTTTCTTTACAGAAAAGAAATTTCTGTTAATATTATTAAGCTCTCTCTTAATGGTTTCTATTGATTATATTATTGAACCAATTGCAATTAATCTTGACTTTTGGTCATGGCAAAATGTATCTGTTCCTATTCATAATTACTTTGGATGGTTTTTTGGTGCAATTATCGCACAGATGCTTATTGTTTTTTCTAAGCACAAGCTTAACTTTAAAATTGCTATTGGAGTTTTGGGCTCACAATTAATTTTCTTTTTCATTCAATACTTAAATTATGGAAATATTAGCTAGCAAATATTTTTACTGTTATATTTTAATTGCAACAATTGCTTATCCATTGCTGCAAAGTTTTGAAAGTAAATTGCAGTTTTATAAAAAGTGGAAGAGTTTATTGCCAGCAATATTACTGTGTGTAATTATACATGGCTCAATTGATATTTTATTCACTAGCTTAGGAGTTTGGAGCTTTAATCCAAATTATATTTTAGGTATAAAAATATTTTATCTTCCCATCGAAGAGTGGCTTTGGTTTATAGTAACTCCATACGCTTGTGTCTTTATTTATGAGGTCCTAGATTACTTTTTTGAAGACATAAAACCCTTGAAGATTATATTTAAACTTTCATTATTTTTCGGTATTGTACTAATTTTAATCGCTGCTATTTACTACAACAATTTATACACTTGTTTTTATTTTTGTTTAGCTGCTTTAATCTGCTTTATCGCTTTTTACCTCAAGCCTATATGGTGGGGTAATTTTATCAGGACTTATCTTGTTTCTTTACTTCCTTTCTTAGTTATGAATGGCCTATTAACGGGAAGCTTTACAGAGAATCCTATTGTTTTATACAATCCTGACCATATTATTGGTTATCGAATTTTAAATATTCCCGTTGAAGACACAGTATATAGTTTTGTTATACTTGCTGAGGTTATAGCCTCATATGAGTTTTTAAGAAAATTATTTAAAAAGCTTTCTATAAAAAATAATTAGTGTAAATATTCCAACAGATATTCCTGCGTCAGCAATATTAAAAACGGGTCTAAAAAATATAAAGTGTTGGTCAGCCACTAATGGCGCCCAGCTAGGGAAATGAGTGTTTATAATAGGGAAATAGAACATGTCAACTACCTTTCCCTCCAAAAGCCTGCTATACCCTCCTTCATCTGGCATAAAACTTGCAATTTTTAAATAGCTGTCATTAAATATAACTCCATAAAAAAGACTGTCAATAATATTTCCTATAGCTCCTCCTATTATAAGACCTAATGAAAGTAAGGCTCCGCTAGGAAGTTTTTCTTTTGTTAACTTAAAAACATAACCAATTCCAAAGCTTACGACAATTATTCTAAAAATAGTTAAAAGGTTTTTCCCAATTTGTCCTCCAAACTCAATCCCAAAAGCCATGCCATTATTCTCCGTGAAATGTATTATAAACCAGTCAAACACCTTGAACTCTTGACCAAGAAACATATGGGTTTTTATCCAAGTTTTTAAAACTTGATCTAAAATGATTAAAACTAAGGCTGTGCTAATTACTTTTTTCAAAGATTATGGTTGAAGTTTTTTAGCTTCAATGCTAAGAGTTGCGTGAGGTACGAGTATTAATCTTTCTTTTGAAATTAATTTACCAGTAATACGACATACTCCGTAAGAGTTATTTTCTATTCTAATAAGAGCATTTTTAAGACTTAAAATAAACTTTGCCTGTCTCTCTGCCAGCTTGTTGTTCTCTTCTTTAGAAAGTGTAGAAGAGCCCTCCTCAAAAGCTTTAAAAGTGGGAGAGGTGTCTTCTGTTCCGTTGTCAGAGTCATTTGCACATGAAGCCCTGAGAATTGTTAAATCCTCCTCAGCACTTTTTATTTTAGCTAAAATAATTTTTTGAAATTCTTTAAGCTCACTTTTTGTGTATGTTGTTTTTTCTGCCATGTCCTAATATTTTTTTATCATAACTTTACAGGAGAAGTTTTCTACTAGATCAATATCAACGTAATTTGAGTTTTCGGTTGAGGAATAGATCAAGTCTTCAGCAAGTGTTTCATTACAAATATAACTCAAATTATTTTTAATCACCTCTTCTATAATATTGTTTTTTATAACATTAATTGAGATTTTGTCTGTTACCTCAAAATTTAAATCTTTTCTTATTCTTTGCACTCTATTTACAAACTCTCTAGCTAATCCTTCTTCTTTTAGCTTGTCTGAAATATTAATATCTAACGCTACTGTATAATTTTCTCCCGAGCTAACAGAGTAGCCGCTAATATCTTCTGAAGAAATCTCAACATCTTCTAAAAAAAGAGTTAGGTTCTCATCTAAAATTATTTTAGAATTTTTCTCTAAATAATTTATTTCATCTTCTGACATTAAGTTGATTTTTGCAACAATGGATTTTATCTCTTTTCCAAATTTTGGGCCTAATTTTTTAAAGTTAGGCTTAACTTTTTTGGTTAAAATCCCTGAGTCCGAATTAATAAATTCAACCTCTTTAACATTTGTTTCAGATAGAATAATGTTTTTTACCGCCTCTATTTGTCTCTTTACTTCGCTTGAATTAGTTGAGATTAAAAATTTTGCTAATGGCTGTCTAACTCTAATTTTTTCTTTTTTTCTAATTGACAGTATACTTGATGTTATTTTTTGAGCAAGAGACATTCTTTTTTCTAAATCAATATTTACATGTGATAAATTAGCTTTGGGAAAATCGGCAAGATGAACAGATTTTTCAGAGTTATTTAAATCTTTATATAGCTTATCCATAAAAAATGGAGCTATCGGGCTTGAAATTATAGCAATAGTATTTAAACAATCATATACAGTTTTGTAAGCATTTTTTTTGACTTGATTAAACTCTCCTTTCCAAAACCTTCTTCTGCTAAGCCTAATGTGCCAATTGCTAAGTTTATTTATTACAAAATCCTGTATTAATCTTGCGACTTTTGTTGGCTCATAATCTTCATAACTTTTCTCTACCTCAACAACTAAAGTGTTAAGCTCCGAAATTATCCATTGATCAATTTCTTCTCTTGAAGTTACCTCTACTGATGCTGTAGGTGTGTGTTTAAAATTATCAATATTTGCATAAAGAGCAAAGAAGGAATAGGTATTGTAGAGGGTCCCGAAAAATTTTCTTTGGACTTCAATAATTCCAGACTCATCAAACTTGAGATTATCCCAAGGCTGAGCGTTTGCAATCATATACCATCTGGTTGCATCTGCCCCATGTTGATCTATAGTGGTAAATGGGTCAACCGCATTACCTAATCTTTTTGACATTTTATTGCCATTTTTGTCTAATACTAATCCATTTGAAACAACATTTTTATATGCTACAGAGTCAAAAACAAGAGTTGATATTGCGTGTAAGGTAAAAAACCAACCTCTTGTTTGGTCAACACCTTCTGCAATAAAATCAGCAGGAAAATTCTTTTTTAGTAAATCCTTATTTTCAAAAGGGTAGTGAATTTGGGCATAAGGCATTGCTCCTGAATCAAACCATACATCAATTAAATCAATTTCGCGGAACATTACTTTACCAGATTTAGAAACTAATTTAATGTCATCTACATACGGTCTGTGCAGATCAAATTTATCATAGTTTTCCTTGGAAAAATCATTTACAATAAAATCTTTTAATGGGTTTTCTTTCATAATGCCCGCATTAATAGAGCGTGTAATTTCAGATTTCAGCTCTTCCACTGAGCCAATACAAATTTCTTCAATACCGTCAGAAGTTCTCCAAATAGGAATTGGTATTCCCCAAAATCTAGATCTAGAAAGATTCCAGTCAACAAGGTTCTCAAGCCAGTTTCCAAATCTACCCTCACCGGTAGATTTTGGCTTCCAGTTTATAGTTTTATTTAACTCTATCATTCTATCTTTATACTCTGTTGTTTTAATAAACCAGCTATCTAATGGATAGTATAATATAGGTTTATCTGTTCTCCAACAATGAGGGTAGGAATGCTCGTACTTTTCAGATTTAAATAATTTATTTTCATTTTTAAGTTTAACACAGATTTGAACATCTACAGAGAGCTTTGGTTTTTCCTCATCTTCTAAATAAAATTCATCTTTGACGTATTGGCCCGCAAAGTCTGTTACACAATCTAAAAATTTGCCTTGCTCATTTACAAGCGTTAAGGTGCCTATTTTGTTTTGTTTTGCCACTAAGTTATCATCAGAACCAAAGCTTGGAGCCAAATGAACAATACCAGTTCCGTCTTCAGTTGTAACAAAATCTGCGAGTATAACTTTAAAAGCATCTCCATCTTCTGGTTTAGCATAATTTAATAGTTGTTCGTATCTCAGACCTTCAAGCTTTTCTCCTTTAAACTCATTTACTATCCTAAATGGTAATTCTTTATCTCCAGCTTTATAATCTTTAAACTCAAGCTTTAAATTATTTTTTTTAAAATATTTATCAGAAAGTTCTTTAGCTACTATAACAGAAATTAGCTCCCCTGTGTACTGGTTTACAGTTTCAATTAGTTGATAAATTATTTTTTTTCCTACACCTAAAGCTGTATTTGAGGGCAGAGTCCAAGGTGTTGTGGTCCAGGCAATAAAATAAATTTTATTTGAAGTTTTTGAAAAAAGAAATTCACTAAAATTATTTTTAATTATTTCAAATTGGGCAACTGCGGAAGTATCTTTTACGTTTTTATAACATCCTGGCTGATTTAATTCATGAGTACTAAGTCCAGTTCCTGCTTTTGGTGAAAATGGCTGCACAGTAAAGCCTTTGTATAAAAGTTTTTTTGAATGTAATTCTTTAATTAGCCACCAAACACTTTCTATATATTTATTGTCATAAGTTATATAAGGAGACTTCATGTCTACCCAATACCCCATTTTACTTGTTATATCCTCCCAAAGACCCTGGTATTTCATAACATTTTTACGACAAGCGTTGTTATAGTCCTCTATAGATATGGTTGTTCCAATATCTTCTTTAGTGATATTTAATTCTTTTTCTACACCTAATTCAACCGGCAGACCATGCGTGTCCCAACCTGCTTTTCGGTCAACATGAAACCCTTGAAGAGTTTTGTATCTACAAAATAAATCTTTGATTGTTCGAGCTATAACGTGGTGGATCCCAGGCATACCGTTTGCGGATGGTGGGCCTTCGTAGAAGGTAAATTTTGAATTATCTTTTCTTAAATTTAGACTTTGGATAAAGACATCATCCTTCTTCCAGGCATCCAGTACTTCTTTATGAATTTGAGCAAGGTTTAAACTTTTGTATTCTTTAAAGTAACTCATGTTTTTTTAGGCTATATCGTGCAAATATAAGTTTTGCTATTAAGATAGGCAATCATTAAAATTGAATTATTGTGTAATAAAATTTATTTTACTGCTACCGTCACTGTATATATAAATTAGTGGCTGATTATATAGCTCTGTAGCAGGTCTTCCAAGGATGTCAGTTATACTAATTAGTTTTTTAGCTGATACTTCAGTTGACTCTAAAGTATTAGAAAGAATGGAGTAGCTATAAAACTCATACTCTGCTCTTTCAGGGCTTAATTTAATAGCCTGCCCGTTATCTGCTTTAATATAAAACTTAACTTGATTGCCTGAATTAAAAGGTAGTAAGCATGAGTAAATCCCATCATTTGCTAACACATCACCATTGCTACCGCTATCGTTCATATTAAAAGATTGAAATTTAGAATTATAAGAACTTGTTGTTGCCATTAAACTGACAGAGCTAGTATTTAAAGCGGAAACACTTACTACATTATTTGCAACATTTACTGAGAATAACTCAGGTGGTGTTATAGAAACCTCAGGATGATTTGTTAAATATGGTATACGATATCTTAACGAGGACATTATTCCCCCAAAGCCATATCCTCCCCATGGAGCAAATGAAATATCATCTTCTACATTAGAATAAAAATCATTTAAAGAAAAAAGTTTGTTAGGGTCAGATGCCACACCAGATGCTGCAAGGGACTGAATATTATTGACCTGACTTCTTATATTGTTTGTGTCTAATTCATTTATAATTGTTCTCAAATGGGCTGTATATTGTTTCCTGTAATCCTCATTATTAAATAAAACATATGTTAAGGGTCTATTTAATGACTGATCTTCTCCGTAATAAGGGTCAAATTGTTGAGGGTGACTAGGTCCTTGGGGAGTAAAATAATCCCACCCTAGTAATGCGTTTATAAAACTTTGGCTTAAATCCCATGGCAGCATTTGAAACAAACCATCCTCTGCTTTATATAAGTAATAATTATGGACATAATACCCATTATATGAATCATAATTAGCAATTACAGTGTTAACTGCAAAAGCCCATAAAACTCTATCAATATTTAGTACTGAATCGAGCTGTCCAGGATTAAACCTTAAGGTATAAATAAGATCTGTTAAATCTTCCCAACCATAATCTGACTTTAGATTGTAGCTACTGTAATAATTTGTACTGTCAGCTGTTCCATACCAATTTAAGCTAGGCTCCCCACCAATAGGAGTTCCTGTTGTATCACAAAACATTCCGCTTCCATCACACTTAAACAGCGCTCCATTGTTTTCATTAAAATGTTTTTTTAGAAATTGTTTATTAATTGATTCAGTGTTAACATACATTCCTAAATAATTTCCTTGAACATGAAGCCGTGTTAAATTCACTTCAACAGTTGGTAGGTATTTTTTATATATTTTTGAGGCAATATATTCTTTTGCAAAAGTTGCGTCCATCCATGCATTAGCAAGCTTCATTTTTTTATAGTCAAGAAACTTTTGTCCAGAAATCCAATAATTCATATCAATATTGTAAGGAACTTTTGGAACACCATTGTCATTAGGAATGCAGAAAGTAGAATTACCTTTATATCTAACACCAGCACTATCATGAGAAATTCCATTGCAAGAAACAGTTGCAGGAATTCTGAACGAAGGGTTGGTGAAAAAAGAATTTTGAAGTATAGTGTGATAATTTGGGTCTTCAAATTCTATAAAGATATCTCTAATTGAATCTTTATCATATAACCCCCCAGAAGGATCATAAAGTTGTTGAGGGTCAAAAATACTTTGTGAAAAGCAAAGAAAAGGAATAAAGAAAAATAAAAAGATAAGTCGCATAATACGTTTCCTATCTTATTAAATTAATGAATCCATTCTCATGATGTTTCCAGCCGTCAAAGTCTTGGAAATAAAGTTCATAAACATATGTACCGCCAGGAAGAGCAAAGTCTTTGACATGGTGTCTTCCATCCCAACCATTATCAGTACTTAATTCATTGATATTTTCTGATGAAAAAACTACTTCATTATATCTATTATAGATATTTATTATAAAAGTTTCTTCTCTAATTCCATGATATCTGATTTGAAATTTGTCGTTTGTATCATCTGAATCAGGCGTGAAAGAGTTTGGTATATAAAACCAAAAGTCATCTCGAACTGTAACAATTTTATATGTTGAGTCAGAACAACCAAAAACATCTCTAACCAAAAGATTAATTTGATAGCTAGCAATAGAATCACTGTAGGTGTGAAATGGACTTGAAGCATTACTAACAGAAGAGTTGTCTCCAAAATTCCAAAGCCAACTATTTATATTGCCTGTTGACATGTCAATCATTTTTGTAGATGTATATAAAATAGTCATTGTGTCTGGTTCAGGAATAAATTCTGCATTAGGAGCTTCCACCACAGTAATAAACGCTTGACCACTTAAATTACCAACCTCAACAGCATCTGAAAAACTAACAAGGTCATATGTGCCAGCAATATTTGTACTTATATAGTAAGGGGTATAATTTGTTGTGATTGGATTCTGAACTACACCATTGAGAGAGTATTCAAAGGTAAATGGAGGAATACCTCCAAGATCAACTTGAATATTTGAAATGTTTTCTGTATTTGAACATATGGTATCATTACCACTTATAAAAGCTGTAATTGTTGGTAATAAATACATTTGTAAAACTATAGTATCATGATGATCTGCATCAAAAAAGCTGTTTTCAGTTGTTGCGTTAGGCAGTAAAATAACACTATCACTCGTCCATGTGCTAAACCCATATAAAGGATCAATGCTTGGAATTAAGTTTACTGTTTCACCTAAAATGTAATTAACTGATTGGGGAAAAGTATTAATCAGTTGACCATTTGCTGTTACACTAGTATTAGTTCCTGCTGGCTGAATATCAAAAACAATATCTCTAGTTGGAGTTGGTGGTATAAAATTTGCTCTAATCGTTATATTTCCCTGAATATTTACTACTAAAGTATCCACATATGGATCATAAACATATGAACCAGCCGGTAAGATCTCCCAGTTTTGAAATGTTCCACTTTTTACTTCAAACGGGAGATTCACGCCACCAAAGCGTTGATCAATAAAAGGAGTATTTAAATTATTAATAATATTACCATCACTCATTTCAATTTCTCCAATTCCAATTATTTCTACAGAAACATTGTGTGGACCAGAAAGTTGTGTGTAACAAGGGACAAATCCTGTATTCATAGAATCACATCTAGCTAGAATAAAATTTCTTAAGTCCTGAACATTTCCCAGCCAATCATTATAAGTTCCTCCGCCCCAACGATTAATTTGTCTAGGCATTTCTGGGTTAATTATAGCAATCATGCTATCAAGAAGACCAACCATACTTGCGCATGACAAAGGGCCATTTGCAAGATCTTGCCATCTATTTATATAATCATCAAAAAAATCAGGATTAGTTAATAAAGCATTCCAAATAGGAACATGGCCTTGGCCTCCAGGATCATTTAAACTGCTTGGATCACAAGGGTCTGCGGTAGGAGAAGTGCTTGGTACACCAGTATAGTTTATGTAATGATCAAAAGTAGCATCCATATCCCAAAGCGCATATCGCCATTTCTTTTTATCACCATTGATATCTAAACCTCTCCACCATGCAGTGTTCCAATTTAGCCAGTCTGAAGCTACAACATATGAGTTAAGAAGAAAATAGTCAATAATACTTCCTGTATTATATATTCCTTTAACATAGTCATAATTGGCCTGCACTGTCATTGGGTTGGTTGTAATATAATTTTTTAAAGCATCCCAATCTGATTGAGCCTGAGGTCCACCATATTCTGACCAGGTTGCCCCCCATGTTTTTAAGAACTGTAAATCATTTTTTGATTGATCATAGTAATGGTCTGTAAAATCATGATCATCAACCTTTTCTCTGATGTCATAAACTCCCCAATATTCTCCATTAAGATACACAATACAAGGAGCGTAAGATCTTTCGTCCATTCTTAAATCTGCTAGTTGAGAGAGGTGATGAACATATTGATCTCTGATATGAGCACCATCTTCAAAAGAAAAGTTGTCATTTGCTGCTGCCTTAACTATCAATCTTTGAAAGGAATCACGGTTTTTCGTTTCGAATATTTTATCATTAACTGCGTAGTTATATCCAAATTGATCACGCATTATAAAATCAAATCCTCTTTGATCATAAGCCCATGAATCATTACCATGCTTATTATATTCTCCTGTTCCTTTGTCTAAAAGATTACCATTGCTATCAAAGTACTCTACTGTACCTTGAGGCTCTAAATTCCAACTTCCAGCCAATAAATCACCTAAATCAGTACCAGCAATTGATAGTATAGAGACTGTGTGAGTGTCATTAATAAAATAAGTATTGTACTCTAAAAAACTCCTCGGTATATTTGGGTTAGAGCTGTAAGCAACAGCTTTTAAAACAGTTGTTGATGTAATATTTACTGGACTGTTATAAATTAAAGATGTATTGTCGGGAAGACTTCCGTCAACTGTATAATAAATTGTAATATTTGGATCAGGAGAGTTTATTGCTACATCAATACCTGCACTATAGTACCCGGACGGTTGAGAAAAAGCTGGAGTAGTTGCATATTCTAATAATGCCCCGTTATTATTTGTTCCAGGACTAGACGTTGTTGTAAAGACACTCCAGTTTGTCCCTCCATTTACATCTCTACCTCTAGAGTGGGTTTTTTGATGAGGAACAACAGTTATTGAGTCAATAATATTTGAACTAGGATCAGAAATAACAAATACTTCATTTCCTTTTGTTTGGGTAATTTTAAAATTTGTGTGAGCAATTCCTCCAATGAGTTCGTCTCTTCCAGAACAATATATTAGCGCAGTAGTGTTAGCGCCTAAAATAAATGAGGCAGGAAACTGCCATTTTGTTAAATTTGAGGCTTTGTCAGATAAATACCAGCCATCTAAGTCAATTGAGTTTGACGAGTTATTATATATTTCAATCCAATCATGATATTCCCCATAATTATCTTGAAAACTATCATAGTTTGCTGCAGAAAACTCATTTATTACAATTTGACCAAATAAAGTAGAGGAAAAAATAATTGTAAAAAATAAGAGATTAAACTTTTTCATCATGAAATCATTAGATTTTAATTAATTATTACAAAGATAAACAATATTTAACATTAAAAAATTTGACATAAAACTTTCTTAGTATTATTGCAAGGCATTTTCTACTTTTGTCGAAACGTTAATTAATATAAGATTCTATGCAGGACAGTATTAAAGATGATTTAATTCTTTTCAATCAAATTGTTAATGAATTTTTGGATGATGAAAAGTTAAACCCAATCTCTAAAAAAATTAATATTGAAGATTTAAGCAAAAAAATAGACCTATCGCTTGGGGATAGTCCGACTATTAAGAAAGAATTTGCAGATACTTTAAGAAAGCTTATTCTTGCTACCCCAAAATCATCTTCGGCCTTATTTTTTAATCAACTATTTGGAGGAAGGAATAGTAAAGCTGTGATAGGAGACTTACTAGCAGTTTTACTGAACAATTCTATGGCTACTTATAAAATTTCTGGACCACAAGTTGGTGTTGAAAAAGAAATTTTACTTCAAGTAAAAAATCTTATTGGATATAAAGAAAATTATGGAGGAACATTCCCAACTGGTGGTTCAATGAGTAATTTTATGTCCCTTATAATTGCTAGAGATAAAAAAAATCTTGATATCAGAAATACTGGTGTAAATCAAAAACTTATAATGTACGCCTCTGATAACGCCCATTACTCAATTGCAAAAAACGCTTCTTTTTCTGGAATAGGTAGAGATAACGTTCGGTATATAAAGTCCAATAGTTTTGGATGTTTAGATGTAAAACTATTAGAGGAAGCTATTAATATAGATTTAAAAAGGGGCTATACTCCATTTTATATAAATGCTACAGCTGGAACTACTGTTTTAGGTGCCTTTGATAATATTAAAGGTATAAGTAAAATCAGTAAAAAATATAAATTATGGCTGCACGTTGATGGAGCTTGGGGAGGTGCAGTACTATTTTCAAAATCATATAATAAATTAATAGCAGGAGTTGAAAATTCGGATTCATTTTGTTTTAATGCTCATAAATCATTGGGGGTTCCGCTAAGTTCTTCAGTTTTATTGGTTGCTGACAAAAAGGATTTATATAATTCATTTAGTAATGAGGCCTCTTATTTATATCAAACTCATGATAATGACTATAATCTTGGGCAAACCTCTTTTGAGTGTGGTAGAAGAAATAACTCTTTAAAGCTATGGACAATGTGGAAAGCTATAGGAACTTCGGGAATCTCTAAAGTTATAGATCATCAGTTTACACTTGCTGACTATGCTCGTAGCTATGTTAGAGGCTCTAAAGACTATAAACTGTACAGCTTTGACGATTCTTTATCAATATGTTTTAATTACAAAAGTTATGACCCTGCAGATCTATGCACGAAACTTTATGATTTAAATAGATTAATGATAGGCTTTGGTTTTTTTGGTAAGCAATCATTTATCAGATTAGTTATTATTAATTCCTCAAATTCAGAAAAAGAGATTTTTAATTTTTTTAAAATTATTGAAGAATTCACATTAGAGCATCACAAATCCATCAAATCTATTGATATATAAAATAGTTGCCCTCTTTTAAAAAAAGAGGTTATTTTAGCTACATGCAAAATGATTCAATTATTGTATTAGCTTGGCCTGAGGCCATGGTTGCAGGAGCAAATTCATGGTATGACAAATATCTTTCTACCAAAGGAAAGTATCGTGTTGGACACGCTGCTTTAATATTGGTGAATCATGCAAAAGAAAAATTATTTTATTTTGATAATGGAAGGTATCATACACCTGCCGGTTTTGGTAGAGTAAGAAGTCAAGAGACTGATCCTGATATTAGAATAAAATCTAAATTAATTTTAAAGAATCATGAAATTAATAACATAGAAGAAATCTTATTAGAAGTAAAAAATAAAAAAGCTTGTCATGGTAAGGGTGTTTTGTATGCTTCAATTTTACATAATATATCTTTTGAAAAGGCTTTTTTATTTTCCAATCAAATGGTTTCAAAAGGCTTGGTTCCATATGGGCCATTTGTTAGACCAGGCACTAATTGTTCAAGATTTGTTTCAAAAGCAATGCGAGAGTCCACTAGCTCATTCTTCACTAATATTCGTCTTAAATATCCAATAACTATTACGCCTTCACCAAAAAGAAACGTTACTATTGCTAATACTGATTTCTTCAGAGTAACAAAGGATAGTTGCAGATTAATTAAAAGAAGCTCAATTGTATCATATTTTAAAAATTTAGAAAATGAATTATAAAGCTGGTAAAAAACCAATTACAGTTCCAGGTAATGCGCAGTGGCTTGGTGGAGTTGGTGCGGGTTCTTGGTTCGTTATTACTGAAGTGAATAATTTTTTTTCAATTAGTAGATATTCTAAATTAGGAGACCCAGAGTGTTCTGGGAACTTTATTTGTAGTCCAAGAGGTTTAGATTTAACTCAGGAATTTAAATTTACATATTTATCTCATTGTAAACTTTGCACAATTATTCAGGCAGAGATTACTTACACTTTAAGCATATCAGCATCATAAATTTTAGAGTGTTTAATGATGGATTATTTAGTTAAATTTGCACAACTAAAATTACAAAATGAGTGATGCACTAAAGCATGAATGTGGAGTAGCAATGCTTAGGCTTTTAAAGCCCTTAGATTTCTATAAAGAGAAATACGGAACCTCTTTCTACGGTCTTAAGAAAATGTATCTTTTAATGGAAAAACAAAGGAATAGAGGGCAGGATGGTGCTGGCCTTGCAAATGTAAAGCTTCAAACATCTCCAGGAAAAAGATATATAAGTAGGAAACGCTCAGTAACATCTAATCCGATTCAGGATCTTTTTGGTGAGATTAACGCACGATTTATAGAATTAGAAGAAAAAAGTCCTGAAAAATTAAACGATACCCTTTGGTTAAAAAATAATATGCCTTTTACTGGCGAGCTTTTTTTAGGTCATTTAAGGTACGGAACTTATGGAGGGAACAATATAGAGCAATGCCATCCATTTTTAAGACAAAATAATTGGAAAACAAGAAATCTAGTTGTAGCTGGAAACTTTAATATGACAAATGTAGATGAGTTATTTAATCATCTTACTGAACTTGGTCAGCATCCTAAAGAAAAAGCAGACACCATAACAATACTTGAAAAGATAGGTCATTTTTTAGATGAAGCAAATGACGAGATATATTATAAGCATAAAGGTGAGGTCTCAAAAAAAGAAATATCATCAAAAATTGAAGATGAATTAGATATTAAAGAAATTTTATATAACGCTTCTAAATATTGGGATGGCGGTTATGTAGTTGGTGGTCTAATTGGTCATGGGGATTCTTTTGTTTTAAGAGACCCCTCAGGAATTAGACCTGCCTATTATTATAAAGACGATGAAGTAGTTGTGGTTGCTTCTGAAAAACCTGTTATCCAAACATCATTTAATGTTAAAGATAATCTTGTGCATGAAATTAAAAGAGGACATGCTTTAATCATAAAGAAAAATGGAGAGGTTTATGAAAAGCAAGTATTAAGCCCACTTAAACGAACGGCATGTTCTTTTGAGAGAATATATTTTTCAAGAGGAAATGACAAAGACATTTATAATGAACGTATAAATTTAGGTAAGCTAATATTCCCTAAAGTTTTAGAAGCTATAAATAATGATGTCAAGAACTCGGTCTTTTCGTATATCCCAAATACTGCGGAGGTTTCATACTTTGGAATGATGAAAGGGGTTGATGAATATCTAAATAAAGTGAAGATAGAAAAAATTAAATCTTTAGGAAGTAATCCGTCAGATGAAGAAATAGAAAAAATAATGTCTATTAGTCCAAGAGCGGAAAAAATAGCTATTAAAGATGCTAAGCTTAGGACTTTTATAACCTCAGATGTAAATAGAGATGATTTAGTTGCACACGTTTATGATATAACATATGGCAAAGTTAAAGAGAGCGATAATTTAGTGATGATTGATGATAGCATTGTTAGAGGAACCACACTAAAACATTCTATTTTAAGAATATTAGATCGTTTAAATCCTAAAAAAGTTGTTATTGTATCTTCTGCGCCACAAATCCGTTACCCTGACTGCTATGGAATTGATATGGCAATTTTAGGTGACTTTATTGCTTTTCAAGCTGCTATAGCTCTATTAAAAGAAACTGGTCAGGAACAAATTATTAAAGATGTATATCTTAAATGTAAAGATCAGATCAGTTTAGCAAAAGAGTCGATGGTTAATCATGTTAAAGACATATATAGCCCATTTACTGCTGATCAAATTTCTGCAAAAATTAGTGAAATATTAAAACCTAAGGATATGAGGGCTGATTTAGAGATTATCTATCAGAGTATATCGAGTCTACATATTGCATGTCCAGATCACAAGGGAGACTGGTATTTTTCTGGAGAATACCCAACCCCAGGAGGAAACAAAGTTGTCACACAAGCTTTTATTAACTATGTAGATGGTGTAAAGAAAAGAGCTTACTAATACCTATTCTTTCTCAGTTGTGTAGATATTATTATTCCAGCAAAAAAACTGATCAGAGCTTGCCCCTAATTGAATTACAGCCTGCATAAAAGCATTATTAAAACTGCCTGAACTTATTATAGGTATATCTTTTCCATTGTAGTTTTTAGTTTCCAAAGAGTCATTTAGTTCAGATTTATCTATTTCATCATTTTTGTCAGAAGATATCACATCTATTTCTTCTGTAATTACATCAGTTACTATAACAACAGAATCATTTTTGTGGCTGGGGGCAATAGTCATTTCATCAATTAAATATGAAGCGTTTGCATACTTATCTATTATAAATAGAATATATCTGATATCAACCGAAATTGTTCGTTGAATTTTATTTTCAAAAGCAATATCACCACTCATTGATTCCCAGTTTCCATCAAAAGCGGTACCAATAAGTTCTCCCCAGGCATTCATTACTGGAGAACCTGAGTTCCCACCTGTAATATCATTACTTGAAATAAAATTAATTCGTAAATCTCCATTCTTATCTGCATACCTACCGTAATCACTCATTTTGTAAAGTTCCTTAAGTTTTTCTGGAACAATAAACTCTTCATTTGTTTCATCTTCTTTTTCTATAATCCCATCTATTGTTGTGAAGTAGTCGTAGTGCATGGCATTTCCAGGGGAGTAATCACCTATACTTCCATAAGTTACCCTCATTGTTGAATTAGCATCTGGATAAAATGATTTTGAAGTATCCATTTCTCTCAGTCCAGACATAAATAATCTATTTCCTTTACTTAATGCAGCTCGCACAGATTTTCTTGTAGGATATATTTCTTTCATATACTTATCATAAATTGAATTCATAGTTGTAAAAGCGAGATCTCTTGAAACCCTAGAAAGAGTTGGGTTTTGAAGGAATTCCATACATTTTTCTTTACTGGAAAATACTGAGCGTTTAAATACATTTTGCGCGTAAAAATCAAAATCTAGTTTTTTAAAACCTAGCATTTGATTTTCAATTTTTTTAAACACAGGAGCATGTTGATTTTTTGGGACATTATAATAATACATTGAAAGCATTGAAGAAAGTAGTTTTTCATCCACAGAAGCATTGTAGTTTTTATAAAAATCTTTTGCTAACTTTTTTAGCTTTCTAATTGATGTCAAACGCTCTTTTTTATCTTTTGGCAAAGAAGCTATTCTGTTTTTCATCATATATGAGAAGTAAAGTATTTCAGATCCTTGAAAAACTGCTTCATTTAGATATGTTCTGTTAAGCGCAATTCTTTTGTTTTTGTTATAAGCGGACTCAATCATTTCTAAAACATTTCCATATTTTTCTTGCACAGAAGAGTCTCCTGATTCAACCCATTCTTTAAAAGCATTCTCTATATCTTTTTTCTTATCAAATACTTTCATAGCTTTTAAGCTCTTGGACTGACCAATGTAGTACTTCCAATAGTTAGAAGTACTAGCGTATTTTGATGCGTATTGGATTTTAACTCTTTTATTAGCATCCATTCCATCTTTGATAACGGCTAATTTTTCTGTTCTAATATCTACTGTAGTTGGATTAGATATTTCAAGCGCTTCAGAAATACCAAATGATGTAAGATATCTATTTGTTCTACCAGGATATCCCATTATCATCGTATAGTCTTCATTTTCTACTCCTTCTAATTGAATAGGTAAGTGGTGTTTTGGTTTATAGGGTATGTTTTCTAAATCATAGCTAGCAGGTGAGCCATCAGGAGCCATATAAACTCTATAAAGAGAAAAGTCTCCAGTATGTCTTGGCCACATCCAATTATCTGTGTCACCACCAAACTTACCAATTGATGATGGTGGAGCCCCAACTAGTCTTACATCCTTAAATGTTTCATAAATAAGTAAGTAAAAATCATTACCACCAAAATATGATTTAACATTTGCAGAGTAACTTGTAGAGTCAGACACTTCTTTTGAAATTACTTTTGAAATTTCTGCAATCTTAGCTCTTCTTTCATCTTCACTCATTTGGTTGTTCAGAAAACTATTTATTCTTTCACTCACATCTTCTATACTTATTAAAAATGTAGCTGTAACATCATCATTTTTAAGTTCCTCTGCATTACTCATAGCCCAAAAACCATCTTTTAGGTAATCATTTTCTAAAGTAGAATGTGTTTGAATTGAGCCAAAAGCGCAGTGATGATTAGTAAGCATTAATCCATTGCTGGATATCATCTCAGCTGTACAGCCTCCACCATTAAGAGAAACAATAGCGTCTTTTAAAGATGAATTGTTTATATCATAAATATCATCAGCAGTAAGCTTAAGACCTCTCTCAATCATATCTTTTTCATTTAATGATTTAAGAAGTTGAGGAAGCCACATACCTTCATCAGCAATTAAAGAAAAAGATAAAAAAATGGACAGTAGAAGGCTAATTAAATATTTCATGTTAGATTTTTAAATTGATTTGTGCAAATGTAAAATATTTATAGATGTGTATTTAATTATTCATCAGAAACATTAATGTATTTTTGTTAAATGTCACAGTTGGAAAACGGTATACGAATAAATAAGTATTTGAGTGAAATAGGCTTTTGCTCAAGAAGAGAGGCTGATAGACTAATTGAGCAGGGAAGAATCAGAATTAATGGTATCGTTTCTCTTATGGGGCAAAAGGTTAGTGGTGATGAGAAAATAGAAGTTAATGGCAAGTTAATGACTATTAGTAAAAGTAAAAACATCTATCTAGCCTTTAATAAGCCAAGAGGAATTGTTTGTACTACAGATCAAAAAAGAGAAAAAAATAACATTATAGATTTTATTAATTATCCATCACGAGTCTTTCCAATTGGTAGGTTAGATAAAATGAGCGAGGGATTAATTTTTTTAACTAATGATGGAGACATAGTTAATAAGATTTTAAGGGCCAAAAATAATCATGAAAAAGAATATATTGTTGAGGTAAATAAACCTATTACAGACGACTTTACAAAAATGATGTCAAATGGAGTACCTGTTTTAGACACTGTAACGAATAAATGTTTTGTAAAAAAGACTGGAAAAAAAACATTTAGAATCGTTTTAACTCAAGGTTTAAACAGGCAAATTCGGAGAATGTGTGAATATTTTGGTTATAAAGTTACCTACCTACAAAGAATTAGAATAATGAATATAAGTCTTGATATTCCTGTTGGAGAATATAGAGATTTTACCGCTAAAGAGCTCAATCAGATCCACCAATCAGTTAAACACTCTGTTAAAATATTCGAAGGAAATAAATAATTTTTTTTAATGCTTTATTTGAATTTCCTCAAAAATAGCATCCCAAAGTTTTTCTCTTGCAATTAAGCATTCAATAGCAGTTTCCTCAACATCTTTCCATTTTTGTTCATCATTTCCGCAAAGGTCTGATATTAATTGAAACGCTAAAGGACCATGTTCTCCACCGTCAAGTTCAATATGTCTCTCTAAATAATAAACGAATTTATTTAATTTATTTTTTTCATTTAAATCATCGACTATGGCAGTAAACATATCTGGTATTAAATCTTCCCTGCCAAAAGTAAAGGCTGCAGCAATTTTATGTATTTCATCAGTATCAATAATTGAAAAAGTTGATTTTAGAAAATTATCGATTTCATTATTTCCACTTGAAATTAAATTTCTATCAACTTTACTTACAAATTTTTCAATATCTTTTGTTTTGGCACCACACTCTTTCATAGCCTCAAGATACATTTCAAAGTGAGATGATGGATTTCCGTCTTTATCTACATCGCTCTCTTCTTCTAAAACAATTGAGTTAATTAGTCTCCTAATTTTCTTGTCACCAACAGGCCTCCATGGTGAGCTTGTGCAAGTAAGTTTATGTTGCATTGCCTTAAGAAGAGACATAAAATCCCAAACAGCATACGCATGAAACTCCATCATAATAGCAATATCATCAACAGAATTTAGTTCTTTATATAAGGCGTGGTTGACAATCTTATCTCTATAGTTAGAGATATTTTTATTTATAATTTCTATTCTAGGGTTCATTTTTTTTTATAAATAGGTACGGCTGAGCAAGCCTCTCCAAACATTAGGCTCTTCACTATAGGTTGTAGTTTTTTTGTAATTTCCATGTACGCTTTTTCTGGCACTTTAATATTACCACAACCCTTAACAATAATCCGTTGGTTTCTAAGATCAAAAGTATTTATATTTTTAATATTTTCAATAAATATATTATTAAATATTTCTGTTTTTTTACCATAATAAACATCAATATTGTTTTTGTTTAGAACGCTAGTGATTAGCATATATGCCCACATTGGAATAATACAATCAGCTGAGCAAATAAGTGTAATGATTTTGTCTTTATATATTTCCCAATCCGTCTTTTCTAATTTTGTTCTAAAATCTTTTTCTTTTAAAATAAGTTTTTGAAAGAGAAAGTCTGCAATATCTAGCTCTATTATTATTTTTTTTGGAGCATAATCCGTTAAATCAATATTTATAATACCTCTTTTTTCAACTTTATTAACGATTTCATCTTTCATTATAACATTCCAAGCTCTAGTCTAGCCTCTTCACTCATCATCTCTTTTGTCCATGCTGGATCAAAAACAATATTTACCTCAACATCATTAATTTTTTCAATTGCTTTTACTTTTTCTTCAACCTCAGCAGGTAGACTTTCTGCAACAGGACAGTTTGGAGAAGTAAGAGTCATTTCTATTTTTACATCTCCCTGATCGCTTATTTTAACATCATATATTAGGCCTAGCTCATAGATATTAACCGGAATTTCTGGGTCATAGATGCCGCTTATAATTTTGATTATTTCTTCGCCTAGAATTTCTATTTCTTTACTTGTTATCATAATTTTTTTTCAAATCCTAATGCATAAATCTTCATTTTTTTTATCATTGAAACTAATCCATTAGCTCTTGTTGGTGAAAGTTGTTCTTTTAGTCCTATGGTATTTATAAAATCTAAATTAGCATTAATTATTTCTTTTGGTTCTTGATGAGACAGTACACGTATGAGTATTGCTATTATTCCTTTAGTCATAATAGCATCGCTATCCGCAAAAAAATGAACCTCATTATTTTGTTTTTTTGCATTTAGCCAGACTTGTGATTGACAGCCTGAAATAATATTTTCATTAGTTTTTTCATGTTCTTCTATCTTAGGAAGAGACTTACCTAGATCAATTAAATACTCATATTTATCTACCCAATTATCGAATAACTCAAATTCTTCAATTATTTCTTTCTCTATTTCTTTTATTGATAAATTCATTTATAGAAGCATTTTCTTTGCTTTTTCGATAGCATCAATACATTTATCAATTTCATTAAACGTATTATAGTATGCAAAAGATATTCTTGCTGTTCCTGCAATTTTAAATTTTTTCATCACTGGTTGTGTGCAATGGTGCCCTGTTCTAATGGCTATACCCATTTTATCCAGTATTAGTCCTAAATCATAATGATGTATACCTTCAATATTAAACGAAATTATTGCAGACTTTAGTTTTGCTTGGCCATAAATCTTTAAGCCTCCAATTTTTGTTAATTTTTCTGTTGCATATGACAAAAGTTTATCTTCATACTCTTTTATGTTGTCAATTCCTATTCTTTGTATTAGCTCAATAGCCTTTTTAAAAGCAACAACTCCACAAATATTTGGTGTGCCGGCTTCAAATTTAAATGGTAGCGGAGCGAAAGTTGTTTTTTCAAAATCTACCTCTTTAATCATTTCTCCCCCTCCCTGATATGGAGGCAGGAGATTAAGTAATTCTTCTTTTCCGTAGAGTACGCCAACACCAGTTGGTCCAAATAACTTATGAGCAGAAAAACAATAAAAATCGGCATCTAAATTCTGTACATCAATTTTTACATGTGCTGCGGATTGTGCGCCATCAATTAAAACCTTTGCATTTTTTTCGTGACTTAGTTTAATTATCTCCTCAATAGGGTTTATAGTTCCAAGACTATTCGAAATATGAGTAATAGCAACTAACTTAGTATTAGTGTTTAATAGATTTTTAAATGTTTCCAAATCAAGATTTCCATGCTCATCAAATGGAATGATTTTTAGCTTTGCACCGGTATTTTGACAGCATATTTGCCAAGGAACAATATTTGAATGGTGTTCCATTTCAGAAATAATAATCTCATCGTCTTTTTTTAGTATTTCTCTATAACAGCTTGCTAAAAGATTAATTGATTCTGTAGTTCCTTTTGTAAAAATAATTTCGTGATTATGTTCCGCATTAATAAAATTTTGTACGGTTATTCTTGATTTTTCAAAGTTATCTGTTGAAAGTTGACTAAGATGATGAACACCTCTGTGAATATTGCTATTTTCAAGTGAATAAAATTTTTCAATTTCAGATATGACTTCTTTAGATTTTTGCGTTGTTGCAGCATTATCCAAATAAATTAGTGGTCTATCATTTACCTTTATGTCAAGCAAAGGAAAAAGATCTCTTATTTCTTTTTCATTTCTCATAATTAAAAACTTAAATCTACTTTTAGTTTCTGAGCTATTAAATCTTTAGCTAAATCTTCAATTTTATTTATGCTTATCTTTTCTAAAGCCTCAGAAGCAAAAGCAAATGTTAAAATAGCTCTAGCATCTTCTTTCCTAATCCCTCTAGTGTTCATGTAAAAAAGAGCATTCTCATCAAGCTGTCCAATTGTGCAACCATGACTACATTTTACATCATCTGCATAAATTTCTAATTGAGGCTTACTATTAATAGATGCATTGTCACTAACTAATAAGTTATTATTAGCTTGAAATGCATTTATTTTTTGTGCGTCAGGTTGAACCATTATTTTACCATTAAAGACTCCTCTTGATTTACCTAGGTATATTCCTTTGTATAACTCATTGCTTTCACAGTTGGCATTTTTGTGATCCATATAAGTATGGTTATCTCCAAACTCATTGTCATCTAAAATTACAACACCATTCATATTGCTCTCGCAATGTTCTCCGTTTTGAGCAAAGTTCAAATTGTTTCTTGTAAACATTCCGCCAAAAAGTAATGTGTTAACAGTAGAGTTGCTGTTTTCTTCTTGAGTTAAGCTTGTTTCATCAATTGTTATTTGTGAATCGTTATTGTTTTGAAGCTTGTTAAATTCAATATTTGAACTCCTATTTAGTTTGATATTGGTTTGCATATTTGTAAAACAATATTGATCACCGATATTTTTTACACTCTCAATAATTTTTATTTGCGAGTTTTCTCCTAAAACTATTTTGTTTCTATATTGAATGAAATTATTTGAAGAGTTTTTAGTTAGAAACAAAATTTCTATTGGTTCTTCAATAATTATATTTGGATCCACATTAATTTCATAACCTGTATTAGAAAACGCAGCATTTAATGCTGAAAAAGCATTGCTAAATGATGGGGATTCATCAACATGTTTATTTATTTTAACTCCTTTTATAATTGGTTTTGAATCCAGGACCCCATTTACAAATATAATCTTATAATTAAAGTTTAAACTATTATGATTTATCTCCTCAGTATTAATTTCAATACCTTTATCTTCAATACTAAAATCATTAGAAATGATTTTTTTTAAAGATGAGAATTTCCATTCTTCATTTTTAGTATTAGGAAACCCTTGTTCCAGAAAACTTAAGTAAGCTTTCTCCTTTTTTGAATTTACAGCAAAATTATGCTGATACTCTTTGATGTTATCTATTAACCCCACTTCTTATCAGCCTCTTTAGTTATCCAATCGTATCCTTTTTTCTCTAGTTCATGAGCTAGTTCTTTGCCTCCTGATTTTACTATTCTACCATTGTGCAGGACATGTACGTAATCTGGGATTATATGGTCTAATAGTCTTTGATAATGAGTAATAACTATTGTCGCATTTTCAGAGTTTTTAAGTTTATTTACGCCATTTGCAACCACTCGTAAAGCGTCTATGTCTAGGCCAGAATCTGTTTCATCTAATATTGCTAGTTTAGGTTCTAGCATAGCCATTTGAAAAATTTCATTACGTTTCTTTTCTCCGCCAGAAAATCCTTCATTCATGTTTCTAGAAAGATACCCTTTTTGCATATCTAATAAATCCATTTTTTCTTTCATTTTTAATAAAAGATCTTTAGCTGACATTGCTTCTAACCCCAAAACTTTTCTTTTTTCAGTTATAGCTGCTTTTATGAAATTTGACACTGAAATTCCTGGAATCTCAACTGGATATTGAAAAGAAAGAAAAACACCTTTATGTGCTCTTTGATCTGGATCTAAGTCTAATAAGTCTTCACCTTCAAAAGAGATTGATCCAGAGATTACTTCATAATTTTCATTTCCAGCAATTACAGATGACAATGTGCTTTTACCTGACCCATTTGGCCCCATAATAGCATGTACTTCACCTTTTTTTACTGATAGATTGATACCCTTGAGTATTTCCAATCCTTCTATTCCAGCTTTTAAATTATCTATTTTTAACATATCATTTTTTTTATCCAACGCTACCTTCTAAACTAATTTCTAATAATTTTTGTGCCTCAACAGCAAACTCCATTGGTAGCTGATTAAGAACATCTTTACAATATCCATTTACAATAAGAGCAATAGCCTCTTCAGTGCCTATCCCTCTTTGATTACAGTAAAAAATTTGATCTTCACCAATTTTTGATGTTGTGGCCTCATGTTCAACTTGAGAGCTATTGTTTTTCACCTCTATATATGGGAAGGTGTGAGAGCCACATTTATCACCCATAAGTAAAGAGTCGCATTGTGAAAAATTTCTAGAATTTTTTGCTCCTTTTGCTATTTGAACTAACCCTCTATAGCTCCCATTACTTTTTCCTGCACATATTCCTTTTGCTATGATAGTGCTTTTGGAATTTTTACCAAGGTGAATCATTTTTGTTCCTGTATCTGCTTGCTGGTAGTTATTTGTAACAGCCACAGAAAAAAATTCTCCAACTGAATTATCACCTTTCAAAATGCAAGATGGGTATTTCCAGGTAACAGCAGAGCCTGTTTCAACTTGAGTCCAGGATATTTTTGAATTCTTATAGCATATACCTCTTTTTGTAACAAAATTATACACGCCTCCCAAACCATCTTTATTTCCAGGATACCAGTTTTGAACAGTGGAATATTTTATTTCAGCATTATCCATTGCGATTAGCTCCACAACTGCTGCATGTAATTGGTTTTCGTCTCTTTGTGGGGCTGTACAACCTTCAAGATAACTCACATAACTTCCTTCGTCAGCAATTAATAATGTTCTCTCAAATTGCCCTGTACCAGCTTCATTAATTCTAAAGTAGGTAGATAATTCCATGGGGCATCTAGAGCCTTTTGGGATATAACAGAATGATCCATCTGAAAATACAGCAGCATTAAGTGCAGAAAAAAAGTTATCTCTAGCAGGAACAACCGTGCCAAGATATTTTTTCACGAGCTCAGGATGCTCTTGAATAGCTTCAGAAATTGAGCAGAAAATTATACCAAGTTCTGCAAGTTTTGATTTAAATGATGTTGCTACAGAAACACTATCCATAACAATATCAACCGCAACTCCAGATAATCTTTTTTGTTCGTTTAAAGAGATGCCTAATTTGTCAAATGTTTTCTTTAGTTCAGGATCTAAATCATCTAAACTGTCTAACGTTTTCTTTTGTTTTGGAGCAGAATAATAAATAATATCTTGATAGTTTGGTTTTGGATAATCTACGTTAGCCCAATCAGGCTCTTCCATTTCTAACCACTCTTTAAATGCTTTTAATCGATAATCGAGCATCCATTCTGGTTCATTTTTCTTTTTTGAGATTATTCTAACAACCTCCTCACTAAGACCCTTAGCAATTGTATCAGCCTCAATGTCCGTAGTAAATCCATACTTATATTCTGCTGATGTAACTTGAGCCAATAGTTCGTCTTCCGACAATTGTTCTTGCTTCATAATTAAATTAAGTTCTTAAAGTGAAAAGCTTTCTCCGCAACCACACGTTCTGCTTGCATTAGGATTGTTAAAAACAAATCCTTTACCATTTAATCCATCAGAAAATTCTAAAGTTGTTCCAACTAAATAAAGAAAGCTTTTTTTATTTACGAGCAAGTTTATTTGATTCTTTTGAATTAATTCATCATCCTCTTTTTTACTAATATCAAAATCTAGCTTATAACTTAAGCCAGAACAGCCCCCACTCTCTACACCAACACGAACAAAAGGTTTTTTATCCTCTTCTTGTTGCATGATATGTAGTAATCTATCTCGAGCTGAATCACTTATGTTAATCATTTATAAAATAGTTTTAATGATACTTTTGCAAATTTACAAAATGAATTACACATAAATAGTATCTTTGCAAGATGACTTTACTAAATAATGAAACAATGAATATGACTCCAATTTCATCTCTTGGGGAATTTGGACTAATTGAGAAATTGACAAAAGATATTAAGTGTAAAAATAAATCTACCATTAAAGGCATTGGTGATGATTGTGCTGTTCTTGATATTGGTAAAGATTTTAGCTTAATTAGTACCGATATGTTAGTTGAGGGTGTACATTTTGATTTGGCTTACAGCCCACTTAAACATTTAGGGTACAAGTCTATTGTTGTTAATGTTTCTGATATATGCGCTATGAATGGAAAAGCAACGCATGTAACTGTGAGTATTGCAGCTTCAAATAGGTTTAGTGTTGAAGCCTTAGAAGAATTGTATTTGGGTATTAATTTGGCATGTACAAAATATAATGTAGACCTCATTGGAGGAGATACAACATCTTCTATGTCCGGTTTAATGATTTCTGTTAGTGTTTATGGGTCAGTTTCAAAAAAAAATATTGCTTACAGATCAGGAGCTAAGGTAAATGATCTACTAGTTGTCACGGGTGATTTAGGCGCTGCATATTTAGGTTTACAGCTCTTAAAAAGAGAAAAAGAAATTTTTAAATCAAATCCTTCTGTACAGCCAGATCTAAGTGGTAATGATTATTCTTTACAAAGACAGTTAAAGCCTGAAGCAGCAGTAAAATATACTAAAATTTTAAATGATTTAAAAATAACACCTACCTCTATGATAGATATTTCTGATGGTTTATCTTCAGAAGCTCTTCACATAGCAACTTCATCTAAAGTGGGTATTAGAATTCATGAAGAAAAAATACCCGTTGACTATACAGTTATGAACTTAGCTAATGAATTTAATTTAAATCCTATTTTTTGCGCATTATCAGGTGGAGAAGATTATGAGCTACTATTTTCTATTAGTCAGAAAGATTATGAGAAAATTAAAAAAGATCCAGATTTCACAATAGTTGGATATGTAACAGATGCTTCTGAGGGTAATAAGTTTGTAGCAAATGATGGAAGTGTCCACGATTTAACTGCACAAGGCTGGGATGGAATGAAAGAACATGAATAGTCTTCAAAATATCAGTTTATCAATCTCTAATTTTGCATAAAAATAATCCTTATAAGGAAGGTTATAATTTTAAAGAATTAGTTAAAAATAATCCTGAGCTTTCACCCTATATTATTTTTAATAAACTAAATCGAGAAACAATAGATTTTGGTTCTAATGAAGCTATATATCAGCTTAACCGGTCATTATTACTTTCAAATTTTAATCTTGCCGAATATCATTTACCAAAAGGTTATCTTATACCAGGAATTCCTGGGAGGCTTGATTATTTATTAAATCTTAAAGGTTTCATCAACAAAAAATTTAATTATTCAAATGAAAAAAAACTAAGAGGATTAGATATTGGTTCCGGCGCAAATGCGATATATTGTATTTTAGGTGCACAGCATTTTAACTGGCATATGGTTGGCTCTGAATTTGATTTAAAAGCAATAGAGTTTTCAAAAAAAAATATAAACTTTACAAAGAATTTACCAGAAAAAATTAACATTCGCAGGCAAACAAATAAGAGTTATCTATTTAAAGGGATCATTAATGAAGATGAACTTTTTGATTTTACAGTGTGCAACCCTCCTTTTCATAACTCAATACAAGAGGCTTCAAAAAGTGCACTGCTAAAAATTAATAATTTAAAAAAATCAGATAGCAATAAAGAAATATCTCTAAACTTTGCAGGTCAGGCAAATGAATTGTGGTGTAATGGTGGAGAAAAACTATTTATAAAAAGATTAATTAAGGAAAGTGTTTTTTTTAAAAACCAAGTTAAAGTTTTTTCAAGTTTAGTATCAAAAGTTAATAGTTTAATCACAATAAAAACGCAGCTAAAAAAAGTCAATGCTAAATTTACTGTTTTACAGATGAATCAGGGAAATAAAAAAAGTAGATTAATACTGTGGTGGTTCTAATTATTTGTTCATTAAATCTTCAATCTCATCAATTTCAATGGGAATGTTTTTCATAAGATCATTTGGGTCTCCTTTTGTGATTAGAATATCATTTTCTAGTCTTATACCAATCCCTTCTTCTCTAATATATATTCCAGGCTCACAAGTAAAAATCATCCCTTCAGACATTGGAGTTTTAGTGTCTCCAACATCATGAACATCTAGCCCTAGTGAGTGTGAAGTTCCATGCATAAAATACTTTTTAAATAGAGGGCTTTTAGGGTCTTGTTTTTTTACATCATGCCTATCAAATAGTCCAAGCTTAATTAATTCTTCCTCCATTATTTTTATAACTTCTTGTTGCATTCTTTTTATGATCTGTTCCGGGTCTTAACATGTTAGTTGCTTGCTTCATAACTCTATGAACAGCATTATATACACTTTTTTGTCTAGGGGAAAACACTCCATTTACTGGCACAGTTCTTGTTAAGTCAGAAGCATAGTTTGCATATTCCGCTCCAAAATCCATCAGTAAAATATCGCCATCTAGACACATTTTATTATTTTCTATGTAATGCAGTACGCATGAGTCAGATCCAGAGCCAATTATAGGCTGGTACGCAAAACCAGAAGATCTATTTAATAAAAACTCATGCATTAGTTCTGCCTCAATTTCATATTCCATAATGCCAGGCTTAATAATTGGTAAAATTCTTCTTAGCCCTTTTTCAGTAATATCACACGCATGTTGCATAAGTTCAATTTCTAAATTAGATTTAATAAATCTTAGTTCGTGCATGACCGGAGCAATCTCTTTAATTTCCATATTTGGAAAATGGACTTTAATTTTATCCCTAAAACGATCATCTCGTGTTTGAACCTCTGAAGAAGATCTAGCATGAATATTTTTATTAAGAAATATAGTATCTAAGTCAGCAATTTTTTCTTTGAGAATTTTTTCTAATTCTTTAATCCAGTATACCTTTTGAATCCCTGAACTATTTTTAGCCTCCTCTTTAGATAATTTCGCCCCCTCCCAAATTGCGATATGTTCATTTGTTTCTTTGATAAATAGTAATTCTTCAATAGTTGAATTATTATTTATCATCATAAAAACACTTTCTTCTTGGTCTATGCCCGTAAGCCAGAAGAGGTCACTATTTTGCTTAAAAGGCATGGTGCCGTCAGCATTTGTTGGCATAACATCATTTGAATTAAAAATAGATATAGAATTTTTCTCTATTTTTTGAGAAAATAACTTTCTATTTTTATTAAAAATATCTTTACTGAGTGGATTATATTTCATGCTAATTAATTTTTGCTCAAAGTTATAATAAAAAATATAGTTTATCTATAATGGTTCTGAATTACCTATTATTGTTGTTTTTGTGCGATATGAGTCATACCTTTGTATAAATATTTTGATATAATATGAAATTATCTTCAATTGTAAGAAAATTGATAATGGCCCTTTCAGGGCTCTTTTTAATTATTTTTTTAGTTACTCATCTAGTAATTAATTCTTTTACTTTAGCTCCATCAAAAGAACTTTTTAATGATGCGGCTCATTTCATGGCTACTAATCCAGTAATATATTTAATGCAATATGTACTTGCCTTAGGCTTTATAATACATATTGGTATGGGTATTAAATTAACACTTCAAAATAGAAAAGCAAGACCTAAAAGTTATGCTTATAATCAACCAAGTAAAAATGCTGACCTTTCATCTAGATCAATGATAATTTCTGGAGGACTTGTAATAGTATTTTTGATTCTTCATTTACGTGATTACTTTTATGAAATTAAATTTGTTGGTCTTCCTTCAGGAACTACTGATTATGATCTTGTTGTTAATTTATTTTCTAGCCCAATATATACCGGTGTGTATGTTATTTCATTTATTGTTTTAGGTTTTCATTTAAATCATGGTTTTAAATCAGCATTTCAATCAGTTGGTGCAAATCACAAGAAATATAATCCAGCTATTAAAATTGCCGGAACTGCTTACAGTATTTTAATCTCTGTTGGTTTTTCTACAATTGCTTTAGTTCATTTTATTAATCAATACTCTTTTAATTAAATGATTTTAGATAGTAAAACTCCTGAAGGTCCAATAAAAGACAAATGGACTAAACATAAAAATGATATCAACGTTGTTGGCCCTGCAAACAAAAGAAATATCGATATAATAGTTGTGGGTACTGGTCTTGCCGGAGGTTCTGCTTCTGCATCTTTAGCAGAAATGGGTTATAATGTTAAAGCTTTTTGCTACCAGGATTCCC
>CAJIYG010000009.1 GCA_905181585.1 uncultured Flavobacteriales bacterium
ACACACGATTATCTACCTGCCCAGCTACTAAGGCACGTGGGCAGGCTAAACAAAAGAATAAAGACAGTATAAATATAGATGTTTCATTATAAATTGATTTTAATTTCTAGAGTTGTTTCGCTGCCCTTTATGTTTGTTTCGGCAAAGTTTTTATCTTTAAAACTAAACTGACTGTGTCTTAAAAATAAAAAAGCACCATCATTTAGTTTAATGTCAAAGCCAAAACCATTAACCACACCTGTTTGGTTACGCGGCTTATAGCTAGGCTCATAGTTTTTAACACCTAAATCTTGTCCAGTTGCATCAATAGGAAAAGGGTCATAATCATCAAGCTGAGTTGATTTGTTTGCTAAAACCCTTTCATAGCTTGACTTTAAAACTAAGGATACTCGCTTATTAATTGAGTAACATATATCTAGAGAGTGATTAAGTTGTCGTATCAAAGCCTTTGAACTTAAAACAGGAGTAGCGCTATAAAAGTTTTGTGCCGTGTTGTAGTTTGTTAGTGAAAAAACATACAAATCTCTTTCAAAGACTTTTGTTTTGTATTTTAAATGAAGATCAGAAGAGCAGTAAAACTTGTCAAACAGTGGGGCTCCAGTTGAATCAATCATACTTGAGTCCGTTACACTTACATTCTCATAAACCCCCCTGTAATAAGAGTTTAGGTGGCCGTATGGTCCGTATCCAGTGCTGAAGTAAGATATTCTTGATAGGATTAAGCCTGTTGATGTATGGTTATAGGAAAAGCTAGAGTTTACTCTTTCAAGTTCAGAGTAAAACCCCAAACCTCCAGAGATTGAAAAGTCGCCAATTTCAAATTCAGTATTTAAGCTAAATCCCTGTCTGTTGTTTGCAAGATACCCTAAATTAGTAATTGGACCGCCAAATGATGTCATAACTGTAGCTGCAGCACCTTCTTCAATAACGGTTGTTTCAACAAGGTCTATAACAGAAGTGTTTTTAAAGGAAGCATTAACATTTACCGCTTCAGCAGAGATTCTTGAGTATTGAATTTGTAGAGGAATTATTGTTTGTTTTTTTGTTGTTGCTAAATTTAAGATAATTGCCTCGCCACCTGAAATGGCAACTTTGCTGCTTTGGTAGTTTCCATACCCAAGCTCCCCAAAAAGTCTGACGCCATTTGTTTTATAATCAAACTCAAATGAAGACATACTAAATTCTCTTTTAATCAATGACATTGAATCTGTTGCTGTTTTAGAAGAAAAGAAATTTAAAGCAACCATTTTCTTCGAATCAATTTGTTTAGAAACTTTTAAGCCAAATGAGTAGTCGTCTGCCTTGTCAGAGACCAATTTTGCTACATTATTTTGTGTTTTCCCTAAAATTGCCTGAAAAGAGAGGCCATCTGTAATTTGCCAAGGAAAGGCAGAGCCGCTTAGTGTTATTCCTTGAAAAGCAACATTACCAAACCTAATATCTTGATCAATAACTCCTTGTTCATAGTATTTGCTATATGCTGTTCAACAGCCTCTTTGTTTAGTGGGTCATATGGAGCTCTTTCAAACGGACTATATCGTAAGTATCCTTCTTCGCTCCAAACGGTTAGTTTACTTTGTTTATACCAAGATATTCCTCCAGCATGAACTTTAAATTTCCCAAAATCTGAGTTTAAAGTTGAATAAAAATTTGTTCCTAAGTTTAGAGAAATTGTGTTATTTGAGAAGTTTCCGTCAAACGGACTGTTTAGCATTAATTCTGTCCCAAAAGACATGTTTTTTTTTGCTTTTCCCGAAATCGTAAGTAAAAGCATAGGCTCACGATAGCCTGTTCCAACCGAGAAAACAGTTTGCTGTGGAAAAGGACCAGAATAATAGCTTGGTATATCTAAAGGGTAAATCTTTGGGAGATTTCTAACATAGCCTAAAAACCGAAAATACCCTCCAAGTTTAATACTAGAAACAGGGTCTTTAATTGAATAGCTTGCACTTTTGTATGCAGCTTCTAATGTGTCTTGGGCGCTTAGTTTTTTTAAGCTTAAAAAAGACAGTGAAAAGATTAATAAAAGCAGTATTTTTTTATTTAACAGCCGAAACATCTAGTCATTTTTAAGATTAAATGTTGACTTCAGGTCTTTAATTATAACAGAAAAACTACCCTCTTCACTTTGCCAAGTGTTGTCTGCCCCATAAAACATTAAGTCTTCATTTCTTATACTGAATGTTAAGGTCTTTTTTTCTGAAGGTAATAGTGAAATTTTATCAAAAGCAATAAGTTTTTTTAGCGAAGGAGATATTGTTGCATAATGATCATTAATATAAAGCTGAACACTTTCCTTTCCTTCTCTTTTACCTGTATTTGTAATACTTACAGACACAACAATAGAGTCTTTGTCATTGCTATAAAGAGTTTTTTTATTTAGGCTTAGTTCGCTGTATTCAAAAGTTGTATAGCTTAGGCCATGAGCAAATTCCCATTGCGGATTAAAAAAATCATTTTGCCAAGTGTTTCCATTTATTAATTCTGACTGTTTGTGGTCATAATGCATAACCACACCATTGTGCCTAGGGTATGTGTAAGGTAGTTTTCCGCTAGGGTTAACTTTCCCAAAAAGAATATCAGACACAGCTCTTCCTCCTTGATCCCCCGGCAGGTAAGCTTGTAAGACCGCGGCACTTAGAGGCTCAATATCATTAATTATTTTAGGCCTTCCCTCAACTAGAACTAGCACTATAGGAATGCCAGTCTTTGATAATTGTCTTTATAATATTTCTTTGCTCCAAAGCCATGTCTAAGCTGTAGATATCCCCAGGTCTCTCTGTTGACGGAAGCTCTCCAAGACACACAATTGCTACATCATGATTTTTACACGCATCAACAGCAGCTTTAAGGTCTTGTGAGGGCAGGTCTACTTCGTCTCCATTTTCCATGCTCATTATAGAGCCTTTAAAGTAGCTTATTTCTACCAACCTCTTTTTCTATAGCCTCCTTTATGGTTGGGTGATTATTATGATACTTTTCTTCTACCCCTTGCCATGTGTGTGTCCACGCCCCGTTCAAACAGCTCAAGACTATTTGCGGTATGGGCCTACAACCATAATTCTTGCGTCTTTATTAAGTGGAAGAATGTTGTCTGTGTTTTTTAGTAAGGTAACAGATTCTGCTGCCGCTCTGTATGCTTTTGCTATGTGACTTTTTAGAGCCATTAAATTCTGTGTAGCTGCTATAGTTCACTGTTGGCTGTTCAAACAAATTCAGGTGGTGTTTAACCCTTAATATTCTCCTTACAGCATCATTAATTCTGTCTTTCGACACAGTACCTTCATTCAACAAGCTCAATTAGAAGTTTACAATACTTTTTATATTCAGGGTTATTTGGAACCATACTCATGTCTACTCCTGCGTTAATTGCACTTGCAATTCCCTGCTTAACGCTTGAGTCAGTTTGAGCAACTTTATGTAGCATGATAAAATCTTCCCAGTCCGAAACGGTAAAACCTGCAAACCCCCATTTATTTTTTAAGATATCTGTAATTAAGTATTTATTTCTATGTCCAGGAATTCCATTTACCTCACCACTATTAATCATTACAGTTAGCGCCCCTTTTTTAACAGCCTCTTCAAAAGGAGGAAGGTGTAGCTCCTCCATTGTTCTCTCTGGTATTAAAGCAGGCGTTCTATCTCTTCCTGATTTTGGAGAACCGTAACCAACATAGTGCTTTAGACAGGCTGCAACATGATGGCTATCTATTTTGCTCCCACCTTGATATCCCTCTACGATTGCCGCTCCCATTTTTTTTGTTAAATAAACATCTTCTCCTAAAGTTTCAAAAAATCGCGACCAAAGTGGAGTTCTTCCTAAGTCCAAAACTGGTGAAAAGTTCCAAGGGATTCCAGAAGCTCTTGTTTCATAAGCTGTTACTTCACCCATGCTTTTTGCTAGACTAAGGTCCCAGCTAGCGGCTAGCCCAATTTCTTGAGGAAAAAGAGTGCTGTTAGACGTGTATGTTGCTCCGTGTATTGCATCTACACCATAAATAACAGGAATACCAGAGCTTGAATTAGCGGCATAATCTTGTACGGTATTTATAACTGATTTCCATTTTTCTCTATTAAAAGTTGGGCCCTCTGGTCCATTTGCTACATTTAAAATTGATCCAATTTTGTATTTATTTATTGCCTCATTAAGTTTTGTTGTATCAATTTTGTATGGCACTATCATTTTGCCAGCTAAATTTTTTTGTAGTACAGACTCAAGAGTTATTTGACATGTTTGCCCAATTTTTTCTTCTAAGCTTAGCTGAGATATTAAGTCATCAATTTTTTTTTCAATTTTTTTGTCTAATAAAAATGAAGGTGAACTTTTAACAACGTCAAACTTAAAATCAAAAGTTGAATTGTTCCAAATTAGAATTGAAGCTAATATTATTATGACTAATAAAAAGTATTTTTTCATGAAAAAATTATTTTAAAATATTAATTTTTTGGGTTTTTATTATTTTCCCAATTTGATATTGAGCTATATACATTCCTGAAGCAAGATTTCTTAGGTCAATTGTTTTTTTAGGCTTTTCAAATTCAAGTAATTTATCTCCATAGATGTTGAGTATTTTTAAGTTTTTAGCCTCAGAGTTGTTCAGGTTTATCAAGCCGCTACTTGGGTTAGGGTATATGTTGTTTGTTACATCAATTTCAGAGACATTAGAAATAATATTAGAGCCACAAGTAGGAGTGCATAACCCCCACTGAGGGCAAATAACCCTGTTTTCATCAACAACTAAAGTTCTATTTGTATATGTACTATTCCCATTTGTACAGCTCCATGCAGGGTCTAGGCTTTCTGACTGACTCCAGTTGTCTGCACTGAATTTAAATTCATAATACCCCTCCAGCATTACAATTTCTTTTTCCCAAATATTATCACCGTCTTGATCAGTCATTGGCCAGCAAGAACCACACCAGTCATTAAAAGTTCCGTTAACCTCAGGTACAGTATAGTTAACAGAAGTGTTATTCATATCTACTTTAAATGTTATTAAATATTCACAACTTCCATTATTTACATTTGCTTGTGAATTATAATTTATTGCTTGAGGGTCATCACAGCCAAGAATCCCGTTATTCTCATAGATTTTTATATAATCTACTTCAATTGAGGACGGGAACTGAGTGTTTCCATTAGGGCCGTTTTGATCTACAGCTAGATTAATTATCAAGTACCAATCATTAGAATTAAAAGGCCAGCTGTGTTGTGCTGGAATTGAAGAATAACTTGAAGGGCTAATAGAATGTACTTTTACACCATCTACGTACCATGCAATATAGTTTTCTTGCCAAATTACAGCATAAGTATGAAAGTCATCGGCATAATTTCCATTAGTGCTATAGTGATTATAGCTATTATATGTGCTTGGGCCTGGACATGACCCTATATGAGCAGCTCCTGTTGTGTTATTTGTTGGGTTGTCTGAACCCCACTGCTCCATAATATCAATTTCACCATCACAAGGCCATGAACCACCGGAAGGAAGCATCCAAAAGGCAGGCCAAAACCCCTCCCCATTAACAGTTTTAATCCTAGCCTCTACTTTTCCGTATCTGAACTCCATTTTATCTCTTGTCATAATTCTTGAAGAAGATAGTAATATGAATTGCCCCAGCTATCAACAAGCCCATTTGGCTCTTGTTTGGCGGTTATTTTTAGCTTTCCATTACTAACTTCTGAATTTGAAGCCTGATAAAATTGTTGCTCTCCATTTCCCCAGCCCCATAATCCATACTGGCTACCACTTCCAATTTCGTGCGTCCACACTGAATCATTAAGAGTTGTTCCGTTAAAATTTTCTTCCCAAACCAAATCCCAAGATTGTCCAAAAAAAGTTGTGCTAAAAATTAGCGCAACAATTAGAGATATTATTTTATTTGCTTTCAAGAATAATTATTTTTTTGGTTATAGTCTGTGAGTTTTGCTTGATAGAAACATAATAAAAAGAGTTGTCAAAATCTGAAAGGTCTACATTGTTTTTTAGCTGTAGGCGTTATCAATATTTAAAACAATTTTTCCAAGTGTATTGAATATAGTTATTTCGTCAATTTCTTTATTACTCTCAATTACAAAACTACCCTTACTTGGGTTTGGATAAATTGAAAAAGTATTAGTTTGTAGGTCTAAAACAGGAACCGACCCTTGACACTCTTCACATTCTTGCCAGCACACAGGCTCTAAAATTGTTTCAGAGTTTATTACTTGTATTCTGTTTGCATAACCCCAGCCGTTTGGAGCTCCAGGATCATAAGCAATTGTTACACAAGAAAGAGATGAATCAAGTTCCTCTTGGATATTCCAATTATCTGCTGAAAATTTATATTCAATAGTGTCTCCAGCAGCTAGCAAAGCCGTAAACTCCCAAATATTATCTCCATCTAAATCTTCCATTGCCCAGCAGCTTCCGCACCAGTTGTTAAAGGTTCCGTTTACCTCAGGAATAGAAAATGGAGGACCAACATATCCTGACATATCCAATTTGAAAGTAACATTATAAGATGTAGGCCCTGAATTGCAATCATCACAAAGCTCCCAGCACACTGGAGCTAAAACAGTGTCTTGACTAACATGAATTATTCTATTTGTGAATCCAAAACTTGAGACAGTACAGCTATCTCCTGAAAATAAATTTTCTTCAACAGTAAAATTATCTGCAGAGTATTTATACTCATAAGAGCCTGAGTCAATTAAAATAGTAATTTCCCAAATAGAATCGTTATTAAGATCTTCTAATTGAGCGCAATCTCCGCACCAAGAATTAAACATTCCGTTTATCTCTGGAGCGATATATGAAATACTTGTTACATTTCTTAAGTCCAGTTGAAAAGTAACATTATACCCATAGACACAACTACTATCTTCACAAGTTGCAACAGGGTCATAATTATTTGCTAAAGAATCTGTACATCCAAAATTACTCAAACAGCTACCATCATCACAATTAGCTAAAGCGTCATAGTTACAAGCGTTAGAATCTGTACAGCCATAAGCTGTTAAACAGCTGCCATCATCACATGTTGCTAAAGAATCATAGTTACAAGCACTCATGTCCATACATCCATAAAAACAATAAACACACGAGCTATCATCAATTGTGGCTAGCGGGTTATAGTTTAAAGCTGTAGAGTCTGTGCAACCATATGTAACTTGAGGAAAAATACACGTATCTGGACATGTTGCTAAAGAATCATAGTTTAAAGCAGCAGGATTCATACATCCGTATGTGCAAAAAATACAGCTTCCATTGTCATAATTTGCTAGAGAGTTAAAATTAATTGCTAATGAGTCTGTACAGCCTGGCAATACAATCTGGCACGATCCATATGTGTCGTTATTTGTTGAAACTGTTGTTACAGATAAAAGCCTATTCGCATAAGAAGAGTAATCAGTTATTGGAGCACAAGTACCTCCGTTTTGCATGTCAGGCACTAGATTTTCTTGATAGTTCCAGCTGTCTAAAGCGTATTTATATTCAAAATCACCAACAGGAAGGTCTAAAGTTATTGAGTATGTTCCGTCTCCATCAGGATCTAATAAAATACACACATCCACCACACCAGAAAAAGTTAGGGCTTTCTAGATTTACTTCTGTAAATAGTGTTGTGTCACAGTTCATATCGACATTAAAAACGGTACTATACAAGCAGCTTCCGTCATCAACTGTTGCTAAAGAGTCAAAATTACTAGCTAGAGTATCTGTACACCCTCCAATGTTATTTGGCTACAATTATTCCAAATACTTGAGAAAACAGTATCACTATTAACTATAGCTGTTCTATTTACATAACCCCATCCATTTGAAGCGGTATGAGTCATAATTTATAATAATGCAAGATAGACTTAGAATCTAAGATCTTCTTGAATATTCCAATTGTCAGCAGAATACTTATACTCTAAAGTGTCTCCAGGAGCAAAAATTGTTGAGAATTCCCAAATACTATCATTATCACTATCTGACATTTGCCAGCAGTTCCCACACCAGCCATTAAAAAGACCATTTACCTCTGGATAGTGTAAGGATCTGTTACTCCTCTCATGTCTATTTCAAATGTTACGCTATATGAAGAAGGACCAAATGAACAGTCGTTACATGATTCCCAGCAGACTACAGGAAGAGTTGTGTCTCCACTAACATTTAGAAGCCTATTTGTAAAACCAAAATTTGTCATTGTACAAGGAGATCCTTGCAACAACGTTTCTTGAATTCCCCAGTTATCTGCAGAGAATTTAAATTCATAATCTGTATTTACATCAATTGTTCCAACAACATCCCAGATGTTATCTCCATCAGCATCTGACATTGCCCAGCAATTACCACACCAGGAGTTAAAGCTTCCATTTACCTCGGGAATAGTAAAAGGGTCTGCCACATTAGACATGTCTACTTGAAATGTAACATTTGCGGTGTTTTGAGCATTTATAGTTTGGAAAATGCTGTAAAAATTAAGAGAAAATAAGATGTTTTTATTCATAATAAACTTGTTGTATGAGATTATATTTTATTTACAAATATAATGAAAATACTTAGTGTATAAATGACATTTTATTGCATTCCTAAATAAAAACTTATATAAAAAAAGAGGCCTTATTATAATAAGGCCTCTTTTAAATAATTTGAAGTTTTAATTATTGAAGAACAATCTTCTTATTAACAACTCCTTGATTTGTAACTATTTCTAAGAAGTAAACTCCTTTAGTGTAGTCTTTAAGATTAACTTGTTTAGTGTACTCACCAACAAATTTTTCTAAACTTTCAGTGTGTATTACTTCTCCAAGCATATTAACAACTCTAATGTTTAAGTCTTGAACTTCTTCTGAAACAAATGAGATGTTAAAGATATCGTTAGATGGATTAGGGTAAACATCAAAGTTTTCAATAGAAGCAGACTCTCCTTCAATTTTTGAAGGAAGAATACCTGGCTGAGTCCAGAAAATTGGACTTGTCCAGTCAGATCTATATGAAGTTACATTTGCATCACAGAATGTTCTTCCTTGAGCTCTGTAAGATTGACCTGAAACTAAACCAAACTTATTAGCTGAAAGAGTTGGATAATAAACTCCAAAACCACCAGCCGTTAGCCATGAGCATTTGCAGTGTCAACTCTTAAAGCAATTCTTGCAAAAACATATGCTCCAGTTGTATCCCAAGTAAATCTTGCTTTAGAATGATTTGAATTAAATGTTTCTACACTTAAGATTGTCATTTCAGGACAATCTCCTTTAGTTGTGAATTGTTGAGGTTCAGAATATCCTGATCTGTTCCACCACCACAGTAAAAAGCTTTCATCTTGTATTCATAAGTTGTTGAAGGAGTAAGGTTTCTTAAACTTTTAATAGTATTATCTAAGCCAATATTACATAGACCACTTCCAGCTCCAGCAGATTTTGTTGTCCAATTTAAGATCTCCAACTGCTCTATATCTTACAAGGTATTTCCAAACTCTACAAGATTGCTTATTTAAAAGAACTTCTTCAACAGAACATTATCAATGATCCATAAAATCAGTATCTGCAATAACAAAGATATTCCAGTTCCGCAGTTAATATACTTCATATGTTCCATTTCCAGTAATAATCTCAGATACAGATTTGCCATTCTCCCACTTAACTCTAATGTCCAGCTGAATAATTACTTAATTGTAAATGTACTTTATAAGATGTTCCTATCATAGTCCAAGTTTTGTCCTAATAAATTAGTCCAGTTTGACTTCCGTTAACATTTAAGCTTTATTTCCAGAAACATAGAGTTATTGATCTGACAATACCACATTGTATCCATTACTAAAATCTCCATTTATAATATATCATTCCATATTCAGATCCATTCATATTACTCCAGTTAATTTCAGCTTTAGTATCTGTTGTCCAGATTATTAGTTAAGTCCAACGGAGCTATATCTTCTCCACAAGAATATAACAAGAACCATCATCAGTCATTGCTAAACTATCATAGTTCCAAGCAAATATATCTGTACAACCTAAAATACAAAGTTCACATGATCCATATGTGTCATCACTTACAGAAGCTACATTAGTAATTTCAATAACTGAAATATTATCAACAGCTCCAATTGCATTTCCATTAGCAACAATCATCAATGGAGAATTATTTGAAGTCATAATAGTTTCTGTATAAGTTCCTAGAGCTGTTCTTTCTTCTCCTAAAACACCACCAAGACTTACTTGATATGTTCCTTGAGAAAGAGCTCCAACATCATAAGTTACAGTATACATTGCTCCAGCAGTTGGATTCCAGCTTGTTTGCTCTAAAGGATTACTTGAAACACCTGAAGAGTAGGCAATTCCACCCACTACTAACCAGTTATTTCTTAAGTTCCAATCAGCACCATCTGCAGAAAAGTCTCCATTTGTGACCATTTCGTTTCCGTATGTATAATCAAGATTTACATTAAATTGTCTGTTAGCATAAGAGTAATAGTCAGTAATTGGAGCACAAGTTCCTCCGTTTACCATATCATCTATTAAATCTTCTTGACCAGCAAATCCATCAACAGCATATTTGTATTCAAAAGCACCTTCAGCTAAATCAACAGTAACAGAATGAATTCCATCTCCATCAGCATCAGTCATTGGAACACAACCTCCACACCATCCAAATACATGGGCTTTCAAGGTGAACATATCCAAATGAAGTTTCACAATTCATATCTACATTAAATGTTGTTGCAAATAAACATGAGCCATCATCAATTGTTGCTGATGCGTCATAGTTGCTTCCTAAAGCATCCATACAACCATAGACAGTATTACAAGCATCACATGATCCGTATACATCATCTGCAGTTGATCCTACAGCTACAGTTAATTGTCTATTAGCATAAGAGTAGTAGTCTGTTATTGGAGCACAAGTTCCTCCATTTACCATATCGTCAATTAAATCTTCTTGACCAGCAAAACCATCTACAGCATATTTGTATTCAAAGTCTCCAAGTGGAAGGTCCACAGTTACAGTATGAATACCATCTCCATCAGCATCTGTCATTGGCACACAACCACCACACCATCCAAAGACAGGGCTTTCTAGGTGAACATATCCAAATGAACCTAAAGGCTCACAATTCATATTTACACTAAATGTCGTTGCATATACACAAGAACCATCTTCTAGCTGTGCGTTAGCATCATAATTACTTGCTGCAGCATCCATACAACCAAAAGCACAAGCATCACATGAAGCGTATGTGTCAGATGTTGTTACATTTCCGATAGTTAACATTCTGTATGCATATGTTAAGTTGTCAGTGTTAGGCGCGCAAGTAGCTCCATTTTGCATAGAGTTAATTAAACCACTAATTTCAGAAGTTGTATAGTTATCAGTAATATATAAGAACTGGAATGTTCCAGCTAGCATATTATATGTTCCCTCCCATATTCCATCGCCATCAGCATCACTTAAGTTATAAGTATTTCCTGACCAGTTGTCATAATCTCCAGTTGCAGTAACTACAGTTGGAGTTAGTCCTGAACATCTAAGGTCTACGCTGAAAGTAACATCATAAGTACAGCTTCCATCATCAGTTTGTGCAGAAGCATCAAAATTAGTTGCTGTAGTGTCAGTACATCCAGGGATTATACAAACATCACATGATCCGTAATTATCATTTGATACATGGCCAACTGCAATAATCGCCTCTCTATTAGCATAAGAGTAGTAGTCTGTAATTGGAGCACAAGTACCTCCGTTAACCATATCATCAATTAAGTTTTCTTGACCAGCAAAGTTATCAGTAGCATATTTGTGTTCAAAAGAACCAAGAGGAAGATCAACAGTAACACTGTAAATTCCATCTCCATCAGGGTCAGTCATTGGAACACAACCACCACACCACCCAAATACTGGGCTTTCAAGAGAAACTGTTGTAAAAGATGTTTGGTCTTCACAATTCATTTCAACATTAAATGTTGAAGAGTAAAGACAAGAACCATCATCTACTAAAGCAGTTGCATCATAATTTGCAGCAGATAAATCGATACAACCTGAAGGAATTGGAGTACAGTAGCTTCCTGTATAAGGAGCACCACCTGTTAGTACGTCTATTCCCGTTGCATCATCTGTAAGTATCCAGCTAACTTCACTTGTAAAAGATCCTCCGCCACACGTTATTGTATAACAAACATTGTCTGGAACACAAACAGTTGCTGTTCCAGTTGATCCTGTTGATATTGTTGCGTTAAGATATTGCCATCCGTTTGCATCAGTTACTACAAAAGCATTTCCATTCCATCCGTCTCCATAAGAATCGTTCATCGTAACAGTTAGTGAAACACAATTTGAATATGTACATGAACCGTCATCCATTGAAGCAGTTGCATCATAATTAGATGCAAGAGGATTTGTACATCCTGATATAGGCATTTCCATTAACCTTGTAAGATCAATTGCCATGTCAGACGTGTATGAAGTTCCATTTACACTTTGAATTCTTAAATCTATTTGAGATGTATATGTACTAAGGTCAACTGTAGCTTCGTTCCAAACATTTCCTTGATCTCCTGAGAGTGTCCAAACATTTGTCCAGTTTGCTCCATTATCAGTTGAAACATCAACATTTAGAGTTCCCATTGCCGCTCCATACATGTGATATCCAAAAACAAATGATGCAGCATTCCATGCTGTAGGGTCAATGCAGTCTAATGTTAGATTTGCAATATTTCCTGAAACATTAGGAAAGCCTGATTCAATAAACATATAATAAGAGCCATCTAATCCTGTAGTTGGACCAGTACTAGAAGAAGGGGTTCCTCCAGAGTCTCTTATCCAATCGTCCATCATCTCCAGTATCTTGATTCCAAGCTCCAAGGTCTGTTTCAAAACTTTCTGTTGTGTCTGCATCTAAACAAGGGTATGTACAACTTCCATTATCAAAAAGAACAGATGCGTCATAATCAGCTGAAAGTGGGTCTGTACATCCATAACATACAGAATTTCCAAAACCACCATTGTAAGGGTCTCCTCCTGATAGTACTAAAGCTCCAGAAGCATCATTTAACACCCATGTGTGCTCATAAGAATAGCTACCACCACCAACAACTAATGTGAAGCAATTATCTGCAGAAGAAAAAGTTTCTGTTTGAGTTGCCTCCTGAACTTACAGTGTAAGGTCCATAAACAGTTCCTGATGTTGTGCTTGTAGCAGTCCAGCTTGCTCCATCCCAGCCATCACCCCAAGAGTCTGTCATAATTAGAGTGTAAGTATCTAAACACGATCCATCATCATCTGTAGCAGATGCATCATAATTATCAAAATTAGGATCCATACAGCCAGGAATAGAATTGTATAGCATTACATCATCTAAAAGTAAATCATTCATGTAATCACATGATTCACCACTACTTTCACCTCTAAATCTAATTTGAGCGCTTCCACTATTATCAAATCCAGTAAGTGCGTATGAATAAGTGTTCCACCCTGTAGCGTTAAGTTGTAAAACTACAACAGAATTCCATGTTGTTCCATCATAAGCTTCAACATGAAGAATGTTATTTTGGGCACATGTATAAGTTCCTAAATCACTAAAATAATCAAACTTAAGAGTTGGGTTAGATAATCCAGAAACATCAACGTCTTCTACTTCTAAAATAACGCCTACATCTGTACTTGAGAAATCTATCCAAGCAAATTCTCCCGCTGTTCTGTCGTTTCCTACAGATGTGCTAGCGTTAAATCCAGGATTTCCTGTAAACACCCATCCAGAACCGCTTGTTTGGCTAATTGCCCATTGATTAGGACTACAAACACCAACAGGAAGAAGCCCTGTGCTAAAAGTTTCATGAGTTGGAGCTGGAGCTCCACAAGGAGCAAAAGAGCAGCTTCCATCATCTAAATCAGCTGTAATATCGTAATTTGTTGCATTAGGGTCAGTACAACCAGAAGTACATGTCCCCCAGCTTCCTGTATAAGGGTCTCCTCCAGATAAAATAGAAGTTCCAGATTCATCTAATAAATCCCAAGAATGTTCATAAGTAAAACTTCCACCTCCCATTACTACTGTATGACAAGCATCTGCAGAAGAGAAAGTTTCTGTGTTAGTTGCTCCAGTACTTACAGTATATGGTCCATAGACTGTTCCAGTTGTTGTACCAGTTGCTGTCCAGCTTGATCCATCCCAACCATCACCATAAGAATCTGTCATATTTAAAGTGTAGCTGTTTGTACACACAGGGTACATGCAAGAAGCGTCATAGATCGTATTTGTTCCATCAGTACAATTAACAGCACCAAAAATCCAGTTTCCACCATCAAATGTTACTGAGCCTGAAGCATCTTTATAAGCCCAAGAATCCATATATTCCCAAGACTCACCAGACCCATCAGTATCAATATCTCCAAAAGTCTCAACAACAGCTCCGTTCATAAACAGCTCAATTGCATCATCTCCATTTTGTGAAATGTCATTATTTGCTTGAAGAATATGATCAAAAGTTCCCCAGCATCCAGCAAAATAATTTCCCATCACAGTAATATCTCTTGCAACTATTATGTCTTCTCCAGCTAAAACTGAAATGGCATCAAACGTGTATTCTAAACCATCTGTACCTCCACCGTTATTTGCAACACCTATTCCGTAAATACTTAAGTCAGTAATATCTTGAAGGGCTCTAACATGAATAGCTTTTCCTGCATCTCCACTAAGACCAAAATCAATAATTCCTTGTAAAGCCAAATCTACTGTTGGTGGAGGCAATAAATTACATCCGTTGTAAGGAGCAGAAAATGTAGCGTCTTCTGTAATTGTAACTTGTCTATTTGTAAAAGTTCCATTGTCAGAAGTTGTAATAAATTCTGCACATCCTAATGTTGGATCTAAAGACTCTTGAATTGCCCATCCGTCTGCAGAGAACTTATACTCTGGAGTAGCTCCTGAAGCTACAAGTGCAGTATGTTGCCATACATTATCACCATCCGCATCAGTCATAGGCCAGCAGTTTCCACACCAGTTGTTTAATGTACTGTTTACTTCTGGAGTAGTAAAAGCATCTGTACATGTGCTCATGTCTACCTCAAAAGTTACGCTGTAATGTGAAGGAGCGACACTACAATCATCACAAGAATTCCAGCAAACAACTCCTAAATCTGTGTCTCCACTTACATTTAGTGTTCGGTTTACATTTCCTGTTGAACCGTCATTTGTACAAGGATCTCCGGCGAAAAGATTTTCTTGGATAGTCCAAGTGTCTGCAGAGAATTTATACTCATAATCAGTATTTATATCAATTGTTCCAGTTACGTCCCAAATGTTATCGCCGTCAGCATCTGACATAGCCCAACAATTTCCGCACCAGCTGTTAAAAGTCCCATTAACTTCAGGAGTAGTAAATGCATCAGTAACATTTTGCATATCTACTCTAAAAGTAACAGTAGCTGTTTGTGCCTGCACGTTAAGTGCTGAAAAGAACACTAAAAAGCTTAGTATTAGTTTAGTAAAGTATTTCATATTAACTTGTTTAATTATTAAAGTTCAGAAAGGTAAGAAAAAAATCACTTAGTGAAACAAGGACACTTACTTTTTTTTCTAGAGATAAAGTACTTGATTAAGCTATTTATGTAAATAGCATGATTTTTTTTAACTTAATTTAAACTTAAGATGTGTACAGAATTTACTAATTCATATTCAAAAAAAATGAATTATAATGATTTAAATATTTGGGGTAAACGCTCTTTTAAGTGTAAATTTTTTATTAATCAAAACATAATCATGGATGAAGTATTTTAACTATTGTTTTTTTTGTCTATGTGTTTGATGAGCTCTAATATTTTATGTGAATAAGCCCATTCATTATCATACCAAAATATTAATTTAAAAAATGTATCATCAATTTGCATACTTGCTTTTTCATCAAAAATTGAAGAATGACTATTGCCTAAAAAATCATTTGATACAACATCGATATTTGTATATCCAACAATACCTTTATATCTTTTAGATTTAGCAGCATTTTTTATTGATTCACAGATTTTCTCAAATGAAACAATTTCATTAAAATTTATACTTAAATCTACAACAGAAACATTTGCTGTAGGAACTCTAAAGGACATCCCGTTAAGTTTATTTTTAAGATTTGGCAGGATTTTTGTCACTGCTTTAGCGGCTCCAGTTGAAGAAGGAATAATATTTTGCATTGCAGACCTTCCAAGTCTCCAGTTTTTTGGAGAAGCTCCATCTACAATCTTTTGAGTTGCTGTTGAAGCATGAATTGTTGTCATTTGACCGCTTTTAACATCAAATTCTCTGTCTAAAATCTCCATAATTGGAGTCAAACAATTTGTTGTACAAGATGCGTTTGATATAATTTTCATTTCTTTTCTATATTCAGCGTGATTTACCCCCATAACAAACATTGGTGTGTCGTCTTTAGGTGGGGCAGATAAGACTACATTTTTTACCCCCTCTTGAATGTGTTTTTTTGCATCCTCTTTTGTTAAAAAAAGACCAGTAGACTCTACAATATATTCAGCACCATATTTTTTCCATGAGATCTTTTCTGGGTTTTTCTCACAAACAACAGATATTTTTTGATCGTCAATAAACAAATGATTTTCATCAAAATGAATTTTGTTTTTTAATACACCATTTGACGAATCATGTTTTAAAAGATAGGCTAGGTAATCTGTAGCAACAAGATCATTAATTGCCACAACCTCTATCTCTGGCATGCTTAAAGCATTTCTTAAAACCATTCTACCAATTCTTCCAAATCCGTTTATTCCAATTTTTATACTCATTTTCTTTTATAATATGTTAATACGAATACAAACTTAGTGTATTTTATACACAACCTGCAAATTGTTGTTAATTTTTCTGAATCACATTTAAAAAAAACTATTTTTGCTGCCTTAAAATTATTTTATGATACTAATAGCTGACAGTGGGTCCACAAAATGTAGTTGGGCAATTTGTGATAAAAAAGGAACAATTATTGATAGATGTTCAACAATAGGCTTTAACCCTTATTTTATCTCATCTTCTGCAATACTTAATAAGTTAGAATCTTCAGACTTAGCAGATATTAAGGAAAGTGTGAGTAAAGTATATTTTTATGGCGCAGGATGCTCATCTGAAAAAATGAATAAAATAGTTGAAGACTCCATTTAAAAAGTTTTTTGTTAATTCTGAAATTAATGTTTTACACGATTTAGATGCTGCTTGCTATTCGATGTATGACGGAACACCATCCATTACGGGCATTCTAGGGACAGGCTCAAATTCCTGTTTGTTTGATGGAGAAAAAATTCACGAAAGCGCTCCTTCTCTTGGATACACTCTTGGTGATGAGGCCTCTGGAAACTACATTGGTAGAAAATTAATTAATCTTTATTTCAATAATAAGCTTTCTGATGATTTAAAATCTAAATACGAAGAAAAATATGAAACAGATATTGCAAAAATAAATGCGAATGTTTATTCAGGATCTAGAGCAAATGTTTATTTAGCTAAATTTTTTCCATTTGTTTCAGATAATAAGAAAGATCCTCAAATGCAAAAGTTGATACTTGATTGTTTAGATGAGTTTTTTTACCTTCATATTTCTTGCTTTGAAAATTATGAAAGCCACAAAATTAATTTTATTGGATCCGTTGCTTATTTTTTACAAGAAGAACTTGCAAAGATTGCTACAAAATATAATTGTACATTAGGAATGGTTATAAAAAACCCTATCGATAAACTTATAGAGTATCATTTTAATAAAATAAAGACTAGCCTTTATAAATCAAACTTTATTCCTTGAGCAAGAGGAAGCTTGTCGGTGTAGTTAATAGTATTTGTTTGTCTTCTCATGTATATTTTCCAAGCATCACTACCACTTTCTCTTCCTCCACCAGTTTCTTTTTCCCCACCAAAAGCACCACCAATTTCAGCGCCACTTGTACCAATATTTACATTTGCTATTCCACAATCACTTCCAGAAGCTGAAAGGAAAGCCTCAGCCTCTCTAAGGTTATTAGTCATAATAGCAGAAGAAAGTCCTTGTTTGACATTATTTTGAAGCTCAATTGCTTCATCAAGATCTTTATATTTCATTACATACAATATAGGAGCAAATGTTTCATCTTGTACGATTTCAAAATGATTTTCAGCCTCAATTATAACTGGCTTGACATAGCAACCACTTTCATAGCCATCACCTTTTAATACACCGCCCTCAACTAGCACATTGCCACCTTCTTTTTTTGCTTTTTCTATCGCATTTAGATACATTTCTACAGCTTGTTTATCAATTAAAGGTCCAACATGATTATTTTCATCTAAAGGATTTCCAATTTTTAGTTGCTTATATGCGCTAGAGAGTTTTTGAGTTACTTCAGCATATTTTGACTCATGAATGATAAGTCTTCTTGTAGAGGTACATCTTTGGCCACAAGTCCCCACCGCTCCAAATAAAGCGCCTATTATTGTTATTTCTAAATCAGCTTCTGGAGAAATTATTATAGAGTTATTTCCGCCCAGCTCTAGCAGAGACTTCCCAAATCTTGCAGCTACCTTTTGACCAACTATTCTTCCCATTCTTGTAGATCCTGTAGCAGAAACTAAAGGAATTCTATTATCTGCAGTCATTAGCTCCCCAACTTTATAATCTCCATTAATTAAGCATGATATCCCCTCAGGAAGATTATTTTCTTTAGCAACTTCGTTCCAAATATTTTGACACGCGATTCCACAGATTGGAGCTTTTTCAGAGGGTTTCCACACACAAACATCACCTGATATCCAAGCCAATGCCGTATTCCAACACCAAACTGCAACAGGGAAATTAAATGCAGAAATAATTCCTACAACCCCCAAAGGGTGATATTGCTCATACATTCTATGGCCTGGTCTTTCTGAGTGCATTGTCAGACCGTGTAATTGTCTTGAAAGCCCAACTGCAAAGTCACAGATATCTATCATTTCTTGTACTTCTCCAAGACCTTCTTGAAGAGATTTACCCATTTCATAGGAGACTAATTCTCCAAGAGGCTGCTTATATTTTCTAAGTTTCTCACCATACTGCCTAACAATTTCTCCTCTTAATGGGGCAGGTTTTTTTCTCCAATCTTTAAAAGCTTTGCTGGCTTGAGATAAAACTTTATCATAATCAGCTGCTGTTGTTGAAGAAACTTTTCCAATTAATTTCCCGTCAACTGGTGAATATGACGATATGTTCTCTCCACTTCCAAAAGAATTTAAGCCAGTTGAGGTTCCCAAATTAATTGCTTTTATGCCTAAAGAATTTAGTGTGATATTAATGTCTAATGATTTTTTTTGCGCCATAATTAATGCTTTGTTTATTAAATGATTTTATAGATTTTCTATAGTTATTTCTTCATTTTTTGCCTCTTCTTCTTCTTCTTCTTCTTCTTCTTCTTCTTCTATTTTTTTATTTAATTCTTGTTTTTTCTTGAAGCTAATTAATCCTGAAGTCATTATTATACATGAGATAAATATTACAAAAAGAAGCACTCCGTTGAAATCATGCTGATCTGTTATTTCTTTTGGAATCGCAAAGAAAAGAAGTATTGTTATCAAACCTCTAGGGGCTAGAAAAACTTGTGGAAAAATATCTTTACCACTAAATATTAATAATGATAGTATTCGCACAATATATATTATTAAAAGTATTACTCCTCCAACAAATACAGTTTTAAGATTAAACATTGATGAAAGAGAGATAGACCATCCAAAAATGATAAAAAAGAATGTTCTAATAACAAATGCAGACTCCCCCGTAATAACTTTAAAGTCAGCGAGAACACTATTTACTTTGTCGTGATCAAGTAGTTTTATTAAACCTCCCTTAAAAAACAATTTGTAATTATTTAGAATCACACCAAAAATTAAGATTATTATTAGTGAGGATAAATGAAACATTTTTCCAATCGCGTATAACAATAAGAGAATAGATATTAGTAAGAAAAGCTTATTATGTCCTTTTAGTTTTTGGAAAATATAAATTAAAATATATGATGCTATTATTGAAAAAACAATTGTAAAAATTAAGTTACTAAAGACCTCTCCGTATATTTCTGATTTACTATCTGGCCCTAAAAAACTCATTACACTATAAAAACCAATTATTCCCAGAATATCAGAGAATGTGCTCTCATAAATCATAAACTCTCTTTTGTATTCACTTAGAGAATCTATACTTGGAAGAATTATTGCAGAGCTTAAAATAGAAAGAGGAATAGTGTATAGTAAGGCCTCTATAATACTCATTTCAAAAGCATAGCACAAAAACTCTGCACTTGCGTATGCTGTTGCAATTAGCCCAATCGTTGCAACCAGAAGAGATTTGATAATAACACCTATTTTTTCTTTCAAAAGCTCTAAATCTAGAGCGGCTTCTAGCACAATAAGTATCAACCCAACCACACCAAGAACTTCAAGAATTGGGAATAAGTTTGGTTTAGCTATACCAGCTGCTATTAGTCCAAAATTTATTATTATACCGGATACAATAAGCATTAAAACAGCAGGGATGCCACTTTTTTTAGCATAGATATTATAGAAGTAAGACACTATAATAGTGGCCGAAAAAATAATTATTAATGAATATGAACTTAGTTGCTCCATTTTTAAAATAACCTTAAAATATCATTACCATTTGCAAAAACTAATAACGAAAGTAAAATAATCATTCCTAAAACTTGCGCATACTCCATAAATTTTTCTGGAGCTGGCCTACCAACAACAATTTCATAGATTAAAAACATTACATGACCACCATCTAAAGCAGGTATAGGAAGAATATTCATAAAAGCTAGCATTAATGAAAGAAATGCTGTTAAGTTCCAAAACCTTTGCCAATCCCATTCCGCAGGAAAAAGACTTCCTATTGCGCCAAACCCACCAACGCCTTTGTATGCTCCTGAGCTTGGGCTTAAAATTAATTTAAACTGAGCTATATAACCTCCAAGCTTGTCCATTGCTTTATTATAACCAGCAGGAAAAGAACCTAAAAAAGAAAAAGAAGATCGCTCCATTTTATATATTTCTAAATCCTCCAATTGATTAAATGTCAAGAGAGCGGGATAATAACCAATTGTCCCCTCTTTACTAACTGATGTCTGAAAAGAAAAGAGCTCATCATCTCTCATTATATTTATAGTAACAACGCTATCTTTATATTTTTCAAGAGCCTTAGAGACCTGGTCATGATATTTTATCTCTTTATTATTAATCCCAATAATTTTATCTTTTATTATTAAGCCAGCCTTTTGACAATCTGACCCCTCGACAAATGAGCTTACAATTGCAGGTATTCTTGGATAGAATAGCATGGTTTTTTCACTGCTAATTAGTTTTTCAATAAAATCTGTTGGTATATCTATCTGTTCAATTCCAGATTCTCTTTCCACATTTACATAGCTAGCTGTTACCATTTTTTCAAGAATTGAGCTGAATCTTTTTACTGGCTTACCGTCAATAGAAATTATTTTATCACCTGTTTGAAAACCGATTTCGTTCGAAAGACTATCTACACACCATAGACCGTCAATAAGATTATTATTTGGAAGAAAGCGGTCTCCATATGAATAAAGAGTCATAGAGTAAATAAAAATTCCTAATAAAAGATTTACAAACACTCCTCCTAACATTATTATAAGTCTTTGCCATGCTGGTTTTGCCCTAAACTCCCAAGGCTGTGGAGGTTTTTGCATTTGATCTTTATCCATGGATTCATCAATCATTCCTGAGATTTTAACATATCCTCCAAGTGGTAGCCAGCCAATTCCGTATTCTGTATCACCAATCTTCTTTTTTACTAATGAAAAGTAAGGGTCAAAAAACAAGTAAAACTTTTCTACTTTAGTTTTGAAAAATTTAGCCGGAATAAAGTGACCAAGCTCATGAAGAACAACAAGTATTGATAAGCTCATAATGAGCTGAAGTGCTTTTATTAAAATTTCCATTTATAGTAATTGTTTAGCTAAAATTCTTGTTTCACTGTCAGTTGCTATTAAATCCTCTAAATCTGGATTTTTAACAAAAATAATTTTTTCCATACAATTAGCAATCAAATCAGACATTTTTAAAAAACTAATTTTTTCATTTAAAAATGCCTCAACAGCAATTTCATTTGCAGCATTTAAAATACAAGGGCTATTACCTCCTGTTTCTAGTGCTTTATAAGCCAAATCTAAATTTTTAAAAGTTTTTCTATCTGCTTTTTCAAAAGTTAGATTTGGGTAGTCAAAAAAGCTAAATCTTTTAAAATTATTTTTAATTCTCTTTGGGTAGCCTAGCGCGTATTGTATTGGAAGCTTCATGTCTGGAATTCCCATCTGAGCTTTTATGGAACCATCTTTAAACTGAACTGCTGAGTGAACGATAGACTGCGGATGAACAACTACATCAATTTGATCAGCTCTTAAGTCAAAAAGCCATTTTGCCTCAATAACTTCCAGACCTTTATTCATTAGGCTTGCCGAATCGATTGTTATTTTATTTCCCATAACCCAGTTGGGGTGGTTAAGTGCTTGTTTTTTTGTTACGTTTTGTAAAAACTCAGTATTTTTTCCCCTAAAAGGACCTCCAGATGCTGTTAAAAAAATTTTTTCAATTGGGTTCTGTATTTCTCCACTTAGACACTGAAAAATTGCAGAATGTTCAGAATCAACTGGTAAAATTTTTGAGCCATATTCTTTAGCTAGATCAGTAATAATTTTCCCCGCAACTACTAATGTCTCTTTATTTGCAAGAGCAATTGTTTTTCCTTTTTTAATTGCATTTATTGTAGGAATCAAACCGCTGTAACCAACCATAGCTGTTAATACAATATCTATCGAGTCTGAAGTTACAATATCTTCAATAGATTTTGCGCCGCAATAGACTTTAATTCCTTCAGAAGAAAGAGCATCATTTACTAGCTTGTATTTTTCTTCGTTTCTTATTACAACAGAATTAGGTTTAAAGATTTTTGCTTGTTTAATTAATAAGTCAGCATTATTATTTGCTGTTAAAGTTTCAACAGAAAAAGCTTCTCTATTTTCTGAAATAACCTCTAAAGCCTGAGTTCCTATTGAACCTGTTGAGCCAAGAATTGCAATTTTTTTCACTTTTTATACGTATTTAATAAGTTTATCAGCCAGAGTTTTGTCATTTGCTAGACGAGGAACCTTATTTTGCCCCCCCAGTTTTCCAACAGAATCCATATAATCTCTAAAGCCATTTTTTTTGACTAAAAATATCTCTAATTTTTTTAAAACCCCTCCGCTAATTAAATCTTTGTAATAGGAGTTTAATTTTTGAAGTTCTAAATCTAAAATTGTAGCAAATTTTTCAAGGTTTTCAGGTTCTTTTCTAAACTCTATAAACCAACAATGAAAAGGCAGCCCGTTATTTGGGTTAACCTCGGGAGCAATATGCAATTCATTAACTTCTGCATACTCAATTTTCAATGCTTTCTCTAGGCTTTTTTCAATTTCTTCAGCTATAACATGTTCCCCAAAAGCAGACGTAAAATGCTTTAATCTTCCGCTTACAATAATCCTATATGGATTTTTAGAAACAAATTTGACTGTATCTCCAATATTGTATCCCCAAAGACCCGCATTTGTATTTAGAATTATCACATAATTAACATTTAAACTAATGTCTTTTAGAGACAATCTTTCTTGCCTGTCTTTAAAGTAATTTTCTGACTCAATAAACTCATAAAATATTCCATTATCGACGCATAGAAGCATCCCCGGCTCTTTTTGCGAATCTTGATACGCAATAAAACCCTCTGATGCGGGGTAAAGTTCAACTCCATCTACTTTTTTTCCTATTAATTTCTCAAATGTTTTTTTATATGGTTGAAAATTAACGCCGCCATAAATAAACAAATCAAAATTTGGGAATATATCTTTAATAAGACTATTAGACTTTAGCTGAAGTTTTTCAAAATACATTTGAACCCATGGTGGTATTCCGCTTATTAAAGTCATATTTTGATTATAAGTTTCATCAACTATGGCATCCACTTTTTTTTCCCAGTTTTCAATACAATTTACACTGTACGATGGAAGCCTATTTGTTTTTAGGTATGAAGGAATATGATGGGCTACTATTCCAGATAATCGTCCGGTTAAAATATCTCCGGTTTTTGTAAGCTCAGGGGATCCTTGTAAAAAGATCATTTTGCCATTTAATATACTAGTATTTTTCGTTTCTACAATATAAGAAAGAATAGCATCTCTTGCTGAGTTTAAGTGGCATGGCATGCTTTCTTTTGTAATTGGAATATATTTTGTTCCAGAAGTTGTCCCAGATGTTTTGCAGAAATAAATTGGTTTTCCAGGCCATAAAATATTTGCTTCACCTTTTTTAATATTTTCTATATAACTACTCAAATCTTCATAATCTCTTATTGGAACATTTTTTTTGAAGTCATCATAGTTTTTAATTTCAGCAAAATTATGATCAAATCCAAACTTGGTGTTTTTTGCTGTTTTGAGAAGGTTTTTTAATAGATTCTCCTGTGCTTTTACAGCATTGTTTTTCCAAGCTAAGTTTTTTTGAACTATAAATCTGGCAAAATAGATACTTAAAAATGACTTAATACTCATTATTTAAATGATATATAGTCTTCAGGGTTTAGAGGACTGCCATTTCTCCACAATTCAAAATGAAGGTGCGGACCAGTTGAAAGCTCCCCTGAGTTTCCAATTATGGCTATGTGCTCACCAATTGTTACATAATCACCAACTTTTTTAAGAATAAAGGAACAGTGTTTATAAAATGATATATAATTATTTGAGTGCTGAACACCAATAACATTACCAGTTTCAGGGTTCCAGCTACTTATGATCACGGTTCCATCCAAGACACTACTAATTTTAGCCCCTTTTTCACCAACAATATCTATTGCATAATGTTTGGTCTTATAATTAAACGGATCACTTATAGACCCGTCTATTGGAGAAAAAAACACAAGGTTTTCACTGCTAATTTTTTTTATATCCAAAATAGAACTCTTTTCTTCAGATTCAACTTCAATTCTTAACAGTGAGTCTGCTTTTGATTTTGAAAAGTTAACAGTTTGTATTGTATTAATTGCGCTATCATTTTCTATAAAATCAAGAGTTTCTCCTTTCATAATTGAAGAGATATTATTCAAATATAAAGATTGAATATTAAGCTGGTTTTGAAGAGAGTCAGATTTTAGAGCAATACTAATTAAATCATTTTGCATTTTAGAAGAAGATTTTCCCGGAACATATTCTTTAAGAGGCGAAAAGATTAGTAAAATAAATGATAAAGAAAGAGAAACAATTATTACAACACTAAGTAAGCTTAAAATGTTAAGTTTTGAAATACTAAAAGAGAGTTTTTCTTCAAAAGAATCTTCGCTCATTACAACAAATCTATATTTGTTTTTAAGCTTTGTAAAAAAAGTTAAATCTGATTTGTTCTCTTTCATAATTAGCGCAAATATCTGAAAATTATAACCATATTTGCATATATTTCTTTATTTGAAGCAAAATAAAATTAATAAAAATATGTTTGTATACACATATGTTTAAATACTCTTTTTATAAATATAGCTTAATACTAATAATTAGTCTTCTGTTTTTTTCTTCTTGTTCAACAAAAAAGAAATCATGGGTTAGCAGGCAGTATCACAATACAACAGCAAGATATAATGGTTATTTTAACGGAAACCAGAGCGTTAAGCAAGGGTTGAAAAAGATAGATCAATCATTTGAAGATGATTATTCACAAATACTTCCAATTTTTAAAACTGGAGATTTGCAAAAATCAAAGGTTGCTCATTCTTACATGAATAAGGCAATTCAAAAAGCCTCTGTCGTTATTCAAAAGCATTCAATAAAAATTAGAGGAAAAGAATATTGCAAGTGGATAGATGATAATTATTTATTGTTAGGCAAATCTTATTTTTATAAAGGAGATTTAGAGGAGTCACTAAGGTCATTTTCTTTTTTAAAAGAAAATTATAAAAACAGCGAAATTAGTCTTTTAGCTGAAATATGGATGGCAAGGTGTTTCATTGAAAAAAAAGATTTTTCTTCAGCAGAAAATGTTTTAATAGAGCTTGAAAACAATAAAAGGTTTCCCAATAAATATAAGTTTGATTTTAATATAGTAAGTGCGGACTCATACTTGAGGCAGCAAAATTACTCTTTAGCAGCTGATCATTTGCAGACAGCTCTAAAGCTCGTGAAAAGAAAAAAGCAGAAAACAAGGTTAAATTTTATTTTAGCACAGATTTTTCAAAATCAAAAGATTTATTCAAAATCTAGAGTTTTTTATAAGAAAGTTCTTTCATCAAACCCTGAATATGTGATGACTTTTAATGCAAAGATGAATCTCGCTTTATCATCTAATCAAAAGAATAATGATTATGATAAAATTAGGTTAAGTTTAATAAAGATGTCTAAAGATGATAAAAACAAGGAATACTTAGATCAAATTTTTTACACATTAGGGAAGATGGATGAGCAGAAAAACGATACTGTTTCATCTGTTGCTAATTATCTTCAGTCAACATTAAATAGTGTTGAAAACAGTCAGCAAAAAGGCCTTTCTTTTTTAGCATTATCTGAAATAGCCTTTGTTCAAAAAGATTTTTTACAATCTAAAATATATTATGATAGTACCGCATATTTCTTAAATGAGGGTTATGAGTTTTATCCAAAAATAATTGAAAGAAAAAATATTTTAACAGATTTAATTTTTTATTTGAACACTGTACAGCTTGAAGACAGTCTTCAAGCACTTGGCCTGCTCCCCAAAGATCAATTAGAATTAGTTATTGCTGAGATTATTAATAATGAGCTTGAAAAAGAAAAAGAGAGACTTGAGCAAGAAGCTGGTCGCCAGCAAAACATGATGAACAATAACGGTAGAGGTGGCAGAAATGAGCAGTTTGGTAATAACACTTCAGGAGGTAAGTGGTATTTTTATAATCCAGCAACTTTAAGTTTTGGTCTTTCAGAATTTAGAAAAAATTGGGGAAAAAGAAAATTAGAGGATAATTGGCGGAGGTCAAATAAAAACTCTGAAGGATCATTTGAATCTGATTCAACTCAAAATCCTGATTCTAAAAATCAATCATTTAACACTAAAGACCCGCAGTTTTACTTAAGTCAAATCCCCACCAATTTAGAAGATTTTACGAATTCAAATAAAAAAATTGTCAATTCGTGTTTTCAAGCCGCACTAATTTTTAAAGAAAATCTTAATTGTTACGACAAGGCAAATGAAATGTTAGAAAAGGTTCTTTCCAGTAATAGCTCAGATAGTAATTATTTAGCTATGACTTTATACTCCTTATTTCAAAATTTAAATGAAAAAGAAAAAACATCTCAAGCACAGAAGTTTAAAGCGCAATTAACAAATGAATTTCCTAACTCATTATACTCTAAATTACTTTATGACTCAACATATTTAGAAAAAATTAGTGCAGTAGCTATTGTTGAGGAAAATAGGTTTGACATGGTTTTATCATATTTTAAAAATGAAGAATTTGACAATGTATTATCAGAAACTATTAATATTTCTAATAATGATTTTGCTATTAAATATAAATTTTTGCGAGCTCTCAGTTTTTTAAAAAAATCAGACACTCTAACTTTCTTGCAAGCTGCCCAGGCTATAAAAGAAGACTATCCCAAAAACAAAATATCTGTTGAGATTGATGAAATTTTAAAAGTTTTAGAAGATCCTGATTTAATGAATCAGGCAAATGCTAAGGCCGAGCTTAATTCATCTTATTTACAATATGACGATAGCAGACATTCAATTGTAATTGTAATGCCAAGAGATGGAACTGATGTTAATTATTTAAAAACTATTATATCAGACTTTCATTCTAAAAACTATCCCAATGATATTTATGAAATAAGTGCAATGCTTTTGGGAAAAGACCAGCATTTGGTAACCATTAAATCATTTGAAAACAAGACTATTACTATTAGTTATTATAATTCTATTAATAATAGTAGCAATGTTATAAAAGAACTTGCTAAATATGATTATAAAATTATGGCTATCGCAATAGAGAATTTCTCAGAGTTTTATAAAAATAAAGATGTTAAGGGTTACAACACTTTTTTTAACAAAAATTATTTAAAATAATTGTTTTATTTTTTATAAATTTACATTAACAAATTACAAATACAATGTTTAAAAATAATAATGAAAATATGAATAAAAGTGAACACTCAAGTGCTGTTAACATGATTGGCGCTGGAACTGTTATTTCAGGAGACATTACTTCTAAAGGAGATATTAGAGTAGACGGCGCATTAAATGGCTCCGTTAAGACTGAAGGTAAGGTTGTTTTAGGTCAAGATGGTGTAATTGAAGGTGATGTTGTTTGTAGAGATGCAGATATAGCTGGTACGTTAAAGGCTAAAATTACTGTAAGCCAGTTACTTACGCTAAAGGCTTCTGCAAAGCTAAATGGGGATATAATAACAAATAAGTTGGCTATTGAGCCAGGCGCAAGCTTCACAGGTTCTTGTAGTATGGGGGCTGTAATTAAAGACATAAAAAATGTCGGTCTCTCAGAAAAACAAGAAAAGTCAGCTTAAAACATACGTTAGGTTTTCATCAATGGCTATACAAATGGGTGTAGTTATAACTATTGGAGCTTTTTCAGGCTCCTTTTTAGACAAATATTTTAACACTCTTATCCCCATTTTTACAGCAATATTATCTCTAACTGCAATTTTTTCATCTCTATATTATTTTCTAAAAGGATTTCTTAAAAAGAAATGATCTCTTTTAGATTGATTTTTTTTATAATTTTAGTTTGTTTAAACATATTGTGTTCTTTTGTTTTTGCTTTGAATCTTTCCATTTTTAGAATAGTTATTTCTCATCTTTTTATCTTCATAATTAGTATAATTTTTGATTCAGTTGTAAAGCAAATACTTGCAAATAAAAATAAAATATTCTCATATTTTTTAGCCTTTTCTCTTATTAAATTTATTTGTTTCCTTCTTTTCATTTGGTTCTTTCTTCTAAGCGATAATGTTGAACAATTAAATCATATATTAAATTTTTTCTTTATATATTTTTCTTACTTAGTTTACGATATTGTTTTTTTAAGAAAGATTGCCTAAAGATTTTTAGGTGTTTTTTGTCTTTTTTCTATCTTAGAAATAAAATATTTATTTACTTTTGCCAAGATTTATAAAAACAGAAAAATTACATGAACAATTTTAGTTTACGATTACTAGTTTCTTTTTTAATAATCTTGTTCTTCCCAAACATTTCATTTTCTGAAGAAACCACCTCTAAAGACGATTCAGAACTTTATAATCCTGTTCCTGCAATTATGCATCATATTTCTGATTCTCATGAGTGGCACTTACTTGGAGAGGGAGATGCTTCAGTAACGATTCCATTGCCTGTTATTTTAATAACAGAAGGAAATTTGGATGTCTTTATGTCTAGCGCTTTTAATCATGGTCACACAGACGTTGTTAAAGGAGATAGAGTTTATTCTATGGATTCGCATGGTCATATTCATGAAAAAAATCATCTCTCCATTTTAGATCTGTCAATAACAAAAAATGTAGCATCAATGTTTTTGGCGTTAATTGTTATGTTGTTTTTGTTTATTATTTCTGCAAATAAATCAAAAAAGAATACTGGTGCTCCATCTGGAATACTCTCTTTTATTGAACCTCTTGTTTTGTTTGTTAGAGATGATATAGTAAAACCAAATCTTGGTCACAATTACAAGAAATTCTTACCTTACCTTTTAACATTATTTTTCTTCATTTTAGTAAATAATTTACTTGGTCTTTTACCTGGTGCTGCTAATGTTACTGGAAATATTGCAGTAACATTAGTTCTTTCTTTTATAACTCTTATAGTAACTAACTTTTCAGCAAATAAATCATATTGGGGCCATATTTTTAAGCCCCCAGGAGTTCCATTGGCTCTTATGCCGATAATGATTCCTATTGAACTTGTTGGAGTTTTTACAAAACCTTTTGCATTAATGATCAGACTTTTTGCAAATATTTCTGCAGGCCATATTATTATTTTGAGTTTAATCTCTCTAATTTTTATGGCTCAGAGTGGATTAGGTACAGCTGGAGCTTTTGGGCTTTCTCCAGTTTCTGTTTTATTTGTTTTATTCATGTATTTTATTGAGATTTTAGTAGCTTTTTTACAAGCTTATATTTTTACACTTTTAACCTCTTTATTTATTGGATTGGCAACAACAGAAGCTCATTAAAATTATTATTAACTTAAATTATTAAAAATGGAAATTACAGGAATAGCAGCAATTGGAGCAGGACTCTCTGCAGTAGGCGCTGGAATAGGAATTGGTAAAATTGGAGCAGCAGCTCTAGAATCAATGGCTAGACAACCTGAACATTCAGGAATGATACAAACAAACATGATTATTGCAGCAGCCTTAATTGAAGGTGTTGCATTATTTGGTGTTGTGGTTGCTCTTTTACAAGGGTAAGCATACTTAGTTTAACTTATTATTATTTAAAATCTTCTGTAGCGGTTGGCTACAGAAGATTTAAAAAAAAACAATTATATGGACCCAATGTCACTTGTCACCCCAGCAATTGGATTAATGTTTTGGACATGCATAATCTTTATACTACTTGTTTTAGTATTAAAGAAATTTGCATGGAAACCAATTCTTTCCGCTGTTGATCAAAGAAATGAAAGTATTAGTAATTCACTTTTAGCTGCTGAAAAAGCTAGAGACGAAATTGCAAGTCTAACAGCTAATAATGAACAGATAATTGCTCAAGCTAAAATGGATAGAGACGCTCTTTTAAAGGAAGCTCGAGACATGAAAAATGAAATTATTTCACATGCTAAAGACACGGCATCTAAAGAAGCAGATAAAATCATTACATCAGCTAAGGAACAAATTTCTAATGAGAAAATGAAGGCTTTGACTGAGCTAAAAAATCAAGTTGCTGCAATATCTATTGAAATGGCTGAAAAAGTTCTTGGGTCAGAGTTGTCAAATGTAGATGCTCAAAAAGATTTAGTTAGCCAGGCTTTAAAAGAAAAAATTTAAATTAAATGAGAAACCCTAAAGTTACTATAAGGTATGCTAAATCACTACTGACTCTTTCTAATGAGCTTAATAAATTAGAAGAGGTCTGTTCTGATATGCGCTTTTTAAGAGAACTTTGTTCAGACTCTAAAGACTTCTTGATGTTACTAAAAAGCCCAATTATTAAAGTCGATTTGAAATTAAGTGTTTTAAATAAAATTCTCAATAAGAACATTTCTGATTTAAGTATGTCTTTTATTGAACTTGTTACAAAAAAGAAAAGAGAGTCTCTTTTGAAAGATATAGCAAATGACTTTTTAAACCTCTACAATGTAGAAAAAAACATAACACCAGTAGTTTTAACAACAGCTGTTAAAATTGATGATGTTCTAAGAAAAGAGGTTCTTAGTTTTATTAAGAAGCAGGGAAAAGAAAATATTGAATTAGTAGAAAAAGTTGACGCAAGCATTGTTGGAGGAGCAATTATTAAAATGGGAGACAAACAATTAGATACAAGTGTTTCCTCTAAAATTAAATTATTAAAACAAACTTTTAACAAAAACCTGTACATACAGGATTATTAAAATAAAATATTATGGCAGATGTAAAACCAGCTGAAGTTTCAGCAATTTTAAGACAACAATTATCAGGATTTAAGTCAGAATCAGAACTTGAAGAGGTTGGGACAATTCTACAAGTTGGTGATGGTATTGCCCGTGTTTATGGACTTACAAACGCACAATCAGGAGAGCTTATTGAATTTGAAAACGGTGTTCAGGCAATAGTTTTAAATCTTGAAGAAGATAATGTCGGTGCAGTACTTTTAGGTCCTTCTAAAGGATTGAAAGAAGGTGATACTGTTAAAAGAACTAACAGAATTGCTTCTGTAAATGTTGGAGAAGGAATGCTTGGAAGAGTTCTGGATGGTGTTGGAGTGCCAATTGATGGTAAAGGTCCAATTACTGGTGAGACATTTGAAATGCCTGTTGAGAGAAAAGCACCAGGTGTAATATATCGTCAGCCTGTTAATGAGCCCTTACAAACTGGTATTAAGGCAGTTGATGCAATGATTCCTATTGGAAGAGGTCAAAGAGAATTAGTTATTGGAGATAGACAAACTGGTAAAACTGCAGTTGTTATAGACACAATAATTAATCAAAAAGAATTTTATGATAAAGGAGAGCCTGTTTTTTGTATTTATGTTGCTATTGGACAAAAATCTTCTACTGTTGCGGCTTTAGCAAAAACTTTAGATGATGCAGGAGCTTTAGATTATACCATTATTGTTTCTGCTAATGCTGCAGATCCTGCCCCTTTACAATTTTACGCTCCGCTTGTTGGAGCTGCAATTGGAGAGTACTTTAGAGATACCGGAAGACCTGCCTTAATTGTATTTGATGATTTATCAAAACAAGCGGTTGCATATAGAGAGGTTTCCTTACTTCTTAGAAGACCACCAGGAAGAGAGGCTTACCCAGGAGATGTGTTTTATCTGCATTCAAGATTATTAGAAAGAGCTGCAAAAGTAATTAATGACGATAAAATTGCAGCACAGATGAATGATTTACCAGAGTCTTTAAAAGGAAAGGTTAAGGGTGGAGGTTCATTAACTGCTTTACCTATTATTGAAACTCAAGCGGGTGATGTTTCTGCATATATCCCTACAAATGTTATTTCAATTACTGATGGTCAAATATTTTTAGAGTCTAATTTGTTTTTGTCAGGAGTTAGACCAGCTATTAATGTTGGAATATCTGTATCACGAGTAGGAGGGTCCGCTCAAATTAAATCCATGAAAAAAATCTCTGGAACTTTAAAACTTGACCAGGCTCAATACAGAGAACTAGAAGCTTTTGCTAAGTTTGGTTCTGATTTAGATGCTGCTACTAACTGCGGTTATTGAAAAAGGAAAGCGAAATGTTGAGATACTTAAGCAGGGGCAATATTCACCACTAAGGGTTGAAGAGCAGGCTGCAATTATTTATTGTGGAACTAAAGGATTATTAATGAAAGTCCCAGTAAATAAGATTAAAGAATTTGAAGTAGAATATATTTCATTCCTTCATAATAAACACCAAAATATTCTTGATTCTTTAGCTGCTGGTAAATTAGATGAAAAAATTACTTCAACCTTAGAAACTGTTGCTGAAGATCTGTCTTCAAAGTATGCTTTATAAAAAATAATTTATGGCTAATTTAAAAGAAATAAAATCTCGTATTGTCTCCATTGGTTCTACAATGCAAATTACATCTGCTATGAAAATGGTTTCTGCAGCAAAGTTAAAGAGAGCACAGAATGCCATAACTCAAATGAGACCTTATGCTAACAAGTTAACAGAACTACTAGCTAACCTGTCTTCGAGTCTTGAATCCAGTGAGCAAGGAGGGTTTTCTATTAAAAGAAAGCTTAAAAAAGTTTTAATTATTCCAATAACATCCAATAGAGGTTTGTGTGGTGGATTTAATGCCAATGTAATTAAAGCTTCAAAATCCTTATGTGAAAATGATTATAAGGACTATGATTCTAGTATTTTGTCAATTGGAAAAAAATCATCAGATTTTTTTAGAAAAAATAATTTTAATGTTATTTCTTCTCATGATGAAGTCTTTTCAAATTTAAATTATGAATCTATTTCCAAAATTGCTCTTAACGTAATGAATATGTTTGTAGATGAGAAGTTTGATAAGGTGGTGATAGTTTATAATCAATTTAAAAATGCAGCAACACAAAATGTCATGACAGAGAATTTTTTGCCAGTTGAAAATAATGAAAACTCTGAAGCATCGTTGGAGACTATATTTTTGAGCCTGAAAAAGAAGATATTGTTCTTGAACTTATCCCAAAGTCTCTTAAAACTCAGCTTTTCAAAGCCGTTTTAGATTCTCATGCCTCTGAACATGGAGCAAGAATGACAGCAATGCATAAAGCTACAGATAATGCTGGAGATCTTAAAAAAGATCTTACTCTTACATATAACAAGGCTCGTCAAGCTGCAATTACTGCTGAAATCCTTGAGATTGTTGGTGGTGCAGAAGCTCTAAGCGGATAGTATTTGTAATTATTTACCTCTTATTTTTTAATTTTTTATCTTAATTATTTGGTAATTAGTATTCTTATATATTTGTATAAAAAACTTATTTATGGAATTTGAAAATATTTTACTTGAGACTAAAGAAAATATATCATTTATTACAATCAACAGGCCTAAGCAGTTAAATGCTTTAAACATTAAAACTATACAAGAGTTACTTACTAGCTGTTAAGAAGTAGAGTCAGATAATAATATTAAGTGTGTCATTTTTACTGGCTCTGAAAGTAAAGCGTTTATAGCCGGTGCTGATATTAAAGAATTCTCTGAATACAATTCAGTTCAGGCAGCTGAAATGGCAGAAAATGGGCATACGTTGTTTAATTTAATAGAAAACCTTTCTAAGCCCGCTATTGCAGCAATAAACGGATTTGCTCTTGGAGGGGATTAGAGCTCGCTTTAGCTTGCCACATTCGTATAGCCTCATCAAATGCCAAAATGGGTTTGCCAGAGGTTTCTCTTGGTGTAATACCGGGCTATGGTGGTACACAAAGGCTTGCTCATTTAATTGGAAAAGGCAGAGCTATGGAAATGATTTTAACTACTCAAATGGTTGATGCTAATAAGGCAATGGAAATAGGATTAATTAATAATGTTTGCTCTCAAGATGAGTTGTTAAATAATTCTATTAAAATTGCAGAAAAAATAAAAAGAAATTCCCCTTTTGCTTTGAAAAATGCAATAAAATCAATTAATGATGGTTATAAATACGATATTGACGGTTATAAATCTGAAATACAAATGTTTAGTAAATGTTTTGACTCATTAGATTTTAATGAAGGCGTAAATGCATTTATCGAAAAAAGAAAACCAAATTTTAATTGAACCCATTAAAAAAACTACTTGAACAAACAGCTATTTATGGTATTAGTAGTGTAGTAGGTAGACTTCTAAATTATTTACTTGTTCCTTTATATACAAGATATTTCTTGCCAGAGGAATATGGTGTTGTAACTGAGTTATACGCTTATGTTGCCTTTTTAATTGTTTTTTTAACATATGGTTTTGAAACAGCTTTTTTTAGATTTATTGATAAACATAATAATCTTTCAAAAGTTTTTAGTACTGCTTTTATATCCCTATTATTTCATCAATAATTTTTGTTGTCTTAAGTTTTATTTATAGAGCTAATTTGTCTGAGATCATTGGCTATGCTAGCCACACTAATTATATTGTTTTTTTTATTTTCATTTTAGCACTTGATGTTTTATCGTCAATTATTTTTGCAAAGCTCAGATTTTTAAATAAAGCAAAGAAATTTGCTACTATTAGGATTGTAGGAATATTTTTAAATATTAGCCTTAATTTATTTTTTATTCTATTATTACCTCAACTGATAAATAATAAAATGTTATTTTATTCAGAACTTTCATTTATATATTTCCTGATTTTGGTGTTGGTTATATCTTCGTTGCAAACCTTATCTCTTCTTTGGTCTCTTTTTTACTTCTAACATCTGAAATATTTAATATTTCATGGGATTTTGATTTTAAGTTATGGAAAAAAATGATTTTTTACTCCTCTCCACTATTGATTAGCAGGTTTAGCAGGAATGACAAATGAAACAATTGATAGAATTTTGTTGAAAAATATGTTGCCAGTAGAGGTAAATTCTTTATTTGAAGTTGGTTTATATGGTGCTTTTTATAAACTTTCAATTTTAATGATATTGTTTATACAGACCTTTAGATTTGCTGCTGAACCATTTTTTTTCCAAAATAAAAATAATTCTTCTAAGCAGGTTTATGCAGATGTTATGAAGTATTTTATCATAGTTACTGCATTTGTTTTTTTAGTTGTCACAACTTTTTATGATTTTTTTATTGGGTTTTTAGGTCAAAGTTATCATGACCCGCGGGGTTTCTATGTTGTTAGTATTTTATTATTAGCTAATTTCTTTTTAGGAATATATTATAATTTATCAATTTGGTATAAGCTAACGGACAAAACTATTTTTGGTGCTTACATATCAATTTTTGGAGCATTAATTACCATTACTCTTAATTATCTTTTAATTCCTTATTACGGTTTCATTGCATGCGCTCTTACAACACTTTGCTGCTATTTTGTAATGTCATTAATATCTTATGTTTTTTTAAGAAAATATTTTCCTATTCCATATGATTTAAAAAGAATCCTTTTCTATTTTAGTTTGATGATATTTATATTTTCACTCGTATATTTTGATTCTCTTGGAACTTATATCCACTGCTTATATTTACTCATATTTTTGATTGTCGTCTATTTAATGGAACAACCTAAAAAATCGTTAATTTAGCAATCTTAATTTTACTTTAACATGAAAGTTAATATCATTAATAAATCTAATAATTCTCTTCCTGAATATGCTACACTTTATTCCTCTGGAATGGATATTAGAGCATTTTTAGAGAATCCTTTTGTTCTTGAAAAAAAATCTAGAGCAATTATTAAAACAGGTTTATATTTAGAAATACCTGAAGGTTTTGAAGCCCAAGTTAGATCTAGAAGTGGCCTTTCTATCAAAAAAGGAGTTGTTGTTTTAAATTCGCCTGGCACTATCGATTCGGATTATCGTGGAGAAGTTGGAGTCATATTAATAAATCATTCTGAAGATGACTTCACTATTTCTAATGGTGATAGAATTGCACAAATAGTTATTGCCCCATACACTAAAGTAAATTTAGTTGAGGTTAATAGCCTAAGTCATTCACATAGAGATGGAGGAGGTTTTGGTAGCACAGGTATTAATTAAAATAAATAAATTATGAAAATTATAGTTCCTATGGCAGGCAGAGGCTCAAGATTAAGACCTCATACATTAACAACTCCCAAGCCACTTTTAAAGTTTGCTGGAAAATCAATAGTTCAAAGACTTGTTGAAGACATTGTCTCTGTATGTGACGAAAAAGTTGATGAAATTGCTTTTATTATTGGCGACTTTGGTAGTGAAGTAGAAGACGAATTAGTTCTTATTGCCAACAATTTAGGGGCTAAAGGAAGTGTTTTTTTTCAAGATAAGCCTCTTGGAACTGCTCATGCAATTTTATGTGCAAAATCCTGTCTTCAAGGCAATGTTGTTGTCGCATTTGCTGACACCTTATTTAGTGCAGATTTTAAGATAGATAAAAGTCATGATGGCATAATTTGGGTTAGTCAAATAGACGATCCTTCGGCTTTTGGTGTTGTGAAAATGGAGAACAATATTATTACTGACTTCGTTGAAAAGCCTGTTAAGTTTGTTTCAGATCTGGCTATTATTGGAATATACTATTTTAACTCTGGAGAGAATCTTTCCACTGAGCTGCAGTTTTTGATCGATAACAATATTAAAGATAAAGGAGAGTATCAGCTTACAAATGCTCTTGAAAATATGAAAAATAAAGGTTTAAAGTTTTCTGTTGGACAAGTAAATGAGTGGTTAGATTGTGGTAATAAGGATGCTACTATTTACACAAACTCTAGAGTTTTAGAATTTAATAAGAATAATAATCTTATTAGTAAGAAAGCTAAATTAGTAGATTGTAATATTATCCCTCCATGCTATATCGGTGATGGAGTTGAGATTATCAACTCTACAATTGGGCCTCATGTTTCCATTGGAAATAATACTTTGGTTAAGAATAGCACAATTAAAAATTCTATTATTCAAGAATCCTCTCGTATTTCTAATACAAAAACTCAAAACTCTATGATAGGGAATTATGTTTCATATGAAGGAAAAGACTGTGATGTTGAATTAAGTTTAGGTGATTTTTGTGAGCAAAAGTAAATGTTAAGACTAATAATTTTCTTTATACTAGTTAGTAATTATAGCTTTGGGCAATGGAAAAGTTTTTATCCTGAAAAAAAGAATAATAGTAAGGAAAAAAGCTCATTAAATAATTTTGATAAAGGGGATAAAGATATATTGTTTAATACTATATTTTTTAATGGAATTAAACAAAAGTCATTGCAGAACTATGAAGAATCTTTAAAAATTTTTCAAAGGTGTATTAAGATGAGGCCAAATAAAGCCGAATCCTTCTATCAAGCATCATTATTATCTCTTTTTCTTAGTAGCTTTAATGAAGCACTTGCATATTCCCAAAAATCTGTAGAAATTTCACCAGAAAACAAATGGTATCTCAGAAACTATATAGATGTTCTTATTCAGATACCAGATTACAAATTAGCATCAGAGCAGTTGCTCAATTTAATTGAGCTAGAACCACTTAACGAAGTTAATTTTTTTCAATTAGCAGATACATATATATACAGCAAAAGTTATAATAAAGCAATAGGCGTTTATAATAAGCTTGAAAAGCTAAAAGGAATTGATAAAATAACTTCTATGCAAAAGCAAAAGCTATACATGCAAATGAAGAACCTACGTTTGGCTACAAAAGAGATTGTATTATTATCTGAAAAATTTCCTAATGATATCGAGATTCTTGAAATTTTAGCTGAATCCTATTTGTTAAACAACGATAGAGAAAAAGCGTTTAGTATTTTTAAAAAAATATCAATAATTAGTCCAGAAAACGGTCAAGTTCATCTAACATTAGCTAATTTTTATAGGGATCAAAATGATAATTTCAATTCGTATAAGGAATTAAAGCTTGCTTTTAAAAGCTCTAATGTTAGTTTGGAAACAAAAATTTCTATAATAGCTTCTTACTTTCCACTTATTCAAACTAATGATACACTAAAATCTCAAGCATTTGAATTATCATTATTAATAATTGAAGCACATCCTTTACAAGCGCAAGTTTATGCAATTCACGCAGATCTATTATTCTCTGATGGGCAAAAAAATATTGCCAAAAAGTTTTATAAAAAAACATTAGAAATTGATAAGAATTTTAAAGAAGTTTGGACACAGTTACTATTTTTGGAAATCCAAGAAAATAATTTTGATAGCTTATTAAATTTAAGCTTTCAAGCACTTTCCTATTATCCTATTGAACCTCTATATTATTATTTTTATGCTATCTCTAATTTAAGAAAAGATAACCTTAAAATAGCTTTAGAAAATTTGAATAGCGGCTTAGAATTTGTGATTGATAATAAAGCCTTAAAATTAGAATTTCATACTTCGTTAGCAGAAACATATCATTTATTGCAAATGCATTCTCAATCTGACTCAATTTTTGAAATGATTTTACTAGATTATCCGGATAATATTCTTGTTTTAAACAACTATAGTTATTATCTCTCTTTAAGAAATGAAAGACTTGAGATAGCAAAAAAAATGTCATATAAATGCAATACCTTAGAGCCAAATAATGGAACTTATGAAGATACTTATGCCTGGATTTTATATTGTTTAGGTGATTTTGTTGAAGCAAGAAATTGGATTGAAAAATCCATGTCTAATAATGGAAATGAAAGTTCTGTTATTGTTGAGCATTATGGTGATATTTTATATGAATTAAATTTTATGGAACTTGCTATAGAGCAATGGAAGAAAGCACTTAAACTAGACAGTAGCTCAGAGTCATTAGAAATAAAAATTTTAAAAAACAAAATTGATGAATAAGGTTTTAATATTATTATCTATGATTTGTTTTTTCTCTTGCGGATTAAATAAAAAAAATATTGTTAACTCTTCATCTGAACAACTAAATTTAAGCGAGTTAGTAGAAAATATTAATAAAAACACTCCGTCTCCTTCATGGACATCTATTAAGGGAAAAATCAATATTAAATCGGAAAATCAAAAAATAACTCTTAATACAAATATTAAGATTAAAAAAGACAGTATAATTTGGGTGTCAGTTTCATTGCCTATAATTGGAGAGCTATTTCGCGGAGTTATTACACAAGATTCAATTTATTATTTAGATCGAAAAAAATCTAGTTATTTTCAAGCAGATCATTCTTATTTAAATAAATACTTTATTTCAGACTCGTACTTTGATTTAGTTAATAAAATAATTTCCTCATCTACTATTTTTAATGACGATATTAATTATAAACTTTCAAGCGGAAGACATATTATTTTTTCTGAATCTTCTAAATATGTTATTGATCCATTTAGCTTTTTAGTTAATGAATACTCATTAATATCTTCTAACAAAGACTCTTTAAAGATTAACTACATAAATCATAATTTAGTTGATGGCTATATTTATCCAAAAAAAATTAATCTAAGTTTGAAATTAGAGGAGGAGTACAATATATCCTTATCATACAATAAAATATCCTTAAATAAGCCACAAGAATTTTCATTTATTATTCCAAAAAATTATGAAAAGAAACCTTAACATAATCTTACTTTTCTTTCTAAGTTTTTTCTCTTTTTTAAGTTTTTCACAAAATAAGCAACAGCTCAAAGAGCAAAAGAACATTGTTGAGAAAGAAATTTCTTTTACTGTTAATCTTCTAGAAAAAACAAAAGCTAATAAGAAAAATTCACTAAAATATTTAAAAGTTCTAGATTCAAAAATTAACAATGAAGACAAGCTATTGAAGATAATGAATATGGAGGTTAATCTGCTAAAGAAGCAGATTGTAATAGCTCAAAAAAAAATAAATTTTAGTGTTTCTGAGATAAAAAGAATTGAGGAAGATATAATAAAGTTAAAGGATGAATACGCCTCCATGCTTTATTCTTTACAAAAGAACCGCTCAAGTAAAAACAATCTAATATTTATTGTTTCTTCATCAACATTTAATCAAGCATACAAGAGAGTTCTTTATTTGAAGCAATATTCTCAATCTAGAATTAAACATTTTACAAAAATAAATATTACTCAAGATAGCTTGGCTGCAGAAAATGCCAATCTAGCAATTCAAATAATTCAATTGGAGGCTGATAAAAAATTAAGTGTTGACTTAATTAACTCTAAAAAAGTAAAAATAGACGACTTTACAAAAACAAAAATTGAAAAGAATTTATTAGTTTCTAATTTATCTAAATCAGAAACTATGTTTAAATCTAAAATAAAGCAGCAACAGCTAAGAGCAAAAGAATTAGATGATAAGATAAAAGAAATCATAAAAGAAGAAATAAGGCTTGCGCGTGAGAAGGCAGAAAAAATAAATGGTGATAATAAGTTTTCTTTAACTCCAGAAGCTCTTATATTATCAAATGAATTTAGTTCAAATAAAGGAAAGTTACCATGGCCATTAGACCAGGGTATTATTGTAACTAAATATGGTTCTCAAAAGCATAATGTTTTTAAAGGAGTAGAAACATTTAACAACGGAATAAATATTGCGACCAAAAAGGGAGTTGTTGTAAGAAGTGTTTTTAAAGGAGCTATTTCAAGAATTTTTCTTATTAAAGGAGAGGGAAAAGCTGTGCTTATTAATCACGGAGAATATTTTTCTGTTTACTCAGGTTTAGCAGAAGTAAATGTTAAAATTGGAGATAAGATATTTTCTAAAGAAGTTATTGGTAAAATGTCTAATGATGATTTGCTTAGTGATGCTGAATTGCATTTTGAAATTTGGAAGGGCTACGATAAACAAGACCCTTCTTTATGGTTATATAAGGCTGATTAAAATCAAAATACCTACTTTTGTCTAAACTAATAATTTAAAAAATTATGGAATTATCAATATTATTATTTACAATGGGAGGAACTGAATGGCTCCTTATTGCTCTTGTTGTATTATTACTCTTTGGTGGTAAAAAAATCCCTGAACTCATGAAAGGTTTGGGTAAAGGAATTAACGAGTTCAAGAAAGGTAAAAATGAAAGTGAAGATTCTTCAGAAAAATAACATTTTACATTGAGTTTATATCGGTCATTTGAAGTTTTTTCTAAAGCTCTTCAGCAAAAGAAAGTAACGTGTTACAGCGCTACAAAACATTATCTCACAAAAATTAAAGATTCTGCATCTTTAAATATATTTATTGAAATATTTGATAAAGAAGCTTTAGCTCGCGCTAAGGAAATTGATAAAAAAATTGCTAATGGTGATGCCGGTAAATTAGCAGGAATGGTTATCGCCTTAAAAGATAACATTTGTTTTAAAGGTCACGAAGTTACTGCATCTTCAAAAATTTTAAAAGGCTATATCTCCTCATACAATGCTACAGTCGTTGATAGATTATTAGATCAAGATGCCATAATTATAGGTAGGGTTAATTGTGATGAATTTGCGATGGGAAGTGGTAATGAAAATACAATTTATGATACGGTTAAAAACCCCTTAGATAATAATAAGGTTGCTGGAGGTTCTTCTGGAGGTTCTGCAGCAGCTGTATCAGCGGGCCTGTGCATGTCTGCACTAGGTAGTGATACGGGAGGGTCAATAAGACAGCCTGCAGCATTTTGTGGTGTTTATGGTTTAAAACCAACTTACTCCAGAGTATCAAGGTATGGTCTAATTGCTTATGCATCTTCTTTTGATCAGATTGGTCCAATTACAAATAATATTTTTGATGCCAAGCTATTATTAGAAGTTATTTCTGGTAGAGACCCATACGATAGTACCAGCTCCTCTAGGGAAATACATTCCAAAGATTTGTCTTCTTCTGGTAATGGAAAAAAATCTATTGCTTACATTAAAGAGCACATAGAAAACCCCGGATTAGATCCAATAATTAAATCATATATTTTAAATAAAATAAAAGAATTAAAATCTCTAGGCCATAATGTAGAGGCTATTTCATTCCCATATTTAGAATATTTAGTTCCAACATATTATGTGATTTCTACAGCAGAAGCATCATCTAATTTATCTCGCTATGATGGTATTCGTTTTGGATATCGTTCAGACCATAACAATGATCTAGAATCTACATATATCAAGAGTAGGTCTATGGGTTTTGGTAAAGAGGTACAAAGAAGAATAATGCTTGGAACTTTCGTGCTTAGCGCAGGTTATCACGAGGCCTATTTTACTAAAGCTCAAAAAATAAGAAGGATTATACAAGATAAAACAAATAGTATCTTTAAGGAACATGACTTCATTATTTCTCCAACAACACCCCATACTGCATTTGATATTGGCAAAAAATATTCAGACCCTACACAAATGTACTTAGAAGATATTTTTACAGTTCATGCAAATTTAGCAGGAAATCCAGCGATTTCAATTCCCATTAAAGATTCTTCATTAAAAATGCCCTTTGGATTACAGCTCATGTCAAATCATTTTAAGGAGAAAGATTTATTAGAGTTTTGTTCTTCAAATTTCTAGAATAATTTTATGCGATTTGTTTTAATAGTTTTTTCCTTTATTATTTATCAATCTGTTTTTTCTCAATCTACCGAACTACCTTTTAAAGTTGGTGAGAAGTTTGAGTATAATATTTTTTTTGAGTTTATAAAGTCCGGCTCGGCTACTTTAGTTGTTAAAAAAGATACAATTAGTTTTTCTAAGGATAGGTTAATTATGATTGGTAAAGGAAAAACTCATCCTTTTTTTGATTTATTTTTTAAAGTTCGCGACGAATATTCAACACTTTTTAACTGCAAGGACTTAGTTCCAGTGGTGTTTAATAGAAATGTTTCTGAAGGTAAATTTAAGCTAAACCAGAAATATTTTTTTGATCACCAGCTAATGCAAGTGAAATCAATAAATAATTTTTTCCCTATTATTGATTCCACTCAAGATATGCTTTCTGCACTTTTTTTTGCACGGACATTTAATACAAGTTTAATTTCAAAGAATAAATCTTTTTCAATTCCTATTTTCATGGATGATGAAATATTTAATTTAAAAATTAACTACTTATTTGAAGAAAAAGTGAAGACTGAATTTGGGGTTATTAACTGTTTAGTTTTTCAACCATCACTTCAAAATGGCAGAGTATTTGAGGATGAAGAAAGTATGAGGATATGGATAAGTAATGATGAAAGTAGAGCGTTAGTAAAGGTTGAAGTTGAAATTTGGGCAGGAACTATTAAAGCAATTTTAACATCATATGAAAAATCAAAAATTGTTTGTCAATAATTGATACTTGTAAAATAAAATTTCAGAATTAAATAAATTAACTTGCAACTATGAAAAATCTCTTTAGAATTAGCATTGTGTTAATTGTTTTACTACTCATTATCTTTAATTTTAAGAGTGATAACTCTTCCAGTACAGTTATTGTTGTTGAAGCAAATGATCCAGTTTTTGAATATGGAATTTGTCTTGATTCTTTTATTGTTCACAGAGGTGTTGTTAATTCAGGACAGACTCTTGGTGAAATTTTTTATTTACACCATATAGATCACCCTGTAATTAATAAAATTGTTCAAAAGTCAAAAAATATTTTTGATTTTAGAAAAGCTGCCCCAGATAATAAGTATACCGTACTGTGCTCTAAAGATTCTAATGAAATAGCTCAATATTTAATTTATGAAGAAAGTGTATCTTCTTATATAGTCTTTGATATAACAAAAAATATTGATGTTTACAGAGGTGAGAAAGAAATTACTATTAAAAGAAGAGTTGCATATGGTACCATATCATCTTCTTTATGGCTTACTATGGATGAGCTTAACTTAAGCCCTAGATTAGTAAATGAAATATCAACAATTTACGCATGGACAATTGATTTTTTTAAAGTACAAAAAGGTGATTCCTTTAGAGTCTATTATGAAGATAAATATGTTGAGGGAGATTATATAGGTATAGGAGATATCCTAGCTGCTGAATTTACGCATAAGGGAAATAATTTTTATTCTTTTTATTTTAAAAAAAACACAAACTATGGTGATTATTTTGATGAAGATGGAAATACTTTAAGAAAAGCATTTTTAATGGCACCTGTTGACTATAAAAGAATTTCTTCAAGATATAGTCGTAAAAGAAAGCACCCCGTAACTGGTCAGTGGAAAGGTCATTTTGGTACAGATTACGCTGCCGCAACTGGCACTCCTATTTGGTCTACAGCTAATGGAACGGTTACTAAGGCAAGTTTCACCAAGAATAATGGGAATTATGTTAAAATTAAGCATAATAATAAATACACTACCCAGTATTTACATATGTCAAGAATAAAGCCAGGCATTAGAAAGGGTAAATTTGTTAAACAAGGAGAAATTATTGGCTATGTGGGTAGTACTGGTCTAGCCACTGGACCACATGTCTGCTACAGGTTTTGGAAAAATGGAAAACAGGTTGATCCTTACAGGCAAAAACTTCCTCCCGGAGATCCAATCACAGATGAGAATAGAAAAGATTTTATGCTTACTAAGGATAGTCTATATAAAATTTTAATGACGGATAATTATTAGTTTCTATATGCTAAAAAAATATAGCATAAAATTTAGTTTTTACTTTTTGAGTTTTATTCTTTGCTGTACATTTTCATATGGACAGGCAAGATTTACAGAAAATATTGGACAATTACCAAAAAATGTTTTTGCTAAGTCAAATGTTGACGGTGGGGTCTTATTTATTGAAAAAGCAAAGTTAACTTTTGCTTTTTTTGATCAAAAAAAAATTACCGAAATCCATTCAAATAAAAATAGTGATAATGTAATCAATACTCATGCGTATTCAATGGAGTTTTTAAATTCTAGTCCTTCCGCTAGAGTATCTCTTTTACAGAAGAATAATTATTATGAGAATTATTATGTTGGAGATAAATATTTAGAAAATGCTCATTTTTTTAGTAAAGTTTTTCAAAAAGGCATTTATAATAATATTGATTTAATTCTATATTCAAGAAATAATCAATTAAAATATGATATTATTATACAGCCTCAAGCTGAGTACGAAAAGATTAAAATTAAGTATAAAGGACATGAAAACATTCGATTAAGTAATGGTAATTTAATTATTCAAAATTCATTCAACTCTATTACTGAGTTAGCCCCATATGCATATCAAGTTTTTAACAGTGACACTGTTGAAGTTAAATGTAATTATGTCTTAAAAAATAATCATGTTTCCTTTGCTTTTCCCAATGGTTATGTAGGTTCTGAAAAAATTATTATAGATCCTACTATTATTTTTTCAACTTACTCAGGATCTAATTCTAATAACTTTGGGTTTTCAGCAACATATGATAATTTAGGTTGTCTTTATTCTGCAGGAATTTCTTTTGGTATTGGTTATCCAACAACTTTGGGTGCCTATCAGGTGAGTTTTGATGGTGGAGCTGTAGATGTTTCAATAACTAAATATGACTCCAGTGGGACATATCGAATTTACTCCACATATCTGGGAGGTAATCAAAGTGAATTCCCACACAGTTTAGTTGTTAACTCTAATAAAGAATTATTTATTTTAGGAACTACAGGTTCTGATAATTTCCCCACAACAAGTCAATCCTTTAGTAGTTTTTTTTCTGGAGGAGATCCCTTTTTCCCCTCAGGATTATCAGCCACATTTCCTAATGGTTCTGATATTTTTGTTTCCAAGTTAAGTAGTGATGGAGGTCAGCTTCTATCTTCAACTTATATTGGTGGCTCAAAGAATGATGGCTTAAACTTATCTTCTTCCTTAAAGTATAATTATGCAGATGAATTTAGAGGCGAGATTGATATAGATTTACAAGGCAATATTTATATTGCTACTTCTACAAGTTCACCTGATTTCCCTGTTACAAATAATGTCTTTCAAGGCTCATTATCTTCAGCTCAAGATGGTTGTATTATTAAAATGGATAATAATTTGCAAACTATTATTTGGAGTTCTTTTCTAGGAGGAGATAAAGATGATGGTATATACTCTTTAGCTTTAGACTCTAAGGATAATTTGTACGTTTCTGGGGGTACTTGCTCAAACAATTTTTTTTCTAATATTAATGCCTTTAAACCTTTTCTTACTGACACAATAAATCCTGATGCCTTTATTGTTAGTATTTCATCTGATGGAAAAAAAGTTTTAAATGGAACATATTTTGGTTCTATTTTTTATGACCAATCTTATTTTATTGAAATATCTAATAATGATAAAATTTATATTACAGGACAAACAAAATCTATTTCAGACTCTTTAGTTTTTAATTCAATATATTTTAACAATTCTGGTGGACAATTTATTGCGGTTTTTGATACATCATTATCAACTCTTCTTATGTCAACTGTTTTTGGTTCAGGAAAAGGAACTCCAGATATATCTCCTTCAGCCTTTCTGATTGATAAGTGTAATAATATTTATTTATCTGGATGGGGGTCATCTCTAGGAGGTCCTTTATCTACCTTAAATTTAGATGTTACTAATAATGCATTTCAAAGTCAAACAGATGGAAATGATTTTTATTTATGTGTGTTTAACGAAGACTTGGATAGTTTAATTTATGGTACTTTTTTTGGCGGAGGAGTAAGTAGTGAACATGTGGACGGTGGTACAAGTAGATTTGATGAACACGGCGTTGTCTATCAGGCTGTCTGTGCTGGTTGCAACAACAATAACGACTTTCCTATTTACCCAAATCCTGGTGCTGTTTCTTCCACCAATAATAGTGGTTTATGTAATAATGGTGTTTTCAAGTTTGATTTTGATCAAAATATTATAATTGCTGATTTTATAGCGCCAACACTTTCCTGTGACTTAAATATTAACTTCATTAATTCAACACAAAATATTGGATCAACATCATTTTTATGGGATTTTGGTGATGGAACAAATTCAACATCTGTTAATCCATCTCATTCCTTTTTGAATTATGGCCAGCATATCATTACTTTAATCGCATATGCTAATGATGCATGCAATTTTGCAGATACAATTTCATATAATATATTTATATTATCTAACAGTTCTAGTAGTTTACCAAATTTGAATAAATGTTATAATACTAATATTCAAATTGGTATTCCGCCATCTAACGACTCAACCATAACTTATCAATGGCAACCTTCAAGTGGTCTTAGTGCAACTGATATTCCCAATCCTATTTCTAGTATTACTAATAATATCACATATAGCTTGATAATTTCTAGCTCAAATTGTATTGATACACTATTTCAAGAAATTATTATTGATCAAGTAAATTTTAGTTTGTTTGAGGACACTTCATATTGCCAAGATTCTATTGTTTTATTAGAATACATAGACTCTCTCGTAAGCTATGTTTTGTGGTCTAACAGTAGTCTTTTTGAAGACACTCTCTCTACCTCTTTAATTTATAGCGCAACATCTCCTGGAACATATTTTTTTAAAACTGAAAAAAATGGATGTATTTCTATTGATAGTATAAATATTCTTTCTGATGACATAGGGATTAGTTTTCTTTCTGATGCCTATTATTGTTTAAATGATACAATAACTATTGATGTCACTAATTTGGTTTTAAATAGTCCTATTATTTCATATGTATGGCTTTCAGATAGTATTTTATCATTTAGCCAGGATTCATCTTCAGTGCAAGTATTAGCTAGCCTACAGCCTTCTTCTTGGTTTTGCGTAGAGGTTATAAATTCTAATGGATGCATACTGAAAGACTCAGTTGAAATTTCTGGAGTTAATACTTCAATACTATATTCAATAATTGCTCCAGATACTAATGTTTTTCTTGGACAGACTTCATGTCTAATGATTGAAACTCAAGACTCTATTTTATGGTTTGATGGAACGATCAATTCTCAAAATTGTATCTCTCCAATTGAATCTAGTTGGTTTAGTTTTCAAGTTTATAACAACTCTTGTATTGTTAAAGATTCAATATATATTCAGGTAAGGTCTATTTCTTGTAATGAAGATAGTCTGATTATTCCAACTGCTTTTACCCCAAATAATGACGGTTTTAATGATTACTATTATTTATTAAATCAGGGTATAGATATATTAGATTTTAATCTACAAATATTTAATCGATTGGGTCAACTTGTTTTTCAAGCTGATGATATTAATGAAAAATGGAATGGTTTTTATGATGGTAAATTATTATACCCCCAAGTTTTCGATTATTTTTTAGAAATTACCTGTGCTGGCGAAATTAATATATTTAAGAAAGGAAATATTACACTAATAAAGTGAAAAATTTAATTTTCATAATTGGAGTTTTTATATCATTTTGTTCGAATGCTCAAGACATTCATTTTTCACAGATCTATCATTCTAAATCTTTTATTAATCCAGCTTCTATAGGAAATCATTCTGAAAAATATAAATTTTCTTTTCATAGCAGGTCGCAATGGAGTTCAGTGTCTACTCCTTTTAGATCTAATTATTTTTCTATTAATATTAAAAACTTTTTAAAAGATAATAATTTCAGTTTTGATATTATTAATGATTTATCTGGAGATTCTAATTTTAAGACAATAGGTTTTGGTAGTGGTATTTCTAGAGTAATGCTTAGTGATAAAAAAAATTCTCTATTGCTAGGTTTAAGGCTTTATATTAAAGAACGAAGTTTTAACTCAGATAATTTAGTTCTTTTAGACTTTGAGAGTTTTCTCAATTACAGCACTGTATATGCAGACCTTTCATGTGGCATGCTCTATAATCGCTTTATAAGCTCAACCTCCAGTCTTTCACTCAGTGGCTCTATTGATCATATTAATAGGCCTAATATCTCTTTTTTTGAGAGCCAAAAAATAAAATCTAGCTTTAGAAAAACAATTTCTTTATCTTATAGCCATAGCCCCAACACAAGATTAGAGTTTATTCCTTCCTTTTTCTTTTCTCAAATTTTATCTACTCATGAAATTTTATATGGTATAAATTCTATTTATAATTTTGAGTCTAATGATAACTCTATTACTAAAATTAATACTGGCTTTTTTATTAGAGATAAAGATGCTTTTATAATAATATTAGGAGCAGATTTTAATCAATATTCATGCAATATTTCTTATGATATTAACACCTCCTCCTTAGCCGTGGCTAGCAATAATTATGGAGCATTTGAGATTTCTTTTCATTATAAAATCAATAGTAGAAAAAAAACTTTAAATAAAAATAAACAAGTATGTCCAAGCTATATATAATTTTTTTCTTTTTTCTTTTGACTAATCTTAACAGCTTTGGCCAAACAAATATTACTTTTCTAAATGGTGCTGTTAATAATTGCAATTCTCAGCTAAATTTTATTCTTATTAATGATACCACTGCTATATACACTGATGTTTATAAAGAAAAACAAAAGTTTAGATCCAAAACATATTATTCTATTAAGAAAACAAATAATTGGCTTAAAGGTATCGAGTATTTAAGTTCTTCTGATAATTCTAATATTTCTAACATTTCATTAGATCTTCAACAAAGTTTCATTTTTTATACTAAATGTTTTGAAGATTTTAGTAGCTTGTGATATTTATTTTACTCTAGATAATAAAGAATTTAGTCTTTCTCAGCTTAATTCAGAGGCATTTAGTGGTGATCATAACACACAACCATTCTTTTATAAATTTAAAGAAAATCGCGTATTGTATTTTGTCTCTGATCGTAATGGGGGGTATGGAGGGCTTGATGTTTGGTTTTCTATTATTGATTCTGCTGGTAATTTTAGCTTTCCAATAAATGCAGGTCCAAAAATTAATACAATAGCGGATGAAATAACTCCTTTTTACTTACCACTTTCTAATACTCTATATTTTAGTTCTTCTAATAAAGATACAGGACTCGGTGGTTTTGATGTTTATTCTTCTATAGGCTCTTTAAATAGATGGGAAACATCGATAAACATGAGCTCAATTAATTCGGAATACGATGAAATGTATTTTTCATTATTTAATGATAAAAATGCCTTTTTTTCTTCTAATAGAATTACCGATTCATCATCATTTTGCTGTAATAATATCTACTCTGTTGAATTTGAAAATGAAATTATTGATATCCAAGATACAATTCAAGACTTATCTGATAATGCAGGATTTGTTCCGTTTGAAATTTACTTTGATAATAATTCTCCAAACCCCAGATTTTTCGATTCCAATAATGACTTGATCTTTTCATACAAGAAGTTTTATGTTGATTATTTCAAAAATCGAGAATCATATTATTACAATCAAAATGATTCAATTATAGATTTTTTCTTTGAATCAACTCTCAAGAAAGGCTATAAAGGATTAATTTCTATGCTTGAAAATACTTTGTTTGATTTATCTAAAGGTTTTATCGTAGAACTTACTATTCAGGGTTATGCAAGTCCTTTAGCTTCTGATAGCTATAATAGGAAACTTTCTTCTTTAAGAATTAAATCAATTCTTAATTTTATAAATGAGTATTCAGACTTAAGTTTAAGTAAGTATATCTCAGACTCTAAATTAATAATTAATGAACTACCTCTTGGTGAATCAGAAAGTTTCTTAAGTGTTAGTGACGATCCTGAAGATATAAAAAAATCAATTTTAAGTATTGAAGCAATTTTATCTAGAAAAGTTACTATTTTAAATATGAAATCTTACAAATAAAAAATTGTAAATAACATTGTGCAAATACCCATAATAAATCCTGCATAAATCTGCTGTGGACTATGGGCATTCTCTTTCAGTCTGGAATAACCGAGAACTCCTGACAGAAGTATAGATGTTATTATTAGGTCTTGAAACCCCCCATATAGTAAGCCTAACGATATAAAAGTTCCACATGCACCGCTAATTCCAATCATGTGCAAACTGATTTTCCATTTTTTACTTACGATCATTGCTAAACTCATGATAAAAATTGACCCTAAATATATCCGCTTAAGGATTGGGGAATAAAAAAGTATATCCTTTAATAGAAAAAAACCTATAACAAACCAAATAATAGTACAGCAAAGCACAAGTAATCTTTCAGACAAAAGTTCAAGTTCAAGTGTTTTAACTTTTTTAAGAAGAATAAAAAAGAAGATATTTATTAGAGGGAAAAAAATTGTAAACAAAAATGCAATTAAAAAAATTATCTTAATCTGATAATTTAAAATTAAGATATTTGGCAATTTGAGAATACTAATATATAGCGTTAAAAAGGGAATAAAAATCGGATGTAGAATTATTGAAAAAAATCTTGATAGTTTCATAATATCTTTTTCCTTAATCTCGCGGTAGGTATGGAGAGGGATTCTCGATATTTTGAAACAGTTCTTCTGGCTATCGAATATCCATTTTTCTCTAATAATTCACATAATAATTCATCAATATATGGATTCGTTTTATCTTCAGAATTAATAATTTCTTCTAATGTAATTTTTATCTCTTTAGTAGAGATTTTTTCTCCACTTTCTTTTGTGAAAGCTTCAGAAAAAAGTTCTTTTAATAGAAAGACGCCAAATGTGGTCTCGACGTACTTACTATTTGTAACCCTTGAAACTCGTAGATATATCAACATTAATTAAGCCAGCTATATCTGCTAATTTCATTGGCTTTAATTTTTTTTCATCTCCCGAAATAAAATATTTTTCCTGAATTTTAGCTATGTTTTTCATAACACCTAATAATGTTATTTCTCTTTGTTTTATTGCTTCTTTAAACCATTGCGCCTTTTCTATTTTTTGTTTTAAGAATTTTTTAGTTTCTTGGTCTTTAGTTTCATTATATAAATTCTTATAAAAAGAATTTACTCCTAATTTTTTGCGATAATTATTATTTACAGTAACCACTAAATCATCATTCTTTTCATAAACAAAGAAGTCTGGGATTACAAAGTTTGTTTCGGTATTGTTTTTGCTAAATCCACTACTTGGATATGGCCTAAGTTTTTCTATCTCATCATAAACAAGCTTTAAAGTTTCATCACTAATCTTGTTTTCTTTTTTAATTTTTTCAAAATTATTCTTCTTTAACTCATCAAAATTATTTTCGATAATTTCAATAATAAGATTTTTATTTTTAGCATCTCCTTTTTTTATTTGAACAATCAGACTTTCCTTAATAGATTTAGATCCAATTCCAGTAGGTTCAAGGCTTTTAATAATCTTTATGGCATTTACAATTTCATCTTCTCTGACTTTTCTTTCGTTTATAATAAAAAAGTCATCTTTGATTGCTTGAATATTTCTTTTTATAAGACCATCTTCATCTATACTATCTATTGTGAATTCAATTACTTCTTTTTGAGATTCTGTAATGTTTAATCCTAATATTTGATCTTTTAAAAAGGTGTAAATTGTTTTATTATTTTCTGAAGAAATATTTTTAAGATAGTCATTATGAGGCTCTTTGTCTTTATACAAGGCTCGTTGCTCATAATTTTCTTCATTATCTAATTCTTCTTCAAGGGCTGGGTTCTCTTCTAGCTCTTCTTCTATTTTCTTGTCAATTAAGACAATAGGGGTTTGTAATAAATTTAATAATTGAATTTGCCGAGGGCTAAGCTGAGCTTTAAGTTTTAAATTCTGCTTAAGTTCTTGCATTTTTAAAAATCAGCATTTTGTGGTGTTCTTGGAAAAGGTATTACATCTCTGATATTTTTCATGCCTGTTACATACATTATTAGTCTTTCAAACCCAAGCCCAAAACCACTATGCACACAACTTCCAAATTTCCTTGTTTCCAGATACCACCAAAGTTCTTTTTGATCTACATCCATTTCTTTCATTCTTTTAGTCAGATAATCATACCGCTCCTCTCTTTGTGAGCCTCCTACAATTTCTCCTATCTGCGGAAATAAGATGTCCATCGCTCGAACAGTCTTATTGTCTTCATTCATTCTCATGTAGAATGCTTTTATTTCTTTTGGATAGTCAGTAATTATTACTGGTTTTTTAAATTTTTTCTCAACCAAATATCTTTCATGTTCAGACTGTAAGTCAGCTCCAAAACCTTCAATGATATATTCAAATTTCTTTTTCTTATTTGGTTTACTATTTTTTAGTATTTCGATAGCTTCCGTGTATGTTAATCGCTCAAAGTTGGTTCTCCGTTATAAATCTAAGTCTCTCTCTCTAAGCCCATTTCCGACCTCTCCTCCTTTTTTCAATAGGCTTTCTTCCTTTTGTAAATCGCTCATCTAAAAAACCGAATATCGTCCTTGCACATTTTCTAATGTATATTGTATGCAAAACTTTAAAAACTCTTCAGCAACATCCATGTTTTCTGATAAATCTGCAAACGCTATTTCTGGTTCAATCATCCAAAACTCTGAAAGGTGTCTCGAGGTATTAGATTTTTCAGCTCTGAATGTTGGCCCAAATGTGTACACTTTTCCCAGACCAAGAGCAGCAAGTTCAGCCTCTAATTGTCCTGAGACTGTTAGGTTTGTCTGTTTTCCAAAAAAGTCTCTTGAATAATCTATTTCTTTTTCGTCATCTAGTGGTAAATCTTTTAGGTTTAGTGCACTAACTTTAAACATTTCTCCTGCCCCTTCTGCATCAGCTCCGGTTATTATTGGAGTATGGATATTAAAATAACCTCTATCATTAAAGAATTTATGTACTGCAAAAGTTAGCGTATGCCGAATTCTAAAAACAGCAGAAAATGTATTTGTTCTAAATCTTAGATGAGCTTTTTCTCTTAAGAATTCTAAACTATGTTTTTTAGGTTGTAATGGGTATTCTTCAGCAGATGATTCTCCTAATATTATTATTTCTGTAGCTAAAATTTCTAGGTTTTGACCAGATCCCTGTGAGCTTTGTAGTATTCCTTTTACTCGCAATGAGACACCTGTATTTATATTTTTTAAAATATTTTCTTTAAAATCTTTCGATTCAGCTACTACCTGAATATTTTTTATTGTAGACCCATCGTTCAAAGTAATAAATGCTACATTTTTACTCCCTCTCTTAGTGCGAACCCAACCATTTATGTTTAATTCCTTATTTAGTTGTGGATTGTCAATTATGTTTTTTATTGATTTTTCTAGCATAAAATATTTTCTTTAGCCTGTTTGAGACATAGATTCGCTACCAGCTAATTCTTTTACTGCCTTAATCACTGAGTTGATATCAATACCACAATCTCTTATATAAATCATTTTGAGAGCCATGGTTAATAAAATTATCTGGAATACCTAATCTTTTTACTTTTGAGTTATAACCTTTATCGCTCATAAATTCAATAATAGCACTCCCAAATCCACCTTGCAAGCAGCCATCTTCAATAGTAATTACTTTATCAAATCTTTTAAAGATATCATTTAATACTTTTTCATCGAGAGGTTTTATAAATATCATATTCCAATGTGCTACACTGATACCCATTTTTTTAAATTGCTCTTGTGCTTCCATTACAAAATTACCAGGATTTCCTATAGATAGTATTGCAATTTCAGTACCATCATTTATCATTTCAGCTTCACCAATTTTTATTTCTTTCATCTGATTTTTCCAATCTATTGTAACTCCTTTCCCTCTAGGGTATCTGATTGCAAATGGTCCTGTATTTGTTTTTTGTGCTGTATACATTAGATCCCTTAAGTTGTGTTCATTCATTGGCGCTGAAACAATAAGGTTTGGTACACATCTTAAATATGCCATATCAAATACACCGTGATGAGTTGCTCCGTCAGCACCAACTAATCCACCTCGATCTAAGCAAAAAATTACATGTAGATTTTGAATTGCTACATCATGAATTACCTGATCATAAGCTCTTTGTAGAAATGTTGAGTAGATATTGCAAAAAGGAACTATCCCTTGCGTGGCTAAGCCAGCAGAGAAGGTCACCGCGTGTTGTTCTGCTATACCTACGTCATATGTCCTTTTAGGAAATTCTTTCATCATTTTATTAAGAGAGCTTCCGCTTAGCATTGCAGGAGTAACAGCTACAATTTTTTTATTTTTATTTGCTAACTCTATAATAGTGTCTCCAAAAACATCTTGATATTTAGGTGGGGAAGCTTTTTTTTGAATTTTTGCAAACTCACCAGTGTCTTTATTGAAAATTCCAGGGGCATGCCATTTTGTGGCATCTCCTTTTTCAGAAAATTCATATCCTTTTCCTTTTTCTGTTATGCAGTGTAATATCTTTGGGCCAGGGATTTCTTTTAAATCTCTTAGCACTCTTACTAAATGTTCAGTATTATGCCCGTCAATTGGTCCAAAATATCTGAAATTTAATGACTCAAAGTAATTACTTTCACCTAAGATCGTAGATTTAACAGCTCCTTCTATTTTTTTTGCAACTGTCTGTGCACTACTTCCAAACTTACTTATTTTACCAAGTATTTTCCAAATTTTATTTCGAGCTTTGTTGTATGTTTTTGATGTAGAAATATCTGTTAAATATTCTTTCAGAGCTCCAACAGCTGGGTCAATTGACATGCAATTATCGTTTAAAATAACTATCAAGTTCGTATCTTCAACGCCTGCATGATTCAGTCCCTCAAATGCTAAGCCTGCAGTCATTGCTCCATCTCCAATTACAGCAATATGCTGTTGTTCGGGATCACTTGCTCCTAATGACATTCCTAGCGCTGCCGAGATAGAGGTTGACGAATGCCCAACACCAAATGTATCGTAAACGCTTTCACTTCTCTTGGGAAAACCGCTTAGACCTTTGTATGTTCTATTGGTATGAAAATTATCTTTTCTTCCTGTTAAAATCTTGTGACCATAAGCTTGGTGGCCAACATCCCAGACCAATTGATCTTTAGGTGTGTTAAACACATAGTGTATTGCAATAGTTAATTCAACTACTCCAAGGCTTGCGCCAAAGTGTCCGCCTTTTTCAGAAACAATTTCTATAATAAACTTCCTTAATTCAGCACTTAATTTACTAAGATCATTGATCTTAATTTTCCTTAAGTCTGATGGGGAGTTAATTTTTTTAAGGAATGTTCCTTGATTATATTTTTTGTTTTCTTCTAGCATTTCTTTTTCAAAGGTAAGACATCTTTAAATTCTATCATAAAAAAAGCATATTAATATTAATATAATATGCTACCGGAGATTCTATAAAGATTAAGTTCAGCTAATTTTGTCAAATACATACTCTGATTTAATTTATTTTGTGATTGCTCCAGTTCCATTTGAGCCTTCCTAAAATCATTATTACTCATTATCCCTTGCTTATATTGTTCTTTTGCTCGTGTAAAAAAATTTTCTGCAGATTTTTTATTTCTTTTTTCAAGATTACTAATATTTATGTTTGATATATATTGATCAAATGTTTGTTTAAGTTCTGAATAGATTTCTAATTCTATTTTCTCTAATAATAATTTATTTGATTCTATTTGAATTTTGGCATTTTTAAGCATTTTGCTTTTTGTGAAACCATCAAAAATATTCCAGTAAAAGTTAATTACTGCTCCCAAACCAATATCATTTTGATTGCTAATTAAGCTTGTATTACTCTTATTTAAATTATATCCATAATTAGCCATCAAAGATATTTTAGGGAAATAGTTTGAGCTGACAATTTTTTTATCAGCTTCCATTACTTCTGTTATACATTTTTGCAATAGTATATTTTGATTATTAAGTTTTGCTTTTTCCTTTAGAGTTTCGAAATTTATAACCTTCTTGTTTAGGCTTATATTTTCTACTTTAAAATCTAAAAAGTTATTGCTATTTAGTAATTTTTTTAATGATTGTTTAGATTGATTTAATTCAAATTTTACATTTATATATTTAGTACTATCATTATTTAAATCTATTTCGGCACTCAGAAGATCTAACTTCGACGATGAACCATATTTATTTCTCTCAACTACTTTTTTATATCTTTCTAATGAGATATCTATTATTTTTTGGTTTATTTCTAGCTGTCTCTGTAAAAATGAAATATCATAATAATATTTAGCTGATTTTATTAGTATTTGCTCAATTTGAATTTGTAGTTCAATAGATTTAATATCATTTTCCTTGTTTAATTTTTTATAAGTATAGAAAGAAGATAGTCCATTAAAAAGATTATATTTTATTTCAATACCCGCATTTAAAGATGAAGATTCTGATTCTGTACTATTTACGCTTGGAAACTCATTTGTAGCAAAATCTATATTCGATTCCCCTTCATTTACTCCTGCACCTGCTATAATGTTTATGCTTGGAAATAGTTTTGCTTGTCCTAAACTAGATGAGTTTTTTGCTATTTCTCGTTCATTTTTTTTAATTTTAATATCAATATTTTTTTCTAGAGCTATTGTAAAAACCTCTTCTATTGTTAGTGTTGTCTGAGCGTATGAGACTAGACTTGTAAAAACGAAGAAAATTGTCATTATCTTCATTATCTTATTACATTTTTTCATAAATCATTTCTTTAATTGCTGGTTCTCTATCCTCACTATTAAGTTTTTCCCCGCTAAAAACCCATTCTTTGATAAACCGAATTTTATTTATAATTTTTAGCAAAGCCGGTAGGAATACAAGTGTTAAAAGAGTTGCCATAATTAATCCATAAGCTATTGCAATTGCCATTGGTATTAAAAATTGAGCCTGTAGTTGTTTCTCAAAAATTAAAGGTGCTAATCCTACAATTGTTGTGACTGATGTTAATAGTATTGGTCTAAACCTTGACATACCAGTTATGGTTAGTGCTTTATCAAATTTTTCACCTGACTTAAGGTTAGTGTTAAACTTGCTTATGAACACTAGCGAATCATTTACTAGAATCCCAATTAATGCTATCATTCCAAAATATGAAAACATAGAAAGCTGAAAATCATGAATAAAATGACCCCAGCCTACTCCAATAAAACCAAAGGGAATAAGAGTGAAAACTGCAAATGTTTGTAAAAAGCTTCTAAATGTAAATAATATTATTGTTAGCATTAATATTAGCACTATTGGCCCTGAAGTTTTTAAAGAATTACCTGTCTCTTCCTGTGATCTTATTTGACCCTCTATTGAATGATTTATTGAAGGGTAATTTGTTTTAATTTCAGTATTTATAAATTCTTCTATTGATGAAGTAATTGTAATTGGATTATCTGTTTTAGGGTTTAGTAGATCTGCATTTATTTGTATAGACCTTTTTCCATATAAGTGATCGATACTTACTAGTCCTCTTTTTATTGTAATCTCGGTCAGATCTTTAACTAAATAGTCTTTATTTAATAACTTAATCCGCATTTGCTCAAGATCTCTTATTGAATTTCTATCTTCTTTAGAGTATCTAATCCATACTTTCACTTCATCAGTTCCAATCTGAAGTTTCTGTGATTCTAGACCATAAAACCCTTTCCTAATTTCATTCATTATTTCATTTGTTGATAGCCCCATTTGAAATGCTTTATTCTTTAATTTAAGTTCAATTTCTTTAAGACCTTTTTGATCACTACTTTGAATGTTTTTCATTGTTCCAAGTTGATTCATTTGCTCTTTTAAAATTTCTATAGCATTATTGAGCTCATCACTATCTTCTGAATAAAGAGCAATACTTATTGCTTTTCCAAATGGTCCACTGACATCAAATGATAATGATTCTACGCCTGGAATTTCACCAACATTATTTTTTAAGAAATTTGTTATTTCTGATGTTCCGATACTTCTTTCCTCAGATGGAAGTAATATTATATTTAAAGCAGCTTTTTCAGAGCCTTGGGCAGTTGGTTCTGCCCAATCATCACTTGCTTGCGTATTTCCAATAGTTTTTTCTATGGCTATAAATAAAGATTTACCCTCATTATATTTTTCGCTAATTTCTTTGTTTGTTTCAATTATTTTATCTTCGATATAATTAATCCACTTTACTGTTTTTTCTTCGCTTGTACCAGCTTCAAATTTTAAATTTATAATAATATTGTCTCCCTCAATATTTGGAAAAACTGTTGACTTAATTAAGCCTGCACTCATCGCGCTAATTGTGATTGCAAGTAAACACACTGATGATAATATAATTGTAAATGGATTTTTTAATGTAAAACTTAGCAATGGAGTATAGTAGCGTATTCTAATGTTTTCTAAAAAACTAGTTGATTTACTAATAATTTTTTTTATTATTTTATTTGGTTGTTTGCCTTTTAATGCCTTTGAATGCGCGATATGTGTCGGCAGTATAAAAGCACCCTCAATTAGTGAAAAGATTAAAGTTCCGATTACAACAAAACCCATCTCTGGGAAAAAGTCCCCAAGCATTCCATCCAGCATAAAGAAAAGTGAAAATGCAACAATTGTTGTAAGAATTGCTGAGAAAACAGCAGGAAGCACTTCTAATGTTCCATTAATAGCAGCGTTGTATGGATCCTCACCTTTTTCATATCTTTGATATATATTTTCGGCAATAACAATTCCATCATCTACTAATATTCCTATTACAATTATCATTCCAAATAATGATATTACATTTAATGTGATTCCATAAAAAGAAGCAAGAATAAACATTCCTGCAAATGATATTGGTATTGCAATTGCTACCCATCCAGCAAGGCTTGGATGAAGAAATAGGGTTAATATTATTAATACTAAAATAAAACCAATTATCCCATTCTTATTAAGAAGAGCAATTCTCTGCTCGATAATTATTGAACTATCCTGAATCACATCTGCTCTTATATCATTATTAATTAGATTAAAATTTTCAATATATGCTTTTGTCTTGCTTGCAACTATGCTAATGTCCTCGTTATTTGTATTAAACACATTTATCACTACCCCCTTTACATTGTTAAAGTATTTTCTGTTTGAAACATCCTGCCAAACTCTTTTGACATTGGCGATATCTTTTATTTTAATAATGCGATCATTTAATTTTTTGACAACAATTTCCCCAATTTCTTTATCTTGATATTTCTTATTGTTACTGCGGATTTTATAATTTTCTTTACTTGTTTTTATTGTTCCTCCGGTGATGTCTATATTTTCATTTTTAATTGAAAAAGCTATTTCATCAAAAGAAATATTAAATTTTTTCAAATCATTCTCTCTAACACTAATTTCTATTTCTTCGATTGGATATCCTGAAATTTTGACTTTAGATATCCCATCTAAAGCCTTAAGGTCATCTTCAATTTTTTCTGCGACTCCTTTTAATTGTCGTAAACTTACATTTCCATTTATTGCAAATGATATTGAGGGGTTTAGGTCTTCCATTAAAAAGATTGAAGGAGACTCCATTTGTTGTGGAAAAGAGCTTATTCTATCTACTGCATTTTTAACGTCCTGTAATACATATTGATTATTTGCATTATTCTCTATTTCAATTGTAACTCTACTTGTATTTTCAAGTGATTTGGATGTGATACGTTTTATACCTGTAATACCATCAAGATTATCTTCAATTTTTAAGGTAACCATTTGTTCAATTTCAAGTGGTGAAGCACCTGGGTATATTGCTTGAACAGAAATCATTTTTGCTGTTCTTTCTGGAAAAAATGTTTTCCTAAGATTAAACAAGCCCATAGAGCCAAATACAATTATAAGAAGCATAATAATATTTGCAGCTATTGGATATTTTATAAAATAGGTAATTAGTGCTTTCATTTTTTTGTATTTACTCTAACTGTCATCCCCGAAAATGATCCTTTTATTGGTTCTGCTAATAATTGGTCTCCATTTTTTAATCCTTTAACAATTACGTCTTCTTCATTAATTTGAATAATCTCAATAGTTCTGGCTATTAGCTTATTTTCCTCTATCAAAAAAACTTTATCTTCATTAAGCAGGCTTCTGTTTATTAAGTATGATTCATTATTGTTGCCTGAATAAATATTACCATAAACATACATTCCGCTAAATAAATTTTCGCCTGAAAGATTGATAAATACACTCATATTTTGTGATGAAGGATCAATGCTTGTATTAATTCGACTTACCTTCCCCTCCCAAATCCCCTCTATTTCATCTGATTTTATTTTAACTATTTGGTTTTTCTTTAGCATTAAAGTGTTTTTAATATTTGTACTAGATTCAAATTCTAATTTTTTTGGATTCTCTAATTTTCCGATTTTTTGACCAACCATAATATTTGTTCCAGACTTTACGCTCACACTATTTAGTACACCATTGAAAGGACTAATTATTATGTGCTTACTTAGTCTTTCTTCAGTTGCTTTTGTTGTAAAATATGCTTGATAAAAATTTTGTCCTGAAAGATAATTCCTAAACTTAGAATCCTTAATTATTGGCAATTTTGGCAATACTTTATTAAATTCTATTTTATTTAAGAAATTTAACCAAACGTTATATGATTCGGGATAATCAAATTTTATTTCAGAAACTAGCAGAGCAACCTGATTTAGTAAATTACTTTTTTGACTATTTAGGTTATTTTCTATTTCAGAAAATTTGACGTAGCCCAGAGTATCTCCTATCTCAAATTTAATTCCTGACTTAAATGATTTCCCCATAAAAATACCAGAGACTTCACTTACTATATCAATTTCATCTACAGATTTTAGTTTGCCATAAACAGGAACTTTTATTTTATTATTAGACAATATAACGGTCTTAGCATTTACCAGCTTTGTTGCTTTAGATAATTTATTGATACTGTTATCTAATTTAAAGCTCATAATAATCTTGATTACTACAAATGCTACTAATACAATTAATAAAGTTCTTATTATTTTTCTTTTATTTTCTGTCATTTTCGATTTTTTGATTTTTTTCAAAATAATTTACCCCTCTCTTTGTTGCTAATCCTCTCAGATGCAATTCTCTTTTTTCTTTAACTAGGTGTTCAAACTTATATTGGTTTCTTGGAAATATTTTTGTATCAGTAATTGTATAAATATTTGAAACAATTAGTTCTGTTACAATTTCAACATTAATTTCTTTTCTTAGTAATCCTTGTTCAATACCTTTTAGTACAATTCTGCTTACCGCAGACACTATTGCCAATTTTCTAAGATTATTCATAAATTTGAATGATTCAGGATGATATTTCTTCAAATTTTCTATCATTTGAGGATTTTTTCTAATACTCTTAGAGGTGTTAATAATATGATCATCCATTGCAAAAAACAGATCAATTATATTTTCATGTTTATTTTCAAGTATTGATATATCCTTAAGCATTTGGTTATGCCTGTGTTTAAAACATTTTAATACCAGTTCTTTTTTATTTTGGAAATATTTATATAATGTTTTTTTAGAAATAGATAAGAGTCTTGCTATCTCATCCATACTTAAAACTTTAACACCGTGTTTATTAATAAGAGAATGAGTGTCTTCAATTATTTTAGATTCAGCCTCGCATGATACTAGCGTTTTCATTGTGCAAAGATATATATACTATTCTATTTTGGAAACGTTTTTAACATTATAGTGTTTCCTTTTTTTCAATCAACATTCACTAGTTAATAATCAATATGTTTTTTTGTTTTTTTTATCTTGTTATTACCCAGTTTTGTATTTATGTTTAAAAAAGTATTATTTCTTATTATATTTCAGTTTTTTATTATTCAAACATATTTGTATTCATCTAGTTATCAAGCTAATTTTAAAGATTCTATCTCTGAAACATCACTGCCTACTAATGATTCGCTTTTAAGTTTTGCATATTCATTTGATGTCTTAAATTCTAATTCAGAAATCAATTTTATTTATAACTCACATGTTAAGGATGCTATAGATAAATATTTAGCAAGTCCAATTCTGATTTCTCGAATGTTGTCATATTCAAAATTTTATTTTTCAATTTTTGAATCTCAGCTTGATAAGTATAATTTACCTTTTGAGCTAAAATACTTAGCAATTGTAGAATCAGCACTTAATCCAAGAGCTAAGTCTAAGTCTGGAGCAAGAGGTTTATGGCAGTTTATGTACCCTACTGGTAAACAGTATGGCCTAAATGTTACTTCTTATATTGACGATAGGCTTGACCCTTTAAAATCTACTATTGCAGCATGTGAATATTTCACTAAATTATATGATACTTTTGGGGATTGGAATCTTGTTTTAGCAGCATATAATGCTGGACCAGGTTATCTTCAACGTAAAATTTATTCCACAAGTCAAAATGATTATTGGTCTTTAAGACCTTATTTAAGAAAAGAAACTCGAGGCTATGTACCTAAATTTATGGCTATTACATACTTAATGGAGAATTATAGTAAGCATAATATAGTGCCTGAATCTACAATCTTTGATGATCTTATTTCTGATACAATCTATATTTCACAGCAAGTTAATTTTAATGTTTTATCTGATCTTTTATGCATTAAAGAAACAGACTTGATATTTTTAAATCCATCTTTTAAAAATAAAATTATTCCAGTTAATTCTTATATAGTTTTGCCCGAATTTGCAGCTAATGACTATTATCTTAATAAAAAAACTTTCTATAACTTTATAACATCTGTTGATAATAAAGAAATCTTAGTAGATGAAAAACGTTTAACTTATCGTATTGAGCCTGGCGACTATTTAGGGAAAATTGCCCGAAAGTTTAATGTTAAAGTATTTCAAATTAAATCATGGAATAAACTTAAGTCCTCCAAATTAAATATCGGAGATAAATTAGTTTTATATGTTAGTGACAATATAGATATTAAGAAAAAAAGTGTTTCGAATAAACATTTTGAGTACATAGTTCAGAAGGGTGACACCCTTTGGGATATTGCAAAAAAACATAAAGGTCTTAGTGTTTACAAAATCAAGATTGTCAATAATTTAAAATCTGACATTTTAAAGCCAGGCGCGAAAATTTTAATCCCAATATCTTGATATGAGAATCTGCTTTTATATATTAATGTTTATTTTTATTTCTTGCTCTGATAGCCCTCAAACTCTTCCCTCTTCAATAGGGTCTTCAAATGAAATCATTATTGTTATTGATGATAATCTTTGGGAAGAATCATACTCTAATTTATTTCGAAGTGTTTTTGAAAAGGAACTAATAGGTGTAAGTTCATACGAAACTAAATTTAAGCTTCTTCAAATAAATAATTCTGAATTTAATAGACTGCTAAAGACACATAGAAATATTATACTAGTTAATAAAAATATTTCATCAAAGTCAAATAATAAATGGGCTTCTAATCAACTTGTCTTTAACCTATCTTTTTCTGATACATCTTCGATTATCAAAGATTTAAATAGTATTTTTTCTTCTATTGAAAGTTTTTTATATCAATCTTCTAGAAAACAACTCTTGAAATCATTCAATGCTGATGCCAGTAGTATTCTTAAAACAAATTTTTTAATTGATGCTCTTATTCCAAAAGATTACGAAATTGTTCTAGACAGTATTAATTCACTCTGGCTTTCTTATAACCCTGCGAATAAAGAAGTTATTAAGCATCTTATGTTTTTCCAAGTTGACTCGCTAGATGTTTTAAACCCTCATTTAATTATAAATAAGAAGCTTTTTAAATATTTAAAAGGACCTCAAGAAGGATCTTATGTTGAAATTGAAGCTCGATATCCTCTAGTTTTTGAAGATAATTTTTTTAGAGGATTATGGAGATTAAAAAATGGTTTTATGGGAGGACCACTTCTTAGTAGAATTATTAGAAATAATACAGGAACATACATTATGATAGCTCTCGTCTTTTCTCCTAATACCCCTAAGAGAAAATTTATAAAAGAAGTTGAATCTATTTTATAATAAGCTTCTCTACTACAGAATTTCCCATATGATCTTGCAACTCTAATATATAGCACCCTTTGTCAAGGTTTTTAACACTTATGGTATTGTTGTTTTCACTTCTTAGAACTATTTGCCCAGTTGTATTAAATATTTTAAGTTTAAATGTTTTATTTTCAAAACCTTTAATATTTATTTTATCGCTACTTGGATTTGGATATATTTTGATTCCTCTTGATAAAATATTATCAGAAGAAGCTGTTGTTGAGTTTACATCACTTTCCCAAATACCTCTTCCAAATGTTGCAGCTCTTATCTTACCTATTCCATATTGAATTTCTAATTCTTTTACCACTACATTTGGTAGTCCGCTCATGTATGGCATCCATTCTGTCATAGTATTGTCTTTATGATAAACACCAACATCTGTTCCAATATACAGATCATCTTTAGCAAGTTTTTGATGAATTATACAATTTACAGGTAAGTTCGGAAGATTAGTTCCGGAAATATTAGTCCAGCTATTTCCTCCATCTTGTGATTCATAGACTTTTTTGTTTGCATTATACTCTGAGAAAGTCACCCACAGTCTTTCTGCATCATCATTTGAAACTGTAATATCGGAAATATTAAAGTTTGGTAGGCCTTGCTTGATATCAATCCATGTATTCCCACCATCTTTTGTTACTTTGATTCTTGTATATGAAGCTGCATATATATAGTCTTGGTCTGTTGGAGCTAATGCAATTGTTTGCAATGCTGATCCATTACTAACATTATATGTTAGAGAGTCCCAAACACCTCCTCCAGTTTGGGAAGAGTATACTTCATCATATCCAGCTACAATTAGATTATTATTAGTAGGATGAATTTTCCAAGGAGTTACCCAAGATCCTTCATAATTAACAGGCTTAATATTGTCCCAATTATTTCCTCCGTTATATGTCTTTCTTAAACCTCCATATTGAGAAGTAGAATAAATAATATCCTCGTCGTATGGGTCAATTGCACACTCCATTCCGTCTGACCCCCTAATTGCATCCCAAACTCCAGAGGTTAGCATTTCTGTTCCATTATCTTGTGCTCCAGCTACAACTCTTGTTGTATTTGTTTCAGATAGTCCTAGCTTATAAAATTGCGATATTTCTAATCCATCACTAATATCTACCCATGTATTTAAAGCATCCATATACTTATAAAAACCACCATCATTTCCTGCGTATGCTATATTGTTTAATGGATTAAACTCTACAGCATGTTGGTCAACGTGCATGTAAGAGTAATTATTACTGTTTCCGCTACTTGCCTCTATATCCCATGATATTCCACCATCTGTTGTTTTCCATAGATTAATTCCTCCGATGTAAATTAGATTTTCATCTTCAGTGGATACTCCAAGGCTTAAGTCGTACCACGATTGTCCTCCAGTGCTATTTCCATTTGTAGATCGACCTAGAATATTTGGACTATCGGATTGAAGATTCCATGTTGATCCTTGATCAATAGATTTATATAGTCCGTGATAGCTATAATCATTCGCAGAAAACAATACATAAACAACATCAGGATTAGCAGGAGTAACAGCTAATAATGGGCGAGACCTACTTCCTGCAGTTATTCCGTTATTATTCCAAATCCATGTTGCCCCGCCATTAACAGACCTTATTACTTTAGACCCTCCAAATGTTTGTTTTACTGCATATATAATTGATGGATTTGATGGGTGGAACTCAATATCTCTAAATCTACCTACCAATATATCTCCATTTATATCCGTTGCCTGGCTAAAAGAGTTAGCTCCGTCTCCACTAATTAGTATATGGTTATCTGTAACAACATAAATACTATCAGTAAAGCTAGGGTTAATAATAACCTTATTAATTTTACTCTGAGAAGTTATATTATAGCTTATTGATGTTGTATTCCAGCTAACGCCATAATCATTAGATTTCATTAGTCCAATGCTATATGTGTCATCAGCATGAGCATCACCAGTTGCAATATACATTTCTTGTGAATTGTTAGGGTTTATTGCAATTGAAGAAACGCCAATCACTGGCAAATCATCGGTAGATGTTGTCCAATTTGAGCCACCATCGACACTCTTCCATAAGCCACCTCCTGGAGACCCAACCCATATTATATTTTGATCTATTGGGTCAAAAGCTATGCAGTTAACTCTACCATTTCCTCTTTTTTTCCCATTAGAAAGAATAATTGGTGTATTAATAGGACCAAGAGCAGTCCAGTTTGAAGATGTATTTGACTTGAAATCACCATGTTTTTCTTTTTCTTTTTTCCACTCTTTATAAAGTTGGTCAAAAGGAAATTCTTTATTTTCAGACACTCTTTCAAGAACAAAATCAATATTTCTCGCATAAGGATTGTAGCCATTTCCTTTTGTATATTTATTTTGAGATTTATAATTATTAAAAGCCTCAAATTTATCTTGATATCCAGCATTTGGGTTGTTTTCTAACAATTGATCCTCCCAGATTTGTGCAGAAATTGATGATATTGATAGAATTGTGATTATTAGAATAAGTCTCATAATGGATTTAAAATTTTGTTGTTAAAGATACAATAAAATTTCGTCCACTTCCACTTATTCCTGAGCCGAAAGTTTTGTAATGTTGATCTAATATATTTTTAATTCCAAAATTGAAAGTTGTTCTATTATCAAGATTTTTTTTATACATTAAATTAAAAGTTTGCCAACTAGGAATTCCATCTTCAGTAGCCTCATCTAAATTGTCTATTCCTGCCTCATCATATTCATTAGCATTTTTCTGAGAATTATATTCCCATCCTATTGAAAGTATATCTTGGTCTATAGCATACTTTAAATTAGCACTAATTGTTGTTGGGGGTATATGAGCAAGTGGATTATCAAGATAATCTTTTCCTTTGCATACATTAATAATACTTTCAAATTTAAATTGCTTATTTATAATAATTTCTGAAAAAATATTAAGACCACTTATTTTGGCTGATGATATATTTTGGTTAGTTTGGATTTGCATCATTGCGCCATCATAGAATAAAGAGTCATTTCCATTTATAGAGCTATTATTTCTTTGTATGGCATCTGTTATTTTAGTTTGATAATATTGAGCGTTTAGTTTTAGCTTATTATAATTTACAAAGAAACCTATTTCAAAATTCAATGTTTTTTCTAGCGATAATTTATTACTTGGGATAACAACCAAACCATCGTTCTTAGAAAATATTTTACCCACATCATCTACGTTAGGATTTCTAAATCCACTAAAAATTGACGAATTTAAACTTACATGCTTATCAAACATTAATTTCATTCCAGCGCTGTACACAATACCTTGATTCTCTAGAATTATCTCATTAAAAGGAAGCATATATGTAATGGTGTCATTAAATACAGATTTTAGATAATTATTATTTAAACGACTTCCTAAGTAAAATTCTAATTGATCACTAAATAAATAGTGTGCCTGACTAAATAAAGAGACGTCTAACACCTTACTTCCCCCATCAGGATATCTTGTGGTATTGTATGTTAGGTTGCCAATACTGTCGCTAAGGTTTGCTTGTGATGTAACTTTTTGATCTCTAATAGAAAAACCATAATGAATATTTAATTTTTTAATTCTTTTTTGAAAGTCAATATTTAAATCTTTGATTAATACTCTTTCTTGTCTATTTGATTTTAGATTTTCATTTTCCTTTTGATGATGTCGAGATTCATTTAATTTCTGCCAAGCCAGTTGTACAAGGAACAAATCAGAAAAAAATAGTTTTTTCTTATTTGTATATTTAATATTCTGAGCAATTCTTAGCTGTGGTCCGTAATACCAATACCTATATTTTGCATTTTCATTTTCCAAATCATTTAGCTTGTCAAATCTATTTATTCTTGATGTTGTTGAAAATTGTGTGTTTAAGCCTAAAGAACTTTCTGAGTTAATATCAAAATTTATTTTTTGAATAAAATCATATTTATCAAAAGATGTTTTTTCTTGTTCTACACCACTAACAATTATCGATTCATTTCCCCAATCAAGATAGCCATGATTTCTTTTGCTTCCCATATTTAAATTTCCGTAAGAGTTTATAGAAATACCAGTAGCAGAGCTTATTTTTTTAAATGAACTAAAACCTAGGTAATTTATACTAACACTATTACTAGAGCTTTCAAATTGTTGCTTTAGGATATTCTCGTTTTTTGTTTTTAATGAAATAGTATTAATTATCATTGCTCCTCCCATAGCACCATCTCCATATACTACAGCGGCTGGTCCAGTAACAATACTAATATTCTCTACAAAAAATGGATTTATTGTTGATGAGCTTTGAATATGCCCATTTCTATAAATAGCATTATTTAAGGGAATACCGTCATTAATAACTAATAATCTATTCGCTTCCATTCCTCGAAAATTAGGACTTCCACCTCCACTTTGACTTTCCTGTATTGTTATTCCAATTGTTTTCTTTAAGATTTCTGAAATATTTGTATTTAAATTTTCTTGGATTTTTATCCTATCTAATTTTCTTAATTTACTAAAAACTACAAAACTCTCTTTGTTGTTTTTAAGATTAATTTCTGGTAATACATAGCTTTTCTTAGCCAAGAATATTGTGTCATTATTAAATTCTTTATTGAAAATATTAATTTCTATAAAGCTGATGTGTTTAATTTTTATTGAATCACACTCATCTAGAACTTTTAGATTCACTATTCCAAATTTATTTGATGTAGTTCCGTATTCCTTACATGAAAAGCTTACTCCTGCAATTGCTTTTCTACTTGCTAAATCGGCAACAACTACATCTTTACTCATTATTAGGTTAGTTGAAAGTATTAATAGAATTATTATTTTTCTCATTTTAACGCATCTCATCTATTACATCAAAGCTCTTCATGTTATCTAAATTGTAATAATGAGACTTATAGTATTTTAAAATTATTTTTAATAATTCCTTTCTGTTTTTATATGGAATTTTGTTTTTATTATCTACAAGTAAACTTTTAAAGTACATTAGATTTTCTCCTTTTATAATCATTTCCTCATTTTCTTCTGCTTCCACAAAAGAAGCTTTTTCAATATCAAAGAAATTAAATTGAATGTTTTCTTTAGATGGGTAAAAGCCAAGTTGATAAGTTAGAGCTAATAGGTAGTTTAAGGCATAATTAGATGGTACATTTTCTAAATTATTAAGACTTATTATTTCATTCCAAATAAATTCAAATAGTCTTTTGTCTTGTTCATTGGAAACTAGAATTTTCTCTAATACTTCCGCCATAAACATCCTTAGCAGCTGCTTGTTAATATGCAGATAACTATTTATTAATGAATGGGAAACACTAATTTCCTTTAGGAATTGTATTTCATTTTTTTGATTTTTTTGAGCACTAATATTAATTAGGCTCATGTGTTGAAGTAGGGAGATTTTGTTTTTGGATTTTTTAGACCTACCTCTTTTTACTGAGTATGAAACTAAGCCATATTCTTCTGTGAATATTTTAGCAATTATTGATTCTTCACCATATTTATGATTAAGTAATGATATCGCTCGACAGCTATAATTCATTTATTTAATAAATAATATTTTACTTACCATTTTTTCTTGTCCAAATTCATTGGAGGAAAATACTAGATAGATTCCCGTACCCACTTTAGTATTATCTATGTTGGTGCCGTCCCAATTTGCTTGTCCACCCAGCGCAATAGTTTCAAAAACTAAATTTCCACTTATGTCAGTGATTTTAACATATGCGTCTTTATATAAATTACTTATTGCTATATTACCATTATAGTCTTCTCTTACAGGGTTTGGGAATACAAGAGTAGGACCTTGATTTGAAGCCCCTTCAGTTGCATCAGATCTATAAGATAACAATCCTTTTTCTGTACCTATAAATACCTCTCCATTTTCGTGATTTATTGCTAGGCTTATAATATTATCCGAAAATAAAGGACTATTATCTTTTGTGAAATGTTTCACTTCATTTAATCCGTCTTCTGAAAGAAGATAGAGACCAGAATTCTTTGTTCCTACCCATTTTCTATTTGCTCCATCAACAACCATGCTGTTTATTGTTTCACTACTTAGCAGATACTGCCCATACTCTCCTTCTTGAATTAAAATTTGTTGAGCATCAAAATTATATCCACTAAAAACTAAACTTGGGTAATAAAAAACTGTAATTCCAGCATCGGTTCCAACCCAAATTTCGCCATCTAAATCTTTTATTATAGACTTAACGTTCATCGATGGTAGATTTCCGTTGCCCAATGAAGTATTTAAGATTTTATATTGGTCATCATTTTCATTCGAAATTGTATTGTTATCATTATAAACAAACAATCCTTTGTTATATATAATTCCCCATTTTTGATTACTGTTATCTATTAATAATTTATCAAAATATAACCCTTCAATATTTTGATTCATTGAAAAAGAGTACCAATTTTCATTAGACGTTTTAACAAATAGAGGTTTGTCAACTTGAGAATTTAGCCCCCATAAGTTGTTACTATTATCAATTTTTAAATCTGATATTTGAATTCTGTTATTGGAGTAGTAGGTTGTATCTAAAATTCCTCCGGTATTATTATAGCCATATTTTGTTTTATGTATACCTTTTTCCATTACAGAAATTCCATTATACCATGATGCGTAATATTCAAGATCTCCATTTTTAACAACACTCACTATGTCTCTTGCTCTGTTAAGGTCATAAAAATTATAGTTTTCCCAACTGTTATATTCGTCCATTACTGAAGAGCCTTCATTATTTAGTTGGTTGGAACTGAAATTTATATGTCCGCCGTGATTAACATATAGGTTTTTGTTATGGTATAAATTAAATGTTTTGTTAGATCTTGGACTATTAACAGCAATGGTGGATAATATTTCTGCTGGTGAATTTTCAGATAAGTATATAAGCCCCATATTTTCATCTGCTATCCACAGATCATTGTTTTCCGCGTAAGCACAGTCATTGACACTAAAAAATAAATCTATTTCTGTAATTAATTCGTTCTCTGTAATAGTATATATTTTAGAACTGTCTGAGATAGCTAAAAATTTAGAGTTTACACTTAATGTTATATTTTTAAAACCTTTGTTAAGATATTTTTCCCAAGAATTAAGTCTAACAAATAAACTATCATAATTACTACTCTTTGCAATTATTAATTTATTCTGAAATGTTATTATATATTTAAATGTACTATTAATATTATTAGTTTCTTCAAATTTTAGATCCTTAGTCCATTGATTATAATCTGACAAGAAAAGATTGTCTTTGTATGCAAAATAAACTCCCTCTGATGTTGCGCAATATATTGTATCATAGTTAATTGTTATTTGATTTATTGCGACATAGTTAGCGTCTAAACCTATTTTATATGTGTCTTTAATTTCTTTTTTAGTAAGGTCTAATACTACTAGACCAAAAGAGCACGAAAAATATGCTTTATTAGAATCAAAATAGATGTTGTTTATTTGTTTAACACCAGGAATTTCTTTCCTTTTAATATCTGAGATATTAATAATATTTCCATTTTCTACAATATCAATATTACAATTTGCATAAACAATTATCAGTTGACTAGTAGCTATATTAAATTTAATATTATCTATACCGACATCTGAAAGGCCTGAAATTTTGGACATTCTGTTTATGCTTTGATCCTCATGATCAAAATAGTAAAGAGCACCTTCTGTTACACAATAAGTTCTATTAATACCAACCTCTACTTTTGTTGCTTTAGTGTAAGACATGTAGTCTTTCCAATAGCCTATTCCCGCATCCTGAGAGAAGCAAAACACAGGAAATAGAATTATTATTATTAATCTTAGCATAGCTTGTGATTTATTTAAACCCTTAATTGCTTTAAAAATTGTTCTTTTCAGAAGGTTTTTTAACTTTGTCAAAAGGCCCAGTAGTTCAACTGGATAGAATGTCAGATTTCGGCTCTGATGGTTAGGGGTTCGAATCCTCTCTGGGTCACAGATTTTATTTTATTATTATTATTTTTTTGATACTTCCATCATTGGACGTTTTAAGTTGAAAAATATTTTTTCTACTTGTTTGTTGTCCTAGTAAGTTTATATCTTTTATTTCCTTTGTATTTTTTGAGATTTCATAAATATTGCTTGTACAGTTTATAAATATTGTCTCATTAATAGAGACTAACTCTCCGCTTTCTGAGTTTAGTTCGGTCAAAATATTTAGATCTCCGTTAATATTTGGATTTACGAATAAGTTAGTAAAGTTGATATTACTTGTATATCCAGAAGTATAGTTGTTTCCATCGTTAGGAGAGGTTGTAGATACTCTTACCCCACTAGTTGTGTTTTCAATTGCAAAAAAGCCAATTAAACTATTACTTGTGTCATATGAATTAATAATTGCATAGTTGGGGCCAACAATCAAACCAGCAGTTAAAGTGCTTTCAATATTTTGGTTAAGACTTAAAAAGTTTGCATATCCAACTGAATCTCCAAAGGAAATTGATCCAATATCAAAATATCCCCCATCTGTAGTTATTGTACTCGTTCCTATGTCAGGTTCGTTTTGTAATTGTGTAATTATAATTTCAAATTCCGTAGGTGAATTACAGAGGTTTGATTGAAGGCTACTTGTCACATTAGGATCAAATTGTTCATAGACAAAGGTTCCTGTTGTAAATACCTCACTTATAGACCACAGTGAACCCATATTTAATGTTGAATCATGATACGCCATAATTTGCCACTCATATGTCGTGTTTTGCTGAAGTACAGGTATATTGGTGTTGCCAATTGTACCACTAACTAAATTTAAATTTAGCCATGAATTTGTGTTTATTATCCTATAATGTATTTTATACCTATCTGCAGTTCCCAAAGTGTCCCAATTTGCTTGAGCAGAGTTATGTGTTATAGCGCTGGTTGTCAGGCCGGTAGGGGTTTGGCATGCATTTGTTGTTGTGATAAATGAATCTACAGGTGTCCAAGAAGAGATATTTATATTATTTGTATCACAATGTGTCCTGATTTGCCAGATATAAATACTTTGGCTGATTAGATTATTTAACGTTTTATTTGTCTGTGAAGAGTCAATGTTATTTTTATACTGCCACTGTGAACTATTTATTTCTTTATATCTTATTTTGTAGTAGCTTGTATTTGATGAACTAGACCAATTTAAATTTGCGCTGTAATAGTATACATTATTTTCAAATGTTGTGTCTGGTCTTTGGCACTGTGAAAAAGTTACTGTGACAAAAGAAAAAAATAAGGTAGTTAATATCAGGTATTTCATTATTTACAAAGATAATAAAATATATACGCTTTTATTTTCTGCTTTTAAAGATATAGATTGTGCTTGAATACTCAGATAATTTAAAAAAAGCGCTAATATTAGATATCAGCCCAATTAAAAATCCTTTTAAATATTGTTTTCTACCGCTTTTATATTGATTACTTAAAAGTGAGACATAAAATGAATCAAATATCATGCCTTTTTTCTTTTTAAGATCAAAATTATTTTCTTCAAATATTTTAGTAATTGTCTCAACGTTAAAATGATTTAAATGAATAGGTAGATCCCAGGCAGCCCAGAATTTTTTGTAAAATTTGGCGTCAAAACTCATATGATTAGGCACAGCTACTATCAAAGTACCATTTTTATTTATTATCCTAGATAAATTCTTCACTGTATCATCTAAGTCATACACATGCTCTAAAACATGCCACATACTAATGCTGTCAAATGCGTTCTTTTTCAAATGTTGAAGGTCTGTATCTTCACTAATATCTAAATCAAAATTATGCTCTGAATTTTCTCTTGCAATATTTGATGGTTCTATCCCTAGGCATTTATATCCTCTTTTTTTACAAGCATTTAAAAACTCTCCCGTTCCTGAACCAATATCTAAATGTTTTCCAATTATTGAGTTTTGAGCTAAAAGTTTTGTTTTAGAATATATGGCATATTTCCTAACAGTATGATACATAAAATTAAAAATTCCTTTTGTTTCATTTGTATGAGAAATATAATTTTCACTTAAATAGTATTTTCCTATATCTTTTTCTTTCGGTCTTGGGTTTGTGTAGAGTAAGTTACATTTTTCACACTTGACTATATTAAATATTTCCTTTGACGTACTATAATCTTTACTTTCTAAAAAATGATTATTTTTTTCATATTTACAATATGTACATTTTTTCAGATTTATCATCTTCCCATATATATTAATAGGACATTAATGTCAGATGGAGAAACCCCACTGATTCTGCTTGCCTGACCAATAGAATTTGGTTTTATCTGTTTTAGTTTTTCTTTGGCTTCTGTTGATATTGAATGTAGTTTTTCATAATTAAAATCATTTGGGATCCTAACTCCCTCTAATTTATTTAATCTTTTGGCAGATTCTGCTTCTTTGTTAAGGTAGCCTCCATATTTTATTTCAATTTCTGCTTGCTCAATACTTTCCTCTCCTATTTTATTATTTATTACAAAATCTCTAAGAGGTTTCGACACTAGAAGATCATTGTAGTTTATTTGAGGTCTTGATAGAAATGTATGTAGTTTTTTCTTTTGATCTACTGTTGCGCTTCCTTTTTCTATTAATACTTTATTTATTATATCAGTTTCAATATTTTGTTTTTTAAGAAATGTTGTAAGTAAATTTGTTTCTTCTATTTTTCTTTTAAGTTTTTTTAATCTTTCATCTGATGCTAGTCCAATGTTATGTCCCTTTTGTGTAAGCCTTATATCAGCATTGTCTTGTCTTAGTAGTAGCCTATACTCTGCTCTTGAAGTAAACATTCTATATGGTTCATCTGTTCCTTTTATTATCAAATCGTCAATCAACACTCCTATATATGCATCTGATCTAGATAGAATAAATTCGTCTTTTTTTTCTGTTTTTTGATGAGCATTTATTCCAGCAATTAATCCTTGACATGCAGCTTCTTCATAACCTGTTGTTCCATTTATTTGCCCGCAAAAAAATAGATTATTTATTAATTTAGTCTCTAGAGAGTTTTTTAATTGTGTTGGAGGGAAATAGTCATATTCTATTGCATACCCTGCTCTAAATAATTTAACTTTTTCTAATCCTTTTACTTTTCTAAGCGCTTTTAGTTGTACATCTTCTGGTAATGATGTTGAAAATCCATTGAGGTATATTTCTATAGTCTCCCTACCTTCTGGCTCTATAAAAAGCTGATGCCTTTCTTTTTCTGAAAACCTAACAATTTTATCTTCTATTGAAGGACAGTATCTTGGTCCAAGTCCTTGAATTCTTCCTGTAAACATTGGTGATTTCTCAAAACCTTCTTTTAATATTTCATGAACTTCTTTAGAAGTGTAAGTTATGAAGCAACTTTTAGATTCTCCAATATTTGTCTTTTCTTTATATGAAAACCCAACAACTTTTTCGTCTCCTTTTTGTTCTTCTGTTTTTGAGTAATCTATTGTTCTTCCATCAAGTCTTGGAGGTGTTCCTGTTTTCATTCTACCGTGCGTGAATCCTAAATCTATAAGCTGCTTAGTTATTCCCTCCGCCGCAGGCTCACCTGATCTTCCTCCTTTATAATTTTTATCTCCCAGATGAATTAAGCCGTTTAGAAACGTTCCATTGCATAAAATTACACTTGAAGCATTTATTTTTACGCCCATTTTTGTCTTTACCCCGCAAGCTTTTTTCTCTTCAACAATAACTTGTTCCACACTGTCCTGGTAAAAGTCAATATTTGTATTTTTTTCTAGTGCTTTTCTCCACTCTCTCTCAAAAAGTTTTCTATCGCATTGTGCTCTTGGACTCCACATTGCAGGACCTTTTGATTTGTTCAGCATCCTAAATTGTATTGTTGACTTATCTGTTATTATTGCAGACATGCCCCCTAAAGCATCAATCTCTCTTAAAATTTGTCCTTTCGCGATCCCGCCCATTGCTGGGTTGCATGACATTCTTGCAATCGTCTCTAGATTTTGAGATATTATTAGAACTTTAGATCCTAGAGTTGCTGCGCAATGAGCAGCCTCGCAACCTGCATGTCCTGCTCCCACAACGATAACGTCATATTTTTCTTCTAATTCCATATTGTTTCACGTGAAACCACATTTAAACTGTTGATTATCAATTATTTAGTTTATCTAGGTAGTAGTTTTCCTTATTTCTTATTATTATTTTTTCTGTTTTTGTTTTATCTTTATAGCCCAGCAAATGTAGTAAACCATGAACTATAACTCTATTTACTTCATTAGAAATTAATTGATCATATTTTTTTGCATTTTCTTTTATTCTCTCTATGCTTATAAGGATATCTCCTTTTATATTTTTCTTATCTCCATAGTCAAATGTTATGACGTCAGTTAGAGTATCATGATTTAAGTATTTTTTATTAAATTCTAATAGAAAAGAGTCATCTCCAATTACTATAGATAGTCCTTCTATTTTAGCTTTTTCTTTTTTGCATATTTCGATTAGCCAAATTTTTATTTTTTTTGTTTGTTTAATCCTAAAGTTATTTTGATAATCAAAATCAATCATTCTTTATTTTTAAAATGTTTTTAAAATATTTATCTACTTCCTGTTTATAAAATGGTGTTAAATTAACAGGTGCAGTTTTTAGTAGCTCTTTTTGGTTTTTTTTGTTTTGCTTAAATTTTTCCAACTCAATTGAATTATTTATGTAATCGTAAATCCATTCACTTGATTCTCGTTTCATATCTTCTCCTTGTTCCTTCTCCGCTTTTTCTGCTTCTAAGAATTTAGTTATTATATTATCTAGTCGATTTAGTGTTTCTTTAGAAATGTTATTATTAATTATATCGTATTCATTTTCTTTCATCTCTTTCTTTAATTCATTGTTTCTTTTCGGATCTCCATCAGAGCCATTTTCTTTCTCTATTGATTCTAATTGTAAACGAATCATCTCTTGTTTTTTGGACATTTCCATTAGTTTTTTACTGTCTTCTCCTTTTGTTCCTTCACCTTTTTTAGGCTTTCCTTTTTTCATTGATTCTTTAAGTTGATCATTTAATTTTTTCTGTGCATTTTTTAATTCATTCATTGAGGGTTTATTACTGTTTTTGGGATTGTTACAGTTTTTAGGTTTGTTGCACGAAGAAGGCATATCGCTTAATTCTTGATTCATTTGTTTAAGAATCTCAGAAAGTAATAATGCTAAATTATTTGATGAGGTCATTATAAATTGTTGTTTTTCTGTTGATTTATTTATTAACCTTTCTTCTAGAGCTTTAGTGGCTTTATTCAAATTGCTTTTTATATCATTAATTTCCTCATTAATTTTTGATTCAATTTGAGGAGCTCTTTTGCTTAGAGCTAATAATGAGTCTTCTATAATTTTACTATCATCTGAAAGTTTTTTCTGATCTTTTACAAGTTGAATAAAATCTGGGTTTTCTTTATTTATCTGCGCAGTTTTTTCAAGTAAAATTTCCTGATTAAATGACAGCTTAATTAAGTTTTCAAGAATTTCTCTTAATGTTTCTGCATTTTCTATTACAGTCTCAGAGGAGTTACCCTCTTGCATTTTTTGCATTTTTTTCTTTATCTGATCAAGTTTTACTAGTGTTTTTTCTTGAGACTGGCTTGATTTCTTCTTTTTGTTTTTTTGTAGATTTTCTTTACTTTCATCCATCTCCTTTTCAATTTCTTCTTCTAGCTCTTGTGTCTCAGGTACTTCATTTTTATTTTCTAATTGCTCATTTTTCTTTTTTAAATCATCTATTGATTCTTTTATTTTTTTAAAGTCTTCTTTTGCTTTTTCTTGTTTACTTATTAATTCATCTTTTTTAGATTTTGTAGAGTCTGTTTTATTTTTAATGTCTTTTTGAAAGTTCTCTAATTTTGTTATGTCATCAATAATTTCTTCTGTTTTTTGTTCAAATTCTAGCTGTTTGAAAAGCTCTAACTCTCTGTCTAGTTCTTTTTCTAAATTATCATTTTGTTGATCTAATTTTTCTAATAAATCTTTGAGCTTTTCTTTTTTATCCTCTTTTATAAGTTTTTCTAGTTCATCAATTAGTTGTTTGAACTCTTCATCTAAGACCTTATCCATTAGCTCTTGAAGTTGTTTTTGTTTTTCTTTTATTTTAGGGTCTGTATTCTGGGTTTTGTTTATTTTAAATCTATTCTTTTCTTTAGTTTCATTAATATTTTCTTTTAACTTCTGCTGTTTGTTTATCAATTCTTTTATTTTTTGCTTCTCTTCCCAGTTTAGAGTTTTTTTATCTAGCATTTTTTTTTCAATCTCCTTAATGTCTCTTTTAATTTCTAAGCTCTGGTTTATTGATTTATTTATTCCTGATTTTATTTGTGAATTAAGATTTTCTCTTTCTTTTTTTAACTCCTCATTTGTTTTAGATTTATGTGTAAAAGTTTTACTTTTTGTTGACTTTGAACCATTTATTTTATCATTATCCCAAACAATAAAATAGCTATCAATAATTAAATTTTCTTTTACTGAAAACTCTTCCATTTTAAATTGATAATAGAAAGTCTGATTTTTATTTTCCTCTATTTGTATTTTATTTTTTCTTGAGATTATAGAGTCACCAATTTTTATATTAGATATATACTCAAGCTTTTCTATCCCATAGTCATCTTCAATATTACCGCTAAAAAAATATGTTGTTAAAAGAGAATCATAATTTCGTTCAACTTTTATTTTTGGGCTTTTATCTTCGATTATTTTAATCTTAAAATTTACTGTATCACTAATTTTATATTTGTTTTGTGATATTATAATTATATCAGTCCCATTATTATAAGTGTTTTCGTAGCTAAACTTTTCTTTAACTTCAAATCGCTGTACTTTTTTATTAGTTTGTATTTGTATATTTTTTGTATTTCTTAGTTTAAATTCCCATTTTATTTTACTGCCCTTTGGAATACTCAGATCTCCCAAATTAGTCACTAATTTTTTCTCAAATTTTGTATATTTTGGATAGATTATTGTTGTTTTTATATCTGTGATTGTTGGCTTTAGCTTTACTTTTACTTTATATTCTTTTGAGGTATATCCCCCAGCATATAGCTTAAATAATTTTTCTTCTTTAATATTCTTCAGTAGAAAAGAATGTATTTTCTCTTCTGAAGTTTTTAATGCATATTTATTTTTACCTACTAAGATATATACTTTATCTGGAACAATATTACCGTCTATTTTTAGCTTTATCTCTAAATCATTATACTGCTCAACCTCTAAAGGACTCATTATTAAATAGTCAAATGGTGCTTTAGGTTCGAAGAAAGTGTTGTGCTTTATTATTCTTGAAGAACTATCTCTTAATACGTTAGAGTTACCACTAAGATGAATATCAATATAAGAGCTATGGGGGCGATAAGCCATTTAGCAATTTTAATGTTTTCTGATAATTGTATAGCTGTTGAGAAAGGGATGGGCTTTATGTTTTTGATCTTATGCTCAATACTTGCTTGGATTAATTCATTATTCTCGGTATCCATTTCACTTAGCTCTAGAATATTTAAAAGTTTATCGTCTATTTCGCTAAAATGTTTCCCTATTATTTCCGCAGCTTGTTTATATGTCAGAACATCTCCAATTCTAAATATTTTTAGTAGTGGATTTATAAAAAATATTATTGATATTATTAAATTAATTATAATGTAAAACCAAAAAAGGAATGTTCTAAAGCCTACGTCAAAATTTGAAAAGTATTCTAATATTGCAAAGACAATAAAAAATAATAAAAGAGTTAATAAAGTCAGAACCCCACCTTTGATTAGTAAGTTGACATAATATTTTTTTATAAACTCTCGGAGTTTAATTATTAAATCATTATTAAGATTTCTAGACATTAATGCAAAAATACAATTTTAATATACTACTGATTCAACCATTTTTGAACATAAATATTATCTTTGTAAAAAACCTTATCAATGTCTAAAGTAAGAGTCAGATTTGCACCAAGCCCTACGGGACCCCTTCATATAGGTGGGGTTAGAACAGCTTTGTATAATTATTTATTTGCAAAAAAACACAAAGGAGAAATTATCCTTAGAATTGAAGATACTGATCAGTCTCGATTTGTTAAAGGTGCAGAAGACTATATTATTGAATCTTTAAATTGGTGTGGAATAAAATTTGATGAGAGTATTGCTAAGCCTGGAAATTATGGTCCCTACAGACAATCTGACAGAAAATTACTTTATTTACAATATGCTGAGCAGCTTTTACAAAGTGGTCATGCTTATTATGCTTTTGATACACAAGAAGAACTAAGTCAAATGAGAGAAGACATGAAAAATGCTGGAATACCTTCTCCTCAATATAACTCAATAACTAGAGTTGGGATGAAGAACTCTCTATCACTTTCTGAGGATGAAGTGAAGAAGCGAATAAAAAGTGGAGAAAAGTATGTCATTAGAATTAAGATGCCTAGAAATGAAGAAGTTAAAATAAATGACTTAATAAGAGGTTGGGTAATCGTCAATACTAATAATATGGATGATAAAGTAATTTTTAAATCTGACGGAATGCCAACATATCATCTTGCAAATGTAGTTGACGACTATTTGATGAAAATTTCACACGTTATAAGAGGAGAGGAGTGGCTACCATCCGCTCCACTTCATGTTTTATTATATGATTTTTTAGGCTGGAGTAATAAAATGCCTGAATTTGCCCACCTTCCTTTAATACTTAAGCCAGATGGAAATGGAAAGTTAAGTAAACGTGATGGGGATAGACTTGGTTTTCCTGTTTTTCCAACACAATGGCAAAATCCAGAAACAGGAGATATTAGTTCGGGATATAGAGAAAGTGGTTACTATGCTAATGCATTTATTAATATGCTTTCTTTTTTAGGCTGGAATCCTGGTACGACTCAAGAAATTTTTTCAATGGAAGAGCTAATTGAAAGTTTCTCATTAGAAAGAGTAGGAAAGGCCGGGGCTAAATTTGATTTTGACAAAACTCGCTGGTTTAATCAACAATATCTTCGTAAAAAATCTAAAGAAGAATTATGTAAAGATTTACAATTAATTCTTAAGTCAGAACTAATTGTAAAAGATGATTTTTTTGTATCGCAAGTATGTGAGCAGCTTAAAGAAAGAGCAACTTTTATTTCAGAAATGTGGTATGAAGGCAGATATTACTTTTTAAGGCCTGAATCTTATGATGAAAAAACAGTGAGAAAGAAATGGAAAGAAGAAACTCCAGATTTACTTGAAGAATTAAAAAATAAATTAGAGCCTTTGATAGATTTTAGTTCAGAGAATATTGAGAAAGAATTTAAGGCTTATTTGTTAGAAAAAGAGATTGGAATGGGTAGGCTATTACCTGCTTTTAGATTGTCTCTAACAGGTCTTGGAATGGGACCTTCTCTTTTTGAGATCGCAACTCTCTTAGGAAAGAAAGAAGTGATAGATAGAATGGAAAATGCTATAAAAAATATTAAATAATGGGTTTAATTAAAATAGAAGGAATTAAATTGTATGCATTTCACGGGCACCTTCCCGAAGAGGCTGTTTTAGGAGGACATTTTGTTGTAAATGTTTGCTTAAATGTTGACACTAGCTCGGTAGAGAGTTCGGATAAACTTGAAGATACAGTAGATTATGTAAATGTTATAGAAATAGTAAAAGAACAAATGAGTATTCGCTCTAGTATGATAGAGTGTCCTGCTAGTAGAATTATGAAAAAATTATTATTACTTAATAGAGTGTTAAGTGTAAAAGTAGAAGTAGAGAAAGTTCTTCCTCCAGTAAATGCTATTTTTGATAAAATATCTGTTGTCTCAGAAGGAAGTAACTAGGATTTAAACTGTAAATACTTGGCCAGGTTAAGATTCTCTGATATAATTGCTTCCATTTTGTTTAAAGAAACTCTTTCTTGAATCATAGTATCTCTATTTCTTAGAGTTACCGTATTATCTTCCAATGTAATGTGATCAATAGTTATACAGAATGGAGTTCCAATAGCATCATGACGTCTATATCTTTTTCCAATAGAATCTTTTTCTTCATATTGACAATTAAACTTAAGTTGTAATTCTTGCATAATTTTTCTTGCTTTCTCAGGCATTCCATCTTTTTTAGTTAGAGGAAGAATTGCAATTTTAATTGGAGAAAGTATATACGGGATTTTTAATACTACTCTTGTGTCACCATTTTTTAATTGCTCTTCAATAAAGCAATTAGTTAGTATAGTTAGGAACATTCTATCTAAACCAAGAGAGGTCTCAACAACATATGGAACATAACTATCATTTATTTCTGGGTCAAAATATTTTATTTTTTTACCTGAATGCTCTTGGTGTGCTTTGAGATCGAAATCTGTCCTAGAATGAATACCTTCTAGTTCTTTAAATCCAAATGGAAATTTAAATTCTATATCAGTGGCAGCATTTGCATAGTGAGCCAGCTTTTCATGATCGTGAAAACGATATTTATCTTCGTCAATTCCTAAAGATTTATGCCAATTAATTCTACTTTCTCTCCAATAATTATACCATTTTATTTCTTCACCAGGACGCACAAAAAATTGCATTTCCATTTGCTCAAACTCACGCATTCTAAAGATAAATTGTCTTGCAACAATTTCATTTCGAAAGGCTTTCCCCACTTGTGCAATTCCAAATGGAATCTTCATTCGTGAAGTTTTTTGGATATTTAAGAAATTAACAAATATTCCTTGAGCAGTTTCAGGTCTTAGATATAGGTCAGTGGCACCATCAGTTGTTGCTCCAACTTGGGTTTTAAACATTAGGTTAAACTGACGAACATCTGTCCAGTTATTAGTTCCTGAAATAGGGCATTTTATTTCTAATTCTTCAATTAATAATTTTACTGCTTTAAGATCACCCAATGATAGAGATGTGTTTAATCTTTTGTTTATTAAATCAATTTTTTTTTTCCTTTCTACTACTCTTCCATTTGTTGATGTAAACTCCTCTTTATTAAATTTTTCTCCAAAACGCTTAGCGGCCTTATCACAATCTTTTGTAATTTTTGCTTCAATTTTTGCTATGTAATCCTCAACAAGAACATCTGCTCTGTATCTTTTTTTTGAATCCTTATTATCAATTAGTGGATCATTAAACGCATCAATATGTCCAGAGGCTTTCCATGTCTTTGGATGCATAAAAATTGCAGAGTCTAAACCAACAATATTTTCATGCATATTGACCATTGACTTCCACCAATAATCTTTTATATTATTCTTTAATTCTACACCATTGGGCCCATAGTCATAAGCAGCTGCTAATCCGTCATATATTTCTGAAGATTGGAATATGAAACCATACTCTTTACAATGAGATACAACTTTTTTAAAGATTTCTTCATAGTTTGCCATAGTGCAAAAGTAATAATTCTCAATTTTAATTATGTAAATTTACAATATGATTCAAATTGATGATAAAATTATTTCTAAAGATATCTTTGAAAAGCAATTTATTTGTGATCTAAATGCCTGTAAAGGTGCATGTTGTGTTGAGGGAGACTCCGGGGCACCATTAAAAGATAAAGAAGTTGAAATACTTAATGAAATATATCCATTAGTTAGACCTTATTTGAGTGAAAAATCACAAGAAGTTATTGATGATGTGGGTGTATCAGTTTTAGATGCTGATGGAGATCTTACAACCCCTCTTATCAATAATAAAGAATGTGCATTCGTAATATTGGATGACGGTATTTCAAAATGTGGAATAGAAAAGGCAAATTTTGATAAAAAAATTTCATTTAAAAAACCTATTTCATGTCATTTATTTCCAATTAGAATATCAGAATACAAGGAGTTTCATGCAATTAATTATGAATCGATAGATATTTGTTCTCCAGCTTGTTCGCTTGGTAAAGAAATGAGTATGCCAGTATATAAATTTCTAAAACACCCGTTAATTAGAAGATATGGTAAAGAATTTTATAATGATATTACTAAAATAGCAAAACTACTAGATGAGGAAAAAAAGGCTATTTAAAAGCGCTTTCACCTGTGATATCAAGCCCCGTAATTAGAAGGTGAATGTCATGAGTCCCCTCATAAGTTATAACAGATTCTAGATTCATCATATGTCTCATAATTGAATAGTCTCCAGTTATTCCCATCGCGCCTAGAATCTGTCTTGCTTCTCTTGTTATATTAAGCGCCATTTCCACATTATTTCTTTTACACATTGAAATTTGTGCTGTTGTTGCTCTCCCTTCATTTTTTAAAACTCCAAGTCTCCATGTTAACAGTTGTGCTTTTGTAATTTCAGTGATCATTTCTGCAAGTTTTTTTTGTTGAAGTTGAAATGCAGCAATTGGTTTTCCAAACTGAATTCTTTCTTTTGAATATCTTAAAGCAGTGTCATAACAATCCATTGCAGCTCCAATAGCACCCCAAGCTATTCCATATCTTGCAGAATCTAAACAACCAAGAGGAGCGCCTAATCCATCTTTACCCTCTAATATGTTTTCTTTTGGTATTTTTACATTATCAAATACCAGTTCTCCTGTTGCTGAAGCTCTTAAACTCCATTTATTATGAGTTTCTGGAGTAGTAAAACCTTCCATTTCTCTTTCTACAATTACACCCTTTATCCTACCAGCATCATTTTTTGCCCAAACAACAGCCACGTCAGCAAATGGAGAGTTAGATATCCACATTTTTGCACCATTTAAAATATAATGATCGCCCATATCTTTAATGTTTGTTGTCATTCCTCCGGGATTTGATCCATGATTTGGTTCAGTCAGTCCAAAGCATCCCATCATTTCACCAGTTGCTAATTTTGGAAGGTACTTTAATCTTTGCTCCTCATTTCCATATTCATATATTGGATACATTACTAAAGAAGATTGGACAGAGGCAGTTGATCTAACGCCACTATCTCCTCTCTCTAATTCCTGCATGATCAAGCCATATGAAATATGATCAAGACCCGCCCCTCCATACTTGGTTGGAATGTATGGACCAAAAGCGCCAACATCTGCTAGACCCGAGAGTATTTGCTTAGGGAAAATTGCATTTTGACATGCTTCTTCAATGATTGGACTGACATCTCTTTTAACCCAATCACGCGCAGCATCTCTTATAAGCTTATGCTCATCGGATAGTAATTCATCCATAAGAAAATAGTCGGGAGCTTGAAATAGATCTTGTTTCATAATTCTTTTTTTTACAAAAGTATTGATTTTAAACATTATCTAATATGTCTTATAAGATAAATATGTAAAAGTTATTTTTGTATTTATAATTTTTAAAAGAAAAATGAATTTATGAATGGAGATGGTTTTTTTATTTTACTGACTATATCTTTTTTTCTAATTGGAATTTTAAGAGCCTATTATTGGAGTTATGCAAGTTTATTAGTTCTAGGCTCAATTCAATATAGGTATGCAAGTCAGTATCTAAGACTGGAGAATGCACTTACTCAAAGGGTTAGTATGATTACTTTTCTTATAATGATAATTAATATTTCACTATTTATAAATTTACAGCAGAGTGTTATCAGTGTAAATAGTTTTTTTGAAATCCTACTTTATATTTTTCTGTATTTTTCTAGTAAGTTTTTAGTTATTAGATTTTTAGGTAATATTTTTTTAAAAAAAGAATTAGCAAAATTAACAGTATTCTTTTCATTTATTTCAGATAGATCTTTTGCTATTATTATTTTTCCTTTTTTAGTTTTTGTCTATTTTGTTCCTTACGATCTTGATATATATTTTGTTTATATGCTAATTCTTTTATCTATTATTTTCATGTCATTGAAAATTTATTCAATTTATAAAATAGGAACAAATTCATTTGGTTTAATTCCTTTGTATATATTTTTGTATCTTTGTATTCTAGAAATTTTTCCTTTTGTACTAGTTGCAAAAGGATTTTTTTACTAAAAGAATAAAGTTTATTATATGGAATACAAGAAAGTTAAATCAATTTTAATTTCTCAGCCAAAGCCAGAAGGTAAATCACCTTATGATATTATTGCTAAAAAGTTTAATGTCAAAATTGACTACAGACCATTTATGCATGTAGATGAGATATCTACTATAGAATTTAGAGAGCAGAGAATAAGTATTCTAAATCATGATTCAGTTATTTTTACTAGTAAAAATGCTATGGATCATTATTTTGGCATGTGTGAGAAACTAAGAATTAAAGTTCCTGAAACTCTTAAATATTTTTGTGTTTCTGAAGCTATTGCTCATTATCTTCAAAACTTTATTACTTATAGGAAAAGAAAGATATTTACAGGTGAACAAAGTCTTGCAAGTTTAATTCCTATTATGCAAAAACATGAAGGAAGTAAATTTATATTTCCTTGCTCGGATGTGTTAAAGAACAGACCAAATAAATCTTTAGAAGAAAGTGGCCTGGAATTTACTAAAGCTCAAATGTATAAAGTAGCATGCTCAGATCTATCTGATTTAAAAGATGTGAAATATGATATTTTAGTGTTTTTTAGTCCTACAGGAATCAAATCTCTTGTAGAAAATTTTCCAAACTATGTGCAAGGTGACACTAGAATTGCTGTCTTTGGTTCAACAACAGTAAAGTCTGTTAAAGACTACAAATTAAGAGCAGATATTGAAGTTCCAAATCCCAAAGCTCCTTCTATGTCGATGGCTTTAGAGCAGTATATAAAGATAGCGAATAAGAGGAAAAGATAAATTTTTCTAAATTACTTTTTTATGCAAACTTTTAAAAAAAACGAGAAGTTGTGTGGCAAAAGAGATACTGATAATTTATTTTTAAATGGGGATTCTTTTTTTGTAAATCCATTTCGTATTGTCTTTGTTAAAGATGATAATATAAATTTACTAGAATCCTTAAGATTACAAGTAGTCGTTCCAAAAAAGAAAATTGATTTAGCTGTAAATAGAAATAAGATCAAAAGGCATGTAAGAGAGGCTTTTAGAAAAAATAAAAAATTGTTAATTTCTAATCTTAGCTCAAAAAATAAGAAGATAGATTTTGCTTTAATTTATCAATCTAATGATTTAATTTCTTATTATATAATTGAAAAAAAAATAAAAGAAATATTTTCTCGTTTATCTGATTCATTATGAAGAAGATTTTTTCAAAAATATTTCTAGTTATTATTTTTATATATCAAAGAATAATTTCGCCAATTTTGCCAGCTCGATGTAGATATTCTCCAACATGTTCAGAATATTCTCGACAATGTTTCGAAAAATTTGATACTTTAAAAGCTTTAACGTTATCTTTGAAGAGAATTTTAAAATGTCACCCCTGGGGTGGTAGTGGCCATGATCCAATACCTTAAATTAATATGTTTAGAAAAATAAAGAAAATACTTATTGCTTTAGTTGTATCCTTATCTCTTTTAGGCTTTGCCGATAGTTATTTTGAGATTGCAAAAAATTTAGATGTTTTTACAACTTTATATAGAGAATTGAATAATTATTATGTTGATGAAACAGATCCCGGTAAGCTAATGAAAACAGGAATTGATGCTATGTTAAAGTCTTTAGATCCTTATACAACATATATTCCTGAATCAGAGATTGAGGACTTTAAGTTTATGACAACTGGACAATATGGAGGAATAGGCGCTGTAATAACTCAGAGGAATAGTTATGTTTTTATTAGTGAGCCTTATGAAGGTTTTCCTGCTCAAAAAGCTGGTCTTATTGCCGGTGATAAAATTCTAAAAATCGATGGTGTTAGCGCAAAAGATAAAACGACAGAGGAGGTCAGTAAAGCTTTAAAAGGAGAACCAAATACAGAAGTAAAATTATTAATAGAGCGAAGAGGAGAGAATCCTTTTAATGTTGTTTTTAACAGAGAGAAAATCTCTGTTAAAAGTGTTCCTTACTCTGCATTTATTGACGATAATATTGCATATCTAAAGTTAAGGAGTTTTACTCGGAATTGTACTAAAGATATAAAGCGCGAACTTCAAGTTTTACAAAAAGATAAAAATATTGAGGGAATTGTTCTTGATTTAAGAAATAATCCTGGAGGACTTTTAAATGAGGCAGTTAGTATGGTTAATCTTTTTGTAGATAAAGGTGAAGAGGTTGTGAGTACAAAAGGAAAAATTAAGTCTTGGGATAATATTTACAAAGCAAATAGTGAAACTTTTGATAGAGAAACACCAATTGTAGTTTTAATAAATCAAAGTTCTGCTTCTGCTTCTGAGATAGTTGCTGGTGCTATTCAAGACCTAGATAGAGGTGTGGTTATTGGGCAGAGAAGCTTTGGAAAAGGTCTTGTACAACAAACTAAAAAATTAAGTTATAATGCTCAGCTAAAGTTAACTGTAGCGAAATATTATATTCCAAGCGGTAGATGTATTCAAGCTTTAGATTATAGTAATAGAAATAAGGACGGAAGTGTTGGGAAAATAGCAGATTCATTAATGACTGAGTTTAAGACTCGTAATGGAAGAATTGTGTATGATGGTGGAGGAATTAATCCTGATATTACTATTGAACAAGATGAGATTAATCAAATCGTTATAGCACTATTAAGAGAAAGATTGTTTTTTGATTATGCTTCTGAATATCATTTTTTAAATCCAGCTCTTGACTCTAATTATATAATGAGTGATGGTGATTTCTCAAAATTTGAAGACTTTTTAAAAGATAAAGAGTTTGAATATAAAACAGAAACGGAAAGAATAATTAAGAAGATAAAAGATGTTTCCAAAGAAGAAGAATATTATTCTTATCTTGAAGTTGATTTGCAAAATTTGAGTGATAAATTCATGCTAGAAAAGAAAGATGATTTGCAAAAAAGTAAATCTGATATTAAAGAGATTTTAAGTGGTGAGATTTCTAGTAGATATTTTTACCAAAAAGGACGTATAAAGAGCTCTATCAATTATGATAAAGAAATTCATAAGGCATTAAAAGTTTTAGAAAACCCGAGTCTATATGATTCAATATTACAGGGTTTAAATTAAATTTTTAAATATAAACTCTTTTAATTCTCCGATTAATTTTTGATAAAAACTCATAAGACGTTGTACCAATTAATTTAGCAATATCTTCGATCAAAATATTTTCACCAAAAATTTCAACTAGATCCCCTTCTTTAGTGTCTGTATTAGTAATATTAATACAGCAAGAATCCATACTTATATTACCTAATATATCACACATACGATGATTGACAAATAGCTTACCAATTCCATTTCCCAGCCTTCTATCAAGCCCATCTGCATAACCAAAAGGAACTACTCCAATAGTCATATCTTCTTTTGCTTTATATTCTAGATTGTATCCAACACTCTCTCCTTTAGTTATCTTTCTAACCTGTGACACAATACTAATTAAGCTAGTTGCTTTCTTTGTTTCTGTTGATTTAATATTTCCAAATAAACCAATACCAATTCTTACAGCACTATACTGTTCTGAAGGAAAGCGAATGATTCCATTCGAATTTAGAATATGTTTGTCAAAATGATTACTAAATTTTGTATCCATTACTTTACAAATTTTAGAGAATAGATTAAATTGTTTTTTAGAAAAAAGATCATTTAATTTATTTTCGCTAGAAGCAAGATGGGAGCAAATAGAACATACTTTAAGTAAAGGGTACATTCTTAAATGTGATATTACTTGATTAATATCTAAAAAGTCAAAACCGAATCGATTCATACCAGTATTAAACTTTAAATGGATATTTATAGGTTTGTTTAATTCACCAAATTTTTGCATCAGTTTAAAATTATAGATTGTTACCTCTAAATTATATTTAACAATTTGATCGATAGATTTTATGCCAGGATTAGCAATTATAATAGGAGTATTTATTTTATTTTTTCTAAGATTTACACCTTCTTCAAAATCAGCAACCCAAAACGCATCTACTTTTAATAGTTCTAAAATTTCGGCTATTTTAACATCTCCATTTCCATATGCAAATGCTTTTAAAACAGCAATTATTTTTGTAGACTTTTTTAATTTTTTTCTAAAGAAAGAAAGATTCTCAATGATTGCTTTTTTCTCAATATAAAGAATTGTTTCATGTATGCTACTCATTCTTTTTTATACGTTTATTAAAACATCTTCTGCATAAAGCAAGATAATCAGTTTTTTCACCAATTTGTACCAATTTTTCACTTTTATTTTTTCTAAATGTGTGATTTCCCTGCGCAGAACAATCATCACATTTGGCGTGTAGTTTTGTAACTTTTTCGCTTAATGCCATAATTCTAGGCATGAAATTAAATGGTCTTCCTAAATAATCCATATCGAGACCAGCTACAATTATTTTCTTACCACTATTTGCAATATGACTACATACTTCTGTAGCTTCTTTGTCTAAAAACTGAAATTCATCAATCCCAATTACATCATAGTTTTTAAACATATTTAAGATCTCTTCAGATTTTTTGATTGAGATTGATTTAAATTTTTTATTATCATGAGAAACAATATTAGACTTATCATATCTTGTATCTATGTCAGGTTTAAAGCAAACTACTCGCTGATTATTTTGTTGAGCATTTTCTAGTCTACAAATCAACTCTTTAGTCTTTCCAGAGAACATAGAGCCACATATTACCTCAATGTAACCATTAGTTTTAATCTGATTATTTTCTGATGTACTCATAATAAATCATTTATGTTTTAGCTATGTTTGCTAACAAATGTATAAAATGTACAATATATTTTTATGATAATAAGATTTTTGTTGATTATTTCAATTTTAGTGACGAGTAATATGCCTAAACTTTTAGCTCAAAAAGATACATCTGCAATTGACAAATCAAAAATGTTACTTGTTTCAAGCTCTTTAGCTATAGGCTTGGCAGGCACTTATTTATACGTTAATAACGCATGGTGGAGCGATATATCAACTGAATTTCATTTTGATCCAGGTAACGATCTAGTTTACGCCTTAAATGTTGATAAAGCTGCTCATTTTTTAGGTGGAGTTCATGCGTCTGATTTATTTTCTCAATCTTTTTTATGGGCAGGAATAAAACCAAAGAAAGCTGTATGGTGTGGGGCTATTTTTGGATCTTCAATACAACTCGCTATTGAGATTAAAGATGCCTATGCGCCTTATTGGGGGTTTAGTAAGTATGATTTAGCATTGGGATCAATTGGTTCTTTTTGGCCTGTTGCACAACACTACTCAAAAGAATTAAAAGCTATAAATTTTAAATTTTCATATTTTAAACATTCAAATATTTATTGGGAGCTAGAGAGTCAAAGAGGTAAAAATCCCTCTAGATTTTCTTGGTATGATGATTACCCTAATCAAACCTACTGGGTTTCAGCAGACCTTAATCATTTTATTAAAATTAAAGTTATTCCAGACTGGCTAAATTTAGCTTTTGGATATGGCTTAGACAATACTCAATATATTCAGGGGGGAACAAAAATGGGAGGAAGAAATGAATACTATATTGCTTTAGATTATAATATTCAAAAGATATTGAAGAAATGGGATACACCAGTAGCGAAAAAAGTAAAATATTTTTTTAAATATTTAAAACTTCCCGCACCTACATTACGAGTTTCTCCAGATTTAAAATTTTATCCATTTTTTATATAAATTTATACAATGAATAAACTGTATGTTGTTCCAACTCCAATAGGAAATTTAGATGATATTACTTTAAGGGCAATCAACATTCTAAATACTGTAGAGTTAATTTTAGCCGAAGATACCAGAGTTAGTAAAAAATTATTAAATCATTTTAAGATTGAAACTAAACTATTTTCTTTTCATCAATTTAATGAGCATAAAAATCTTAATAAAATTATTGGTAAACTTCAAAATGATTGTTCGATGGCTTTAATATCTGATGCAGGAACTCCAGGTATTTCCGACCCAGGTTTTTTATTAATTCGTGAATGTTTAAGGAATGATATTGAAATTGAATGTTTGCCGGGAGCAACTGCTTTTGTTCCTGCCTTAATCAATTCAGGCTTACCTTCCGATAGATTTATTTTTGAAGGTTTCTTGCCAGTTAAGAAAGGAAGACTAAAAAGAATGGAGTCGTTGCAAGATGAATCAAGGAGTATGGTGTTTTATGAATCTCCTCATAGAATTATTAAGACACTAACTCAATTTATTGAATATTTTGGTCGTGATCGAGAAGTTTCAGTATCTAGAGAAATTACTAAAATTTATGAAGAAACAAAACGCGGTAAACTTCTTGAAGTTTTAGAATATTTTAGTAATAAGAAACCAAAGGGAGAATTTGTAATTATAGTATCTGGTAAAAAATGATTAAAGATTGGATAACATCACATATTGATTTTGATAAAATTAAAGATTTATCAAATGTTTTATCTGTTTCTGATGAAATAGCTAAATTACTATTACTTAGAGGAGTTTCAAACTATTCTGAAGCAGAGAGTTTTTTCAGACCTAATATCGATAAACTACATGATCCTTTTGAAATGAAAGATATGCGTTCAGCTGTTGAAAGAATTGAATTAGCTATTGAAAGAAAAGAAAGAGTTTTAATTTATGGTGATTATGATGTAGATGGAACCACTGCAGTCTCAATGATGTTTGATTTTTTTTCAGATTATTTATCTGATTTAGCTTACTATATTCCTGATAGGTATACTGAAGGCTATGGGGTCTCTATTCAGTCAATTGATTATGCGAAAAAAAATGAATTTACGTTAATCATTGCGTTAGATTGTGGCATTAGAGCGGTTAAGCAAATCGAATATGCAAACGATTTAAACATTGATTACATTATTTGTGATCATCACAATCCAGGTGAGATTATACCTTCTGCAAAGGCAATACTTAATCCCAAACAATCATCATGTAACTATAAGTTTAAAGAACTTTCTGGTTGTGGTGTAGGATTTAAATTAATTCAGGCTTTTTGTATTCAAAGAGGAATAAAAACTGATCAACTTATACCGCTTTTAGATCTTTTAGCAATTTCTATTGCCGCTGATATAGTTCCGATAATAGATGAAAATCGTATTTTAATGTTTTGCGGCTTAAGGCAAATAAATAGTTCTCCTAGAGCAGGTATAAAGTCACTTATTAATGTAGCAAAGAAAGATAACGATATAAAAATTTCTGATATTCTTTTTGGAATTGCTCCATTAATTAATGCAGCTGGAAGAATTCTTCATGGGAAGCATGCAGTAGAAGTGTTAGTTGAAAAAGATAAAAGTAAGGCGATGACTTATGCATCTAAAATAAATGAGCATAATAGTGCCAGAAAAAATTTAGATAAGTCGATTACAGAAGAAGCGTTAAAGCTAGTTGATGTTTCTAAAAAATCAACAGTTCTTTTTTCTAAAAAATGGCATAAAGGTGTTGTGGGAATAGTTGCATCCAGAGTTATTGAGACTTTTTATAAACCTACTATTATTTTAGTTGAAAAAAACGGTATATTAACTGGTTCAGCTAGATCAGTACATGATTTTGATATATATTCAGCAATTAATAAATGCTCATATTTGTGCGAGAATTTTGGCGGGCATAAGTATGCTGCTGGTCTTACAATTAAGAAAGAAAAAATAAATGAGTTCATTATAAAATTTGAAGAAATTGTCTCAGAAAAAATTAAGCAAAGCCAATTAACTCCAAGATTAAATATTGATTTAGAAATTGCATTAGAAAAAATAGATTCTAAATTTTTTAGAATTTTGAAGCAGTTTGAGCCCTTTGGCCCAAAAAATCCTAATCCTAAATTTGTTTCAGAAAATATTTTAATTAATAATTATAGAGCAATAGGAATGGATAAATCACACCTTAAATGTGAAGTTGATAATGGAAAGGGATTGAAAATCGAGGCAATTGGTTTTGGTTTAGCAAAGAAAATAGAGTTTATAAATAAATCTAAAGATGTCAGTATTTGTTATAGTCTTTCTGAAAATATTTGGAATTCAAAAGTTACCAATCAATTAATTATTCACGATATTAAATAGTTTTTTCTAGCTTACGCCTCTACCAATTTTAGATGCAATTTTTTTCTTTATTTCAATAAGGTTTTTTAAAAGACTAATATCATCTATATTTATTTCTACAGATTTCATTTTATTTTGAATCGCCTCAATATTAAATTCTATATGCTGAAGTTTCAAAGATAGAATAGCTTTTTCTGCTGTTTTCTTTAGGTTATTTTTTTCAATTCCAGTATATATTTTATGTCTTTTAACCCAATTATCACTTATAACGTACTCATTACTAATTAAATCTATAGTTAATTTACTTATTTCATGATTTTCATGATTTACAAAATCATTATATTTTATTTCAGTATTCTCTGATATTAATTTTTCTAGCTTATCAAAGATTAAATTATATAGTTTATCTTGGATATTAATATTATCTGCATGTAACTCCTCTATTATAAATTTACCCACACTTATTTTTTCATCATTAAACTCTAACTCTTCATTTCCATAATTTATTATGATTCTAATAATTTCTTTTTCAGAGTTAATGATTTTACTATTCTTAGATAATATAATTTCTTTATTAGGCTTTCTCTCAGTATTTTCCTTCTTTATAGTAGAGTTTACTTTCTTTCTACTTTGATCAATATCTCTTAATAACACACTCTCTTTTACATCTAATATTTTACTACATACTTTACAATATTCTGTTCTTGTTAGGTAATCGGGAATTAAGGCAATTGAATCAATTATTTCTTTAATAATTTCTACACGTTTTATTGGATCTTTTTCACTTTCAGAAAATAAAATTGAAGTTTTGTATGTTATAAAATCTTGAGCATTGATTCTTGAGAAATAGTTTGAAATCATCTGATGATAAAGTTTTAGAATATGAATCTGGGTCATGATTGTCGGGAAATGGAATTATTTTGACATTCATTCCTTCCTTTAGAATCATATCAACTCCTCTAAAAGATGCTTTAATACCAGCAGCATCCCCATCAAATAAGATAGTTATATTTTTTGTAAATCTACTTATTAGCTTTACTTGTTCTGTAGTAAGCGATGTGCCTGATGCTGAAACCACATTTTCTATTCCCTTTTGATGCATTGCAAGCACATCTGTATAACCTTCTACTATGTAGCAATTATCTAATTTACTTATTTGATTTTTGGCAAAAAATATTCCATATAGAACCTTACTTTTATTATAAATGGAAGATTCAGGAGAGTTTTGATACTTAGCTTTGGCATTTTTACTTAAGGCTCTTCCGCCAAAACCTAAAATCCTTCCTGAAAAACTATGAATAGGAAACATTACACGATCTTTAAATCTGTCTACAATAACTTTATCATTAACTTTAAAACCTAATCCTGATTTAAGAAAAACTTCTTTATCAAAGGAATTATTTATAGCTTCATTGAAAAGTGCACTTTGATTTTTGGGGCTATAACCTAGCTCAAACTTTTTAATAATTTCTTCGTTAAAACCTCTTTCTTTAAAATATGATAAACCAATATTTTGACCTTCTTCTTTTTCCCAAAGTGATTTTATAAAAAAAGTATTCGCAAATGTTGAAAGAATATACAAACTGTCCTTTTCATTGGCAATCTGAGTTTGTTCTGAAGTCATTTCTTCTTCTTCAATCTCAATGTTGTATTTTTTCGCTAAGTATTTGAGAGCTTCAGGATAATTATAGTGTTCTTTATCCATTAAAAAACTTACACTATTGCCCCCTTCACCACAACCAAAACATTTATAGATCCCTTTAGTAGGTGAAACTGTAAATGAAGGAGTTTTTTCGTTATGAAAAGGGCATAATCCTAACAAATTAACCCCTCTTTTTTTTAATGTAATAAAGTCTCCAACAACTTCCTCTATTTTAACAGTTTCAAAAATTTCATCAATAGTATGCTTTGGTATCATTTTTTCCTATTTACAACATAATCCATAAGTAAATGTAATGATTTTACTGAATCATTTTGCTCCAGTTTATTTAAAACGTCTATTCCGTTATTGTAATATGTCCTCATTTTATTTTCAGCATATATTAGCCCCCCTTCATCTTTTACAATATTTATAATTTGAGTGATTTTACTTTGGTTTTTGCTGTCTTTTTTTATTGTATTAATGATGAATTCTCTGGTCTTTTTTTCAACTTTGTTAAGAGTATATATAAGTGGAAGTGTCATTTTTTTCTCTCTTATATCTAGACCTGTAGGCTTCCCAATAATTGGGTTGTGTGTATAGTCAAACAGGTCGTCTTTTATTTGAAAAGCAATTCCGGCATTTTCGCCAAATATTCGCATTGACTCTATATTATCAGTTGTTGTTTTAATTGAATTAGCACCACTTTCACAGCAAGCTGCAATTAATGTTGCTGTTTTCTTTCTAATTATTTCAAAATATATTTCTTCTGTAATGTTTAATCTCCTTGTTTTTTCTATTTGTAACAATTCCCCCTCACTCATTTCTTTCACCGCCTTACTTACGATTTTTAACAATTGGAATTCTTCTTTTTCTACAGCTAATAGCAATCCTCTAGATAATAGAAAATCACCAACAAGAACTGCAATTTTGTTTTTCCAGAGTGCATTTATTGAAAAAAAACCCCTTCTAAAGTTTGATTCATCTATTACGTCATCATGAACTAATGTTGCAGTATGCAATAGCTCAATCATAGAAGCAGCATTATATGTACTGTCATTTATTTCAGCAAATGATTTTGCACATAAAAAAACAAACATAGGTCTCATTTGCTTGCCCTTTCTTTTGATGATATAATGCATTATTTTATCAAGAAGTGAAACATTAGTTATTAATGATTGCTTAAACTTCTCTTCAAATAAGCTCATTTCTAATTTAATCGGAGATTTTATCTTATTAATTATAGACATGGTTTATTAGAAATGTTTTAGGCTAATATACAAACTTTTACTACTGATAAATATGGGGATTAATTATTTTAATTTATTAACTAATTGACCACATGCTGCATTGATATCTTTTCCTTTGCTTTTTCTAAGGTTGACAATTACATTTTTGTTTTCTAGAAAATGAATAAAATCATTAGTTTTTTTATTTGAAGATTTTGTGTAAGCTAAATCATCAACTGGATTGTATTCGATTAAGTTTATCTTGCAAGGACTAATCCTAGAAAATTTGACAAGTTCGTGCGCATCTTCTAAACTATCATTGATATTACTAAATAAGATATATTCGTAAGTAATTCTCGAGCCTGTTTTGTCATAAAAATATCTGATAGAATCTTGTAATTTTTCTAAAGGAATGGCTCGGTTTATAGGCATCAATTCTTCTCGTGTATTATCTTTTGCAGAATGTAAGCTAATGGCAAGGTGGAACTTTACATTATCGTCAGCTAATTTTGTTATCATTTTACTAATTCCAGCTGTTGAAACAGTAATTCTTTTTGCTGATATTGCTAGCCCTTTTTCAGTTGTTATTAAATTAATCCCTTTCAAAAGGTTATCATAATTTAATAAGGGTTCGCCCATCCCCATAAAGACAATATTACTTAACGATCTCCCAAAATTTAATTTTGCTTCCTCATTTAAGATAAATACTTGGTCATATATTTCACTGTAGCTTAAGTTTCTTTCAAGTTTTAATGTCCCAGTTGCACAGAAATTACATGCTAAGCTGCAACCCACCTGCGAGGAGACGCAAGCGGTTAGTCTTTTTTTTGATGGAATTAATACTCCTTCAACTAAATTATTATCGTGTAATTTTAGACTATATTTTGCTGTTCCATCAATACTTTTTTCAGCTTTATGAATTTTTACAGCATTTATAACAAAATATTCCTTTAAGAGCTCTCTAAGTTCTTTTGATAGTGAGGTCATCTCGTCAAATGATATAGCTCTTTTTTTCCAAAGCCATTCATATACCTGATTTGCTCTAAATTTTGGTATTTTTTTTGAGATAAAGAATTCTATTAACTCTTGCTTATCAATATTTCTTATGTCTTTTTTTGTATTCATTATCTTTGCAAAGATATATTTACTTTTGACCAATGCGTTTTTTACAAGCTGATTATTTATTTCCTATCTATATGCCCCCTATTAAGAATGGTATTTTACAAATTAATTTTGATGGTAAGGTTGTTGATATTCATAAAGAAAACTCTCTTTCAGGAGTTCCAATAGAAAAATTTAGTGGTGTATTATGCCCAGGATTTATTAATTCACATTGTCACTTAGAATTAAGTCACTTATTAAATTGTATTTCCCCAAATTCTGGATTAGTTAAATTTATAAAAGAAATTAGTAATCGGCCTAAAGTCTCTAAAAGTATAATTAAAAATAAAATTATAGCTGCTGAAAATCAAATGATTGCAAATGGTATTGTTGGTGTGGGAGATATCTGTAATACTGATGATACTTTATTTTTAAAAAGAGAAAATAATATTTCTTACTATAATTTTATTGAAACTTTTCAAATAGATGAACAAAAGTTTGAGAATACAATTAATAATAGTATTGAAATAAGAAATAGATTTAGTTCTTATGGCTTAAAGGCGACAATTGTTCCTCACTCACCATACAGTGTTCCACCTGATTTAATGAAAATGATATATGAACAAATTGATGATAAAAGTGATGTTATTTCTATTCATAATCAAGAATCAAAAGAGGAGAATATGCTATTTCATTCAAAAGATGGGGAACTAATTAGATGGTTGGTAAGTATAAGTGCTTCCAATAAAATTTGGAAGAAAATTCATAAATCTACAGATGTTTTACACAACATTTTTAATCAAAAACATTTATTAGTACATAATACATTTATGAGTAAAGATGATGTCATTGATGCATATTACTGTACATGTCCAAAGGCAAATATATACATCGAAGGTGTTACCCCAGATTATTCATTTTTTAATGTTAATAAATTATGTGTAGGAACAGATAGTCTTGCTTCTAATTCAAATCTTTCAATAATTGAAGAACTTTTTTGTGTTCAAGAAAATTCTGATTTTGATTTAAATACGCTTTTAAAGATTGGAAGTCAAAATGGCGCTGATTGTTTAGGATTCACTGACTTAGGAACTTTCGAAAAAGGAAAGATACCGGGTGTTAACCTCTTAAGAAATATTGATATTAAAATGAAAATAACTCCAGAAACAATAGTGAGAAAAATTATCTAGTCTTGCAAAGCTTCTGCAATTAAAAGATCTTCTTGTGTAGTAATTTTGATGTTTCTTTCCTCACCACTTAACATTGTTATTCTGCCATTATTTACTTCAAATACAGAAGCATCATCAGTAAACTTATCAGTACTTACCATAGAATAGGCAGCAATAATTTCGTTGCTAAAAAAGCACTGAGGTGTTTGAACTGATACAATAGATTCTCTATCAAAATATGAGCTATTTTTTTTGTCAAATTTTCTTATTGATTCTTTTATTGGCATAACAGGAATAACCCCTACACCAGATGAAACTTTTTGACATAGTTTATTAATTAAAAACTTTGTTAAAAGTGGGCGTACACCATCATGAATTGCAACAACACCATTTTGGGTTATTTTTTTTAATCCATTCTTAACTGATTCAAATCTGTTTGACCCTCCTTTAACAATTATATGCTTAATTGAAAATTTATATTTTTTACATAGATTTTCCCACTCAATAAACTGATCTTCTGGTAAAACAACAATTATATTATTAAAAGCTGAAAACTTTTTTATTGTATGCATTAAAATGGGAAGGCCATTAAGAACTAGAAATTGTTTCGCAGTCTTTGCTTGCATTCTTAAGCCTTTACCGCCCGCCACTATTAATGCAGTTTTTTCCATTTTAGATAATTAACATAGCATCTCCATATGTATGAAATTTGTATTTTTTCTTAACAGCCTCTTTGTAAGCTTTCATGAGTAGGTCATATCCAGCAAAAGCTGCAACCTGCATCATTAAAGATGATTTTGGTAAATGAAAATTAGTCAGCATACAGTTTGCAATTTGAAAATTATGAGGAGGGAAAATAAATACATTAGTCCAGCCATCATAAGGAATTACCATGCTTTTAGTTGATACACTACTTTCAAGTGTCCTCATGACTGTTGTTCCTACTGCACAAATTCTTTTGTTCTGTAATTTAGCACTATTAATTTTTAACGCTGCCTCTTCATTAATTTGCATTTGTTCAGACTCCATTTTATGTTTGGACAAGTCTTCCACCATTATAGGAGCAAAAGTCCCTAAGCCAATATGTAATGTTGTTTCTGCAAACTCTACTCCTTTTATTTGCATTTTTAGCATTTGTTTTTTGCTGAAGTGAAGTCCGGCAGTAGGGGCAGCTACGGCTCCTTCATGTTTAGCATAGATTGTTTGGTATCTTTCAGTATCTTGATTAGTTGGCTCCCTTTTAATAAATCTTGGTAGTGGAGTGCTTCCTAGCGAGTTTAATGTCTCTTTAAATTCTTCATGAGTACCATCATATAAGAATCTTAACGTTCTACCTCTTGATGTTGTATTGTCAATTACCTCAGCAATTAGTTCATCATTTTCGCCAAAAAATAATTTATTTCCAATTCTAATCTTTCTTGCTGGGTCAACTAATACATCCCAAAGTCTATTTTTTTGATTTAACTCTCTAAGTAAAAACACTTCAATTTTTGCGCCAGTTTTTTCTTTATTTGCATATAATCTTGCAGGAAATACTTTTGTATTGTTAAGACATATCAAATCATCACTTTCAAAGTAGTCAATAAGATCGCCAACTTTTTTATGTTCAATATCTCCAGTATTTTTGTTTATGACCATTAGTTTGGATTCATCTCTGCTTTTTGCTGGTGTGTCTGTAATAAGCTTTTCAGGTAAATCAAAGCTAAACATTGACAATTTATATTTCATAATGATTTTTTTTAGGGTTTGCAAATATAATACATTGGGAAGGCGATGTCAATAGATTTTAGCTATTTAGTTTTTTTTCAAAATCTTCTATTTTTAAAGATGACTCTAAAGAAAATGCTCCGATACTCGTTCTTACGAGAGAAATTAGATGTGCTCCATTTTGTAGTTTCTTACCTAAATCATGCGCTATTGATCTAATATAAGTCCCTTTACTACAATTTATCTTGATTTTAATATTTGGTAATTTGACCTCAATTATCTCTATTGAATTGATAATCACTTTTCTAGATTTAATAACTATGTTTTCCCCTCTTCTTGCTTTTTTATATAATCTTTCCCCGTCAACTTTCAATGCAGAATAAATTGGAGGCACCTGTTCTATTTCTCCTATAAATTCTTTTAGATTATGCTGAATTTTTTCCAATGTTATAGATTTGGTACAAAAGATATTATCTATTTCGGTTTCTAAATCAAATGATGGGGTTGTAGCTCCAAATAGTATATCTGCAATATATGTCTTATCTTGATCTTGAAGTTGTGATATTTTTTTTGTAAATTTTCCAGTACATATAATCATTAAGCCTGAAGCGAGAGGGTCTAATGTACCCGCATGACCAACTTTAAGTTTCTTAAATTTATATTTTATCTTTAATAAGTTTCTTACTTTTTTTACTAAATCAAATGAAGACCATCCTACTGGTTTATTAAAAGTTAAGATTTTCCCATTTAAAAATAATTCAGATGAAATTTCTCTATCAGCTTCTATCATTTATAAGCTAGAAATAATTATTGCAGATAATCCTACCACAAAACAATAAATTGAAAAGTACTTAAGTTTGCTGTTTTTTACAATTTTAATCATCCATTTACAAGCAAAAATTCCGGTAATAAATGCCGCAAAAAAACCTGCAGAAAGCTCTAAAACAGAAGATTGGACGAATAAATCACCACCATCTAATAAGTCTTTTAATATTTTGCCAATAATTAATGGGACAACCATTAAAAAAGAAAATTTTGCGGCTTTTTCTTTATCAACTCCAAGAAGCACAGCTGTTGAAATTGTTGCCCCAGATCTTGATATTCCTGGTATTATTGCAACAGCCTGAGATAGTCCGATAATTATTGCATCGAAAAAACTTACTTTTTTATTTGTTGTTTTGGCTTTATCTGCAAGAAACAAAATAGCTCCTGTTAATATTAGCATTATCCCAACAAATGAGATTTGATTATTGAATAAACTTTCCATTTCATCATTAAATACTAACCCAATAATTGTTGCAGGAATCATTGACAAAATAATTTTTATAGAAAATTGAAAGTCCTCTTTGCTTTTCTTTAATAATACTCCTTTAAAGATATCTATAATTTCATTTCTAAAAATTACAATAGTACTTAGTGCTGTAGCAAAATGTAGTACAACTGTCATCAAAAGACTTTGGCTAGCAACTTGTTTATTTCCAAGAATAGTCTTCATTATCTCTAAATGTCCACTGCTACTTACAGGAAGAAACTCTGTTAATCCTTGAATAATCCCTAATAAAATTGCGTGAAGAATCTCCACAGGAATTTATTTTTTTGGTTGGTACATAATGGCAAAAATTTCGATAATAAAGCCAATAACAATTAGAATTGGAGCTAAAGTAAGTCTTCTGAAATTAAATATTTCATAAGAGAATTCATTTGGATTTTCAGAGCCTCCACCAATCATTAATATTAGACCAGTTGCAATAAAAAGCACACCTAAAATTAATAGGAGATAATTTTTTTGTTTAAATACGAATTTCATTTTTTTTAATTGTAAAGTTCACTTTCTGACACATTAATAAATTTTTTGACTGCAAAATATGTTGATAGACTACTTAATATTATTCCAATTATAAAAATAAGTATAAAAACAAGACCAATGATTTTTAAATCTGTAATATTTAGCAAGCTTGCTGTTTCAGCCTGAACTAATTGAATTGAGCCCATTAGCATGAAAATAGCGAATATTGCACTGTACATTCCCTGATATAGCCCATCTAAAATAAAAGGTTTTTGAATGAAGCTGTTTTGTGCCCCTACAAGTCTCATTGTTTTAATTAAAAATCTTTTTGAGTATACTGAAAGCCTAATTGTATTGTTAATAAGAGCAAAAGCAATAAAAAATAGTATAATGCAAAATGTTATTAGAAAAAGAGATAGTTTTTTTACATTATTATTGATTCTACTAATTAGATTTTTTTGATAATAAATTTCGTGAACTAAACTGTTTTTAATTAGATTATTTGAAATTACAGAAAGGCTATCATTATTTGAGTAATCTGGATTAAGTTTAACATCGATAGATGCAAGTATTGGGTTGAAACCAAGAAAATCTACAAATTCTTCTCCAAGATCAGATTCTAATTCAGATGTTGCCGCATCCTTTGAGACAAAAGTGGTTGATTTCGTGAATGGCATTGCATCAACTGACTTATTAAATTTCTTTACTTCAAATTGATTTGTATTTTCTTTTAACATAATAGAGAAACCAATATTTTCCTTTATATAGTTAGAAAGTTTCTGGGCATTTATTAATGCCAACGACAATAATCCAACAACAAATAGGACAAGAGATAAACTAATAATAACAGATGCAGAGGAAGAAATTATTTTTCTATTAAGAGTTTTGTTTTTACTTTTATTCATTCTGTTGGCTAAAATATAAAAATAGTATAAAGATTAGTTTGTATTGATTAAATTTGTATCGCATAGAATAAAAAATATTGATGGATTATAATTTTACAGAAATAGAAAAAAAATGGCAAAATTATTGGGCTGAAAATTTTACAAATCAGGTTGATGAACTATCAGAAAAAGAAAAGTTTTATGTTTTAGATATGTTTCCCTATCCATCTGGATCAGGGCTTCATGTTGGACACCCATTAGGTTATATTGCATCAGATATCTTTACAAGATTTAAAAAACTTAAGGGTTTTAATGTTCTTCACCCAATGGGTTATGATTCATTTGGTTTACCAACTGAGCAATATGCCATACAGACTGGAATTCATCCAGAGCAAGCAACAAAAGTTAACACTAAAAGGTATAGAGATCAATTAGATAAAATTGGCTTTGCATTTGACTGGAGTAGAGAAATCCAAACTTCTGATCCAAATTATTACAAATGGACTCAATGGATTTTTAAACAATTTTTTAATTCTGGATATTGTACAAAAAAAAATAAGGCAGTTGATATTAATGAGCTAATTTCTTATTTCAATGAGCAGGGAAACATTAATTGCTCATTTTTTTGTAATGAAGTAAAAATATTTACAAAAATTGAATGGGTTAGTTTTTCAATAGAGCAAAAACAGGAGATATTACTTTCGTATAGACTAGCTTATATTTCTGAGTCAATAGTTAATTGGTGCCCAGGGCTTGGAACTGTGTTGGCAAATGATGAGGTAAAGAATGGGCGTTCTGAAAGAGGCGACTTTCCTGTTGAACAAAAAAAAATGAAGCAGTGGTCTTTAAGAATTACTGCATATGCTGATCGATTAAATTCTGATTTAATGCATCTTGATTGGTCCGACTCATTAAAAGAGATGCAAAGAAATTGGATTGGTAAATCCAAAGGTTTAATACTAAATTTTAATGTTTATAATTCAGATTTAAATATTCAGGTTTTTACAACAAGAGGAGATACCGTTTTTGGTGTGAACTTTCTTGTGTTAGCTCCCGAGCATGAACTTGTAAAGGAAATTACTTCAAAAGATGAAGAATTAAATATTGAAAAATACATTAATTCATCGGCTCTAAGGTCCGAACGAGAGCGACAGTCTGAGAAGAAAGTTAGTGGTGCTTTTACAGGTGCATATGCTTTACACCCAATAAGTGGAGAAAAAGTTGCTATTTGGATCTCAGATTATGTGCTAGCCTCATATGGAACGGGTGCTGTAATGGCTGTCCCATGCGGGGATCAAAGAGATTGGCTTTTTGCAAATCATTTCAATATTGATATAATTAATATTTTCAAGGAGATCGATATAAGTACTTCTGCTTACGAAGGTAACGAGGCTGTATTAACTAACTCAAGTTTTCTAGATGGATTAAGTTGTCAAGATGCAATAGAAAAAATAAATTTATATGTGAAAGAGCATAAAATTGGAAATGAAAAAATAAATTTCCGATTAAGAGATGCTATCTTTTCAAGACAAAGATATTGGGGAGAGCCATTTCCTGTTTTTTATAAAAAATCTTTGCCTTACCTCTTTGATGACCAGTCTGTAATTACTTTACCTATAATTGATAAATATTTACCTACAGAAGGAGGGGACCCACCATTGGCGAGAGCAAAAAAAGAAGATTGGAGCGTATTTGCAGGGGATGCAATGGATACAAATGTTATGCCTGGATGGGCAGGTTCTTCCTGGTATTTTTTGCGTTTTATGGACCCAAATAATAAAAAAGAATTTGTTGCAAAAGAAAAGTCAGATTATTGGGGTCAAGTTGATTTATATATAGGTGGTGCTGAGCATGCTGTTGGTCATCTTCTTTATTCTCGTTTTTGGACAAAATTTTTGTTTGATAAAAAGCTAATTGCTTTTGATGAACCATTCAAAAAGCTTATTAATCAAGGCATGATTTTAGGTAGGTCTAATTTCGTTTATAGAATAAATAACTCTAATACTTTTGTTACAAAAAGTAAAAAAGACGATTATAAAACGACTGCTCTGCATGTAGATATAAATATGGTCAATAATGATATTTTAGATTTAGATAAATTTAAAAAATGGAGGAGTGAATTTTCAAGTGCTGAATTTATATTAGCAGACGGTCTCTATGAATGTGGGTTTGAAATTGAGAAAATGTCTAAATCAAAATATAATACTCAAACACCAGATGAATTAATCGATAAATTTGGTGCGGACACCCTAAGGCTATATGAGATGTTTTTAGGTCCTCTAGAGCAATTTAAGCCATGGAGCACAAAAGGAATAAATGGAGTTCATAATTTTTTAAAAAAGTTTTGGAGACACATACATGATAATGATAATAAAATAAGTTTATCAAAAGATTCAGCCTCTGATGATTCATACAAATCACTGCATAAGACAATTAAGAAAGTTGAAGAAGATATAGAAAGATATTCATTTAATACTGTTGTGAGTAATCTAATGATATGCCTTAATGAATTAATCGATCAGAAATGTAAAGACCAGCAAATATTCACGCAATTTGTTATTTTGTTATCTCCTTATGCACCACATATTTCAGAAGAGATATGGTTTAAGTTAGGATTTAATTACTCAATTACAAAATCTAAATTTCCTAATTTTGATTCCTCATATTTAATTGAAAAAAATATAGATTATCCCGTTTCATTTAATGGTAAAATGAGATTTAAGTTGCAGTTTTCTGCTGAAGAATCTAAAGATAATATTGAGAAGACAGTGTTATCTAATGATAAAACAATACATTATCTAGATGGAAATATCCCCAAAAAAGTAATTATAGTTCCAAAAAAAATCATAAATATTGTTTTCTAATAAGTAATTTGAATAAGGTAATAAATTTCTTTGTTTTAAATAATTTATTTGTTGCGATATGCGTGGCGGCACTAACTCTATCATCTCAGTTGATATATTCTGAATTTAATTTGGAACTAGTTTTTTTTTCATTTTTCGCAACATTTCTTTCTTATAATTTTCATAGTTTATTTTCTAATAAGACGATAAAAGATTTTAACTTAAACAAAATATTTGATCACTTTTCATTATTGATAATTTTACTTTTATTGCTTTCGTTTGTTTTTGGTTTTATATTATTTATTCAGTTTAATCCTCTTACTAAATTTTATATCCTGGTTTTATCTTTAGTATCATTATTTTATCCTTTTGGACTAAGAACTATACCTTTTTTGAAAATATTTCTTATTTCAACATCTTGGACAATTTCTTCAGTTTGTCTTTTTTTTTCTGAAAATCAAGTTCAACTTGATGAAAGTGCATTTTTGATGTTACTAAAAAGATTTTTATTTATAATGGCTATCACTATCCCATTTGATTTAAGGGATTATAAGTTTGATGATTTAAAAATGAAAACTTTCCCACAGATTTTTGGATATAATTTTTCAAAAAAAATTGCGATAGGATTTTTAATAATATATCTATGTATTTCTACTTTTGAATTTCTTAGTGGTGATTTGAAATTATCTTTTTTTGTATCTTTCATTCTTACATTTCTTTATTCTTCTTTTTTAATAATTAAAACTTCTGAGAAAAAAAATAAATTATTTTTTTTGTTTTTTGTGGAATCAGCCTCAATTTCTATTTTATTCTTTTTAATAATTACTTCAATCTTTTTGTAAAATATCTTCTTATATTTACTGACCATTTAAATAAATTTCATGTCTGACAAAACCTCTTCAGTTCATTATATTGACTATCTAGATTTAGATAAAATTTTAGATGCTCAAAACCCTTTAAGTACAGAAAATAATAATGAAGCTCATGAAGAGATGTTGTTTATTATTATTCATCAAACATATGAGTTGTGGTTTAAGCAAATAATTCATGAGATTACCTCTATAATGGATTTGTTTAAAAAAGAGCAAATTGATGAAGATAATGTTGGTTTAATTGTTGGCAGAATAGGGCGCGTTAATAAAATTCTGGAAGTTTTAGTGAAGCAATTAGATATTTTGGAGACCATGACTTCACTTGATTTTTTAGAATTTAGAAATTATCTTTCTCCCGCTTCAGGTTTTCAATCACATCAGTTTAGAAAAATCGAAGTCATGCTAGGCCTAAAGATTAATAATCGTCATCAATTTGGAGGCTGTCCCTATCATAGCCAATTTGAAGGAGATAAGAAAAAAGAAATTATAGAAATAGAAGAAAGTGTTTCGCTATTCGATCTTGTAGAGAAGTGGCTTGAAAGAATACCCTTCTTAGAAATGAAAGATTTTAATTTTATTGAGAAATATCAGTCTGCAGTATGGGATATGGTTAGCAGTGAAATTGATGATATTAATAACTCTTCATTATTAAATGAAAATGATAAGAAGATTCGTGTAAAGATGATTGAAGAGAATAGAAAGTATTTTGAGAATGTATTTAATAAAGAAAATCATCTTAATTCAATTAAAGAAGGGACTACAAAGTTATCTTATAAGGCGACAATGTCTGCTCTATTAATAAACTTATATAGAGATCAGCCCATATTACATCTGCCTTACAGGTTTTTGAGAGAGTTGGTAGAGATGGATCATAAAATTGCTTCTTGGCGATTTAGACATGTTCAGATGGTTGAAAAAATGCTTGGACAAAAAATTGGCACAGGCGGCTCCTCAGGGCAGGGTTATCTTAAAAAAACTGTTGATCAACATAGATTATTTGAAGATATTGCTAACATAGCAACGTTGATGATTTCTAGGGCTTACCTTCCAGAACTTCCATCTGCAATAAAAGATGAACTAGGATATAATTTTACTAATAAAAAATAAATGGACTTAGGATTAAAAAATAAAAATGCAATTGTTTGTGGTAGCACTCAAGGAATTGGGGAAGCTACTGCACATGCGCTCGCAAGTGAAGGGGTAAATATTACTTTGGTTGCTCGAGATGAAAAAGTTTTAAGTAGTGTTTTAGAATCACTTGACAGATCTTTAGGACAGAATCATTGCTTTGTTTGTATTGATTTTAGTGATGAGAATTTTCCAGAAAAGATTCAAGCATTAGATAAATCATACGATATATTAATTAATAACACAGGTGGTCCTGCAGGTGGACCAATTTTAGATGCTAAACCTGAAGCTTTCTTGGATGCATTTAAAATGCATTTAATAAATAATCAGCTTTTAGCAGCGCATGTTGTTCAGTCAATGAGGAAGAAAAATTTTGGTAGAATTATTAATATTATTTCTACCTCCGTTAAGGCTCCCATACAGGGGCTTGGAGTATCAAATACTATAAGAGCAGCAGTTGCTAATTGGGCTAAAACATTATCATTAGAACTTGGTCCTTTTGGAATTACAGTTAACAATGTACTACCTGGTTTTACAAATACCAATAGATTAACTTCAATTATTAAACGTAAAGCTAATGAGCAATCTAAATCAACTGCTGAGGTTGGGCAAATAATGCAAAATTCGGTTCCTGCCAAAAGATTCGGAGCAGCTTACGAAGTTGCTAACGCAGTAGCTTTTTTAAGTTCAGTAGGAGCAGGTTATATTAATGGAATCAATCTACCTGTAGATGGTGGTAGAACAGCTAGTTTATAAAATATGGAAAAGATATTAAATTATATTAATGGAGAAATGCGAGAGCCTTCTTCCAAAAAATATATTGAAAATTTTAACCCGTCAAATGGTGAGGTATATTCTTTAATTGCAAAAAGTAATAAAAAAGATATTGATTCAGCAGTTGATTCTGCGAATAGTGCCTTTAATGATTGGAGTGTAAGCTCAAAGAAATTTAGACATGACGTGCTAATGAGTATTGCTGATAAAATTGAAGAAAATTTTGAAGCATTAGTGGTGGCAGAAAGTTTAGACAATGGAAAGACAGAAAGTTTAGCCAGAAGAGTAGATATCCCTAGAGCTTCTGAGAATTTTAGGTTTTTTGCAACAGCAATATTACATTTTTCATCTGAAACTCATGATATGGATGGGAAAGCTTTGAATTATACACTAAGAGAGCCAGTTGGTGTTTGTGCATGTATTTCTCCGTGGAATCTACCATTATACTTACTTACCTGGAAGATTGCTCCAGCTCTTGCCGCCGGAAATACTGTAGTGGCAAAGCCTTCAGAAATCACTCCAATGACTGCATATTTATTAAGTAAAATTTGTATTGAAGCAGGAGTGCCTAGAGGTGTGTTAAATATTGTACATGGATTAGGGTCTGAGATTGGTGACGATTTAACTGCTCATCCTGACGTACCTATTGTTTCTTTTACTGGTGGAACTTTAACTGGTCAGCATATAGCACAAGTAACTGCACCCATGTTTAAAAAACTTTCTCTTGAGCTTGGAGGTAAGAACCCAAATATTGTCTTTGATGATGCAGATTTTGAAAAAGCTGTTTCTATGGCAGTTAAGGCAGGTTTTTCTAACCAAGGACAAATATGCTTGTGTGGTTCAAGATTATTTGTTCAAGATACTATTTATGAAAAATTTAAAATAGCTTTACTCGAAAAAATATCAGAATTAGTTATAGGAAGCCCTTTAGATGATAAAACAGATGTTGGAGCTGTTGTTTCATATGAACATATGACTAAAATACTTGAAAGAATTGATGAGGCGAAAGAACTTGGGGGCGATATATTATGTGGAGGTAAAAGAAAAATACTACCAGGAAATTTAAAGTCAGGATACTATATAGAACCTACTGTAATAGAGGGATTAAGCTATAACAATAGTATAAATCAGGAAGAAATTTTTGGTCCAGTACTTAGTATAATACCTTTTACAACTGAAGAAGAGGTCATAATGATGGCAAATTCTACAAAATATGGATTATCGGCAAGTATTTTTACAAGCGATATAAGCAGAGGTCACAGAGTCGCTGCAAAAGTTAAATCTGGAATTGTATGGGTCAATACATGGCTATTAAGAGATCTCAGAATTCCATTTGGTGGAATGAAACAGTCTGGTCTAGGAAGAGAAGGAGGTTTTAAATCTTTACAGTTTTTTACTGAGCCAAAAAATGTATGTATTAAAATATAAAATATGAATGGTAAGAAATTTAATAGCTCTAGAGCGCCTCAAGCAGTAGGTTTATACCCACATGCTAGACAGGTAGGTGATTTATTGTTTCTCTCTGGAGTTGGTCCAAGAATTCCAGACTCAAAAGAAATCCCTGGTGTCACACTTGATGATAATGGTGTAATTATAGATTATGATATTGCTAAGCAATGCCACTCTGTGTTCACAAATATTAGATACATACTTGAAGATGCTGGATCATCATGGGGTAAGATAGTTGATGTACAGGTATTTTTAACTAATATGAAGGAAGATTTTTCTACTTATAATAGAATTTATGCTGAATATTTTAAAGAAAATCAACCATGTCGAACAACTATTGAAATTAAGAGTTTACCTACACCAATTGCAATTGAATTAAAAATAATAGCCACAATTTAAAAATAAATATTATGAGAAAAATAAGCAAACCTTTTAATTTACAAAAATGGATAGATGATAACAGAAATCTTTTAAAGCCTCCTGTAGGAAATAAAAATTTATATGTGGAAGCAGAGGACTACATTGTAATGATTGTTGCTGGTCCAAATGCTCGAAAAGATTATCATTATAATGAAACTGAAGAACTCTTTTATCAAATTGAGGGAAACATTATAATTAAAACTCAGCAAGATGGAAAAATGGTAGAAATACCTGTTAACGAAGGAGAAATGTTTCTTTTACCGCCAAAGGTTCCGCATTCGCCAATTCGATCTGCGGGATCAATCGGTTTAGTAATAGAGAGAAAAAGAGATGAAAAGGTCAAGGATGGTTTAATGTGGTTTTCAGATACTGCAAATGAATTATTATACGAAGAGTATTTTCACCTTACTGATGTTGAGAAAGATTTCTTTCCTGTTTTCGATAAGTTTTATTCTGATGCAAAGCTAAGGACTTGCCCCAAAACAGGTGAGGTAATGGAGGTTGACAAAAGATTTTTAAGTAAATAAATTTTTATTATATGCGAATAAATGGGCATGGGCATATTCTTCCGGAACCTTCTCAGATTCCTAAGTTCATGAAGGATAAGAAACTTTTTTGGATAGATGATGATAAGAAATTTATGAGGCAAGGGGATTGGTCTAGACCAATTAATGGACCTAGTTTTTTTCTAAAAGAGAAAATTAAGTGGATGAATCAATACAATATTGATCATGCTGTTATGTTGTGTTTATCACAATTGTATTGTAATGGTTGGAAAAAACAGGACTGTATTGATGGTATTAGTTTTCAAAATGATTTTAATGCTTCTGTGCAAAACGACCATCCAGATAAATTTACTAGTGGTTTTGTGGTCCAACCATTATATATTAATCATGCACTAAAGGAAATTGATCGTTGTGTGAATGAGTTAGGATTAAAATTAATTTGTTTACCTACTCACTTTTTAAATTCAAATGGAGAATGGTTGTCTGTTGCTGAAGCTGATGTTGATCCAATATTTGAATTAGCTAATGAATATGGATTGGCAGTTCAAATTCATCCATACGATGGTGACAAAATGATTGCTTTAAAAGATCAGTACTGGAGATTTCATTTGATTTGGATGATGGCGCAATGCGCTGATACACTTCACCTTTTTACTTTAAGAAACTTGCCAGATAAATATCCAAATTTACGAACTAGTTTTGCTCATGGGGGGATGCTAGGAATTGCTAATTATGGAAGAAGGGTTCAGGGATTTGACGGTCGGCCAGATAAATTTAAAGATTTACAAGACCCTAGAAAAACATTAGGACACAAGAACTTATATTTTGATACATTAGTTCACGACTCACATACTCTTGACTTACTTAAGAAGCGTGTGGGAGTCAGTCAAATTATGATGGGTTTAGATGATCCTTTTCCATTAGGAGAAATGGAGGGCGTAGGCACCTCATATCCTGGAAGAGTTTTAGATTATGCCATAGAAACAGGAATTATTACTGATAAGGAAGGTAAAGATATATGGCACAAAAATGTGTTGGATTGGCTAAATATTAAGTTAGAAGATCATTAAACAATGAATGCAGAGCTAAAAATTGATAATAAGACTTATTTAGTTGATTTTTCAAAATGTTATGATATATCAATTCCTTTAAATTTTAATGGAAATCAGCCTAATACCTACGGAGTAGATTGTGCATCTTCAAAACCTTATACTGATGACCAATTTATTGGAGATAGAAGAAAAGGTGGTCCTTGTAATTTTGAAATTTATAAATTAATTCCTCATTGTAATGGAACGCATACTGAATGTATTGGTCATATCACAGAAGAAAGGATATCAATTTTAGATTCACTTAATGATATAATGATATCTAGCACTTTAATCACAATAACTCCAAGCATTACAAATGAATTATATATTCCAAATTTAAATAGTGAAGATCTTGTTATCACTAAAAAAGACCTTTATAAAGTGATGGATAGTATCCCTTCTCACTTGCTCAAAGGTTTAATAATTAGAACATTGCCAAATAGTTGTGCAAAAAAATCACAAGACTATATGAAGATTCCACCTGCTTTTTTTAGTATAGAAGCTATGCAATATATCGTTAGTAAGGGGGTAGAACATTTATTAGTTGACACCCCCTCTGTGGACAGGTTATTTGATGAAGGAAATCTTTCTGCACATAATATTTTTTGGGATACTAAGAAAAAAAAATACAATTCAAATACTAAACATAAAACTATTACAGAAATGATTTTTGTTGATAATCATATCGAAGATGGTAGCTATCTTTTAAATTTGCAAATACCTGCTTTTGTCTCAGATGCTGCTCCAAGTCGTCCAATTATATTTAAACTAAATGACATATAATATTTCAAAAGATTTTGCGCTGGAGATGGATGTCTCAGATCCTTTAAAATCGTACCAAGAGAGATTCTATATTCCCAAACAAAAAAATGGAGAAAAACATATTTATTTGTGTGGTAATTCTCTTGGCCTACAAAGTAAAAATACCTCTGATTTTATAGAACAGGAATTAAAAGATTGGCAGAATTTAGGAGTAGAGGGACACTTTCATGCTAAAAATCCCTGGCTTCCTTATCATGAGTTTTTATCTGCTAGTTATTCAAGAATTGTTGGAGCTAAAATTAGTGAAGTTGTTGCAATGAATACCCTTTCTGTAAATTTACATTTGATGCTAGTTTCATTCTATCGTCCTGACAAAAACCGTTTTAAAATAGTAATTGAAGACGATGCTTTTCCTTCAGATATTTATGCTGTTGAGTCTCATATCAAACATCATAATTTAGATCCTGAAAAGGTGCTTGTTAGACTAAAACCAAGAGATGGAGAAAGTGCCATTAGAACAGATGATATTGAAGAAGTTATTAATAATCAAGGTGAAGAGATTGCGCTTCTAATGCTTGGAGGAGTTAATTATTATACTGGGCAGGTATTTGATTTTAAGAGTATAACAAAATTTTGTCATACTAAAGGAATTAAAGTGGGTTTTGATTTAGCTCATGCTATTGGAAATATCGAATTATTATTACATGAATGGCAGGTAGATTTCGCTGTTTGGTGTTCATATAAATATCTTAACTCAGGTCCAGGATCAATTGGCGGAGTATTTATTCATTCAAAACATCATAACAGCAAATTACATAGATTTGCTGGATGGTGGGGACATAACAAAGAGGATAGATTTAAGATGCCAGATAAGTTTGACCCTATAAGATCTGCCGAGGGATGGCAGCTCAGTAATCCTCCAATTCTTTCTCTAGCTGCTATAAGAGCTTCACTATCAATATTTGATGAAGTTGGAATGGAAGCATTAATTGAAAAATCTAAGAAAATGACATCTTATTTAGTTTTTTTGCTTGATAATATTTCTTCTAAAAGAATTTCTATTATTACGCCAAATGATAGAGGGTGTCAAATCTCTATTCGTGTTTCAGGAGGAGATAAAATGTTATTTGATAAGATAACAAAAAGGGGTGTTATTGCTGATTGGAGAGAGCCTGATGTAATTAGGATTGCCCCCGTACCTTTGTATAATAGTTATTTAGATGTATTTAATTTTTATAAAATTTTAGAAGAAATATTATAGTATGAGAAAAGATGTAATTATAGTCGGTGCAGGATTAGCAGGTTCATTATGTGCATTATATATGCTTAAAAGAGGTTTTAAGGTCAGGCTTTATGAAAGAAGAGCTGATATGAGAAAAGCTGTTTTAGTTGCGGGAAGATCAATTAATCTTGCACTTTCAGTAAGAGGTTGGACTGCACTTGAAAAAGTTGGAGTAGATGCTCATGTTAAAGAGATATCTATAGCCATGCCAAAAAGGGTAATGCATGATTTAGAAGGGAATCTGACAGATCAATTTTATGGTAATCAAGATCAAGCAATTTATTCTGTCCCACGAGGGGAGTTAAATGTTCTTTTAATGAATTTAGCACAAGAGAGAGGTGCAGAACTTTTTTTTAATCAAAAATGTTTTGATGTAGATTTAGAAAACCCGAAACTTATTTTTGAAAACACTATTGACGGCAAAATATCTAACGTTAGTTGTGATTTAATTATTGGGGCGGATGGCGCTTTCTCAGCTATTAGAACTAAGATGATGAAGCAAGATCGTTTTCAATATTCTCAATACTATATTGAGCATGGTTACAAGGAATTATTAATACCTGCTAATGCAGATGGTTCTCATAAAATTGAAAAAAATGCTTTACATATTTGGCCCAGAGGAAACTTTATGTTAATTGCTCTGCCAAATCTAGATGGTAGTTATACATGTACACTTTTCTCCCCTTTTGAAGGAAAAGACTCGTTTAAAGAATTAAAAACTCCACAGGATATTACTAAATTTTTTAATTCTGTTTTTAAAGATTTTACTCCTCTAATCCCAGATTTAGTAGAACAGTTTTTACATAATCCTACTGCTTCTTTGGGGATTTTTAAATGTTTTCCATGGAACGTAAAAGATTTTTGTGTGCTTATTGGAGATTCTGCTCATGCTACAGTACCTTTTTATGGACAGGGAATGAATGCAAGCTTTGAAGACTGTAGAGTGCTAGATGATTTAATCGAGGAGCATGAAGGAGATATGCTTAGAACTCTAAATAAATTTTCTCAAATAAGAAAGCCTAACGGAGATGGTGTACAGGATTTATCTCTTCATAATTTTATTGTTATGAGAGATAAAACAGCCGATCCAATTTTTTTATTGCAGAAGAAAATAGAGCAAAAGTTTGCTCAGTTATATCCTGAAAAATGGCTACCTCTTTACAGTATGGTTTCTTTTTCAAATATCTCATATGCTGAAGCTTGGGTTATTGGTATGGAGCAAGAAAAACTAATGTCTAAAATTATGAATTTACCTAATATAAAAGAGACTTGGGATAGTGATGTGATTATGCAAGAAATGCTTAAAATGTGCTAGATGAAATTTAATTATTTAAAATTTTTTTTAATCTTATCTTTTGTAATGTATATGCCTTTTATCGTTTTCTCAGGATGTGAAGACGGTGATTGTGAAAATGGTTATGGGACTTATATTTGGAGAGATGGCGATACTGATTCAAGCTCATGGATTGTAGGTGATAAGTATATTGGCTCATTTAAAAATGGTAAAATGCATGGCCAAGGAAAACATATTAGCACAAATGGTGAAATATATATAGGCAGTTACTTGTTTGGGCTTAGAAGCGGTTATGGGTTTTTAACATATACTGATGGCTCTTCTTATACAGGCTTTTTTAAGAATGATTTGTTGCACGGAAAAGGAATTTTTATAGATAAAAAGGGTGAAAGTAAAAAAGCATTATTTAGTAATAATAAGATCATTAAAACTAATTTAGATGATTAAAAAGAAATACACTTTATTAATAATATTTTTTTTTTCAATATCACTCTCCGCACAAATTAGTGAGCTAAAGATCGCTTCTGAAAAATTAGAATCCTTCATAAATAAAAAATCTGATAAAGATTTTTTTGATTCTACTAGTTTCATGAAATCAATTATTAAAAAGTCATTTCTAAAGGCATCTGCTGTTGGAGGTTTTTATGATAGCAGAATTATTAAAATTATATTTCCTAAAGATTTGAATAAAATTAAAAAGTCACTAACTAAATTAGGTCTTGAGAAAAAAGTTGTGAAATTTGAAAAACAAATGAATATTGTTGCTGAACAATCTTCTAAAGAATCAGTTAATGTATTTATAAATACTATTAGTACTTTAAGATTTGATGAATTGCCATTTAATAATATGAATCGAAGTGCTACTCTAACAAACTATTTACGAAATAATAGTAGTATTGCTATATATGATAGTATGTCTCCAATAATTGAAAAAGAGATTATTAATAATAAATTAATTGAGGATTATAATTTTCTTATTAAAAAATATAATAAAATTCCTTTTATAAAAAAGATTAAATTTGATATTAAGGAATATGTAGTCACTAAAACTTTAGAGGGAATTTTTATACTTATTGCTGAAGAAGAAAAAAAGATTAAAAATAAATTTTTTAATACAAATAAATAAATTAGATGCTATATAGATTAGTGTTTTTTCTGTCTTTCATTTTCCTTTTTTCATGTGATCATCAAGAAAAGAAAACAATTATATTATCTAAAGCTTCAACTAACTATATAAATTGGTTAGTAGATGATAATATTAATATTATTAATGCCTATGAATCTAATAATTTAGATAGTATTTTATTAATTGCTGATGGTATTGTTTTGACAGGAGGTGAGGATATTAATCCATTAATGTATGGTGACAGTTCTAATCTTCAACTCTGTGAGAAAATGGATTTTCGTAGAGACACAATAGAAAAAAAATTGTTTGATTTTTCTTTAAAAAATAATATACCATTTATAGGAATATGTAGAGGTATGCAAATGATGAATGTTGCCCATGGCGGTACATTATATGGGGATATTCCATCAGAGATTGGTGATGGTGTTATCCATCGAAACAATGGAGAGGTAATGCATGAAATAGTTGTTTCTTGTAGTAATATTTTATATGCAAATATGGTATTTCCTTATTCATTAAGAGACACTATATTTACTGTTAATTCTTGGCATCATCAAGGATTAAAGAGAATTGCTAATGGAATAAATGTAATTGCAACTTCTTCTGATGGTTTACCCGAGGCTGTTGCGATGGATACTAGCATTCATTCTTTTATGATTGGAGTACAATTTCACCCTGAGAGATTAGGTGGTGGGAATTTCATAAATAGACATATGCGTTCTAATTTTTTACATGCTATTTCTAATTAGTTAAAGGATTTACTTTTCTATCTTTGTTCAAAATGCATAAAAAAAAGATTCTTCTTATGATTTTAGATGGTTGGGGCCATGGAGATAAATCAAAATCTGATGTTATATTTAACTCTAAAACTCCTTTTGTTGACTCGTTATATTCAAAATTCCCAAATTGCGAGCTTCTTACAGATAGTGAAAATGTAGGTCTTCCTGAAAATCAAATGGGTAACTCTGAGGTAGGTCACCTAAACATTGGAGCAGGTAGAATTGTTTTACAAGATCTAGCTAAAATTAATTATGCATGTGAGAAAAACTTATTTAAGAATAAAGAAAATTTATTAAAGTCTTTTGATTATGCTAAGAAAAATGATGCTCCGTTACATTTGATAGGGCTTGTTTCGGATGGTGGTATACATTCACATCAAGATCATTTATATAAGTTGTGTGAGTCAGCTAGAGAATTCGGTGTAAAAGATGTTTTTATACATGCTTTTACTGACGGAAGAGATTGTGACCCAAAATCAGCTATAAAACTTATTAAAAGATTAGAAAAGAACTTATTTGGCGCTAAGATTGCAACAGTTTGTGGTAGATATTATGCGATGGACAGGGATCAGAGATGGGAAAGAATTAAATTTTCTTATGATGCTATGGTTCATTCAATTGGAGTGAAATCTCATGATTGTACTCAGCTAATGGCTGCATCATATGATCAGGGAATAACTGATGAGTTTATTAAGCCTATTGTTGTTGTAGATGATTTAGGTATGCCCATAGCTAAGATTAAGAATAATGATGCAGTAATATGTTTTAATTTTAGGACTGATAGATGCAGACAAATTACCAATGTCTTAACTCAGAAAGATATGAATGAATTTAAAATGCAAAGATTGGATTTACATTTTACTACAATGACTAACTATGATTCAAATTTTAATAACATAAATGTAATTTTTGAAAAGAAAAATATTAAAAATACTTTAGGAGAAGTATTGGAATATAATAACCTTACACAAACAAGGATTGCAGAAACTGAAAAGTATCCTCACGTAACATATTTTTTCTCTGGAGGTAGAGAGAAATTATTTGAAGGAGAAAGACGTCTGATGGTTGATTCTCCTAAAGTTTCAACATATGATTTAAAGCCCGAGATGAGCGCAAAGGAATTAACAAATTGTGTTATTGATGAAATAGAACATAACACTCCTAATTTTATATGTCTAAATTATGCTAATGTTGATATGGTTGGTCATACAGGTGTTTATAGTTCAATTAATAAAGCCATTGAATGTATTGATTATTATGCTGAAAAAGTTGTTCATTCTGCAATAAAAAATAATTATATAGTTATGATAATTGCAGATCATGGAAATGCTGACTTCGCTATTAATTCTGATGGAAGCCCTAATACTGCCCATACTAAAAACCCTGTACCATGTTTTTTAATTAACTCTAAATATAAAAAGATATCTGATGGTATTTTAGCAGATATTGCCCCTACAATACTTAATATTATGGGATGTGAAAAACCAAAAGAAATGTCTGGAAAAACTTTAATTAAATAAAAAATGAAATACATAAAAACATATATCCAAGAAAATAAAAATAGATTTATTGATGAACTTATAGATTTATTGAAAATCCCTTCTATCAGTGCTGATCCAAAATATAAAATGGATGTTTTAAATTGCGCAGATAGCGTTGCTAGTTCACTAGCAAGTGCTGGAGCTGAGAATATAGAAATTTGTAAGACAAAAGGTTATCCTATTGTATATGCAGACAAGATTATTGACGACACACTTCCTACTGTATTAGTATATGGTCATTATGATGTGCAGCCTGCAGATCCTCTTGAATTATGGGATAGCGGTCCATTTGAGCCAATAATTAAAAAAACAAAAATACATCCTGAGGGAGCTATTTTTGCTAGAGGAGCGTGTGATGATAAAGGGCAGTTTTTTATGCATGTTAAAGCTTTTGAGTTAATGATGGATAATAATACTTTACCTTGTAATATTAAATTTATGATTGAAGGTGAAGAAGAAGTTGGCTCTGAAAATCTAGGTGAATTTGTAGTTGCAAATAAAGAAAAGCTTAAATGCGATACAATTTTAATTTCTGATACAGGAATAATCTCAAATAATACTCCTTCAATTACAACAGGACTGAAGGGCTTAAGTTATATTGAAGTTGAGGTAACTGGACCAAATAGAGATTTGCATTCTGGTTTATATGGCGGAGCTGTTGCTAATCCAATCAATATACTTTGTGAGATGATTGCTAGTATGAAAGACGAAAAAAATCATATTTCTATTCCTGGATTTTATAATAATGTCATTGAACTTTCCAGTCAGGAAAGAGAAGAGATTGCTAGAGCTCCTTTCTCATTAAATGAATATAAAGAGGCTTTAGATTTATCAGATATTCATGGTGAACAAGGCTTTACTACAATGGAAAGAACAGGTATAAGACCTACTTTAGATGTAAATGGAATTTGGGGAGGCTATACTGGAGAAGGAGCTAAAACTGTTATTCCGTCAAAAGCATTTGCAAAAATTTCTATGCGTTTAGTTCCGAATCAATCTGATGAAGAAATAACAAATTTATTTACAAAATATTTTACAAATATTGCTCCTAAAAGCGTGAAGGTTAAGGTAACACCTCATCATGGTGGGGAACCATATGTCTCTCCTACAGATATTATTTCATACAAAGCAGCTAGTGATGCAATGCTTACAACTTTTGGAAAAACACCTGTACCGGTAAAGGCAGGAGGAAGTATCCCAATAGTTGCCTTATTTGAACAAGAATTAAATGTAAAATCTATTCTTTTAGGTTTTGGTCTTGACAGCGATGCTATTCATTCGCCTAACGAGCATTATGGTATTTTTAATTATTTGAAAGGAATTGAAACAATTCCTCATTTCTTTTTAAACTTTACAAAGATGTTTAATTCCAAATAATGTTACATTGAGAAATATTTCCCTGCTAATTATATGTTTGATTTCAATTAGTTGTAATAGTCAAGATGATAAAAATTTATACATGAGTTCTAAATATGAATATACAAATGCTTTAATAGATGAAACAAGTCCTTATCTTTTACAGCATGCTCATAATCCAGTAAATTGGTATCCCTGGAATGAGCAGACTTTACAATTAGCAAAAAAAGAAAATAAATTATTATTAATTAGTATTGGATATTCTGCTTGTCATTGGTGTCATGTAATGGAGCATGAAAGTTTTGAAGATGCTGATGTAGCCAAGGTCATGAATGATAATTTTATTTGTATAAAAGTTGATAGAGAAGAACGCCCAGATATAGACCAGATTTATATGACTGCTGTTCAGCTTATGAATCAAAGAGGAGGGTGGCCTCTTAATTGTATTGCACTTCCAGATGGCAGTCCTTTTTGGGGCGGCACATATTTTAGAAAAGAATGATTGGCTAAAAAAAATTAAAGAAATCTCTAATATTTACCAAAATGAACCTGACAGAGTTTTAGAATTTTGTCAGCGTCTAAGCATAGGGATAAATGAAGTTGAGAGTATTGTTTTAAACAAAAATGAAATTGAATTTTATTCCTCTGACTTAAATAAAATGATGGATAAATGGTTATCCACAATTTGATAACCAGAACGGAGGGAGCAAAGGGTCTCCTAAATTTCCTATGCCAAATGCTTATTCTTTCCTTTTAAAATATGGTCATTTAACAAAAAAACAAGAAATTTTAGACCATGTTAAGATAACATTAGATAAAATGGCTTTTGGTGGTATCTATGATCAAATTAGAGGAGGTTTTTCCAGATATTCTGTTGATAATTCTTGGAAAGTACCACACTTTGAAAAAATGCTTTATGATAACGCTCAATTAGTTAGCTTATATTCAGATGCATTTATCAAATTTAAGCATCCTTTATATAAAGATATTGTTTTTGAAACATTAGATTTTGTTGAGAAAGAACTCATGTCAAGTGAAGGAGCTTTTTATTCTGCTCTTGATGCTGATAGCGAAGGTGTTGAGGGTAAGTTTTATGTTTGGACTAAAAATGAATTAGAGGAAATAATTAAAGATGATATTGATATCATAAGTGATTATTACAATATTAATAAAGTTGGGTTTTGGGAGCATGGAAACTATATTCTATTGCGAAAAAAATCAAAGGAAGTTATTGCTAATAAATATGATATCTCTATAGAAGAGTTAGATAGTAAAATCATCTTATGGAAAGAAGCATTAAATCTCTCAAGAAATAAAAGAATAAGACCAGGTCTTGATGACAAGTCTTTAACTTCATGGAATGGATTAATGTTATCTGCATATGTAGATGCATATATGTCATTTGGAAATGAACACCATTTAAATTTAGCGATTAAGAATGCAGATTTTATAGTTAATAAGCAGCTTTCTGAGAGTGGCAAGTTATGGCATTCGTACAAGCAAAATAAATCAACAATTAATGGTTTCTTAGAAGATTATGCTTTAGTTGCCCAGGGATTTATTAAGCTTTATCAAGCAACATTAGATGAAAAGTGGCTAACTTATTGCGATAAAATTATTCACTATTCATTAAATAATTTTTATGATAATAATAGTCAGATGTTTTATTTTACATCATCTCTAGACCCAAAGTTAGTAGCAAGAAAGATGGAAGTTAATGATAATGTTATTCCTTCTTCAAACTCTGTAATGGCAAATGCTCTTTATGACTTAGGGTGCTTACTGTACAATGAAGAATACAAGAGAAAAGCACTAACTATTGCTAATAACATTAAGCCAGAGATGGGGAAATATATTTCTGCTTATGCAAATTATGCTAGCTTAATGCTTAAAGAAATATATCCCTTTTATGAAGTTGCCATTGTGGGCCAAGATGCTAATAAAAAAATACTTCAAATTAATAATATGTATTCCCCAAACAAACTCTTTATTGGGTCAAGAACTAAAAGCTCTTTAAGTCTGTTAAAAGGAAAGTTTATTGAAGGAGAAACAATGATTTATGTTTGTGAAAATAGATCATGTCAATTACCTACATCTATTGTGATTGAAGCTAAAAAATTATTAAAATGAGAAACATAATTTTTAGTGAGAAACAAAAGTTTAATCAAAAATGGTTGTGGATAATCCTTTTTTTTCTAGCAATTATCCCAATATCTCTTCTTGTATTTGGTAAAGATTTCAAATTAGGTGCTAGTGGAGGTTATATTGGAGTTACTGTTATGTTATTACCAATCATCTTAATTTCTTTAGCTGAATTAAGAGTTGAGGTTTCTGAAGATAGTTTGAAGTACCAGTTTTTTCCTTTTCATATTAAAGTTTATGAGATAAGATTTGCAGATATTGACAGCTTTACAGAACTAATTTATTCACCTTTAAAAGATTATGGGGGATGGGGTATAAAAAATAGTTTTTCCGGAATTGCTTATAATGTCAGTGGAAATAAAGGTGTTAAGATATTTTTGAAAAATGGAAAGAAAGTCCTCTTTGGCACTCAAAAACCTCATAAATTTTTCGAGGCTTTAAATAAAGCTACTCAACAATAATCAAAAAGTAATTTTTTTTGCCTTTTTGAATTAATATATATTTTTCATTAATTAATAATCTCTCCGACAATTTAAAATCTTCTGATATTTTATCTTTATTGATACTAACTGCATTTGATTTTATCATTCTTCTTGCTTCACCTTTACTTTGAAAAACTGAAGTTGTGTTAGCTAAAAAATCTAATATACTATCTGATAAATTACTTTTAGTGACTGAAAATATAGGAACACCTTTAAAAACGGATAGAAATGTATCTTCATCTAAAGATTTTAAATCTTGGCTTGTAGATTTCCCAAATAAAATTGAAGAAGCTTTAATTGCCATCTCTAAGTCTTTTGAGCCATGAACTCTTTTTGTAATATCTTCAGCTAAAGATTTTTGTAGTATCCTAACATTTGGAGCTTTATCATGTTCTTTTATTAGAGATGTAATTTCTTTCTCATTTTTAAGAGTAAAAATCTTAATGTATTTCTTCGCATCCTCATCAGAAGAATTTAGCCAAAATTGATAAAATTTGTAGCATGATGTTTTTGTTTTATCTAGCCAAACATTTCCCTCTTCTGTTTTTCCAAATTTACCTCCGTCTGCTTTTTTTATTAATGGAGTTGTGACTGCAAAAGCATGCCCTCCATTTTTTCTTCTTATTAATTCTGTACCAGTAACTATATTTCCCCATTGGTCTGAGCCACCAAGCTGGACTTTACAGTTTTTGTTTTTCCAAAGCCAATAAAAGTCATAGCCTTGCACCAGCTGGTATGTAAACTCAGTAAAACTTAAGCCTGTTTCAAGTCGAGATTTAACGGAGTCTTTAGCTATCATATAATTAATCGAAATATGTTTGCCAATATCCCTAATAAAATCTAAAAAATTAAGCTCCTTAAACCAATCAAAATTATTTACTACCTCAGCTGAGTTTGCTCCACAGTCAAAATCAAGAAATTTTCTAAGTTGATTTTTAACACAGTTTAAATTATGATCAAGAGTTTTTTTGTCAAGCAGATTTCTCTCTTTTGATTTTCCAGAAGGATCCCCAACCATACCTGTTGCTCCTCCAACAAGAGCATATGGTTTGTGTCCAGATCTTTGAAGGTGAACAAGTATCATGATTTGAACTAAACTACCAATATGTAATGAATCTGCTGTTGGATCAAAACCAATGTAAGCCGAAGTTAATTCTTTTTCAAATTGTTCTTCTGTTCCTGGCATTATATCGTGAATCATGCCTCTCCATTGTAATTCTTGTACAAAATTCATTAGTTCTTTTTTTTCAAAGTAAGTAATATTATTTCTTTTATATATAGAAAATAAAAATAAATTCGTCTTAAGATATATGTATCTTTGTCATTATGATTTTTATAACAGGAGGAACTGGATTAGTAGGCTCACATATTCTATTACAACTTTGTCAAAAGGGTGAAAGAGTTTTAGCTTTAAGAAGAAATTCTAGTACTCTTGAGATTTGTAGAAGAGTTTTCTCTCAAAATAATTCAAAAGATTTGTTTAAGAGTATTGATTGGGTCAATGGTGATTTAAACAATATTCCTATGCTTGAAAAGTGTATCTCAAGATGTGAGTATGTAATTCATGCTGCCGCACTTGTTTCTTTTCATCCAGAAGATAAAAAAAAATTAGTAGACATAAATATTAATGGAACAGCAAATGTTATGAATATTTCTATTGATTTTGGAATTAAAAAATGTGTGTATGTTAGTTCAATTGCTACACTTGGGAGAAATTCAACTGATGAAATTGTGGATGAAAATTGTAATTTTAAGCTATCTAATTTAGAAAGTAATTATTCCATTAGTAAATACATGGCAGAGCAAGAAGTTTGGAGAGCTAGTAATGAAGGGTTAGATGTTATTATAGTAAATCCATCCGTTATTTTAGGCCCTGGTGATTGGGTAAAAGGTAGTTCAAGAATTTTCCACTCTATTTATAAAGGCTTAAGGTTTTTTCCTCCAGGAAAAACAGGTTTCGTTGATGTATATGATGTGTCAGCTATTATTGTTAAATTACTTTTTCTAAAAGTTAGCAATGAGAGATTTATCTTAAATGGTATAAACACATCATATGAATCTGTTTTTAATTTAATTGCCGATAATTTTAATATTAAAAGACCAAATATTCGTGTAACTCCTTTTTTAAAAGAAATAGGTTGGCGTATTGAAAAATTTAGATCTTTAATTCTTCAGAGAAAATCATTAATCACAAAAGAAACCGCTGAAAGCGGTATGAGAGAAAGTACCTTTTCGTCTAAAAAGGTAGAAAAATTACTTAATTATAAGTTTAGAACTTTAGATGATACAGTTGCAAATTATTGTAAAATGTACATTAAAGATTTAGGGTAATTTTTTTTTCTCTTTAATTAACTCTTCAAGTACATCTTCATAAATTTCATCTAACTCATTAGTTTTAGTACTATAATGTTTGATTGAATTTTCAAAATCTGTTGCGTTAATATTATTAATTTTAAATATTGAATCATATTCTGTTTTTAAAATATTTTTAGCAGCATTAATATTTTTATTTTTTTGAATTTCATATTTAGCTTCTGTCAAATGAATTGCTTTAAGTATTTGCGTAAATTCTTTTTTGCTAATAATTTCATGATTATCATTTACTTCTTGACAACTAAAAAAACAAGTAATTAAGAGAACAACATATAAATATTTCATTCAGCAAATTTATAATAAATCGATTTAACAATTTATAATTTACTAGTAATAAATGTTTTAAGTTGAATTTTTTGATAATATATATGCTATATTTGAACTTTAACTAAAAAACTATTATGAAAAATTTATTTTATTTATCATTACTATGTGTATTTATCGCTTGCGGTGGAGGAACAGAAGAAGCTCCTGCAGAAGCAGTGCCTGCTGCTGCTCCAGAAGCTGTTGTTGCTGATTTAGGTTGTAAAACTGAAGGAGGCAAGTGCTTAGGAGATCATTCTTGTTGTGCCGTTTCTGAAGAATCAGAAGAAGTTGAAGCTACTGAAGAAACTACAGTTGATTAAGCATAGCTAAATTACTACAGATAAAAAAAGGCATTCTTTAGAATGCCTTTTTTTATCTGTTAAATTTTAATCTCATTCCTTTTATTGAGCTATCAAAAACACCATTTGAATATACTAGATTTCCATTTACAAATGTATGTTTAACTTCTCCTTGAAGCCTTTCCCCTTCTAAGGGTGACCACTTACACTTATAATGTAGATTTTCTTTTTTAACAATTATTTCTTTAGAAATGTCTACTAGCACTAAATCTGCAAAGTAAGTTTCTCTAATAAATCCTCTTTTATTAACTCTAAAACAAATAGCAGGATTGTGACACATTTTTTCTACTACTTTTTCAATTGTAATTTTTTTCTCTTTAACAAAGGTTAACATAATATTTAAGCCGTGTTGTACAAGAGGCCCTCCTGAGGGTGCCTTGAGGTATTTATTTTGTTTTTCTTTAATAGTATGAGGAGCATGATCAGTAGCAATAACATCAAGTCTGTCATCTAGTAATGCTTGAAATAAATGCTCTCTATCAGCACTTGTTTTTATAGCAGGATTCCATTTTATATGAGTTCCTTTTGAATCATAACTATCAGAATCAAAATATAGGTGATGCACACAGACTTCTGCAGTAATTTTCTTGTCTTTTAAGTTTATTTTATTGCTGAATAAAGAAAGTTCTTTAGCTGTAGAAAGATGAAAAACATGAAGTCTAGTTCCATATTTTCTTGCTAATTCAACTGCATAGCTTGATGATTGATAGCAGGCTTCTTCACTTCTAATAATATGATGTTGATTAATTGGAATATCATCTCCATATTTATTTATTGCTTTTTTAGTATTATGCTCTATAATTTTTTCATCTTCACAATGAACAGCAATTAAGCATTTTGATTTTTTAAATATTTCGTTAAGGACCCTTTTATCATCAACAAGCATATCTCCTGTTGATGAACCCATGAATATTTTTATGGCACCTACATTTTTTGTATCCGTCTTTAACACTTCTTTTAAATTATTATTAGAAACTCCCATGAAAAAAGTAAAATTAGCTAAAGATTTTTCATCTCCAATTTCAAATTTTTCCTCTAATAGTTTTTGCGTTAAAGTTTGTGGATTAGTATTTGGCATTTCCATAAATGATGTAACTCCACCACTAACTGCCGCTTTACTCTCAGACGAAATATCCGCCTTATGAGTTAGTCCTGGCTCTCTAAAATGAACTTGGTCATCTATTATTCCAGGTATTAAGTGTAAGCCAGTAGCATCTAATGTTTTTTCTGCAATAATATTTATTTTTGGAGCAATCTTTTTTATGAAGCCATCTTCTATGTAAACATCAGAGCAGAAAGATTTTCCCTCATTAACTATCGTTGCATTTTGGATTAAAACACTCATGTATAATAATTGTTATTTCCAGCTGGTGAAAAAACTATTTATTTTCATTTGAATTACACCTATAAAAGCTTCAAAGAAAATACCACTACTCATTTTTGAATTCCCTTCTTGTCTATCAGTAAAAATAACAGGAACCTCAAATACTTTAAAACCGAGCATCCAACTAGTAAATTTCATTTCAATTTGAAATGCATAGCCTACGAACTTGATTTTATCAAGATTTATTTTTTCAAGAACTTCTCTTTTATAGCATTTGAAGCCAGCTGTTGAGTCATGAATTGGCATCCCTGTTATCATTTTGACATATTTTGAAGCAAAGTAAGACATTAGAAGTCTACTCATTGGCCAGTTTACAATGTTTACTCCTTTTACATATCTAGATCCTATTGCTACATCAGAACCTAAATTATTACATTGGTTAAGTAATCTTAATAGATCTTCAGGATTATGAGAAAAATCAGCATCCATTTCAAAAATGAAATCATAATTGTTTTTGAGAGCCCATTTAAAACCATGAATATATGCTGTTCCTAGCCCTAACTTTCCTGACTTTCTTCAATATAAGAGTTGCTTAGAATATTCTTTTTGAAGCTTTTTACAATTCTGCTGTTCCATCTGGTGAACCATCATCTACAATTAAAATATGAAAATCACTTTCAAGGGAAAATACTTTGAGAATTATTTTCTCTATATTTTCTTTTTCATTGTATGTAGGTATTATAACTAAGTTGGACATGTTTATAATTTGATTCACAAATTTACTAAACTATATTATTAATCCTTTTGTTTACCTAAAATTATACCTTCAACAACAAGTGGGTCTAGCAAGGTACTTGTATCTCCTAAGTTATTAGTATCTCCGCTTGCAATTTTTCTTAGAATACGTCTCATAATTTTACCCGATCTAGTTTTTGGCAAGCCATCAACAAATTGAATCTTATCAACCTTTGCTATTGGGCCAACATGCTGTGTTATCAATTGATTTATTTCATCACTTAATTTTTTATCATTATGAGGTTTTTGATGACAAATAACATAAGCATAAACCCCATTTCCTTTTATAGAGTGAGGAAACCCAACTATTGCACTCTCACAAACATTTTCATGTTCATCTATTGCGCTTTCAATCTCTGCTGTACCTAAATTATGACCAGAAACAATAATTACATCATCAACCCTGCCAGTAATTCTATATAATCCATTTTCATCTACAAAACATCCATCTCCACTAAAATAATAGCCTTTAAAAGCTGAAAAATAAGTTTCTTTAAATCTTTTATGATCACCCCAAATAGTTCTTGCCATAGATGGCCAAGGATATTTTATACACAATTTACCTGATTTATTTTTTTCTTTTATTTCATTTCCTAAGTCATCTACTATACAAGTTTGTATCCCTGGTAATGGTAGAGTTGCAAATGTTGCCTTTGCTTTAGTAACTCCTGCTAGATTTGATATCATTATCCCTCCAGTTTCAGTTTGCCACCAGGTATCTACTATTGGACATTTTCTATTTCCAATTTCATTAAAATACCAGTTCCAAGCATCTTCATTAATTGGTTCTCCAACTGTTCCAAGGACTTTTAGTGATGATAAATTATATTTTTTTACATAGGACAACCCTTTTGCTTCTAATGCTCTAATAGCTGTTGGTGCTGTGTAAAAAATATTGACTTTATTTTCCTCAACAATTCTCCAAAATCTACCTGCATCAGGAAATGTGGGAATCCCTTCAAACATTAATGAAGTAGCTCCAGCAAGTAAAGGTCCATAAACTATATATGAATGCCCAGTTATCCATCCAATATCAGCTGTACACCAGTACATATCACCTTCATTATATTGAAAAACATTCTTGAAAGAATATTCCGCGTAAATCATATATCCAGCTGTTGTGTGTACAATTCCTTTTGGTTTGCCTGTTGATCCTGATGTATATAATATAAATAAAGGATCTTCAGAGTCCATTTTCTCTGGAACATTTGACAGTGAAGCTTTTTGCATTTCATCATGCCACCACAGATCTCTATTCTTTTGCATTTTTACTCTAGAATTAGTTCTTTTTAAAACGATACATGCTTGAATTGTTGGGGTACTAATCATTGCCTCATCTGAAATATCTTTAAGGGGTGTAATTTTTTCTCCTCTGAACCCCCCATCAGCAGTTATAAGTAGTTTGCAATCTGCATCATTAATTCTATCTGATAATGATTTTGCAGAAAAACCTGCAAATACTACAGAGTGAATTGCCCCAATTCGAGCACAAGCAAGCACTGCTATTGTTAACTCAGGCACCATAGGCATATACAAACACACTCTATCTCCCTTATTAACTCTATTATTAAGCAAAACGTTAGAGAATTGACATACTTTTTCGTGCAGTTGTGAATATGTGATATTTATAGCAGAATCATTTGGATTATTTGGAACCCATTTAATTGCTATTTGATTAGCTCTTTTATTGAGATGTCTATCTAAACAATTTTCAGTAATATTTAGCTGCCCTCCTTTAAACCACTTAACCTCTGGCTTAGTAAAGTCCCACTCTAATACTTTATCCCATGTTTTATACCATTTGAAATTATTTGCTTTTTCACTCCAAAATTTTTCAGGAAATTCTAGAGATTCCTTAACCTGATTTTTGTATTCTTTAAATGAGTTGATTTTCATTTTTTTATTTCAAATATAATATTATTAACAAGATTAAATAATTAAAAAGAATCTAGTGTTTTATTTTATTTGAGATGCTATTCTTTTGTAAATTAGCGTCAATAAAAAAATAAATTATGAAAAAATATTTACTACTATTTAGTACGCTCCTTTCTATTTCTTATTTGTCAGCTCAAGATTGTTCAGAATTGTTTTTTTCAGAATATGTTGAGGGTTATGGACAAGATAAGGCGATTGAAATATATAATCCAACATCATCAACTATTGACTTAAGTATTTATAAAGTTGAGCGTTATTCTAATGGCTCTACTAATAGTTCTGGAGGAGGTGTTACTACATTATCTGGTATGTTAGCCTCTGGAGATGCTTTTGTGTTGACAAATGGTGATACAGACACATCTGGTCAATTTGGATATTGTGACCCAGCTCTTTATATTCTAGGAGATATGCATACTGGACCATATCCATCTCCAATGCATATGAATGGTGATGATGCTATAGTGTTATCAAAAGATGCAAGTATAATTGATGTTATTGGTAGAGTAGGTGAACAACCATCATCTGGAGCTTGGACTGATGATGCAGCATCAGGTTTTCAAATGGGAGCTTGGTGGACTGCCCAACATACTTTAGTTAGAAAGAGAACTGTTTTATTAGGAGATAATGATGGGCTTAATTTATTTAACCCTAGTCTTGAATGGGATTCATTAGTTGTGGGAACATGGAATAATTTAGGCTCTCATACTTGCGATTGTATTGATGGATCTGTTGATGTTAATGATGTTAAGGAAGTTTCTTACGCTATTTTCCCTAATCCTGCTAATATTGGTGATGATATAACAATTATAGCTAACGCTAAAATTGAAAATATTGAGATTTTTGATATTTCAGGAAAAAACGTATTAACAACAAATGCTAAGAAAATTAAAACAGAAAAATTTTCAATTGGTACATATATTACACTAATTAATTTGAGTAATGGAGCTGTGATTGAGAACAAGATCATTATTCAGTAAATAATCTAATTATTTTATGCTAAAGTAGAAAAAGCATTTTATGCAAAAAATATGAGAAAATATTTTTTTATACTCTTAACTCTTATCTATGTTTTTGACCTAAAAGCTCAAACTAATTTACGTGGTAAAATATCTGATGCTAGCAGTGGAGAGCCATTAATAGGTGCAACAATAATATATGGTAAGGGTATGGGGACAGCTACTGATTATGATGGAAATTACTCTTTTTCTATCCCCCCTGGAGAGAGAAAAATAGAAGTTTCTTATGTAGGTTATAAGGCTATAAGTAAAATAATATTAGTTACTGGCAAAATACAAATTCAAGATTTCAAATTAAAAACTACTTTGTTAAATGAAGTGCAGGTAGTTGCAGATATTGCTATAGACAGAGAAACACCTGTTGCTTTTTCAACAATTCCTATGAAAAAAATTAGTGAAGAATTAGCTTCTCAGGACATTCCTATGATACTTAATTCAACTCCAGGTGTATATGCAACACAAACTGGAGGAGGAGATGGGGATGCAAGAATTACAATTAGAGGATTTAATCAGCGAAATGTAGCTGTTATGATAGACGGGATACCGGTAAATGATATGGAAAATGGTTGGGTATACTGGTCTAATTGGTTTGGATTAGATGCAGTAACTTCTAATATTCAGATTCAAAGAGGTTTAGGAGCGTCAAAAATTGCTATACCTTCAGTAGGAGGGACAATGAACATCCTAACAAAAGGAACTGGAAATAAACAAGGTGGAACTATCAAGCAATCCATTGGTTCATTTGGGAAGTTAAGAACATCTTTAGGATATAATTCTGGAAAATTAAATAATGGATGGGGATATACTTTAGCTAGTTCTTATAAGAATGGTAATGGGTATGTTGATGAAACTTGGAGTGAAGGATTCTTTTATTATGCTAAAGTTCAGAAAGAATTAGGTAATCATATTCTAAGCTTTTCTGCTATGGGTGCTCCTCAAAAACATGGTCAAAGAGCATACAAAAGTGATATTGCAACTTATGATACTACTTTTGCTCGTTCATTAGGAGATAGTTCTGATTTTTCCAATAGAATTGTGAATAGAGGAACAAGATATAATAAGTATTGGGGTAATTTAGATAGATGGACATTAGATGCAAACGGTGATACTGTTCATAACAAAGAAGTTCTAAATACAAGGACGAACTATTATCATAAACCACAGTTTTCATTTAGAGATTTTTGGACTCTTAATGATAATTTTTATATTTCTAATATTTTTTATGCTTCATTTGGAAATGGAGGTGGTACAAGAACAGAAAATATTGGAGAAGTAGATGGACAAGTTGATTTACAGACTACATATAATGCAAATGTTGGAGCAGGTCCTTTTGGCCCTATTATTGATAGTGAGTTTTCAGACACAGAGTATAAAACAGGAAGCTATTTAAAATCTTCAGTAAATAATCATTTTTGGTACGGAGGTTTATCAACTTTAAATTATATTCTAAATGATGAGATTTCAATCTCAGGAGGTTTGGATCTAAGATATTATAAAGGCCAACATTATAGTGAGGTTTATGATTTGCTTGGAGGTGACTATACTATTTCAACAGATAATCAAAATCAATTATCATCAGTAAAACGTGTTGGTGATAAAATTGATTATAATAATGATGGTATTGTAAAGTGGAGTGGTATTTTTTCTCAAGTTGAGTATAGTAATGGAATATTAAGTGCATTTCTGAATGTTTCAGGTTCTAAATCAGCATATAAGCGTATTGACTACTTTCGTAAGAAAGATCTGATTTTATCTGATACTATTATAGAAGAGGCTTTAGGAAATACTGATACATTAATTTATAATGGTAATAATTATACTATTAATTCCTCTGAAGCACAATTCGCTGCAACTGACTGGAAATGGATTAGAGGGTATACTATAAAGACTGGTGCAAATCTTAATCTAGATGAATACAATAATGTGTTTTTTAATACAGGGTATATTTCAAAAGCACCAAGATTTAGTAATGTTTTTACAAACAATAATACCTTACAAGAGTATATTAGAAATGAAAATGTTAAAGCAATTGAAGGAGGATATTCATTTCGATCTTCATTCTTTTCTTCCAACTTAAATGCATATTATACAATTTGGGAAAACAAGCCTGCAAATATTTCTAAAACTATCGGTGGAATAAGGTATTCAGATGTAGTACCTATGAATGCTCTACATAGAGGAATTGAGTTGGACTGTTCCTATAAAATTAATAAAAAAATAGGAGTTGAAGGGCTACTTTCTTTAGGAGATTGGACTTGGACTTCAGGAGGAGAGGCAATCATATTAGATAATTCTAATAATTCGCCTTCTTATGAGCTAGGCAATACTGATTTTGACACCCTCGTATATAATGCAAATGGTGTCCATGTTGGAGATGCTGCACAGACACAATATGGATTAAGTCTAAGGTATGAACCAACGTTTAATTCGTATATTAAATTCAGAGGAACTTATTTTTCAGACTACTATTCTGATTTTGATGCCTCAACATTAAATGGAGAAAATTCAGGTAGAGAGAGTTGGGTGATTCCTTCATATCAATTAATAGATATGCACTGTGGTTATAAGTTTAAACTTTCTAAGAAACATAAATTAGATATTAAGTTGAGTGTCCTTAATTTACTTAATAAGATATACATATCTGATGCTAATAATAATGATGGATATGCAACAAACCCAAGCTATGATTTTGATGCTAAATCAGCAAGTGTCTTTTTCGGCTTAGGAAGAAGAATGAGTCTTTCAGCAAGAATAAGATTTTAATCAAAAAATAAATAAAAGAAATGAAAAAATATATATTAATAATATTACTTACTTTTTTAACACTATCTGTTTATTCACAAGCTACATTACCAACTGCTTGGAGTTTTGCAAATGTTAATCTTCCCGCTGGATGGACTGAATCTGGAACTAATTTTTATACTGCATCAGGAAATACTCCTCCAGCAATGAAATTTGATGGTACAGGTGATTACTTAATTATCAATGTCAATAGTAATCCTGGAGATTTAACTTATTATCTTACTGGAAATGGTTTTTCTGGTGGGACTTTTACTGTTGAAGAATCAGATTTTGGAAATGTTTGGACTACATTAAATACGCATAACTCACCACCAAATGCAAGCTATTCTATGTTTACAGATGTTCCACAATCTTCAACCAGATTTATTAGGTTTATATATACAAATAAAGTTTCTGGTAATATTGGACTAGATGATGTAAGTATTGATATTGGGGCCTCTACTCCGGTTCAAGAAATTAATGTAATGCAGTCAGGAAACTCTTTAGTTTCATCTAGTACTTATATTATTAGCTCTCCAGTATCTATACTTAACTCCTCAACATTCCTCATTGAAAATCTTGGTACTTTAGATACATTGAATATTACTTCTGCTACAATTTCTGGTGTAAATTCAGCAGATTTCTCTGTGGTTTCTTTTCCTACAAATGTTATTGCAAATGATTCAGATAGCTTAATATTAAACTTTACCCCTTCTGCTTCTGGCACAAGAATAGCAGTATTAAATATTGCCAGTAATGATCTTGATGAGCCTAATTATGTTATAAACTTATATGGTATTGGAGGAGGTTTAGCGTCTGAGCCATTACAGCAAGCCTCAAATTTTGTTTTTACAAATATTAAGACATTTACTTTTAACACTTCATTTAATCCTACTGACTCAGTTGATGGGTATTTGGTTTTGAGAAAAAAAGGTTCAGCTATCACTGCATTTCCTGCTGATGGAGTTATATATCAAAGAGGTGATGTTGTTGGTGATGCTCAAGTAGTCTACAGTAGTAATGCAACATCTGTAACTCCCAATAATATTGTAGCAGGCACGGATTATTATTTTTCTGTTTTTAGCTATAATGGCCCAAGTAGTTTCAGAAACTACCTTTCAACTACACCCTTATCAGCTAATATTTCAACACCTAATTCTATGTTGAGCTCTAACTATTATAGTAATTTAAGTACCTCATCATCTTCTTTTATGAATGATTTACATTCTTTAACTAATCCCCATCAAACTCAATACTATAGTTATTATGATGATATAATGATTGCTTCTTTTGAATCTAGAGATACTACACTAAATAGAAGAGTCGTTACCTGTATATATAGTGGTGAAAATAAGATTTATAATGAACCTTTTGATTTTTCTGCTACCGGCTATAGTCGTGAGCACACTTATTGTCATAGCTGGATGCCAACAAATCCAGCACAAAATCTTCCTGAATACAGTGATTTTCATCATCTTTTCCCATCAAATTTAAATTCTGCAAATATTCTAAGAAGTAATAATCCACTTGGTGAAGTTACTAATATTTCATCTTCTTTTTTAGGTTGTAAATCTGGAACTAATACAAATGGCCAAGTTGTTTTTGAGCCAAGGGATGAACATAAGGGAAATGCAGCAAGAGCTATTATGTATCAAGCAATTTGTTATAATTCAATTAATGGGAATAATTGGGCTCTTCCTAGCAATCAAGATCAGATGATTTTAAAAAACTGGCACTTTCAAGATCCTCCTGATAATTGGGAGATTGCAAGAAATGACTTTATTGATTCTGTTCAAAATAATAGAAATCCATTTATTGATAGTATTAACTATGTGTGTTTTATTGATTTTTCAAATATGTCATACGATCCCTCTGCCTGCACTCCATCATCAAATCAAGAGTTGTTATCTCTTGGGTTTATTACTTATCCAAATCCATGTATTGATCAATTAAATCTTTATGTTAATGCTACAACTATATCATCATATAAAATAATAGATAATTTAGGCAACATTGTCTTAAGTAAAGATGTCAATAGTCAAAAGGTAGTAAAAGTGAATACTTCTAAGCTAGCTAGTGGATTATATTTAGTAAAAGTTGCAACTCCAGCTGGAAATATTCAAAAAAACATCATTAAACAATAAACGAATAAATATTTTAGAGTGATTTTATATTAACAACTTATGCTTTTTTAAATATTTTTTCAACTCTTTGTGCAAAATACATTAGATAAAGAAAGCAAAATACTGTTACCCAGTAAGATTCATGTATGCCAATAATATCAGCAAGTTTTCCCTGAATTGGAGGGATTATCGCTCCTCCAAGAATCATCATAACTAAAAAAGCAGAGCCTTGAGAAGTATACTTCCCTAATCCTTTTATACTAAGAGAGAATATAGATGGCCACATTATTGAGCAAAATAATCCTCCACTTAAAAATGCAAAAATTGCAACTGTTCCTGTTGTAAATAGTCCAATGAGCATTGCTAAAACCCCAAGTAGGCCAAATGTTTTAAGTGTTAGCGCTGGCTTATCTTTTCCAATAAAAAATCCTCCAATTTGAATTGCTACACAAATCGCAAAAGCAAAAAGATGTTTCACTTCAAAACCTGATATAGCATTAACAGATAAAACAACTCCAAAAGCCACATAAGGAACTAATATATAAAGCCATTTTTTTAATGATGCAGATGGGTTAAAAACTGTAATTGCTCCAGTCCATCTTCCAATCATTAGACCTCCCCAATACATAGATATATATGGTGCTATTTCAGTATCATTCAACGATCCAAAGGCCGTTGTTTTTAGTAGTTCTCCAAGATTACTTTGAATAGATACTTCTACGCCAACATATGTGAAAATTGCTAACATCCCTAGCACTAGTTGAGGGTATTGCATCGCTCCCCATCCTTCTGGTTTTTTCCTCGCTAAAAGATTAGAAAACAACAAACCTCCAACAACAACAAATAACCCAATAAGCGAAAGATTAAGAATTAATGTATCTGATGCTTCACTCAGAGATTCACCATCAGCTAAGCCTACATACTGATTAAAAACTTGATAGAAAATTAAAATTAATAATATAGTAATTGATATTAGCGATGTCATTGCCTTTGAAGCGCCAAGGAAACTAGCATCTTCTTTTCCGTCTGGAAGCTTTTTAGAAAAGTGAAAGAGAGCTGCTGCAGCTATAAACAATATTCCAACAGCTATATATAAGTATTGCACAGCCGTTAAGGTTATGTTTTTTTCAGAGATTTCCTTTACTAAATCAATATCTGCGCTTGCGGCAGTACCAAACAATGCTAGAGAAACTACAATAGGACCAATAGCTGTACCAAAAGAGTTAATACCTCCCGCTAAGTTTAATCTATGCGATCCTGTATTGGGTTCTCCTAATGAAATAGCAAAAGGGTTTGCTGCAGTTTGTTGTAATGAAAAGCCAAGTCCAACTATAAAAAGAGCACCCAAAATATATGTAAAAGCCGAAGAATCTCCCGGGCTAGCTCCATTAACTGCAAGAACCATTGCACAAGCTCCAACTGCCGAAAGCATTAAACCTTTAACAATACTACTTTTAAATCCCCAAGAATTCATAATATCCGTATTTCTAATACTTGAAAATATAAAAAGCATTAAAGCTCCAATATAATAAGCACCATAAAATGCAAAATCAATTAACTGACTTTGAAATTGATCAAGACTAAAATATGTCTTGCAAAAGGGAATAAATACTCCGTTACTTGCCGCGATAAATCCCCAAAAGAAAAAGACCGTTACTAAAGTCCATAATGCTTGTTTGTAATTTTTATTTTCACTCATTTTAAATTATTTTATAGTTATTTCATCAACAAAAACCCATGTCTTACCTCCTGCTCCAAGATGCCATTTAGGACATATCCCATAGTTTTCTGCTTTTATTTTAATATATCTTGCTTTTAAATTTTTAATATTTAGTGTAAAGTCTTTTTGTAAGCTCCCCTCAATATTATCAGGGAAATTTGCTAAGACATTTCCTTGATAGTTATATTTTTCACCATCAACTGAAGTCCAATAGTCTACTTTTTTCGGATAAAATATCCAAGACCTAACATCCTGATGACAGCCCAAAGATATTGAATTAATTTTTTTTACTTTACTTAAATCAACTATAACATTAAGGTCCTCTCTATAC